>NZ_CP011801.1:0-1277500 GCF_001273775.1 Nitrospira moscoviensis | reverse complement strand
GTTTGGGCTATTCCCTTTTCGCTCGCCACTACTTGGGGAATCTCGATTGATTTCTTTTCCTGCAGGTACTGAGATGTTTCACTTCCCTGCGTGGGCTTCTCTCCACCTATGGATTCAGTGGAGGATAGGCGGCATTCATCGCCTGGGTTTCCCCATTCGGAGATCCTCGGATCACGGCCTGCTTGCGGCTTCCCGAGGCTTATCGCAGCTAGCTACGTCCTTCTTCGCCTGCTGATGCCAGGGCATTCACCGTACACCCTTAGTAGCTTAACAATCACTTTGCTCCTGATACACATGGTCTTTCATCAAGACCTATTCAATTGTCAAAGAACAGGGACGATGGCGAACCATCATCCGAGACTGAATAGAGGAAGTCGAACAATAAACCGCCAAGAGAACCCAACCAGCTCTCCGTTCGCCCATCACTCTTAGACAGCAAACTAAGGTGGCGAACGGGTCAAACGAAGTTTGGTTTGGTGGAGCTGACTGGAATCGAACCAGCGACCCCCTGCTTGCAAAGCAGGTGCTCTCCCAACTGAGCTACAGCCCCGCACGTCTGTGAGGGATCGTCCGCTCGAATCGTCCTCGAGGGAGCCTGCGACGACAACTCAGATGGTGGGCCTGGATAGAGTTGAACTATCGACCCCGCGCTTATCAAGCGCGTGCTCTAACCAACTGAGCTACAGGCCCAGCTGAGTCATAATCCCATCAGGGCCCGACATCGTGAGCAGCGTCTCCCGACATCAGCGCACATCAGATCGCTGCCTGAACCCTCGCGTTTGATCGGTGTATGTGTATTGAAGAGGTGGCCCTCGGCCCTGGATTTTTCTTTAGAGTCAGTGACTCCTTAGAAAGGAGGTGATCCAGCCGCAGGTTCCCCTACGGCTACCTTGTTACGACTTCACCCCAATCATCGGTCATACCGTGGGCGCCTGCCCCCTTGCGGTTGGCGTCGACGACTTCAGGTACAACAAACTTTCGTGGTGTGACGGGCGGTGTGTACAAGGCCCGGGAACGTATTCACCGCGGCGTGCTGATCCGCGATTACTAGCGATTCCGCCTTCATGAGGTCGAGTTGCAGACCTCAATCTGAACTGAGGCCGGTTTTTTGAGATTGGCTCCCCCTCACGGGTTTGCAGCTCTTTGTGCCGGCCATTGTAGCACGTGTGTGGCCCCAGGCATAAAGGCCATGCTGACTTGACGTCATCCCCACCTTCCTCCCCGTTCTCCTGGGCAGTCTCTCCAGAGTTCCCGGCATGACCCGGTGGTAACTGAAGACAGGGGTTGCGCTCGTTGCGGGACTTAACCCAACACCTCACGGCACGAGCTGACGACAGCCATGCAGCACCTGAGCACGCTGGTATTGCTACCTCGTCGGACTTTCATCCTCCTACTACGTGCATGTCCAGCCTGGGTAAGGTTCTTCGCGTTGCGTCGAATTAAACCACATGCTCCACCGCTTGTGCGGGCCCCCGTCAATTCCTTTGAGTTTCAACCTTGCGGCCGTACTTCCCAGGCGGGATACTTACTGCGTTAGCTGCGGCACCGGCGGTAACCCGCCGACACTTAGTATCCATAGTTTAAGGCGTGGACTACCAGGGTATCTAATCCTGTTTGCTCCCCACGCTTTCGAGCCTCAGCGTCAGAAATGTTCCAGAGCGCCGCCTTCGCCACCGGCCTTCCTCCCGATCTCTACGCATTTCACCGCTACACCGGGAATTCCGCGCTCCTCTCCCATCCTCAAGCCGAGCAGTCCCCTCTGCACTTTCCGGGTTAGGCCCGGAGATTTCACGGAGGGCTTACCCAACCGCCTACGCTCCCTGTACGCCCAGTGAATCCGAACAACGCTTGCCACCTTCGTATTACCGCGGCTGCTGGCACGAAGTTAGCCGTGGCTGCTTCTGGAGGTACCGTCCGAACGGTTACCCGTTCCATCTTCCCTCCCGAAAGGGGTTTACAATCCGAAGACCTTCATCCCCCACGCGGCGTCGCTGCGTCAGGCTTTCGCCCATTGCGCAATATTCCTTACTGCTGCCTCCCGTAGGAGTCTGGCCCGTGTCGCAGTGCCAGTGTGGCTGATCGTCCTCTCAGACCAGCTACCCGTCGAAGCCTTGGTGAGCCGTTACCTCACCAACAAGCTGATAGGACATGAGCCCATCCAAGAGCGCGCTACCCACGGTAACGCTTTCTTTCCCGAACCGCAGTCCGGGAATCGTATGCGGTATTAGCCAACCTTTCGGCTGGTTATTCCCCACTCGAGGGTAGGTTACCCATGTATTCCTCACCCGTTCGCCGCTTTACAAGCGTATTGCTACGCCTTCTCGCTCGACTTGCATGTATTAGGCGCGCCGCCAGCGTTCGTTCTGAGCCAGGATCAAACTCTCATATAGGTGTTGTTCAAGAAATTGGACCAAGGGCCACCACTTCAATACACCTTACACCTTGCTCAACTTCCTCTATTCAGTTGTCAAAGAACGACCGCGTTCCTCACGCGAGCCGCGCACTATACAACCGCGCGCCATCACGTGTCAAGGGACCCGCTCGAAAAATTTTCGGGTAGTTTCCCTTTATCGACCGCACCGTGACTCGCCGTCAGGCGCGGTCAACAGGCAGGAACGCAACGAACGAGGGGTAAGATAACAAGGCCTCCACCAAGAGTCAAGTCTCATTTCCGTGTATAATGCAAAATTATGTCGGCCTTCGAATCGCCGCTCGGGATGCGGCGCCGCACGATCTTGAAAGCCCTGGGCCTGGGAGCCGTAGCCGGCCTGACCGGCGGGTGCGATGCCATGGGCGGCGTCTTCGGCCGCATGTTCGCCGTCCCGCCGCGCGAGACCAGCTATTTTACGCCCAATTCCAAGTTCTATGTCGTGAACTATGCCGATTCGGCCGTCTCAGTCGCCCGCGAGATCAACATCGAGCAATGGCGCGTCGCCATCAAGGGCGAAGTGAAGAAGCCGATGACCCTGAGCTGGCGCGACATTTTGAACCGCGACTCCTACGATCAGGTTTCCACACTGATGTGCATCGACACCCTGCCCGGCGGCGACAGCTTGGGCAACGCGACATGGCGCGGCATCTCGCTGAAGAAATTGCTGCAGGAGGCCGGCGCCGATGAAGAACTGGCCCGCGACGTCGTCTTTCGCGGCATCGACGGTTACGACGACAGCATCCCGTTCAAGCGAGCCATGGAAGACGACGTCATGCTGGCTTTCCTCATGAACGGCGAGAAGCTTCCCAAAGAACACGGCTACCCATTGCGCCTGATCGTCCCGGGTCTCTACGGCATCAAGAACGTCAAGTGGATCCACGAAATCGAAGTCTATCCCGGAGACTACCAGGGTTACTGGCAGCGCAAAGGCTGGACGGACGACGGCACCATCAAGATCTTTTCACGCATCGATTCGCCGGGACATTACCAGTCGCTCCGCGGGCCGGAGCAGAAGTTCCGCGGCATCGCCTTCGGCGGACCGCATTCTATCAGCAAAGTGGAACTGAGCTTCGACGCGGGCCGTACGTGGAACGAGTGCTCGCTCGAACCCCCGATGTCGCCCTACTCGTGGGTCATCTGGAACTACACCTGGAAGCCGCCGAAGCCCGGCAAGTACCAGACCGTCGTGCGAGCCTGGGACACGAAGGGCCAACTGCAGATTGCGGAGATCGTGAGACCTCAGCCGGCCGGCGCGAGTGGGTACCACACGATCATTGCAGAAGTGGAGCAGATTTAGACTTTCAGATCCCGCTCGTGAAAGCGCGGGCTGAACGCCTTCGCACATCTTCCCCATTTCTACAGCTTGGAGTAACATACGCCGCCATATGGCGGACGAAACGTTCACCGACCCCCTCGCCGAGCAGTACTACCATCAGAGTGTGACCGAGTTGGAGACGGGTCAGTCCGCCGATGCGGTCCTGCTGAAGGCGGCGGCCTGCGAGCTGAAGGACGACCGCACCGACATCATGCAGTCGGCGTTCTATTACCTGGCGGCCGCGCATTTTCTCGAAAGCCGGGACCGGGCGAAAGCGGCGCACGCCTATCACAGCGCGGGCCAGCAACTCCATCGCTTACAGCAATTCACTCAGGCCGCGCGGGCCTTTTCCAATGCCGGGAAGGTGGCCGAAGAGGTCGCTCGGTCAGGCCCGCCCGGCCCTGACCAGCATCGTTTGCAACATCTCGCCGTGCGGGCCTATTCGCGAGCCAACCACTCCTTCGCCGAAGCGGGAGAACTGGACGCATCGGAAGCGGAATATCTTAATGAGCGGAATGCCCGCGTCGCCTGGGCGCAGATGCAGGGCAAGCATCCGCTCGCCCTCCTCACCTGGAAGGCCACGAGCAACTTCGGTACCAGCATTCCACGCTGGACCGCGTGGATAGCCGGCACACTCATCGTCTTCAGCCTGTCCTATGAACTTTTCTTCCGCCTGCACTGGCTGGAGCCGATGGGGAACACCACGCCGTCGGAGTGGATCCCGCTGTGGTCCGGTTTCTACTACGCCATCAACGTCACGTCATCGTTGGCGCTCGTGGAATACCAGCCCGTCCATCCGATCTGCCAGGCGGTGGTGATGCTCAACGTCATCGTCGGCTATCTGTTCCTCGGCATCGGCATCGGCATCGTCGGGCGCATGGTCAAGACACACGGCTGACACTAACCGCGTAAAGCCGCCAGCTCCCGTTCAGTTGCCTCCCGCCACTCTCCCGGCTTCAGGTCTCCCAGTCGAAGCAGACCGATGGCGACCCGCATAAGCCGCACCGTGGGGTGCCCGACGGCCGCCGTCATGCGGCGCACTTGCCGGTTCATGCCTTCATAGAGGGTCAGCTCGAGCCAGACCGTCGGCACCGTCTTGCGAAACCGGATCGGCACAGGCCGTTCCGGCAACGGAGGGACATCGGCCAAAACGCGAACCGTGGCCGGCCTCGTTTTCCGGCCACTCAACGTCACGCCACGCCGGAGTTGCGCCAGCGCCTCCTCGCTGGGCACGCGTTCGACTTGGATCCAATAGACTTTCGGCAGCTTATGCTCGGGATCGGTAATCCGGTGGGCCAGCGATCCATCCGAGGTCAGAATCATCAGGCCTTCGCTGTCCTGATCCAACCGGCCCGCGGCATAGACTCCGGGCAGATCGATATACTCCGCCAAGGTCGGCCGTCCCTCCGGATCCGTGAAGCACGGTAAGACGCCATAGGGTTTATTGAACAGAATGGTAATGGTGCGGCCGCCTCGCATGGCGGCACAGTGTCTCATAGATGGTCCGATGGTGAAAACGGAGGCATGCCGGAAACGGCAGAATAAGGGAAGATCCGGAGCGGTTCCATTTGCCCCCTGATCGATCCGGTCCGTGCAGGGCTTCCCCTTCAAACCTTCAGGACAGCTTCGTGGCTCGCCCAGTGGAATCGATAGAGCGCCCGTCTTAACCGGTTGAGAAAGAGACGGCTTCTTGATTCTCCCTTAAAAAGAACACCCGGCACCCCACTTGCTCTCTCTTTTCTCGAGAGCCTCGCCACTCTCATAACAGTCACCCACATGTCCGGTACCGGCTTGATCCGGACTCTTGTACGAAGGAGGTTCCCATGATCCGTTATGCCAGCTTCATCGTGCTCGCCGCGTTTCTGACATTTGGAATCGGCGCGACGGGGTCGTTTGCCAGTGAACCCAGCCCGTCCGAGCAGAAGGAGAAGAAAGACATGAATGGGCCGAAGGCCGCCGACGAAAAGAAAAAAGACGAGAAGCAGGAGATGGGCGGCAAGTAATCGTAGTGGGACGCAGGGCATCCTGCGTCCCTCCCCTTTCACAGCGGTTGTAGGATTGCCCCTACAGTTCCGTGCCTCATTGGTGGCAGTTCACTACAGAGCGCTCTCAAGCGCAGCGGGATCTCTTCTGCAAGCTGTTGACCCACCGATTCTTTTTGAAGCAGTGCCGGCTGTCTGCTTCGGCACCGGCCTTGCTCGCCTTTAGTAGCTCGTTTCGTTTGTCATTTCTCTCCCATCTTCCATGTCTTCCAAGGAGGACCCTATGCGACGACGCGTCATGAACGGTGTGCGGGCCTTGCGGACTCCGATCCTGCTCGCCCTTTGCGGGCTGGCGCCCATCGGATGTGTCAGTACCGAGACGCATACCAAGACTCTCACCGAGCTGAGCGCCGCGAACAAGAAAGCCGCCCAACAGGCGGCCGAACTGGAGGCGCTTCGGAAGCAATCGGAAGCCCAAGCCCAACAGCTCAAGCAGCAACTCGCCGGCCTCCAGCAGAACCTCGACCAGGAAGCAAGCCAGCGGAAAGCGGCCGAATCCTCTCTGTCACAATTGCGGAGCGAGATCCAACAACTCCAGCAGCAGGCGGACGCCTTGGCTCGCGAACGCGAGGCGCTGAAAACCCGATCCGAGGACCTGCAGGCGAAGCTGGACGGACTGGAACGGGAGAAGAGCCAACTCAACGGCGAACTGGGAGACGTGCGAAACCAGATCAAAGATCTGGAGGACAAGCTGGCCAGCGGGAGCGCGACTGCACAGAGCGAGATCGCCAAACTCCAAGGCCGGGCCAAGGAGTTGGAGTCCGAATCCGCCCGCGTAGCCGCGGCACTGGAAGCGGAGCGCCAGCGCCTCAAGGCCGAGGAAGCGGACAAGGCGCGCCTCGCCAAGGAGCAGGAGCAATTGGCCGCCAGCCTGGAACGGGAACGGGAGCGCCTGAGGGCCGAGGAGGCCGAGAAGGCCCGTTTGGCGAGAGAGCAAGAGCAACTGGCGGCGAGCCTCGAACAGGAACGGCAGCGATTGAAGGCGGAAGCAGCCGAAAAAGCTCGGCTCGAAAAAGAGCGGGCGGCCAAGGAAGAAGAAATCAAGCGCCTGACGAGGACACAGGAAGAGCTCTCACGTTCCTTGAGGGACGAAATCGAGAAGGGCAACATTACGATCCAGCAGGTTCGCGATCGGCTCACCATCAACATGGTGGACCGCGTGCTGTTCGATTCCGGCCAGGCCGTCATCAAACCGGCCGGCGTTAAGGTCTTGAAGCAGGTAGGCGATGTTCTGAAAAACGTCACGGACAAGCAGATCCGCATCGAAGGCCATACGGACAACGTGCCCATCAGCGTGAAACTGCAAGATAAGTTCAAGACGAATTGGGAGCTCTCGACAGCCCGGGCCACGACCGTCGTGCGGTATTTGATCGACCACGGCGGGGTAGACCGGCAGTCGTTGTTGGCAGTGGGCTACGCGGAAACCCATCCGATTGCGTCGAACGATACCGAAGAAGGGCGAAGCTCGAACCGCAGAATCGAGATCGTTCTCTATCCCAAAGACCTGCAGCAGATCACCGGCAAGTTGGACGGCGGCGCGCCCGTCAACTAGCTGCGCAGCCATGCACCGAGCGGCGCCGCATGCGGCGCCGCTCGCGCGAGTCCGTTTTCGACTGCTGAACCGTTACTCCGATTTGAGGCTTTCTTTCACCTTTTTCCCGGCCTGTTCGACTTTTTCTCCCAGAGATTCCGCCGATCGCTTCAATTCGGCCCCGACTTTCTTGGGCGTCTCGCTCTCTTCCAGTTTTTTGACGACGCCGGTGACTTCCTTTTCAATCTTCGTCGCCAGGTTCTTGACCGAGGCGCCGATCTGATCGGCCACTCCCTGGTCTTTACTTTTTTCTTCGCCGGCCCATCCCCCCTCGATGCACCCCAGCAGCAGACACAGACCCCCTGCCATTCCGACAAGCTTGCGTTTCATGGAGCCCCTCTCTTTACTTGCTGCGTTGCCGTCTCGACCTGCCCCGCTCTTTCGGAAACGATCACGTCCCATTATACTGGAACCCATACACGCCGTCCCTCGAAAGGATTTCACATGGCCCCACTGCCCTCATCTCTCTGGTGCGCGTTTTTCGCAGGCACTACCCTCTGCACCACGTCGATTCCCGCCTATGCCACGACGGCTCACGATGCATTGCTCCAGGCCAAATTCGCCACCGTCGGCGTGCTGGAAGAAACCCAAGATCAACGCACCCCCGACAAACCGGGCAAGCTCCTGGTTCGCGGGACCGGTTTTCACCTCCGCGACGGCTACGTCGTCACGGCCCGGCACGCGGCGGAAAAACACGATGCCGCGACAGGAACCGTCATCCCCAAGCAGATCCGCATCCTGACGACCGATCTGCACGAGCTTCCGGCCGACTTGGTCGGAGACAGCGCGTTCATGGATGTCGTCGTGTATCGTGTCGTCGAACCGCACCGCGCCAAGCTTCGTGCCGGCGCCTCCTTCGCCTCCGGCGACCCGCAACCCGGCCAGGAAGTCTTCACCGTCGGCTATCCGATGGGCTGGGGTCCCACGATGGCGTTCGGACACCTGGGCAACACCGACACCTTTCTCCAAACGGTGGACACCAGACTGATTCAAGCCGATGTCGCGGCTTGCAGCGGCAACTCCGGCGGCGGGCTCTTCAACGACAAGGGTGAGATCGTCGGCATCATGCACGCCATCATCCAAACCGAACGCGACGATTCCACGGCCCACTGCAGCCGCATGGCCTTTGCCATACCGGCGATCCTCGCCGAACGGATCGTGAATGCCGCCGTGGCCGGCAAGCCGTTGACCTTTTCCAAAATGGGCATCCACATGATGCCCGTCCGGGACGGAACCAAGTGGCGCATGGCGGTGAGGGATGTGTCGGAGCCGGCCAAATCCGCCGGCATCCAAAAGCACGACATCATCATCGCGGTCGACGACACCGAAATCGACGACGCCAAACACTTAAAGAACTATCTGATCGAGCGTACGACGCCGGGCCAGAAAGTCGCCGTCAAAGTACGGCGCGTAGACGCGGATTTGACGTTTACGGTCACGTTAGGCGGGGGATAGAACGATTTGGACCGGCCCTGAGACCGCCTCGTAAATTTTCCAGGTTGATTTCATCCCTCGACCGGTTCACACTCCTCCCCCTCAGACGCTGCTCACCGGGAGGCCTCCCTGATGTGGAGCGCCGAGGTCCTGGAAGTCAACCCCGCCTGCGACGTGACGGTCCACCGGCTCAGACCGGCCAACCAGAAAGTCCTGCTCGCCGACCGCTTCTACCGCTATCCCGAAAAGATCGCCGAGTTGGCGTTGGGCCTATACTACACGGAATCGCGCGCCGTCGTCGGCAGTTATCCCGGTTCGCGAGCCATGATCACGCTCGACACGACGCCGCTCATTCAGACCTTGAGCAAATTGTGGGGTGAACCGCTGCGGCCCTTCCATGCCGAATACCATCCCGTCATTTTTTCGGCCATCCAGAACCGTGATTACACGCTGACGCCCTGGCAGCGGCAGCCGCATATCGATCAAGGCGTCACGGCGATGGTCTATCTGAATCCGGAGGAGATGTGCAGCGGAGGCACCGGGCTGTATCGACATCGGCCCACCGGACTCTCCCGTGTACCCATCGGGCTGACGCCGGAGCTCATCCGGTTGGGACAACAACATGGCCTTTCCGCGCAGGCGCTGCGGACGCAGGACGGCTATGCGGAGTTCATGAATACGGTCTTCTTTCGCCCTGAATACGCCGTGAAGGAGAATCACTATATCAACGACGGAAACGACTATTGGGAATTACTCTACAAGATCGAGATGAAGCCCAACCGCCTCGTCATCTTCGACGGCCGCACGTTCCACTCCCAACATATCGCCCCGAACCAATTCCGCGACTACTTCCGCATGAACCAGATCCTCTACTTCCAGGGGCACGACTGAACCAGGGCGCCGGAAGAAGGCACACGATGTCTTCCGGCGGGACAAGTTGTTCCTGGCGGCGGTCACCGTAACGACGCCGCGCCTCGTGCAGTCACGTCTTCTTACGAAAGTGGACCGTCCTCGACTGGTCCATCGTTTGCACCAGCCTCGACTTCATACGTGTACCGGACGATCTCTTAACAAAGGAGCGTGCCATGCGATTTCTTCTCGTACCTTGTGCGATCGCGCTGTGTACGTTAGCGGGTTGTGCCAGCCAGGAAACCATGGCGAAAAACGCCCGCATCTCGACGAGCGAAGCGGCACGGATCGCGGAAAACTCGGTCCCCGGCGGACGAGCGAAGGAGACGCACTTGGAACAAGAGCGCGGGAGAACGGTGTACGAAGTCGAATTGGTGGACAACGGGAACAACACCCAAACGGTCTGGGTGGACGCAGAGAGCGGCCGCATCGTCGAACGCGACCGGTAAGGTTCTTCTAAAAGTGCGGCGGCGTCCCGCTGCGCCGCCGCACCCCGTCTGCAGCTTCTCAGGCTTCTGAAGGCTCGGGGTTGTTGTGAACGGAAGAGGCGGACTTCGCCTTTGCGCCCTTCTTCACTGAGCCGGCGATCTTCGGAGTCTTTGTCGTGACGTCGGCATTCTGCGCACGATGGAGCAGCGCGTGGTCCATGAGCACGAGCGCCATCATGGCTTCGGCGATCGGCGTGGCCCGGATGCCGACACAGGGATCGTGGCGGCCGGTCGTTTCGACTGTGACGGGATTGCCGCTCTTATCAATGGACCGGCGCGGAACGCGGATGCTGGACGTCGGTTTAATACCGATCGTCACCACGATGTCCTGCCCCGTAGAAATCCCGCCGAGGATCCCCCCGGCATGGTTCGTGACGAAGCCCTCCGGGGTCAACTCATCGCCGTGCTCGGAGCCGCGCTGAGCGACCGACGCAAAGCCGGACCCGATCTCCACCGCCTTCACCGCATTGACGCTCATCATGGCGGCCGCCAGTTCCGCGTCCAACTTCGCGTACACCGGCGCGCCCCATCCGACGGGCACATGCTCGGCCACGGTCGTGATTTTGGCCCCTACCGAATCGCCGGCTTTCCGCAACTCGTCCATGAATGATTCGAGCTTCGGCACCACGTCGGCGTTTGCGGCAAAGAAGGGATTGGCTTCCACGACGTCCCATCTCTTGAACGACACCTCGATCGGCCCCAGCTGGCTGAGAAATCCCCGGATCAACACGCCGTACTTCTCACGCAGCCACTTTCTTGCAATCGCTCCTGCCGCGACGCGCACGGCCGTTTCACGCGCGGACGCACGTCCTCCGCCACGATGGTCCCGAATTCCGTACTTCTGCCAGTAGGTGTAGTCGGCGTGACCCGGGCGGAAGGTGTCGATGAGGTTGCCGTAGTCGCGGCTCCGCTGGTCTTCATTCCGGATCAGCAAGGCGATCGGCGCGCCTGTCGTCCGGCCTTCAAACACGCCGGAGAGGATCTCAACGGTATCGGATTCCTGCCGCTGGGTGACGTGGCGGGAGGTGCCGGGCTTGCGGCGGTCCAAATCTTTCTGAATGTCTTCAGCCGACAGCGCCAAACCGGGCGGACAACCGTCCACCACGCACCCGAGGGCCGGCCCATGGCTTTCGCCGAAAGAGGTGACGGTGAAGAGATGACCGAACGTATTGCCGGCCATGGAATGGCTCCTGCCTATTCGACAAGATCCAGTTTGATGCGGAGCTCTTTGAGCTGTTCCGGACTGACGGCCGAGGGGGCTTCCGTCATGGGATCCTGCGCGCGCTGCGTCTTCGGAAATGCGATGACGTCGCGGATCGAATCGGCGTTGCCCAGCAGCATGACGATCCGGTCCAATCCGAATGCGATGCCCCCGTGAGGCGGCGCGCCGTATTCCAGGGCATCCAGCAAAAAACCGAACTTCGCATGGGCCTGATCCTTGTCGATGCCGAGCAAGTCCAGAATCCGCAATTGAATATCGCTGCGGTGATTGCGGATGCTGCCGCCGCCGATTTCGTTGCCGTTCAGCACCATGTCATAGGCTTTCGCGCGGACTTTGAGCGGCTCCGAGTCCAGCAAGGGCAGATCCTCGTCCATCGGTCCGGCGAAGGGATTGTGCATGAAGACATAGCGCTTTTCTTCCGGCGAATAATCGAGCAGCGGGAATTCGGTCACCCACAGCGGCTTCCAGGCCTGCTTGTCGATCAGGTTCAGCTCTTCGCCCAGCAGCAGGCGAATGCGTCCCAGGACGTCATGCACGACGGCCGGTTTGTCCGCGCCAAAAAGGACGAGGTCGCCGGGCTTGGCCTCCGGCAAGGCTGCGGCAAAGGCCTTGGCATCGAGAAACTTGGCGATCACGGACTCCAACTGGCCTTCGGCGGTGATCTTGAGCCACGCCAACCCTTTTGCCCCAAAGCTCTTCGCGGTTTCGCCCAGCGCGTCGATCCGGCTCCGCGCCATCGTGGCGCCGCCCTTCACGATCAAGGCTTTGACGATGCCGCCCTTCGTCGCCGCGTCCTTGAAGACTTTGAACTCGCTCGCCGCGCCGAACGCCGTCACCTCATGCAGGGGCATGTCGAACCGCAAATCCGGCTTGTCGGAGCCGTAGCGGCCCATCGCCTCGGCGTACGTCATCCTAGGGAACGGCGTGGGGAGTTGCACGCCCCCCGCCTCGCGGAAGATCGTCACGATCATCCGCTCCATGAGGTCCATCACGTGCAGCCGATCGACGAAGGACATCTCGAGGTCGATCTGCGTGAACTCCGGCTGGCGATCGTTGCGCAGATCTTCGTCGCGGAAACAGCGGGCGATCTGATAATAGCGGTCGAAGCCGCTCACCATGAGGATCTGCTTGAACAATTGCGGTGATTGCGGCAGCGCGAAGAACTGTCCCGGATTGACGCGGCTGGGCACCAAATAGTCCCTCGCGCCTTCCGGTGTGCTCTTGGTCAACACCGGCGTTTCGATTTCCAGGAAGTCCGCGCTATTCAAAAAGCTCCGCGTAGCCTGCATGATGGCATGGCGCAAGCTCAGCAAGCGCTGCATGCGCGGGCGGCGCAGATCGAGATAGCGATACTTGAGCCGGATGGCTTCCGTGATCTCGGCGTCGTCTTCGATCAAGAACGGCGGCGTTTTGGACTCGTTCAATATCTCCACCGCGTCGGCAAAGACTTCGATCTCTCCCGTAGAGAGGTTGGGATTGCGGGACTCCTCCGGCCGGGCCATGACCTGCCCGGTGACCGAGACGACACACTCGCTGCGCAAGGCATGGGCGGATTTATGTACAGCGGCATTCCGCTCGGCATTGAACACGACCTGCGTGAGGCCGGTCCGATCCCGCAAGTCGATAAAGATGACCGTCCCATGATCACGCCGGCGCTGCACCCAGCCGTTCAGCACGACCGTCCGGCCGACGTGGCTCTTGTTCAACTCCCCACATGTGTGCGTCCGCAACTTCATGCCACTCTCGCTTTCTTCACCGGCTGTCGTTTTCTCTGCGCCGGTCTCGCCCAGCCCGCCTGCCTGGCGGGCCGAGGCGGCCGGGTGCCGGGGTCTTTCCCGTCCTGCTCCAGCACCCGTCGCTGCTCGACGACGCTGCGCAACGCATTCGCTTCGCGATCCGTGAGGAACCGGAACTCGCCCGGCCCCAAATTGCCCAGTACCAGCGGGCCCATTTTAATTCGCAGCAGTTTGATGACCGGATGGCCGACGGTTTCGAGCATGCGCTTCACTTGGTGTTTGCGCCCCTCATGAATCGTGATTTCCACCCAGGAGTTGGCTTCGACCTTGCGGACTTTCTTCACCTGCGCGGGACTCGTCATGCCGTCCTCCAGCTTGACGCCCCGCTCCAGTTCGGCGATTTCGCCGTCGGTCAACACCCCTTTGACCTTGATCAGGTAGGTCTTCGGCACATGGTACCGCGGATGGAGCAGCGCCTGGGCCAAATCCCCATTGTTCGTCAGCAGCATCAGGCCTTCGCTGTCGAAGTCCAACCGGCCGACGGGGAACACCCGCACGGAGACGCCGCGCAGGAAATCTTTGACCGTAGTCCTGCCGCCCGGATCATCGAGCGTGGACATGACGTTCTTCGGCTTGTTGAGCATGAGATACACATAGGGCTGCGCGGCGGTGAGATGTTTCCCGTCGACCTTTACATGATCGCGTT
Source organism: Nitrospira moscoviensis (assembly GCF_001273775.1). Taxonomy (GTDB): domain Bacteria; phylum Nitrospirota; class Nitrospiria; order Nitrospirales; family Nitrospiraceae; genus Nitrospira_D; species Nitrospira_D moscoviensis. The sequence continues at coordinate 1,263,626 of NZ_CP011801.1, read as the reverse complement.
CGGAATCGACCTTGGTCCCCAGCTCCGTCACGACTTTGCCGTTCACCGTGACGCGGCCGGCGGCGATCAGTTGCTCGGCCTTTCGGCGCGAGGCGAGCCCGGTGCCGGCGATCATTTTTTGCAATCGGACTTCCATAACAGTGATGGGTGATCAGTGATGGGTGATGAGTCATGGCTCGGAGAGCTTCCGAACCGATCACTCATCACGCATCACTCGTCACTGCATTTCACTCCCATTCGATCGTGCTCGGCGGCTTCGAGCTGATGTCGTAGACGACCCGGTTGACGCCCTTCACTTCATTGATGATGCGGTTCGACATGCGCCCGAGCACGTCGTTCGGAATCTTGGCCCAGTCCGCCGTCATGCCGTCGAGGCTCGTTACGGCCCGGATGGCGATGACGTTCTCGTACGTCCGCTGGTCACCCATCACGCCGACAGTGCGGATCGGCAGCAGTACGGCGAAGGCTTGCCAGATGTCGCGATAGAGGCCGGCGGCGCGGATTTCCTGCTCGACGATGGTCTCGGCCGCCCGCAAGATGGCGAGCCGCTCCTTCGTCACCGATCCTAACACCCGGATCGCCAGGCCTGGGCCGGGAAAGGGCTGCCGCCAGACGATCTCGTCGGGCAAGCCCAGCTCTTTCCCGAGTACGCGGACTTCGTCTTTGAACAACTCCCGCAGCGGCTCGATCAGCTTGAGCCGCATCCGCGCCGGCAATCCGCCGACGTTGTGATGCGTCTTGATCGTGGCGGACGGTCCTCTGAAGCTCACGCTTTCGATCACGTCGGGATACAGCGTCCCCTGCACCAGATACTTGACGCCCTTGAGCTTCTTCGATTCCTCCTCGAAGTGCGCAATGAACTGGCGGCCGATGATCTTCCGCTTGCGCTCGGGATCGATCACGTTCTTGAGGCGATCCAGAAACTGATTCGTCCGGTCCAGGATGCGCAGATTGAGATGCAGCTGCGACGCGAAGGTCTTCTGCACCTGATCACGCTCCCCCACCCGCAGCACGCCGTTGTCCACGAAGAGGCAGGTCAGTTGATCGCCGATGGCCCGATGCGTCAGGGCCGCCGCCACGGAGGAATCGACGCCGCCGCTCAACGCACAAATGACCCGGTCTTTCCCCACCTGGTCGCGGATCTGTTTGACGGCCGTGTCGACATAGGACTGCATCGTCCACGTCGGCTTGCAGCCGCAAATCTCGTAGACGAAGTTGCGAAGAATCGTGGAGCCTTCCGGCGTATGCGCCACTTCGGGATGGAATTGGAGGCAATAGAGGCGGCGCTTGTGGTCGTCGCGCTTCATCGCGGCGACCGGCGAATTGCCCGTGTGCGCGATCGAGCGGAACCCGGGCGGCATGCGCTCGATCCGGTCCCCGTGAGACATCCAGACAACGGTCGATCCGCCCTCGCCCACGCCTTTGAAGAGGTCGCTGCGGTCGTCAATGACCAGCTCGGCCCGCCCATATTCGCGGTGCGGCGCTTTGACGACATCGCCGCCCGACAGGTGCGTGACGAGCTGCATGCCGTAGCAGATCCCAAGGATGGGGATGCCTTGATCGAACAGGTCCTTGGGGACGCTCGGCGCCTTCTTCTCATAGACGCTGGACGGCCCGCCGGACAGCACGATGCCTTGCGGACGATAGGCCAAGATCGTCGCAAGCGGCACGGTGCAAGGCAGAATCTGGGAATAGACCTGCGCTTCGCGGATGCGGCGGGCGATGAGCTGCGTGTACTGGGACCCGAAGTCGAGAACCAGGATTCTATCGTGCCAGAGTTCCATGAGGCGTCGTTCGTGAAGCGTGAAGCGTCGTTCGTTTAGTGAGCGAAACCGGCGTCCGATTGCGAGATACGCTTCACGAGAGACGATTCACGAGGGGTTATTCCCAATCCATCCGGTAGTTCGGCGCTTCTTTGGTGATGATGACGTCGTGGACGTGGCTTTCCCGCAGCCCGGCGACGGTTTGACGAATAAAGGCGGCGTTCTGCTGGAGGTCGGGGATCGTCTTGCAGCCGCAGTAGCCCATGCCGGATTTCACGCCGCCGACCAACTGGTAAACGACCGCGGCCAGCGGACCTTTGTACGGCACTCGCCCTTCGATGCCTTCGGGAACCAGCTTCTGCGCCGGACGGCCTCCCTGCCCATAGCGGTCGCCGCCGCCGCGTTCCATCGCGCCGATGGACCCCATGCCGCGATACACCTTGTACGTCCGGGCCTGATACAACACGGTTTCACCGGGGGATTCCTCGGTGCCCGCCAACAATCCGCCGAGCATCACGGCGGACGCCCCGGCCGCCAGTGCTTTGGTCACGTCGCCCGAAAACTTGATGCCGCCGTCGGCGATGATGGGCACGCCGGTCCCGCGCAACACCTTGGCGCAATCGGCAATGGCGGTCAGCTGCGGCATGCCCGCGCCGGACACGATCCGGGTCGTGCAGATGGACCCGGGCCCCACACCGACTTTCACGGCGTCGGCGCCCATCTTGAGCAGATCCTTCGCCGCTTCGGCCGTGGCAATGTTGCCCGCCACCAGCTCCAGATCCGGATGCTGCTTCTTGATCCGCTTCACCGTGTCGAGGACCTGCTGCGAATGGCCGTGCGCCGTATCGACCACCACCAGATCGACGCCCGCCTTCTTGAGCAGGCTCACCCGCTCGTCGGTGTCCGCCCCCACTCCCACGGCCGCGCCGACCCGCAGCCGGCCATGGGCATCCTTGCAGGCGTTGGGATACTTGATGCGCTTCTCGATGTCTTTGATCGTGATGAGCCCTTTGAGCTCGAAATGCTTGTTGACGACCGGCAGCTTTTCGATCCGATGCTCGTGCAGAATCTCGCGGGCTTTTTCGAGACTGGTCCCCTCCGGCGCGGTGATGAGCTTTTCACGCTTCATCACCTGGGAGACCTTCAAGTCCATCCGGTTCTCGAACCGCAGATCCCGGTTCGTCAGAATCCCCACGAGCTTCTTGTTCTTGGTCACGGGAATGCCGGAAATGCGGTACTTCGCCATCAGCTGATGGGCGTCGCGGATCGTCTCGTCCGGTGAAATCGTCACGGGGTCGAGGATCATTCCGCTTTCCGATTTTTTGACCTTATCGACTTCCGTGGCCTGATCCGCCGGAGCAAGCACGCGATGGATGATCCCGATTCCGCCTTCGCGGGCCATGGCGATCGCCAAACGGGCCTCGGTCACGGTATCCATCGCGGCGCTGATCAACGGGATGTTGATGCGGATGTTCCGTGAGACGAACGTCGCGGTCTCGACTTCGTTGGGCAGCACCTGCGACTTGGAGGGAACCAACACGACGTCGTCGTAGGTCAATCCGAGTCTCGGCTCTTGGTCCAGCATGAGGTCGTCCTCGTCGCTCCGGTCCGTGGCTACGCCTTCTGTGTCTGTTGCGCCTTATCCAGCTCGGCCAGTGCTTCGGCGTCTTCCTGTAGCCGCTCGCTGCCCTCTTCAGCCGGCATGAACTGCTGCACGCGGGTGTTCCCGCTGTCGACGACGAACACGCTGCCCTTCGCATCCACCGCGATGCCGTACGGGAAGTTGAACTGGCCGTCCCCGTTCCCGAAGCCGCCCCACTGCGTGATGAAGTTGCCTTCCCGGTCGAACTTCTCGATGCGGTGGTTGCCGGTGTCCGTGACATACACGTCGCCGGCGCCGTCGACCGCGATGCCCCAGGGCGAGCGGAGCTGTCCCGCTTCCTGCGCCAGCGGGCTGCTGGCATGACCGGCCTCCGCGCTGCCGCCCCACTTGGTCAGCAACTGCGGGAGCACGTTGGTGCTGGTGTCGAACTTCTGAATGCGATGGTTGCCCATGTCGACGACGTAGACGGATCCATCGTTCTGATCCACGGCGATCCCGCGGGGGAAGTAAAACTGGCCGTCGCCGTTCCCGAAGCTACCCCAAGCCATGATGAACTCGCCGGCCATGTCGAACTTCTGGACGCGGAAGTTCGCGCTGTCCACCACATACACGAACCCGCGCACCCGATCGATTGCAATGCCCCAGGGGGCGTTGAACTGGCCTTCTCCGTTGCCCCGCGAGCCGAACTTCATCAGATAGCCGCCCAGCTTGCCGTCGAACTTCTGCACGCGATGGTTGTTCGTGTCCACCACCCAGACGTCGCCCTTGCCGTCGCAGGCGATGCCGGTGGGATTATGGAAGTTGGCGTTGGCCGCCCCGAAGTTGCCCCACAGGATGATGAAGTTGCCGGCATTGTCGAACTTCTGTACGCGGTTGTTGCCGTTGTCCACCACGAAGAGCGACCCTTGCTGATCGACGCACAGCCCGTACATCGGCGCCATGAATTCGCCGCCGTGCAGCAACGAGGCGCCGCGGCCTGGCTTGCCCCACTTGGAGACGCAAAGATAGCCCGAGGTGTTGACCAAGATCGTCGCGCTGGCCGGCGTGGAAACGTTGTTTCCCACGTCCTTGAACCAGACGTAAATGGTCTTCTGGCCGTCGTTCGGAGACAGGATGAAGGGAATCGTCGCGCCGAACTTCACGGCCGGCGTGACGTCGACCCAGCCCGGCGTACCGGCCATCGGCGTCAGCGGGCTTTCCGAGATGAAATAGGCGCCCACGCCCGTATCCAAGTCGGTCGCCGAAATCGTCACGACGACTTCGGGCGAGTTGGTCATGAACGCGCCGTGGTTGATGACCGCATAGGGGTTCTGGGGCGCCGTGATGTCGATGAGCACCGGCGTCGCCGTCACTTCTTCCGACAAGCCGCTCTCCGTCCCGTCTTCGAACGCGGCGGTGACGGCATAGAAATAGGGCGTGTCGTTGGTCAACCCCGTGTGGGTATAGGGATTCGTGACGCCTTCGATCTTCGTCGCGCCTTGCAGGGTCAACCCCGGAGACGTGCCGAAATACAAGTTGTAGGAGACGGCGCCCGGCACTTCCATCCAGCTCAGGAACACTTCCGTATCGCCCGCCTTCACGGCCACGCTCCGCGGGGGTTGGACCGAGCCGGCTTCAGCGGCCTGCGTCGGCTCCTGCTTGCCGCGGTTCATCTCTTCTTCCGTCGGCACGTACTTGAGCACGCGGTTGTTGCCGCTGTCGACCACGTACACACAGCCTTCCTTATCCACGGCGATGCCGTAGGGGAAGTTGAGCTGGCCTTCCGTTTTACCGCGGTTACCGAAGGCGCACAGGAACGTGCCGTTGCCGTCGAACTTTTGGATGCGGTGGTTGCCGCTGTCGACCACGTAGACGTTGCCCAGCGCGTCGCAGGCGACGCCCCACGGCGACTTGAACTGGCCCGGCCCGCCGCCCTCGCGGCCCCACTTCGTCAGGAAGCTGCCGCGCGCGTCGAATTTCTGAATGCGGTTGTTGCTCTCGTCGGCGACGTAGATGTTGCCGACGAAGTCGACGGCGACGCCGCGCGGAAAAAAGAAGGCCCCGTCGAAGCTGCCGTCCCGGCCCCATTTTAAGAGCGGCTGCCCGTCCGCCTGGAACTTCTGGATGCGGGCATTGCTGGTGTCGGATACGTAGACGTTGCCCTCTTGATCCGTCGTGATGCCCCAGGGCACATCGAAGCGGCCCATGTCGGCGCCGCGCCACGCGAAGCCGAACTTACCCCAGGCCTTTTGGACGTTGCCCTCGAGGTCGAATTTCTGCACACGGTTGTTGCCGCTGTCGGCCACGTAGAGCACGTCCTCCGGTCCCACGGCGAGGCCGCGCGGATAATAGAACTGGCCTTCCTGCGAGCTCGGCTCGCCGCCCCAGCGCGCGAGAAACTTGCCCGTCTTGTCGAATTTTTGGATCGAATGGTTGTCCGTATCCGCGACGTAGATGTTGCCGTCCTTGTCGAGCGCGATGCCGGTCGGCGAGCTGAACTCGCCGTCATCCACGCCTTCCCGGCCGATGCACATGGAGAGAAGATAGGGCGAGGGAATCGCCATCACTTCCTGCGACTCCGGGCTTTCCCCCTTCGGGGTGACGACGGTCACGACATAGTGGTAGCAGGTCCCGTTCGCCAGATCGTCATGCAGGAACGGCGAGGTCGCGCCTTCCAAACAGGTGGCCTTCTCTTTCTTCACACCGATGACGGTCTTGAAGTCCTCGGGGCTCGCGATCGGGCGGGTCAGCTCGGAGAACTTGATCTGCACGCCCTTCGTAGTTTGGAAGTAGAGGTTGTAATACATGGCGTCCGGGACCGGATCCCATGTGATCGTGACACGGCCGTTCCCCGGCTTCGCTTGCACATTCTGCGGCGGCGGTGGCAGCTCTTCTTCTTCCGCGACCGAATCGCCGGCGCCCCATTCGCCTTGCGAGCCTTCGGCCGCCAACATCCGCCGATCGAACCGGAACATTTCCTCGAGAAGCCATGCTTTGATCATAGGTGCCTCGTGTTGCTAAAGCGGATCAAACGCCAAGAACCAAGGATGTTTCAAGGACTTAGAATTGGATTGGCGAGTCTAACAAAGCGTCGGAAAAAGAGTCAAGGCGCGGGGGCGGGCCAGGGGTTATTGAACAGCGGAATTCATTGCGGTAGCCTGAGAACAGGAGGTGTTATGAGAGTCTCTTTGATCGCGGTATGTCTCTGCCTCGGTCTTCTCGGCGGGAATATGGCGCGTGCCGGCGAAGAACAATTGCCGGGGCCGGAGCAGGAACCGGCCCAAGCGGGTGCCAACCCGCTGGAGATAAGCCCTGAGACCAAACCGAGCAGTCCTCGCCTTGGCGCTTCGTCAAGCGGCGAAGCGGTGACATCAGACAACCAGCCCGGTTCGTGGACCTTGTTCCGTGATGTGCCGGCGATCAGCGGGTACTATTCCGTCGGAGGAACGGCGCTGCTGCCGTATATCGGCGCCGGGTTCGGCGGCGGCTATAGCACGGATCGTGACCGAGCGTTGAGTCCCGCGGCGCAGGGGCAGGACCCCGGCATCCGAAACCAGTGGAACCAGTTTGGACAGGGCCTGACGCCCAACGAATTTCAGATGGGGGTGCGCATTCCCTTCTAGTTGGTCCAGGGTGATTCGTTCGCCCTGAGCCTGTCGAAGGGAGCCCGTCGAAGGGAGCCAGCGAAGGCCGCTCAGGCCTGCTCGACCGGGGCTTCCAGGAGGTCCGCTTCCCGCTCCACTGCGCCCGCGTCCAACTGATCGGACACCGCCGACACGTCGCCCTCACTGCCCCGCTGTTCAGCATCCGATCCTATCGCCGAGGTCTCGTCCGGCCCAGCCGGCGTCGGCTCCGACTCCATCGGCAGGAGCGCCTGTTCCGCCTCGCCCAGCTCTTTGAACTCCCGCAACGGGGGCAACTGGGACAGATCGTTCAACCCGAAGTGCTCCAGGAAGTACTTGGTGGTCCCGTACATGATCGGCCGGCCGGGCACTTCCTTGCGCCCCACGATGCGGACCAGCTTCCGCTCCAGCAACGTCCGGACGACGCCGGAGGTTTCCACCCCGCGGATCTCTTCGATCTCGGAGCGGACGATCGGTTGTTTGTAGGCAATGATGGCCAGTGATTCGAGCGCCGACCGCGACAATTTCGCCGTCGATTTGGCTTTGTCCAACCGCTTGATCCAGGGCGCGTACTCCTGCTTGGTCACCAGGCGATAGCCGCCGGCGATCTCTACAAGCCGGACGCCGCGCCCCTCCTGCTCCAGATCCTCGCCGAGGCTCTTCAGCATCCGCTCGATTTCGGCCTTCGTCACGTCTCCGAGCACCGCCGCGAAGCGCGTCAGCGACAAGGGCTCCGAGGACACGAACAACATCGCTTCCAGAATGGCTTTCAACTCCCGCTCCGCGACGGCCTGCGCCACGCTCGGCGCAGCCTCCGGATCATGGCCGTTGGCATGGCCGTTCGTCTGCTCGATGTGATTCTGTTCAACCGCCGAGGTCTCGTCGATCATGTCCGCCGTCATGGGTGTCATGTCCCCCTCCATTCCGAATCCGAATCATCCAGCTCCGCCGGGTCCGGCACCAGGGAGAAGGCCCGCGACACGAGAATCGGTCCGAACGTCTCCGCCTGAAAGACACGCGCCACCCGTAAACGGATCAATTCCAACATGGCGAGGAAGGTCACGATGATCACCAACCGATGACAGGACGATTCGAAGAGCGAGACAAACGACACCGACTCCTTGCCTTCCAACATCTCGAGGATCACGTTCATGCGCTCCCGAACGGTGAGATTGTCCGGAATGATCTCGATCAATTTCTTGCCCGGGTTTCGATCCATGATGCTTTGCAAGGCATCCACGAGATCGAACAGCGTCACGTTGTTCAACAGCGTTTCGTCCGCTTCCACCGGCTCCGGCGGCGGCTGCTCCCGGCTGAAGATCTCTCGCCACATCTTTTCCTGCCCGTCCAACTGCCGCGCCGCTTCTTTGTAGGCCTTGTATTCCAGTAACCGGCGGACGAGCTCTTCGCGGGGATCGGGTCCGTCCTCTTCGTCCTCCGCCGTCTCATCGGCCGGGAGAAGCATCTTGGACTTGATCTGGAGCAGCGTCGCCGCCATGACGAGAAATTCGCCCGCCACGGTGAGGTTCAATTCCTTCATCGCCTCGATATACTCGAGGTATTGCTGCGCGATCATCGCGATCGGAATATCGTAAATGTTGATCTCGTTTTTCTTGATCAAATGGAGCAACAGATCGAGGGGTCCTTCGAAGTTTTCGATCCGGACCTGGTACGGGAGCTCGGTCTGCTGGTAACCGTCGACTTGGCGATCCACGGGCGTCCTTATACCAATTATTGGGGACCGGGGCAAGCGCGTTTCTATATATTGGGGTGATTCACGATGCAGCGGCTTACTTGAGTTTCAGCGCGTAGGCGACCAGCAGGGCCGCCATGAGCAGAAAAAAGAGCGTCACGGCGTACTGGGCGCTCGGTGAGGACAGGAGGCCGGTTGGCCGGTCGTCCGTCACCCGCGCGGCCCTCGTGAGCAGCGGCTTCTGATCGAACCGGGCCTTCGTCAGATCGTCCGGTCGCTTGAACACCGCATCGGAAAAATCGGCATGGCCCAGGAACTGTGCTCCGCCGAAGGTCACGTCCCCCTCGAAAACGGTAAACGCGAAGAACGCATCCCGGCTGAAGATCGCTTCTGAAAAATTGGCATGGCGGGAAAACCGGCTTCCGGAAAAGCCGGACCCCGATCCGAAGCGCGCCCGCTCCATTGTCACCGGCTGCTCGAAGCCGACCTCCAGAAATTCCGCCATGCCGTCGAACAAGGCGCCGGCACAGTCCACCGGCCCACGGAACGCCGACCGATGGAAGCGGGTATGGGGCCCGAACTTCGCGTCCCTGCACCGCAACCCATGCGTGAACTGACTCTGCACGAAATAGGCTTCTTTCTCGAACCGGGCGCCGGTCAGGTCGACGGCGGCCTGAAAGACGGACCGCGACAGATCCACCCCTTCGCGGAACGTCGTTCCCTGGAGGTCGACCGCCCCTTCGAATTGCAGCGTACCTTTAGCCGAGCGGTGCCGCAGGGGGCCGGTCACGAGCGAGTCCCGCATGATGAACGCGGCCGGCACCACGCGAAGCTCCTCCGCATTCAACTGGGCCAGCGCGGCCTGCTGCTCGGCGGTCAAGCCTTTCGGCGTCTGCGTGGTTTGCACCGGAACGCCGTCGAACGACAGCTCGCCATGGACGATGACATTCGCCAAGTCGACGGTCCAGCCCCTCGTGATGGCCTTTATGAGCTCGGCGCCGCTCACGGCGTGGGCTTCACGCTCGGCCGGTGGACAGTCCGCGGACAGGCGTTTGGTGAAGCGGCTCTGGCCCGCGTCGACCGACGACTCCACACGGCACGCAGCCTCCGCGCCGGCGGAGCACAGCACCGCCGCACCGAGGCAGGCGACGGCGATGGGAAAAGACCAGCGCCTCATGAGGCCACCGGAATGCCGGGTCCCAGCCGCTGCACGATGGCCTGGTATTCCGCATCCGTCAGCCGGTGCATGCCGAGACTCAGACGCCTGGTCAACTCCGCTTGATCGGGGATCTGCAAAATCTCCTGCAGCAGGGCATGGCTCTCCTGAGGGGTGGAGCGCCATCGGCGGATCGGCTCGACGCGGATGAATCCGTATCGCGCTTCGGTCCGCAAGTCCTCCCGCAGCAAGTCGTCCATATCTTGGAGACGCAGCACGGGAGAAACGATGCGGAACTCCGCGCACAATCCCGCTTTCAGTACGTAGACGAGGCCGTGGGACTCCGCCGTGAGATAGGCGGCGAGGTTGTGCTGAATGAGCGCGGTGCAGCAGCCCCAGAGACGATGGCTCAGCTGCAGCTCCGCGCTGTCGAGCGAACTGCGCTCCCTCAGCGTCGCGGCGGTGAAGAGAAAATGGCTCATGCGACGGAGAAATGAACGGGAGGTACGGAGGGGAACTCAGGCGAACCGCAGACACGGTTCGCCCGCACAATCCTAAGTGCAGGAATGCTAGTTGTTGCGATAATCGTCGTGATCGTCCAACAGGTCCTCGGATTTTTCGATGAAATCGTCGTTGTCGTCCTCGCCGTCGAGATCCAGCTCTTCCTGCATCTCTTCCTCGATCTCGCCTTCCATCTCCAACTCGTCCTCAGCCACGTCTTCGGCGAGATCCGCCTCCTTCGGCTCGACGGGCGCGGCGGCCTTCGCGCTGGCCGGCTTCGGAGCGCCCTCTTCCTCCGCAGCCTTTCGGATAGGCGCAACAGGCCGGCTCACTTTCGCCGCCGTCTTCTTGGGAGCCGCCTTCTTTTTGGCCGCTTTCTTCGGAGCCTGTTTTTTTGCGGCGGGTTTTGCGCGCTTGACCGCCGTCCGTTTCTTCACGGTCTTTTTCGCCGCCGTCTTTCTTTTCGGAGGCTTGCCGGCTTTCTTCCTCCCCGATGATTTCTTCGCGGCCTTCTTCTTCGTCTTCGCCATCACCATCCTCCTCTGCGGTCAGCGACGCTGGCTCGCACGCTGCGGCCTCCATCTAGCATGAACCCATAGGTTGTTGCAACCGCCGCCTGTTCCGCCGTTGCAGCGCGACCGTCCCGCATCAGGGAGTGATCCAGACATCCACCACCGCCGGCTCGCTGTCCGCTCCCTTGACGGTATCCGGACCGTAGAGGTCGGTCACGACCAGGTGAAACTGCAGCAGCCGGCGCTCCGCCACGTGCGGCGCGACAAACGACGTCGTCGCCTCGTTCGGCGCGGTCAAATCCACCTTGTTGCCCCGCACTTGTTTCCATCGAAACAGGAGCGGATCGCCGTCGGGATCCCGGCTCTTCAATCCATTCAGCGTCACCACGGCGCCCGGCTTGGCTATGAGCGACGTGGGCGCGACCGCTTCAGGCGGGCGATTGGCCGTGTCCTCCGCCTCGACCACCACCGCCAGCCTCCCTTCCTGGCCGCGGCTTAAGACCGTAATGGCGGCCTTCCCATTGCCGGCCACTTGAATCTCTCCTTGTGGGGTGACGCGGACAATCCGCTCATCGGACGAGTGAAACGTGCTGCCGGTGCCTTGACCTTGGAGAGGTCTGGCCAGGCCGTCTTCAAATTGGCCGAACACAGGGACCGACAGCCGCTTACCGAGGGTATCCAGTCGCCAGGGTTTGTCCACGGCGAATTCGATCGTGCTGAGCCGAGCCTGAGGCTCGACATGAATGACAACTTCGTCAAAGTCCTGATGGCCGGCGAGCCGCCCCCTGACGACATCGCCGACGGCCAGGAGCCGCATATCACCGATCGCCTCGCGCGGAACCGTCACCGTGCCCTCCAGCTGCCCCTCTCCGTTCACCGGATGAAACTCGGCCGGATCGGCCTGATGAGCGGCGACCGATTCTTCGCCAAGGCGAAGCCAGAAGTACCGGACGTGCCGCAGGTTGGCGGCGTCGTCCCTCCCAACGGAGACACGGATCTCGGCGCCCGAGCGGACGTGCGCGCCATCGCGCGGCGCCGTCAAACTCAGCGCCTGGGCGCTGGCGGCCGCGCAGAAGACCAGACCGATCGCCGGCAACCATCGGGCGGCAGAAGGGACCTCGGAACAGTCGATCTGCATAAGTCGGCGGAGCATCGTATAAATCGCCCCCCGCGTCAAGGACGGCCACGGCCGTGATAAGATGAAGCCAGCATGAATCCTTTCACAGCGTCGAGAGTCTAAATTTCGTAGAATGTCGAGAAGCATGAGGAGTCCTGTGCCGGCAAAGTCGACCATCCTGGCCGTGGCTACCGTCGGCATCCTGAGCGGGCTGGCTTGGCCGACGGAGGCCACCCCGCCCTACACGCAGATCATCATGGAAGACGGATCGCCCTACTTCGTCCCGGTGACCGCGACGATCGCCAGCGGGAGCCCGATCCGGTGGGATAACCCCACCCCGACTCATCATACCGTGACGCATAACGCTTGCGTGGACGAGAGCGGGCCTTGCGCCTTCGATTCGGGCACCGTGGCCCCCGGAGATACGTATACGCTCCCCGGCCTCCCGCCTGGACGCTATCCGTACCACTGCCGCATCCACCCCATCATGCGCGGCGTGCTGACCGTCACCGACGCGGCGCTGCCCTCTCAACTGTAAGCGTCCGCCCGGCATCGGTCCGACTTGCGGGACAGCCGGTTCGTCCTGTAGGCTGCGCCTTCCCGGCAACTTTCGTCAGCTATGAAACCCGTCGCCGTCGTTCAAGAACCCCTCACGTTAACCGGGGACACCTTGTCTCTGCTCGCCTGGCGCATCCCGGATCTGGTGGCCTATCAACATACGGAGGACGAATACTGGTTCGCGCCACTCGACGACCACCTGCCGTTGGTACGCCTCAACCGCACCGGCGTCGAAATGCTGCGCGCGATGAACGGCCACATTACCGTGGGGGCGCTGCTCGAAAAGTACGGCACGAAAGTCTGCGGTCCCGACGGGCAGCCGGGCCGATGGCACCTGGAACGGTGGGCCACGCCGAACTATTCCCTCTGTTACTTCGGCGCCGAACCCCCCGGCGGCCACCGCCACAAGGCCAAGTGGGACATCCTCTTGCAGCAGATCCGCGAAGGCTGGTCGGGCCGGGAAGGATTCGAGGGCGAAGAGCACCTCGAAGACTTCCATCACCACGAGTTGACCGAGTCGGCCGGCGACGACGGCCATTTTGATCTCATCGAAACCACTGTCTCGCACCTCTTCCGGGAACCGAACGAAGCGCTGAACGGTTTGACCTACGGCCGGCTGCTCATGCGGCAGCTCCGGCAACTCGGGTGGTTCAATCCCAAGCCCAAGGTGATTCTGGAAGTGGGCGGCGGGCTCGGCTACGTGGCGCGGGAACTCGGCAAAGACCTGTTGCCCTTCGAAAAGCAGAGCATCAAATACCTGTCGCTCGACATCACCCAGCCGTTTCTCACGCTCCAAGTGGACCGGGCCAAAGCCGGCGGCTGGCACGTCGCCGGCACCCGTGCCAACGGCGAGTGGCTGCCGTTCGCCGACCATACCATCGATCTGGTGATCGACAACGAGAACATGGCGGACATGACGCCCGTGCAGCTCTCCCGAAAGGAACTGACTTCCGGAACGGGCGACTCCGCCCAGCATCAAGAGGCGCTGGATTGGATCAGGCGGCTGCGCCTGCCGGTCGACGCCGATCCGCCGGATGAAGTCATCTTCAACCTGGGCCCGATTCGCTTCGTCGCCGAACTGTGGCGGGTGCTGAAGCCGGGAGGGCGGGCATTTCTCACCGAATTCGGCATCGAAGAAGGCTGGCCCGCGCCCGTGAAACTGCCGGGGCATACCGAATACGAAGTGCAATACAGCCATCTGCGCCAGGCGGTCCGCTGGCTGGGCTTCCAAGAGCGCTACCTCTCCCTGCCGCAATTTCTGGCGCTCAAACCCGACACCAAAGTCCTCTGTACGGGCGCGGCTTATACCATTCAGCGGCTCTGTGAAGCGGTCCACAAACCCTTCGCCGTCCGAGCCTACACCGAAAAGGAACTGCAACAGGTCCTCGGCGACATGCTGCCCAAGCTCCACGGCTGTCACTACCACGACGTGGCCGACCCGGCGTGGTTCGGACTGTTGGATTTCAAAGTCCTGCTGCTCGAAAAACCCGGCGGCGCCCCGAAAGCCCAGTTCACGGAGAACAAGGGCTATCGGTGGTATTCGCAACGGTAAGACGCTCGGGCGCCGTTCGAAGGGCTAGCCCACCGGTTCCGCGGGAGTGTCCGCCGCCACCTTCGGCGCCCGAGGGGGAAGGATGAAGTCCCTCGGCGACAGGAGGAGCCGCCGGAGCAAGCGTTTCAGCAGCTCCACCGCTTCCGACCGGGGAAACTCGTACGCGCGGAGCGCGGTGATGAGCGAGAGCACGAAGCTGACACCGAGATTCAGCACGAACATCACGCACACGCCGGCCACGGCTTTCAGAAACCATCCCTCCCGATACCATTCGACGTCCAGCGAGGCGCTGGCAAGCGCCAGGGTGCCGCTGGAGAGGGTCACGTGCCGCACGTCGAGGGGAAGGCCGAAGAACGCACCGATCGCCGGAGTCATGCCCAACATCATCCCGAGCGATACATTGGTGCCCCAACCGGCGATATTGCGCGCCACCCCGTCGGCCCATCGGCGCACCCGCTCGGGGCCGAACACCCTGCCGCCCCAGGCGTGCTCCGCCAGCGCCGATGGAAGCCGGTGATAGACGGCCCAGTTTTCGATCCACCCGCCCGCCAAACTTGAAAGCCAGAGGATGACTCCGGTCAATGCGGCGAAGATCACCGTCCCGCTGTCCAACGGGCTGAGCGTCTCGTAGACGTGTGCGGCGTCCTGAAGGTTGAGAATCGGCCGCCCCGTCACCAAGCGCCATCCTGCGTCGAGTGCGTAGGCGGCCACCGATACGACGACGACGTTGCTGACGGCCGCCGCGATTTGAGAATGGGAAATCTTGGTGATCAATTCGACGATATCGTCCAAACGGGCAGAGCCCGGCTGCTCGCGCATGATGGTCGCCAGGGTGGCCGCGGTCATCGCCGGCTGTTTCGTGGCCAGCATGAGGCCGAAGGTCTGCATGAGCACGAAGCTCGCGGCGTAGTTGAGACCATACCCGAATCCGGCTAGAAACGGCGCCAATCCCAATGCGTAAATGAACATCTTACCGGCGGCCGTAAACGCCGTGAGCACCCCGCCGCCCGCCGCCGCGACCCAAATGTGGCGGTACTCCAGGAGATCCCGCGCGATGTAATGTTCCCCCGCCACCCCGGACCGATCCACGATCTTGCGGTGCAGCAGCCGGGTATTGGCCTCCACCAAATGCGCCAGGCTTCCCTCGTGGAGGCTGGCTTCGATCAGAATCGAGAGAAACGCGTGCACGGCGGCCGCCTGTTCCAATGGATCGCGGGCCGCCATGACGTCCACCATGGCGCCCATGCGCCGCAGGCAATGCTGCAGCACCTCTAACCCGTACACGATGTCGACACTGACTCCGGCCGTTTCGAGCTGCCGGCGAATCCAACGGATCTCGTTCTGGCAATCCGCCGCTTCCACCCGCCACGCCGCGGCCAGGTCCGCCACGGCCAGACCGGCTTGCCACTGATCGACCAGCCGCTCGCTCAGTTGCGCCAGCCGATAGAATGCGGACTCAAGGATGGAGGAGGGACGGCGACTGCGGGCCCGAAGTTTTTCCGACAAGCCTTGCGCCTGAACGCGGATCGCCAGGAGACGAAATCCGTCCGCGAACGCGCGGCTGAGGGGACTGAAGGAGGGATCCAGGCGAGGAAACAAGGCCTCGACGATTCGAGCAAACAGACGCGGCGAGAGTTGCGCGAACCACCGCACTTCGACCCAGCTGCGATACTGGCGCTGGAGCAAATGCGTCAGATCCCGATCGTTCCGCACGGCGGGCAGCAGCTTGTGGAGGATACGATCCCCGCACTCGCCCAGAAAACCACGGTCGCAGGGAACGCCGGCCTCGCCGATCAGCGTCACCGCATCGGTTTCCTCGATGATCCGCCCGACGGCGGCCTGCACGGCGGCCCGAACGGCGGATACCTGCTCCAACACGTCGAGCAGCAGTTCCCAGTAGAGAAAGGCCTCCCGCCACCGCATGCGGGCCGCCAAAACCTGCAGAGAACGGCTGGTGCCGACGCGCGTCCAGTGGATCAGCCGAAGCCAGGCGTCGAGCCGATCCCCCAACGTCTGCGCGCCGACAAACCGCTCCAGGTGTTCCGCAAGCGCTTGCCGGGTATCGTTACCGACAGCCGACGGACCAAAATAGGCGAGCACCTGCTCCCGGACGGTGCCGGTGAGCGGAGCCGCTGGGTCGGCGGAGATCTCGGTTTTCTGATCGATCACGACATCTTCAGCCAGAAGGACACGTCAGACTGTACAAGACTCCGTCAATCAGGAGCAACCCAAGCCGCGATCAGCTAAGTGAATCAGCACCCCCTCCCGCAAGCCTAAATCACTTACCTGGCATTCTTGTTCACCGAGCGTTTCCATGATCGTACGGATGAGGATCGCCCCGGCGGCGATGACTTCTTCGCGGTTTTTTTCCAGGCCCGGTAAGCCGACCCGCCGGGCTTTGGTTCGGCTGAGAAGCGTATCCTCCAGTTCCCGAACGGTGGTCAGCGTGAGCCGGTAGTTATGGATTCTGGACGGTTCGTAGGCGGGCAGCTGCTGAGCCATTGCCGCGAGCGAGGTAATCGTCCCGGCGGTGCCGACGAATGTCGTTCCCGTTGAACGCGGCATATCGGCAACCATGGCCTCAGTCTCCCGCCGTACCCACTCGCGCGCCTCCCGGATCTCTTCGGCCGCCGGAGGATCGTGGTGGAGGATCCGCTCGCACAGCCGGACGACGCCGATGTCGAGGGATCGCACAACCGGCGGCTGTCCCGGCCGATCGAGAATAAATTCCGTACTGCCGCCGCCGATGTCCAACGCCAGGATCGCGGTCACGTCTTCAGGCAAACCGGAGCGGATGCCAAGCAGCGTGCGCCGCGCTTCTTCTTCCCCGGTAATGACTTCGACCTCAAAGCCCGTTTCCCGTGCCACACGCTCCAGGAACTCGTCGCGGTTCGCCGCATCCCGCACCGCGCTGGTCGCCACCGCCGTCGCGGCGTCGACATGATACGAGTCGATCATTCCGCGCCAGTCACGGAGACATTCGATCACGCGCGTCATGGCAGCCGCACCGAGCTGTTTCGTCCGATCAACACCCTCGCCCAACCGGAGGATGCGGCGATCCGACTTCAGTTCTCTCAGAGGCCTTCCCGGCGTGAGATCAGCGATCAGCAGACGGCAGGTCAAGGTCCCGATATCGATGCCGGCCAAACGGAGGGGTCGAACAGGTGCGCCGGTCATTGTTCGTTGCGGATCTCATCCATTTCGCTTTCCAGCTTCTTGCGGGCTTCTTTGAGCACTTGGACATCCCGCACCATGCGCCCGATCTCGGTGTCATAGAGCACCCGTTCGGCCGGTTCGCCGCGCTCTTTCATATCGACCGCCCGCTCTCCGATGTCCTTGTACAGATCCGAGAGTTGCTGCTCGAGCTTGCGCATCTCCAGACGCATCCGCAGCAACTCGGTTTCTTCGAGCGCGCGGCTGGCGGCATGCGCCGTGCCTAAGCGCAGGGTCGCCAACCCCGTTCGCAGGTCATGCTTGAGCCGCTGTAAGAGTCCCATCATCCTCAAGTGAGCGGTGATGAGTGATCAGTGATGAGGAAAGGCGACTGAAGAGTCATTGGTCATTTCCCATCACTCATCACTGCTTCAACTGATTGAGCCGAGTGCGAGTTTCTTTTCCCACTTCCGCAGCATGGCGTCGCGGAGAGCGTGATGCGCCGGCGCTTTCAATCCGGGATCCTGCTTCACGAGGGAAAAGGCTTCCAGCCGGGCCTGCTGCAACACGTCGACGTCTCGTACGATGTTGGCCACGCGAAACTCCGGCAAGCCCCACTGGCGGAGACCGAAGAACTCTCCTGGTCCTCGGATCCGTAAGTCTTCCTCGGCGATGACGAAGCCGTCGTTCGACCGCACCAAGGCCTCCAACCGTTCATGGGACGCGCCGTTACCCCCCTGCCCCGCTATCCCTTTACCCCTGCCTATTCCTGAAGTCATCAGCAGGCAATAGGATTGATCGGCGCCGCGGCCCACGCGTCCCCGCAGCTGATGCAATTGCGCCAGGCCGAACCGCTCGGCATGCTCGATCATCATGACGGTGGCGTTCGGGACATCGACGCCGACTTCGATGACCGTCGTGGCGACGAGCACATGGACCGCGCCCGACTTGAAGTCGGCCATGACGGCCTCCTTCTCCGCCGCCTTCAGCCGCCCGTGCAGCAGCCCTACGCGGAACTCCGCGAGCTGGTTCTGCTGCAACTGCTCGGCCGCCTGGATAGCCGCCTGCAAATCGCTCTTTTCCGATTCCTCCACCAGCGGATAGACGATGTAGGCTTGCCGCTTGCGCCGCAGCTCGTCGAGCAGGATCTGATAAGCCCGCCGCCGCTGCGATTCGCCGAAGAGAAACGTCCGCACCGGCTGCCGGCCGGGCGGCAGCATGTCGATGACCGACACGTCGAGATCCCCGTAGATCGTCATCGCGAGCGTGCGAGGAATCGGCGTCGCGGTCAGCACGAGGACATCCGGCCGGTACCCCTTGTCGATGAGCTGCTTCCGCTGCAGCACGCCGAACTTGTGCTGTTCATCCACGACCGCCAGCCCCAGATTCTTGAACGCGATGCCCTTTTGGATCAACGCATGGGTGCCGATCGCCACCTGGGCCTCGCCGGATGCCAGCTGAGCCGCCTGGGCCTTCTTGAGCGTCGCCTTGTCGCTGCCCCGTAGGAGCAGCGCTTTGATCCCGAGCGCGGCCAGTTGCCCGGAGAGGTTGCGGAAATGCTGTTCGGCGAGGATCTCCGTCGGTGCCATGAGCGCGGCTTGGTAGCCGGAGCCGCAGGCCATCACGATGGCATGCAGCGCGACCACGGTTTTTCCCGACCCGACATCCCCTTGCACCAGGCGGTTCATAGGCTTCGGCGAAATCATGTCGCGGAAGATTTCCCGGATCACCTGGTCTTGCGCCGGCGTGAGCCGGAACGGCAGCCGCTTGGCCAATCGCTCCAACAGCGGATTTCGGGGATTGAAACGGAGGGTCTTCGGCTCCTCCTGCACGGATCGTTGCCGGGCGGCCAGGGCCAATTGCAGCAGGAAAAACTCCTCGAACGCCAGGCGACGATGCGCGGCCGTCTTCCCCCGCTCCATGGCCCGCGGATCGGTCCCGGACGAAGGAAAATGCACCTCCTGAAGCGCCGCTTGGATGGGGACTAATCGCTGCCTGGCCCGAATCTGCACCGGCAGGTGGTCGCGCAAAGCCGGCGCGTGCTCGGCCAGCAAAAGATGAATCAGCACCCGCATCTGTCGCGATGTCCATCCTTTGGTCTCGTGATAGATCGGGACGATGCGGCCGACGTGCAGGGTGGCTTCGGTGTCTTCTCCCAGGACTTCGTACTGCGCCACGTCCATGCGCGGCGCCATCCAGCCTTGCCGCCCGGCGATCACCCGCCCGCTCATCAGCACGCGCTTCCCGACCGACAGCACGTCTTCGAGATAGCCCTGATTGAAAAAGACCACCTGCATGCGGCCGGTCGGATCCTCGACCCCGACTTCCACCACGGTCAGCCGCCGATTCTTCGTCCGCTTGGCTTCGCATTTGGCGATCGTGCCGCTGATCGAGGCCGTCATGCCGGGCACCAGTTTGCCGATGGGGGTCATCACGGACCGATCTTCGTAGCGCCAGGGCACGGTCCAGAGCGCATCTTCGACCGTCTCGATCCCCACACGCTGCAAGAGACCGGTCCGCTTGGGCCCGACCCCTTTAACGTAGCGGATCGGAATACTCCAGAGCTCGCGCGCGGCCGATGACCGGTCGCCCCCAGCCGGACCTGATCGCGCCATCGCGCTCGCCGACTCGCGCAACGACGTCACGATGCTCGCGGCGGCCTGAAGCCGGCGGCGCTGTTCGTCGGCGGACAATGCCGGGTGAAAATCGATGAAGAGATCCCGGAGCGAGAGCAGCCGCGCCTCGATTCCTTTGGGATAGACTTGTTGCGCCAGTGCGGAAAGGACCTGGGTGGCGACGAAAGAACTGAGATTCTTGACGGCTCCCAGGTGGGCGTAGTGGTCCCGGCTCGCGAATTCGATCGGGCGCGCAAGACGCTCCACCCAATCCTGAAACGGCGTCGCCGGGCCCGACTCGACAGGAGTCCGCATACCGGCGCCGATCGTAGCATAGGGGCCGGGCCTCCTCAATGACGGCCGACGCCGGACGCGGCATCCGGCGCCCGGCGTAAAACCTGCGATCGCTTTGCCGGCTTTGCCTAGGGTGCTACACTCACACGTCGAGGCTCCCTATGTATCGACGGAACATTACCCATATCCTTCTGCCGTTGGGGGTGGCCCTGACGCTGTTCGTCACCTACCACCACTTCGTCAAGCCGCTGGTGCGGGCGACGTCTCCCGACTCGATCTCAGCGGAATCCGCTTCGGAGCCGGCTCCCGAACAGCCCGCGCCTACGCACCCCATGCCGGCGGGGGAGGACGCCAAACCGGTCCGTGCGCTGGATCAGACTGCCGTGCCGGCGACGCAGGATACGGCCTTCTTGGAAACGATTCGCGATGCCATCGAAACGGGCAACCTCGCGGTCGCAGAATCGAAACTCATGACCCTCCCGCCGGGCTTGCTGGCCGATCCGGCGGCCAAGCCCTTCGTGGCCATCCTGTGGAACAACCTCGGTCTGCAGCAGGAGCGTCTCAACGGCACGGCGGCATCGCTCAAGCCGTTCAAGAAAGCGGCGGCCTTGGATGAACAGAACGCGGTGATCCAACTCAATCTGGCGCATGCCTATTGGGAGCAACGGGATCCTGCCTTGACTATCGACTTCCTGTCGAGACTCGCGACGCTGGCGCCGAACGAGCCCTTTCCGCATCTCGCCATGGCCGATCTTCTCTACGAGCAGGACAAGCTGGACCAGGCGGCCGCCCATCTGACGCAGGCCACCGAACGGATGAAACAGGATCCCGGCCTGCAGTCCTACTATCAGATGGTCACCGCCAAAGTGCGCCGCGCAGACCAGGCCGAATCCCGCATGGCGGCCAGAAACAGCACCCACTTCATCGTGAAGTTCGACGGCGGAGAAGATCAGGCCACCTGGACTACCGTACTGGGCATCCTTGAGGACGCCTATCGCGACATCGGCCAGCGGATCGGCCATTTCCCTTCCAAACCCATCACGGTCGTCCTCCATACGAAGGACACGTTCCAGAGCGCGACCGGCAGTCCGGCCTGGGCGGACGGCCTGTTCGACTCGGTCCTGGGACGGATTCAGATTCCCACGCAAGGCGCCACGACGAACGTGAACTGGCTGACCAACGTGCTGCGTCACGAATATGTGCACGCGCTCTTGCACGATCGGGTGGGCGGCAGCGGCGGATTCGTGCCCACCTGGCTGAACGAGGGACTGGCGATGCAACTCGCCGGCAACGAATGGCCGGACCTGGATCAGGTGATGCGCGGAGAGATGCAGGTCATTCCGTTGCAATACCTGGAAGGCTCGTGGGTCCAGCTCCCGCACAACGTGGCGACGCTCGCCTACCTGGAGGCGAACTCCGCCACGCATTTCCTGATCGAACGGTGGGGGATGTCGCGGGTCGATGAGCTGCTGACGTCCTTCAAGGCGCGGGAGTCGGTCGCGGCGGCCCTGCAGGCGAAACTCTTCGTGTCCTACGAACAGTTCCACAGCCGGTGGTTGGATACGTTTCAGCAGAGACGCACGTAATTACAGGTGCTGCGGAGCGGATTCCGGCTCGAGCAGCCGCGGCCAGACCGGCAGCATGGACGCGTGATCATCCGCCGCCTCATGGGACTCCTCCTCCGCCTCCTCCTGAGCGAACAGATCCTCCCAGAGCACGCTCCCGCCGTCGAGCATCCGTATCCGGAAGTCGAAGGTACGCGAGACATCGGCTGAATCGCCGGCGACCGGCCTCGGACGATGGACGATTCGCTCGATAGTCGGGAAGCGGGTGGAATCGGCGGAGAACTCGTCTTGCCAGACCAATCCGCCCGTCGCGGGATCCAGCGCGCGCAGCACGAACAGCGGGTGGCGTGCCGGCGTCTCGACGGCATGGACCTTGGTCACCGTCGCGCGTCGGGGAACGACGGTGGACACCGTCTGCGTCCCCCCGTTACCGCCGTTCGGCCGCAGATTCAGCTCGCCTTCCCATTGAAACCGCCCCGTCCTGGCATCATAGACCCGCAACATGAAATGGGAGAGATCGGTCGCGCCAAGCCCCACGCCCCCGGCGAAGATCCGCTCTTGTGCGCTGCCTGTTTCACCGTCCTTGACATTCAATTCGAACGTGTCGTCGGACAACACGTCGCCGCTCGCGGCATCGTAGACCTTCACGGTGATCGTCGAGACGTCCCCGATCTGGTATCCGAACCCGGCCGCGACCATGGTGCCCTTTGCCTCGTCCTGATCTTCGAGGGCTGCGCTGAAGACCGGAGGAGAGAACAACCCGATGGCCCAGGCGGCGCCTCCCAGCAACAGAAGAGAGCGTCTGAACGAGTTCGAGTAGGTCGGCGGCATAGCTCCTCCGTAATGAAGATGCCGCATTGTGCTGGAGGCTGGAGAATCGGCTCAATTCCCCACTGTAGGAAGAGTCCCCCCGAAAGAGGGGGCCGAGGAGTTGAGGCGGGTCTTACCGATGTCGGACGAATCCAAACCACCTATATCGATGGCGTGCGACCATTCGATACGCCCACTCGGCAGCGCGTTTCGCGAGGGGTAGCCGCAGCAACGAGATCAGGAACCGCCCGCCGCGCAAGCCGGGCGCAAGGGGCAAGAACGCGTCCAACCCCTGCCGCACCGCGCCGGAAGGTTCGACGAGAAACGCCATATCGGGCCGTCCGGCTTGATACAGACTGCCCAAGGCCCGTTTCGCCTGCTCACTCTGATAGGGGATGAAAGCAACGCCCGCATGATCGGCCCTTGCCGATTCTTCCAGCTTTTCCTTGGTCGCCACGCAGAGCCGGCAGTCTCCGTCGTAAATCAGCAGGCAGGGGGGAGCGACGTCGTCCTGCGCTCGTGCCTCGTGAGCCATGACGGAAGCGTACCACCGCGGCTCGCGGGCGAACAAGGAGTCATTGCCGCCGGCTCGGGGCAACGTTTATAGTTCGCTCATGAGACGGAATGCGTTGCTGGCCGTCCTGGCCGGTCTGGTCCTGGTTCAGCTCGGCACGTTTCTCTTGCGGCTGGGCGCCGAGCCGTCGCCGATTTCGGACGCGATGTGGATCGGCTTCCTCGTGCTGATTCCGGTCGGACTGGCCGTCGTGGTGGGTCTGCGCCTCCGAGGGGCGGCCATGGCCTGCGTGATTTACGGGACCGTGGGGTTGGCGTTGGATCTGGCGACCGTTGTGCAGATCCTCACCGCACAGGCCGATCGGTCTTCCTCGCTGGTGACGAGCGGCATCAGCGGCGTCTTGAACTTTCTCGTGGTCGCGATCGCCGGGCAGGCTTTTCTGGACGTGGCCCAGGCGCCCGCGCCTCCAGGAGTCCGTCCTCCCAATCCGCCGTCTTTCCCTTGATCGTCAGCGATCGGACCAGCCGAAAACCGGCTGCCTTCAGCCAGCGAGCGGTTTCCCTTGCCGAGTAGGTGTCGCCGCCTTCCGTGAACAGCAACATGGACACGGCGAAGAGGCTCGCGTCGGCCGGAAATAACCCTTCGCGGTCGTGAAGCAACGCGTCTTGGATAATCAGCCGCCCGCCGGGATTCAAGGCCGCCAAGGCGCGGCGGAAGATCGCCTGATTGTCGGCCGGTGAATAGATATGGAGCACGTTCGAGTACCAGATGACATCGTAGGTTCCAGGAACGGGATCCTTGGCAAAATCCAACGGGAGGTAGGACAGACGCCGCCCGGCCGGATCTCCCGCCGCGATCTCCCGGGCGACCTCCAAGGCCGCCTCACGATCGCAGACCGTGGCGTGCAGTTTCGGGTTCTTCGCGAGAAAAGCCCGGGCATAGGTGCCGGGACCGCCGCCCAGATCGAGCAGAGAAGCCGCGCCATGGAGATCGACCTGCGCCGCAATAGCGGGCGCCTTGTCCAACGTGCGGTGATGCATGGCCCAGGTGAAGCGCCGCCGCCAATCCGGATCGTCCGCCGTGTCGTGATCGATCGGCAACCCGGATTTCACCGATTCCGGCAACCTGATCCAATCCGTCCAATGGCTCTTGATCAGATCCAGATAGCCGCCACGATAGGCCGGATGCCGGGCATTCAACATCGTCGCGCCGAGGCGGCTGTTGCTGTACCGGTCGCCCTTCTTCCGCAACAGCCCGGCCATCGCCACGTTCCGGCAGAGGATGGCAAGCCCGCGCTCGCTCACCTTCATCTCGTGCGCCAATGCAGGGATCGTCCAGGTTCGGTCGCCGACGGTCGTGAACAGGTCCAGTTCCAGCGCGGCCAGCAGCACGCGCGGCAACCGATAGCCGGCGACGGCGTCGCGAAATTCTTCGAACGTGGTGATCGCCGAACTCATCCCGCCCCGCCGCCTCCGATGTGACGGCGGCACCAGCGGATCAGATCCAGCAGCTTGGACACCTGCCCGAAGTCCGCCGGCCGCGAAAAGGTCGCGGCTACGAAGGACTCGTTCATCTCCGTCTGCTCGGTGAAACCGGATTGCAGGAGCAGCGGCCGAAACTTGGACACCGCCGGTTGGATGAAATACTTGGCCTGCTTGGCCACTTCATCCGTGCCGAGATCCTCCGGAGTCCCGTCCGACATGAGGCTCATGACGTCGTCCATGGCGACGCCGTACTGGCACAGCACCGTCCCGTCCGGTTTCACCTCCAGCAGCCAGCCGTCGTCGTTCAGATCCAGCACCAGCGGGCCGCCCGGCTCGAGCTCGTAGAACTGCGGAAAGGATTGGGACAGCGCGGCCTTCGCCTCCGGCCACTGCGGGGAAACAGGCTCGTTCATAGGTTGGACTCACGGATGGCCGACTGATGCTCGGCGACCGACAATCGTTGGCGCAGGTGCTGAAGCCGGCGGAGATTTTCCTCCAGCTTGGGCAACTGGTATTTGCGGTCCATGTACACGACCTGCTCCAGCAGATCCGCCGCCTCACGCAGTCGGCCCATGGCCTCATAGCAGTCGGCCAGCACGTAACGGGCGCCGCCCGCGCGAAGCTCGTCCCGCCACCGTTCTGCGATGGATTGACTGGTTTGGCAGCAGGCCACCGCCTCGTCGTACCGCTTTTGCATCAAGAAGGTTCGGCCGATCATCCGCCAGGCGTCGGCCACACCTCCGTGATTGCCCAACCGGCGCATCAGCACCAACGACCGCTCGTAGCACTGGATCGCTTCGTCGAACTGGCCGGTTTCGCGGGCGACCAACCCGAGATCGGAATAGAGCACCGCCTTGGCGGCCTCGTCATGGGTCTTGGTCATGAGGTCCAGGGCTTCCAAGTAGTAGGCCCGCGCGCGGTCCCACTCGCCGGCGTCCGCCCGGAGGTTGCCCAGATTTGCCAGCGTGGTCCCGATCCCCTTTTCGTCGCCCAGAATCTTCTGAAGCTCCAACACTTCCTGGTAATGGGCCTGCGCCGCCTCACGGCGCCCGCTGACCGCGCAAATATTGCCCAGGTTGCCCAGCGTGGCGACCAACGCGCGCTGATCCCCGGTGAGCCGGTCGCACTCCAGCGCCTTGGCATAGCAGGCGTAGGCGTCGGTGTAATGGCCGCGCGAAAAATGCTCGTTGCCCTGGCGATTGAGCTCTTCCGACAATCCGTGGCGCAGGGGCATGGTCAGGCTTGCAGGAGTTGTTCGACCGGCTGTTTGGCGCCGGCCAGGATGGAGGTACCGTCTCCGACGAGCAGGCTTTCGAAATTGTATTTCAACAGGCGCCGCAAGCCTTCTTTGGCCTTGCCCGCATCCGCATACTTCTCCGCCGGCAGCATGCCGACCGACCCGGGAGGCTTTCCGATCAATGCGTCCCCCACGATCAAGACGCCGCGCCCTTGCTGGATGAAGAGGGCCGACTCACCCGGCGATTTCTGATCCTTGAGCTGGATGACCCATATCCCGCCGGGCAGCAGTTCTCCATCCTTGTACGTTTTCGTGGGGTTGACATCCATCTGGGATGCGTCGGCGTCCGGGACGTACAGGTGGCACTTGAACTCGGCCTGATACGTCGCCGCTTCACGGGTGTGATCCCGATTCGTCACGATGATGTAATCCACCGGACCGTTGCGGCGAATGAACGTGCCGGCCTCCGGCGTCATGGGAGGCGGATCGACCAGCACCTTGTGCTCGCCCACCATGAGAAACAGGCCGTTGAAGTCGAGCTGCTTCTCTTCCGAAAACCACGACCACTGCCACATGCCGGGAAGGATTTGTTTCATCGACAGCTATCGGTTCGAAGTTCGACGTTCGCAGTTGGAACCAGCGGCATTGTCCTGACCCTCGAACCTTGAACGGCTCTTAGAGCGCCGCCACGGCGTCTTTCACGGTCTTCGTGACTTTGGTCAGAATGCCGGCGTCGTTGGGCAGGTCGATGATGTCGTCTTCCGGCACCGTGATGAACTTGCGGTTCGGACCCTTCGTGAGGGAGATCAAAAACATGCTGTTGGACGGCGTCACCGGAATCACGACCTGCACGGCTCCATCCACCGATTGTACGACCTCAAGGAACTTTTGCTTGCCCTCTTCCATCTCGTCCATGATCGTGCGCCCCTGCGTCGGATGAGCCGAGCTACATGTTGCTGGAACCGCCTGCGAGCAGCTTTTCCACCTCGGCGACGATCACGTCGGCGCCGGCCAGATCCATATTGCCCACGCGCTGCCAGCGGATGACGCCGTGCTGATCGATAACGTACACGTTCGGGATGAATTTTCCGCCGCCGTACAGCTTGTCCGTCACCTTGCCGGGGTCCAGGAGGTAGGGATAGGTGACTTTCACCGGAAACGCGGAGAGAAACTCTCCCACGTCTTTCTTCGAATTCCCCGCCGAGTTGACGCCGATCACGGCCACGTTCTTGCCCTGCGTGGCCTCATAGACTTTCTGCAGATTGGTCCCCTGCATCATGCAGGGATCGCAAATGTGGAACAGGCCCAAGACCACGACCTTGCCTTTATGGGCATCCAGCGACACCGTGTCGCCGGTGATCGACGTCAGCGTGAACGTCGGCGCCTTTTCACCGACTTTGAAGAATCCAGCGGCCAGGAGCAGCGGCACGAACCACAACGGAAGCATCAGGGCGACGAGCGCCACGGACAGTCGTTTCATGGCCATTCCTCCGTCTGCGACGAGCTGAAGCCGATACTATCGGCGTGTGAACGCGTAGCGGCGGCCGGCCTGGATACCGGCTGCGGCCAGCCAGACGGTGAGCACACCGGGAACGACGATCAAGGGAAGGATGAGTGCGCCGAGTGCGAGTGAAACTTTCATCGCGGCCTCCTTGATGGTGAGACAAAGACTGGCGATATCCTAACACGCAGATTTTTACAGGGGCAACAGCGGCGCCGGCGGAGGCGAGCAGGCCACCGGCTCCCGCCTCTATTCCAAGGCGGAGGAGTCGTGGGGATTCAGCATATCTTCGAGTTGCTGTTTCGATTGGCCTTCGAACCGGACGAATTCCACGCCGAATCGGTCGTCCCGCTTCCACCGCACCACAGCCAGGGTCACGACGATGGGCGGACGGGCGCCGGACGACTGGATGCGCAGGCAGAGGTGCGCATCGATCGGACAGTCGACCGCGCTGCGGATCTCCGCTCCCGCGATCGTGAGATTCGTGAGCGTGCCGCCGCCCGACAAGTGATCGCTGGTAAAGGTCACGGCGTAATCGACGCCGACGCGCGGCCGGATCCGTGGGTGCATGCTGTCACCGCCTCATGAGACGCACGTGCACTGCCGACTGCTCAATGCGCGGACTCGAAGAGCCCGAGTTGGAGCTCTTCCGCGCGCGTAAAGGGAATGGGATACTTTTCGGTGAAACAGGCATTACAGTATTGATCGGGTGTTCCGGGCGCAGCCTTGAGCATGCCGTCGAGGCTGAGATAGGCCAACGAGTCGGCGGTGATGTATTTGCGGATCTCCTCTGCGGAATGATTGGACGCGATCAGTTCTTTCTTCGTGGGAGTATCGATGCCGTAGAAACAGGGCGAGACGATTGGCGGCGAGCTGATGCGCATGTGCACTTCCTTGGCGCCGGCCTGCCGGATCATCTTCACGATCTTCCGGCTGGTCGTCCCGCGGACGAGCGAATCGTCCACGACCACCACCCGCTTCCCTTCCAGCACTTCGGGCACGGCGTTCAGCTTCACCTTGACGCCGAAGTGCCGGATCGACTGTTCCGGCTCGATGAACGTCCGCCCGACGTAATGGTTGCGGATCAAGCCGGTCTCGAACCGGATGCCGCCGCCCTCCGCATAGCCCAGCGCGGCCGGCACGCCGGAGTCCGGCACGGGAATGACGATATCGGCCGGCACCCAGGATTCGTGGGCCAGCTGCCGCCCCAGCGCCTTGCGGATCGCGTAGACGGCGTTCGCGCCGAAGATGCGGCTGTCGGGCCGGGCGAAATAGACGTACTCGAAGACGCACATGGCGGGATGCGTTTTGGCGAACGGCCGGTGGCTGTCGAGCCCTTGATCGCTGATGACGACGAGCTCCCCCGGCTCGATCTCACGCACATATTCCGCATCCAACAGATCGAACGCGCAGGTCTCGGAGGCCACGATCCAACTGCTGCGCACGCGGCCGAGGCACAGGGGCCGCAAACCGTGTGGATCGCGGGCGGCGATCAGGCCGTTGTCGGTCATCAGCACGACCGAGAAGGCGCCGCGCACCTGACTGAGCGCGTCCACCACGCGGGCAAGAAAGGTGTCGGCCCGCGAATGGGCGATCAGGTGGATGATGACCTCACTGTCCGAGGTGGATTGGAAAATCGCCCCGTAGGCTTCCAGCTCGTTGCGGAGCACCTGCGCATTGATGAGATTGCCGTTGTGCGCGAGCGCGAGATTGCCGAACGCGAAATTGACGGTGAGCGGCTGGACGTTTTTCAGATCGTTCCCGCCGGCCGTGGAATACCGGTTGTGACCGATCGCCATGTGACCGGGCAGCTTGTCCAGCACGGTCTTGTTATAAATGTCGGCGACCAACCCCATCCCCTTGTGCACGAAAAACTGATCGCCGTCGCCCGAGACGATGCCGGAGGCCTCCTGCCCCCGATGCTGGAGGGCGTAGAGGCCGAGGTAGGTCAGGTTCGCGGCCTCTTCATGGTTGTAGATCCCGAAGACGGCGCATTCGTCGTGGAATTTATCGGACGTGATGATCGGCAGCTCTTTCTTCATGTCACTCTATCGGCAGCCGGCTATTCTTGGTTGAGCGTTCGTTCGAGCGAGTACGCCCATCGGTCATACAGCGTCGCGACAGGCAGATCGACGGCCGGGTTCGGTGCTCCGTCTGCGATCGAAATCACGAACCGCTCGCCCGTCACCGTCCCGATCACAGCGGCTGGGACCCCGGCCCTCGACGCCGCGTCGAGGATCGCTTGTCGCCCGCCCGGATCGGCTGACACCACCACCCGGGATGCGCTTTCACCGAACAGCAGCGCGTCTCTTCGCAGCCGCCCAGGCGCTAATCTTATCACAGCGCCGCGCATTCCACTCGGTCCGGAGCAGCAGCTTTCCGCCAAGGCGACGGTCAGCCCGCCGTCCGAGCAGTCGTGCGCGGAGCGGATCAGCCCGCCGCGGATCAGGGCTAAGACGCAGGCCTGCAGCGCTTTCTCCGTGTCCATATTGAGGAAGGGCGGCGAACCCTGCTCTCTGGCATGCATGACCTTGAGGTATTCAGTCCCTCCCAAGTCTTCGCGCGTCGTGCCGAGCAGAATGATATCGTCGCCCTCCTGCTTGAACCATTGCGTCATGGCGCGATCGGCTTCCTCGATCAATCCGACCATGCCGAGCATCGGCGTCGGATAGATCGACAGTCCGTTCGTCTCGTTGTAGAAGCTCACGTTGCCGCTCACGATCGGGACAGAGAAAGATTCGCAGGCGTCTTTCAGCCCCTCGATCACGAGCACGAACTGCCACATGATGTCGGGCCGCTCCGGATTGCCGAAGTTCAGGCAATCCGTCAGCCCGATCGGCTCGGCTCCCGAGCACACCAGATTCCGCGCCGCCTCCGCCACAGCCAGGCGCGCGCCTTCATAGGGATGCAGGAGGCAGTACCGGCTGTTGCAATCCACCGTCATCGCGACGGCCTTGTTCGTGCCTTTGATGCGGACCACCGCGGCATCCGATCCCGGCCGGACCATCGTATTCGTGCGCACCATATGGTCGTATTGTTCATAGACCCACCGCTTGCTCGCGATCGTCGGCGACTCCAACAAGGCGAGCAACGCCTGATTTGCATCTTTCACGTCCGGCAGGGCGTCATAGTTCAAGGCGGTCAACATGTCTTGGTAGGCCGGAGGAGAATAGGGCCGTTCATAGCGCGGGCCGTCGTCGGCCAACGCTTTCGCCGGAATCCCGGCGACGACCTTCCCTTGGTCCTTGACACGCAACAGACCGTCGCTCGTCACGCGGCCCACAACCGCCACATCGAGGTCCCACTTCTTGCAGATCCGGATACATTCGTCTTCCTTGCCCGCCTTGGCCACCATCAACATCCGTTCCTGTGATTCGGACAGCATGAGCTCATAGGGCGTCATGCCGGGCTCCCGGCGCGGCACGTGGGTGAGATCCAGCTCGATGCCATTGCCGGCGCGCGACGCCATTTCGCAGGAGGAGCTCGTCAAGCCGGCGGCCCCCATGTCCTGAATACCGACCAGCAAATCGTTCGCCATCAATTCGAGCGTCGCTTCCAGCAGCAGCTTTTCGGTAAAGGGATCGCCCACCTGGACCGTCGGCCGCTTCTGTTCGGATTCATCGTCGAACGAGTCGGACGCCATCGTCGCGCCATGGATGCCGTCGCGTCCCGTCTTCGAGCCGAAATAGATGACCGGGTTGCCGACACCGGCAGCCGTCCCGCGGAAGATCTTGTCCTTGTGCGCGATGCCGAGGCAAAAGACGTTCACCAGCGGATTCAACGAATAGATGTCGTTGAACACGACCTCGCCGCCCACCGTCGGCACCCCCATGCAGTTCCCGTAACCGGCGATGCCGGCCACGACGCCTTTCATCAAATGCCGGTTCTTCGGCGTATCGAGGCCGCCGAACCGGAGCGAATCCAGCAACGCGATCGGCCGCGCGCCCATCGTAAAAATATCCCGCAGGATACCGCCCACCCCCGTCGCCGCGCCTTGATACGGTTCAATAAACGACGGATGGTTGTGCGACTCCATCTTGAAGACGACGCAGAGCCCGTCGCCGATATCCACCGCGCCCGCGTTCTCGCCGGGCCCCTGCACGACCCGCGGCCCCGTCGTCGGCAGCTTCTTCAAATGAACGCGCGAGCTCTTATAGGAGCAATGCTCCGACCACATGACGGAGAACATGCCGAGCTCCGTCAGATTCGGCTCACGCCCGAGAATGTCGAGAATCTTCTGGTATTCCTCATCCGTCAGATTGTGCTGCGCGATGAGGTCTTTGGTGATAATCATTCCGTTACGTCCCATTGGCCGGGCTTGTAATGCATCATGAGGTCACGACTTGCATGAATGATGGCCTCGATATAGCACGTGTCCTGACGAATTTCGTAAATGATCCGATAGGCGCCGTGAATGAGTTCGCGCAGGTTGGGCATCTCGTACTCTGGAACAACTCTGCCAAGAGACGGATATTCCTTTAAAACTCGCGGTGCCTGGACCAATCGCTTTGAAAACCGCTCCGCATAGCGCGGAGAATCCATGGCAATGTATCTGACGATGACTTCTAAATCCTTTAATGCTGGCCCGGTCCAGACGACTTTAGCCACTGATCAACCCTCTTTTCCGCCTCTTCCTGGGAAATGATGTCACCGGCATCCGCAGCTGCCATTCCCCGCTCGATCTTCTCTCTCACATAGATGTGATACTGAATATCCTCCCAGGTGCAGTCCTCAGGAAGCGCCTCTAGCATCTTTCTCATTTCTTCTTTGACCGTGGCTTTGCTCATAACGTCCTCCTATCATACCGGAGCGCAGTGAGTATCTGATCGCGGCTGATTTGATAGGCCTCTTCTACTGTTTCAAGCGTTTCATCCACGGCAAGCGCCCCGATCACCGTTGCCACATCGATTCGTGTCCCGGTTAAGCATGGCTTCCCGAATCTAATGTGAGGATCCATCGAGATTCCCGGATAGATCTCCATGGTTAGCTCCTCCTGCTGCCACCCTCGATCATTTCGATCACATGAGAGAGTGGAAGACCTCTCCCTGCATCTACCTCTGCCAGGGCTGCCAGAATTCCATTTTCTTCTTCTTCCGTCAGCTCGTCGTCCTCTTGATCAGGCTGCGCGCTACAATCTTGGATCATTTCTGTATATTCCCCATACTCACCGAGCAGTTACATTGCGGCTTCTTTGGCCAAAGGCTCGGATACGCACGCTCTTCACACCTGATCCAGCAGCAAGAAGTATTGGTCTCGCGAAAGGCTAGCCGTGCGCAAATTGTTCTTGATGATGAACACAGGCACTTCATCTCAATCGGGCATTACGACGGGCCTCGGGATGCCGAACTTTACGTACAGAAGTGATGGTTCTCACAAGTTTGAATCCTGCTTTCTCGAATACCTTACGAAGTCTCGATGCCGGTATCGAAATGATCCGCGGCATCGCCTTATGCCGATAAGGACATCACTTCGGTTGATACAATGCGGGGGGACTTCCATCCGCCATCAGCAGCACGTTGATATCCTGCTTCTTTTAAGATGTCGTCCAACGTTCCCAACTTATCAGCCTCTTCGATGAAGAGCCGCACGGCGGTCTTTAGATTTCGCCGCGCTTCATCGACGTCCTTCCCGCAACTTGAGACATCCAATTCCGGACAATACGCTATATAAGACTTGCCTTCTTGGAAGATAATGGCATCGAATTCAATCGGCTTCATCAGTCAGCCCTTTCAGCAACAGAGGTACCGCCTTGCACCCGAGAATCTCGACGATCTTTTTGTACTTGTCGTCCGTCAGATTGTGCCTGGCGATGACGTTTTCAGTTGATACGGGCATGCTGAGATTAATGCGAATTTTGAAGCTTTATCGTGAAATATTGTCCGCCATTGCCCTAACTATTTCACTATACGCGTCTAATAAAGTAATCGGTGTTGTCTGGCTGACTATGGAAAAGTTTGAAGGTATTTTGCGAAGCAAAAAACCGCCGGGCGTCTCAGGCTTGTACGCGCCGTACAGGTCTCTAATAAGGATCCGGAATTGCGCCTCCGCATGGCTCGATCTATGTGCTATACGGTTCCGGATTTTCCTCATCTGCTCAATGTACACTGAGCCTGCTGTAAGCGGCCCTTCAAATGGCCTTCCATCGCAGAAAAACCTTTTGGCCCTGTTTCTTATGGCATCCGCAACAGACCATTCGACGAATGAATTACGTTCTCCCTTCAAGATTTCAAAAGCTTGCCTTCTGGTCTGCACATCAAGTAAAGACCTCGCTCCCCTAGTGCCCTTTTTCGCTCCAACCAGGAGAGTTATGAAGGCCTCCTCTAAAAACTCTTCCCACGCGAGGTGAATTTTAAAGAATGACAAAGCTGCCAAATCACATACATGACTTTTCAATATAGGTCGATAGTGGACACCAACTAAGCGCTTCCAAGACCGACATGAATCTAGAAGGCACCTCGCCTCAGAAACACTTACGTCAAGGTCCTTTCTTGCCCTTCTTAGCAAGAACGATACAGACATCCTCAAGTCTTTAGAAAGCAGACCTTATACATTCGTAAAGTACCTTATGACGAATAGTTCGCTCTCTCTTGTCATTTGTATGTTTAGTGGACGCATCGACAAATTCACTTATTCTCTCCTCTTCACTTTCGAACTGGTCGCTAAGACGGAGTAGGTTTTTCCTGATTAACGGGCAGCTCTCCCGACTTATCTTCCTAGGATGCTTTCCGATTGGACTATCAGGGAGCCCGTACGTGAGGTCGAAAAACGACAAAAAGAGCGAATAGAACAAGACACGCCCTGAGTAGATTGAGGTTGAGAGCTGCTCACCCAGAATTTGAGAGATGAGATCTATAGTCGCCCTAAATTGTTTTTTCACAATGCCTTTGGCAGGGAAATCTTCGTCGTATTTCTCATAAAACTTCCGAAGTTTTTCCTTCTTAGCCTGAAGTCCGTCAAGCATTGCAACGACAAGCTCTGAAACCAGCTCAGCCTCGGCCATTCTTATGATTTGTCTATCAGTCAGAATCCCGTTCTCGCGCCAAAAATTGAGATGCTCAAATCCAAGTTTGTATACCGTCCTCTTGAACTGACCATAGAAAGCTGCATTAAGAAGCTCCTGATCGGTTAACTTTTGAGAGTAGGTGTTAAGACGTGCAAATATGTCTAGCACATCAGCGTCTGTGGCACCCTCTAACAGGACAACAGAGAATTCATACGACAGAAAATCGTTCTGAACTTCTTTGGGAAGCTCCGCAAAGGTTTTGCCACCGTATTTCGGATGGATAGACTTGTCTAACCTGAAAGGCTTTTCACTATCTTTAGGATCTATAAAATCAAGAACGGCATTCAATCGTTGCTGCCCGTCAACCACTTCACGAACGGTTTTCCTCTTCAAAGGATCAATTTGCTGTCGAATAAAGATCAAAGGAACGGGTAGCCCCTCAAGGATCGTATCTAGTAAGTGCGATTTGGCTTTATGAGACCAAACGTCTCTCCTTTGAAATTTCGGCTGTAAGACAAGCTCTGATCTTTGATGCCAAGAAAGAAAATCGTTGACGCTATAGCCACGTGGTTTATGTGTGCTCATCAGCTTATCGCTACTGGAGTGCCTTTTATCTTCTTAATTCCTTCCACCATCGACGCCAAAATCAGCCGCCCATCCTCATTCCCCAACACCGACTCCGCAGAGCGCTCCGGATGCGGCATCATGCCCAGCACGTTGCCTTCGGCGTTGCGGATGCCGGCGATGTTGTCGAGCGAGCCGTTGGGATTCGCTTCCGGCGTCACGTTGCCGTCTTGATCGCAATAGCGGAAGACGACTTGGGCGTTCGCCTGCAAGCCGGCCAGCGTGACGGGGTCGGTGTAGTAATTGCCGTCGGCGTGGGCGATCGGGATCTTGAGGATCTGGCCGGGCCGGCAGGCGCTCGTAAACGGCGTGGCCGCGTTCTCGACCCGCAGATAGATGTCCTTGCAGATGAAGTGGAGCGACTTGTTCCGGAGCATGGCGCCCGGCAAGAGGCCGGCTTCCAGGAGAATTTGAAAACCGTTACAGATGCCGAGTACCAGTCCACCGTCGGTCGCAAACTGTTTGACCGCGCTCATGACCGGAGAGAAGCGGGCAATCGCGCCGGTACGCAGGTAATCACCATAGGAAAAGCCGCCGGGCAAAATCACGCCATCGAGGCCGACCAGCGATGTCTCCTTGTGCCAGACCATCGTCACGTCCTGCCCCAACACGTCCTTAAAAACATGCTCGCAATCGTGATCGCAGTTACTGCCTGGGAAAACCACCACTCCGATGTTCATAATTCCTCAATGGCGTGTCACACGAACAGAGGAGAACTCTTCTTACGTCCGTGCCATCAGCTATCGGCCATCAGCTCCTATCCCAGCTCGTACCGGTATTCTTCCACGATCGTATTGGCCAGCAGCTTCTCGCACATCTGCTTCACCTCCACTTCAGCCTTGGCCTTATCTTTCTCATTCAATTCCACTTCCATGTACTTGCCGACCCGCACGTTGGCCGCGCTTTTGAACCCCAATGAATCCAGCGCATGTTCGATCGCCTTGCCTTGGGGATCGAGAATCCCTTGCTTCAGCGTAATGTGAATTTTCGCCTTCACTCCTTTACCCCCTCACCCTTCCCTCTCCCCCAAGGGGCGAGGGAACTGCTTTCAGTCAGACTTCGCGTCACGGATTCTTCTGCTCGGACGCCTTCGCAAGCCCATCGATATATCTTCTGATCCGAAAGATGCCGGCCACCGTGGCCACACCCGCCAACGACAACGCAACAAACACCCAGCGCCACGGCGACTCATCCAGGTGGTAAGCCATCAACGCCACAACCGCGGCCCAGACGACCACGGCTGCGACGAGGCCGTAATTCATGAAGTATTGGAGAAAGCCTTTCACTTTTTCTTCTCCACCTTACCCTATAGGAGGGTGGGAGGGTTGCTCTCTACTGCGCGCATGCAGCGAGCACCGCCCACCAGAGATCATTTGATTACTCCTGGTGCGCGCTGCGCGAGCAAAGAGAGCGATCCTCCCGCCCTCACCCGCACACCCGACGCAGCACCTCCTGATACGCCTCTTCGATCTTCCCCATGTCCTTCCGGAACCGGTCCTTGTCCATGGATTCGCCGGTGGACATGTCCCAGAGGCGGCAGGTGTCGGGCGAAATCTCGTCCGCAAGGACCAGTTTGTTATGGAAGACACCGAACTCCAGCTTGAAATCGACGAGCTGCATCTTCCGCTCGGCAAAGAAGGGCTTGAGGACCGTGTTGATTGAATGACCGAGTTCACGCAGCTCACGCAAGACAGCGGGCGTCGCGACTTTCATCAGCCGAAGATGATCGTCGTTGACCAGCGGATCGCCCAGCGCGTCGTTCTTATAATAGAACTCGATGATCGCCGGCTCGATGCGATCGCCCTCTCTCAGCCCCAAGCGTTTGGCCAGGCTCCCGGCCACGACATTGCGCACCACCACTTCGACCGGCACGATGGTGACTTTCTTCGTCAGCATCTCCCGGTCGCTCAGCCGTTCGATGAAATGGGTCGGAATGCCCTCGGCTTCCAACAGCTTGAAGAGCCGCTCGGAGACTTTGTTGTTGACGATGCCCTTCTCGACGATCGTCCCGCGCTTCTGCGCGTTGAACGCCGTGGCGTCATCCTTGAAATACTGCATCACCTGGTCGGGCCGCGCCGTGGCGAAGATCTTCTTCGCCTTGCCTTCGTACAGCATTTCGCCGATGCCGCCCATGCCAGCCTCGCTCACATCTCATCCGGCGCTACTGCGCCAGGGTTTCGATCAGTTGATCCAGGCTCTTCACGGTGCCGATGAACGTCGGATTGCCGAAACGGCGGTTGTGCTTCGCCTCTTTCACCTGCTGCAAAGCCAGGATCAAGCTCTGAAAATCGTCGAGCTTGGCCGTCTCGAAGTAGGTGATGAAATCGAAATCGTCCAGGCCGGTCGCGTGATAGAGCTTCCGCTTGACCGTCTTATGATACGGCAGCGCCGCCGCCGTATGTTCCTGCATCATCGCCGCCCGCTTGTCGTGCGCCAGCGACCACCACTCCGCATCCTTCCGGATCGGAATCACGATGGCATAGGGACCCGACTCACTCGGCGCTTTGAGGTCGTTCTTCATCGGCTCGGGAAATCCCGGCACGTAATTGGCCTTCTTGGTCAAGCCGTGCAGGATCGCCACGGTGTTCAGAAACTTGCCGAAGAGGCTCGCCTGCAGATCCACGAGAAACTGTTGGCTGTCCTTCAACTCCGTCGCGTGCACGCGGAACAAAATGTCCGCATGATCCGACAGTCCGCGCAGGAGATACAGGTCGATCGCCATTTTTTCGCGATACTGTTCAATGACGCCCTTCAAGGCGGTCAGATGGGCGATCCGGGCCGACTGCTCCAGCCTGGCCCAATCGGCATCGACACGATAGGCGGCGAAGGTGCCGTAGACGCCGGGGTCCGACAGCAGCTTATCCCGATCGACGGCCCACGAGTCGAACCCGACCAGAAGCATGCCCAGCGAGACCAAGAGTCCTATGAAAAGTGCCCGCGCTCTACTCATCATCTTGCGCCTCGTCTGCCGCCGCTGGTTGTCGGGGTCCGCCTCGAAAAGACCCGGCGATAGATCTCGTCGAGATGCCGTAAATAGTATGTGGGAGTGAAGCACGCGGCCATGTCGCGCTTCGAAAGATGCCGGCTGATGAAGGGATCTTTGCCGACCAGCTCCTGCAGGGTGCCCGCCCCGCGCCAGGAGGCCATCGCATTGCGCTGCACGGCCTCGTAGGATTCTTTTCGCTGCGCGCCCTTCTCGATCAGCGCCAGCAGCAGCCGCTGGGAATACACCAGCCCGCCGGTCAGTTCCAGGTTCCGCTTCATCCGCTCGGGATAGACGACCAGATGCTTGATGAGATCCGTCACCCGCGCCAGCATATAGTCGATCAGGATCGTGCTGTCCGGCATGATGACCCGCTCGACGGACGAATGGCTGATGTCGCGTTCATGCCAGAGGGCGACGTTTTCCATCGCCGCCAAGCTATTCGACCGCACCAGCCTGGCTAAGCCGCATAGATTTTCCGACACAATCGGGTTCCGCTTGTGCGGCATGGCCGACGAGCCCTTCTGGCCCTCCGAGAAGAACTCTTCCGCTTCCAGCACTTCCGTCCGTTGGAGATGGCGGATTTCGACGGCGATCTTTTCGATGCTGGCCGCCAACAGCGCAAGCGCCGTGGCGTAGGCGGCATGGCGGTCGCGCTGGACTACTTGATTCGAGACGGGGTCCGGTTTCAAGCCCAGCTTGGCGCAGACATATTCTTCGATCTCCGGCGCCTGGTGCGCGAAGGTCCCCATGGCGCCGGACAACTTGCCGACGGCGATTTCGCCCCGCACCGCCTGAAGCCGTTCGTAATGCCGGCGGAACTCCTCGTACCAGACGGCCAGTTTGAACCCGAACGAGATCGGCTCGCCATGGATCCCGTGCGAGCGTCCCACCATCACCGTGTTCTTGTGCCGCAACGCCTGCCGCTTCAAGACGGCCAGGAACCCGTCCACGCTCTCCAGAATGAGATCGAGCGCCTCCGTCATTTGGATCGCCAACGACGTATCGACGATGTCCGAAGAAGTGAGTCCCATATGGAGGAACCGATGCTCGGGGCCGACGGAATCCATGAGCGATTCCAGGAACGCGATCACGTCATGCTTCGTCACCTGCTCGATTTCGGCGATCCGTTCGACGTTGATCTTGGCTTTCTTGCGGATCTTCGCGGCCGTCCCGCGCGGCGCCCGGCCGGCGCGCTCGAAGGCGGCGCAGGCCTGCAACTCCACTTCGAGCCAGATCTCATACTTGTGTTTGAGATCCCAAACGGCCTTCATGTGGTGACGGGAATACCGGTCGATCACGAGCCAGCCCTCCTCCATACCGGCCGATCGGGATGCGCCCGCTTTTCGGCGAGCCGCGCATCCGTCGTCAAGACTTTGTCCAGCAATCCGTTCACAAACTTCGATGCCTCGTCGTCGCCGAAGCTCTTCGCAAGCTCGATCGATTCATCCATGGTGACTTTCGCCGGCACGTCGTCCATCCACAGCAACTCAAAGAGACCCGCCCGTAAGATGTTCCGATCGACAATCGGCATCCTACCGACCGTCCAATTCGTCGCATACTTGCCGATAAGGGCGTCCAACTCCTTCTTGTGATCGAGCACGCCCTGCACGACTTGCTCGGTGAACGGCTTGGTATCGTCGCCTTCGGGCGCCTGCTTCCAAAACTCGTCCAACCACAGGCCCGGCTTGCCGTGGATGTCGTACTGAAACAGAATCTGCAATGCCCGTTCGCGGGCCTGGTGTCTGGTTCCCATGTTACGTGGCATGCCGGCGCGCCGCGCGCTTCGGTCGGGACGGGCGCTCGCCGATGGTCGGATCCTGCTCCATCGCTTTGAGTTGTTTCAGCAGCGACGCCATCTCGATCGCCGACTTCGCCGCCTCCCCGCCGCGGTTGAATTTCCCGGGATCGGCCCGTTCGATCGCCTGTGCGACGGTATCGGTCGTCAGTACACCGAAAATAATCGGCACGTCGCTGTCCAGCGCTGCTTGGCCGATGCCCCGGCTCGCCTCCGCGCTGATGTAATCGAAATGCGGCGTATCGCCCCGGATCACCGCGCCCAGGCACACGACGGCATCGAACCGACGGGACTTGCCGAGCGTGCGGGCCACCAATGGAATCTCAAATGCGCCCGGCACACGCACGACCTCGATATCGTGCTCCTTCACCCCGTGCTTCGTGAGCCGGTCCAAACACGACGACAGCAGCTTGCTCGTGACGAACTTGTTGAACTTCGCGACGACGATCCCGAATCGCAGCCCCGTCGCATCGTGATGCCCCTTCCGCAGCTTCATCTTTCGCTTTCTTCTGCGCCTCCACCTCAGAGCGGCGGCTGGTGTACCCTTCTACTGCGCGCATTGAGCCACCACAGCTTTATCGTGGGGGCTCAGCGAGCACGAAGGGCGGGCCGGCTGCCGCTCATTCCCCTCACACTTTTTTCAGAATGTGCCCGAGCTTCTTCTTCTTCGTCCGCAAATACCTCATGTTGGCATCGCGCGGCGGGATCTCGATCGGCACGCGTTCCACGACGCTCAAACCATAGCCGTCGATGCCGACGATCTTGCGCGGATTGTTCGTGATCAGCTTGATCTTATGCAGGCCCAAATTGACGAGGATCTGCGCGCCGACGCCGTACTCCCGCAGATCCGCCTTGAAGCCCAGCTTCAAATTCGCCTCCACCGTATCGCTGCCCTCATCTTGCAATCCGTACGCTCGAATCTTGTTGAGCAGGCCGATTCCACGGCCTTCCTGATTCAGATAGAGCAACACGCCGCGGCCTTCCTTCTCAATGATCTCCATCGCCTTGTGCAGTTGCTCGCGGCAATCGCAGCGCAGTGACCCAAGCGCGTCGGCCGTCAGGCAGCCGGAGTGCACCCGCACCAAGGTCGGCTCGCCGTTGTCCACTCGGCCTTTCACGAGCGCGATGTGCGTGACGTTGTCCACCTGATTCTCAAACGCGACCGCTTCGAATTCCCCGAACATCGTCGGCAGCCGCGCGCTCGCCATGCGTTTGACGAAGGTTTCGCGGCGCATCCGATATTCGATCAGCGACTTGATCGTCACCATTTTGAGCTGGTGCCGCCGGGCGAATTTCGCCAACTCCGGCACACGGGCCATGGTGCCGTCTTCGTTCATGATCTCGCAGATGACGCCCGCCGGATAGAGCCCCGCCAACCGCGCCAGATCCACCGACCCTTCCGTCTGGCCGGCCCGCTTCAGCACGCCGCCCTGTTGTGCTTTGAGCGGAAAAATATGGCCGGGCCGCGCCAGGTCGCTCGGCTTGGATGTGGGATCGATGGCGACGTGCACCGTGGTCGCCCGGTCCGCTGCGGAAATCCCGGTCGTGATGTCCTTGCGCGCATCGATGGACACGGTAAAGGCGGTCCCAAACGTCGCCGTGTTCTCGACCGCCTGCTGCGGCAGTTGTAATTCTTCAACGCGTTCTGGTGTCAGGGCCAAACAAATCAAGCCGCGGGCGTGCCTGGCCATGAAGTTGATGGCCTGCGGCG
The DNA here is from genome assembly GCF_001273775.1 of Nitrospira moscoviensis. Lineage (GTDB taxonomy): Bacteria > Nitrospirota > Nitrospiria > Nitrospirales > Nitrospiraceae > Nitrospira_D > Nitrospira_D moscoviensis. Next base: position 1,222,277 of record NZ_CP011801.1, on the reverse strand, counting down.
TCACCTTCTCGGCGGCAATGACGAGATCGCCCTCGTTCTCGCGGTCTTCGTCATCGACCAGGATGACAAACTTGCCCTTTTTGATGTCGCGAATCGCGTCTTCAATACTGTTGAATGGACTCGGCATAACGTTCACCGCTTGCGATCGTGGGATCCTGATTCAACGGAGGACCAATTTATCATTTGACATCGAACATTTATATGGGTTTTTTGGCCTAGCTCTCGCCCGCGGCCGGCGGTGCGTCGGCGCGCAGAGCCATCATCACCGTCCCCCAGGCGCCGATTCCCAGGCCGGCGAAGAGCCAGAGACCGATGTCATAGCTGCCGGTGAGGCCTTTGATCGTGCCGGCCGCCACGGGCAGGAAAAACCCGCCGATCCCGCCGGCGGCGCCCACGACGCCGGACGCCAGCCCGATGTCCTTGGGGAACCACTCGGCGACCAGTTGAAAGACGACGCCATTGCCGAACCCCATCGCCCCCGCGGTCACGACCATCATGAAGACCGCCATGGCAAAAGACGGACTGGTAATCGCCACGATGGCGCCGATGATGAGCGGCAGCACATAATACAGCGTCCGCAGGCCTCCCTGTCGATCGGCGACATACCCGCCAAACGGCCGGATGAGGCTTCCCACCAGCCCGCAGGCGGCGGCCAGCGAACCGGCCAACAGGGCGTCCAATTGATAGACGTCGTGCAGCAGCAACGGGAGCACGCTGCACAGTCCCACGAACCCGCCGAAGGTCACGGCATAGAGAAAGCACAGCCAATAGGCGGCGCGATGCCGGATCAGTCCGGCCGCGCCCTGCCACCAGTGTGCGGCATCATGGCGGCCGGTATCGCGCTCGCGTGGCACGAGCAGCACAAACAACCCCGACGTGACGGCCACGAGACCGGCCATCACGGCACAGACGTGATGCCAATCCAATGTAGAGGCCAGCCGCGGGGCGAAAAACAAGATGAGCACCGTCCCGATATTCCCCGAGGCGGCCAATCCCAGGACCAAGCCCTGCGCCGTCGGTGGATAGGCGCGACCGGCGATCGGCAAGGCAACCGCGAAGCTGGCGCCGGCAATTCCCAGGCAGGCCGCAAAGGCCAGGGCGGCCTGATAGTCGGCGACGCCCTGCCAGCCCCAGAGCAACACCGCCAGTTCCGCAAGAAGGATCACCAGGGCCGTCCGTCTCGCGCCCATCCAGTCGGCGCTCCATCCCGCAATGACGCGGAGCATCGCCCCGCCAAGAAGGGGCAACGCAATCAGCCACGCGGTCTCCTGGTCACTCAGGTGAAGATCCCGCGCCAGCGGAATGCTCAGGGCGCCCATCAGCAGCCACACCATGAAGCTCACGGTGAGATGCAGCCAGGCTCCGGCAAGGGACGGCCAATGGCCGCTTTTCAATACGGTCAGAATCGGCATAGCGAATACGTCTCGTCAGTCCCCGCCGTAACCGTGAAGGCCTGCCCTGAACCCTGAGCTGTCCATGAGGCAAAGGGCCTGCCCCCAGCTTGTCGAAGGGTCGAAGGGCGGCATCATAGGCGACGCACTTTCTTTCGTGCAACTCGCCGCCTGTCACTCCAACTTTTGGCTTCCTGCACCCTTCTGCTATAGTCAGTGATCGGCCATGGCCACACGCAACCGTAAAGAAGAGAAGAGTCAGGAAGCGGTCGAGCCGGAAGTGCTGGAGCCCTCGGTAGAGGAACTGGCCGTCGAACTCCCCGCCGGCGCGCCGCTGAGCGATGCGTCGGCCGACGGCCAAGCGAAGGCCGAGAGCACGGCCGTTGTCCCCGCCACCGGCCTGCAACAGTATCTCGCCGAGGTGCGGCGCTATCCCTATCTCACCAAGGAAGAGGAGCTCATGCTCTTCCACGAGTATCGCACGCAAGGGAGCCGCGAGGCGGCCGTGAAATTGATCCTCGCGAACCTGCGCGTCTCCGTGGCGATCGCCAGCGAATATCTGCACACGGGCGCGGACCACTTGGATTTGATCCAAGAGGGCAACGTCGGCCTCATGCAAGCCATCAAGAAGTTCGATCCGACGAAGAACGTGCGTTTCTACGCCTACGCCGCCTGGTGGTCGCGCGCCTATATTTTGCGCTACCTGCTCAATAATTTCCGCCTGGTGAAAATCGGCACGACGCAGGATCAGCGCAAGCTGTTCTACAACCTCAAGAAAGAAAAGTCGAAGCTGGAACGGGAGGGCTTCGCGCCCGATACAAAATTGCTGGCGGACCGGCTCAACGTCCGCGAACGGGACGTGATCGAGATGGATCAGCGGCTCGGCAATTGGGAGCTGTCATTGGATCAGCCGATCGGCGAAGAGCAGGACAGTACGCTGCTCGATATCCTCCCCTCGCAACAGGTCGCCGCCGACGACCAGATCGCCGACAATGAGCTGCGGGTGCTGTTCCGGAAAAAACTCGCCGAGTTCACCAAAACGCTCGATGAGCGGGAGGAAGATATTCTCCGCAATCGGCTCCTTTCCGAAACCCCGCTGACGTTGGACGATTTGGGCGCCAAATACGGCGTTACCAAGGAGCGGACCCGCCAGTTGGAAGCCCGCATCATCAAGCGCTTGCGCGAGTACATGAAGAAGGACGTGAAGGATTTCGACCGGTTATGAGCACCTCCTCAGCCCTACTATTCTAGTAGCAATACGAAAACTCAATGGGTTAGGATGCTCTTTCCGCATGGGGAGGACCGGCCAAGATTTTTTTGGCCGGGGCCCTTGACTTGGAAGGGCCCGAAACTATCTCTACCCCGAGTTTGAAAGGCGAGGGTTTCCGCACTGCTCGGGGCGCATCGGTCCACAATCGCCAACACATTGTCAGAGTTAACTTCATCAGCAGGAGGAGGGTCTGTTATGAGCACAGCCGCGAAGGAGAAGAAGAACGTCGCCAAGGGCTTCCAGCCGCTGGGTGACCGGGTGTTCGTCACCTACACCGAGGAGCTGGAGCGGACCGCCGGCGGGATCTATGTGCCGGATTCAGCCAAGGAAAAGCCGCAGCGGGGCGTGGTCCAGGCCGTGGGCAAGAAGGTCGAAAACGTCAAGGTCGGCGACCAAGTCCTGTTCGACAAATACTCCGGCAGCAAGCTTCGCATTGAGGACGAGGAATGCTTGATCCTCAAGGAAGAAGACATCCTCGGTATCTTCGCCAGCTAACCGCAATCCACGACGACGACTGAATCAAAGGGAGGAAGCATATGGCAAAGCAACTGTTGTACAGCGAGGCGGCTCGGGCCTCCATTCTCAAGGGGGTCAACCAGCTGGCCGACGCCGTGAAGGCGACGCTCGGGCCGAAGGGCCGGAACGCGATTCTCGACAAGAAGTTCGGGGCTCCGACCATTACGAAAGACGGCGTGACCGTCGCCAAGGAAGTCGAACTGAAGAACCCCTACGAGAACATGGGCGCGCAGCTCGTCCGCGAAGTCGCGAGCAAGACCAGCGATACGGCAGGCGACGGCACCACCACCGCCACCGTGCTGGCGCAGGCGATCTACCGCGAAGGTGCGAAGAACATCACCGCCGGCGCGAACCCGATGGAAATCAAGCGCGGCATCGACAAGGCCGTCGAAGTCGTCGTCGCCGAGCTGAAGAAGCTCAGCAAGCCCTGCCAGAACAAGACCGAGATCTCCCAGGTCGGAACCATCTCCGCCAACAACGACAAGACGATCGGCGACCTGATCGCGGAAGCGATGGAGAAGGTCGGCAAGGACGGTGTGATCACGGTCGAGGAAGCCAAGTCGATGACGACCTCGCTGGATGTCGTCGAAGGCATGCAGTTCGATCGCGGCTACATCTCCCCCTATTTCGTCACCAACGCCGAGCGGATGGAGTGCTCGCTCGAAGAGCCGCTCATCCTCATCAATGAAAAGAAGATCAGCAGCATGAAGGACCTGCTTCCGATTCTCGAGCAGGTGGCCAAGATGGGCAAGCCGCTCGTGATCATCGCGGAAGAGGTCGAAGGCGAGGCGCTCGCGACCCTCGTGGTCAACAAGCTGCGCGGCACCTTGAACGTGGCGGCCGTGAAAGCGCCGGGCTTCGGCGATCGCCGCAAGGCCATGCTGGAGGACATCGCGATCCTGACCGGCGGCCAGGTGATCTCAGAAGACCTCGGCATCAAGCTCGAGAACGTGAAGCTGACCGACCTCGGCCGCGCGAAGCGCGTGACGATCGACAAGGACAACAGCACGATCGTCGAGGGCTACGGCGACCCGAAGAAGATCGAGGGCCGCGTGAAGCAGATCAAGGCCCAGATCGAGGAGACCACCAGCGACTACGATCGCGAGAAATTACAAGAACGGCTCGCCAAGATCGTGGGCGGCGTGGCCGTCATCAACGTCGGCGCGGCGACCGAGACCGAAATGAAGGAAAAGAAAGCCCGGGTCGAGGACGCGCTGCACGCGACCAAGGCGGCGGTGGAAGAGGGCATCGTGCCGGGCGGCGGCGTGGCGTATCTACGCTGCGTCTCGGCGCTGGACAGCCTCAAGCTCATTCCCGAGCAGCAGGTGGGCGTGAATATCGTCCGTCGGGCGTTGGAAGAGCCCATCCGCCAGATCGTCGCCAATGCCGGCGGCGAAGGCTCCGTCGTCGTGGAGAAGGTCCGGGCGGACAAGAATGTCAACGCCGGATTCAACGCGGCAACGGAAGAGTACGTGGACATGATCAAGGCCGGTATCATCGATCCGACCAAGGTGTCGCGCACGGCGCTGCAAAACGCGGCCTCCGTGGCAGCCCTGATGCTGACGACTGAAGTCATGATCACCGAGATTCCTGAAGAGAAGAAGGAACCGGCGATGGGCGGCCATGGCCACAGCCACGGCATGGAAGGGATGTACTAAGCTAAGCCTCAAGAGCTCACGGCTGATAGCCGGTAGCTCCGAGGTCGGAAAGAAGGGCCCGGCGGTTAAACCGCCGGGCCCTTCGTATTTTGAGCCGTTGGCGGCGGTACGCGGTACAATGGCCCATGATTGTCGAAGTCGAGTCCTGCGAAAATTGCCCGACCAGTTTCTTTGGACGCTTCAAAGCAGCGGGCCCCGCGCGGCCGATAACGCACGTGAAGCTCTACGACCGCAATCCTTCCGGCGAATGGTATCGGGTCACCGGGTGGAGCGACAACGAACAGGCGCCGCTCTGTCCCGCCTATGCCCAACTTGTCGAAGACTCGGGATCCGGATTGGCCCACCTGGTGTACGGGGGAATCCACGGACTGCGCTTCAAACCGGCATCAAGCGACCGTCCCTGGAGCCTCGACGATCCACAGCAATGGGGCGAAGCCTATCTCTCGCTCGCCAGCGAGCGCGACGTGCGTTATGCCGACGCACCTTCTCCTTGAGGCGTTCTCACTACCGCCTTTCCTCGGCTATCCATCTTCAGCGGCGTTCGGTACGATAGCTAGAACGTCCAGCGCTCCATCAACCGGCGCACACCGACGCACCATCAATCGACACATGGCTGAGCAGTCTCAGGAACTACAGCGGTCGCGCGAGAAACTGCGTTCGCTCGCGGCCGAACTGGCGGTGGCGGAGGAACGGGAGCGCCGGCACATCGCCCGGGAGTTGGAAGACCATCTCACTCAGCCCCTCAAGCTGGGCCGCATGAAGCTGGGACATGTGATCCGGCAAACCACCACGGCCAGTGTCGGCGCGCTGCTCCAGGACATCGACGAGATTATGGATCGGGCCTTGAAGTTCACGGAGTCCTTGGCCGTCAACCTGACTCCGCCGGTGCTGCACGAACAGGGTTTCCAGCCGGCGCTGCAGTGGCTGGCCAACAGGATGGGGCAGCACGGCTTGGCCGTATCGTTGCACCCGACCCCGAAGGAGCCCCGGCTCGACTCCGACCAAGCCATCATCTTGTTTCAATCGGTCCGTGAGCTTCTCTTCAATGTGCTGAAGCATGCCGGGACGAGGCGCGCGGCGCTGTCGGTGGCGCATCAGCCGACCGGCCACCTCAGTGTCACGGTCAAAGACGAAGGCCGGGGCATCCAAACAGACGAGCTCGAGCAGCCGGGCGATCCTGACAGCCGGTTCGGCCTGTTCACGATCAAAGAACGGATGGCGAAGCTGACCGGGCGCATGGAGGTGCGCTCCCTCCCCGGCCAGGGAACCAGCGTGACACTCCTCATCCCCATCGGCTCTCCGCCCGAGGCGGATCTGTCCGACGGCAAGCCGGAGACGACGGAGCGGTTACGTGTCTTACTGGTGGACGACCATGCGATGGTGCGGGAAGGCCTGCGGAGTATCTTGGAACACTACCACGACTTGGAAGTCGTGGGGGAAGCAGGCGACGGCATGGAAGCCGTCAAACTGGCCCGCACCCGCCATCCCGACGTCGTGGTGATGGACATCAACATGCCACGGCTGGACGGCATCGCCGCCACTCGGCAGATCAAGCGCGACCTGCCATCGACGGCGGTCATCGGGATCTCGGTGCAGGACTCCAGTCAGATCGAACAGGCGATGATCTCCGCCGGCGCGGCGAAATTTCTGACGAAAGACCGCGCCGCGAGCCATCTCCACGACGCGATCGTGAGCGCCCGATAGCTCTACCGTCCGGCGCGACAGAGGCGCAGGGTCGCTTTCAAGATCGGCGACCGATCCGGCTCATAAAAAAAGGATCGAAAGACGCGGTTCACCAGGCCCGTATGGCGCCGGTGATCGGCGCGAAAGGCCGCCGCCCCTCGGGTTCGATCGGCGGCATCATAGCCGGCGCGCACGGCACACCGCTCCAGCTCTTCACCGCCTTCCGGCAAGGCGTGTGTCTGCAGATCATGCACCATCTGCAGCTTGTGCTCGACATCCCGTAAAAACAGATAGGCCGCCCGCAGGTCGTCCCGCTCGCGCGTGGAAATCAGCCGATACCGGAGAAACCGGTCCAGCGCCCGGAGGGTACTGCGATCGACGAGCCCGGGAATAGTCCTGCCCGCCAAGACCTGAATCGTCTGCGCCAAGAATTCGATTTCCCGGATGCCGCCGGTGCCGAGCTTCACGTTTCGGCGCTCGTGCCCCCGATCCGCCATCTTCGCGTCGATCATCTCCTTCACCGCCCGCACGTCCCGCACGACCGCCAGGGCCGCACCGAGATCGCCGCGCGCCGCGGCGGCGCCGAAGATGAACGGCTTCGCCATTTTCACAAACGACCGGCCGACCTCCATCGATCCGGCCACCGGCCAGGCCTTGAGCAGTGCCAAGCGTTCCCACACCTGCCCACGCGTAGCATAGTATTGTCGATACTCGTCCAGCGAGCGCGCCAGCTGGCCGATCGACCCTTCCGCCCGCAGGCGCAAGTCGACACGGAACACATAGCCTTCTTTCGTTTGCTCGGTCAGCGCTTTCGTCAATTCCCGCGAGAGGATCTCGAAATATTCCTCGTTGGAAATGCCCGCGGCCGCCGGCTTGCCGGCCTGTTTGCCCCCGGGCTGGCGGGTTTCCCCGTCATGCGACTCGTACACATAAATCAGATCCACGTCGGAACTGTAGTTCAGCTCGTGCCCACCGAGCTTCCCCATGCCGATCACCGCAAAACCGGTTTTCACCCACCGGCCTCGGCGATTCTTGTGCATCGGGACACCGTATTGCTTGCGGAGATCCGCGTCGATCACGTCATAGGCCGCTTGGATCAACAGACCGGCGAGGTCCGACAGAGCCGCCGTGGTCTCCGGCACGCCGGCCAACCGCAGCAGATCCCGCACGCCGATGCGCAGCATCTCGCGCCTCCGAAACCGGCGCAGCACTTCCAGCTTCAGCTCCGTGACCGTGAGCTGGCCGAGCGTCTTGCGGAGGGCCTCCTCCATCGCCGCGCGGACCGGCTGCCGGCTCAGCACGTCTTCCTCGGCCAACCAATAGATCAGCATGGGATCGCGGATGACGGTAAAGGCGAGCGCATCGCTGTTGCCGAAGATCGTGCACAGCAGGTCGAGCATCCGGGGACTGCTGCGCAGATACTCGAGGAACGACGATCGGGTGACGCCCTCCAGCAGCCGCTCCCAATGATTCAGCGCCTGGTCGGGATCCGCCGTCCGCGCAATCGCGTCGAGCAGCAGCGGGAGAATGTCGGCCAGCTGCCGCCGCTGGTGCGGATCGCCGGCCATGAGCTGAAGATTCCGGTCGGCCTGGTCGCAGTCGCGAAGGTTGTACGCCGACAGGATCGCCTTGAGCTGATCGGCTTGCCGCTCCGGGGCCAGGAGCACCGGCCGGGGGTCCGGTCTGCTCAAGGGCGGCCTCACGGGCAGCGGAGCCGGCTTCGCGCCCGCCTTTTTTCCATCACGCATCACGCTTCACTCATCACGCATCACTTCTATTGGCGCGGCATTATACTGGCGCGATGATCTACGCACAATGAAGCGCCTTCAGGTATACTCGCTGCCTATGTCGCTCCCCGTGGTCGATCGCAACGCCCTGCGCAGCGCCGTCGAACCGCTCTGCCCGGACATCCCTCCGGACATCGTGCACGATTTCATCAGCCGCATGGATCCGGAGTACTTCCGGCGCTTCGATCAGACGGCACTGATCCGCCATCTCCGCCTCGCCGCGCGCCTGACGCCGGAGCGCCCCTGCGAAGTCGCGATCACGGAGCAGGGGGATCAACGGTATGACATCACCGTCGTGGCCTACGACTATTTCTCCGAATTCGCCACGATCTGCGGGCTGCTCTCGGCGTCCGGGTTGAATATCGAAGAAGGGCAGATTTTCACGTTTATGGATCAGTCGCAGGCGCCGCCTGCCCGAAGCGCGGCCGGCCGAAGCCGCCCGGGCCTGAGCCGGAAGAAAATCGTGGATGTCTTTCGCGTGCAACCGGTGCGCAGCGTGGCGTTCGGACCGGACGAACAGCGCCGGCTGGCGGACGAGCTGTCCGCCATGATGCGTCTGCTGCACGAAGGCCGTGTGGAAGACGCGCGCCAGGCCGTAAACCGCCAACTGGTGGAGCAGCTCGGCAAGCGCCGCGGCTCATTCAGCGGCCTCCTTCATATGGTGCAGATCACCTTCGACAACAGCCAATCGCCGACGGATACGATCATGGACATCAAGTCGGACGACACGCCGGCCTTTCTCTACGCCTTCGCCAACGCGCTGGCGATGCGGAACGTCTATATCGCCAAGGCCCAATTCGAAATTGACGGCGGCAAGCTGCACGACCGGTTTTACGTCCGCAACCGCCACGGCCAGAAAATCACCGACCCGCACGACCAGCAGCAGCTGCGCCTCACCGCCGTCCTCATCAAGCAATTCACCCATGCCCTGACGTGGGCCCCGGACCCGGCCAAGGCGCTGGAAGCCTTCGACCAGTTCTTAGACCTTACCGTGCAGGAGCGGAGCGGCAAGGACCAGCAACAGGCACTGGCATTTTTGAGCGACAAGAAAACGTTTCCGCTCTTGGCCCGCCTGCTCGGCGCCAGCGATTTTCTCTGGGAAGACTTCTTGCGCCGGCAGCACGGCAACTTATTGCCGCTGCTCAAAGACTATCGTGATGCGCCGCTGATCAAACCGAAAGCCTTCCTCCGGAAGGAATTGGACAAAGCGGTCGGCAAAGCCAGGACGCTGGAGGCACGCAAGGACGCCCTGAATCAATTCAAGGACCGCGAGCTGTTTCGCATCGACATGAAGCACATCGTCGAGCCGGCCACCGGCCTCGCCGACTTTTCGCTGGCGCTGACCGAGCTGGCGGAAGTCATCGTGGAGCGCAGCCTGCTGGATTGCGAAGCGAAGCTGAAGAAAGACTACGGCATGCCCAAGTCGGCCGACAAAAAGCCTTGTCCCTTCGCGATCTGCGGCGCCGGCAAATTCGGAGGCCGGGAATTGGGCTACGCCTCCGACATCGAAGTCCTGTTCGTCTACGGCGGCGCCGGACGGACGAGCGGCAAGCAAGCCATCGAGAACAGCGAATACTTTGAACGGCTCGCCCAGGAACTGCTGCAGTGGATCGAGGCCAAGCAGGAAGGCATCTTCCACATCGACGTGCGGCTGCGCCCCCACGGCGGCAAAGGCTCGCTGGCGAATCCCTTGGACGAAATCACCAGCTACTATAGCTCGACCGGACTTGCCGCACCCTTCGAGCGGCAGGCCATGATCAAGCTCCGCCACGTCGCCGGCGACGCCGCACTCGGCAAACAGGTGGAAGCCCATCGCGATCGCTTCGTCTACAGCGGCGAATCCTGGGACATCGCGACGGCGTTGGACTTGCGGCGGCAGCAAGTGAAACAGTTCGTCAAGCCCGGCACCATCAACGTGAAACACAGCCCCGGCGGCGTGATCGACATCGAATATGCCGTGCAGTATCTGCAGGTCATGCACGGGCACAAGCATGTGATCCTCCGGACGCCCAACACCATGCAAGCCCTGTCGGGCCTGGTCGAAACCGGCCTCGTGAGCCGGCAAGACGGCGAGAATTTGCGAAAGGCCTATTACTTTCTGAGAATGCTCATCGACGGGCTTCGCATGGTCCGCGGCAACGCCAAGGATTTAGTATTGCCCCCACCCGATTCCGACGAGTTCATTTTCCTCGCCCGCCGCGTCGGCTACACGACGGACGATTGGCAAGCCGGCGCGAGGCACTTGCAGATGGATATTGAGGAGCAGATGAGGCACACCAAGACGTTCTTTGAACGGACGTTTGGGGCGCTGTAACACCTCCCCTTGTTTACACTTTCCTCCAACGACATTGCCTGTGAGCCGAAAGATTCCACTATTCGGCTCACGATTCATTAACTCCTGAACCAAATACCGTGTATGATCGGCTCATGACGTATAACTGGCAACAGCCCGACTGGCCCACATGAAGGGTTCGAAGGCGGCATGAGCGCCAAGAAATACATGTCGATCACCGGAGCCTCAAAAGCCACGGCCACGCGCGATTTGCAGGACTTGTGCGCGTCGGCTACACGACGGCGCCCCAGGCTGTCATGTCCTGAATGGAATCGTATTCGGCAGCTCGCAGAAAGTAATCGGAAAAAATAACGAGGACATCTGAACTTTCGGTGCGCAGCGACGCCACGTCAGCCTATGCTCCTGTTGAAATCCCTCTTGTTAGCTGCATTGGCACTCAACCTTGGAGGCTGCATTTGGCCACTTAAAATAGCTGAAGGGTTGGAGGCAGAAGTCGTGGACGCTGCTTCAGGAAATCCAATTCCTCTCGCTGATGTTGTTTACCTAGCCTGCGATTTCCACGACTTCAGCTGCAACCATGCCACCCTTGTCCGAACGAAAGCCAACGAGCAGGGGAAGATCGCTATCGGCAGCACAAGACAATGGGGGTTTTGGCTTCCGGCTCCAGGAGGAATCCCCGTCCCAAACCATCTCGTTGCCATCTCGTTGCAATTTGGGCTCCCGGCTACTCAGCATATGTTTTCGTACAATATCGCGACAGCCTTGATCGAAGGGTCTCAAACACAAAGAGGGACGATATTATCCGCGCGCTCCATGAGATCCCAACTGGCCAAACCGTAAATGAAGAATCACCAAATCCCAGCAGAGAACTTATCGGTGGAAAGATTATTCTGAGAAAGAAGTGATCATTAGACCTTGCGATTCCGGCACGCGGCAGCATTTTGGGTCGATAAAGCATAGATTGAATTATAAGAATTGGTGGGAGTGGAAGGATTAATATGATCCACCTAAGGAGGCACTATGGACATGTTACGCCCATGCACTTCTGAACCAGGGAGGGAGCCAAAAGAGCCTGAAGGCCCCCCGGATCCCTGGCATGATCCCTGGAACTAACTGAATCGCACCATAGGATCGAGCCGCTTGCCCTCTTCGGCCTAAATAAATCGGTTACCCCACAACGGTCTGTGTCCTGCACAGCTGCGCGATCTGCCGCTGCACGTTCGGACGCACGTTCGTGAAGGCCAGACCGAATTCATGCGAGTTGATCCAGCGGACCGTCGCCCCGTCGATAACGACGGGACGGCCCTCGTCTTTCGGAAAGATATAACATTCCAAATTTTCTCCGACAGGGACCGCTACAGGACTGGTAAGGCGACAGCCCCACGGGGAGAGATCCCGCAACTCGCCTTCGCCTGTCAGCATCCGGCCTTTCGTCGAGAAGTGGCTCCGCAACCGCACTGGCACGCGGGGGTGGCGGCGGCTCTCTTGTGTACGATCCCGCTTCGCCGGCCGGCTATATGGCCTTCCGCTGGGCGCCTGGGTACCTTCGCCGGCATGTGAAGGTTTCTTGCTTCCGAACAATTGTTGGCTTTTCATCCATTCCCCGGTCTGTTCCAGCCACGACACCATATGAGGCGTGAATTCCCGCGCCAGCGTGCCCAAATCCTTCTTCCACACCGGCACGGCCCCCCGATGCTGTGGGGCCGGCCCACGTCCCGAGCTGAGATGTTTGATCCGTTGCGTCACATCGCGGAACCCCGGGTCCTCTTTCCTGATCCAGCCATACACCTCCAGGCTTTCCGCATACCGGCCTAACGATTCCAATGTCTGACCCATGTGGTAGAGGATGTGGCGCTGCTCTTCGGGGGACAGCGTGGGCGACGCCAAGGCTTGCCGAAACGCCATGATGGCTTCCTCAGGACGACCGGCGGCCTTCAAGCACAGTGCGATCTGCACGTGGGCCTTTCCGGCATAACGGGGATTAGCTGCGGCTTTTCGGAAATCGTCGATCGCGGGATAAAACATGCGCAACTGCTTCAGCACCAAGGCGCGCTCATAACATTCGACTGCTGCCTTCTGTTGGTCCATCTCTGCCCTCCATTCGTCGCAACTCATACCGCTCGACACAGCTGCACGAGCTAGAGCAAGACTGAAGCCTCATTTTATACTAACAATATCGACAACTTACGTTCATCTATCAGGGGCGAGATCAGAAGGAGGATCCCGACAGAGTGCTCCTAATGGTACGTGTCATTTGTAAAGAATTGGTAAAACGCCGGCCTCTTGGCGCTCTCGACGGTCCAGCGCCGGAAGGGCGCGCGGGATATTTTAGGCGGAGATTAGAGCCTCGCCAGCACGAGGCGGAGGAGGCCGGAAAGATCTTCGGTTTGGGTGGACGGCAACAGCCGATTGACCTGCAAGTTGTAGCCGGCTTCCAACGAAAGCAGCGGCGTCCAGTCTCGTACCGGTTCAAGCTCCCACGCGAGCATGCCCTTCCCGCCGATGTTCTCCAGATCGACAAGGTGATCGCTCGATCGCATGCTGGAATAATTCCCCATCGCGCTGATGAGGAGCCACCGGCTCTGCCTATAATGCAGCGTGAGAGAGGCCGAAGGCTGATCGGTCCGCACACCCGACCAGTCTTGCCGCTCGACGCGATAGCCGAGCGTCGGCGCGATGGTCAGCGTAGTGAGCGGACGAAACGACGCCGTGAGCGTTTCCGTTTGGACGCGACTCTTCGCTCCCGGACGAATGAGATCGGCCGAGAACCCGTAGCTGGACGCCAGCCTGGCAGTCCAGGAGACCCCGGTATAACCGAGCGCCGCTTCGATCGTATGGCTGCCCGATCTCTGCGGCGCGACGCCGATCGGGTCCAGCGCGCTCCTCAACATATTCTGCTGATAGGTCAGAGAAAGGTTCGGCCAAGCCGGCGTGTTCCATGAGAGGCCGATCCGCTGATAGGTCTGTTCGACGCGGGAGCGCGTGGGATCGCCGCCGAGATTATTCCATTGCCGGCCGATAGCCGTTCGAAGCCCGATCGCGCCCTGCTTCCATTCCCCCCACATTTCTCTGAGGGCTTGATCCGGCGCATTGTAAAAAGCTTGGCCCGCATCGCGGTATGTCATGCCGTAGCGGAGTGGCCCGGATGAGCCGGTGAAGCCGAACCGCATCATGCGGGCCGAAGGATGAGGTCCCGCCTGCGCCGGAAGGCCGCTGACGAGCGTGTCGGACTCTTCCTGGTTGGCCGCCACTTCCATTTCCGTAGAAAACATTCCCTTGAGCCATGTCGCCGAGCCGAGGAAGCCCTGCGTACGGGCGGTGTCCGGCGTGAGACTGCGCACGCTGGCGAGCGCGACCGGAGCAGTATAGAAGGTCGGGGCGAGATTCACCTGGTACGGAGCGGCGGCTTCCGCCTTCGTATCGGTCTGCACGTCATGACTGGAGAACCAGGAAGCCCACCGGTGAGAGATCTGAGGCGCGTCCTGCCCGCCTCCCCACGTCGCGGTGGCCGCCAGAGCGAGCACGCACATCAGCGCCGATCGCAGGACGCGAGGCATGGCCCGGAATTTCAGACCATCCGTCGGGCACGGCATGATGTCCGGGGATGGTAAGCGGGAGCCCGAGCGCGATCAATCGCCGGGGGTAAGCGAGCGGTAAAATGTTTGTAATGTTTCGGGGCGAGCCTGCGGCCTAGTCGGCTGCGCCGCTCGGCGCATGGCGCGAGGTCGATGACGACAGCGTGGCGGCCACATCGGCTGCTTCGGACACCCTGGCGCCCTCCACGCGGTATCTGATCGTCGTTTGGTTTTGAGTCACCAGCCAATCGCCGCTGCCGTCGTCGGCTTTGGCGAGCGCCGTGACGGCGCCCTGGCGCTCGTCGATCGGAGGGCTGGGCGAGGTGCGATCCAGCGAACCGTCCGCGTTGATTCTGGCGAGAAGCCGAACCGCATGCCGGCCGCGCGGATTCGGGTCGCCGTAGTTGGCGAAGCTGCCGCCCACGAACAGATCGCCTGTGCCGTCTTCCACCGGAACGAGGGCGAAGATGTCCCAGGCCGGCGCGACGCCGGTGCCGGCGCTAAATCGCGGATCGCGGGAGCCGTCGTTCTTCAGCCGCAGGATGCGTTGCGACGCATGCCGGCCGCTGGCCGCAATCCGCTCATTGGAGGTCACGTACACATGTCCGGTGCCGTCCTTCGCCGGCACGACATGACACGCGCTCGTTCCGTAACGGAACGCCGCATCCCGGCTGCCGTCGCGGTTCAGCCGGACGACGCCGAACCGCCCGGCGGCATAGAGCCGCCCTGTTCCGTCACCGGCCGGCGCGAGGCCGGTGACCACCGGCACGAAACGCGCATCAGGCACATAGATGTCGTCATGGGTGAACGTAGCGACGACGAATCGCTCGTCCGGTGTCCCGTCTGCATGGAGACGCCGGACGGTGCTGCGGAATCGCCACCCGGCATGCCGCGCCGGCTCCGCGGCATAGTCGGCCACATACACATCTCCGCTACCATCGTCGGCCGGCGCCATGGCGGCGATCCGTTTGAACACTCCTTCCGCCGGCCGAAACGTGTCATTGAGGCTGCCGTCGGGCCGAATACGAATGATCGGCAGAACCGGCTTGCCGCGGTATGCGGAGAACTCTCCGGCGACATAGATGTCTCCGCCGCCGTCGGGGACGCTCAGCCTAGCGGTGATCCGTCCATTGAACTGAGCCGCCATGTCGCCCCGAGCTTTCGTTGGATCCGTCGGCTGCGACCCTGGCTGTGGCGGCAAGGCGTTCGGATCGGCGCTCGCTCCGCTGTACGTAATGGTAAGGATCGACAAGAGCGCCCCGATACAGAGCACGGCGGATTTCATTGGCATGAGTGTCGCTCCCTCCATGGCCGTTGACGGGGTGGCACTATAGAGGGAACGAGTGGAAAAGCAGGCTGGGAGACCCCCTGGTAGCGGCGTCGGGTTACCCTGGGGCCGGCGGCGCTATGAGTTGGCTTCGTAGGCCCTGAGGAGGTCGGAAATCGACAACACGCCGATGATCGTCCGGTCGGCGGTCACCGCAAGATGCCGGATGCCCTCTTTCTTCATCAAGGCTACGGCTTCGCTGAGGGGTTCGGTTTCTTCAATGCTGACGACCGGCTTGCTCATGCAGGCCATGACGGTGGTCGTATTGGGGTCCAACCCTTTGGCCACGGCTTTGCGACTCAGATCCGAATCGGTCACGATCCCGATGTACCGCGAGCCGTCATCCACCAAGAGCGAGCCGACCCGATATTTTTGCAGCAGCCTCCCTGCCTCCTTGATCGTCGCCGCCCGGTGGATGCTGCGCACGTCATGCGACATGTAGTCTTCCACTGTCCCGCGCAGCGCCCCGTTGGCCTCGCGGGCGCTCTGCCGCTGACTTTGCACACGCCGACGCAGTTCCAGGTCCGCGAGGCAGCTCTCCAGCACTTGCCGCCGCTGTTGGAGGCTTTCCCGCTCCACGTCATGCGTGCCGCTCTCCTGGGCTTCTTCCGGCAACAGCGCCGATTCACCGGTCTTGGCGTACAGATAGGCCTCCGCCTCGTCGGACGCGGCGCCGAAGACTTGGCTGATCAAGTCCTCCGCCGCCTCGTCGAACTGTTCCAAGGAGACCGTCGCCCGCTTCCGGGAGAGAAACGGCTGAAACCGCACCAATTGTTGCTTGAACCGCTCGATGTAGCGATCGAGAATATCGACGCGCGTCAATCCCGTGCGAACCCGCTTGCCCATGCTGTGCCCCTCCCAGGTTGGACCGGAGGATAACGCAAGCGCGCGATCCGGCTCAAGCCCCGTCGCCGTCATGCCATGCGGCATCGTTCGCCCTCCTTCAGGCCGGTCGAGAGACCGCCGGCCGGATCTTCTTACAGGCCCAACTCGGACAGTCCGGGATGGTCGTCAGGACGGCGTCCGAGCGGCCAGCGAAACTTCCGCTCCGTCTCCTTGATCGGAAGATCGTTGATACTCGCGATGCGGCGCCGCATGAACCCATGATCGTCGAACTCCCAATTTTCATTGCCGTACGCTCTGAACCAATGGCCCGCCTCGTCATGCCATTCGTAGGCGAATCTGACCGCTATTCGATTGCCATGACAGACCCACAGCTCTTTGATGAGGCGATAGTCCAATTCCCTGCTCCACTTCCGCATCAGGAATTGACGGATGGCATCGCGCCCGGCGATGAATTCGGCGCGGTTCCGCCACTGACTGTCCTCCGTATAGGCCAACGCGACTCGCTGCGGATCGCGGGTGTTCCACGCATCTTCAGCCATCCGGACCTTCTGGACGGCGGTCGTCACGCTGAACGGAGGCAGCGGCGGTCTGGGCGCCTCCACCGGCAAGCCGGCAGTCTCCGGTAACATGGCCTCGATGCGTTCCATGGCGCCCCTTTCCATTAGGACCCTCCGCGTTTGCCCTGCATTTCCTTGTCGTAAAACTCCAGCATCTGGGCGATCTCTTCCTTCGTCATGCCTTTCTCGATCCACCGGTGGGTCTCCTGCTGCAGTAAGTCCTTCGCCACAGCCGGTGAGAGGTCCCGGACCTTCGGCAGAAACTTGGTATAGAAGTGCTTCGCCACTTCGTAGAAGCCCTGCCAATGGACATAATCTGGCGCCATCTTCGAGAGGCCGTGGCGGGCCCGCCGGCCCTCATGGTGCCAGAGCTCGTAGAAGATCCATTCGATCTCCTCGTCGAACGGCGTCGGCGTGATCTTCCCCATCTCCTTGAGCCGGTCCATCGCCGCCTTCGCGGGCTTGCCGAATTTGTCGTTATAGAGGTCGATCCCCCGGTCCATCTGCGTGAAGAACCGGTCCACGATTTCGCCGCTGTGGCAGGCCAGGCAGACCTGCGTCATGGCTTTTCGCCGAGCCTCATGGTTTTCAAGCCGGGTCGAGACCACGGGGCGCAGCGTCCAACTAATGCGATCGCCTACGTCGTGCGTCACCTCCTGCGTTCCCGTGGCTCCCATATGACAGGTGGCGCAGGTGGGAAAGAGGTAATCTTTGCCCGGCAGCCACTTCTCCTTGGGATGCGCCAGCTTCATCTTCTCTTTGTTGGCCGTGAACATGACCCCGTGCTTGCTTTCATAATAGGCTTCGATCTGCGGGTGATCCGGTCCCATGTGGCAGCGCCCGCAGCTTTCCGGCTGGCGGGCCTGCGCGACGGAAAACCCATGGCGCGCGTGGCAGGCGGAGCAGGTGCCTTTGGAGCCGTCGGGATTCACCCGCCCGATGCCGGAATTCGGCCAGGTGGAGGGATGCAGCTTACCGTTTTCCATCACCTTCACCACGCTGCCGTGGCAGCCGGCGCACCCCGTGGTGCCGACCTCAGGGCCTTCCACCACGTTCCCGAGGAAGTTGTCGAGCGATCCGATAAACTGCGCCGCCTTCGCATGGTGCGACTGGCCGAACTGCTGCGCTTCCTTGTCGTGGCAGCGCATGCAGTCCTTCGGTGTGACCAAAGTCGACACCAGGAACCCCTCGTGATCGTAGGCGTCGGCGTCACCGGCCTCCGCCCGGTGACACTCGACGCAGCCGATGCCTTTGGGCGCATGGCGGCTGTTCTTCCAGTCGTTGATTCCCCCCACCGAGACATCCTTCGCCAGATGGCAGTCGATGCACCGTTTATTCTCGGCGGAGATGAACGGCCTGAGGCCGCCCTCCCGCCGCTCTTCGACCTGAATGTAGCCCACCCCCGTCAGGGCGAGAAACAACACGAGGCAGAGGCCGCCGATCATGTAGCGGGAGAAATTCACGCGGCCGTCGGCTGCATGCGGCGCTCCCGGCTCGGGATCGGCATGGTCGGTTCGGGTGTCATCCATTGTCCTTCTCCTCTAGTTCTCAGGTGGTTCAGGTGCGCGCGTCGAGCAGCATGAGCGCCACCATGGCCAGGACGACCGCGGTGGCGACGACCGCATTGATGATCCCCATCGGCCAGCCCCGCTCAGTCAGCGCCCGATCGACGAAGGGATACACCACAAACAGCCCGGCTCCTCCCAGCAGACTCCAGATGGCCACCGGCCCGGGCAGCAGCGAGATCCACATGTAGGAGGCGGAAAAATACCAGGGAGGCGAGACATCGGACGCCACCTCCAGCGGGTTCGCCGGCGGACCGAGGAGCGGCGGGAAGATCATGACGAGATCGACGATCAAGACCACCAGTCCGGCCGCGATGGCTCCCATCTTCAACGTGTGTTCCGGATAGAACGGATGAAAGCGGCGGCTGCCCGGGACTTCTGCGAAACCCAGGAGCCGGACGATCAGGACATGGCCGACCACCAGCCCGCCCAGCAGCACCGGCAACAGCTTCGTGTGCAGATCGTACAGCCGCAGCAACGTCACGCCCGAGACCTCTTCCCCTCCCCGCAACAAATACAGCAGCGGCGTTCCCACGATCGGCAGGCTCCCGATCATGCTGGTCACCACCGTCATGCCCCAATAGGACACGTTGTCGTACACGAGGGAGTACCCGGTAAATCCCATCGCCAGCGTGACGAACAGCACGATCGAGCCGCTGACCCATTTCAATTCCCCGGGCGTCCGATAGGCGCGCGTGAGAAAGACCCGGATGACGTGGAACAGCACGAACAGGATCATGAGATCCACGGACGTCTTGTGCACCCCGCGCACGAACCAGCCGAGATAGATCTCGTTGGTGATCTGATCGACGCTCTCATAGGCTTTCTCCGGCGACGGGACGTAATAGAACGTGAGCAGGAGGCCAGTGGCCACCAACAGCCCGAACAGCGTGAGCGGGATCGCGCCCAGCGTGTACGGCCACCATTCGAGATGCTCGGGCAAGTCTTTCTGGATGTAATCGATCCAGCTTTTCTCTTTCGCCGCCGGGCCTGTCTCTCCGGCTTGGATCTGTACGGCTTCGGTCCCCGGTGTGCTCATCTCCTCCCTCCAAGCTTTCAGCTTCTTGCGATGGCTGACGGCAGAAAGCCGATCGCTACGCCCTGTCGATGTTCACGTAGAGCTGCTCACCCCGCTTGACGATCTCGAACCGGTCCAACGGCCGCGGGGGAGGGCCGGCGATATTCAGACCGGTCTTGTCATAGACGCCTTGGTGACAGGGGCACAGAAACTGTTCCCGCTCTTTGCTCCAGGACACCAGGCATCCCAGATCCGTGCAGCGCCTGGAAAACGCCGCCACGCCCTGCTCGGTCTTGAGGACCAGGATCTTGTGGCCGCCCAAGTCCATGGAGACGGCATCCCCGAGCTGAATCCGCGATTCGGCGCCGATCAGGACGGCTTCCGCCTGCCTCTCGCGACGCGGCGGCACTAAAAACTGGAGGAAGCGAAGCCCCAGCGTGCCGAGACCGAACAGCACTCCCAATCCCATCACCGCCTGGCTCAAGAAGCGGCGCCGCCCGACATCATCATGAATCACGGCCATCGTTCACCCCGTGTAGGCTTTTTCCCGATGCTGCGTCAGATCCATGCCCACGATTTCGGCTTCTTCATCGACGCGCGGCGACATGACCAGCATCAGCCCTTTGAGCAGCAGCCAGGTCATCGCGCCGGACAGGAACCACGCCGCGCAGGCGGCGACCAGTTGGGCGAAGAACTGATACGGATAGCCGTAAAACAGCCCGTCGTTCCCGTCCTGGTTCACCCCCGTCGAGGCGAACAGGCCCGTCGCCACGAGGCCCCAGGTCCCTCCGACTCCGTGCATCCCGAAGACGTCGAGCGAATCGTCATAGCCCACGATGAGCTTGACGTAGTTCACGACCATGTAACAAAACCCGCCCGCTCCGATGCCGATCACGATCGCCGAAAGCGGGCTGACGTAGCCGGCGGCCGGAGCGATCGCCACCAACCCCGCCACGGCTCCGCTCACGGTCCCCAAGGTCGTGGGCTTGTCCCGCTGGAGCCATTCCGCCGCCATCCAGGTCAAGCCTGCAGCCGCCGCGGACATCTGGATCGCCACGAACGCGCCGGTGACCGTGGTCATCGGCGCCCGGGCGGGACCGGCCGCAAACCCGAACCAGCCGACCCACAGCAGGGCCGCCCCGCAGAAGGAGAGCGGTAGGTGGTTCGGCATCATTTCGATCCTTCCATACCCTCTGCGGGGGCCGATCACGATCGCCGCCACCAGGGCGCTGACCCCCGCGTTGATATGGATCGCGGCGCCCCCGGCGAAATCGAGGCATCCCAGATTCGCCAGCCATCCGCTCGCCATCCAACGCGCCAACGGCCCGTAGACGAGGGCCGCCCACAGGAATCCGAATACGAGAAAAAACGAAAACCTGGTTCGCTCCACGATCGCTCCGGTCACCAGCATCAGCGCCAGCGAAGCGGTCAGCGCATCGTAGATCAAGCCGAGCTGAGCCGGGCTCGACGGCAAGGCGGCGCGGCGCGCCGATGCGCCGGACACGGCCTCGCCGAGCAGAAGCCACTCGATCGACACGATCATCAAAGCGCTCAGCGGAAGCCCGATGGTGTTGAGCACGTTTTTCCTGCGGACCATTCCGCCGTAAAACAACGCAGCGCCGGGCACAGTCAGCCATAACAAGACCGTCGAGATCAGCATCCATAAAATGTGCTCACCCTCCGATGTCATACGGCCGGCCCGTTCAACGATACTTGGTATTCACATCGCGCCAGTTGGCCGATCGCCACGGCGCCGGTGCGGCTCAACCGATCGACCGCCAACAGCACCTCCGCCCAACTCGATCCGGGAAGCGCGCAGAGCGTTTCCAGCGTTTGCGGACCTTCCTCGCGCAAAATTCCAAGCAGCCGATGCTCCACCGCCGACGCGTCATTCCCTTTGTCCAATCGCATCTGCATGACTTCCTCCTTCCTTCCAACATGACGCTCAAAACGCCGTCTTTCTCACCCGCCCACCCCGGCGCGCCGAGACGCGCCCTTCCTCGGCAAGGCCGCAGGCGGTACCTCTCTTGTCCGTGTCCTGCCCACTGATGCTCAAACAGCCCTTCAGCAAGGCCGCAGGGAGCGGGACGACTGAGACGTACCCTTGCGGTACGTCGCAGGGAGGCACGCGACCGAGAACGCAGCTGAAGGGTCTGTTTCAGCATCAGGAATAGGCCCGTTCGTTGTGTTGGCTGAGATCCAACCCCATCGATTCCTCTTCCGCCGTCACCCGCAGACCGACGGTGCGATCGACGACCTTGAGAATCACGAATGTCATGCCGGCGGAGAACAAGCCGACCGCGGCGACGGTGAGCGCCTGTGCGCCAAGCAGGCCCGCGCTCCCGAAGAACAAGCCGTCGGCCCCGGAGGAGTTAACCGCCTTTGACGCGAAGAATCCCACGGCCAACAGCCCCACCACGCCCCCGACGCCGTGAATCCCCACGACATCCAGCGAGTCGTCATACCCGAACTTTCCCTTCGAGATGATGGCCGCGTACGACAGGCCGCCGGCCATCAATCCGATCACCAGCGCCGAAAACGGTCCGATGTAGCCGGCCGCGGGCGTCACGGTCGCCAACCCGGCCACGGCGCCGCTCGCGACACCGAGCACTGTCGGCGTTCCCCGATGAATCCATTCCACGGCCAGCCACATGAGAGCGCCCGATACGGCGGCCGTATGGGTTGCGACCACGGCCACGACCGCCACTTCGTTGGCTCCCAGCGCGCTGCCGGCATTGAACCCGAACCAGCCGAACCAGAGCAGGCCCGTCCCTAAGAGCGTCATCGGCAGATTGTGGGGCGCCATATAATCCGTCCCATAGCCATGGCGCGTCCCCAGCACCAGCGCGCACACCAAGGCGCTGACCCCCGAACTGAGATGCACGACGGCGCCGCCCGCAAAATCCAACGCTCCCAGGCCCGCCAGCCAGCCTCCGCCCCACAGCCAATGGGCGATCGGGGCATACACCCACAGCGACCACAGGCCGGCGAACAACATCAGCGCGCCGAACTTCATGCGCTCCGCGAAGGCGCCGGTGATCAAGGCGGGCGTGACCGCCGCAAACATCAGTTGGAAGACCATGAAGGCCTGATGGGGAATCGTCGGGCCGTAGGTCGCGTGGGGCGCCGTCCCCACCCCTTCCAATCCTACCCAGTCGAGCCCACCGATCATTCCGCCGGTGTCAGGACCAAATGCCAGGCTGTAGCCGGCCAGCACCCACAGGAGGCTCACCAGGCAGAGGATCACCAGACTGTGCATGATGGTGCCGAGCACGTTCTTGCTGCGCACCAGCCCTCCGTAAAACAGCGCGAGGCCCGGCACGATCATGGCCAGCACCAGCGCCGAAGACACCAGCACCCAGGCCGTATCGGCTCCATCGATCGTGGCCCGGGCGGGCACAACGGCCTCTTGCGCCCGAGCCATCGACTCTCCCAGGCACACGAGCACGAGCGCTCTTCCGATTGTTTGGCCCCACGCCACCGTCACGTCTTCCTTTCCGACCCGGCTTTCCGAGTCCTCCCCGCGACACAAAAACAGAAAGGCGCCCGTCACTCATCGTGTTGAGAATGACGGACGCCTTTGTCCGTGCGCCTGATTGTCGGAGCTGCCCTGAGGACTCCGTCGTCTCAGTTCAACTCGGCTGTTTGGTGATGCCGCAGCGCTGCGCCTTCCTCGGCGCGGCCGCTCAAAACGTCTTGTACTCCAGCCACTTCCCGTTCAGCGTGATCTTGCAGCGGGCTTCGCCTTGACTGCCCGTGACCTTTTCCATGTCGAGGGAGAAATCGATCGCGCTCATGATGCCGTCACCGAACATTTCGTTCGCCTGTTCGCGCAGGGAATCTCCGTACACGCCGATGATCTCCAGCAGGCGATACTTGAACGGATCCGTCGTATTCGGATAGTCCGCCCGCACGGGAAACTTGCTCAGCGCTTCGGTCGTCGGACCATCCAACTCCAACAGAGCCCCCACCTTCTTGGCCTCGTCCGGCGTGAACCGATGGTTGCCGTTCAGCGCGGCCGCCACAAATGTGGGATTCTTTCCGACGACCTTGGCGACGTCCGCGATCGTGATGTTCTTCTTCAACCGCTTGGCCTTCACCGCTGTTCGCACCGTTTCTTTGTCCATCGCGAGCTCCTCCTTCTTCTACGATAGCGCCGGCCCGGCCTCGGGAACGGCGGCGACTAGAACCGCACCAGGACCGGCGCGTCGACGGAATGCCCGTCTGCCGATCCAGCTCCAACGGCATGACTCGCATGCCGAACCAAGAAATGAATCACATGGTTCCTGATCTTGTAGTAGTGCGGATGCTCGATGACCGTCTCCCGCGATCGCGGCCGCGGAATCGTCACGTCCACCATTTCGCCGATCCGGGCGGACGGCCCGTTGGTCATCAAGAGAATCCGGTCCGACAACAAGATGGCTTCGTCCACGTCGTGCGTCACCATAAAGACCGTGTTCTTCGACGTGTTCCACATCTGGATCAGCTCTTCCTGAATCACGCCGCGGGTCAGGGCGTCGATTTGGGCAAAGGGCTCGTCGAGCAACAAGACTTTGGGTTCGATGGAAACCGCGCGCGCCAGCCCGACCCGCTGTTTCATGCCGCCGGACAAGGCCGTCGGGCGTTTGCCTTCCGCCCCCTTCAATCCCACCAGGGCGATGTACTTGTTCACATGCGCCGTCACCTGAGACGCGTCCCAGTTCGGATAGGCGGACCGCACGGCCAGCGCGATGTTCTCGAATACTGTCATCCACGGCATGAGGGAAAAGTTCTGGAAGACCACCATGCGGTCCAACCCAGGACCGGACACCTCGCGCCCCCCGAGCAGCACCCCTCCTTCGGAGGCCGTATCGAGCCCGGCGATGATGTTCAGCAAGGTGCTCTTCCCGCACCCGGAATGGCCGATGACCGTCACGAACTCTCCCTTTTCGATCTTGATCGTGACGTCCTTGAAGACGCACACCCGTCCATCGCCGGAGGGATTGGGAAAGTATTTGCTGACATTGTCGATTTGCAAAAAGGCCATGGATGACTCCTTGAAGATGGCTATCAGCTGTCAGATCGCTGACGACTTGGCTTCATCGCTCAGTCCTGATACGTCACCAACCCCGCCAGTTTGTTGAATCCCGAATCCAGGATGACGCCGACCGCCCCGACCACCAGGATGGCGAAGATCACGCCGGAAATGTCCAGGTTGTTCCACTCGATCCAGCTCAAATACCCGACGCCCAGTTCCCCGAGCAGCATTTCCGCCGGCACCACCGCCACCAGCGCGCTGCCGAACGAGATCCGCAAGCCGTTGACGATCGTAGGGGCGGCCCCCGGAAGAATGACGGTGAAGAGCCGCTTGAACCAGGACAGCTGCAAGATCGCCGCGACATGCAGATAGTCCTTGCGCAGTCCGTTCACCCCGAACGCCGTGGTCGCCAGCGTCGGCCACAGCGCGGCCATGAACACCACCAGGATGGCGGTCCACTTCGGATCTTTCACCGTGTAGAGCAGCAGCGGCATCCAAGCCAGCGGCGAAATCGGCTTCAAAATTTGGATGAACGGATTCACGGCTCGAAACAGCACCTTGTTCAAGCCCAACAGGACTCCCACGATGATCGCCACCACCGATGCGGCCAGAAAGCCGGCGCCGAACCGCGCGACGGTGTAGAACACCAGGAAGCCGATCCCATGGTCATTGGTGCCTTTTTTCACAAAGGCCTCGCTCAGCTCGACGCGGGCCTTGTCGAGCACGGCGAGCGGGCCGGGGATCCCTTGGACCTTCTCTTTCTCCGGATTCCACCGGTACGTGCCGTCCGCCTCGCGCACGATGTCGCCGTTGAACTCCATGAGCTGGAGTTGCTCGTCGGTCAGCCCCTTCGGGTCGAACGCCGTCCGCAGCGTGGCCAACTGCCATCCCGCGAGAAACACAACCAACAGAAATCCCGTGATCAACCAGGGATTGCCCCCCCTCTGTCCGGCCATGGTGCGCGTCTTCTCCTTGCTGGGTGTCCCGCGGGTCTCCGCCGGGATCTCGATCTCGGCTCTTCCCGGGACGGTCGTATTCACGAGCATCTCTGCCTCTCTCCTTCCTGGTGTTACGCCATACTGTGGATGGGAAAGCTCTTCACATAGGCGTCCGGCTGATGCGGATCAAATTCCCGTCCCATGATCACGTGTTTCGCCATCGTGCCCGCATGCGTGGGATAGCCGAGCTCTTTGGCGATCCGGTCGCAATCGGCGGCGCGATAGACCTGCTCGGCCACCGCCTTGTAGTTCACGTCGCCCTTCACATGCCCCCAACGCTTCATCTGCGTGAGGATCCAGACGGCCATCGAGTGCCAAGGATAGGGATCGAAGTCGATCCGGCTCGGCTCCTTCTTGATCGCCCCGAGCCCGTCCGCATAGGTGCCGGTCAGGACCTGTTCCAGAACCGTGACCGGCTGATTCAAGTAATTGGTCGGCGCGATCGCGGCGGCGATTTCCTTGCGGTGCGCGGGATTCGACGCATAGTGCGTGGCGTCGACGATCGCGCGGAATAGCGCCGCGAACGTATTTGGATACTTCGTGGCGAAGTCCTGCGACACGGTAAAGGCGCAGCAGGGATGCCGGTCCCAGATCTCTTTCGAAAGCTTGTAGATGAAGCCCACGTTTTCGTACACCGCCCGTTGGTTGAACGGGTCCGGCGCCAGATAGCCGTCCACGTTGCCCGCTTTCAGATTAGCCACCATTTCCGGCGGAGGCACGACACGAATTTGCACGTCCTTATCCGGATGCACGCCCCCTTCCGCGAGAAAATAGCGCAGCAGATAGTTGTGCATGGAGAAATCGAACGGCACGCAGAAGCGGAACCCCTTCATGTCCGCCGCCGATTTCACGCCCTTGTGCTTGATGTGCAGCGTGATCGCCTGGCCGTTGATGTTCTCGACGGCCGGCATGTAGAAGGGCTTGGGGACCGAGCCGGCTCCCAGCGTGATGGCGAGCGGCATCGGGGTCAGCATATGGGCCGCGTCCACTTCGCCGTTGATCGCCCAGTCCCGGATCATGGCCCAGCCCGCCGCGCGCTTCACCGACGCATTCAGGCCGTGCTTCTTATAAAAGCCCAACGGCTCCGCCATGATGATCGGCGTGGCGCATGTGATGGGGATGAAGCCGACGCTCAAGTCCGTCTTCTCGGGTTTCCCCACCGGATCCGCCGCCATCGCCGTCGCCGCCTTGAAGGGAAAGACCTCGGCGATGAGCGCCGTCAACGCCGTCGCCCCGAGCGCCGCCAAAAATTGACGCCGTGAGGGTCCGGCCCCTTCGATCACCGCGTGTACGACCGACTCCGCGACCGCTTTCTCGATCGCCGCCTCCGAGCCGAGGCTCGTGTCCGTCGCCGCCCCTCCGGCCGCTCGATCCGCCCACGTCTTGTTCTCCATGTTCTGGTCCCCCTCCGCCAGCTGCCGCCGGCCCCAAAAACAAAACGTCCCCATTCCCTTGTTCGGAAATGGGGACGCCGTTGTCCCGCCCAGCGTCCTGCACACGATGCGGGACGCTGTGTTCGTTCCGGACCAAATAAAAAGGCGCCCGTCACTCTGTACCAGAATGACGGACGCCTTTGTCCGTTGCCTTATTTCTGAGAGCCTCGCCGGGGCGCCGTTGCCTCGGCTCAACTCATAGTTTGCCCTTGTAGCACGACCCCCCGATGCTCGTCAACTACTTCTTTCGGAGGGGTCCGGAAATCTAGACGTCGTAATACAGGAAGAACTCATAGGGATGCGGACGCAGCCGCATCGTGTCCACTTCCTTTGTCCGTTTGTAGCTGATCCAGGCCTCGATCAGATCTTCTGAAAATACCCCGCCCTTCAGCAGGAATTGGTGATCTTTTTCCAGATTATGCAAGGCTTCGTCCAGGCTGCCCGGCATCGTCCGGATCTTGGCCGCTTCCTTGGGCTCGAGATCGTACAGGTCCTTTTCGGCCGGCTCGCCCGGATTGATCTTGTTTTCGATCCCGTCCAATCCCGCCATCAGCATGGCGGAGAAGGCGAGATACGGATTGGCGCCGGGATCGGGGAAGCGCACCTCGATCCGCTTCGCCTTCGGGCTCGGCGAATACATCGGGATGCGGATGCCGGCCGACCGGTTGCGGCTGGAATAGGCCAGCAACACCGGCGCTTCGAAGCCCGGCGTGAGCCGCTTGTACGAGTTGGTCGTCGGGTTGGTGAAGGCCGCGAGGGCCGGCGCGTGCTTCAAGATGCCGCCGATATAGTAGAGGCAGAGCTGCGAGACACCGGCGTATTCTTTCCCGGCGAAGAGCGGCTTCCCGTCCTTCCAAATGCTCTGGTGCGTATGCATACCGGAGCCGTTGTCGCCGAAGATCGGCTTCGGCATGAAGGTGACGGTCTTGCCGTGGCGGCGCGCGACGTTCTTGACGATGTACTTGTACATCATCATTTTGTCGGCGGTGCGGACCAGCGAATCGAACCGGATGTCGATCTCGGCCTGCCCGGCTGTCGCCACCTCGTGATGGTGCTTTTCGATTTCGATGCCGCACTTTTCCATCTCGAGAATCATCTCGGTCCGGATGTCCTGCTGGGTGTCGGTCGGCGCCACGGGGAAGTAACCTTCTTTGTGGCGGATCTTGCCGCCCAGGTTCACGCCGTCCTGCCCCATGTTCCACACGCCTTCTTCCGAATCGATGAAGTAGTACCCGCTGTGGCTCGTCTGGTCGTAGCGGGCCTGATCGAAGATGAAGAACTCGGCTTCCGGCCCCCAGTAGGAAATGTCGCCGAGCTTGGTGCTCTGCAAATACTTTTCCGCCTTCTGGGCGATGTAGCGGGGATCGCGATCGTAGGTCTCCCGGGTGATCGGATCCATGACGTTGCCGACGAGACTCAACGTCGGCACGGCGCAGAAGGGATCCAGGCAGGCGGTCGCGGGGTCCGGCACCACCAGCATGTCGCTGTTGTTGATCGCCTTCCAGCCTCGGATGGAAGAGCCGTCCAGCCCCGACCCGTCCTTGAACAGATTCTCCGTCAGCTCGCTCACGGGAATGCTGAAATGCTGCCAGGTGCCGATCAAGTCCACGAACTTGAGATCGACGACCTGCACCTTGTTCTTCTTCGCGAATTCCAAAACCTCCCGAACGTTCATCCCCTCCTCCTTTCAGGCTCACACACCAACGGTGAATCCTGGGTCAATGGTTACGCGGCGATGGCTCCCAAAAACGTCTCGATGTGCTGCCGCAGGCCTTGTCTGATGCGCTCGATCTGCGCGGGATCTTCGATTTTTCGCCCGTCGGCATCGGTCACGTAGAACACGTCGGCCACCTGGTCCAGCCTGGTGGAAATGCGGGCCGCGTGAACCGACAGCCCCTGGGCGAAGATGGCGTGGGTGATCACGTACAGCAGACCTTGCCGATCGTCCGCGAAGACGTCGACGATGGTGTACCGATCCGAGGTTTCGTTGTCGATCCGCACTTCCGTCGCCTGCCTGGCGGCCGGCAAGACCCGCGGCGCGGACAACCGCGTACCCCGGCGCACCACGTCTTCGATCCGCTCCGTGCCCTTCAAGACGGCGCATATCATATCGCCGACGGATTCCAACCGGTCGGCCGGCGGCGCGCCCGCATAATCGGGATCGGTCACCTGAAACGTATCGACCACGATGCCGTCCTGCCGCGTCATGATCTGCGCGTCCAGAATCTGCAGACCGTTGGCGGCCATCACGCCGGCCAACTTCGAAAAGATGCCCGGGATGAGATCGTTGAACGTCGTGACGGCGTACTCGCAGGTTCCCAGCGAGGCGTTGAATTCCGCGCTGACCAGCACGTCTCCCGGAGACAACCGGCGGATCACGTCCAACTGGGCGGCAATCCGCTTGGGCGCGGTGCCGTACGCGTACCGCAAGGGGAACTGCCCGAGCTGCGCTTCGACCCACTCCTGAGACACGTCCGGATTGCCGCGCAGCGGCGGCTGCCCGAGCACGTCGGCGACGATGCGCTTCAGCCGCTCCGGCGCTTCGGCGGCCTCCCGTTCGCCCGACACTTCCTGAATCGTCCGGAGATACAGCTCGATCAGCAACGATTCTTTCCACTTCGTGAGCACGCCGGGGCCGACGGCGGCGATATCGGCCGCCGTCAGCGCCAGCAACTTCCGCAAGACTTCCGGGGTGCCGACTTCCCGGGCAAAAGGCAGCACGACGCGTTCGTCGTTGGGATCGCGCCGGAAGGCCGTGTGAGCCATCAGCAGATGGCGGTGCACGAGAAACGTCAACGTGCGGCCGTCCGCTTCATCGAAGCCCAAGCGGGCCGCGGCTTCCTCGGCGATGCGCCGGCCCGCCTCACTGTGGTCTTCCTCCTGGCCCTTGCCCAAGTCATGCAAGAGGACGGCGAGGTGCAGCAGATCCTTCCGCTTGATCTCGCGGTACACGTCGCCGAGCACGCCGTTATCCTGATTAAGGGCCTCGACCTTGGCGACCGCCAGCAGGCTGTGCTCGTCCACCGTGTATTTGTGGTACTGGTTGAATTGCATCAGCCCGCGCACGGTGGCGAACACCGGGATGATTTTTTCCAGCAAGTGCGCCCGATGCATCGCCTCCAACGTCTGGGCCGTTCCCGGACCGGCGAGGATCTGCACGAACGTCCGGCTGACCTCCGGATCGCGGAATCCCCGGTCCGACAGTCCTTCCACGTGCCGGTGAATGTCCTCCAACAACGCCGTATCGATCGACAGCCGGCGGGAACGGGCCAGGTCGAACAGCCGCATGAGCAGGGCCGGACTTTCGAGCACCCGCGGACGCGCCTCGGCCGGCACGGTGAGCGTCTCCCCGTTCAACACGAAATGGGTGTCGAGCGCCGGAGCCGGCAGCCAGCTCTTGATTCTCGCCCACCACGATTGCGACCGGCAGCGGCGGATGAACCGGACGGACGCTTCGTGCAAGCCCACCGTATGGCGATAATACTGTTGCATGAACTGCTCGACGGCCAGCAGATGCGGGCGATTCTGAAACCCGAACCGCTCGGCCAGCCACACCTGCTCGTCGAACGACAAAATTTCCTGCGCCATGCCGGCATGGACATGGAGCAGCGAGCGCACGCGCAGCAGGAATTCGCGCGCCTCGCTGACGGTCACATAATCCTGCCGCGACAGGATGCCGCGGTCCGAGAGTTCCCGAATCGTGGGGGCTTGATAGCGCGCCAGCCCCGCCCATTGCAGGACGTGGAGATCCCGGAGACCGCCCTTGCTTTTCTTCACGTTCGGCTCGAGCAGATAGACCGTCTCGCCGAACTTCTCGTACTCGCGCTGCCGCTCGTTCAGTTTCAGATCGAGATACCTGTCCACCCCGGCGGTCGCCACTTTGCGGAGATAAGCCGAATGGAACTCCTGAAAGAGCTGCGGGTTGCCGGTCAAGAATCGCGCTTCCATCATAGAGGTGCGGACCGTGACGTCGGTCAGCCCCAGGCTCAGGCAGTCTTGGATAGTCCGCACACTGTGGCCCACTTGAAAGCCCACGTCCCACAATGGATGCAACACCTGCCGGACGAACTCCGGAACGATCTTCGCGACCTCCGGCCGGTACAGCACCATGAGATCCACATCGGAGTACGGCGCCATCTCCCGGCGGCCGTAGCCGCCCAGCGCCACCAGGCAACAATGTTGGAACGCGGCCGACATCACCGCCTCGTCGCCCTGCCGGGCGGCGTTCCGATAGCGGCCGATGATCAAACCGTCCACCAAGTCCGTCTGCGCCGCCACGATCTCGGTCCCCGACGCGCCCTCCATCAAACGCTGGGCGATGGCTTGCCGCTGCTCCGCCAGCACGGCGCCCACCGTCGCGCCGTCCGCGTCATGCAACGCCACCGCCCGTTGATCCGGCATAAAGCTCACAGAGCCGTATCCCCCGTTTCTCCAGTGCGAATCCGGACCGCCGTCTCGAGATCGCGCACGAAAATCTTGCCGTCGCCGATGCTGCCGGTTTTCGCCGTACGCGTGATCGTATCCAACACGCGCTGCACCTGGCTGTCCTGCACGGCCACTTCGACCTTCACTTTCGGCACGAATTCGATCGTGTATTCCTGGCCGCGATAAGTCTCTTTGTGTCCCTTCTGGCGGCCGAAGCCTTTGACTTCGGTGACGGTCATGCCTTGGATGCCGATTTCCAACAAGGCGTCTTTGACCTCATCCAGCTTGAACGGCTTGATGATGGCTTCGACCAATTTCATGTCGATCCCTCCAGGCTAGAGGCAAGGGGCCAGGGGCTCATCGATACGTTCGGCTTTTGCTGACAACCTAGCCTCTCGCCTCTAGCCCCTCGCCCGCTCACGAATATGCCCTTTCATTATGTTGACTTAGATCCAAACCGGTGGCTTCCTCATCCGGCTGAATGCGCAATCCCGTCACGCCGTCCACAATCTTGAGAATCACGTAACTGCCGACGGCGGAAAACACCGCCGTGACCACGGCAGTCAGCGCTTGCACGCCGAACTGGCCGGGGTTGCCGTAGAATAAGCCGTCCGCGCCCCCGGCGTTGATCGCTTTGCTGGCAAACAAACCTGTCGCCAGGATACCGAGGATCCCTCCAACCCCATGAATCCCCACGACATCGAGCGAGTCATCATAGCCGAACCGCCCCTTCCACACAATTGCGAAATAGCAGACCAGACCGGCGAAAAAGCCGATCACCATGGCCGGAAACGCCCCGATGTAGCCGGCCGCCGGCGTGACCGTCGCCAAGCCCGCCACCGCGCCGCTGGCCACGCCCAGGACGGTCGGCTTGCCGCGATGGAGCCATTCCACCAGGCACCACATCAATGCGGCCATCGCCGCAGCCGTGTGGGTCGCGACGATCGCGGACACCGCCACGCCGTTGGCCGCCAGCGCGCTGCCGCCGTTGAACCCGAACCAGCCGAACCACAGCAGGCCCGTGCCCAAGAGCGTCATCGGCAGATTGTGCGGGGCCATATAATCCGTCCCGTATCCCCGCCGGTGCCCCAACACGAGGGCGCAGACCAACGCCGCCGCGCCGGAGCTGATATGGACGACGGCGCCGCCCGCAAAATCCAGCGCGCCCATTTTGGCGAGCCACCCGCCGCCCCAAATCCAATGGGCGAGGGGCACGTAGACGAGCACCGACCACAGGGCGGAAAACAGCACCATCGCGCTGAACCGCTTGCGCTCGGCAAAGGCTCCGGTGATCAAGGCCGGTGTAATGGCCGCGAACATGAGCTGAAACAGCATGAAGGCTTGATGCGGTATCGTCGGGCCATAGGAGGGATGCGGCTCCGCCCCCACGCCGTTGAGCCCGATCCAATCAACTCCGCCGATCACGCCGCCCTTGTCCGGACCGAAGGCCAGACTGTACCCGAACAGCACCCACAACAGGCTGACCACGGCCAGGATCATGAAACTTTGCATGATCGTCCCCAGGACGTTTTTGCTGCGCACCAGCCCTCCGTAGAACAGAGCGAGGCCGGGCGCCAGCATGGCCAGGACCAGCGCGGAGGAGATCAACACCCACGCGGTATCTCCGGTGTCGGCTTTGAGAGGCGCCGCAGCCTGCGCCCAAGCCGATGCCGGCATCAGGACCGCGGTCAATGCAACCATGCCGCTGGAGAGCAGGCCCATCCAACCCGTTCGTATGCGCACATCCGCCTCCTTCTGTAACCCACCGCTCGTTGCCTGCGCCCTCCCCTCCTCTTGAGAGGAGGACGCCGATGGCCGCCTAGAACGTCTTGGTGAACTTCAGCTTGTAGAAGTCCTGGTTGTCGGTAAAGTCGTGGCCGGTGGTGAACCGGAAGGCCATGCCGCCGGCCAGCTTCAGCTCGACATACGGTCCCAACCAACGATAGTAGTCTTGCTGAGCCCCCGGTGCGCTGTTGTCGCGCGTCGTCAGCAAATGCTCGTAGTGCACGCCGAGCGAGAACATGCTGTTCACGCGATAGCCGACGTTGGCCCAGTAGTGCAGGAAGTCCCAGGTGCCGCGCGCACCGCCCTGTGTGGGACCGAGGCAATTTCCCCCCGCTGCCGGCACCGGAGTACAGGTAGGTCCAGTATCACCCGGACTTCCCCCCTCGCTCCGGATCGCCTTGTAGTAGCCCAAGTAGAATTCGCCTTCGACGTACTTGTCGATGTAATTCACCGTGATGTTCGGCACGGCGCCCTCGAAGGCCGTCGTCCGCTCGTTCACGCTGCCGCCTCCGTTCGGGAAGAAGCCGCCGCGGGACGACAATAACTGGCCATGGACGAAGCCGATCATCGGCGTGATCGCGAGCCGCTTGTCGAGAAACGTGAGGCTCAACCCGATGTCCGTCTCCAGCCAAGGATTGGCGTCGTGGACGCCGACGCCGGAAATCATCGTCCAATAGGTAAAGTTGAAGGCTAGGGCCACATTTTCCGTAAGGCCATAGGTACCGTAAACCTGCGGGTTGAAGCCGAAGAAGCTGTCGGCTTGCAGGGCCATCGTGACGGTCACGGGATGCTTCTTCGTATCCATCAAATCTTCGGTCACTCTCGGCGTCAGAACGTCCACCTCCTGCGCGTGGCCGAGGGAGCCGACCAACAGACTCCCCGCCAGGATCACTCCACATACCGCCCCACTCCCACGTCGTCGTTCGAACATTGACATGGCACCTCCCAAGAATGAAAAGACATTGTCTTTCGCCGGCTCCACGATGGAGCGGCGTGCCCACATTCTCTGGCGCCATTGCCAGTGGAAACGACCGACGCCATTGTCGGTCTCTGCAAGGCCGCAGCACGTTTCAACAACCTGCCTAGCGGTAGCCGTTCGTAATCGGCATCCGCCGATCCTTGCCGAACGCCCGCAAGGTGATCTTGATGCCGATCGGCGCTTGCCGCCGCTTGTACTCGCTGCGATCGACCATCGCCATCACTTTGGCGACGACGGCGCGGTCGTAGCCCATCTCCACGATCTCTTCGATAGACCGGTCCTCTTCCACATAGGCTTTGAGAATCGGATCCAACACGCTGTACGGCGGCAGACTGTCTTCGTCCTTCTGGTCCGGCCGCAACTCGGCGGTCGGCGCGCGATCGAGCACGCGCTTCGGAATCACCGGCGCCGGCCCTCTCGCGTTGCGCAGCCGCGACAAGGCGTAGACCATCGTCTTCGGCACGTCTTTGATGACCGCGAAACCGCCCGCCATGTCGCCGTACAAGGTCGCGTAGCCCACGCTCATTTCGCTCTTGTTGCCGGTGGTGAGGACCAGATGGCCGAACTTGTTCGAGAAGGCCATCAGGACGTTGCCGCGAATCCGTGCCTGAAGATTCTCCTCGGTCGTATCGACCGGCTTTCCCTGAAACGCCGGCGCCAGGGCATCCCGGTACGACTGGAAGGTCGGCGTGATCGGGATCGTCCGGTACTCGATCCCGAGCCGGCGCGCGAGCTCCGCCACGTCTTCTCCGCTTTCCCGCGACGTATAGGGGGACGGCATGAAAATGCCCAGCACGTTCTGCGGACCCAGCGCATCGACGGCGATCACCGCGGTGAGCGCCGAATCGACGCCGCCGCTCAGCCCGATCACCACGTTCTTGAAGTGATTCTTCCGGACGTAGTCCTGCACGCCCACCACCAGGGCGCGATAAACTTCGTCCAGTTCGCCGAGGGGGGCTTCCAGCGGCGGCACGAGGCGCGGCCGCTTCGCCGACCCCGCGGGAACCTTGACGGTAATCCGCTCCACCGCCCCGGCCATCGAGGCCGTGAGCCGCTTCTTGCGCCCCTGGGCGAGGCGATGGCGCGCGACGGCTTCGATGTTCAGATCGGCGACGATCAGATCCTCCGCAAAGGCTTTTCCGCGCGCGACGATCTCGCCGTTTTGATCCACGATGACGCTGTTCCCGTCGAACACCAACTCGTCCTGCCCGCCCACCGTATTGGTGTAGCTGACGATCACGCCGTTTTCGCGCGCGCGCGTGGCGAGCATGTGCTCCCGTGCCCGGCTCTTGCCGATGTGAAACGGAGAGGCGTTGATATTGACGATCACATCGGCGCCGGCCGCGGCCTGCCAGCGCGTCGGGCCGTCGGGGACCCAGATGTCCTCACAGATGTTGACGGCGATTGTCACGCCTCGAAGTGTGAACAAGGGAAGCCGGCGGCCCGGATCGAAGTACCGGCGCTCGTCGAAGACGCCGTAGTTCGGGAGAAGCCATTTGCTATAGGTCGTGACGATGCGCCGTTCTGTCATCACGGCCGCGGCATTGGAGAGGGCATGGTGCCCGGCCGCAATCACCGTCGCCTGTCGCGGCTTCGCGGTATCCGCCTCGCCCTGTCCGACATAGCCGACCACCGCGATGAGGCCCTTGCAGTCTTTCGCAATGTCATCCAACGCGCGACGATTGTCGGCCACAAAGCGCGGCTTCAGCAGCAAATCCTCGGGCGGATAGCCGGTGACCGCCAATTCGGGAAACGCCACGACATCAGCCTTGGCCTTCCGCGCTTCCTTCAACCAGGCCTTGATCAGACGGGTGTTCCCGGCGATGTCGCCGACCGTCGGGTTGATTTGGGCCATGGCGATTCGAAGCGTCCGCATAAAGATACATTCAGCTTTCAGCAGTCAGCGATCAGCCTAAACGGAAAAAGTCCGTCTTACGCTGATGGCTGAAGGCTGACGGCTGGCCGCTCCCCGGTACATTCCAATCAAAAAAAAACGCCCTCCGGTCTCTTCTCATGAAGAAGAGGCCCGAGGACGTCATTGTCCTGCTTCGCTTATACCGCCACCGGGAGACTCCATTGTCCCCGGAAAAAGGTAGGCCTTTATAGCAATCGCCCTTCGCTCCTGTCAATGGTTCGGCATCCCGCCTTTCGGAGGGGACCAGCGCGGATTCCCGGACGCGCTTATGCTACACTGGCTCCCTTCGGAGAACCGCGTGGGCAACATTCGTACGATACAGCTCCTCCGCTCTCTGCTTATGGCCACCGTCTGTACTTTGGCGGGCTGCGGCCTGCTGGCACCGGACGTCATCCCGGTGAAGAGCGGACCGGAAGGAGCCGTCGTGCTGGAACGGCTCGCGTCTCGCGGAACGACCGTCCGATACAGCGGGCCACTGAAGTCGTTTCGGGCCGGCCATCCGGTGTCCATCTCGTCCGACGTCGTTGAACGGGTCGTGCTGGGTATTCACGTCGGCATTGCGCCGGCGGACGGCGATGGCGCGAGCCGGGGCATCAAGCCCGCCCCGCTGTTTTCCGCCAAAGAGACCGCCTTTCTGGCACCGGCTATTGCCGCCGCGCTGGAGCGCGCCGAGCCGGATCAACGCGTGCGATTCCAGGTCGGGCCCGACTCGGATCGCACCGCCGGCACATTGTACGTGGACGGCGGGACCATTCGGCTGGCCTTGAGCCACCTGCACGCCTCTCCTCAGACAAAAGACGAACCTCTGTCGATCTACGTCTTATCGTTCAAACCGGAACAGGCCCAGGAAGCGTCGTCGAACGGACAGCGGTGGGCTGAAATCGAGCCGGAACAGCCGCGGCTCGCGATCAATTATGCGGCGCTGCGGACAATTTCTTCCCCCGCTACCCCGCCCTCGACACCGGCTCTTTCGAGCGGCGACCAGCGATCGATGAAAGAAGTGGTGGACCAACAGGCCAAAGAGCTGGACGCGTTGAAGGCGGAGTTGGAAGCGCTCAAGAAGCGGATGCAGACTCAACCTGCGCGCTAGTTCAATACCGGCGCAGCGCAGGCGCGGGCAGATCCCACAGGCAGTGCCTCACCGCCGTCCACGCCGCTTCTTGAAACCGCGCCAGCGCGTGAGCCGAGTTGGCGACCACCTTGACCGCGAGACCGGGAGCGGCCGGCTCGGATACTCCGCCGAGCAACGCTCCGGGTTGCCGATCACAGACTTCACCCAGGCGCTCATGAAGCCGCTTAGCGCCATCCGCGGAAATCCCGCCGCCCACCACGAAGAGCGAGGCCACGTAGTCCCATTGAACCGCAACGGTGCCGACTGTCTCCGGCGTCAATTGGAATCGTTCGACGACGGCGCCCCCGGAATCGCAGTGGATCTGAATCTCATTGGCATACTCGGCAAAGACCCAGCGTTCGCCCCGCGCAATGCGGCCGGAGGCCATCGCGTCCCACAACACGAGCGTCGCACCGGGAGCCAGGCCGACGTGGATCGACTGCTGAAAGCGCGATCCGGCGAAGGGAATCGTCAGTTCCGGCAGCCATTCCAGTCGCGCGCCCGGCCCCACCGAGAGACGGATGTCCTGTACAGCCGGCTCTGAGACGCTTCTATAGACCCGGTTGGCCGACGGGCTGGTCATCACGACATGCGTGTCGTCGCGCAGCTCTGCCGCAACGGTGACATGGTCCCCGCCGACCAAACCGCCGGACGGGTTGACCAACCACGTATAGGCGCAGCCGCTGTCGTCCAAATGGGACGGAGGGAAGTAATGCCACGGGCTGGAGCAGGATGATCGAGCCAGGATGGTGCGCGGTCCCTTCCGTTCGAATCGGTACTCCGCCGCGCCGCAGCGGCCGACGGCATCGAGCCGCACGGCTTGCGACGCCGCATTCGACATGTTGTCAGCGGCGATGCGCATGGCGCGGAATCAGTTGCTCGACCCAGGCAATGACCTGATCGAGACCCTGGCCGGTTTTGAGATTGGTAAAGACAAACGGCAGGCTGCCACGCATGCGCCGGCTGTCGCGGTCCATCACCGACAAATCCGCGCCGACGTGCGGGGCAAGATCGATTTTATTGATGATGAGCAGATCCGACCGCGTAATGCCCGGCCCGCCTTTGCGCGGGATTTTGTCGCCGGCGGCCACGTCGATGACGTAGATCACTTTGTCCACTAATTCGGGGCTGAACGTCGCGGCGAGATTGTCGCCGCCGCTCTCCACGAACATCAACTCGGCGTCGGGATGGCGCTTCAATAAATCGTTCAGGGCCTCCTGATTGTGCGACGCATCTTCGCGGATGGCCGTGTGCGGGCAGCCGCCGGTCTCGACGCCGAGAATCCGATCTTGCGGCAAGGCGCCGCGGCGCGTGAGAAACTCGGCGTCTTCTTTCGTAAAGATGTCGTTGGTGACGACGGCCAGGCTGTAGCGATCGCGGAGCTTCAGGCAGAGCGCTTCGACCAGCGCCGTCTTGCCGGATCCCACCGGCCCGCCGACGCCGATGACGGGAATGTGCCGCTGACGCGCCGCCGTCGTTCGGCCATTGCCGCAGAGATGTTCGTCGGAACGATGCATGAAAATTCCTCCTCACCTTCGCCTCTCCCCACGGTGGGGGAGAGGTTAGGGAGAGCGGCTCCTAAGACCGAAACAACCGCGACTCCAGCCGGCTGTGTCGCATGGCGTAGATATCTTGCACCGGCGACCAGGAGCGGAACACTCGCTGCGGCGCCGCCTGCTTGCTGACGCGCCCGATTGCCGGAAGCCAGCTTTCGATCAACCCCTGCCCTTCCCGCTGGCCGATCGGAAGCAACTTCATCGCGGCCGCGACATATCCTGTCGCTGCCTGATAGAGAAATGCGGCAATGGAGTCTTCTTTGGACCATCCGGCAGACGCCAACGCTAGCCCAAGGGCGACAGCCATGTGTCCGGGCGTCTTTTCAGACTCGACCAGTGCCTGGTAATCCGCCAAGAGAGGAGGCGGCTCGCTCTGCCCAGCGGCAACGCGTATCACTTGCCGCCCCATTTGCCGGCTGGCGGTTCGTCCCTCACAGCTCAGCTTCATCGCATCCAGTTCTCGATCAGCTTTCAAGGCCGTTTCAAGACGGCCGGACACGAACGCGTCGTGCGCGACCCCAGCAGCGACTGCTTCACGTTCTCCTATTCCTGTCGTCAACGACTCGAACACGAAACGAGACAGGTCTTCAGCATTCTTGACCAGCCCGCCGTACACCGCCGCTTCCAACCCTGACGAGAAGGCATACCCGCCGGATGGGAAAAAGCTGTCGACAAAGCGAAGGCCGCGGAGCAGGGACAGCGCGTTCATAGGCAGCCGTCAAAATAAAAAGTAGCGTTGGGCCATCGGAAGAACCGCCATCGGCTCGCATTTCAACACTTGCCCATCCGCCTTCACGACATAGGTTTCCGGATCGACGTCGATGCGCGGGAGCGCGTCGTTCAGCTTTAAATCCCGTTTGCCGATGCCGCGGCATTTCTTAATCGCCGACACGGTCTTTTGCAGCCGCAACGTGGCCGGAACATTTCGCTCCAGCGCCGCTTTCGACACGAACGTCAGGCTCGTCGTAAACGGCGCGCGGCCGAAGCTGCCGAACATCGGCCTCGTCAAGACGGGCTGCGGGGTCGGGATGGAGGCGTTGGGGTCGCCCATCGCGGCGGACATCGGAAAGCCGCCCTTCAAAACGATCTCGGGCTTCACGCCGAAGAAGGCCGGCTTCCAGAGGACGAGGTCCGCCAATTTGCCGACTTCCACCGAACCCACCTCATGAGCGATGCCGTGCGCGATGGCCGGATTGATCGTGTACTTGGCGACGTACCGGCGCACGCGGAAGTTGTCGTTCGCCGCCGACAGCTTCTCGGCCGCCGTTTGCGACAAATGCCCCCGCTGCACTTTCATCTTATGAGCCGTCTGCCAGGTGCGGATGATCACTTCGCCGACACGGCCCATGGCTTGCGAGTCGGATGACATGATGCTGATGGCGCCCATGTCATGCAGAATATCCTCCGCTGCGATGGTCTCGCGTCTGATTCGCGACTCGGCGAACGCAATGTCTTCCGGCACACGCGGATTCAAATGATGGCAGACCATCAGCATGTCGAGATGCTCGTCCATCGTATTGACAGTGAAGGGCATGGTCGGATTCGTCGAGGAGGGCAGCACGTTGGCTTCGCCGCAGACCTTGATGATGTCCGGCGCATGGCCGCCCCCCGCCCCTTCCGTATGGAACGAGTGGATGGTGCGGCCCTTGAAGGCCTTGATCGTGTCTTCGACGAACCCGGCCTCATTCAACGTATCGGTGTGAATCGCGACCTGCACATCGTATTCTTCCGCCACGTCGAGACAGGTGGAAATCGCCGCCGGCGTCGTCCCCCAATCTTCATGCAGCTTGAGCCCGATGGCGCCGGCTTCCACCTGTTCACGCAATCCGTCGGGTAATGAGGCATTGCCTTTGCCGAGAAAGCCCAGATTGATCGGAAGCCCGTCCGCTGCTTCGAGCATCCGGTGGATGTTCCAGGGACCGGGCGTGCAGGTCGTGGCGTTCGTGCCGGTTGCCGGCCCCGTGCCGCCGCCGATCAAGGTGGTCAGTCCGTTCGCCAGCGCTTCGGTGATGATCTGCGGGCAGATGAAATGGATATGCGTGTCGATCCCGCCCGCCGTGATGATCTTGCCTTCCGCCGACAGCACTTCCGTTCCTGGGCCGATCTCCATTCCCTTCGTGACGCCGTCCATCAGATCGGAGTTGCCGGCCTTCCCAATGCCGGCGATGCGGCCGTCGCGAATGCCGATGTCGGCCTTCACGATGCCCCACCAGTCGATGATGATGGCGTTGGTGATGACCAGATCGAGCGCGCCCTTGGCGCGTGTCGCCGCGGGCGATTGCCCCATGCCGTCGCGGATGACTTTGCCGCCGCCGAATTTGGCTTCCTCGCCGGGCACGGTGAGGTCGCGCGTAATCTCAATCAGCAACTCGGTGTCGGCCAGGCGGATGCGATCGCCGGCCGTCGGGCCGTAGAGATCGTTGTACTGGCGGCGCGGAATTCTCATTGCCTGCCCCTCCGCTAGAGCTGCCGTATGCGGACGACTGACTCGACGTGTTCTTGGCCAGAGCAAGGATAGAAAGGGAAAATCAACGTCGTTCCTTCACGTACGACGGTATCTTGCTATCATCAAACCACTGCGGTGAACATGGCTCAAGATAGGAACCTGCGATAAGGCCTCTGTCGGCATAAGCCTGAGATGGCGTAGGCAAGTATCCGATGTTTGCCAGTTTCACGGTCCCTGGCTTGAAATCCTGCTTACTGAACGGGTTAATTTCTTTGCCAATATAAACGACCTCGTCCGTATGTCGGACATAGCGAGATTCTTTAAAGTAGAGCCTTGCTCCTTGATCTCCCTTATCCCCAAAGCTAGAAAACGGCACTACAACGACATCTTCCCTGCCAACCGGGCATAATTTGGACCCCGGCGCTACAACATTAGGCCATACACACGACGTCAGGCAAAGGCAGATTCCTAGGCTAACTGTGAACGCTCCACAAATCCTTCGGCGCATATCTATTCTTCTTTGCTCCGGCCCCGTGAGGATAGACTTGTAGTCCGAAAAACTAGAACTCCGCTGCTTGTGCCGTTCTCCGCTAATTCAAGCCCGCAACGACGAACTAATGCTGCCTCCAGCTCGACTGACGTTGTAAATGCCATAAGTCATAAGCGCTATAAGCCTTCTTTCATGTCCTTCTTGCCCTTAAACTGTTGTGATTCCAAATTAGCGACATGGTTGAGATACCTTTGGGCTAGTGAACGCGCTAATGCTTCACTGCTGTATTCCAATCCAAACGGGTGCGGCCCATAGACAGTGAGCAGATTTTGGTTCTCATTTGTATGAAGAGTTCCCCCATTCCGCCATTCATGGATGTAGTGATGATTGGGATCATATCTCCGGTATTTGTCTTCTAAGAGCCTTTCGATTGAGGGCAACGTCTCATTGAGTATGACGGAATCAGAGATAAGGTCCACTTTCATCATCACACCGGAAAAATCGAGAGCTAGTGGTGTTTTGCTAGTGCGTGACACAACATTCGCCGTGAGCACCTTGTCAGGATGGGCTACCGCCAAACCAGGATTTCCAGCGAAAGCCACTGTAAGCTCAAATGGAGTTCCAGAAATGATTACGGGACGAGCACTGAGATACATAAAAGCTTTGTGATAGAGACGCTGACTACCCATCTTGTCTAAATACTCGCCCGTGATGTTTAGACTTATTAAAGTATCTATATCTCCACGGCTATAGGCGCTTTCGCGGACATATTTTTGAAGCAGCGTCTCTAAGTGTTCTTTAGTTTCAATATGCCGTACATCAAGCTCTGTACCGGAGCCATCTCCCATGGTGACACGGTCCACTCCGGGCAGTGCATTTAATTTCCGGACAGCTAGAAGAATGTCATCGTCCCAAGAAAATGGCGCGAACGGCTTCAATGGTTCCGTTGCTGGCTGGAGTTTTTGCCCTTCTCTCGCTCGGTTTTTCTTGTTGGGCTCTAGTTGCCTCTGTAGCAGGTCTTTTGCACGTTGCTCACCGACGCTTTCGGCGACAGTCACTGGGGGGCATAGTAAAACGGCGCCCAACACTAATATTAGCAATAGAGCCATCAGCCTTACCTTAGCTTAGTGGACCAGATGTTAATCGGCACTCCGCCGCTCAAGATTCAGTCATTGAACCCATCGACATGTCATAGCTATGGATTGACAAAGCGGAATGACACCACGAATCGCTGGCTTAGGTCAATTAATAAGTCGGCCGCACGACACTCGTGGCGCTGCCGGCATTGCATACGCCTGTAAAATCCCAACTGGAACCCTGTGCTGTAATCGTGACAGGCATGGTATTGGGTCGAGGGATGTAAAGAGCAAATCCACCTGCGCCTATCCCAATGATAGGAAATACACGGGGCGTTGCCAAAAGGCCAGCAGCGTTGAAGTACGCTTGACCAGTACAGTTCGGCTGGTCATAGATGACACGCGCATTACCGAAAAATTGTGCTGAGGACACATGAGCGACCATGGACTGCCCTGGAATGTCCAAAGCGACCGCGGCACTTATGGCAACATCCGTAAGAGCGGATGGAATCGCCGAAATCCCCACTACCTCGCCCACGACAGTATTGCTTACATCCACCACGGTAGGGTCCTTTTTTGCATTCAGGGCCAGCGCAATGTCATTAAGAACGATGGTCAGTAACAGGGTAAGCAGCACAGAGCAGTAAGGGTGTAATCGCATGACAGAACCTTCCGTCTAAAGGTTTAACGAGCCAATGATACGCCCCCTCACCTTCATCCTCTCCCCCTCGCAGGGGGAGAGGGCTGGGGTGAGGAGGTGATAAATCCTTGTTCCCTTGCCCGTCCCAGCGCTCGCTCCCTCACCGCTAGATCATCCAGTCGGCCATTGACCAGGCCGTTGATTCCATACGCCACGCGGTTTCCACCAATCGCTACCAGCTTCACGCGTTTCTCCTCGCCCGGCTCGAACCGCACGGCCGTCCCCGCCGGCACTTGCAACCGGAAGCCGTAGGCCTTCTCGCGAGCGAATCGCAAAGCGCGATTCGCTTCGAAGAAGTGGCAGTGCGAGCCGACTTGAATCGGCCGGTCACCGGTGTTCGCCACCGTCAGCTCCACAGTCTGCCGGCCGGTGAACGCCACGATGTCGCCGTCGCCGAGGATCACTTCGCCGGGAATAACAGCAGCGGGATGGAGGGATCTAACAGGCTTCTTTCTAGGTGAGATCTTGTGTCGAGACTTTGCTCCC
Organism: Nitrospira moscoviensis; assembly: GCF_001273775.1. GTDB lineage: Bacteria > Nitrospirota > Nitrospiria > Nitrospirales > Nitrospiraceae > Nitrospira_D > Nitrospira_D moscoviensis. Next base: position 1,178,374 of record NZ_CP011801.1, on the reverse strand, counting down.
GTCGCTTTAGTCTTTGTTTTCATAGTTATCTCCGAACGTCGTTTTTATCTTTCGGCCGGAACTTTTCATACACCCATCCCTGTGAGATCGAGAAATTTCTTAATACTGAAAAATGGAGGCGCTAGCATAGATTGTTTATCGAGCAGATCGCTGGTTAAGTGATACTTTCCCTGCCTATCAGGCCTTAACGGAATTATGTCGATAAGCTCCAACAAATGCTCGCTGCTAATCCAATAGCCTCGATGAGAAGCCTTGTGCAACAATACTGCACCCCAACTGGAAATCCCGGCCCCTTCCGAATCAGTTTCTAGTATCTTGACGTGTTCTTCAGGTATCCCCCACCATCCGTCCAGAGTTGTAGATCCGTGCGCGAGTAGAAATGTTGTTTTTCCGTCCTTCAAAGCAGCACAGTATTTCCCTTGACGGAACTCCCTGATCTCTATTCCGGCCTCTTGCAAATGTTCCTTGAACTCCTCAACTAAATCTCTTGGTTTAGAGCTCCCCAAAATTTCCGAAATGGATTTCCGGGTTTGGTCATCCATGCGTCACCTATTCAACGATCAGCCTATCGAATCGGCTCGTGCACCGTCACCAGCTTCGTCCCGTCCGGAAACGTGCCTTCGACTTGCAGCTCGGGAATCATCTCCGCCACGCCCGGCATCACGTCCTGCTTCTTCAGCAATGTCGCGCCGTAGCTCATGAGATCCGACACGGAGCGGCCGTCGCGGATACCTTCAAGGATGGCGGCGGTGAGATAGGCCATGGCTTCGGGGTGGTTCAACTTGAGCCCGCGCGCCTTGCGCTCCTTGGCGAGATTCGCCGCGACATAGATGAGCAGCTTTTCCTGCTCGCGTGGTGTCAGATGCATAAGCCTTTTCTTATTCCGGCGCCAAAGGACCGAAATCCTGCGCCACCGCTCGGACCAGCGGATTCAAAGCAAAGATGTTCAAATCCGGCACGAACATCCTGACCTTGATCCAGACCGTTTGCCCTTTTTCAAGTCGCGGCCCATGCCTCGCCTGTAGTTGGTTAATGCAATTTCCTCGCACCAAGACGTCGATTGACCCCGAGTGGTCCTTCATCGTCACGAAATAGCTGCCGACGCATGGAGCCGCCAACTTCCAGCTTTCAAAATTCTCCTCGGTGACGGGCTCCACCGTTTCAACGACGCCGGCGATCACGACGTCACGCCCGACCAACGAGCTGGCCCGTTCGCGCAACTCTTGGATCGGCACCTGCTTCCCCACGGGAAGCTCTGCACCGACTGCACCGGCACATGTGATGACGGCAGCCATCACGGGCACCATGGCCGCCATTATCCGCCGGCAAGTCACTTCGCTCTATATCCTCTTCTCCCGGCAGGTGCCGCCGGCTTGGCGGCGCGCGCGGGGACTGTCTATCTCTTCTGATAGGTCCCCTGATGATCGATCCAATCGCAGCCCTTGTCCGGATTAGTGTACTCGCTCCAGGGCTCCGGTTTGACCAACCCTGTGGAGCGCCAGACGATTTTGAACTGGCCGTCCTTGAGGATCTCGCCGATCAGCACCGGCTTGTGCGTATGATGGTTGGCCGGGTCCATCATGATTTCGCCGCCCGGCGCCAGGAACTTCCGCCCGTAGACTGCCTTGCGCACGGCCTCCACATCCGTCTTTCCGGCTTTTTCCACCGCCTGCTTCCACACGTGCACACCGAAATAGGCCGCTTCCATCGGGTCGTCCGTGACGCGCTTGTCGCCGTCGGGCAGATTGTTCCTCTTGCAATAGGCTTTAAAGTTCGCCACGAACTGCTTGTTCTGGGGCGTGTCGACGCTCTGAAAGTAATTCCACGCGGCTAGATGGCCGACCAGCGCCGTGGTATCCATGCCCCGCAATTCGTCCTCCGCCACGCTAAACGCCATGATGGGCGCATCTTCGGCGCGCAAGCCCTGCCTGGCGAATTCTTTGTAGAACGGCACGTTGCTGTCGCCGTTGATCGTGCTGATCACACAGGCCCCGCCACCGGCCGCGAACTTTTGAATCCTCCCGACGATGGCGTGATAATCCTGGTGGTGGAACGGCGTGTATTCTTCCATGATGTACGCTGGCGGCACTTTCTTCGCCACCAGCATCGCGCGCAGGATTTTGTTCGTCGTGCGCGGATAGACATAATCCGTCCCGAGCAGATAAAACTTCTTGTAGCCGCCGCCGGCCTGGCTCATCAAGTATTCCACCGCCGGCACGGCCTGCTGGTTCACCGCCGCACCGGTGTAGAACACGTTGTGCGAACACTCTTCGCCTTCGTACTGCACGGGATAGAACAACAACCCGTTGTTTTTTTCGAACACCGGCAGCACGGACTTGCGGCTCACCGACGTCCAGCAGCCGAACACGACCGCCACCTTGTCTTGGAGCAACAGTTGCTTGGCCTTTTCGGCGAACAAATCCCAGTTCGACGCCGGATCGACCACCACGGGCTTGATCTGCCGGCCCAACACGCCGCCCTTGGCATTGATCTCCCCCACCGCCATCAGGACGACGTCGCGCAGCGAGACCTCGCTGATCGCCATCGTGCCGCTCAACGAGTGCAGCACGCCGATTTTAATCGGCTCCCTGTCCGCCGCATACGACAACGCCCACTGGCCCAGATTGCCGAGCAGGGAGGCGATCCCTACGCCGGCCGTCATCCGAACGCCACGCACCAACAATTCACGCCGCGACGCGTCTTCGCCACTCACGTCTTTCTGTTCATCGATCCGCTGGTGTGACACGGTCTGCCTCATTTCACCGCCGGGCGCGGTTAGCAGTGGTACGGGGTGGACATGACTCTGTCGCCGCTGAACCGCTTGCCGTTTTTTTCCACGCCACCCTCGTCATCGACGATGAACCCTTGGCTTCGCTCCCGATGGCGAAACCACGCCGGCATCGCGACGCAATCGAACGCTTCACCGGCAGACTCGGCGCGGACCATGTCGAGCTGGGCTCACACACGACTACCCCGACTCCAGGAGCAGATGCGCCCGAAGACCGTCGAGTTGGAGGAGGTGAGAAAAAACCTGCGACCGTCGGCTCGGATGCACGAGCGGGCCTCGTACACCGTATGCCGGCGGAAAGAGGGCTATCGGCTCTTCACACCCGCCCGCTCTTCGATCTCACCCGCGAGCAGAATCGCCTCGGCGATTTCGCGCATCGACTTCCGCAGATCCATGCTCTGGCGCTGGATCAGCTTGAACGCGTCCTCTTCCGACAGCTTCTTGGATTTCATGAGATAGCCTTTGGCCCGTTCCAGCAGCTTGCGGACCGCCAACGCCTCCTGCATTTCGAAAGATTTTTCCATCAGGGTCGTGTGTTCGATGGCAATCGCCGCTTGGTTGGCGATGGTTTGCATCAGACGGATATCTTCGGAGGTAAACGTATGCGGCACGGACGTGTAGCTGTTGATCACGCCCACGGCCTTGTCGCGCATCAGCATCGGCACGCTCAATAACGAGCAGAGCCCTTCCTTCACCGCCAGATCCGGATACATGTACGTGCGTTCTTTGGTGACATCCGGCACGATGATCGGCCGGCGCTCCTGCACCGCTTTGCCGCTGATGCTCTGCCCGATCTTCAAATGCGGCTTGCGCCGATACTCTTCGCTCAGGCTTTGCGTGGCCGCAATGCGCAGATCGCCCGTCTGCTCGTCCAGCAACATGACCGAGCAGATTTTGGAGCCCATCATCTGCGCGGTCATCGTGACGATGAGCTGCAGCATGTCGTCGATCAGCCGGTTGGACGCCACCGTATCGGACACTTGTGACAACGTCTCGAGCTGGAGCGCTTTCCGCTTCATCTGATCGTACAACCGCGCGTTTTCGATGGCGCCGCCGACCTGGTTCGCGATGGTGGTCAGCAACGCCAGCTCGTCCTCCCGGTATCGGCGCGGTCGTTTATGCTGCACATTGATGACGCCGATCACTTCCTTTTTCACCATGATGGGAACGGACACGAAGGCCTGATACCGATCCTCGGGAAGATTGTTGTAGAACTTAAACCGCGGATCTTCGCTGGCGTTGCTCGGGATCACGACGCGTGTCCGCTCGCGGGCGACCCACCCCGTGATCCCTTCACCGAGACCGATGGTGATTCGCCCGATGAGTTTGGGGTGCGGGTTTTTGGACGCCCGCAAAATCAGCTCATCACGGCGATCCGACAGCAGATACAAGAGGCAGGCATCCGCTTTGGTGACTTCCACGACGACGTCCACGATGTGCCTGAGCACCGCTTCCAGGTCCAAGGTATTGCTGATCGATTCGCTGATGCGGTGCAGTACATCGACTTCGCGGGTTTTTTCCCGCAGGGCCTGTTCCAACTGCGCGGTCGATGTCTTTCTGCCTTCCATACCGGTCTCTACTTCCGAGAAGCCTTGGCGGCCACCCGTTGCGGCGGCGCGTCCTTCCGTTCGGCGTACCACCGTTCGAAGACTTTCCGCCCGAGAGGCGCCACGCGAACCTGCCCGATCTTTTCCGGCCAGACGCCCACGACTTGTCCGCCGGAGACTTTCTTGTCATGCAACATGGCTTTCCAAAGCCGGCTCGACGGCCATCGAGGCATGTCCACGCTCAGCCCGGCATCCTGCACAACGTCTCCAATTCTTTGCACGGTGGATCTATCACACATGCCTTGATAACACGCCAAGTCGGCTTCCTGAAAGAGCCCAATCCCAACCGCTTCCCCATGAATCAACGATCGATACCCGCCTAACGCTTCTAACGCATGTCCGATGGTATGCCCGTAGTTGAGTATCCGCCTCCGATCCCCCTCCCGCTCATCGGCCGCCACGACGCTCGCTTTGATCTCACAGGATCGTTTGATGATGGCGGCGACGCCGTCGGGTTGACGGACTCGTATGGCCGGCATCTCGCGCTCGAGGAATGAAAAAAACGGCTCGTCGGCGATAATCCCGTATTTGATGACCTCCGCAAGACCGGCGATCCATTCGCGCTCCGGCAATGTGCGCAACGTCATGGGGTCGATCCACACCGCCCGCGGCTGATAAAAGGCCCCGATAAGGTTCTTGCCGAGACGATGGTCCACGCCCGTTTTGCCCCCGACGCTGGAATCGACCTGCGCGACCAGCGTGGTCGGGATCTGTACAAAGGGAATGCCGCGTTGATAGATAGCGGCCGCAAACCCGGTAATATCGCCCACGACCCCTCCTCCAAGAGCCAGCAGCCATGAGCTCCGCTCGAAGCGGTGTGTCGCGAGCACGTCCAAAATGGACTGAACGGATGTGAGGGTTTTCGTACGTTCTCCCGGGGGCAGAGCGATCAGCACTGGTTCAAGGCGCTTCTTCGTCAGCGCCGCAATGACCTGTTTGGCGTAATGCCGCTTCACATGTCGGTCGGTCACGACACCGACCTTTCCTCGGACATCGAGATGCTCCAACCGCCCGGGAAGCCTCTCTAAAAGACCCGGTTCGATCACGATGTCGTAGCTTCTTTCGCCGAGTGAGACGGGAACGGTGGCCGAGCTTGTCATGCGAGGCATACGATAGCGGGATTGTTACCTTCGAAGGGAACGACAAAAGCGCGCAAATCGTAGCATAGGCTCGCCAAAACTGAAAGGAGCGATGTGGCATGCTTGCGAAGAGAGGACGTCGCGGGGAGGGTCCCGGCCAAGCAGATGGCGCTGTGGGGCTTCGCCCCACAGCGCCGTTCCCGTCGGCTCAAGAGGCCCTAAATCGGCCTCTACGCCTTCACGATGGTGGGCGTCAAGAAGATCAGCAGCTCTTGCTTTGACACGGATTCGGACTTGTTCTTGAACAGCCATCCGAGCACAGGAATGCGTGACAGGTACGGAACGCCTTGCACGTTGTTGTTCTGGGTGTCCACGAAGACGCCGCCGATGACCATCGTTTCTCCGTCGCGGACGATGACTTGCGTGGTGGCCTCACGGCGATCGATGCTCGGGCCGGCCGGATTGCTTCGCGCGCCGACCGCATTCCGTGTCGCGCGCACGCGAAGCAGGATGGTCTTGCCGATCTCTTTCGGATCCCGCGACGTGATTTGCGGGGTGACGTTCAACTCCAAATTGGCATCGACGAACGTCGTTTGTGTTCCCTGCAGCGAGGTCGTTTGGAACGGAATCGATTCACCCTGGGAGATCTTGGCTTCACGCTTATCCAGCGTCGTAATCTTCGGCGCGGCGATGACCTTGGTCAAGCCGAGCAACTCGCCGGCCGACAACCGCATATCGAGCGCGAACCCGTCGGCCAACTTACCGAAGGTCCAACCGATCGCCGGCACGGCCGGCAACCCGCCCACCTGAGCCGGAAGGTTAACCAGGAAGTCCCTGGTGATAGTTGCCGTGGTGGAGGCGCCAGCGCCCAGACCACTCGCCGCAGCGAATGGACCGGTGACATTGCCGACGAGGCTGAAACTGTTTGTCCCGAAATCCGAATTTTTGACGCCCCACTGAATACCCAATCCCCTGGCATAGACGGTATCCGCCTGGACAATGCGCGCTTCAATCTGCACCTGAGGGACTTCCAAATCGAGACCGTCGACTAACTGCTTCATCACCGCGAGCTTGGTTTCCGTCTCTCGAATAATGAGGGCATTGCTGCCTGGACTGACTTGCATCACGCCACGCGGGCTTAGATACTGACGCAAGGAAGTCATCAGTTCCTGAGCTTGAAGGTTCCTGATGTAGAACACCCGATCGACCAATTCTTCGGCCTTGGTCTTGGAGTCCTTTGCCCGGGCCTCTTCATCCTGCTGCTTGGCAATGTTCGCCAGCGTATCCACCCAGACGATCGTTCCTTGGCGGATCATGCCCAGGCCGTTCATCTTCAGCAGCATGTCCAGAGCCTGATCCCAGGGCACGCTGACCAACTTCATCGTGACCTTGGCCTTCACCCCTTCGCCGACCACGATATTGAAGCCGCTGACTTCTGCGATCAACCGGAGAATGTTCGTAATGTCGGCTTGCTGAAAGTCGAGCGAGATTCTCCGCCCGACGAACCGCGTTTGGCCGGCAACGATATCGTCCGGTCGGTTGTCTTTTTCAGGCGCACCCCCATCTGCCGCCATCTGAACCGGTTGCACTCGGAACCTGGATGAGGCCGGTCCGACGACTCTTGTCGCCCGCTGAACACCTGGCTGAAACAGCGCATGCTCCGGCCGCGTGCCGATGACCGCCGCCGGCCGGCCATCTCCACCGATTGTTTCCGACTCTGCCGGCTTCAGCGTGATGGAGAGCTCGCGACCAGCCTGACTCACCGAGTAGGCCGGGCGGTCGATGAGATCGAGAACCAGCCGGACCTTATCTGCATGGTGCCCCACACGAACTTTTCTCAAAAGCGGATGATGGGCGCGCACCACAGGGGTGCGGAGAGCAGAAGCGACCGCAAGAAGGTCAATCACCAGCCGATCATCATCAACCATCCTCGCCTCAGGGAACAACTTGCCGTCCCCCAGGACCACAACCGTGACCTGATTGCCCTCCGGTCGGACTTCGACTTGCGTGATGGTCTGGGCGGGCGCCTCCACCGGTGCGTTCGCGGCCTGCGCTGCTCCAAGCCCTCCCATCGCTCTCCGCTCATCGGGCGACGTGGTGACATCCGCCTGCGCGGTCAGCGCCATGCCAAGAAGACCGGCGATGCCAGCCAATCGGACGGTGGAAAGGAAGGGGTTGGCGCCGAACAATAGTGGTTTCATTCTGAGCCCTCTTTCGGATGAAGAAGCTTGACGTACTCACGCTCTTGCTTCTTGCCATAGATGTCAGTGAACCGTTCCTGCACGATGATCCCCCGCTCCGTGATCGCGCTCACCACACCGTTGTTTTGGCCGATCCTCGTCCCGCGCCGGACCGTATACCCGTGCCCCTCCGGCGTCTGAACCATGGCGGTGTATCCGTACGCTCCCCATACGATCGCAACGAGATTGAGCTCGGTCAGCGTGACGCGCTGGAGCGGAGGAAGATTGGGGTCGGCTTTGCCCGGTTGGAGCTCCTGTACCACCGGAGCAAACGGATCCCGCCGGCCTGACGGATCGTACCCCACCCCATTGCCACTACCGGGCATCATCAAATCCACGGGCGCCTGGGCGAGCGCATGATTCACGGGCACGTCGGAAGGTATCGGGCTTTCTCGTACGGCCTCCGGAACGGGCGCGACTCTGCTGATGGAGTCCTGACGCATCGGAGGACCGGCGAGAAGGGTGTCGGCCGTGACGGAAATCGTGCAGACAAGAGCGACAAGGATGATGCTCTTCCGGCCGGCTTTCGAGATGTGATGATACTCCCGCATACCCATTCGAACCCTCATTTACCGAGCTGTGCCGGCTTGGCTGCGGCAGGGACCGGTGCAGGCGCTGCCGGCTTTTCTTGCGGAGCGGCATACGCGACGAGATCAAAACTGGTCTGAGAGACGATGCGTCCCTGCTCAACCTTCGGATTTCCCATTTTGAGACCGGACACAGTGATAATGCGTGGGAGGCGGTTGATCCGGTCAAAGAACAACGCCGCCGTGTGGTAGACACCCGTCACCTCGACGTTGACCGGCATCTTCACAAAGAGCTTCGACGCATCTTCCGTTTGGGCGCCCGGCTTCCACAACTTGATATCCAAACCCAGTCTCACGCCCAGGTCGGACACTTGCTTGAGCAACATGATCGCTTCTTCTTCGGGCGGGAGCCGTTCTTTCTTCTTCGCCAGCTCGATTTCCAGCTGTTTGTTGGCCGCCACCAACTCATCGAGATGCTTCACCTTGATGGTCAAGGACTGAATTTCCCCGTCCAGCCTGGCATTATCGGCGCGCACCGCTTCGATGCTGGCGGCCTTTGGTTCCGCGATATAGAAATAAAACCCGGCGATCAAGACGCCCACGAGCAGCAGCAGTAGCGCGACCTTCTGGGCAGCCGGAACGTTACGGAGCGCATCCAGGTTGACAGCGGGCAGATCCATATTCACCCTTTCAACCGAAAAACCAGACGAAATTGGTATACATTGATCTTGTTTTCGACCGCCGCTTTGCTCTCTTGGAGATTGATGGCCGTAAAGTAATCGGTCCTGCGGAGGTTATTGACGAACTCGACGACGTCGTCGTTGGTCAACGCCTTCCCTTCCAGTTCGATGACGTCTGAAGCGATGCCGAGCTTGGTGAGCCATACTTTCAATGGCTCGAGGCTTTGGCTGACGTGGTCCAGGACCTTGACCGGACCGAGACGCGACTGTTCCAACTGATCGATGATCCGGTTCTTATCTTCCAGCAGCTTTTTTTTCTGTTCGAAATCCTGAACCTGTTTCACCTGCTCTTTTAGTTGAGCAACTTGCTTTTCCTTGTCGCGCTTCTCCTCTTGCTGGACTTCCAATTCACTGTCCAAGGACGCGGAATACCACCAACAGCCGGCCAGCGTGATGACGATCACGCCGATTCCGAGCAGAGCCTGCGCGCGGACATCGTACTGAGGCTTCGCCTTCTTGCCTTTCGGTCCGGGAAGGAGATTTATGCGGATCATCGATCACCTACCGCGCGCAGGGCCAACCCCACCCCAACCGCCGCCAACGGAGCCATATCGGCCAGCGTGTCTTGATCGAAGTCGCTGCCCGATGTGTCGATCTCGCCGAACGGATTCGCCAGCTCTACGGGCACCTGCATGCGATCCCCGAGTTGCTGCACCAGCCCTCGGATTCGCGCCACCCCGCCGCAGACCAATACCCGATCGAGATCGGCGTTGGAGGTCGATGTCTTAAAATAGTCGACCGTCCTCGCAATTTCCGATGCCACTTCCGCGTTCACGCTGTCGATGACGTTGGTCAACTGGGCGCCGCCGGCCTCATTGGCGCGCTCGCCTTTCTTGACTTCCTCGGCCTCTTCGTAGGACATCCCCATTTCCCGCTGGATCGCCTCGGTATACCGGTTTCCTCCCAGCGGGATATCGCGCGTGAACAGCGAGACCCCGCCGCGGATAATGTTGACGTTCATCACGCTCGCCCCGACGTTCACCAGCGCCGTCGTTTCTTCCTGCGCCATCGGGTAATTGACCGCGTGCATGTTTTCGATGGCAAACGCGTCGACATCCATCACCATCGGGATCAAGCCGGCGCCCTTCACGAGCTCCGTCAATTCGTTGATCTTGTCCTTCTTGGCGGCGACGAGAATGACCGACATATCGGTCTGGGCGTCGCCGGAAGGATCGGGAGGCAGCACGTGGAAATCGATGTTCACTTCATTGATGTCGAACGGAATATACTGCTCGGCGGCCAATCGAACCTGCCCCTCCAATTCATCATCCGGCATCGGCGGAAGGCTGATTTTCTTCACGATCACGGCATGGCCCGAGATGGAAATCGCGACATGCTTGTTCTTCACGTTTGACTCGTCGAACAATTCCCGGATCGCCGACACGACCCGGCCCTCGTCCATGACGGTGCCGTCGACGATGACTTCAGGCTCCAGCGGTTTCACGCCGAATTTCTGCAGAAAGTACCGCCCCTTGCTTTCCTTCAGCTGCACCAGTTTGATCGCGCTGGACCCAATGTCCAGCCCGACGAGCTGCCGCCGGGGCGTCAGCAGCGAGACGATGTCCGTTTCGAAGATATTTTTAAATGAAGTGAGCATCTCTATTCCCCGCCACTCTACACGACAAGCTTTCGCGCGCGAATAACTTTCTTGATTTCCTCCACGTTCTTCCTGGTATAGCGCCTCCAGTTTCTCCAATCGCGCGGCGGCCCGCTGATCAGCCCTTGGCGCTCCCACCGATAGAGCGTGGCCTTGGAAATATCGAACAGGCCGCACACTTCGTTCGTGTTGATGCCGTGTTCTCTATCGAGGCTATTACGCTTGTTCACGTTGAGAAATGACCTTAGGAAAGCAGACGCGATGGCATACAGGGGCAAGTATAGTCAATATGCTCAACCTGTCAAGGAAACCGTTGGAAGCGGAGGCGAGGCAGGAGGGCCGGCCGGAGCGAAGATTACGATTTCTGCAGATCGCGGTGCTTTACCACTACGTCGTAGCCCAGAGATGTCAGGCTTTCCTGCAATCGTCCGGCGATGGCCACCGAGCGATGCCGGCCTCCGGTGCATCCGACTGCAATGGTGAGATAGCTGCGTTGCTCTCGTTCGAACAAGGGGATCAAGAATTTGAAGAGCCCTTCGAGTTGCTGAATCAGCGCGATGGCGTCCGGATCCGTCAGCACGAACGTCCGGACTCGGGGGTCATCGCCGGGAAGGGGCTTCAGATCAGGCACAAAATAGGGATTTTTGAGGAATCGCACGTCGAACAGCAGATCGATGTCGTACGGGACCCCGTACTTGTACCCGAAGGTCAACAGCGAGATCGTCAGTTTCCTCGCGGTCGGCTCGCGACGGAACTGTTTCGTCAGGAGATCCCGCAGTTCATGCACCGTCAGATCGGACGTATCGATGATCCGATCGGCATGGCGCCGGAGCTCCGCGACGCGCTCTTTTTCAAATCGGACGCCTTCCAAGACGGGCAGGTGCGGCAGCAGCGGATGGGGCCGCCGCGATTCCGAAAAGCGCCTGACCAACACTTCTTCGCGTGCTTCGAGAAACAGCAGCTGCACCGAATGTCCCAGCCCTTTGACCCGTTCGAGAATGCCGACGAGATCCGAGAAGAACACGCGCTCCCTCACGTCGATGCCGAGCGCGACGTTCGAGATTTCGCCGTTTTGCTGGTTGCAGAGCTCCACGAAGGTCGGCAGCAGGGCGGGAGGAAGATTGTCGATGCAGAAATAACCGGCGTCTTCAAAGGCCTTCAGCGCATGGGACTTACCGGAGCCGGATAAACCGCTGATGATGACCAGACTAAGCCGCGCCATCCTGTATCAGCCTCAGCCTCGAGTCGATCGTCTGCAGCGGCATGGTGCGGAGCGCACCCACGCGAACACCGGTTTTCCGCCCCGCCTCAGCGGACAGATGGAACGCCTCGGCCGTCTTCGGCATACGGCTCCACAATGGCGAGTCGGCCGCCGCCCGTCCGCTGCACCACCTGCAGCCGGCCGTTTTCCGCGTTCACAAACACCATGAAGGGTTGGGCGGCTTCGGCCCGGAACTGTTTCTGAGCCTGTGCGAGCGAAAGCACCGGCACCGCCTGCCGTTCCACTGGCGAGGCATCGTCGTCCTGCCCCCACTTGGCGGGTGTACGCGCCGGCTGCCGGCTCTTCTTCATCTTGCCCGGCTTGTGATTCGCCAAGCGCTCTTTCCATTTTCTGAATTGCGCGTCCACGCGGTCGATCAGGGCGTCGATCGTCGCGTACATCTCGCGCGTCGCCGTCTTGGCCTGCACGCGCTTTCCGTTCACCGCGCCCACGACTTCCGCTTTGTGCTGCAGCTTCTCGACGCTCAGGACGACTTGCAGCGATCCAACTTTCAACCCGTACCGATCCAAACGCTCAAACCGTGACTCGATATAGTCCCGGAGCGCCGGGGTCATGTCCATATGTCGGCCCGTGATTCTCAACTTCATAGCATCTCCAAGTAGTCTGTGAGGGATAGCAACCGGCTTAGAAAAAGCGTTTACGTTGACTGGCGGAGGGGATATTCTCTTCCGCTCGATATTTGGCGACGGTCCGTCGGGCGATCAGCACCTGCTGCGTACGAAGGCGCGCGGCAATCTCCTCGTCTTTCAGCGGTCGCCGCGGGTCTTCCTCCGACACCATCTTGCGGATCATTTCCCGGACCGTGACGGACGACAACATATCGGACGGTTGATCCACCCGCTGAAGGCCGGCATTGAAGAAAAACTTCAGTTCCAACATGCCCTGCGGGCAATACATGTATTTGTTGGCGGTGACGCGGCTGATCGTGGACTCATGCATGCCGATGTCCTCGGCCACCTGTTTCAGCACCAGCGGTTTCAGGTATTGCACCCCGTGCTCGAAGAATTGCTCCTGGAACTTCACGATGCTGGAGACGACTTTCACAATGGTTTTATTGCGCTGCTCGATGCTGCGGATCACCCACTGGGCGGCCCGCAGCTTCTCATCCATGTAGGCTTTGGTTTCCGCCGTACCGCCCTGCCCCGACGCCATGAGCTGTTTGTAATAGGGGCTGATCCGCATGCGCGGCAGCCCGTCGTCGTTCAGCAGCACGACCCACTCCCCTTCGTTTTTCACCACGAAGACGTCGGGAACGATCACATAATTTTGCGTGTTCGTGAACGGGCGGCCCGGCTTCGGCTCAAGATCCTCGATGATCTTGGTCGCCTGAAAGACTTCTTCAACCGTGACGTTCAACGCCTTGGCGATCTTCGCATACTGCTTCTTTTCCAGATCCTTCAAATGGTGGAGCACAATCCCTTCCACCACCGATCCTTTGAGCGCGCCCGGACGGGAGCCGAGTGAGCCCATCGGATTCCGGCCGAGGTGCCCGAGCTGCAGCAACAGGCACTCCGGAAGATCGCGGGCCCCGACACCCGTGGGATCGAAGGTTTGAATGTCCTTGAGGACCGATTCGGCGTCCGCTTCCGTGAATTCTGTTCCGCTGACCACCTCCGCGAGCGGGATCCGGAGATAGCCGTCATCGTCGAGATTGCCGATGATCAGCCGCCCGATGGCTTTCTCGCGCTCCGACAAGCCGGACAGACAGAGTTGCCAGAGCAAATGTTCTTCGAGCGACGTCGCCTTCGCAACGGTTTGCTCGTACGACGGAAATTCATCCTGCGAAGACGACGGGTATTCCGAATCCCCCGCCCGGCGATCGCTGCCGAAATATTCTTCCCAGCCCGACGCCGAGAATTCTTCCGGCGATTCCCGCTCCTCCGGCGTGCCGGTCTCATCCGTCGTCTCCTGGGTCGAGGCGGCCGGGGCTTCTTCCACCTTCTCGTCCGTCGCCGTCGCTTCACCCTCTTCGACTTCCGTTTGCACTTCGTCCAGCAGCGGGTTATCGAGCAAATGCTGGGCCAGGCTTTGCTGCAGCTCGAGCCGGGAAAGCTGCAGCAGCTTGATGGCCTGCTGCAGTTGCGGCGTCATGATCAGCTTTTGGCTGAGCTTGAGATCCAGTCGCAGTTTCATGGCCGTGTTCCGCGAATTACAGCTTGAAGCGCTCTCCCAGATAGACCGCTCGCGCGGTTTCGCTCTTGACGATCGTCTCGGGCGACCCGGCTTCCAGGATCAGTCCTTCGTTGATGATATAGGCCCGATCGGTGATGGAGAGGGTTTCCTGCACATTATGATCCGTGATCAGGATGCCGATTCCTTTTTCTTTGAGTCTCGTGATGATCTGCTGAATGTCCGCCACGGCGATCGGATCGATGCCCGCAAAGGGTTCGTCCAGCAGCATGAAGGAAGGATCGGTGGCCAGCGCGCGGGTGATTTCCAGCCGCCTCCGCTCTCCGCCCGACAGGGCGTAGGCCATACTGGTTCGGATATGGAGCAGATCCAGTTCCTTGAGCAATTCGTCGGTTCGCCGGGCTCGTTCGTCGCGAGCATACCCCAGCATTTCCAGAATCGCCAAGACATTATGCTCGACCGAAAGCCTTCGAAACACCGAGGACTCCTGCGGCAGGTATCCGATGCCCTTGCGCGCCCGCTTGTACATCGGCAGCTCGGTGACCGACTCTCCGTTCAACGTGATCTCGCCTTCGTCGGGCTGGCACAGGCCGACCATCATGTCGAAAATCGTCGTCTTGCCGGCGCCGTTGGGGCCCAGCAAGCCGACCACTTCCCCCGCCCGGACTTCGATGGCCACGCCCTTGACGACCTTCCGCCCACGAAAGCTCTTCACCAGTCCGCTGGCCCTGAGGCACTCGGTCCGCGCCACCGAGCCCGCCGCGAGACCCGGCATGACTTCGGTTTGTATTCCCGGCGTCATGGGGCGGCCGTCTCCTCGTTTTCCATGCGCAGGTGAGAGCCTCCCTCGACCACGCTGCGGTCTTCCTTCAGATACATGGTGATCTTCCTGCCGCTCACGCGGGTGCCTTTTTCCCACGCCACCGGATTGTCGGTCAGCGTGATGATGTCCTCACCGGCGACATAGACGGCCTTCCCGCAGGTCGCGTTCCCGTTCTCTTTGACGATCTTGACGCGTCCCGTCGCTTCGATCTGGCTCATCGAGCGGTTGGAGACGGTCGGCATCGCATCGGCCCCCTTCGCCGGCGCAGGAGTCTTGGGCGCTTCACGGCCCTCCGGCGCACCTTTCGCCGTTTCGTTGTTGGAATGGAACAGCACGATCATTTTGTCGGAATAGACGACCAGTGTGCCCTTGGTCAGCACGACCGATCCTTCGAACACGGCTTGGCCGTCCTGATTACGCACCGTCATCTTCTTGGCCGTAATCGTCGTGGAGACAGGCGGTTCGTCCGCGCCCGGCTTGGCCAGCCCCGCGACAGCGCTTGGAGCAAGGGCAAAGACGGACAGCGCCAGGCTATGAAGAAGCAGGAGCCACATCCACATGAACATCCTCTAAGACCTCAAACTCTTCCGACTCCAGCCGGCCGAGCAGGCCCCGGCCGGTGACCGCCAAGCCGTTACCGACGATCCTGACCGGATCGTCCGTACGGATCTCGCGGGTCGCGTCGGTCCAGGCCAGGTGATTGGTATAAATGGTGTATCCGCTACTGGTGACAACCACAAGGGGATCCTGCCGATTCACCAGCGTGAAATTCTTGGTCGCCGTATCGAGCGTGCCTTCGTCGCCCGACACCGTCAACTCTTTCCCCTGCACCCCGTAGAGCGTGACGTCCACGGTACTGAGCAAGGCTTTTTTCTCCTGCTCAAACAGCCGGGCCGATTTGGCCTGGACCTGCCACTGGATTGCGTCGCCCTTGGTCTGCGTGAAGGAAAACTCGGAGATCTTGGCGTCGGCTCGCTCGAGTGATCCGGGCGCAGCCGGCCGGCTGGCGGGAGCGGAGTCTGCATTGACGAACAGCAAATAGCCGAGAAATGAAGCCAGCACGACACTTAGCGCGAGCAGGATACGCCTCGCAACGAGTTCCCACATTGGCGGAAAGGCTCCTCAAACAGACCGCACGATTGTCTGGCACGATCGTAGCATGCATGATGGGCCAAGTAAATGTCTCCGGCTCTAAAAACAACACGACTCCCACGCGTCGCCGCGTGGGAGTCGCTGGGGAAACCAAAGAGCACTGAAACGTCTTACGCCGATTTCCCGGAGCCGGATGGAGGTGGTACGGCAGGCGCCCCCGTCTTCTTGGAGGTGGAAGCATCCGCCCGGCTGACCAGCTCGATCGCGACCAGCTCGGCCGCGTCGCCGACCCGCCGCCGCGTCTTGACGATGCGGGTGTAGCCGCCCGGGCGGTCCTTGAACCGTCCCGCCACATCGCTGAACAACTTCGACACGACGGCTTTGCTGCGCAGGAACGTGAGCGCCCGGCGCCGCGCCGGCAAAGTGCCTTCCTTCCCGAGCGTGATCATGCGGTCGGTAAATCCCCGCACCTCTTTCGCCTTCGCCTCGGTCGTCTCGATGCGCTCGTGATCCAGCAGAGACGTGACAAGGCTCCGAAACAACGCCCATCGGTGTTTGGTTTGACGCCCGAGTTGTCGTCCTTTTTTTCTGTGTCGCACGGCGGCGTTTCCCCTTGGCTCGAAATTACTCCGACTTTGGGCTCCCGTTGGGCGAGGTCGTATCGATCTTCGTGCCGAGCGACAGCCCCATCTCCGACAGGATTTCCTTGATCTCGTTGAGAGACTTCTTTCCGAAGTTCTTGGTCTTCAACATCTCGCCTTCCGATTTTTGCACGAGATCCGCGATCGTCTTGATGTTCGCGTTCTTCAGGCAATTCGCGGCCCGCACCGAAAGCTCGAGCTCGTTCACGCTGCGGAAGAGATTTTTATTGATCTCGCGCTGCGATTCCTCGAAGCCCGCCTCGGTCTTACCCTCCGCGCGCTCTTCGGGATTGATGAAGATGTCGATGTGCTCACGGAGGATTCCAGCGGCCGTCGACAACGCGTCGCGCGGGCTGATCGTCGCGTCCGTCCAGATCTCCATCGTCAGCTTGTCATAATCCGTCATGCGGCCGACCCGCGCGTTCTCGACATGGAAATTCACCCGCTTGATCGGCGAAAAGATGGAGTCGATGGCGATCACGCCGATCGGCAGGCCCTCTTCCTTGTTCCGCTCGGCCGGCACATAGCCGCGGCCGTGCTTGACGGTCATTTCAATGTCCAACGACGCATCCTTGTCCAGCGTCGCGATATGCAGGTCCGGCGTGAGAATCGTGACGTCGGCGTCGTGGACGATGTCGGACCCTTTGGCTTCTCCCGGCCCCTTTTTCTTCAAGCGGATCGTCTTGGGCTTGTCCGTGTGCAGCGCCAGCCTCAGCGTCTTGATATTGAGGATGATGGCCGTCACGTCTTCCGTGACCCCGGGAATCGTCGAAAACTCGTGCAACACTCCTTCGATCTTCACCGTGGTGACGGCGGCCCCGGTGAGAGACGACAGCAGCACACGCCGCAGGGCGTTTCCGATGGTGGTGCCGAACCCGCGCTCGAACGCCTCGGTGGTGAATCTGCCGAATGTTGGGGAAAGAGTATCCTTGTCGACTTCCACCCGCATTGGGACCTGAAAGTCTTTCATCGCTTTGATCATGACTCCCCCTTCATTACCATCGAGTGATTGTCACCTGATAGAACAGATCCGGCTGGTTCCCGCGCTCTATCAGACCAATGACTATCGGCTGTACAATTCCACGACCATCTGCTCGTTGACCGGCAGAGCGATGTGCTCCTTCGCCGGCAAGGCGCGGACGGTGCCCTTGAACGCGCCCTTGTCCAATTCCAGCCACTCGGGAACCCCGCGGCCGTCGACCGCCTCCAGAGCCGACTGGATCGCGACCAGGTTGCGGCTCCGCTCCCGCACCTCGATCACATCGCCGGCTTTGACCAATGCGCCGGCGACGGTGATTTTCTTGCCGTTCAGGGTCAGATGGCCGTGGCTCACGATCTGCCGCGCCTGTTTCCGTGACGCGGCGAAGCCCAGCCGATAGGCGACGTTATCCAGACGGCATTCCAGCAGGCGCAACAACGCATCGCCGGTGACGCCGGACTGCCGCTCGGCCCGTTCGAAGACGCTGCGGAATTGCCGTTCCTGCAAGCCGTAGATGCGCCGCAGCTTTTGCTTCTCGCGCAATTGTAAGCTGTAATCCGACGTCCGAGGCCTCCCTTGACCGTGCTGGCCGGGCGGATAGCTGCGCCGTTCGATGGCACATTTTTCCGTCATGCAGCGGGAACCCTTCAAGAATAATTTTTCACCTTCACGCCGGCACAACCGGCAGACAGGACCGCGATACTTTGCCACTGCTTCCTCCTCGTTCGTCGTGAATCGTTGATCGTTATTCGTTAAACGTCGTCCGATTCACGATTCACGTTTAACGTTCTTCCTACACGCGTCTCCGTTTGGGCGGCCGGCACCCATTGTGCGGGATCGGCGTCACGTCGCGGATCAGATTGATGCGCAGCCCGGCCGCTTGCAGCGACCGGATGGCTGATTCGCGGCCGGACCCGGGACCGTTCACATAGACGTCGATCTGCCGCATTCCGCTTTCCATCGCCTTGCGGGCGGCGGCTTCACCGGCGCGCTGAGCGGCGAACGGCGTGCTCTTCCTCGATCCCTTGAACCCCTGGTTCCCGGCGCTCGCCCATACGACGGTATTGCCGCTCATGTCCGTAATGGTGACGATCGTGTTGTTGAAGGACGCCTGCACATGCGCGACGCCGCTCTGCACAATCCGCCGTTCTTTCTTCTTGCCCTTTTTGACGCTCATGCGAACTCCTTCATGCCGCGTTCAACAGTCATGCGCCCGCCTTCACGCCCGCGGGCCTCGGCTTGCTGCCGACGCCCGCACGGCGGCCTTTTCGCGTTCTGGCGTTGGTCTTCGTGCGCTGCCCGCGCACCGGCAACCCCTTACGGTGGCGCAGGCCGCGGTACGTGCCGGTATCGATCAGCCGCTTGATGTTGAGCGACACTTCTTTGCGAAGGTCGCCTTCGACCCGGTAATCCCGTTCGATGATCTCGCGGAGCTTGACGATTTTGTCCTCGCTGAGATCCTTCACGCGGACGGATCCGTCGACGCCCGCCGCTTTCAGAATCTCCCGGGCGGCGGCCCGCCCGATACCATAGATGTACGTCAAGCCGATGTCGGCCCGCTTCTCCCTCGGCAAATCCACGCCCGCAATACGTGCCATACATATCTCCTTACAAACGTGACGAGTGCCGAGTGACAAGCGACGAGCGTGTAGCGATTCCCTCTTGCACGTGACTCGTCACTGGTCACCCGTCACTGTTTTCTACCCCTGCCGTTGCTTGTGTCGGGGATTGTCGCACAGAATACGGACGACGCCTCGCCGACGAACGACCTTGCACTTCGCACAAATGGGCTTGACGGATGATTTCACTTTCATAAGTCTTACACGCTCCCACTACTTAAAACGATAGGTAATGCGGCCCCTGGTCAAATCATACGGGGACATCTCCACCGTCACCTTGTCGCCGGGAAGGATCCGAATGAAGTGCATCCGCATCTTGCCGGAAATATGCGCCAGGATCATATGGCCGTTGTCGAGCTTCACCCGAAACATGGCGTTCGGCAAGGTCTCCGACACGGTGCCCTGTACCTCGATAACGTCTTCTTTCGCCACGTACTCCCGGTCCTTTTGATTACCGAGCGACCGCCGCCCGTTGGCTCAACACCCGCGCCGGGCCGGCCGGCTGAATCGCGATCGTATGTTCGAAGTGCGCGGACCAACTGCCGTCCGCCGTCACCGCCGTCCACCGATCCTCGAGCACCCGCACGGCGCTGCCGCCCATATTGACCATCGGCTCGATGGCGAGCACCATACCCGGCTGCAACCGCGGGCCCTGCCCGGGCTTGCCGTAGTTCGGGACCTGCGGCTCTTCGTGCAACTGCCGCCCGATCCCGTGCCCGACAAACTCGGTCACGACGGAGTAGCCGGCGGCTTCCACGTGGCGCTGGATCGCGTGCGAAATATCGGTCAACCGACGGCCGACGACCGCTTCTTTGATGCCCAGATACAGCGCCTCTTCGGTCACTCGCACCAACCGGGCGACCTGGTCATCCACATCACCGACGGGCACCGTCACGGCGGAGTCGCCGTAGAAGCCCCCGACGATGGCGCCGAGGTCCAGTCCGATGATATCCCCGTCCTTCAGCTTCCGCTTCGACGGGATCCCATGCACGACCTGTTCGTTCACCGACGCGCACAGGGTCTTCGGATAACTGCGGTACCCCTTGAACGCCGCCGCGGCGCCTCTGGCTCGAATCGCCTCTTCCGCGATGCGGTCCAGTTCGTCCGTCGTGATCCCCGCCCGCACTTCCTTGGCCACGATCTCCAGCGCCTCCGCCACAACCCGGGATGCCTGGGCCATGACTTCGATCTCGGCAGGCGTCTTGAGAATGATCATGCCATCTGCGCTGTCGCCAACATCTTCGTCAGATTGCGATATACCTCATCGACCGATCCTTCGGCCGGCAGATGCGACAACAGGTGTTTCTGCTCGTAGTACTCGATCAAGGGAGCCGTCTGCTCCTCATACACTTTCAAACGCGTTTCGATGGCCTCCGGCTGATCGTCGCTCCGCTGCACCAGCCGCTCGCCGCAACGATCGCAGGCGCCGTCGTGCTTCGGCGGCGCGAACTCCACGTGAAACGTCGCCTGGCATTTCGGGCAACTGCGCCGTCCGCTGAGCCGCTCCACGATCGCCTCGCGGGACACTCGAAAGTTCACCACGCGGTCCAGCGCGATGCTCCGCTCGCTCAACACCCGGCTTAAGGCCTCCGCTTGCGGCACCGTTCGCGGGAACCCGTCCAGCACGAAGCCCTTCGCGTAGCTGGGATCGGCCAATTTGTCACGCACCAGACCGATGACCACGGAATCCGGAACCAGCTTGCCTTGATCCATATAGCTTTTCGCTTCGAGTCCCAGCGGCGTCTGATTGCGCACCGCTTCCCGCAGCAAATCCCCCGTCGAGATCTTCTTCGCACCGTACTGGACCGCCAGTCGGTCCGCCTGCGTGCCCTTCCCGACGCCGGGAGCTCCGAGAAACACCAGCCGCATGTCAGCCGCTTCTCCCGCGCAACGGGGCCATGCCTTTGCCCAGGAAGCCCTCGTAGTTCCGCATCAGCATATGGGACTCGATCTGCTGGGCCGTATCGAGGCCGACCCCGATCACGATCAAGAGCGAGGTGCCGCCGAAATAAAACGGCACATTGAGCTTATAGATCAAAAACTCCGGAATCACGCACACGATCGCCAGATAGATCGCCCCGGCAAACGTGATCCGCGTCAACACATTATAGATATAGTCCGAGGTCCGCTGCCCGGGCCTGATGCCCGGGATAAACCCTCCGTACTTCTTCATATTGTCCGCCATGTCCACCGGATTCAGGACCACGGCGGTATAGAAAAAGCAGAAGAAAATGATCAGGCCGACGTACATCAGGGTATAGAGCAGCGACCCGGGCGCCAACTGCGCGCCGATGGCCTTGACCCACGGCGTCTCGAAAAACCCGGCGATCGTCGCGGGAAACGCGATGATCGACGAGGCGAAGATCGGCGGAATCACGCCGGCCGTATTGATTTTCAACGGAATATGCGTGCTCTGTCCTCCATAGACGCGCCGTCCGATCACGCGCTTCGCATACTGCACCGGAATCTTGCGCCGCCCGCTCTCCAGAAAGACGATCGCCGCCACGACCGCCACCATCAGCGCCGCCAAGGCGACCAGCAGGACGATGCTCAGTTGCCCGACCTTATAGAGGTCGAACGTCTGCGCGACGGCGGCCGGCAAGCGCGCCACGATGCCGGCGAAAATGATGAGCGAGATGCCGTTGCCGATTCCGCGCTCGGTGATCTGTTCACCGAGCCACATCAGGAAGCCCGTGCCGGCCGTGAGCGTGATCACCGTCATGAGACGGAACCCCCACCCGCCGCTCAGCACGAACGCGCCCTGATTCATCTGTTCCAGCCCGATCGCGATGCCGAATCCTTGAATGAGCGCGATGCCGATCGTGCCGAAACGGGTGTACTGGATGATCTTCTTGCGCCCGCGCTCCCCTTCCTTCGCCAGCTTCGACAGGTGCGGAATGACGACCGTCAAGAGCTGCAGAATGATCGACGCGCTGATATAGGGCATGATGCCCAGCGCGAAGATCGTCAGCCGGGACAGCGATCCGCCGGAAAAAATATCCAAAAATCCCAGCAGCGCCCCGCCCTGCTTCTGCAAAAAATCGGACAGCGCGTCGCCGTTGATGCCGGGGGTCGGGATATGGGCCCCGACCCGGTAGACAACCAGCATCCCGAGCGTGAACAAGACGCGGGTCCGCAGCTCCGGGATCTTGAAGATGTTCTGAAAACTGGTCAGGAGCCGCTCAAACACCGCCGATGACCTCGACTCTCCCTCCAGCTGCCTGAATCTTCGCTTCGGCCGATTTGCTGAACTTATGCGCTTGGATCACGAGCGGCTTGTGGAGCTCCCCCGTGCCGAGAATCTTGATCGGAAGGTGCTTGCGCTTCACCAACCCCGCATCGACCAATGCCTGGGGCGTGATCGTCCCGGCTCCGGTCCACTGCTCGAAACTCTTCACATTCACGATGGCATATTCGGTCCGGAAGGGGTTCGCAAACCCGTACTTCGGCAGACGCCGGATCAACGGCATTTGTCCGCCCTCGAAGCCGGGGCGCTTGCCGCCGCCCGACCGCGCCAGCAAGCCCTTATGGCCCTTCGTCGCCGTCTTCCCGTGCCCGGACCCGGGTCCTCGTCCGATACGTTTCCGCCGCCTTTTTGCGCCTCTCGCCGGCGTCAAATCATGCAAATTCATGGTGTCCCCACTTCAAGCAGATACCCGACCTTCTGGATCATCCCGCGGACCTGCGGCGTGTCGGGATGCACGGCCGTCTGCCTGATATGCCGCAACCCCAACCCCCGCAGCACCAGACGATGCCGCTCCGGAGTGCCGATCGGACTGCGCCGCAAAGTGACCCGAATGCCGGGCGCGCCCGCCTTGGTGGTCTTCGTCGACTTCGCCGCAGCCATGGTTACACCGCCGCCCTTTCCTGCCGCTCGACGCCCGTCTGGCGCCGCAAGCGCAAGACTTCGTCCGGATTTCTCAATTGCGTCAACCCGTCCAACGTGGCCCGCACCGTGTTGAAGGGATTGCCGCGCCCCAACGTCTTGGCGATCACGTTGTGCGCGCCGACCAATTCCACCACCGCGCGCACGGCGCCGCCCGCGATGATGCCCGTGCCGTCCACCGCCGGCTTCAGCAACACGTGCTCCCCGCCGAACAACCCATGGACCTCGTGCGGGATCGACCCGCCCTTGAGCGGCACGTGCACCAGATGCTTCTTGGCTTGTTCCACCGCCTTGGAAATGGCGACGGGGACCTCGGCGGCTTTACCCTTGCCGATGCCGACCCACCCATGGCCGTCGCCGACCACGACCAAGGCGCAGAAGTTAAACCGCTTACCGCCTTTCACCACTTTCGCCACGCGGTTGATGAAGACGACCTTGTCTTTCAAGCTCAGTTCATCTGGATTGACTCGCACGCGTTCACTCCCTTGGGTCGTAGGTTGAGGTTACGGCTTAGGCTCAGGAGACGTCGGGCGCCACGGTTCTCGTTCTCAAGCTCGACCTCAGCCTCAACCTGTCTAAAATTGCAGTCCGCCTTCACGCGACGCCTCGGCCAACGCCTTGATCCGACCGTGATACATGCGGCCGCCGCGATCGAAGACGACTGCGGTGATCTTGGCCGCCTTGGCGCGATCCGCCAGGAGCTTGCCCACGGCCTTGGCGCCCTCGATGCTGCTGGTGGATTTCAGCGATGTCCGCAACGACTTGTCCAGAGACGAGGCGGCGGCGAGCGTCGTGCCCTTGATGTCGTCGATGATCTGCGCATAGATATGCGCGCTGCTGCGGAAGACGTTCAACCGAGGCCGCTCGGGCGTACCCATGATCCGCTGGCGAACCCGCCGTCTGCGCCGTTCGAGCTGTCGTTCTTTTTCGGCTGTATTCATGATCCAATCCTTACCCCGCCTTACTTCCCGGTTTTGCCTTCCTTCTTGCGCAGCACTTCACCCATGTAGCGGACGCCCTTTTGCTTATACACGTCCGGCGGCTTGATGGCCCGCAGATTGGCGGCCACCTGCCCCACCAGGCGCTTATCCACGCCCTTGATGTTGATGATCGTCTGCTTATCGACTTTGACATCGATGCCGGCCGGCACTTGATAGGTGACCGGATTGATGTAGCCAACGTTGAAGCTCATCGTCCGGCCCTGAATCTGCGTTTTATACCCGACGCCGGTAATTTCCATGGACTGTTCGTAGCCTTTGGTCACTCCCTGGACCATGTTATTGAGCTCCGCTCGAACCAGACCGTGCAACGCGCGCACTCGCCGGTCGTCGCTGGACCGGCTCACGACGATCTGCCCGTTCTCGACGGCGACAGCGATGCCCGGCGCGACCGACCAATCGAGCTTGCCCAACGGCCCTTTCACCGACACCGTCGGTCCGGCCACCTTCACTTCCACTCCGCCCGGAATCGCGATCGGCTTGTTCCCAATGCGTGACATATCGTTCCGCCTCTCGACGCTGACGTTTACCACACCGAGCAAAGGACTTCCCCGCCCAGCTTGTTCCGGCGGGATTCCTGATCGGTCATAATGCCCTTCGACGTGGAGAGGATGGACATCCCGATGCCGTTCCGGACCTTCGCGATGTCTTTGCTGCCGACGTACACCCGGCGGCCCGGCTTGCTGACGCGCTCCAACCCGGTGATCATGGGTTGCCCATCCCCCACATACCGCAACTGGACTTTCAGCGCCGGGTGGCCTTCGACCGTGGCGTCCTCCACCGTCTCGACGTAGCCTTCCTTTTTCAAGATCTCCAGAATGGCGCGCTTCAACTTGGATGCCGGAACCGTGACGGTTTCATGCCGGCGTTGCGAGCCGTTCTTCAACCGAATCAAGAGATCGCCGATGGGATCAGTAACCATTGCTGTATCCTTCTACCTTCCTCGGACCGTGTTTTACGGTGAATGCGTTCTACCAGCTGGACTTCCGCACGCCCGGAATTTCGCCGCGCAGGCTCAAAAAGCGGAAGCAGATTCTGCACATGCGAAACCGGCGCAGATAGCCCCGTACGCGTCCGCACACGCCGCACCGGTGATACTCGCGCGTCGAAAACTTCTGCTTGGCCGCCGCCTTATTTCTCAGCGCTAATCGTGACACAACCTCTCCTTCCGTTCCGAACCCCGCTCGCCCTGAGCGCCGTCGAAGGGAGCCTGACGAGGAGGCCTACGTTCTGAACGGCATCCCCAAATGTTTCAACAGCGCCTTGCCTTCGTCATTCGTGCGCGCCGTCGTGACGATCGTGATATCCATCCCGTGAATGGAGGCCACTTCGTCGTACTTGATCTCCGGGAAAATCAACTGCTCTTTCAGTCCCAGCGTGTAGTTCCCGCGCCCGTCGAACGCCTTGGGCGACACGCCGCGGAAGTCGCGGATGCGCGGCAGCGCCAGCGTGACCAGCCGGTCGAAGAACTCGTACATCCGGCGGCTGCGCAGCGTGACTTTGGCGCCGATCGGCAGCCCCTGACGCAACTTGAAGCCGGCGATCGCCTTCTTGGCCCTGGTCACCACCGGCTTCTGTCCGGTGATCGTGCCCAACTCCGCGACCGCGCTCTCCAGCAACTTCACGTTCTGGATCGCTTCGCCCATGCCGACGTTCAGCACCACGCGCTCCAGTTTAGGCACCTGCATCACGTTCTTGTAGCCGAACTCCTTCATGAGGGCCGGCACCACCTGTTGCTGATACATATCGCGCAGCCTGGGGCGGAACTTCGATTCTTCGCTGCCCTGGTCCAACTGCTGGGGCGCGCTGTCCTTTTTCGCGCTCTTTCGCTCGGCCGGCTTCTTCCCGCCGCCTTTTTCCACCTTCGCCATGCCTAACTCCTCGGCTACTCGATCGTCTCGTTCGATTTCTTGCTGAACCGGACCCGCCGGCCGTCCGCCAGGGTACGGATGCCCATGCGCGTGGGCTTCTGCGTGACGGGACAGAGAAACATGACATTGGAGATCGCCAGCGGCGCTTCGCGCTCCAGGATCCCGCCCTGCTTCGCTTTTTGATTCGGTTTCGTATGCCGTTTGATGATGTTCAACTTCTCGACCGTCACCTTGCCGGCGCCCAAATCGACGGACAAGACCTTGCCGGATTTTCCGCGCTCCCGGCCGGCGATGACCACGACCGTGTCGCCTTTCCTAATCCTGCTTTTCCCAAGTGCTTGCACAACGTCCCCCATGACGTCCCCCTACAGCACCTCAGGTGCCAGGGAGATGATCTTCATGAATTTCTTCCACCGCAGCTCGCGCGCCACCGGCCCGAAGATGCGGGTGCCGATCGGCTCGCCGTCTTTATTGATCAGCACGCAGGCGTTGCGGTCGAATTTGATGTAGGACCCGTCCTCGCGCCGCACTTCTTTGGTCGTCCGCACGATGACGGCCCGGCTGACATCGCCCTTCTTCACGCCGGCCTGGGGAATCGCTTCCTTGACAGCGACGACCACCACATCTCCCAGCGACGCATACCGGCGCTTCGTCCCTCCGAACACATGGAAGCACATCGCCTGCTTCGCCCCGGAGTTGTCCGCCACATCCATATAGGTATAGTTCTGAATCATGTGCCGATCTTTCTTTCCGTGCCGCCGCGCCCCTGATTAGTCCGCCCGGCCCTTCTGAATCACCTCGACCACCCGCCAGTGCTTTTCCTTGCTGAGAGGCCGCGTCTCCACCATGCGCACCTGATCGCCGATGTGACAGGCGTTCTGCTCGTCATGCGCCTTGAGCTTGGTGACCCGGCGCAAGACCTTGCGGTACACCGGATGGATGACTGACCGCTCCACGGCCACGACTACGGTCTTGTCCATCTTGTTGCTCAGGACACGGCCGACCCACTCGCGCTTCTTTACAGCTTCCGTCATAGTCACGATCCTTTGGCCTTCGCTTCCTTTTTGGAGACTTCCGCGATCACGGTTTTGATCCGCGCGATATCCCGCTTGGTCTTGCGAATCTGCATGGGATTTTCGAGCCGCCCGGTGCCGAACTGAAAGCGAAGATTGAACAGCTCCTGCACCAACTGCTTTTCCTTATCGGCCAACTCAGGGCCGCTCAATTGCCGCAACTCTTTCAGGTCCAACGCCATGGTCACCGTTCCTCACTCGCCCTGATACCGCATCAAGAATTCGCCGCGCACCACCAAGCGGGTCGCCACCGGCAACTTGTGCGAGGCCAGCCGAAAGGCTTCTTTGGCCACATCCGGGGTCACGCCGTCCATTTCATACAGAATCCGGCCGGGCTTCACGACCGCCACCCAGTATTCCGGATTCCCCTTGCCCTTGCCCATGCGGGTTTCCGCCGGCTTCTTCGTGATCGGCTTGTCCGGGAAAATCCTGGTCCACACTTGCCCGCCCCGCTTGACATAGCGCGTGATCGCGATACGCGCCGCTTCGATCTGGCGGCTGGTGACCCATCCCGGCTCCAAGGCCTTGAGCCCGAACTGTCCGAGCGTAATGTCGCCGCCACGATAGGCCTTGCCCGTCATGCGGCCCTTTTGCATCTTGCGAAACTTGACTTTCTTTGGCGCTAACACTGGTCTTTCTCCTTAACCGAGACGACGGTCGAGCGCCGATTCCGCTTTCAACGGCTGCACCGGCAGCAACTCGCCCTTGTAGATCCACGTCTTGACGCCGATTTGGCCCATCGTCGTATGCGCTTCGGCAAAGCCGTAATCGACTTCGGCCCGCAGCGTGTGCAAGGGCACCCGGCCTTCGCGATACCATTCCGTGCGCGCGATTTCCGCGCCGCCCAATCGGCCGGCCACCATGATCTTGATACCCTGGGCGCCAAGCCGTAAGGCCGACTGCACGCTCCGCTTCATGGCCCGGCGGAATGCGACGCGTTTTTCCAGCTGCGTCGCCACGTTCTCGCTCACGAGCTGCGCGTCCAACTCGGGCTTCTTGATTTCCTTCACCGTGATGTAGACCTGACCGCCGTACTGCTTTTCGAGGTCGGCCTTGAGCTTGTCCACTTCGGCGCCCTTACGGCCGATGATAATGCCGGGGCGGGCGGTGTGAATGATGACTCTGGTCTGATCGCCAGACCGTTCGATTTCCACCTTGGCGACACCGGCGTGGTACAGCTTCGCTTTAACCATCTTTCGGATCCTGATGTCCTGATGGAGCAGCTTCGCGTACTCCTTGCCCGCGTACCAGCGCGAGTTCCAGGTGTAGTTGTACCCGAGTCGGTAACCGATGGGATGTGTTTTTTGACCCATACGCTGTGTGCCTCAGTGAACGATCGCTGAATGAGTAATCGTGATCCGTTTACTTCCGTTTGCCGTCCAGGGACGGCGCCGCGACCACCACGGTGATATGGCTGGTCCGCTTTTGAATCGCATTCGCCCGCCCCATCGAGCGGGCCCGAAACCGCTTGTACGTCGGGCCGCAGTCCACGAAGGCCTTGGAAATGACCATCGACTCGCTGTCGCCCATTTCTTTTTGTTCCGCATTCGCCACGGCGGACTTGAGAATTTTCTCCACCACCCGCGCGGCATGCCGCGGCGTATGCTTGAGCATCGCGAGCGCCATCGGCACTTGCTGTCCGCGGATCATGTCGATCACCGGCTTCGCTTTGCGCGGTGCGACGCGGACGAATCTGAGAATTGCCTTTGCCTCTGCCATGATTGAAATCCAGCCATTGGTCACTAGTCATTGGTGCAGGGAACCGCCGTCTCACACGAATGACCGTCGACGAATGACTCTTGACCTCCCTATTTCAGCGGAACCGCCTTCTCCGTCTTCGCCTGGCCATGCCCCTTGAAGAATCTGGTCGGCGCAAATTCGCCCAGCTTGTGGCCGACCATATTTTCGGTCACAAACACGGGGATGAACTTCTTCCCGTTGTGGACGGCGAAGGTGTGGCCGATCATGTCGGGGACCACGGTCGACCGGCGCGACCAGGTTTTGATCAGCTTCCGATCCTTCGTCTGATTCATTTGCTCGACTTTCTTGAGCAGGTGCTCGTCGACAAACGCGCCCTTGCTGATGGATCTAGGCATTGCGCACTCCTGACTTGCGGCGGGCGATGATGTACTTGTCCGTCTTCTTGTTTTGCCGCGTCTTGTAGCCCTTCGTCGGAAGCCCCCACGGCGACACGGGATGCGGATTGCCTTGCCCGGACTTCCCTTCGCCCCCGCCGTGCGGGTGATCGACCGGGTTCATCACGACACCGCGCACATGCGGCCGTTTGCCTTTCCAGCGCGAGCGGCCAGCCTTGCCGACACTCACGTTCTCATGGTCCAGATTGCCCACCTGTCCGACGGTCGCCATGCAGGATCCGAGAATTCGGCGCATTTCACCGGACTTGAGCCGGACCTGTACGTAGCCCCCTTCGCGGCCCATCACCTGCGCGAATCCGCCCGCGCTGCGGATGAGCTGCGCGCCCTTCCCCGGCTTCAGCTCGATGTTATGGATCGTGGTGCCGAGCGGCATGCTGGACAGGGCCAGCGCGTTTCCCGGCCGGATTTCCGCCTCGGGCCCGGACTGCACTTCGTCGTTCACGTTCAAGCCCACCGGTGCGAGGATGTACCGCTTCTCGCCGTCGCGATACTTGAGCAACGCAATGCGTGCCGACCGGTTCGGGTCGTACTCGATCGCCTCCACGCGAGCCGGAATGCCGGCTTTATCGCGACGGAAATCGATCGTGCGATACAGCCGCTTATGTCCTCCCCCACGGAAGCGGATGGTCATCCGGCCGTCGTTGTTCCGGCCGCCGGTCCTGACATGGAAGGACGTCAGCGACTTCTCCGGCTTTTTTTTGGTCAATTCCTCCGTCGTGACCGCCGTCATACCGCGGCGGCCCGCCGACGTGGGACGATACGATTTCAAACCCATGATGGAGCCCTACCCTTCCTCAATACCTACGCGCTCTCGTACATTTCGAGCTTCTCGCCCTCTTTCAGGGTGACGAAGGCCTTCTTCCAATCGGACCGCTTGCCGGAGAACCGGCCGAGACGCTTCACCTTGCCGCGGACGTTGAGCACATTCACCTTCTCGACTTTGACCTTCAAGAGCGCTTCCACCGCCTGCTTGATCTGCACGCGGTTCGCTTCGGGATGAACGATGAAGCCGACCGTATTCGTCTTCTCCCGAAGTCCGGTGATTTTTTCCGTCAACAGCGGCTGCACCAGAACGGCGTGCATACTCAGACTCACGACCACACCTCCTTCACGCGGCCCAGCTCGCGTTCCGGGATCACGACCACCTGGGCGCGGACGATGTCATAGACATTCAGCCGGTCCGGGCTCACGACTTTCACCCCCTCGAGATTCTTCGCCGCCTGCAACACGCCGGTCTGCCCGTCGCCGGCGATGACCAACGCATGATCGCCCCCGCTGAACTGTGCGAGCGCCTTCGCCAATATTTTGGTCTTCGGCTGATCGAGCGACAAATCGGACACGACGATCAACTTGTTGTCCGTCAGCTTGCCCGACAGCGCGCCCTGCAGAGCCGCCCGGTATTTCTTCTTCGGCATCGTGTAGGCGTAGCTGCGCGGCTTCGGACCGAAGACCGTGCCGCCGTGCCGCCATACGGGCGACCGCAGCGAACCGGCGCGGGCGCGGCCGGTGTGCTTCTGCTTCCAAGGCTTCTTGCCGGACCCGCTCACTTCACCCCGGCGCAGCGTGGAGGCGGTGCCCTGGCGCTCGCAGGCTCGCTGCATCACGACCGCCTCATGCACCAGGGCCGCGCGCGGCTCGCAGCCGAACACTTCCTGCGGCAGATCGACCGTGCCGACTTTTCTTTTTTGCAAATCGACGACATCAACGGTGGGCATGACTAACCCTTCTTCGACTTTCTCACCATGATCAGGCCGTTCGCCGCACCGGGAACGGCACCGCGCACGAACAGCAAATTCTCTTCAGGCCGGGACTC
Organism: Nitrospira moscoviensis; assembly: GCF_001273775.1. GTDB lineage: Bacteria > Nitrospirota > Nitrospiria > Nitrospirales > Nitrospiraceae > Nitrospira_D > Nitrospira_D moscoviensis. The sequence goes on along the minus strand of NZ_CP011801.1, from coordinate 1,147,433 downwards.
TACCACTTTCAATCGCTGGGCCGTGACGCGCTCGGCCCCCATATGACCGGGCAGGGTCTTGCCCTTCCAGACGCGGGAGGGAAAGGAACTGGAACCGATAGATCCGGGCGCCCGATGGAACATCGACCCGTGGGACTCGGGACCGCCGGCATAATGGTGCCGCCGCACGACGCCTTGGAACCCTTTGCCCTTGGACACGCCGATGACATCGACCCAGTCGCCTTTTTTAAAGATCCCAACCGTGACCGACTGACCGACCGCCACCTCGCCGTCCTTTTTGAATTCCCGCAGCCACCGGCTGGCCGGCGCCTGCTGTTTCTTGAGATGGCCCAGCTCCGCCTTCGAGAGTTTCCGCTCCTTGACTTCGCCGAAGGACAACTGAACCGCCTCATAGCCGTCCCGCTCCTTCGTCTTCACCGTGACCACCCGGCAAGGGCCGGCCTCGATCACCGTGACCGGAGTCAACCGGCTCTCGTCATAAATCTGGGTCATCCCCAGTTTTTTCCCAAGCAACCCGTTCGTCATTCTTAACCCCGTTCGAGGTCCGAGGTTCGAGGTTCGAAGCAATCGCGTTAACTTCGAACGTCGAACTTCGAACACTTACAACTTAATTTCAACGTCCACCCCGGCCGCGAGATTCAGCTTCATCAAGGAGTCCATCGTCTCAGGGGTCGGCTCCATGATGTCGAGCAGCCGCTTGTGCGTCCGCATCTCGAACTGCTCGCGCGACTTCTTATCCGCGTGCGTGGATCGCTGCACCGTAAACTTCTCGATCTTGGTCGGCAGCGGGATCGGCCCGACGATCTTCGCCCCGCTGCGCCGCACCGTCTCGACGATTTCCGCCACGGATTGGTCCAGCACGCGGTAGTCGAACCCCCGCAGCCTGATTCTGATTCGTTGATCGACCTTCACGTCTTGCTCCTCAGCCTTCAGCTCTCAGCGTTCAGCATTCAGCTCAAGGCTGACGGCTGATCGCTGACGGCTGATCGCTACGCTAAGATTTCCGTCACCACGCCCGAGCCGACGGTCTTGCCGCCTTCGCGCACGGCGAACCGCAGGCCCTGATCCATCGCGATCGGGCTGATCAGCTCGGCCGTCACGCTCACGTTGTCCCCCGGCATGACCATCTCCACCCCCGGGTTCAACTGCACGACCCCCGTCACGTCCGTCGTCCGGAAGTAGAACTGCGGCCGGTAGCCGTTGAAGAACGGCGTGTGCCGCCCGCCCTCTTCCTTGGTCAACACGTAGATCTCCGCCTTGAACTTCGTATGCGGGGTGATGCTCTTGGGCTTGGCCAACACCATGCCGCGCTCGACCTCTTCCTTCTTGGTCCCCCGCAGCAAGACCCCGATGTTGTCGCCCGCCTGCCCTTCGTCCAGCACCTTGCGGAACATCTCGACGCCCGTCACCACGGTGCTCTGCGTCGGCCGCAAGCCCACGATCTCGATTTCGTCGCCCACCTTCACGATGCCCCGCTCGCAGCGTCCCGTCACCACCGTGCCGCGCCCGCTGATGGTGAAGACGTCTTCGATCGGCATCAGGAACGGTTTGTCGATCGGCCGTTGCGGCGTCGGAATATACGTATCGACGGCGTCGAGCAGCTTCATGATGCTGGGCACGCCGAGCGGCCCTTGATCGCCTTCCATCGCCTTCAAGGCGCTGCCCTGGATGATCGGCGTCTTGTCGCCCGGGAAGCCGTACTTGGTGAGCAGCTCGCGGACTTCGAGCTCGACCAACTCCAGCAACTCTTTGTCGTCGACTTTGTCGCTCTTGTTCAAGAACACGACGATGTAGGGCACGCCCACCTGGCGGGCCAACAGGATGTGCTCCCGCGTCTGCGGCATGGGGCCGTCGGCCGCGCTCACGACCAGGATCGCCCCGTCCATCTGGGCGGCTCCGGTGATCATGTTCTTGACGTAGTCGGCGTGGCCCGGGCAATCGACGTGGGCGTAGTGCCGCTTGTCGGTTTCGTACTCGACGTGGCTGATGGCGATGGTCATGATCTTGGTGGCGTCGCGCCGGCCCTGGCTCTCGCTCGCCTTGGCCACTTCGTCGTAGCTCACGAACTTGGCCATGCCCTTGTCCGCGCAGACCTTCGTCAACGCCGCGGTCAGCGTGGTCTTCCCATGGTCCACGTGCCCGATCGTCCCGATGTTCACATGCGGCTTCTTCCGCTCAAATTTCGCCTTCGCCATACTTCCTCCTCAACCGTGATGAGTGAGCAGTGATTAGTGATGAGTTATCAGGCCGACCGCTTTCTCCCGCCCATCACTCATCACCCATCACTCGTCACTGTATTATTCCCCGCGATACTTGGCCATGATGCCTTCGGCGATCTGCCGCGGGACCTGATCGTAGCGATCGAATTCCATGCTGTAGGTCGCGCGGCCCTGCGTGCGGGACCGGAGATCCGTCGCATAACCGAACATCTCGCTCAAAGGCACCGACGCTTCGATCGCCTGGGCGCCGGCCCTCACTTTCATCCCCTGGACCTTGCCGCGCCGGCCGTTCAAATTGCCGATCACGTCGCCCATGAACTCCTGCGGCACCAACACTTCGACTTTCATGATCGGCTCCAGCAGCACCGGATCGGCCTTCTTACAGGCATCGGCAAAGCCCATCGACGCCGCGATCTTGAACGCCATTTCGTTGGAGTCGACGTCGTGGTAGGACCCATCCGTCAACGTGACGCGAATGTCGCGCAAGGGATAGCCTGCAATCACGCCGGTCTCCATCCGTTCCTTGACGCCCTTTTCCACCGCCGGGATGAATTCCTTCGGGATCGCCCCGCCGACGATCTTGTTGACGAACTCGAAGCCCTTGCCCGCTTCGGACGGCTCCACCGTGAGGACCACGTGTCCGTACTGGCCGCGCCCGCCGGTCTGCTTGATGTACTTGGACTCGGCCTCGGCCTTGCGGCGGATCGTCTCGCGGAACGCCACTTCGGGCTTGCCGACGTTAGCCTCGACTTTGAATTCACGCAGCAGACGATCGACGATGATCTCCAGGTGCAGCTCGCCCATGCCGGCGATGATGGTCTGCGCGGTTTCCTCGTCCGTGCGGACGCGGAACGACGGATCTTCCTGCGCCAGCTTCTGCAGCGCGAAGCCCATCTTCTCCTGGTCCTGCTTCGTCTTTGGCTCGATCGCCATCGCGATGACCGGCTCGGGAAACTTCATCACTTCCAGCAGCACCGGCTGCTTTTCGTCGGCCAACGTGTCTCCCGTCGTCGCGCCTTTCAGACCCACCGCCGCAGCGATATCACCGGCGTAGACCATGTCGATTTCTTCCCGCTTGTTCGCATGCATTTTCAACAAGCGGCCGATGCGGTCCTTCGTGCCCTTGGTCACGTTGAGGACCGGGGTGCCGGTCTTGAGCGTGCCGGAGTACACGCGGAAATAGGTCAACTGCCCCGCGAAGGGATCGGACATGATCTTGAAGGCCAAGGCGGAGAACGGTTCGTCGTCGGAGGGCTTGCGCTCCACTTCCTTGTCCGTCTTCGGATCGATGCCTTTCACCGGCGGAATGTCCACCGGGGAGGGCAGATACTCAACCACCGCGTCGAGCAACTGCTGCACGCCCTTATTCTTGAACGCCGACCCGCAGATCACCGGCGTGATCTTCATCGAGATCGTCCCCGCACGGATGGCGCGGCGAATCTCGTCTTCGGTCAGCTGATGGCCGTTGAGATACTTTTCCATCACCTGATCGTCGAATTCAGCCACCGCGTCGAGCATCTTCTCGCGATATTCGTTCGCCTGATCCACCAAATTCGCCGGGATCTCGTCGACGACGTATTTGGCGCCCAGCGTTTCGTCGTCGTAGAAGAAGCCCTTCATCTTGACGAGATCGATCGTCCCCCGGAACTCGCCTTCGCGGCCGATGGGGATTTGAATGGGCACCGGCTTGGCGCCGAGACGGTCGATGATGGATTGCACGCTGGCATAAAAGTCGGCGCCGACCCGGTCCATTTTGTTCATGAAGGCGATGCGCGGGACGTTGTACTTGTCGGCTTGGCGCCACACGGTTTCGGACTGCGGTTCCACGCCTTGCACCGAATCGAACGCCGCCACCGCGCCGTCCAGCACGCGGAGCGAGCGCTCGACTTCGATCGTGAAGTCGACGTGGCCCGGCGTGTCGATGATGTTGATGCGATGATCACGCCAGAAACAGGTCGTCGCGGCGGCCGTAATCGTAATGCCGCGCTCGCGCTCCTGTTCCATCCAATCCATCGTCGCGGCGCCTTCATGCACCTCGCCGAGCTTGTGCGTCATCCCGGTATAGAACAGGATGCGCTCCGTCGTCGTCGTTTTGCCGGCATCGATGTGGGCCATGATGCCGATATTGCGCGTATGTTCCAATGATGTTTGACGAGCCACGTGTTCCTCTAAAAAAACGTATGCTGCAAGTCGAGCCGACTACGCTGCTGCGATTCAGGGGCACCCCCGCGTCTGCGGATCGCAGCACGGCCCAACTGCAGCACAGAACGACGTTACCAGCGATAATGGGCGAAAGCCTTGTTCGCCTCCGCCATCCGATGCACGTCTTCCCGTTTCTTGACCGAAGCCCCTGTATTGTTCGATGCGTCGAGCAGCTCGGCGGCCAACTTTTCCCGCATGCTTTTGCCGCCGCGGGTGCGCGAATATTCCGAGAGCCACCGAAGGGCCAACGACACCCGGCGAGCCGGCCGGATTTCCACCGGCACTTGATAGGACGCACCGCCGACGCGCCGCGACTTCACCTCGACGATCGGCTTCACGTTGTCGATCGCCGCCTTGAACACTTTCAACGGATCGTTGCCGGTCTTCTGCTGAATCGCGTCGAAGGCGCCGTAGCAGATCCGCTCCGCGGTGCTCTTCTTGCCGTCGCTCATGAGCGTATTGATGAACTTCCCGACCAGCTTGTCGCGATACCGCACGTCGGGGAGCACTTCACGCTGATCCAGAAATCTGCTACGTGGCATCTTCTACCTATTACTATAGTTCCATTGAATCATGCGAATCATCGAACCGATGCATCCCTGATTCAATCGTCAAGCGCACAACGTTTCTTACTTCGGCCTCTTCGCTCCGTACTTGGACCGGCTCTGCTTCCGGTCCGCCACACCGACCGCGTCCAATGCGCCGCGGACCAGGTGATACCGCACGCCCGGAAGGTCCTTCACACGACCGCCGCGGACCAGCACGATGGAGTGCTCCTGCAGGTTGTGGCCGACGCCGGGAATGTACGTCGTGACTTCCATCCCGTTGGTCAACCGCACGCGGGCGACTTTCCGCAAGGCCGAGTTCGGCTTCTTCGGAGTCGTGGTATACACCCTGAGGCATACGCCGCGCTTCTGCGGGCAGGATTTCAACGCAGGACTCTTCGTCTTGGCCTTGACGAGATTGCGGCCTTTTCTCACCAACTGATTGATCGTCGGCATCGTGTTAAACCTTTTTCAAACGCACACGAAACTCTGCCCTCATGAGCAAAGCCGGTGGATTATAATGACGCGCCCCCCACCTGTCAAGGGAGGGGCGCGCCGTCCTTCTTCTTAAGACCGCGCAGCATCGCTCGTCGCCGCGGCGGCGGCGGCGTCCGGAGTGGCGGTCACCGCTGCTGGAGCGGCCGCCACCGCCGCCGGCTCGGGCTTTTCACTAATGACGAACGTGTCGCGATACTCGTCGAACCCGGTCCCGGCCGGGATCAACCGACCGACGATGACGTTTTCCTTGAGACCGAGCAGATTATCTTCGCGGCCGTTGATGGCCGCTTCCGTCAGCACGCGCGTCGTTTCCTGGAACGACGCCGCGGAAATGAAGCTGTCGGTCGTCAACGCGGCCTTGGTGATGCCCAGCAGCACCGGCTTGCCCAACGCGGGCTTGCCGCCGCTTTCGAGCACCCGTTCGTTTTCCTTCTCGAACACGTGCTTGCTGACTTGGCTGCCCGGCAGGAATTGCGTATCGCCGGGCTCTTCGATGCGCACCTTGCGCAGCATCTGCCGTACGATGATCTCGATGTGCTTGTCGTTGATCGAGACGCCCTGCAGGCGATACACGTCCTGCACTTCATCCACGAGATACTTCTGCAGCTCGTTCGGCCCGAGCACGTCCAGGATGTCGTGCGGGTTCGCCGAACCGTCCATGAGCGGCTCGCCCGCGCGCACCCAGTCGCCCTCGTGCACGTTCACGTGCTTGCCTTTCGGAATGAAGTATTCCTTCACGTCGCCCATCTTGTTGTCGACGAGCACCTTGCGCTGACCCTTGACGAAGCCGCCGTAGGACACTTCACCGTCGATCTCGCTGATGACGGCCTGCTCCTTCGGCTTCCGCGCCTCGAACAGTTCCGCCACGCGCGGCAGACCGCCGGTGATGTCTTTCGTCTTGGTCGTTTCACGCGGAATCTTCGCCAACACGTCGCCCGGATGGACCATGGCGCCCTTTTCCACGAAGATGTGGGCGCCCACCGGCAACAGGTACCGTGCGACCGTGCCGGCCGCGCCGGACACCTTGGCGGTCTTTCCGCCTTCGTCTTTGATCGAGACGCGCGGGCGCAGGGTCTGGCCGGTGTGTTCGATGATCACCTTTCGCGAGAGGCCCGTCACCTCGTCGAATTCTTCCTTCATCGTCACGCCTTCGACGATGTCGCCGTAGGCCACCTTGCCGCCCACCTCGGTCAGAATCGTGAGCGAGTAGGGATCCCACTCCACCAGCTTCTGGCCCAGGGCCACCGGATCGCCGTCCTTGATCTTGATCTTCGCGCCGTACACGACCGGATACTTCTCGCGCTCGCGGCCGCTGTCGTCGATGATCGCGATTTTTGCGTTGCGGTTCATGACGACCCATTCGCCTTCCTTGTTGCGGACGGCGATGCCGCCGTTGTGCACGTCAGCGTTCTTTTTCGCGTCGAAACTCATGAACTTCATGCGGCCCGCGTGCTTGGCTTCGAGCACGGTCTGCTCCACCACTTTGCTGGCCGTTCCGCCGATGTGGAACGTCCGCATGGTGAGCTGGGTGCCCGGCTCACCGATGGACTGCGCCGCAATCACGCCGACCGGCTCGCCCTTTTCGACGAGGCGCCCGCGCGCGAGATCGCGGCCGTAGCAGGCCTGGCACACGCCGCGCTGCGAGACACAGGTGAGCACAGACCGGATTTTCACCCGATCGACGCCCGCCTCCACGATCGACCGCGTCAGCTCTTCGTTGATCTCTTCGTTGCGCGACACGATGATTTCGCCGGTCACCGGATCGCGGATGTCTTCCGCCGCCAACCGGCCCAGCACGCGCTCTTCCAGCGGCTGGATGATCTCGCCGCCCTCGACCAGCGCGCTCACCATGATGCCGTCGTGCGTGCCGCAGTCGATTTCGCTGATGATCACGTCCTGGGCGATATCCACCAGCCGTCTGGTGAGATAGCCGGAGTTCGCGGTCTTCAACGCGGTGTCGGCCAACCCCTTGCGGGCGCCGTGCGTCGAGATGAAGTACTGCAACACCGTCAGTCCTTCGCGGAAGTTGGCGGTGATCGGCGTTTCGATGATTTCGCCCGACGGCTTGGCCATCAGGCCGCGCATGCCGCCCAGCTGCCGGATCTGCTGCGAGCTGCCGCGCGCGCCGGAGTCGGCCATCATGAAAATCGGATTGAAGGATTCGGCCTTGCCGGGATCGCCGCCCGCGCCGAGCTCCTTCATCATCTCGTTGGCCACCTGCTCCGTCACATGCGCCCAGATGTCGATGACCTTGTTGTACCGTTCGCCGTTGGTGATCAAGCCTTCGGCGTACTGCTTTTCGATCTCGTTCACTTCGCGTTGCGCCTTCCCGATGAAGTCTTCCTTCTTGGTCGGGATGTGCATGTTGTCGATGCAGATCGACACGCCGGCGCGCGTCGCGTACTGGAAGCCGATGTCCTTGATCTTGTCGAGAAACTCGACCGTGTCGCGATGGCCGGTCTGCCGGTACACCGCGTCGATCAGCTTGGTCATTTCCTTTTTGGTCATGAGCTTGTTCGCGTTCGCGAACGGCATGCCGGCCGGCAGGATCTCCGACAGCAGCACGCGACCGACGGTGGTCTGCACCAACGCGCCGCCGATCCGGACCTTGATCCGCGCATGCTCTTCCACTTCGCGCGCATCGAACGCGATCCGCACTTCTTCGGGCGAGCCGAAGACCTTGCCCTCACCCTTGGCACCCAGCCGTTCCTTCGTGAGCCAGTAGCAGCCCAGCACCATGTCCTGCGACGGCACGGCAATCGGCTTGCCGTTGGCGGGCGAGAGAATGTTGTTGATCGACATCATCAGCACGCGCGCTTCGACCTGCGCTTCCACCGACAGCGGCACGTGGACCGCCATCTGGTCGCCGTCGAAGTCCGCGTTGAACGCGGCGCACACGAGCGGATGCAGACGGATGGCTTTACCCTCGACCAGCACCGGATCGAAGGCCTGAATGCCGAGCCGGTGCAGCGTGGGTGCGCGGTTGAGCAGCACGGGATGCTCGCGGATCACTTCGTCCAGCACGTCCCAGACTTCGGGCCGTTCCTTCTCGACCAGACGCTTCGCGCTCTTGATGGTCGTCGCCGCGCCGCGCTCTTCCAGCTTGTGGAAGATGAACGGCTTGAACAACTCCAAGGCCATCTTTTTCGGCAAGCCGCATTGATGCAGGCGCAACTCCGGGCCGACCACGATGACGGTACGGCCGCTGTAGTCGACGCGTTTCCCCAACAGATTTTGGCGGAAGCGGCCCTGCTTGCCCTTGAGCATGTCGCTCAAGGACTTGAGTGGGCGCTTGTTCGGTCCACGGATGGCGCGGCCGCGGCGGCCGTTGTCGAACAGCGCATCCACCGCTTCCTGCAGCATCCGCATTTCGTTCCGGATGATGACGCCCGGCGCCTTCAATTCCATCAGCCGCTTCAACCGGTTGTTCCGGTTGATCACACGACGATAGAGATCGTTCAAGTCGGACGTCGCGAACCGGCCGCCGTCCAACGGCACCAACGGACGCAATTCCGGCGGCAACACCGGGATGACGTCCATGATCATCCATTCGGGCTTGTTGCCGGACTTGCGGAACGCCTCAAGTACTTTAAGGCGCTTCGCATATTTCTTCTTCATCGCCGCCGAGGCGGAGGCTTTGGCCTTGACTTGCAGCTCGTCCCACAGGGCGTTGATGTCGATCTTGCGCAGCAAATCGCGGATCGCCTCGGCCCCGATGCCGACTTTGAATCCGCTGGACCCGTATTCGGACATGAGCGTCCGCAGCTTGTCTTCGGGCACCAATTCCTTTTCCGAGAGATCCGTCGATCCGGGATCGACGCACACGTAGCTTTCGAAGTAGAGAATCTTCTCCAACTGCTTCAGGCTCATGTCGAGCAGCGTGCCGATGCGGCTCGGCACACCCTTCAGAAACCAGATATGCGCGACGGGTGCGGCCAGCTCGATATGGCCCATCCGCTCGCGGCGCACTTTGGATTGAATCACTTCGACGCCGCACTTATCGCAGACGATGCCGCGATGCTTCATGCGCTTGTATTTGCCGCAGTTGCATTCCCAGTCCTTGATCGGCCCGAAAATCTTCGCGCAGAACAATCCGTCTTTTTCCGGCTTGAACGATCGGTAGTTGATCGTTTCCGGCTTTTTCACTTCGCCGTACGACCAGGACCGGATCTTCTCGGGCGACGCGATGCGGATGCGCATCGAATCGAACGACACCGAGTCCCGCGGCTTTTCGAACAATGTGTATACGCCTTCCAAGGTATGACCTCCTCCGAGACCGGCTCGGCGCCGGTCCACAAGTGGTTAGTCTTGCGTCTTGACCAATTCGACGTCCAAGCCCAAACTTTGCAGCTCTTTGACCAAGACGTTAAACGACTCGGGCAACCCCGGCTCCAGGAACGGTTCCCCTTTGACGACCGCCTCGTACATGCGCGAACGGCCCGGCACGTCGTCGGACTTCACGGTCAGGAATTCCTGCAGCGTCGACGCCGCGCCATAGGCCTGCAGCGCCCACACTTCCATTTCTCCCAACCGCTGGCCGCCGAACTGGGCTTTGCCGCCCAACGGCTGCTGCGTAACCAGCGAATACGGCCCGATCGACCGCGCATGGATCTTGTCGTCCACCAAATGGTGCAGCTTCAGCACGTACATGTAGCCCACGGTGACCGGGCTGCCAAAGGGCTCGCCCGTCTTGCCGTCAACCAACTGGCTCTGTCCGCTCGGCGGCAGCTTCGCCTTCTTGAGCAGATCCTTGATTTCCTTTTCCGACGCTCCGTCGAATACCGGGCTCGCGACTTTGATGCCGAGCGCTTTGGCCGCCCAGCCCAGGTGCGTCTCCAGAATCTGGCCCACGTTCATACGGGACGGCACGCCCAGCGGATTCAACACGATCTCGACCGGCGTCCCGTCGGGCAGGTAGGGCATGTCTTCTTCCGGTAAGACCCGCGAGACCACGCCCTTGTTCCCGTGACGGCCAGCCATCTTGTCGCCGACCTGGATCTTCCGCTTCATCGCGATGTAGACCTTGACCAGCTTGATCACGCCCGGGGGCAACTCGTCGCCTCGCTTCAGGCGGCCGATCTTCTCGTCGTATAGGGTCTGGAGGATTTCGATCTGCTCCTTCGCCCGCCGCTCGACGTCTTCCAATTCCTTCTGCTCGTCCGGATCGCTCAGAATGATGTGGCGGACCGTGTCGTCCGGCAACCGCTTGAGAATCTCGGCGGTGAGCTTGCCTTTCTTCTTGAGAATGACATCGCCGGTGTCCGGATCCATGAGATCTCGGCCCACCACCTTGCCGAGCAGGAGCTTCCGGATCTTCTTCGTTTTTTCCTCGTCGATGATGCGCAGCTCTTCATGGTGATCGCGCTGCAGCTTCATCTGGTCGTCGGTTTCGATGCTCTTCGAGCGCTCGTCCTTATCGAGACCCTTGCGCGAGAAGATCTTCACGTCCACGACGATGCCTTCCACGCCCGGCGGCACGGTCAACGACGTATCCTTCACGTCGCCGGCCTTTTCGCCGAAGATGGCGCGGAGCAGCTTTTCTTCCGGCGTGAGCTGCGTCTCGCCCTTGGGCGTGACTTTCCCGACCAGAATGTCGCCCGGCTTCACTTCGGCGCCGATGCGGATGATGCCGCTCTCGTCGAGATTGCGCAGCGCCTCTTCGCCGACGTTGGGAATGTCGCGCGTCACGTCTTCCTTGCCGAGTTTCGTGTCGCGCGCCTCGACCTCGAACTCCTCGATGTGGATCGAAGTGAAGGCGTCTTCCCGCACCAGCTTTTCGCTGAGCAGAATGGCGTCTTCGAAGTTGTAGCCGCCCCAAGGCATGAAGGCGACCAGCACGTTCTTGCCCAACGCGAGCTCGCCGTGGTCGATCGCAGGCCCGTCGCCCAGGACCTGGCCCTTCTTCACCGGCTGTCCAATGCGGACCACCGGCGTCTGGGTGATGCAGGTATTCTGGTTCGACCGCTGGAACTTGATCAGGTCGTACACGTCCAGACCGGAATCCTTGCCCTTCTTGCCGTCTTTCGAGTCGGCCCGGACGACGATACGCGTGGCATCTACACTTTCCACGACACCGGCCCGGCGCGCCTGCACGACATAGCCGGAGTCCCGTGCGACCACCGCCTCCATGCCGGTGCCCACCAACGGGGCCTCCGACGTGATGAGCGGCACCGCCTGACGCTGCATGTTCGAACCCATCAAGGCGCGGTTCGCGTCGTCATGCTCCAGGAACGGCACCAGCGCCGTCGCGACGCTGACCACCTGCTTGGGCGACACGTCCATGTATTCGATGCGATCCGGCGTCGCCATGACGAAATCGCCGCCGTGCCGGCAGGAGACGGTCTCGGAGACGAGCCGGCCGGAGCCGTCGACCTTGGAGTTCGCCTGCGCGATGATGTATTTGTCGCCCTCGATGGCCGAGAGGAATTCGATCTCGTCCGTCACGCGGCCCTTCACGACCTTGCGGTACGGCGCTTCGATGAAGCCGAACTGGTTGATCCGCGCATAGGTCGCCAGCGACGTGATCAACCCGATGTTCGGCCCTTCCGGCGTTTCGATCGGGCAGATGCGGCTGTAGTGGGACGGATGCACGTCGCGCACTTCGAAACCGGCCCGCTCTCGGGTCAACCCGCCCGGCCCGAGCGCCGACAGCCGGCGCTTGTGGGTGATCTCGGCCAGCGGATTCGTCTGGTCCATGAACTGGGACAGCTGGCTGCTGCTGAAGAATTCCTTGACCGCCGCCACGACCGGCTTCGCATTGATCAAGTCATGCGGCAGCACGGTCTCCATATCCAGCAGATTCATCCGCTCCTTGATGCTGCGTTCCATCCGGACCAGCCCCAACCGGAACTGATTCTCCAGCAACTCGCCGACGGAACGGACACGCCGGTTGCCCAAGTGGTCGATGTCGTCGATCTCGCCCTTGCCCATCTTGAGGTTGACGAGATACCGGATCACCTCGACGATGTCCTGCGCGGTCAACGTGCGCTGCTCCAACGGCAGGTCGAGGCCCAGTTTCTTATTCAATTTGAGCCGGCCGACCGGCGACAGGTCGTAGCGCTTGCTGTTCAAAAACAGATTGTCGAACAGGGCGCGGGCCGTATCGACCGACGGCGTCTCACCCGGACGCAGCCGGCGGTAGATTTCCACCATCGCCTCCTCCTTGGAGGCGATCTTTTCCATTTCCAAGGTATCGAGAATGACCGGCGTGGCCGTCGCCGTGTCGAGGTAAATGACTTTGAACTCCTCGACGTCGCTCTCGACGATTTGCTCGACGATCTCGGCCGTCAGCCGCTGGTTCTTTTCGGCCAACTTGTTCTTCTTCGAGTCGACCAATTCGGTCAGCACGGCGCGGCCGACCAATTCGGACGGCGCCAGCGGAATTTCTTTCACGCCGGCCGCCTTCAACTTGGCGATCAGGCCCTTGGTCAACCGTGCGCCTTCGCGCACCAGCGGTTCCTTGGCGCCTTTTTCGGTGACTTCGGCGGAGGCGCGCAATCCGTGATGGATTTCGGGATCGAGTTTGCGGAACAGTTTGCCCTTGACCACCCGGATCTCTTCGACCGGGTAGTACATCTTCAGCAGGTCGTCGCTGGAATAGCCGAACGCCTTCAGGAGGATCGTCGTCGGCATCTTCCGCCGGCGGTCGATGCGGACATAGAGGATGTCGCGCGCGTCGAACTCGAAATCGAGCCAGGATCCGCGATAGGGAATGATGCGGGCGCTGTACAATACTTTGCCGCTGGCATGCGTCCGGCCCTTGTCATGCGTGAAGGAGGCGCCCGGCGACCGGTGCAGCTGGCTCACCACGACCCGTTCGGTGCCGTTGACGATGAAGGTCCCGCGCTCGGTCATGAGCGGCAGCTCGCCGACGTAGACTTCCTGCTCGCGCACGTCGAGGACTTTCTTCCGCGGCCCCTTGTCTTCCTTGTCGAACACGACCAACCGGACCCGCAGCTTGAGCGGCACGGCGAAGGTCATGCCCTGTTCGAGGCATTCCCGCTCGTCGTATTTGGGCGTGCCGAGGGTGTAGCTCGAAAATTCGAGCACGGCGGTGTTGTTGTAGTCGGGGATCGGAAATACACTCGCCAACGCCGCCTGCAGCCCATGATCCTTCCGCCGCTCCGGCTCCACTTCCATTTGCAGGAACTCTTCATAGGAGCGTTTCTGAATCTCGATCAGATCAGGGATATCGATGTTGGTTCGAATGCGGGAAAAATCTTTCCGCTCGACGAACTCTTGGAGAGTCGTTTCGGGCATTAGCCGCTCCTCCACGCTGGTTGGCGGTAAACAGAAGTCAATGGTCATCGGTCAATGGTGGGACCCACGAAACGCGGCCTCCTCCGATTGACCAATGCCCAGTGACCGATGACTACTGACGTACTTACTTGACGTCGACCTTGGCGCCGCTCTCTTCGAGCTTTTTCTTCATCGTGTCGGCTTCTTCCTTCGCCACGCCGGTCTTCACCGGCTTGGGCGCGCCTTCCACGAGGTCCTTGGCTTCCTTCAACCCCAGGCTGGTGAGCTCGCGCACCACCTTGATGATCTGGATCTTCTTGTCCGCCGGCGCCGCCGCCAGAATGACGTCGAACGCCGTCTTCTCCTCGGCCGGCGCCGCCGCCGCTCCACCGCCGGCAGCCGGAGCAGCCGCTACGGCCACCGGAGCCGCCGCCGTGACGCCGAACTTGTTCTCCAACCCCTTGACCAGCTCGGCGAGCTCGAGCACGCTCATGCTCTCGATGGCCTTGATCAATTCTTCCTGTGATAGTTTCCCCTCTGTGGCTGGCATGTCCCCTTCTCCTTTCCGTTTGTCCTGAATGGCTGCAATGACCCGCACAAATTTCGACAAGACCGCGCTGAGTGTATAGACCACGCCGCGGATCGGCCCCTGCATGGCCGACAGCAGCATCGCGATCAGCACTTCCTTCTTCGGCAGCTTCGCGACCGCCGCCAGATCCGCCGCCTGAACGACCTTGCCTTCCAATACCCCGATCGTGATGCGGATCTTTTCTTCGCGCTTTTCCCCGCCGATGAAATCGCGCAAGACTTTCGTCGGCAAGACGGGATCGTCGTACCCGATCACGACCCCGGTGGGCCCCTTGAGATGCGTCTTGAGCCCGGCGAGCGCGGTGCCGTCCGCCGCGCGGGCCGCGAGCGTGTTCTTGACGATCTTGTACTCCGCCTTCGCCCCGCGGAGCTGCTTGCGCAATTCCGTCACCTGATTGACCGGCAAGCCGACGCACTCGGTCAGAATGGCGAGGCGCGCCCGGCCGAACTTTTCGGCCAGCTCCGCCACCGCCGTGGCTTTCTCTTCCTTCTTCATCGCTCTCTCCTTCTAACGGATGTCATTGGTCAATGGTCACTGGTCAACGGCTGCATGCCTCTGTCGACCGATGACCGTTGACGGTTGGCCATCCCCCTTAGCTCCACTGCTTGGTCAACGCCACTGTGTCCAGTTGCACGCCGGGGCCCATCGTGCTTGAAATGGTGGCGCTCTTCAGATACCGCCCTTTGCACGAAGCCGGCTTGGCCTTGATGACGGATTCGATGATCGCCGCGGCGTTGTCATACAGCTTGTTCACGTCGAAGGAGACCTTGCCGACCGGCACCTGGACAATCCCGGCCTTTTCCACTTTGAACTCGACGCGCCCCTTCTTGATCTCCCCCACCGCTTTCCCGACTTCGAAGGTGACGGTGCCCGTCTTTGGGTTCGGCATCAAGCCGCGCGGGCCCAACTGCTTGCCGAGCTTACCGACGGAAGCCATCAAATCCGGCGTGGCGATGGCATAGTCGAAATCCATCCAGCCGCCCTTGATCTTCTCCATCAAATCGTCGGCGCCGACAAAGTCGGCTCCCGCCTGACGCGCTTCCTGCTCCTTCTCGCCCTTGGCGAAGACCACAACGCGCACCTGCTTCCCCGTCCCGTGCGGCAGCGACGTGGTGCCGCGGACCATCTGATCCGACCGCTTCGGATCGATCCCCAGGCGCAGCGCCAAATCGACGGACTCGTCGAACTTGGCATAGGCCGCCTTCTTCACCACATCGACGGCCTCGCGCAGCGCGTATGCGCGCGGCTCCACCTTCTCCAGCGCCGCCTTCATCTTCTTTCCCATGACTGCTACTCCTTCCGGCTCCCGATTCGTTAACCCTGAACGACGACGCCCATGCTGCGGGCGGTGCCTTCGATGATCTTGATGGCGCCTTCCAGATCGGCGGCGTTCAGATCGGCCATCTTTTTCTGCGCGATCTCCGTGAGCTGCTTCCTGGTGATCTTCCCGACCTTGTCCTTCTGCGGCACGCCCGACCCCTTGATGATCCCGGCGGCCTTCTTCAACAGGTCCGACGCGGGCGGCGTCTTCATGATGAAGGTGAAGCTCCGGTCCTTGTAGACCGTGATGATGACGGGAATGATGCTGTCGCCTTCCTTCTGCGTTTTGGCGTTGAACTGCTTGCAGAACTCCATGATGTTCACGCCGTGCTGGCCCAGCGACGGGCCCACGGGAGGAGCGGGATTCGCTTTCCCTGCCGGAATCTGCAACTTGATCTGCGCGGATACTTCCTTGGCCATCTTCTACTCCTACTCCCTAGTGATCGGTGATGAGTGATGCGTGATGAGTTCTCGAGCACTCTTCTTCTAGCTGCTCATCACTCATGACCCATCACCCATTACTCCCTTAAATCCGTTCCACCTGCAAAAATCCCAATTCCACCGGGGTCGACCGCCCGAAGATGCTCACCATGAGCTTCAACCGGTTGTGGTCCTGATCCACCTCGTCCACCACTCCGTTGAATCCCAGGAACGGCCCATCGATGATGCGGACGTTGTCGCCCTTGATGAACTTCACCTGCTCGCGCGGGCCCGCCTGCCCCGCATCCACCTGCTTGAGCAAGGATTCGACTTCCTCGCTCGTCAAGGGCATCGGCTGCGCGCCGCCGCCGACGAAGCCGGTCACCTTCGGCGTCTCCTTGATCATCTGCAAGGTTTCATCGCCCAGAGGCGTTTCGAGCTCGACGAGCACGTAGCCGGGGAAAAACTTTCTCCGCGAGGTGCGTCGCTTGCCGTCCTTGATTTCGATGACATCCTCCGTCGGCACCAGCACCTGCCCGAGCTTATCCACCAGTCCCATTTGATTGGCGCGCTCAAGGAGGCTCGTTTTCACGCGCCCCTCAAACCCGGCGTACGTATGTATGACGTACCAGTTCTTCGTCATGCCCCACCCTTCGCTACAGATCAGTGCGCGCGTCGCTCACAGCCTCAAATGATCTTGCTCACCAACCATACAAGGAACGAATCGACCACCGACAGATACAGCGACATGATGATGCAAAAGACGATGACCACGGTCGTGGATCCGATCGTTTCAGCCCTGGTCGGAAATGAGACCTTTTTCAATTCCCCGCGTACGTCCGTGATGAAGGCTCGGATCGAATCCGTCATGCGCTTGAACATCAGCCCCTCCGACCTCTAACTCTCAGCGAATCTCATCCCTGGAACTGCAGCCACACCGAGATGCTTATCCGGCCGCCAAGAACCATTAGATGGCGCCCGGTACGAGCAAGCTTTCATACGTCAAGAGCCACACCCGCTTGTGGGTTTATCCCGTCGGGCTCAATTATGAGCCCTCCGGGTCGCGCAAGCGAGGTTTGGCAGGGGCACTAGGATTTGAACCCAGACTTTCGGTTTTGGAGACCGACGTGCTGCCATTAACACTATGCCCCTACTCGGACGCGATGCGTGGTACGGAACGCGCGGCGATCCGGAACGCCTCGCGCGTCACGCACGACGCATAACACGATTATTTCACTTCCTTATGCGGCTGGTGTTTCCGGCAGAACTTGCAGAACTTGTTACGTTCCAACCGATCGGGATCGTTCTTCTTGTTCTTGGTCGTCGAATAGTTCCGCTGCTTGCACGCCGTGCACGCCATGTCGATGATTTCGCGCATCTCTTAACCCTCGTGATCCGTGATGAGTGATGCGTGATGAGTGCGCGTTATGCGGCCGTCACTCATCACCGATCACTGCTGTTTACGCCAATATCTCGGTGACCACGCCCGAGCCGACGGTCTTGCCGCCTTCGCGCACGGCGAACCGCAGGCCTTGATCCATCGCGATCGGGCTGATCAGCTCGGCCGTCACGCTCACGTTGTCCCCCGGCATGACCATCTCCACCCCCGGGTTCAACTGCACGACCCCCGTCACGTCCGTCGTCCGGAAGTAGAACTGCGGCCGGTAGCCGTTGAAGAACGGCGTGTGCCGCCCGCCCTCTTCCTTGGTCAACACGTAGATCTCCGCCTTGAACTTCGTATGCGGGGTGATGCTCTTGGGCTTGGCCAACACCATGCCGCGCTCGACCTCTTCCTTCTTGGTCCCCCGCAGCAAGACCCCGATGTTGTCGCCCGCCTGCCCTTCGTCCAGCACCTTGCGGAACATCTCGACGCCCGTCACCACGGTGCTCTGCGTCGGCCGCAAGCCCACGATCTCGATTTCGTCGCCCACCTTCACGATGCCCCGCTCGCAGCGTCCCGTCACCACCGTGCCGCGCCCGCTGATGGTGAAGACGTCTTCGATCGGCATCAGGAACGGTTTGTCGATCGGCCGTTGCGGCGTCGGAATATACGTATCGACGGCGTCGAGCAGCTTCATGATGCTGGGCACGCCGAGCGGCCCTTGATCGCCTTCCATCGCCTTCAAGGCGCTGCCCTGAATGATCGGCGTCTTGTCGCCCGGGAAGCCGTACTTGGTGAGCAGCTCGCGGACTTCGAGCTCGACCAACTCCAGCAACTCTTTGTCGTCGACTTTGTCGCTCTTGTTCAAGAACACGACGATGTAGGGCACGCCCACCTGGCGGGCCAACAGGATGTGCTCCCGCGTCTGCGGCATGGGGCCGTCGGCCGCGCTCACGACCAGGATCGCCCCGTCCATCTGGGCGGCTCCGGTGATCATGTTCTTGACGTAGTCGGCGTGGCCCGGGCAATCGACGTGGGCGTAGTGCCGCTTGTCGGTTTCGTACTCGACGTGGCTGATGGCGATGGTCATGATCTTGGTGGCGTCGCGCCGGCCCTGGCTCTCGCTCGCCTTGGCCACTTCGTCGTAGCTCACGAACTTGGCCATGCCCTTGTCCGCGCAGACCTTCGTCAACGCCGCGGTCAGCGTGGTCTTCCCATGGTCCACGTGCCCGATCGTCCCGATGTTCACATGCGGCTTCTTCCGCTCAAATTTCGCCTTCGCCATACTTCCTCCTCAACCGTGATGAGTGAGCAGTGATTAGTGATGAGTCGCAGACCCACTGCCTTCCGCCTTGCCCATCACTCATCACTCATCACTCATCACCCATCACTCGTCACTGTCTTTCCTGGAGCCCACGACGCGGATCGAACGCGTGACCTCGTCCTTACCAAGGACGTGCTCTACCAACTGAGCTACGTGGGCGCTTTTCGTTAATCGTGAACCGCTCTTCGTTAATCGATTGATGACTTAGCCTCCTACAATCTGTACGCTTCACGTTTAACGAGTAACGTTTCACGTCTTCTTTGGAGCGGGCGGTGGGAGTTGAACCGCACTCCGTCGTCAGCTCAAGCCTGAAGCCTCCTTCGCTGACTCCCGCTGAGGGGGCCAGCCCCCTCGCGCGCTCCCCACGAAAGGGGCCCACCCCTTTCGCAATCCCCACTGTCGTGGGTTCAATCGCTCCCATCTATTATGGAGCGGGCGGTGGGAGTTGAACCCACGACAGCCAGCTTGGAAGGCTGGGACTCTACCGCTGAGCTACGCCCGCCTCGGAAACCATCACCCGACTTCGCCACGCGAAACTAGGAACCGCCATGGGCTCCGGGTCGCGCAAGCGCGGTTTGGTGGGCAGGCAAGGATTCGAACCTTGGAAGACATAAGCCAGCAGATTTACAGTCTGCCCCCTTTGGCCGCTTGGGTACCTGCCCCGCTACTTCGTTATTGATTCAATGCCACTTTCGAATCGCTTCTCTTTTTCTCGCGGAGAGAAAAGAAGAGTAAGCCTCTCCGCGCACAGCTCTCTCTCCTCGGCTAAGGATGAGCCGCTCCGTGCTCGGACAGGCTATTTTAGGAAACGCTGGATTCTATTGATGAAGTTAGGACATGTCAAGAGGGGAAATGCCCCGGCATGGAATTTTTCTCATGACCCTCCCGCCCCTTCACAATCCGCCTCCCGCCGAAAGAACGACGAGAGGCGTGGCCGCGCTTTCAGCGTTTCGAAAAATTTTTCTGAGAATCCAAGGGCTTGACCCATCAAAGCCGCTGCCTCGCCCCCTGAAATCTGCGACTCTTTGGCAAGAAACCGTTTCTGCGCGACCCGGCGCTCATCGGGATCTTCCGGGACGTAGTAGCCGCGCAGCTCCCCGTTCTGCACCGCCTCTTCAAAGCGGCGCATCCATTGCTCGACCGCTCCGGCCTGCCTGAACATCGACCCTCCGCTTTTCTGTTGTACCTCGAGTTGCGTCCAAATCGCCCACCCGATGAAGACCGCCCAGGTTTCGTTCAACGCTTCCCATGACTCGGACTCCGTCAAGTACCGCGTCTCCGTTTCGCCTTTCCGTTGGACCACCGGCGTGATCTTGACCTCTGCATACCGGCAGCCCTGTTGCTGGCGCGCGAACGAGAGCAACAACATGTCAGCCGGGTTCCGCCGGTCCTGAACGGAAGCAAGATAATCCATATAAGCATGGAACAGCTCGTGATACAGGACGTCCAATTCTTTGTGCGTCAGCTTCGTCAACGGCTTCAACGTTCCGCCCGCCGCATTGAAGGACAGCGCTCGATTCAGCACGAGGCGGCGCTCCCCGGGATGGTATTCCGCCGCATACGTATGGAGATCTTCAAATTCGAAGCGGATGTAATCCGGAGGAATCTGTTCCAGGAATTTCGTCGGCAGGTGGAGTTTCGACGCATCGGCCAAGAGTTGCTGCCACATGCGCCCGGACGTCATATCATCCGAGTCGGCACGCGCAGCCCCTCCCATCACCATCATCAGGCCAAGATACCCGATCGCCAGGCAGCGGAGCCGACGAGAAGCCATACGATCTCGATCAGAGATGGACAGGAGACGCCCGCGGTTAAACCGGGACCGCGACGACGTTACTAATAGGAGTCGCGTCCCCAGTCTCCTCGCCCGCCCTCCTCAACCAAGGCCAGTGTGTCGAGCAGATCCGACGAAACATGGTCGAGAAATCGTGAGGGCTTCGACAGCAGCATCCCGCTGGTCTTGTCGTACACATTAATAGGATAGGTCAGAAACAAGTGGCGCTTGGCCCTGGTCACGGAGACGTAAAAGAGCCGCCGTTCTTCTTCCAACTCATCATCCGTGATGAAGGAGTAGACGGAGGGGAACTTGCCGTCCACCACCCAAATCACGAACACGCATTGCCACTCTAGTCCCTTGGCCGAGTGGATCGTCGAGAGGACCAGCCGCTCGTCGTCCCGGTCGGGCGCGTCCACGTCGATCGCGCTGCCGTCGGGCGGCTCCAGCGCCAAGTCGGCCAGGAAGTCGCTTACTTTCGGATAGCCTTCGGCGATCGTATGGAGATGGTCGAGATCCCTCGTCCGCTTGGGATAGTCGTCGTATTGCTCCTTGAGGATCGGCAGATAATACTCATAGATATGGTTCACCTGCTCGGCCGGTCGTACCTCACCGGCGCCGGACAGGCTTTCCAGGGTATCGGCCAAGTTTTTCAGCCCCTGCCCCGACCGGCCGCTCGCTCCCCGCAAGACGTCAGAAGGCTTGTCGGATTTCACGAGGGCGGCCAATAGATCCTGCGCCTTTTTCGGGCCGACCCCTTCCACCAACATGAGCACGCGATGCCAACTCACCGTGTCCATCGGATTCGCCAACACGCGCAAATGGGCCAGCAAGTCTTTCACGTGGGCGGTTTCGATGAACTTCACGCCGCCGCGCTTGACGAACGGCAACCCTCGGCGCGACAGCTCGATTTCCAGATCGAAGGAATGGAAGCTGGACCGGAACAGCACCGCTACCTCGCTGAGCGGCACACCCTCCTCCCGCAGCTCGAGAATCTTTTGGGCGATGAATCGCGATTGCGCGTTCTCGCCCGCGGCCTCGACCAGCGCCGGCAGCGGGCCGTCGATCTTTCGGGTGAAGAGCCGTTTCGTGTACTTTTCCGCCGCTTCGTCGATGATGCAATTCGCCAGATTCAAGATCGGCTGCGTGCTGCGATAGTTTTCCTCCAGCTTGTAGATCTTCGTCCCGGGGAACAGCACGGGGAAATCCATGATGTTTTTGAACGTCGCGCCGCGGAACGCATAGATCGACTGCGAGTCGTCGCCGACGACCATGACGTTGTTGTGCGCCGTCGTGAGCTGGCGGATCACTTCCGCCTGCAGCCGATTCGTGTCCTGATATTCGTCCACCAGGATATACCGGTACTGGCTTGAAATCGTCTGGCGCGCCGTCTCGTCCAGCAAGAGCAACTGCCGCAGAGCCACCAGCAGATCGTCGTAGTCGAGCAGCTGTTTCTGCCGCTTGGCCGCCTGATAGGCCTTCTGCAGTCGGCCCAGATCCTCGGCATGGTCGGCGAAGTGGCTGAACTCCTCGAGAATGATCTCGTCGAGGCTCTTGAGCGTGTTCTCGCTCTTGCTCACCATCTCCATGATCGTCCCCTTGCGGGGAAAGCGCTTGTCTTTTTCGTTGAGCCCCAGCTGCGCGCGACAGAGGGCGATCAAGTCTTCCGCGTCGCCGCGATCGAGAATGGTGAAGCCCGGCTCGATGCCGATGCCCCGGCCGTACCGCCGCAAGAGCAGATTGGCGACGGAATGGAAGGTGCCGCCGCACACCCGCCGGCTCCGCGCGCCGATCAGCTCGCCCGCGCGCTCCAACATTTCCTGCGCCGACTTGCGCGTGAAGGTGAGCAGCAGGATGTTCGACGGATCGACTCCCGAGTCGATGAGATAGGCGACACGATAGATCAGCGTGCGAGTCTTTCCGCTGCCGGCGCCGGCGATGACCAGCGAAGGCCCGTCCCCGGCCGTCACCGCCGCGAGTTGCTGCGGATTCAAGGCGGCCGCATAGTCGATGGACAGCTTGGCGGGCGCGGCTTCCTCAGCCGGCCGTTTCAAGACGTAGGTTTTGACCTCGCGTTCCATGAGCGGGTTCCATCATACCAACGAGGCCGGCCTGTATAACATAGTCCCCCCCGCTTTCATAGTTGCGCCACGACCGCCCATAGCGCGACGACCAGCCACACGACCGACGCGATGGCGAGCAGCAAGACCAGCACCGTCCCGCCGACGATGCCGATCACATACAACCAGTCCCATCGAGTCCCCCGCTCCGTCTCCAGCGCCGCCTGCCGGAGCAAGACCGCATTCCTCGCGTGACTGCGGAACCACACCGAGAAGAGATCGCCGACGATCGGCACCGCACCCACTGCGCCGTTGATCAACAGATTGAGGCTCATCCGGGCCACCACGATCCGGGGCACCCCCAACCGCGTCGCCAATCCCAAGATGATGGCGCCGATCAGATTCGCGATCGCGTCGCCGATCCCGGGAATGAGGCCCAGCAAGGGATCCAGGCCGAGATACAACGACGTTCCGGGAATCTTGACCGCCGTATCAAGCACTTTCGCGAGCAAGTCGGCCAGCTCGAGCAAGTACTGCCGCTCCGGAGTACCGGCGGCCGATTGGGCCGGCTTCTTGTGACCATGCGGGGGCATATGCGGCCTCATTGTAACGGCGCGCCGTCGAAGACGGGAAGCCCGCCGCCACCCCTTGGAGCCTGACGGAGAACCTGTATATAATGTGGCCCGCGCACCCGGGGAGCCGGAAGCACGAATGCCATGACGACCGTCAAAACCGAATATCAGCAGCAACTTCGGGCCTTGGCCGAGCTGATGCTCGCCGTTTCGGGCGAATCCGTCACGATGATGAAGCGCAACGCCCCCGAGCAGGCGCTGAAGCTGAAGCGGCAGGACGAGTGGGGCATCTACCTTGAGTTTCTCAAGATCATGTTCAATCTGACCGACCGCCTGTCCGCTCTCCACATCCCCATCAAAGATCAGATGGAATTCATGAACAATCTGGAAGATGCGGTGACGGCCCAATTGAAGAGCGTGCTCGAGCCGGCCTTCGGCGCGAACAGCGACCAGATGGAAATCGTGCTGACCGTCGGCGGCGCGGTGGCGGAAAGCCGGCAGTTGTACGAGAAGTACAAATTTTTGATCACCGAAGATTCCAAAACAAAAAATGACATGTTCCGCGATTTCGGCGAGCGCGTGGCGGAGCTGCTGGGCGCGCGCGGCAATGCGCAGCTCAGCTCGGCGGCCACGCTCTGCGCCAGCGCCATCGTTCCGGCCATCAGCGCGGTGCTGCAAGGCCAGGCGCCGGCGCCGGTCTCCGCTCCCGCCGCGGTCGTGTCGGCCGGCGAAGGAGCCGAAAAGAAGGGTCCGACGGGACAAGAGATCAAGCTCGTGAGCCTCATGTCCAGCGTGTCGGGCGAGGAGGTTGAAACACGTTGGGGCCTGCATCCTCGATTCAGAAAGGATCTGACTCCGTCCGAATTGCAGCAGCTCACCAAGCTGCTCAACCGAGTTGCGAAAATCCTTGGCGAACGCTATGCCGCCGTGGCATTCTCCGATCAGTGGGCCTCCTGGCACAAGGCTGGCCACGCCTGATCCGAACGCGAGAAGCCCCGCTCCTCGCATCCCCAATTTCCCGTCATTGCAAAGGAGTCTTCGTGAAGATTGCTGAATCCGTGAGCGGTTCGTCCGGTTCTCTGCCTCTCAGCCTGACCCGCCTCTCCGAAGTGGCCCATAACCTCTGGTGGAGCTGGACGCCGCAAGCCAGGCGGCTCTTCGAGTCGATCGATCCGACGTTGTGGTTCTACACGCACCACAATCCGGTCAAGCTCTTGGCCGACGTGAAACCGGAACGGCTGGCGCGGCTCGCCGAAGATCCGTCGTTTCTCCGCCAATATTCGGCGGTGCTCCGGCTGTTCGACGACTATCGCTCCGATGGCAAGACGTGGTTCAGTACGCAGCACCCCGACCTGGCCGGCACCACCGTCGCCTACTTCTCGGCGGAATTCGGCCTGCATACGTCCATCCCCATCTACAGCGGAGGCCTCGGCATCCTGGCGGGCGACCATTGTAAGGAGGCGAGCGATCTCGGCGTGCCGCTCGTCGGCATCGGGTTCATGTATCCGCAGGGCTATTTCCGGCAGCGCATCACGCCCGAAGGCTGGCAGGAAGCGGCTTACGCGCCCTTCACCCGGGAGGAGTCGCCCATCCATCCGGCGCTGACGCCGGCCGGCGACCCTTGCCGATTCACCGTCGACATGGGCGGGCGCCACGTCACCGCCGTGGTGTGGAAGGTGCTCGTCGGGCGCGTGCCCCTCTATCTCATCGATACCGACGTGGCGGACAATACGCCGGAGAACCGGGCCCTGTCCGCCCGCCTGTACGGCGGCGATCAGGAAATGCGGCTCTGCCAGGAAATCCTGCTGGGGATCGGCGGGGTGCGCATGTTGCGGGCGCTGGGGATTGTCCCGTCGATCTGGCACGCCAACGAAGGCCATTCGGCTTTCCTGACGCTGGAGCGGATTCGCGAGCTGGTTCAAAAGGGCACGAGCCATGCCGAGGCAAGCGAGATCGTCCGGCAAAGCACCGTCTTCACCACCCATACCCCCGTCCCGGCCGGCCACGACGTCTTCCCGCATCATCTGATGGACCGCTACTTCGCCGGCTACTGGGAGCAGATTGGATTGTCCCGTGACGAATTCCTCCGGCTGGGCGACACGCCGGAGTCGCGCGGGCACGGGTTCAACATGACGGCGCTCGTGATGCGCCTCTCGGCGCACGTGAACGGGGTGAGCCGGGAACATGGGCGCGTCACCCGCGAAATGTGGCGGCACTTCTGGCCGGGCCTCTCCACGGAGCAAATTCCGATCCGCAGCGTGACGAACGGCATCCATGCGCCGACATGGGTGAGCCCCGAGCTCCATCGCCTCTACAGCCGCTCGCTGAGCCCCGATTGGACGGAGCATTGCGACGATCCGGCGATGTGGCAACGGGTCATGGATATCCCGGACCACGAGCTCTGGGCCGTCCGCCAAGCGATGAAACGGAATTGATGGGCTTCATCCGCGAACGCGCCAGGGCCGGATGGATGCACGGCCAGCTGCAGCCTTCGCAGGTCATCGCGCGCGGCACGCTGCTCGATCCGGAAGCCTTGACCATCGGCTTCGCCCGCCGCTTCGCCACCTACAAACGGGCCACGCTGCTTTTCAAGGATCTCGAACGGCTGAAGCATCTGTTGCAGGACCAGTGGCGGCCGGTCCAGCTCATCTTCGCGGGCAAGGCCCATCCGGCCGACGAGCCCGGCCGGTACTTCATCCATGAGGTGCTGAATTTTTGCCATGACCATAAGCTGGGCGGCCAAATCGCCTTCCTCGAAGACTATGAGATGCACATGGCCAAGTATCTGGTCCAAGGCGTCGACATCTGGCTCAACACGCCGCGCTTCCCGATGGAAGCGAGCGGCACCAGCGGGATGAAAGCCGCCCTCAACGGCGCCCTGCACTTGAGCGTCCTCGACGGCTGGTGGGTCGAAGGGTACAACGGCGCCAACGGCTGGGGCATCCAGCCGCTGGGGGACGGCGCCGACCAGCAGGCGCAGGATCAGCACGATGCGGAGCAGCTGTACCGCATCTTGGAGCAGGAAGCGGTGCCGCTCTATTATCAGCGGGACCTCGACGGCATCCCGCGCGGCTGGCTGCAGATGGTGAAGGAATGCATCCGGACGATTGCGCCGCAGTTCTGCACGAAGCGGATGGTGAAGGATTACGTGGAAACGATGTACAGCGCCGCCGCCGTCCGCCTTCCCACGACATGGTGATCGCCCTCTCCTCGCGGGTACGCCGGTCTTCCGCCGCGCTGTCCCTCGTCGTCTTCTTGTCCGTGACGACTCCTGCGCTGGTGACCGCCGCTCCCGACGCGGCGGCGCTGTTCAAAGCCGGCGACTATGCCGCAGTTGCATCCCTGTATCGGGGGCTGGATCCGGACGGTCGTCCCTCCAAAGAACTGTCCCGCCTCGCGCTGTTGAGCTATGTGAAGCTGGGCCGGCCCGACGAAGCCCTCGCCGTCTACCAACGTTTGCATCCCGCCGGTCAGGCGCAAGATCCCGTTCTCCTGCACCCCATCGCGCTAAGCGTCATTACGAGCCGGGTCCGCGATCAGAAAGAACATGTCCGGATCGCCGCCTATACGGCGCTGGCTGAGCTGGGCCTCCCGGAGACGACGGCGATTCTGGAAGACGGTCTGCTCGATTCATCCGTACTCGTCCGCGCCCGCGCCGCCGAAGCGATCGGGAAGGCCGGCTTGGCGGCGCAGTCCGGCGCGCTCCGGCGCGCCCTTGACGACGCGATGCCCACGGTCCGCATTGCGGCCATCAATGCCCTGGGGGATGTCAAGGCGACCGACGTCCAACGGCGGTTCATCGAGATCGGCCGCACTGAAGAAGGGCCGGAAGCCGTCTTCGCCTACGCCGCGCTCTATAAGATGGGTCGGTCCGACATGCTGGCCGACATCACGAGCGCCGCCACGCTGCCCGACCCGGAAGTACGCATGGCGGCGCTCGGCGTGCTCGGTCGTCTGAAACGCCCGGCCAGCCTGGCGGTCCTCACGCAAGCTGTGTATGATCCCAACCCGCAAGTGCGGGCCTTCGCGGCGGGAGCGCTCGGCGAGTACGGCCATCCCGGCGGCGTCGCGCCGCTGACCCATGCCATCGGCGATGACATGGCGATCGTGCGCAGCGTAGCGGCGGGCAGTCTTGGAAGGCTCGGGATCAAGGAGAATCGGCCTTTGCTTCACGCCTTGACCAGAGATCCGAGCCCGCAAGTCCGGGCGAACGCGGTGGAGGGACTGCTGCGGTTAGGAGACGCATCGGCGATTCTCCTCGCGGCCGATCTCGCGCGCCATCCGGATCCGTCCATCCGCGGAGCGGCGGCGCAGGCTCTCGGCGCCGCCAAGGACAAGCAGGCGCTGGCCGTGTTGCAGCAGCTGCTTCAAGATCAACAGCCCCTCCCGCGCCTGATGGCGGCGAAGGCGTTGGGCAAGCAGCCGGCCGGAGCGGTGCCCCTGCTGATCAAGGGGCTGCAAGACTCCGACGAAGCCGTCCGTATCGTGGCGGCCGGCAGCCTGATTCACCAGTTGGCGCGCGAGGCTCCTCCCAAACGCCGCCCCTCACCGTAAGGATCGCCATGCTGAAATTCCTCGCCGTCGTGCTTCTGCTCGCCGCCTCGTTCGCCACCGGCTACTATTTCGGGCAACGCCCGGTCGGCACCCTCCAGCAAACCATCTCCGATCTCCAGCAGGCCCTGAAGGACCTCTCCAGAAACGTGTTGGACACCACCATGGGAATCGAGCGCGACCTCCGGCGCCGGCAAGGGCTGATCGACGCGAAATCCAGGCTCGTCCAAGCGAAGGCCAACGTCTTCGAACGGAATTTCGGCGATGCGGCAAAAGAATTGGCGGAAGCGGTGGATGCCCTGGAAGCGGCGACGAAAGGCGGGAAGTCTGACGAGGCCGGTCAAGCGGTCCGGGACCTCACCGGCTCGCTGCGAGAGGTGCGATTGGAGATTACGATGGGCAAATCGGTGCCGCTGAAGAAGCTGGACGAGATTCAAAAACGGCTGGATCAGCTGCTGAACAAGTGACCCATCGACAGGCTCAGGGCGAACGGACTATGACCTGTACCGATTCGCTCCGTTCCTGGCGAGCTTGCATGCGGTGAGCCCGGCCGAACCGTCGAACCATGACGGAACTATCATGACTACGCGTTGGCGGGCTGCGACACCGGCGGCGCCTTCTTCCACTTCGCCAGGATCCGCTCCACGCGCATCTTCACGACCATGTCCGGATCTTTCAGCAGCGGCTTGATCGCCTCGCGGCCCCGTTCGTCGCCGATGGATTCGAGCGCCGCCGCGGCCGTGAGCCGCGTGAACCAATCCTTGTCGCTCAACATCTCGATCAGCGGATCGATGGCCTCGTTGTTCTTGATGCGGCCGAGCGCGAGCACCGCGCTCTTGCGGACGTTTTCATCCTTGTCCTTCAGGGCGGCGATCAACCGCGGCACCGCCGGCTCGCCCAGTTCCACCAGGGCGTTGATCGCGTCGTCCTTGAACTCGTCGTTCCGCAACTGATGCATCAAGGGATCAAGCACCCGCTCGTCGCGGATTTTGCCGAGGGAAAGGATCGCGTACTTGCGGACGTCCCAATCGCGCAGGAGTTTCAGCAGCGTCTCGACGGCGGGCGAGCCGACCTGCCCGAGCGCCTCGATCGCGACTTCGCGGACCTGCCAATCGCCGTCCCGCAGGGCGCGGGCCAGCGGCTCGACGCAGCGCTCATCGCCCATTTCACCCAGCGTGATGACCGCTTCGCGCCGCACGACCCAATCGGGGTCGTTGAGCAGATCGATCTGAATGTCGATCTCGTCCTTGACCTGCTCTTCTTCGAGCGCGACGGTGTCCTGAGCGCCGGCCTCGGCCGGCTGGGCTTCGCCCACCATCTCGGCCGCGACCTTGTCGGTCAGCTCGTCAGTGGCCGGCTGCAACTCTGCCGACGACTCCACGCTGTGCTCTTTGTGTTCCTGTTCCATGTGAATCCCGTTGTGCCTTAGGCGGAAGCCGCCGCCGCTTCGCCTTTTTGCCCGGCTGCGTGCTTCCTGCGCAGCGCAAGCGCCCGGCGCTTGCGCTGTTCCCGTTTCAATCGTTTCCGCAACGCCCGCAAGGCCGCATCCCCTTCCGGGTTCGCATGACCGGCCCGCTTCGCCGCCACCTTCTTCTTCAATCGCGCCTCGTCGGATTCCGCCGCCTTCTTTGCCATTCCCACTCGCTCCTTCCCCGTGATCGGTTGAACCGCTGCTTCCGCAACGACGAGTCAGTCTAGAGGAGAGGTTTGGGCACTGTCAACCGCGGGCGGGATCGTGAGGCGATCAGACCAAGACCAACGAGGCCGGATCCGGACTGGCCGGATCGGCGGCGAGCACCGGCGCTTTTCTCCACCGGCGCTGGAGAAGGACGTCGTTCGGCGGCAGACGGCGCAGCGGCGTCATGCGATCGAGGCGGTTCGCGGAGGGCCGGGACGGCGCGGCCCGCTCCGCCGACGTCTCCACCCGGCGGAGCGCCAACAGAGACAGATTGATCGGGCCGGCATCGTCCACCGCCAGCGCCGCGTGCGGCCGGTGGTCGCCGATCACTTCCAGCTGGATCACCGAGAGACCGCCCTCCACCATGCCCAGTTGAGCCGCGGCGGCATAGGACAGATCAAGGATGCGGCCGTTCACGTAAGGCCCCCGGTCGTTGACCCGCACCCGCACGTGCTTGCCGTTCTGGAGATTGACCACCCGGATGATGCTGCCGAGCGGCAAGGTCCGATGGGCCGCGGTCAAGGCCGACATGTCGAACACTTCTCCGTTCGCCGCCAACTTGCCGTGAAACTGTTCCCCGTACCAAGAGGCCATGCCTCGATCCTTGATCCCGACGTCCAACCCGCTCTCACCTTTCGGGATCCAGGAACACGCGCCGAGCGACAGACAGACGATGAGCGCGACGAGCGGAGCCGAGCCCGACGGAGTCTGCGGTTGAGGTGCTTGCTGTGTGGTCATGATGGCCCTCGCCTCCCTGTGGAACATAAACCAGCGAGCGTCGGTTCCAGACTAGGGAAGCCCCGAGTGGTCGACAATACCGTCTGCGTACCCCTCTCCCCTACCTCCGTATGGAGGGGAATGGCTTCGTTCTATTCAATGGAAGCCTGAGAGCGGACGTGAAGGGGCAATAGACGCCGGATTACTTGAACCGTAGCGCCGAGCCGTCGAATCGCGTCTGGCTCACGAACTTCTCAAAATTCCGCTCCATCACTTCGCTGAGGATCTCTTCCGCATCCTCCGGTCCATACCAAAAGACCGAATACGTCCCATTATGGCCCACTGTATTGGTGATGGAGCTGCCGTCGCTTTGGTTCTTGGCATGGACGACGATCTTATTTTTCGCCACGATATCCGTCGACCCGACCGTCCCATGCGCGTCCACCGACGACTCCAGGACCTTGCCGGAAATGACCACTTCGCCGTCCTGCCCGGCGAAAGCCGCCGCATACCGGGCGCGCCAACCTTTGCGAACCAGGTACTCGGCCAAGGCTTTCGCGGTGACTTCGCCTACCGAGCCGTTTTTCAACGTCAAGGGCTCGGTGGTGCCCCACAACGACTGGTGGACGCCGAGCTTGGTCCGATCCGAACGATCATCCCCGAAGGGCGTCACCAAGACCTCGACCGTGCCGGCCGGCGCCGAGGCGGCTTGATCCGCCGCCGGCTTCAGCGACAGACCGATCGGCACGGCATCGCCTTGCCCGGCGCACCCGTCGAGCCCTGCCAGAAGACCGAGGACCATCACGCCGACAATCCGATGTTTCACAGGAGCCTCCATAATAGAGCGGTATGAGATGGTCGCGCAGAACCAGAATCGCATGGAAGAAACGCGGGCGAAATGTAGCAGGTCGGATTGAGACCTGTAAAGCCGGCCGTATTGACTGACCGGCATCGAGTCAGTAAGATCCCCTCCGATAAGCGGCACGGGCGAGTGCACGATCGCGACACTGCCAGTTCCCCCGCGGTTTAGCGTCCCGACATCACGTTCATGATCGAAGTCCAGAACATTACTAAACGGTACGGTCACCATACGGCCATCGACCGGGTCACGTTCTCGGTGGCGAAAGGCGAAGTGCTGGCCTTCCTGGGTCCGAATGGAGCCGGGAAGACGACCACGATGCGGATCTTGACCTGCTTCATGCCCGCCACCGAAGGGACGGCGCGCGTGGCCGGCTTCGACTGCGCCGACCAGCCGCTCGAAGTGAAGCGGCGCATCGGCTATCTTCCCGAAACGCCCCCGGTCTACCAGGAGTTCACCGTCACGGAATATTTGACCTTCGTCGGCCGCCTGCGCGGTATGGCGGGGCGGAATCTGACGACGGCGCTGGACCAATCCATCGGCCGTCTCGAATTGGGGACCGTCCGCCACCGGCTGATCGGCAACCTGTCGCGCGGGTATCGACAGCGAGTGGGGCTCGCGCAAGCGCTATTGCACGATCCACCGGTCCTGATCCTCGACGAGCCGACGGTCGGGTTGGATCCGAAACAGATCATTGAAATCCGCGAGTTGATTAAGAGCCTTGCCGGTTCGCACTCGGTGATCCTCAGCACCCACATCCTGCCCGAGGCGACGGCGGTCTGCCAGCGGGTAGTGATCATCAGCGGCGGGCGCATCGTCGCGGAGGACACCCCGGAGCAACTGTCGGCGCGGCTGCGGCAATCGGAAAAAATCTCCGTGACGATGAAAAGACCGCCCGTGGATGCCGACGCCAAACTGCGGTCCATTCCCGGCGTGTTGAATGTGTTTTCGGGACAGAATCCCGGGACGGTGCTGATCGAGTGCGTGTTGGGACAGGACCTCCGGGACGACATCGCTCGCTTCGTGGTGTCGAACGGATGGGGGCTTCTGGAGCTCCGCACGATCTCGATGACGTTGGAGGACGTGTTTCTCCGGCTGACCCGCGAAGAAGAAGGCCTGTCGCAGGCAGCCGGGACGCCGCTTGCCGACCCGGCGCCCACATCGCAGGAGACGACCCAGCCATGACACCGGTACAAGCCATGATTGCCAAAGAACTGCGCGGCTATTTCGTCTCGCCGATCGTCTATGTCGTCGGTTCTGTCTTCCTGCTGATCTTCGGCTTTCTGTCCTATCTGTACATCGTCTTTGCCGGCGCACAGGCGATTCAACTGATGCAGATGCAAGGCATCGCGCAGATCAACCTGAACGATTTGGTCTTCCGCAACCTCTTTGCCAGCATGCGGTTCGTACTGCTGATCATTCTGCCGATTCTCACCATGCGGCTCTTCGCCGAAGAGCGGAAACTCCGCACGTTCGAATTTTTGATGACCTCGCCCATCGGGATCAATGAAATCGTCGCGGGCAAGTTCACGAGCGTCTTCCTGGTCTTTCTCGGATTGCTCGGCTTGACCGGGCTGGTGCCGGCCGTACTGATGCTCTTCAGCGACTTCGACTGGAATCCGGTGCTGACCGGCTATCTGGGCATGGCGCTCCTCGGCGCGTTGTTTTTAGCGGTGGGCCTGTTCGCGTCCGCGCTGACGGAGAACCAGATCGTCGCCGCCTTCGTGAGCTTCGGCCTGCTGCTGACCATCTGGCTGATCTCCGGCCTCGGCGCGCTGCTCGGCGACACGGCCGCCGGCCGCGTCGTCTCCTATATCTCGTTCATGGAGCACTACGATCGCCTGGTTCGCGGCTTGATCGACACCGGCGATCTGATCTATTTCGCCAGCGGCCTCGCGCTGATGCTGTTTCTCACCCATCGAGTCGTAGACGCCGCGCGCTGGAAATGAGCCTGAAAACCTTGCCGCTCGGGATCATCGGAACCGTCCTGGCCGCCGCCGGGCTGATCGCGTACAGCCTCCGGCCCGAGCTGCTCTGGGCCGTCACCCTCGCCGAAGGGCTGGCCTTGATGTGTCTGATCGCCTTTTTCGTGTTGCATTTCGAAGCGGTCAAAGCCTTCTCGGGCCGGCGTTCCACCAAGATGGGTGTGAACACCGTGCTGATGGTGGTGCTGTTCTCGGCCATCCTGGTGATCGTCAATTTCCTGGCCTCCCGCCATTCCATCAGGTGGGACCTCTCGGAGAACCAGAACTTCACGCTCGCGCCCCAAACCCATCGCGTCCTCCGCACATTGCCGCACGACGTGAAGATCACCGTCTTCACCCGCGAGAAAGACCCGGGCTACCAGGCCTACAAAGAGCGGCTGGAAAGCTACCGCCAGGCCTCCACCAAACTGACGGTCGAGTTCATCGATCCGGAAAAGCAGCCGAAGCTGGCGCAGACCTACGGCATCTTCCGCACCGACACGGCGATTTTCGAAAGCCACGGCCAGACGATCCGCGTCACGTCGCCCTCCGAAGTCGAGCTCACCGGCGCGCTGATCCGCATCTCCAAAGACACCAAGAAGCGCATCGTGTTCGTGGAGGGCCACAGCGAGCGCAGCCTCGAGGACAAGGAACGCAACGGTCTGTCCATCGCCAAAGAAGCGCTGACAAAACAAGGCTACGACGTGGGTACCGTCTCACTGCTCACGGAGACCGCCGTGCCGGCGAACACCTCCGTGCTCGTCCTGGCCGGCCCCCGGCGCCCCGTCACCCAGGAAGAACAGGATCGGATCTACGACTATGTCGAGAAAGGCGGACGCCTGCTCGTGCTGGTCGATCCGGATACACAGACCGGGTTGGAGGCGCTGCTCACCCGCTGGGGGCTTGGTCTCGGGCCCGGCGTGCTGGTGGATCTGCAAGATCGGCTCGCGCAAGGCGATCTGACCGCCCTGCTGGTCCGCACCTTCACCGAGCATGAGATCACGCAGGACCTCACCTCCGCGGTGCTCTTCCCGCTCTCGCGCCACGTGACATTCGATGAGCAGACCGGCAAGGACTGGGACTATGTCCCGCTCGCCCGCACGTCGCCCAACAGCTGGGCGGAAACGAACATGCAAGGCCGCGTCGTCAGTTTGAACGAAAAGGAAGACATCAAAGGCCCGCTTCCGATGGCCGCCGCGCTCGCGCCGAAGAACGCGCCGGAAGAAGGAAAGCCGCGCCCGGCCGTCGTGGTCGTGGGCAATTCGACGTTCGCCACCAACGCCTTTTTCAATTTTCCCGGCAACAGCGATTTCTTCCTGCACACCGCCGGCTGGCTGGCCGAGGAACGCGACTTGATCACCATCGCGCCGAAAGAACCGGCTCTGCGGCCCTTCACGCCCAATCCCATTCAGGAACGGACGCTGCTCTACGTCCAGGTGATTTTCCTCCCCCTCGTGACCTTCCTCACCGGCATGATGGTCTGGCGCAAACGCCGCCGCCTGTAGTGCGATGACGTACCGGCCGACCATCCTCCTCTTGGTGATCCTCGCGGCGCTTGGGGGCTATCTCTATTGGGTCGAGTTGCCGAGTCAACGGCAAGAAGAACAACAGGAAACCGCGAGCAAGACGCTGCTTCCATTTCCGGACACCGCCATCACCGGCCTCAGCATCTCGACGCCGCAAGGGATCGTGGAGATGAGTCTGCTGGATGGCGGCAGATGGGCCATCACCGCGCCGCTTCAGGTCGAAGCCGATCCGCGTGAAGTGCAATCCCTCATCCGCGCGCTCGTGACCGGCAAAGTCACCCGCACGGTGGATGACGTCGGCTCGGCCTTGGCGCCGTTCGGTCTGGATCAGCCGGTCACGACGATCACCGTGAAAGCCGGCGGTCAACAAGACACGATTTCCATCGGCGACAGCGGCCCGCTCTCGAACACCCTCTACGTCCTGCGCGGGTCGGACCATAAAGTCCTGCTCACCGATCTGGCCCCGAAGAGTTTCGTGAACAAGACGCTCCTGACGTTCCGGCGCAAAGAGCTGCTGCGATTCGTGCAGAACGACGTCGAGCGGGTGCGCCTCACGTATCCCACCACCGAAATCGTGCTCTACAACATGGCGAAGGACAAGCCGAAGCCGTCGTGGAAAATCCGCTACCCCATCGAAGCGGAGGCCGATCAGACCGAAGTGCGTGCGTTGATGTTCCGCCTGGAAGATCTGAAGGCCCTTGGCATCATCGATCCCGGCCCGCAGCGCGATGCGGTGGCGAAGACGCTCACGAGTCCCAAAGTCAAAATCACCCTCCACACGGCGGAAGGGGATCAAACCGTCAAGCTCTACCAGCCGGACGTCGAGAGCGGAGAAGCCATCGCCGAAACCAAACCCGATGCGCCGCTCTACCGGATCAGCCCCGCCGCCATCAAGGATCTGACCAAGGAACTGTTCACGCTGCAGGACAAGCGCCTGCTCGGCGTCGACTACACCGACATCGCCATGCTCTCCGTGAAAACGCGGGACAAGGAGTATGTGTTGATCAACCAAAACGGCGAATGGCTGTTGGAGGACCGGCCCACCGAAAAAGTCAGC
Source organism: Nitrospira moscoviensis (assembly GCF_001273775.1). Classification (GTDB taxonomy): domain Bacteria; phylum Nitrospirota; class Nitrospiria; order Nitrospirales; family Nitrospiraceae; genus Nitrospira_D; species Nitrospira_D moscoviensis. Next base: position 1,111,939 of record NZ_CP011801.1, on the reverse strand, counting down.
CAACAGGCTGCGGACTTATTCGTAAGCCGGGTGGCGAACCTACCCGCAGAAGAGCGCGTGATCAAGCAATCGGCACCGCTGGCACCCTATGGATTGACGGCCCCCGCGGCGGAATTCGTCGCGACCGGCAAGAATGGACAGGTCGTCGGAAAACTCTCCCTCGGCAACCAGGCCGGCAATCTCCTCTACGCCACCGGCGCCCGCCTGCAAGGCATCTTCCAAGTCCGGCCCGACATCCTCACGCAGATTCCGTCGAAGGAGGAGCTGCTGGCTGAAGCGGACGAGAAAAAGCGCGGGTAGCGGATTTATCGTTCGTTCAGCAGCTCAAACCCCTGGCCTGTCCGTCGCGTCGCAAACTCGTTTTCTACGCAGCGGGCTCGCAGTCGAAAATCATCCGGCCATTCCTTCGCGCAATTCGCCATGGCGATGGAATAGTCCAGCAGCGTGATGTCCTTGGGGGGTGGCGCCTGGAGCTTTTGGAACCAGCGTATCTGGTGCTCTTCGCATTGCACCCGCTTGCGTATATCGTCAGGCCATTCTTTGGCACACGTTTCGCGCATCAGTGACAGATCCTCGGTCTTGAGGCGCGGATCGAGGGCCGTGACCCGCGACTTCTCAAGGATCTTCTCCTGCTGCTCGATGCAGGCGGCGCGCATACGAGGATTGTGCCCCCAGTCAGCGTCGCATTTTTCTTCAATGAGTCTCTCCGGATCGCCCAAGGGATAAGGAGCAGCGTAGGAACACCAGGGCAGGGCAATGAGGGACAGGAATATGGTGAACCGGCTCTCGGTACGCATGGCCTCCCCCCTTGCCTAGTACGATAGCGACTCGGCAGGGAGGCAACATACGGGGGGAATCCCTAGCTTCCAGGTCAGTAGACAACCCCAATCCAGTAAGTTACATTCATCGTCACGCCCCCGTAGCTCAGTTGGATAGAGCAGCGGTTTCCTAAACCGCGGGTCGCACGTTCAATTCGTGTCGGGGGCACCAAACCAAGCTCGCTCGTGCCGCGCGCTCTTCATCGGATTATCGACATTGTGGCGCGGATAAATACCTCCAGTGTTTCTTTCTGTGGGTGTCCCGTCTTGGCACACGGCCAGCTATAGGCGTGGCTGTGCCCTCTCCTCTTCTTTCCACGGGCTTCGTCTTCTCGCCACTCGTCAGAGTGGTAGCCGAATCGCCGAACAATAGTCCGGTTTTTCAACACCCAGGATTCCTAGTGGCCTTAGTCCGTTTTGTCCCTGGCGGAACGGCCAGGTTCTTCGCCGGAGCCGCCGTGCTAGAAATAGCGCAGCCATCATGTGGACGACTCTCCTTTTGGATGACGATCCGGCCGACCGTGACGCCATCCGGCGCGCCATGCCGGAGACAGAGCATCGGCTGATCGAAGCCGACGATCTCGACGACTTCCTCGATCGCCTGACTCGGGAGCGCGTGGAACTCGCCATCATCTCGCTCGCGGCGGTCTCCGAGGACACGGCGCCTCGCGTGCAACGCGCGCTGCTCCGGACGCCGGACACGAAGATCCTCGCGCTCGCCGCCCTGGACAAGGGGGACGGATTGACCACGCTGCTCAAGGCCGAATCGCTCCGCGCGCACCACCTGTTGGCGACGCCGATCGACCCACAGCAATTTCTCTCCATTTTGCAGGTGCTGTTTCCGCTCCCCACCAATCAGGATTGACCGGCTTCCATCCCTGTGCGTGTCCTACAGCTCAAGGCTGTTCGTGCGCTTCGCGCCCAAAGACGGCCGTGGTTCAATTGACCGGCTTCGCGACTCGCACGTCGAAATGGTGCGTTTTCTTGCCAGGTTGCAGACCCTGGGCTAGACTTTTCTCCATTCGCCATGGCACGCGCACGCGCCTCCGACAACGCCCGCTCCCGATCCAAGGCCGTCCAAATCGACGAGATCGGCCGAGGCATCGAACAGTTTCAGGACCTCCTCGCCTCGATTGAAGATTTCAGCCGGGAAGGCTTTCCTTATCGCGATGCGGCCCGGGCCAAGGCTGAATTGCAGTTGCGGGAATGCGTCCGCCGGATTTTCGGCGAGCGGTCTCCGGAATTTCAGACCTACCGCAACCACAAGCTGCGCATATCGAACAAAGCCGAAACCGCGCAGAGCATCACCGTCATCAAGGAGCTGATTCAGAATCTGGAAGACAAGAAGCTGGAGCTTCAAGGACTCAAGCCGGCGGCGCCGGACCCGCCCGCCGCTACGCCGCAGCCGCCGCCGACACCGGCGGTTGTCCACGCTCAGACTCAGCCCACACCAGCCACAGCTTCGCCGGCTCCCTCTCCTGTGCAGGCGATACCATCCTCACCGCCCGTGGCACCCAGCGGTCCGCCGCCGGTCCCGACGCCGGCCATGGCGCAGCCGACCGCCGCAGCCGGCCCATCGGTTCATCCTGTCTCTCTCCCTCAGCCGGATGCTCCCCCCTCCGAGCCGCAGCCTTCAGCCGCCCATCCAGCGCCCCCCTCTTTGGAAAAGCCGGCGGAGCCGCCCGCAGCACCGATTACTCCGGCCACCCCCTCGCCGCCGGCCTCGTCGGAATCGCGCGTCGCCGACCCCTTATATAAGGAGGACTCGCTGGAACTGATCCGCAAGGTGTGCTTGCGGTTCCACGCGGTCACGCGCCAACTCCGACTGCGGAAGGATTACCGCACCACGCTGGAAGTGGAGGACGACTACGATCTACAAGACCTGTTGTGCGCGCTGCTCCGGGTGGAGTTTGACGAAGTGGGCTTCGACGAATGGATTCCGCCCTATACGGACGGCGCCCCGCGGACCGCCTTCCTGCTGCACCGCGATCAGATCGCGGTGGTGGCGAAAAAAACCAGGCCGGGACTCACGATGAAGGAGCTGGTCGATCAGGTGGCGGCGGACTCGGCGCACTACGGCGCCCGCGAACGGTGCACCACGCTCTTTTGCTTTATTTACGATCCGGAAGGCCGCATCGGAAGTCCGAAGCGGCTGGAAACGGACCTCACCAGCGTCAGCGACCGCTACATGATCGAAGTGCTCGTCGCGCCCAAATAACCATGGCCAAACCGAAACTGAATCCCGTTCCCCCGTCCGCCTCCGTTCCTTCCGGTTCCGGTCCGCTGTTGACAGGACCGCGGCGACTTCGCTACGGTGAGCCTCAACCCGCTCCCGCGGCGATTCCCTATACGATTCACGCGCCGACCTCCGGAGAACGTCTGATGTCCGACCGAGCCTATGTCTTGATCAACGTGCAGCCGGGGCAAACGTCGTCGGTGGCGCGCGCCTTGAGCCAGATCAAAGAGATCAAAACCATCGATCCCTGTTGGGGCAAACCCGACATCATCGCCGTCGTCGAAGTGGCGGATCAGGACGCGCTGACACAATTGGTGTTGAGCCGCATCCACGCCATCGAAGGCGTGACGCAAACGGATACGCACCTGGTGTACCGGCTCAAAGAAGTGAACGCGAAATGATCATGCGCCCGGCCGCCGTCCTGACCGTCGCCCTCTTGTTCGGCTGCAGCAGCACACCGCATCCCTATGAAGCCGATATGATCGACGTGACGCTGCCGGCGCCGGCCGAGCAAGTGAGAACGGCCGTGACGCAGGTGCTGACGGAGGGTGGGTACGACGTGGAATGGAAGGACGAGCAGACGGTCCACACCGGGTACCGCGAAGAAACCCGTGGGCCGTGGGATTGGCTCTACCTCTGGCGGTTCGGCACGATCAAGAGCCGCGTCGAAGGGATGGTCACTCCCTCCACCGACCAGAGCACCAGAGTCCGTCTCCATGTGCTGACGCAAGGTAAAGACGGGATCTTCATGAGCTGGAAGGACCAGCAGAGCGCCCTCCCCCAGAGCGCCGACAACCAGCTCCGTCTCATCAAGAACGCGCTGAACATCTTGTAGCTGTTGCTCACCTCCCATTCGGGGTGAACGGATTTCCGACTCATCCTCAGCAGACTCGCCCTACTCTTTCTCCGTCCCCTCGGCATCATCCCCGAGATCCAACCCGAACCGCTCGGCCATGCGGTACAAGGTCCGCCGGTCGATGCCGAGGATCTTCGCCGCCTTCACCTTGTTGCCTTTGGTCTCTCTCAGCACGCGAATCAGGTGGCGCTTTTCCACTTCCTCCAGCGTGAGACAGACCTCGCTGTCCTCGGTCTTCCCGGCCTTCGACTCGCCGTTGGCTGCCGCGCTGTGGCGGATCGCCTCGGGCAGATCGTCCGGTGTCAGCAGCGGTCCATGGCTCAATGACACCGCCCGTTCAATGGCATTTTCGAGCTCGCGCACGTTGCCCGGCCAGCGGTACTGCTTCAAGAGCGCCATGGTTTCCGGCAGCAGTCCGCGGACCATGCCGGGGGACCCGGCCGCGCACTTCTGCAAAAAGTGATGCGCGAGCATCGGAATGTCTTCTTTGCGCTCCGCGAGCGACGGCAACGTGATCCGCACGACGTTGAGCCGGTAATAGAGATCGTCGCGGAACTTGCCGTCCTTGACGAGTTGCTCCAGGTCGCGATTCGTCGCCGCGATAATCCGCACGTCGACCTTCACCGAGCCGGTGCCGCCGACCCGCCGGACCTCCTGGTCCTGCATCACTCGCAGGAGCTTCACTTGCAAGGCCGGCCCCAATTCGCCGATTTCATCCAAGAACAACGTCCCGCCGTTCGCCGCCTCGAACAAGCCCGTCTTGGTGCCGATCGCGCCGGTAAAGGCGCCTTTCTCATAGCCAAACATTTCCGACTCCAGCAGCGTGTCCGGCAAGGCGCCGCAGTTGACGGGCACGAAGGGTTTGTCGCGCCGCGGGCCGTTCGCATGGATGGCACGGGCGATCAGCTCTTTGCCGGTGCCGCTTTCGCCTTGCAACAGCACGGTGCTCTTGCTTTCGGAGACCCGCGCCACCAGCTTGTACACCTCCAGCATCGCGGGGCTGCTGCCGACCAACGGCGACCACTCGTCCTTCGTCTTCAGTTCCTCGCGGAAGCGGGCGTTCTCGCGGACGAGGCGGCAATGGTCCAGGCTGCGCTGCACCACCAGCTTGATTTCTTCTTTCTTGAACGGCTTGGCAAGATAGTCGTAGGCACCCTGCTTGATGGCCTCGATCGCCCCTTCGAGCGACCCGAAAGCCGTCAACAGGACGATGGACGTGTCGGGGCTGAACCGCTTGAACTCCCGCAGCACCGTGAGCCCGTCCACCGTGCCCATGCGGATGTCGGTGAGCACGAGATCCACACGCTGCTGCTTGCCGCGCTCGATCGCGTCCGCTCCGTTGGAGAAGGCTTCGACATCATAGCCTTCTTTTTTCAACGCCTCGGCGAGCAACTCGCGCGCGACGGCGTCGTCATCTACGACCAGAATTTTGGCCTGCTGCATAGACGCTCCTATGCGACGGCGCTCGCACTGGCGGCGAGCCCGGGCAGCGACAGTGTCACCGTCGTGCCTTTTCCCACTTCGCTTTCGATCGACAGGTGGCCGCCGTGCGCCTGCACGGTTTCGCGGCTCAGGAAGAGCCCCAGCCCCGTCCCGGTGCCCACCGCCTTGGTCGTGAAAAACGGGGTGAAGGCCTTGCGCAGATCTTCCGCCGGCATCCCGCACCCCGTGTCGCGGACGGCGACCGTGACCATCGTGGCCGGCGGCGCGCCGGCCGACCGCTTGCCGAGCTCCGCTTCATCCTGCGTGGCCGGCCTGGCGGCGACGTGAATCACCGCCTCGCCGCCTTCCGGCGTCGCCGCCAAGGCATTGGTCAACAGATTGACGAGGACTTGATGGATCTTTTCGGCGTCGGCCCAGACCATCGGCACATCGGAGTCGATCTCGACGCGCAACGCCACGCCCTTGGCGTGATAGGCCGGTTCGAGCAGCGCCGCGGCTGGACTCACGACGCGATCCACCGGCAGCCAGGTCGGATCGGGTTTTCGCTGGCGGGTCGAGGACAGGAGATCCTGAATGATGCGCACGACGCGGTTCAACTGCCCGTCGATGACCGCGATGCGTTTCTTCATGTCGGGCGTCACGCTCGGCTCTTCGCTCAAGGCCTGCACGTGCCAGGCGATGGAATGGAGCGGCGTCCCGACTTCATGCGCGACCGACGCCACGAGCTGCCCCACGGCCGCCAGCCGTTCGGAGCGGTTCAATTGATCTTTGATGTCGACCAATTGCGCGTTGGCCTTCAACAGATTTTCGGTCTGGCGGGCGAGCGCCGCGCGGGCCGCCTCTTCCCGCGCCTTGCGCTCTTCCCAGCTCATGCCGATGTAGGCCACGACCAGCAGCACGCCGACCACCACGCTGCGGTTGATGACGGCGGCCTGGAACCGGCCCGGCTTCGTCGGCTGGAGCAATCCGGCGTAGGTCGCCACGACGCAGGCTAACACCGTCGCGTACATCAGCTTGCGGTTGCGCAGAATCGCGACCAGGAGAATCGGCAGCACGTAGCCGTAGGCGCCGACGACGTTCGCCGGCGCGAATTTTTCGATGACGACGATGATCAGAAAGCAGGTCGCGGCGACGGCGAGGACGAGACGGTTGCGATGCGCCATAGGCGGTGGACTGCTGGACCCGGTTCACCCGCGGCCCCCTCCCGTCGCTCACCACAGCGGGGAGAGGGGAACGAGGACGTATTGTCTTACACAACCGGACGGGCCTGGCGCAACTGCCCGGCCAGGCGCTCGGATCGCGGATCGCGCATCAGCTCCCTGAGCGACACCGGCAGCTTGCGGCACCAATTCGGATGTTCGTCCACCGTGCCGGGAAGGTTCGTTTGTGCCCGTACGCCGAGCAGGTCCTCCACGTTCGCCAGGACGATCCACGAGGGCGTGCGGGCGAGATACTGATGCACCGCGTCGGCGAGCTCCGTCGTCATGGCCGGCGTATGGGCCGGGTCGTCCGGCACGCCCTCGGGCAGCAAGCCTTCCGACTTGAGTGCCGCCAGGATCCGGGCCTTGTCCGTCCGGCGCTCGGCGAGCATCGCGATGCGCGCCTGGTCCGAGGCGAAGAGGCCCAGCTTGGCCCGTGTCTCGATGTCGGCCCCTTCCCAATAGCCGGCCAGCGTCGGCAGATCGTGCGTGGTGACGACGGCCAAGGATTGCGCCGGGTAGGACCCCGGCGGTTTCAGCGCGCCTGAGCCGGTGCGCTCGAAATAGAAGACGCGATAGGAGAGCACGCCGGCCGCCGCCAGTCGCTCCCGCACCCAATCGGGCACCGTCCCGAGGTCCTCCCCGATGACGAGGGCCTTGGCCCGCGCGCTTTCCAGCGCCAGAATCGCGAGCAGATCCTCGGCCGGATAGTGGACATACGTGCCCTTCGACGCCGGGAGGCCGCGCGGAATCCAGAAGAGCCGGAAGAGCGCCATCACATGATCGATCCGGATCGCGCCGCCGTAGCGCAGATTGTTGCGCAGGATTTCGATGACGTATTCGTAGCCGCCGGCGCGCAGCCGGACCGGATCGGCCGGCGACAAGCCCCAGTTTTGCCCCTCGGGCGCGAAGGCGTCCGGCGGCGCGCCGCAGTCCGCCTTCATCGCCAAGACGTCCTGGAAGCGCCAACCGTCCGCGCCGTACCGGTCGCTGCCCAGCGCCAGGTCATGATAGAAGCCGATCGGCATGCCGGCTTCATGCGTCTTGGCGACGAGGGTGGCCATCTGGTCGGCCGCGAGCCATTGCAGATACTGAAAGAAGCGGACTCTTTTCATGTGCCGGCGCTTGAACTCCGCGACCGCGTCGGACGCCGGCGACCGATAGTGTTCGGGCCAATCCGCCCAGACGACGGAGCGCGACTGGACGAATTGCCGCTCGTCCTCCAGGGCCTGAAACAGGGCGTACTGCGCCAGCGGCTCCCCTTCCTGTTGCACATACTGGTGGAAAAACCAGCCGCGCGCCGTCTTGGGTGTAAGGTCCGGCTCGGTCCCTTCGAAATTCTCGCGGAGAAAGGCGCGATAGCAGAGATCGAGCACCGCTCGTTTCGCGGAGGCCACCGCGTTGTAATCCACCAGCTCGCTGGCGCGGGCCGCGTCGAGCTGGGCGCGGAACGACGGATCGGCCAGCCGCTTCTGGACTTCCGGGGAAGTCTTGCACTCGGCCACCTGCTCGACGTCGATGTAGAGATCGTTCAGAAACAACCGGCTGGTCGGCGCGTAGGGACTGATGTGGTACGGCTTCACGTTTTTCAGGGCGTGCAGCGGATTGAGCCCGAGCACGCCGGCGCCGAGCTTGCCGGCCCATTCGACGACGTCGCCCAGATCGCGAAAATCGCCGATGCCCCAGTTGCGCTCGCTGCGCAGCGAATAGAGCTGCAGCGCGAAGCCCCACAGCCGCTCACCCTGCCGTATCGTGTCGGGCACGTGGCACCGATCCGGCGCGACGATGAGGCGGAACGAAGCTTCCGCCGCGGCCTGCCCGCCCTGCGCCCAGGCCTTCACCTCGTAATACCCCATCGGGAGATCGCTCGGGAGCGGGAACGTCAGCGTGATGTAGCGGCGGTTGTCAATGATGCGGCTGTCGCCGATCGCGAGTCCCGGCCCTTCCTCCCGCTCGTAGCGTTTCTCGCCGTTCTCCGCGTGAATGAGCCAATGGACTTGCACCCGCTGGTCGTCCGGGCTCTCGCAAGGGACGTACAATGACCAGGAGCCGGGATCACGGCCGACCGTTGTCACGCGGACAGGATCACAGCCCCGCAACCAGGGACCGTTATCCCAGGCGGTCAGCTCTTCGATGAGCGCCGCACGATCCGTGGGGCGAAATCCCATGGCGGCCAGGATCGCCCGGCGTGTTTCATCGGTGGTGACGTGCTGTGTCCCGGCGATGTCGTGGTACTCGGAGGCGATGCCGGCGCGCTCCGCCAACAGGCGCAAGAGCTCCGTCTCGGGCTGGTCGTACATCGACCCGAGTGTGAGTGAAGATACCCATCAAGTCAAGGTATCCGCCTATTGACCATCTTGGCCATCACAACAACATCGAGCTAGGGCGCCCCCTCCTGCCAGCCAGGGGTCCCCCGCATCATCTCTCGTCGAGGTCCCCGCCTATTATAGGGTTATGGTCTTTCGTCGTTCGATCGGGTTGCTCCTGTGGATACTGGCGCTCACCGGCTGCGTCACGAATCCCTATACGGGGCGCTGGCAGCTGCTCATGGTTCCCCAATCGTATGAAGCGCAGCTCGGCGCGCAGGCCTATCGAGACGTGCTGCGGGATCCACAAATCCGGCTCTCGCATGATCGGGACGAGGTCGAGCCAGTGAAACGGGCGGCGGCGAGGATCATCGACGCGGCCAAACGGTCGAAGTACAGTGAGGCGGCAAAGGAATTTCAGTGGGACGTGAGCGTCATCAAGAACGATCGGACGCAAAACGCCTTCGCCCTGCCCGGCGGCAAGATCGCCGTCTATACCGGCATCTTTCCCATGGCCGGCAACGAATCGGGCCTGGCCGCGATCATGGGGCATGAAGTCGTCCACGCGCTGGCGCGACACGGAGCCGAGCGGATGAGTCAGGGCGTGCTGGCGCAGGCGGGATTGATCGGCGCGTCGGTCGCCATGCAGACGCAAGGGTTCAGCCCTCTGACCAGTCAAGCCGCGATGTCCGCCTTGGGCCTCGGCACCCAGGTCGGCATTCTTTTGCCCTACAGTCGGGCCCACGAATCGGAAGCCGACTACATCGGGCTGCTGCTCGCCGCCGAGGCCGGCTACGATCCCCGGGAAGCGGTCCGCGTGTGGGAACGGATGAAAGCGGCCTCCGGTGGGCGGCAACCCCCGGAATTCCTCTCCACGCATCCGGGCCACGACACCAGGATCGCACGCCTGACCGAGCACCTGCCTGAAGCCTTGGCGCTGTACGAACAGGCCGACAAAGCGCCGGTGGCGCAGCTTCCCTCGATCGGCGGCCCTAGCCCGACCGCTTCTTCGATGCTGCCATGAATCACTCCTCGACGAGCCGGGGGCCGTCCGCTGGGCCGCCTCCACCGCCGGCTCAGCGGAGGCCGATCACCGACAAGCCGACCCCGCCGCACGCCGGCCGGTCTTCGCTCACGCTGGCCGGCGCATCGATCACCGGGTTGTTTCTGCTCGCTCTTTTGCATAGCCTGCACGCCGCCCGGGCGCTCTTCCTGCCGATCACGCTGGCGCTCTTGCTGTACCTCCTGTTGACTCCTGTCGTCCGCTTGCTCACCCGGCTGCGTCTGCCCGAGCCGGCCGGCGCCGGGCTTGTCCTGTTGCTCTTCTCGATCGTGGTCGCCGCCGGCCTGTACTCCCTGGCCGATCCGGCGCGCGAATGGATGGACAAAATCCCCTCGGCGCTGGAGACGTTGGACGCCAAACTGCGGCCCTTGAAGCAATCGGCCAAGCAGATGAGCCAAGCGAAGACGGCCGTGGAGCAGATCGCGCAAGGCCCGGCTGCCGACGCCGCACCGGAGGTGGCGGTGAAGACCGATTGGCAAATTCCAGTCCTGGGGTGGACGGCGGCGGTCGCGGCCGAGATCGGCGCCGCGCTGGTGCTGCTCTACTTCCTGCTCTGCTCGGGCGACTTCTTCACGCACAAACTGTTGATCGTCCTCCCGACCGAGGAAGACCGACGCCGGGTGGGGGAAACCATCCGCGGCATCGAACGCCAGCTCTCGCGCTTTCTCTTCAACTCTCTGCTTCAAAACGCCGGCGCGGCGGGGCTCTTCGCGCTGGCGCTCTGGACGATCGGCCTGCCGAATCCCGCCCTTTGGGGAGCCGCCACGCTCCTGCTCCAATTCATTCCCTATCTCGGGACCATCTTCGTCGTCGGAGTGGTCACCCTCGCGGCCCTGCTGTCCTTCCAGGACCTCTGGTGGATCGCCTTTCCCGGCGCCTTCTACCTCGCGCTCATGTGGATCAAAGGCATGTTCGTCACCCCCACGTTTTTGGGTCAGCGGCTCGCGCTCAATCCGGTCGCCGTGCTGATCAGCCTCCTGTTGTGGGGCTGGGTGTGGGGCATTGCCGGCGTCTTCCTGGCGGTGCCGCTCTTCGCAAGTCTGAAGATTGTCTGCGACCACATTCCACGCTTACAATCCCTCGGCCAGTTCCTGGGTCGCTGAGGCCGCGATGAGAGGGCGCGCTGAAGCCGGAGAGGAAGCCCTGCCTGCATGAGCCGGTTACTGATCTGCTCGTTCACCGTCCTCTTGTCGGTCGGGCTTCCGCTCCTCGGCGTCGCGCTCGCCGGCAAACCGATCGGCGGCTATCTGGAATTTCCACCGAAGATCCCCTTCGTCGAGCACGCGGCGTTTTCCTGGCCGGTCTTTGCCGGCCTGGCGCTCCTCATCCTCGCGTCCCTCGCGCCCTTTCTGCTCCGGATCCTGTTCTGTACCCTGCCTTCCACCCTCTCCGCTCGTGGGAGAGGGAAGGGTGAGGGGGAGAGAAGAGGTGAGGGGGTTCAGGGCGAGGAGCGGATGGGTGAAGGCCGCGGCTTTCCCTGGTGGGGCTGCCTCGGAATCGCGTGGACGATGGCGGCCTGGGTGCTGGCCTGGACCCGATGGGAATGGATGGAGCCCTTCCAAACCTGGACGTTCACCCCTTTATGGATCGGCTACATTGTCGTCGTCAACGCGTGGACCGTCAGGCGCGGCGGCGCAAGCCTCATGATCGAAGAGCCGACCGCCTTTGCCGCCTTGTTTCCCGCCAGCGCGGCCTTCTGGTGGCTCTTCGAATACCTGAACCGGTTCGTGCAGAACTGGTATTACAGCGGCGTCGCGGAATTGAGCGCCCTCGACTATGTGGTGCAGGCGTCGATTCCCTTTTCAACGGTGCTTCCCGCGTTCGTCAGCACCTATCAGCTGCTCGCGACTATGCCGAGCCTGTCGTGCGGGCTGGATTTTGGACCGGCGCTTCGTGTCCGGTCGCCGCGCGTCTGGGCCTTCACCGCCCTGCTCCTCGCCGGCGGCGGCTTGCTGGGGCTCGGCCTCCGGCCGAATGTCTTGTTCCCCTTGGTGTGGACGGCGCCGCTCGGCCTGCTCGTGAGTCTTCAGGTGCTGGCGGGACAGCGGACGATATTCGAACCGCTCCGGCACGGCGATTGGCGGTCGCTGTGGACGGCCGCCCTCGCCGCGCTCGTCTGCGGCCTCTTCTGGGAGCTGTGGAACTGGCGCAGCCTCGCCCATTGGAGCTATGCCATTCCCTACGTCGATCGCTTCCCTCTGTTCGCGATGCCGCTCCTCGGCTACGCCGGCTACCTCCCGTTCGGCCTCGAATGCCTGGCCATCGCCGATCTGGTGCTCGCTGATCTGATGCAAGGCCGCTGGCCGCCACACCGTACCACGTGTGCCACTGAGATGCGCGACTAATTCAACGTCGTCAGCGTCCCGGTCGCACGGGCGAGATTGACCCGGGCGGCATTGAGCTGAAAGAGGGCGCTCACCAACCCTTCCCTCGCTCTCGCCACGGCGAACAGGCCGTTCGTCAATTCGAAATGACTGGCGGCCGTCATCACGGCATAGCGTTCACGGGCCAGTTCCAATTCTCTCGTCGCCGCCTGCAGACCATGCCGGGCGACACTCAGCTGTTCCTTGGCCGCCACCATGGCCGCAAGCGCATCGTGCACGTCCATCTTCACCTGGTTGAGGACCGAGCGCATCCGTAACGCTTCCTGCCGTAATTGACTGCGCGCCTCGGCCACGCGCCCTTCCCGCTGCGCCCCGTCAAAGATCGGAATCTGCAGCAGCACGGCTCCCGTAAACGTGTCCAACGTATTGCTCCAGCGGTTGCCGATCAATCCATAGTCCCCTTGCGCCACCAACGAAGGAAGCCGCTCTCCGGTGATCGACGAATAGGTCAATTCGGCGGCCTTTATCCTGGTGTATTGAGCCTGCACTTCCGGCCGCCTCGCCAGCGCCTCTTCCACCGCTGGAGGCGACGAGAGATCCGCGGTATCGGTCTGAAACTCGTCGGCGAACACGATCGCAATATCGAAAGGCAGGTTGAGGAGATTCAGGATGCCCAGCTTGGCATGCTGGATGTCGTAGCGGGCCGCCGCAGCCAGTTGCCGTTCCCCGGCCAACTGGGCTTCGAGCCTCGCGATATCGAGTCCGGTCGCCACGCCGCCTTTCTGCCGTTGCCGCACGATCGCCAGCAACTCGCTCATCACCTGCTGATTGGATTCGTGCATCTTCACCATGCCGATGGCCTTCAACCCCTCCATATAGAGCAAACCGACACTCGCCATGGTGTCATACATGCGGGCATCCGACTCGAACTCCGCGATGTGCAGCTGCTCGCGCGACGCGCGCCAACGCCTAATGAGGCTCACGCTGATGAGGTTTTGAGACGCGTACAGGCGCGCATCGAAAATGCTGAAGGGATCGGTGCGTACCGGAGCCAGTCCGATCGTACCGAGGAACAATGTCTGCCTGCTTTGCTTCACGGTGGAGGATAAGTTCGGCAACATCGCACCGAACTGCGTCAGCACCTGGCCCTCCGCGGCCTTGATCCGTTCCCTGTAGAGCTGGACGTCGGGATTGTTGTCCGCCGCGGCGGCGAGAGCGCCCCGCAACGTCAACGTCAGCGCGGGCATGGGTACCGGCGCGGAAGGGGCCGGCTCGGCGGCGGCCGGCCCGGATGATCCGGCGCAGAGTGCCAGGAGTCCGATCGCACCCGCGCACAACCGTGACCCTATTGCGGGAGCGATGGTCATGAGCAGAGACGGCTCAGCGCTCACGCAGGCTTTCTTTGACCGACTTGAGCAGCGGGCTGAGGAGGTATTCGATCACCCGCCGCTGGCCCGTCTTGATTTCCACGGTCACCGCCATGCCCGGCGAGAGATTCACCTGCTTGCCTTCGACCTGGATAGTGGAAGGCTCCATGCTGACTCTCGTCGGATACACGAGCCCGACTTTTTCGATCGGCGCCGCGTCGTCGGACACCGTCAGGACATGCCCGGGAATGGTGCCGTAGAGTGTAAATGGAAAGGTCTCGACTTTGACTTCGACCGGCTGCCCTTCCTTCACAAATCCCACGTCCTTGTTTTCGACCTGGGCCTCGACTTCCACCGGATGGTCCTGCGGGACGACGATCAAGAGTTGCTGCGCCGGCGTGACAACGCCGCCGACCGTATGGACGGCGAGTTGTTGGACAACTCCGTCGATCGGCGCAAGCAGCCGCTGCAACTCAGCCTTTTGGCCGGCCTTCGTCACCTCCTGCACGAGTGAGACAGTCTTCGTTTCGACCGCGGACAGCTCAGCCTGTTTCGTCTGCTGGAATTCGGACAGCATGGCGCGGTAATTGTTTTCTGCCTCGGCCAACGCGGCCCGATCCTGCGTCAGTTTCTTGCGTTGACCGGCCAATTCCTGCTGCTTGTCGATGCGCTGTCCCTCCGCCTGCAAAAAGTCCATCTTGGTGACCGCGTCATGCTCCAAAAGCGTCTTGTAGGCGTCGGCGCGCTCCGCTTCCATCGGGACGGTGGTTTCCAGCCGCACGATATTTTCCCGCGTCTGCTCCACGGCGGCTGCGCGCTGCTCGATGAGATGTCGTGCGGCGGCTACCTTCGCCCGATATTCCGCCAGTTGATCCCGCAAGAGCTGCTGCTGGAGCACCACGTAGTGAGCCTCGGCATCAGGGGGAGCATCGAAGGTATCGTGGCTGGCGATGAGCGCCCGCAACCGCGCCGCCTCCACTTGGGCGGCATGGAATTCGTTGGCGGCTCGATCGTAATCCGCCCGATTCAGCGTGGGGTCCAGCTCGATCAGTACGTCGCCTTTCTTGACGACCTGTCCATCCTGTACGTAAATCGCCGCGATGACGCCGGACTCATAGGGCTGAATCACTTTGGAATAGCCGCTGGGAATGATCTTGCCTTGCGCCGTCGCCACGATATCGATCCAGCCTAAGGTGGCCCAGAGGACGCCGGTCGTGAACACCAGCACGAGCGTCCAGAGGATCGCGCGCCCGATCGGCGAGGGCGGCGCTTCTTGGATTTCCAGCACCGCCGGCAGGAATTCATGGGGGTCTGACCCTCTTCCCCGCGCTTCAGAGGGGTCTGGCCCTCTTCTTCGCGCTTCGCGTAGGGCCTGATCCCTTCTGTCAATCATGCGCGGCTCACCGTACCGACTTGATGTTGATACAACCGCGCGTACCATCCGTTCCTCTGGACCAATTCGTCATGCGGCCCCTCTTCGACGATCTCGCCTTTCTCGACGACGTAAATCCGTTGCGCCCACCTCACAGTACTGAGCCGATGGGCGATGATGACGACCGTGCGGCCCTTGCAGATCTGCGCCATGTTCTGCTGGATGATCGCTTCGGATTCGTAGTCAAGCGCGCTGGTGGCTTCATCGAAAATGAGAATTCTGGGATTCGCCACCAGCGCCCGCGCGATGGCGATCCGCTGGCGCTGCCCGCCGGAAAGCGAACAGCCGTGCTCGCCGACGATCGTATCGTAGCCTTCAGGCAATTCGAGGATGAACTCGTGCGCCCCGGCCAGCTTCGCCGCCTGCATCACCGACTCCATCGCCAAACCCGGATCAATCAACGCAATGTTGTCGCGGACCGAGCGATTGAACAGGAAATTCTCCTGGAGCACGACACCCACTTGGCGCCGCAGCCAGGCCGGATCGACTTGGGCCAGATCCACGCCGTCTACCAAAACGCGCCCGCGCTCCGGCACATACAGCCGCTGAATCAACTTCGCGATGGTGCTTTTCCCGGACCCCGACCGGCCCACGACGCCGATGACCTGGCCGGCCGCCACGCTGAAGGATACCTTTCGCAGCACGTCGGCGCCGTCGGGCCGATAGCGGAACGAGACTTCATCGAACGTCACGGCTCCCTTCACGTGCGGCAACGTCGTGCGGCCGGGATTGTACGACGGCTCCGGCTGCGTATTGAGCACGTCGCCCAGCCGCTGGACCGAGACGCCGACCTGTTGAAACTCCTGCCAGAGATTCACCATCCGCAGCAGCGGACCCGTCACCTGCGCCGACAGCATATTGAACGCGATGAACTGCCCGATGGACAGTTCGCCTTCGATCACACGATAGGCGCCGACCCAGAGCACCGCGACCACCGTCACTTTCTGAATGCACGCCGCCGTCTGCCCGGCGACGGTCATGACACTCGTCGCCCGAAAGCTCGCCCGCACGTAGCCGGCCAATTGCTCTTCCCATAGGCGAATCAGCGGCGGCTCTACGGCCAACGCCTTCACCGTTTGAATCCCACCGATCGCTTCGACTAGGAACGACTGGTTGTCCGCGCCACGGTTGAATTTTTCATGGAGGCGCGCCCGGATCGCCGGCGTAATGGCGATCGACAGCAGCGCGTACAACGGCAGCGACGCCATCACGACGATCGTCAGCAGCGGGCTGTAGAACCACATGACCGCGAGGAAGACGACGATGAACAACGCGTCGAGCACCACCGTGATGGAATGGCTCGTAATGAACTGCCGGATCTGCTCCAACTCACGGACGCGCGCCACCGTATCGCCGACGCGCCGCGTTTCGAAGTAGGCCAAGGGCAACGCCAAAATGTGGCGGAACAATTGCGCGCCGAGCGCCACGTCGATGCGGTTGGTCGTATGCGACAAGAGATAAGTGCGCAGGCCACCTAAGACAGCGTCGAAGAGCGCCAGCGCGATCATGCCGACCGCCAGGACGTGCAGAGTAGTGAATCCCTTGTGGACCAGCACCTTGTCGATCACGACCTGCGTGAAGAGCGGCGTCAGCAGCGCGAAGAGCTGCAGAAAGAAGGACGCCAACAGGACTTCGCCGAAGAACTTCTTGTACTTGACGATGGCGGGAATAAACCAGGTGAGATCGAATTTCAGATCGTGCAGACGGAGATTGGCCCGCTTGGTGAAGAGCAGCACTGCGCCGCTCCAAACGGATTCGAACTGTACACGCGAAAGGATGAGCGGGCGCCCTTCGACGGGATCCTGAACGAGAACCTTATCGGCCTCCCGCTTAGCGAGGACGACATAGCGGCCGTCCGTGCATTTCGCCATCGCTGGGAGCGGGAACTTTGCCAGTTGCTCCCAGGTCGTCGTCCGCCGGCCGGCTTTGAGCCCCAGATGCTTGGCGGCACGCAGAAGATCGGTATCCGACAGCACCTTGCCGAATTGGGAAAATTGATGGCGCAGCTGCGCCGCATCGGCCGGCAGATCGTGAAACCGGGCGAGGATGAGAAGACAAATGAGACCGGTGTCGGGCGGCGGCGGACCGCCAGTGGCGGCGGGCTCCGATGGGGAACTGGTTGGATCTGCCACTCGATGCACACCTCAGAACTGATGAATCAGTTCCTAACTGTACGGGTGGCGAATGTATAGAGCCATTCGGCGCCTGTCAAGGGGATTTCCTGGGGGACTGCCGCGCTTCTGCGCGCCTCGCGTCGCGGCTCTCCTCGTCCTGGCGAGGGGGGACAGTCACCCTTCCGATTGGTGACTGCCCCCCAGAGGAAGCGGGACAGGCACCGGCTGTGCCGGAGCCAGTCCCTTTTAGTGCCAACTGGCCGCGAGCACAGCCTGCACGTCTTGCGGCCGTTGCTCGATCCCTTGCTCCCAGGTCAGCCCGGTCTGTTGGCTGAAGGACGCCATGGCTTGAATGAGCTGATCGACCTGGCTATTCAGCAGCAGTTCGCCGTTGCCGGCCAGCAAGGTTTCGACCTGCCGCGCCTCGCCAAGATACCAGTTCTCGATGACTACCTGGTCGCTGCTGCCGTAAATCGCCAGCCGCAGACTATCAGCCTGCCGGCTGATGACGAGATCCAGCGGATTGATGGTGCTCCCGAAGAGGAGTCGATCGCTGTTGCCGACGGTGGCATCGTTTTCAGAAATGGCGTCTGCACCGTCGCCGCGTGAGAAGCTATACTGGTCATTGCCCAGACCGCCCGCGAGATAGTCATTGCCAAGACCGCCGGTGAGGGTATCGTTCCCACCGTCGCCGGACAGAACGTCATTCCCTTCCTCGCCGTTGAGCACATCGTCGCCGTCACCACCATAGAGATAGTCCTGACCGCTGCCGGCAGATAGCGTATCGGCTCCCCCTTCGCCCGACAGGGAGTCGTCCCCGTCCCCGCCGCTGACCAGATCGGTGCCCGCACCGGCATAGAAGGCATCATTCCCTGCTCCACCATTCAGAATATCGTCGCCCTCGCCACCGTTAAGGCTATCGTTCCCGAGCCCACCGGCCAGCGTATCGTTACCGGCTTGCCCGATCAGCACGTCATTCCCATCTCCGCCGGTGAGTTGGTCGTTGCCCTCGCCGCCATAGAACGTGACGTTGCTCAGGCTGCCCGCGGCGGTGAATACATCGCTCCCGCTGCTCCCGACGGCCAATTCCACTTGAGCCGCCGCCGCATCCAGTGTGGCCGCTTCCAGACCGACGACGGTCACGCTGTCGTAGCCCACCCCGCCGTTCACAATGGTATCGGCTGCATCGATATACAGGCTGTCGTCGCCGTCGCCGCCGTTCAATTGATCGGCGCCAGTGCCGCCATTGAGCACGTCATTGCCGGCCCCGCCGTTGAGCACATCATTGCCCGTCTCGCCGACGAGGACATCGTTGCCAGCCTCGCCGTCGAGGGCATCGTCCCCCTGACCGCCATAGAGATAGTCACTTCCGTTGCCTGCGAAGACGGTGTCGACGCCGTCTTCCCCGTTCAGAACATCGTCGCCCTCACCGCCGGTGAGGAGATCATTGCCCGCCCCGCCATAGAACGTGTCATTGCCGGCCTCGCCATAGAGCGCATCATCCCCGTCGCTCCCGCTGATCACATCGTTGCCCAGCCCGCCGAATACCGTATCGTTCCCGCCTTGCCCGGCGAGGCCGTCGTTGCCGTCTCCGCCGGTGATCTGATCATTTCCGTCACCGCCGTACAGCGTCCTGCCGGCCGCACTGCCTGCGGCGGTCAATACGTCATTTCCGCTGTTGCCTTGGACAAATTCTACTTGGCCTGCGGTCGCGTCGAGTGTGACGGCGTCCGGGGTGAGCACGGTGACGCTATCGTAACCGGCGCCGCCGTTGACGATCGTATCGGCTCCATCGATATAGAGGACATCGTCACCCTCGCCGCCAGAGAGCTGGTCGGCGCCTGCGCCGCCGTTCAAAACATCGTTGCCAGCGCCGCCCTGAACTACATCCACGCCCGCCTCGCCCACGACGACATCGTTGCCGTCCTGTCCATCGAGGACATCATCGCCGTCGCCGCCATAGAGGTAGTCGCCGCCAGTACCGCCCAAGATGGTATCAGCGCCGGCCTCTCCAGAAACCGAGTCGTCGCCATCGCCGCCGCTGATCTGATCGTTGCCTAGTCCACCGTAGAAGCTGTCATTACCCGCTTCCCCAGAGAGCACATCGTCCCCGTCGCCGCCGCCCAGCACGTCGTTGCCCAGCCCGCCGGTCAGCGTGTCGTTGCCGGCATTGCCCGCCAGCGAATCGTTGCCGTCGTCGCCGTTCACGACATCGTCGCCGTCTCCGCCATAGAGATAGTCCGTCCCGCCTCCACCTGAGATGGTGTCCACCCCTTCGTCACCGGTCACCACATCGTCGCCCTCGCCGGCCAAGACCAGATCGTCGCCGCCGTTGGCGTAGACGGTATCGTTGCCGGCTCCGGCGTCGATCCCGTCAGCGCCGGCCGTCCCGACCAGGACATCATTATTCTCAGTTCCCCACATGGTGATAGTGGGTCCAAGCAGGCTCGCGAGGCTGACCTCGCTCCCGTCGGCAAAGGCTAAGGTTTCAACCACCAGCGAGCCGTTGGCGCCGGTGGGATCGAAGTTGGTCAGTACAAGCCGATCGGTTCCACTGCTGGCGACTTGGATAGTGAGCATCCGTGCGACGTCATCATGCGTGACGGTCAGACCGTTGCGGCTGATCCCGGCACCGAACTGAATCCGGTTGCCTTCACCAACCGCCGCGGTATCCTCGATCGTGTCGATGCCGTCGCCGAGGTTGAAGACATAGATATCATGCCCCGTACCCCCGCGCAGCGTGTCGTTGCCGAGTCGGCCAACGAGGGTATCGCGGCCTGCGAGGCCGGAAAGAATATTCGCATCCTCAAAGCCGATCAGAACGTTGTCCAGTTCATTGCCTGTTCCATTGAGCGGCGGCGGAGGAACGATGTTGCCTTCCTCGTCGAAGACGGTCGGCGGTGAACCGAGCACAAGGTTCTCAATATGCTCGCCCAAAACATAGGAAACCGTGCTCCTGACCGTATCGGTCCCTTCGTTCTCAAATTCCACCACGGTCTGCTGCTGGCTATGTACGATATACGTGTCGTTGCCGGTCCCACCGATGAAGAGGTCGTCAGCTCTACGCGGCACACGTTCCTGGCTATCCAGCGTGTTATCGAGAAACACCGATCCGCCGGTGAACGAGAAATTCCCGGCGTCTTCCATCAGCACGTCGTCGCCCGCGCCGCCGATGAGAATGTCGCTACCGGTCCCTGTGAGATAGGGGGGTCCCTCCAGCTCCAGAAAGATTCCGCCGACCAATACGTCATTCCCCGCTCCACCATCCAGAATATTGTCTCCCGTGTTCCCAATGATGAGATTATCCAACTCGTTGCCGGTTCCTCGCCCAGCGTTTGGGATAACCGAGCTGTTGCTCTCGGCAAGGATTAGATTTTCGACTTGTGCGTCCAATGTATAGCTAAAAAAGCTTTGCACCGTATCAATCCCTCCGCCTGGCGCTTCGATGGCTGCGTACGCTCCAGGGATGCCCGAGCTTCCAAAGAGGTAGGTGTCGTCACCGCCAAGCCCAGCCACAGTCGCCGGGAAGGCGGATTCCAACACATCGGGGCCGGAGGCCACCGGTGCAACCGGCGCCCACATGAGGTCCCATCGAGTCCCATCGCCGAACAAAACGGCAGCCTGGGGCGTCGTCTCACTCCCGATGCCGACATATGAAACATTGACGGTCAGTCGGTCGCCGGTTGTGGGAATCGTCAGATCGATAAGATTGGTTCCGGTCGCTCGTTGCACCGATCGTGTCAGCATCACGTCGTTTGGTGAGACATCCGGTGCTATTTGGATGAGGTCGAGATCGCCGGCGTTCGTATCAAGCGTCAAGGAGTCGAGACCCGCTCCTCTGCCAAACAGGATCGTATCCTGCCCGGTTCCGACGAAGAGCGTATCGTTGCCTGCTCCCCCGTCAAACACATTCGTCCCTCGAAGGTCCACCAGCACGTCATCGCCGGCTCCTCCCACCAGCGTGTCGTTGCCGATCACCTGCGGCCCGAACGCTGATTGACTGGTGGCATCTCCGTAGATCCAATCGTTCCCCAGCCCACCGGTGAGCACATCGTTCCCGGCCTGCCCGATGAGAACATCGTGACCGGCACTCCCTGTGAGCTGGTCATCGCCGATCGTACCGGTGATCGTGCCACCCACGGTCAGTGCGCGCGCACGCAATTCGGCGTTATTCCAGACAGTGCCGTCGTTGAACCGCACTTGCTTTTGATCGTAACCGGGCGCGTCAAAGAAACTCGCGAGCGTGATCTCGTCCATGGTCCCAGCGATGGCCAGGACGAGACCATACTCCCGCCGGTACACGCCGACGTCGCTCGGATTGACATCCGGCGCCAGTTGGATCGTATCGATCTCCCCGGCCGTCCCGGAATCGAACACGATATCGCGTCCTGAGCCGCGGCCGAAGAGATAGGTGTCGGCACCGCCAAATCCCATCAGGCTGTCGTCCCCCGCGCCTCCGTCGAGCACGTTGGCCGCCTCGTTGCCTCTGAGATCGTTGTTCAGCGCGTTGCCGGTGCCATTGATCGAAGCTAGTCCGGTCAATGTGAGGTTCTCGACATTGGCACTGAGGCTGTAGCTCACGGTGCTCCGCACGCTGTCGGTGCCCTCGTTCATTTGCTCGATTACGCTGTCGCCGCCATTGTCCACGAGATAGGTATCATCGCCGGCGCCGCCGATCAGCGTATCGGCACCGAGACCGCCGTCCAAGACATTGTTCGCCCGGCCGCCAGTCAAAATGTTGGCCAGATTGTTGCCGAATCCGGCCACGGCCTTTTCGGATGCCCCATAGGGGATGAGTGAGAAGCTCGCGAAGTCTGGAATTCGAGGATCAAGAAGCGTCAGATTTTCAATATTCGCAGGCAGGCGATAGTCGTGTGCGGCGATCACGGTATCGATACCGCCGCTAGCCGTCTCAACCAGAATGTCATCGCCGTTCGGTCCGATGAGATAGGTATCGTTGCCGGCGCCGCCGGCCAGCACACTGATCGAACCGTCGGCCTGGAGCACATTATCCAGCGCGTTCCCGGTACCAACCAGCGGGGCGCTACCGACCAGCGAGAGATTTTCGACGTTGGCGCCCAGGGTCGTGTTGGCATTGGTGTGAATCGTGTCCGTTCCCTCGCTGGACGCTTCCACCACGGTATCTTCCGCGCCCGCGATATAGGTGTCGTTCCCTTGGCCGCCGGTCAGAACATTCGCGAAACTGTTGCCCGTCAAAACGTTATCCAACTCATTGCCGGTGCCGTTGATCGCCGCTGTTCCGGTGAGTGTCAGGTTCTCGACGTGAACCTCCAACGTGCAAGTGACGCTGCTCAGCACCGTATCGACTCCTTCATTCGCCAGCTCCGTCACAACATCTCCCGGGTCGTCGACTATATACGTGTCGTCCTCCGAGCCTCCCGCCAGCAGATCGGCACCTGTCCCGCCATCCAGTTGATCATTGCCCGCCAGGCCAGACAACTCATCGTTTCCCGACAGTCCCAGCAGCCGGTCATCGCTGCTCGTGCCGACGAGGACATCGTTGCCGGCCGTTCCGGCAATGGCCGGTCTCGTGAGGTTTTCAATCACCGTACGGTCCCACACGGTGCCATCGGCAAAGGCCACCTCTTCGATCTGCAGAGGAGGCGCAAGGAAGTACAACGACACGGTGAGCCGATCGGCCCCGCCGTTGAGGCTCAGAACCAAGTCATTTCCATCTCGCGTCACAACCACATCGGACGGCAACACACCGGCGGCCATGCTGATCCGATCCTGGCTGCCCTGAAATTCCACAATCGTGTCATGACCGGAGCCCGAGCCGAACACATAGGTGTCGTTGCCTTGGCCGCCGAACAGGCGATCGTCGCCGGTGCTACCGTCTAGTTGGTCGTCGCCCAAGCCGGTCTTGACGACGTCCGATCCATCGCCGGCCTGCACACGATCGGCCATAGTAGTCCCGTCAATCTGATCATCACCGTCGGTGCCGGTGAGATCGAAACCCCGTGCGAGCAGCTGTTCGTACGTCAGCGTGCTGGCGTCCGCGAAGCGGAAGGACTCGACGCCGCGAGATCCCAGCACGTTGTTGCGATCGAAGGTGTCGATCTGCACCGCATCGCCATTCGTGCCGACGTGAATCAGCAAATCTCTCAAGCTGGGATCGGATTGATCGGCAGCCAAGTCCAGACGCAGATCGGCGGAAGCGATGCCGGGCCCAAAGACGAGTTCATTCCCAGCACCGAGCGCCGCGGTATCGACGATCGTATCGATACTGTCGCCAGCGTTGAAGAAGTAGGCGTCATTCCCTGCGCCGCCCTCCAACCAGTCATTGCCAAGCCCACCGCGGAACCGGTCCACCACGGTGGTGCCGAACAGAAAGTCGTCGAACTCCGTCCCCTCGATCTCGAACCCGCGCGCGACCAGATCGGCATAGGTCAAGGTCGTGCCATCGGCGAACTCAAACAGGTCGACGGCATGGAATCCCAGCGGGTCCTCGCCGCTCGCTCCAACCATCACGCCTTCGAATGTCGCGCCGGGGCGGACCATCACCTGGCCGAAGTTCGTCGTGAGCGAGACAGTGGCCGCCGTAATGCCGGCGCCGAACAGCACACGGTTGCCTTCGCCTGCGTCGACCGTATCGCTGATGCTGTCCAGTCCGTCGCCAAGATTGAAGCGATAGGTGTCGTTGCCCGCGCCGCCGAGGAGTTGGTCGTCGCCAAGCCCGCCGGCGAGGACATCATTTCCGACTCCTCCATCGAAGCTGTCATTACCGGCTCCCCCGTTGAGGAGATCATCGCCGTCTCCCCCATGGAGCATGTCGTCCCCAATGCCACCATCCAAGGTATCGGCACCAATCTCGCCTTGAAGCCAATCCGCTCCGGCTCCTCCCAACAATCGATCATCGCCTGAACCGCCAAGCAACGTATCATCACCGACCCCGCCGACAAGCACGTCATTGTCCGCTCCGCCTTCAAGTGTGTCGGCACCATCCTCGCCGAGAAGAGTATCGGCTCCATCCAAGCCTTGAAGTGTATCGTTGCCTGCCCCACCATACATCTGCTCCCCTTGAAGCGAACCGATGAGGGTATCGTTCCCTGCGCCTCCAGAAATTCCTAGCCCGCTCGTAACCATCTGGGAGTATGTGAGTACGGTGCCATCCGAAAACTCGAATGTGTCGATGGGGTGAGAGCCTGCGAGATTGGCTGTTCCGAAGTTAATGATTTCGACCGCGTCGCTGCCGCTTCCAGTACGCACCACGAGCGAGTCATTGAATCCCACGGTTGCCACTATCGCAGTTGAGCTAATTCCTGCCCCGAACACGAGCCGGTTCCCTTCTCCGGCAGCATCGACAATGACATCAAAGCCATCACCCAATTCATAACGATAGGTATCTTGCCCGCCTCCACCGACCAGCACATCATTGCCGATTCCGCCATTTAGCAGATCATTACCTCCGGTGCCTCCGATCTGCCCATCCGCGTCGCCGACCAACGTGTCGTCGCCGGCACCTCCCTCGATCACATCATCGCCGTCATCTCCCCGCAATCCATCATTCCCATCGCCGCCGAAGAGCTCATCGTTACCTTTCTGTCCAAAGATCCGATCGTCGCCGGTATCGCCCGCTAACAAATCGTCGCCCGCATTTCCTTGCAGCTCATCATTCCCCTCGCCGCCAAACAGCGTATCGTTGTCTGCGCCGCCGAGCAGCACATCGTCACCCGCACCGCCGTCGAGTTCATCGAGCCCGTCACCGCCAAGCAGCAGATCGTTCCCGTCGTCGCCGAACATGACGTCATCGCCGGCTTCTCCATCGAATTGATCAGCACCCGCGCCGGCGATGATCTCATCGTCCCCTTCACCACCAAACCCGGTGTCGTCCCCGTCTCCGCCAATCAACGTGTCATTCCCCGCATCGGCGAACAGCACATCCGCATCGTTCCCGCCGATCAACGTATCGTCCCCACCGCGGCCGGCAACGAAATCGGCGCCGTCTCCCCCTTCGAGCCAATCATCACCTTCCTGCGATGGATCTACCCCGGAGTCGTCTCCATACAAGCGATCATCTCCATCTCCTCCGAGCAACACATCGTGTCCGGCATTCCCCTGGAGTTCGTCATTCCCGTCGCCGCCTACGAGGTAGTCATCCCCGGGCACCATCGGATATATGAGTTCAAGCCCTTGCTGTGTGTCACCGATCAACAGATCGGCGCCCGGCCCCCCATCAAGGGTATCGTCGCCGCCGTCACCGCTCAACGTATCGTTGCCTTCGCCTCCTTCGAGCACATCGTCGCCGGGCTGGAGGACCCCTGTCATCGAAACGAGTGTGGCACTGCCGTCGGGATGCTGGATGACGTAGCCATTCGTGTACGCATCGCCCCAAAGCTCATCATCCCCAGGTCCACCTATGAGACGATCATCGCCTCCTCCACCCCCGAGCACATCATTGCCCCCTTCTCCGTCCACGTAATCTCTGCCACGAAAAGTACCCCGAGGATCGGGATCGGGTCCCTCCCAAGGTTCGTCTACGATGTCGTCCACGTGGTCTCCGCGTAACCGGTCATCCCCCTCGCCTCCATACAGCACATCATGCCCGCGGGCAGCAGAGAGGATATCGTTTCCACCATTGCCATAAATCGTGTCGTCTCCAAAGGCATTAGCAAAGGCCGTGGCGAAGTCCGGCCCCGCGCCCCCTATGAGCGTTTGATGAAGAAGCCCTCCGGCTCCCATTGCCACACCCACAGTGGGATCGGTAATTGAAGACCAATCTTCCGTATACGTTTCATAGCGATTGTCTGTATTTCCCACAAACGCCTTCACCGTGATGGTGCTTTCGATCTGGGTGGTATGCGTCGCCTGACTGTTTTCGTCCATCAGCGTGGCCGATAGCGTCACCGTGGCATCACTGGAAATCTCATCACTCGCCAAGAGTGTAAAGCGAACTTGATCGGCCCCCTCGGGCACGACTAACTGAAACATGCCGTTGGCACCGATAGCTTGTGTGCCCTCCGCTGTCATCACACGCAACTGATTCACTTGTGGCCCTTGAAGCTGCAGCGAGACGCGCTGGCCGCCGGCGCCCGCTGCAAACGGCAGCGACAGCCGGAAATCCTCCCCGAGTTTTTCCTCCACCGTCGCGCTCGACGCCCCGCCCGGCACATAGCCCGGCGTCTCAAAGGGATTGCCTCCAACTCCAGTCTGAATCACCACCGTCTGGCCGGCGCGCCGAACGATGTCGCGGGCGTCTTCGACAGCCCCCCTCGCTGATGATGAGAGCCGCGGATCGTTCAACTCTGCTGCATAGGCCTGATCGATCAATTGGATGTCGGTAAAGCTCGCGAGAGTCTGCCCAAGATTGAAGGCCACATTGGCAATCTTCTGGGTAAAGTCGCTCATCGCATTCGCAAATCCAGAAGCCGTATCGGTAATAAATGCGTCCCGTTCCTGCGCGAAGAGGTTAAAGTCCGATGAATCCAGCCCTGGCGTGGCGCTGAGCGTTTCATAGAACGCCACAGCGAGACCGTTGGCCTCCACCTTGTCGGCCGGATTCGGCAATTGCTCGCGCAGGTACGCCAAAATCTCGGTACGCCACGTACTGCCCGTTGTCGTCAAGAGCCGTTGAGCCAGTTCATCGGGATTGACCTGCATGGATGCCAGTTCCTGTGCCAGCGGATCGGACGCGGATAGAGCTCCTGGTACCGATGCAAGGAAGACCCTGGCCTTCATTTCCAATTCATGCTGAGACATGTTCAGAGGGACCGTTGGCCCAGTCGTTAAATTAAAAAACTGTCTTACGGACGACAACGCCGATTGGATCGCGTCTAGTCCCGCATCCATGGCATCGAGAAGGCCGGCGGCCAGCAGGCTCACGGGTGTGATCGCCAACGTGAATGGTTTTGAGACAATCGCCAAGGGAAGCCGAGCCCCATTCCACGCGGTATAGGCGCCGTCGGATAGCTTGCCGGCCGCATGGAGATTGCTCAACACGACTTTGGCCAGCTTGTCCAGTTCCGCCGGATCCCCGAAGGTCATGCCGGCGAAGAGGCCGGCCACTAGGCGCGGCACGGATTCAAGCGGTGCGATATCTTTGCCGTTGAGAATGTTTCCCAGAAGAGCAGCCGTCTTCTGCAACGACGCCATGGGCAGATAGTATTGGCTGACCTCTGTCGGCGTCAGCGCTCGAGCCTCGTCAAACGTCACGAGCGGAGCCAGATTCGCGTAGAATCCGGTTTCAATCCGATGGCCGCCGATTAAATCGAGGAAGTATGGTTGCCCGGTCTCCGGGTTAATCTGGGTGGAGACAAAATCGAGCTGATACACCGATCCGCCCACGTGACCACCACCGAGCCGGCTCACCAGATCGCCGTCGATCACAAAATGGGCCGAGGCGCCGAGACCATTCAGAATGGATGGGTTGAATCCTGAGCTGTTGCGCTGCAAGCCCAGTTGGCCACCAAGGGCATTGAAGGTCGTAAGCGTAATGCGTGAGGCGTCGAAGGTGGTGTTGTTTTGAGTGGCGATTAGTTGCTGCGATTGTACATATTCATAAGTCGCATATTGCGCCAGCGCGCCGCCAAGACTCTGACCAGTAAAATGAATCTTGCCTGTGAATGGATTTTCATCTGGATTCCTTAACCCGCTTAGATAGCTGAAGACCAGATCTCTTCCACCGTTCTGCCACTGATTCCATCCGAGGTGTTCGACATTCGCGGCCCAATCTTGAGCGTTCACGCCGTCAGTGCCACCAAACGCAATAATCACCTCATTGGTCACATCATTTCTGAAAGCAATGTATTTGAAGCCCGTACTGTCGACTAATTCCCGTCTGTCCACACGAAACGATAGAGCCGGGATAATGTCATACTTCGGGTCCACATTATACGAGGGCGTATCGAGAAGCGGCTTCAATAAGCTTCCAATATCTACTGGAAACTGTGGTGAGAAGTACGATTCATCACTAGCTAGAAGCGTAAGCTTGGCAAGGTTATTCAATCCAGCTGGTAGCGCCATGATTATTCTCCTTGGCAGAGCTGAATGTGTTGCAATCTCGCCCGCTCACTCACAGATTTTTTTTCGTACATGTCGTTCACAACGGCCACTGAGCAGCCGTCTGGCGACATCGCTACCCTTCGCAACGCCCCTGACACAACCCTCTTCATTTCTTGGCCTTGAATAAGGTATCCGCCCATAGATCCAAATGCTTCTGGTCCGCTGGGTGATTGCTTTGACATGAAAACACCATTGCGAGCTGGGAAGAATTTGAAAGCGTTGCCATGGCTCCATGGCAATTTTGGCATTTCCTGTTTTGTTAATGTCCCATCCGGGCTAAGCCACCAAACTCTGAGCGGCACAGCATCGGGCCAAGCAGGCTGCACGTCACGTTTTACATCATCAAAGTATTGGAGCCCCGAAATCAGATAGACATTTTTATATGGCGCGAACTCAACTCGAAGCCCACCCACCTCAAGCTGCCCCATCGGCAAGGTGAAACTCTTTTTCGCGGCAAGAGAATAGAAGCTGATCGCAGGGTTGGGATTCTCAAACCGGAGCGTAAGAGGATCTGGCTGTGGCGGAATGACAGTCCCCAGATCCAGATATCCGTGCTCTTCTAACAGCGGAATCGTCCGATGATTCTCGACAAACCAAAACGGTTTCGTATCGTAATAGCCGCAGCTGTGTGGGTTGAACCAATACGGCTGCTTGGGGAAAGGAGTCCGGGCCTCCTGACCTCGTTTTCCGCTGATAATTATTCCACGATTGACATAAGTCAGCACCCCGTCATGCACGCATAAACTGCTTTTCAGCAGCAAGCCATCGGACCGTGTATCAAATGTGTCGTACAACTCAAGTGCGCCTGAAATCGTGTCCCAAAAATACAGACCTCGATCATTGAGTCGAAGAATTGTCTTCGGGTCGGATGAGGGTTCCATCCCTTTGTGGCCATGAAATAGAACTCGACGGTTATCGAGCCAAACAAGGTCGGCATCTTCAGCGAAGATGCCCGCATCTTTTATCGAGTATGGCGCCGTAAGTGCAGCACAGGCCGCCAGCTGCGGGCTGACCACCATGAGAAACAATACGATGATGAGGGCCAGTCTGTTATTCATGCAGCTCCTTATTGATGACGTGATAACAATACTCGCCCACGGATGCGCGCGTGCACGAGAAATAGAGGGACAGGCTACTTTTCCCTTGCGTCCCTGCCCAGTTTCTCCCAAGCTGCCGCCCTTATGCCTCGGATACCTCGTGGTCAACTGGCCGGGCACGCCTACCATGTGCTTAACCGCGGCAATAGCGGCGCGGTGGTGTTTCACAAAGAAGCCGACTACGCAGCGTTTCTCGATCTGCTGACCTCCGCGAAAACCAAGTTTCCGGTCCGTCTCTTTGGCTACTTCCTGTTGCCCAATCATTTTCATCTCGTGCTGCAACCCAAGACCGAGGACGCGCTCAGTCCGTTCATGCCTGCGATATCAGAATACGGGCTCGCCGATTCATAGTGGCTGCCCCGTCTAGGCATCAACCATGGAATCCTTACAGTGAGGATGCTTGATGATGGACGCTTGTATTCCGAACCGATGAACTTGTCAAATTAAAAAATGGACTAGGGCCAAAAATTTCAAACCTCTGGATCATGCAGCCGACATAACCTCCGACACTTCGTCCGAGCGGTCGCCCCCGAAAACTTCAGAATAAGTAGCCTGTCCCTCTTTTTCCCCTCCTGACCGGTGAAATGGATCTTGGTGCTGGCATTGATGATATTTGAGTCTCGCAAGAGCGTAAATACCAGGTCACGGCCACGCGTCCACTGATTCCATCCCAGCGCGGTATTGCCAGTCCAATCAACTGAATCGGGCCCATCAGTACCGCCAAACGCCACAATTACTTCATTCGTTCCAGCATCTCGATATGCAACGAACTTGAAACCAACCGAATCGATACTTGACTGGGCATCGTCACTTACCTTCTCGAAGCCCGGCCCAATTGAGTAGGGAGGCAATATGTCGTAACTCGGAGTGTCGCGGAGTGGGGCGAGTATTGAAGGCGCGGTCAGAGCAGAAGTGAAGTAGGAGGCATCGCTTGCTATTAAGGTCAACTTCACCAACTCGTTGAGTGGCTGAGTGACAGACATGGCTATTCTCCTCTGCAGGCATGAAGGATGTGGAGAGATGCGTTACTGATGTATGGCTGACGTTTTTCATAGGGCGCACTCACAAACGCAATCTTGCAGCCGTCTGGAGAGACTCTTATTGAATCTGGTCCTATTTCCTCGCTGAGGACCTTAACCACTTGGTCACCTTGGATCCAATACGCCCCTGCATCACCTGGTGGTTCTTTATGCCGCCCCCAATCGTGAGTCCAAGTGAAAACGCCTTCTCGTGCAGGGTAAAAATTCCTCGCCCCCCCCGCGCATCCATCCACGGTATGGGACATTAATAGAAGAGATTTTGCCATCAGCTACGAAGAGCCAAATTGAATACGCGTCACTATTTTCCGAAGGAGAAGTCACAAGACCTTCGCGAGGAACAGCGAGGGGTGTAGCATCCAATACATAGCTGTTTAGGAACGACTCAAAGCGAACTATCGAAGAGTTAAGGTAGGGATGAACCTTAAGTGGCAGCTTAACTCCTTCGGTAAAACCAGGGCGGAACCAAACGATCGGAATCTTATCGCCTGAACCATGATAAGCATTTCGGTGGTAATCGAAATAGCCGTGCTCTGGAAGTAAATCTAAAAATCCCATTCCGCGCGATATGTAACTCCTGCAGCTAATAGGATGCGTTTTCACACCCTCTTCCCACTCCGGCGGTTCTCCCTCCCAGGTTTCCTTCGAGTAGTACATGTCAAGGTAGGTCCGCTCTTGTCCCATCAGCCCTTTCTTTGATGCGCCGTCAAGGATGGAGTAGCGAATGTAGCCGCGGAATAACAACCAAGGCTGGCGTTCTTCACATAGATTGAACGGTGGTTTTCTCGGGTATCCCAAATATAAATATTCTGTTCACGCCCATACTTTCCCTGCTTATCTATTTTCTCGAGGTCGATTTCATACCCCGTAAAAATCACCCGCTCATTATCGAGCCAATAAATTCGGTGTTGGCTGCTCGCAGGAAACCCCGAGTCCTTAAGGATGAATGACGGCTTGTCTGGAGCTGCCGCAAGCTGAAGGACACCAGCCATTAAGAGCAACCCGATGAGCGTCAGATTCTGTCTCACATCTCTCCTCGTGACGAAAACGGTGTCATTCTATTCGACTTCAACAGCGCAACCCATGACCGCGAACGCGTTTAGTTCGTTAATGCAGCGGTGGATGACGAGTCGTGTCCGTCTGTATCATCAGACAAGCCAATGCCATTCAATCTCCGTTGAAGGCAGAGCGGCACACCACGTCCAAAGAGATTGTCGCTCCTTTAATCGCCGTGATATCAGAATACGGGCTCGCCGATTCATAGTGGTTGCACTGGCGGCCCATCGACGTGGCTAACCGGCGGATCCAACATTGTTCCTCCTTTTTCTACACACTGAAGGAAATGGCTACGAAATCCGGTTCATTATTTTGTTTCTCCGCCTTGCGGCCTAGCCGCCTCGGTGGCCTTCCTTCTTGCCCGCAATCCGCCGATCACTTGCTGTACCTGCTGCTGCAGGCGCAGCAGGCTTTCGAGCGGCATCGCCACGCGAGTGGTCACGCGGCCCTCGACCGCCTTCGGCGCCGCGCCTCCGTTGGCTTCCGCCTTGGCCACGGCCACCAGCATAGCCGGCTCGATGAAGCCGAAGTCGACGTACACCAGTCCTTGGGCGAGCCCTACGGTTGTGTAATTAGCGAGCCCCGGCTGAGCCGTCTGGTCGTTGCCGCGGAGTTGGACGTTGAGGGCGATCGTCTTTTGATTCCTCTCTGCCATGATCTTGCTCCTTTCAGTGGTTAATTACCTTGCTCTCTCATGCTGAATTGCCGAGCACGAGCCTCAGCGCTGCGCCTAATTCATGCAGGGAAAACTGTTTGGTCAAGAACGCCGTGATTCCGTAGGCCCGCGCTTCCTGCTCGGTCGCCTCCGTGCCAGCGCCGGTCAGGACGATGACGGGCGCCATCGGCGCGACAGCCCGGGTGTGTTGCAAGACTTGGAGACCGTTCATCCCCGGCATTTTGAGGTCCAGGATTGTGACGTCCGGCGCATGCTGCCGGAACTGCTCAAGCCCCTCGGCCCCCGACGCCGCCAGCAGCACGTCGTGATGACGTCGCTGCAAAATGGTCTGCAGCAGCGATCGGATGCTTTCTTCATCATCGATGACGAGGATCCGGCCCACGATGATCCTTTCAATCGGCACTCAGTAGACGAATTACGAGCCAGTGCCACATGCTGTACAACAACGGACGCCTACAAACCCCTGGCGCAACGGCCAGGTGGGGCAGCCATAGGCCGGTCTGCGGAAGACAACACCTCAAGTTCTGCGCATTCCAAATTGATGGGCGGCGACTCTACCGAGCACTCTGAGAAGTGTCAATGGGGTGACGAAGAGGGAGGAACTGCGAAAGTTGCGCGGACAAAAAGCGCGGATGGTCCTATGCGGCCCATCCGCACTTTCAACTGATGTATCTCCCGCTACTTCTCCGCGCCGAAGGGCGGAATGTTGATGCCGATGCGTTCGAGGCCCATGATGACGGTCAGCGCGGTCGGCGAATGTTGGACGATTTCTTTCTGCACTTCGATACGGCGCAGGTCCACGAATTCGGGCGCGGTGAGCCCCAGCGATTCACGGTAGGCCCGGTCGGCGATGCCGCGCTGCCGTTCCGCCTTCTCGCGCGCTTCTTCGGCCTTTTGAAATTCCACCATGGTGATTTTCCGCTGTTCTTGGATGATGGTCTGCGTCGTCTGCTCGACCACGCCCTTCGGCGGAAGAATGCTTCCGACGACGACGCGATTCAGCCGGACCGGAATGCCCTGTTTCTCGATCAGCTTCGTCTGGATCTCCCGTGCAATGGCATCCTGTAACTTCGCTCTCGTGGTCGGATCAGTCGTCAATTGAAACAGGGGGTATTTCTGGACTTCCTCGCGCACGAAGGTGCGAAACGCTTCCTTGACGTTGTTTTGATACCAGTTCGGGCCGTACTTTGAGATGAGCTCCGGCGATCGGCCTTCCACCACGTTGGCGATCAGAAACGCATCGAAGGACACCGGCGCGTTCTCGGCCGAGATGATGTCGAAATGCTCCGAGTATTGGATGGGCCGAACATCCACGTCGATCACTTTGGTCGTCGGCGCGACGACGACTCGTCCCGTTTTGGCCGGCACCGGATCGACGCCGCCGTGGCCGAAGAAGAACGGCTGTTCGACGAGGACGCCCTCGTGGCCTGCGTCGATCCCCACACAGCCGATGGTCAGGAGAAACAGTGACAAGACACCTACGGCAAGCAAGACGCGGTCGGGTTGAGCTTTCATAACCCCTCCTCTCTCGCAGCCCCACAAGAGGCGTGAGGCCGCACGGTTGAATACACGGTGACGCGACGCCCTGGCTCCACGTTCAGGGCGACATCACCTTACGAACCGCTTGGAATGAAGTCAAACGGCTGAGAGTGGCGTTCAGAGAAGGGTGCGGGAGGGGAACGGAACCGCGAGTAGGGCCGTTGTTCAAAAAACTCCGGCCTGCTTCTGGAGCCACCGGACATACTGTGTGATCTGGTCGACGTCCGCAGGCGTCACGCTGTCGATCTTCGGCATATTGCCGAATTCCCAATGATGCGCCCGCACGCCCTGAGCGGCCGCGCGCTGGAACGCGGCGTCGCCGTGATGGTTGGGTTCGTAGATTTTATGGACCAGCGGAGGCCCTTGGCTGGTGCCGACTCCGCCCACGCCATGACAGGCGGCGCAGTTCGCGTTGAACTTCGCTTCGCCTGCCTGCAATTCGGCCGGGACGGTGCCTGCGGCGTTCTTGGTCGGCGCATCGCCCTGGCTGCAGGCCGGCGTGGCGGCGAGCGTCACGAGGCAGAGACCGGCGGCACAGATGGCTCGGACCCGTCTCATCCTAGCTCTTCACCGCCGGCCCATCACCACGCTGCTCGGCTCCGAATTGTTCCCGGAGCATGGCCTGCGTTTGCCGCAAGGTCATGCGCCGATACAGTCTCGCGCCGATCGGCGCGAGGACGATGAGACCGATGGTGAGGTACATGAAAAATTCTTCGGGCGACATGCCGTCAGCCTATCGCATATGCGATCGGATCTACAACTCCCGCCTGCGCGAATCCTTGTTTGCGGATCAGGCAGCTGTCACATTCTCCGCAGGCCAGGGAACCGATCGGATCGTAGCAACTGTGGGTCAACTCGAACGGAACCTGCAATTCCACACCCAGTCGAATGATTTCGGCCTTCGTCAAAGTCAGCAACGGCGCCCGCACCTCGATGCGCTGCCCTTCGACGCCCGCCTTCGTGCCCGCATGGACCGCAGCCTCAAAGGCCCGGATGAATTCCGGACGACAATCGGGATAGCCGGAATAATCCACGACATTGGCGCCGAAGTAGATGACCGACGCGCCCACGATCTCGGCGTGCGCGGCCGCGAGCGAGAGGAAGATCAAGTTCCGTCCCGGCACATAGGTCGCAGGAATCCCGCGGCTTCGCGCGCCTGCGTCCCGCTTCTTCGGCACCGGGAGATCCGCCGTCAGCGCCGACCCGCCGAGCGCCCGCAGATTCACGTCCAGCACGACATGCCGCTTCGCGTGCAAGGCGACCGCGACCCGGCCGGCGCGTTCCACCTCCACGGCATGCCGCTGCTGATAGGCGATGGTCAGCAGATGGAGTCCGAAGCCGTCCCGGCGGGCCACCGCCGCCGTCACGGTGGAATCCAATCCTCCGCTCGCCAGAACAACCGCCGGAGGGACAGACTGGACGGTCATGGGTATCACTCACGCGATCCACACCATAGGGGGTCCGGCGACAAACCGGTGGAGAGGTCACGACGGGCGGGCGGCTCGGACGAATCGGAATCAGTCCCGATCTTCTTCTTTCTCGATCTTTTCGAGCAACTCCGCGCGCGATTGGCATTCCACGCAGAGCTTGGCGAACGGCACCGCCTGCAAGCGCTTTTCGCTGATCTCCACGCCGCATTCGGCGCAGATGCCGTAGGTGCCTTCGTGCAGCCGCGTGAGCGCCTCATCGATGGACTGCCGGCGCCGGTTCCGCATCTCCATCAGTGAAATGCCCAGTTCGCGCTCGAGATCCATGAGCGCCTGATCGCCCACATCGCGGGCGGATTCCAACCGGCGCTGCTGATCCTCCGTAAGGGACTGGCCGAGACTGCCCTCGATCTCTTTCATGATCTCTTGCCGTTTGCCGAGCAGCATCTTGTGGAGCACTTCCTGGCGGCGCTCCCGGGCTTCCCGCTCTTTCGTGGTTTCCTTGGGGCGGAGGGATTCCACGACGATGGCGGCCGTGGTCGGTTTCTCTTCGGCGTCGGTGGAGCGGGATTTCGATGCGGTCGATGAAGCGGATTTTGTTTTTGCCATGGGTTTCTTCTTCGCCTGTGCCTTGGTTGCCATAGGATCTTCACTCCTTCGAGAGGGTCGAGGAGCCAAAAAAGTCCGGCATCTATAACACGCCTGTGTCGACTTTGACAAGGGCTTGGGGTGGGAAGGGCCGGCGGCCCTAGGGATAGAGGATCGTGGAATGGACGTCGTACCCGGCCAGTCTCTCGCGGCCTTTCAAGCTTTTCAGCTCCACGAGAAAATCCAGACCGACGATCTCGCCGCCGAGCTGGCGCACCAAATTCACCGTCGCCTCGGCGGTGCCGCCGGTCGCCAGCAGGTCATCGACGATGAGCACCCGCTCTCCGATCTGCACCGCGTCCCGATGGATCGCCAGCGAATTGGAGCCGTACTCCAAACTGTACTTCACTTCATAACAGTCGGCCGGCAGTTTCCCCGGTTTGCGCACCGGCACGAAGCCTGCGCCCAGCCGTGCGGCGAGGATGCCGCCGAAGATGAAGCCTCGCGATTCGATGCCGATCACTTTGGCGATGCGCCGGGGTTGATAGCGGGCGGTCAGATCCTCGGTCAGGTTGCGGAGCGCGGCGGGATCTTTCAATAAGGTCGTGATGTCGTAGAACAGAATGCCGGGCTTGGGAAAGTCCGGCACTTCGCGGATGAGCGACTGGTAATTGAAGGTCGTCACGGAGCTAGAGCAGGTCTGCTTGCGTCATGGTCTTCCGCGCGATGGTGTTGCGAAGCCGGACCAGCGCCGCCATCTCGATCTGCCGCACCCGCTCGCGGGTGAGTCCCATCTGCCGGCCGATCTCCTCCAGCGTCTTGGCTTCGTCTCCATCGAGACCGAACCGCGACACAATAACAGTTTGCTCTTTCTCAGGCAACTCCTTTACCCAGCCCATGAGCTCCGTCCGCCGGCGCACCCCGTCCGCCGTCTCGTCGGGAGACAGGCACATCGGATCTTCGATCACGTCGCGGAGGAATGTGTCCGTCCGGTCGTTGATCGGGCTGTCGAGCGAACAGGTCGTGCGGACCAACTGCTTGAGGTCCAACACCTCCTCTTCCGACGTTTTCATCTTCACGGCGACTTCGTGCGCCGTCGGCTCGCGGCCCAGCGCCTGCACGAGCTGCTCCACCTTGCCCAAATACCGATTGAGCCGCTCGACAACATGCACCGGCAGACGCACCAGCTTGCCCTGGTTGATGATGGCCCGCTCAATGTATTGCCGGATCCACCAGGACGCGTAGGTGCTGAAGCGGAAGCCGCGTTTGTAGTTGAACTTCTCGACCGCCTTGATGAGACCTAAATTCCCCTCTTCCACGATGTCCGAGAAGGGAAAGCCCCGGTTCATGTAGCGTTTGCCGATGCTGATGACGAGCCGGAGATTGGATTCGATCATCTGCTGGCGCGCCTGTTCGTCGCCGGCCATCACGCGCTTGCCGAGCTGCTGTTCTTGCTTGAAGGTCAGGAGGGTCGAGCGGCGGACTTCGCGCAAATAGCTTTTGAGGGTGTCCAGGCCTTCCGACCGGCCGGACTCTTTATCGGCGCCGTCGGACGCCGTCTCCGGCTCCGAATCGTGGAAATCGTCCGCCGCTTGCCTGCGCGCTTCGCCCATTTCGTCTTGTCCGTCCTCGCGACTCATCCGTCGTCTCTATCGGCTCCCTCATACCAGATACTGAACGCCGAGAACCGCCCAGTGGCGGCTTTCCATTCCGTTTCGATCTTCGTCACGCGTCCGGCAGGGGGACCGACTTTGAGTTCAAGGAGCGCGGCCTCGATCGCGGCCTTCGGCCCTTCCACATCGAGCTCCACCCGCCCGTCGTTCAGATTGCGCACGCCGCCCACGAGGCCGTGTCCCGTCGCCACCCGGTGAGCGAACGCACGATAGCCGACGCCCTGGACCCGACCGCTGACGACAATGTGAGCCCCCGCCGGCTGCTCGGCTGCTGGTTCAGTCATGGAAAACCCGGCGCGCTTCCACGCGGTCATGCGCGCCGCCGCAATGTTGAACGGATGATCTCACACCTCACCGGAGGCGTCACGTGTTTTGCAATTCCGCGCGATGAAAATGGAGGTGAGAAGAAAAACACTTGAGGAATTATCCGGCGCCTCAATTCGATACAACGAAAAAGAGGCGCCGGGTCGCACGAAGTGCAATCAGATTACAAACTGTACTGGAGGTGTGTATCCGCTGGCCTCAACTTAATAGGCCAGCGGCGCGAGCAAGCTTGGTTTGGTCGGGGCGAGAGGATTTGAACCTCCGACCCCTGCGTCCCGAACGCAGTGCGCTACCGGGCTGCGCTACGCCCCGACATCAAACTCACACCGAGAAACGAGGATGGAATTCTCTTACAGGAGGGGGGTAAAACGCAACCCATGCGCTTCCGCCACGCCCCGGCAGGTGACCTGTCCGTCCTTGAGGTTGACCCCCTTCGCCAATCCGGGATCGGACCGGATCGTCCGCTCCACACCATCAGAAGCGAGGCGCACTATATAAGGGAGGGTCGCGTTGGTCAAGGCGAAAGTCGACGTCCGAGGCACGATGCCCGGCATATTCGCCACGCAGTAATGAATCACCCCGTCCACCACATAGGTGGGATCGGAATGCGTGGTCGGCCTGGTCGTCTCGAAGCACCCGCCTTGATCCACTGAGACATCGACCACTACGGAGCCCGGTTTCATCTTCTTCAGGAGGGTGCGCGACACGAGCTTCGGGGCCTTCGCGCCCGGCACCAGCACGGCGCCGATGACCAGATCGGCCCCGCACACCGCCTCTTCGATGGCGGCAGGATGGGCCGCGCGCGTCACGATTCGTCCCCCGTAGAGGTCGTCGAGATACCGGAGCCGGTCGAGGTCCAAGTTGATCACCGTGACCTGAGCGCCGAGACCGACGGCGATCCTCGTCGCCGAGGCACCGACGACGCCGGCTCCCAAGATCGCGACGTGTCCCGGCTCGACACCCGGCACACCCGCAAGCAAGACGCCGCGGCCGCCGCGAAGCTTTTCCAGATACTGCGCCCCGACCTGCACCGACATGCGTCCGGCGATCTCGCTCATCGGGCGCAGCATCGGCAAGCTGCCGTCCTTCGCCTCGGTAGTTTCATAGGCGATGGCCCAGACCTTCCGCTCGAGCAGCGCTTTGGTGAGGTCGGGAAGCGACGCCAGGTGCAAATAGGTGAACACCACTTGTCCCGGCCGAAACAGATGGCACTCCGAGAGCAAGGGCTCCTTCACCTTCACGATCATCTCCGCCTTGGCGAAGACTTCGTCCTTGCCCGACGCGATCGTCGCACCGGCTCGCCGATAATCCTCATCCGCAAACCCGCTGCCGACGCCGGCGGACGGCTCGACCCACACGGTATGGCCGGCCTGTACGAGCACCGCCGCCCCGTCCGGCGTGAGGCTCACGCGATATTCCTGATCCTTG
This sequence comes from Nitrospira moscoviensis, assembly GCF_001273775.1. GTDB lineage: Bacteria > Nitrospirota > Nitrospiria > Nitrospirales > Nitrospiraceae > Nitrospira_D > Nitrospira_D moscoviensis. The sequence goes on along the minus strand of NZ_CP011801.1, from coordinate 1,072,914 downwards.
ATCTCTTTGGGAATCCCGATGACCATACGCCTCCATTATATAGGGATCTCACGCCGGCGAACAGACGCGCGCGGCCTTCGGTAGACAGTCTAAAAGACGCTGGTATAAGATACGCGCTCTTCACGTTGCGACTTGTGGTCAAGGAGGAGGACGCCCATGGATCTGTCGAGCGGATCATGCAACGCGTGCGGGACCGGCGGAACGGCGCTCATGAAATTCTCCCTGGGCAAAGACTTTTTTGGCCGCCCCTACGACCGCTTGTCTCCTTCTGCCGATCAAAGTCCCAAATGGTATTGCGCGAACTGCTCGATGCAGAAGAATCTCCAGCGCGACTTTCGGGATATCCGCGCGGAGTACGACAAGTTGATCGCGGGCCAGCAATCGGAGTTGGCGAAAGGAGACGAGTTCCGGCGGGCTTCCTTGCGGCTGCGGGAAATCAGCGCCCTGCTGGGATCCTTGCCGGGACAATCTCCGCTGATCGCCGCCCACGACGTGGCCCTTCTTATAGAACGATTGAACACCGCCACGATGCCGGCATAGAAACAGCATGTCCGGATTCACGCGACATATTTTCGTCTGTACCAACCAGCGCAGCGCCGACGATCCGCGGGGCAGCTGCTCGAAGCTGGGCTCGGAGGCGCTGCACGCGCATTTCAAGCAGGAAGCGAAGCGCCTGAACCTGAAAGGGGTCGTGCGGGCCAACAAGGCCGGCTGCCTGGACCACTGTGCGCTGGGTCCCAGCGTGGTGATTTACCCGGAAGGCGTGTGGTATCGCGTTCGGACGGAAGCCGATGCCACGGAAATTATGGAACGGCATGTGTTGCACGGCGAAGTGGTGACCAGGCTGCTGATGCCTGATCATCCGGCTCCATCCGCACTTCCTCCCCTGAAGCCGTAAGATATTCCGATGGCGGTCGAAGACAAATGGAAGGCCAACCAAGCCAAGGTGGCCTTCGCCAAGCAGTTCCCCGGGCTGACTTTGGAGTGGGCAGCCTGTGAAGGCAAGACCGTCCAGGCGGTGGTGCCCTTGACGGGGAAGCAGGGCGCGGCGGTGATCGTCTTTGCCGACGGCTGTTTCACGATCGTGCCGCCGCTGAACCCCGAGGCCTGGGAGCTGGGTCAGGCGCTGATCGACGCCCGGCGCCATCTGGAGCCGGCCCATCGGGACGCTTACGCCGAGTACGATCGCCTGGCGCAGCTGGACCGCGAGGCGCTGAAATCGGCGCGTCTGGAGAAGATCCTCGGCGCCATTCACAACAATATGGAACAGATCCCGGAATTGAAGGATCGACTCAAGGCGCTTGTGAAGGAGTGGAAGTGAGCAGTCTACCGAAGAAGAATATGTTCGAGATCTTCTCGCAAGGTCTCTTCGAAGGAGTCAAACCCATGATGATCGTGCGCGACCATCTCGTGCGCCATCCGGACCGGTGCACCCATCAGGCGATCTGTGTCCCCATCTGCCCGACCGGCGCCTGGCTCTCCACCCCGCCCTATAAGTTCGACCCCTCCCGCTGCCTCGAAAGTTGCCGACTCTGCCTCGACGCCTGCCCGTCGCAGGCCATCTTTGCCGTCTTCAGAAAGGGCGACAAGCTGCTGGAGCCGCAGAAAAAGTAGGAGGAGGCGACGGAAGATCGTCGTGCTTCGTCACAGGAGCTGCTTGCGCAGCCGGCCCCAGTACGCCGTGCCGACGTAGCCGCAGGCGCCGGTGAAGGTGGTCAGCGCGATGATCTGATAGACCTTGCTGCGGGGGATTTTCACCTTCAGGGCGGGATTCAGCAGATCGGTCGATTGCAACACCAGCTTCAAGGACTCGCCGGCTGAGAGGATCGGCCACATGCAGGCGAGTCGAAGCCGCGTTTCATATCGAGGAATCGCCATCGTATAGAGCCAGCCCTGATCGAGGTGCTCCGTCGCCTGGCGAACCAGCTTGGCCAGCGCCGGCTTGAACCGCGGCAGTGAATCGGCGCTCAGCAGATCACGCGGTTTCAGTCCCGCATCCGTGAGCAGCGACTCAGGGATATAGCAGCGGCCCTTCTGCAGATCGTGCGCCACGTCCTTCACGATGTTCGTCAACTGGAGACCCTTGCCGAACCGCACGCCGACGTCCGACATTTCGCGGACGTTCCAGGACGCCAACGCCCGCCGATGCGCGCACATGAGATCGGTCCAGAATTCACCGACACAGCCCGCCACATAGTAGGTGTAGCGATCGAGATCGTCCATGGTCTTCAAGGCCGCGAGATCGCCGGCCGACGCGCCGGGGAACACGGACAAATCCATCTCCATGCCCTGAACCAGCGTAGTCATCAACCGCTGCACGCGGCGCCGATCGGCGGAGGAAAAGGTTTGATAGAGGGTGAAACAGTCCTCCAGCCGTTCGAGCAGCGCACGTTCGGCGGAGTCCTGTTGCAGCGGCCCGACGGCCCGCTGAATCTCGCGAACTTGCCCCCAGGCGACCGCGTCGGTGATGAATTGGCCCTTGAGCTGGTTCAGATAATCAAGCCGGCGCGGCCGATCGATGAGGTCGGTATCGGCGATCGTATCGGCGGCGCGGGCGAACAGATACGCCAGGCTGACTTGGTCCCGTACATCCCCCGGGACGACGACCAGCGTCGTATAGAAGAGCCGGGAGACTTGCTTGAGGAGGACACGCAGGAGGTCGGGCTTGGTGGAAGAAGTCGGCACGATCGCTTCACGATTCACGCGTCACATACGAGGCGCCACCCTATCGGACTTCGAGCGCGCCCTCCATCCCCTTGTCGCGATGGCTCGGCATGGGCCAGAGGCGCTTGTCACAATAAATGGTATAGAAGCCCCGCTGCGGAGGAGTGAACTTCACGGTGGCCGTTTTCCCGGCGCTCACGTCCTGTTCAACCGAGAGACCCGGCGCCAGGTCTTTGATGATGAAGTTGTGCGGCGTAATGGTCGTCACGCTGGTAAGCGTCAATTCGACCGGCTTTCCGGCTTCCACCACCAGATGGTTGGGCTGATACGAATAGCTGTCCAGGATCACCGTCGTCCGCTGCACCCCATCCGGCGAGACTGGAACGACGAACGGCGGCGCTGCCGCGGGATCCGAGGCGGCGAGCGCCGTGCCGGCCAGCAGGACGATGCCGATCCCGGATGCGCAAGGGGCGAAGATCCGCGACACCACGCCTCTCATCGTGAGGCTGTTCTAACAGAAGGAATGGGAGGGGTCAACTTTCCCTCGGTGCAACCGGCACTTGTACGCGACTTGACCTTCGAGAACCAAGCCTTATGTTACCGTTCGTCTTGATGCGTCCCGACCACGAGGATGCATTTCAGCATCCCGGTTTGTATAATCATGGCATTGAAACACCTCCCGGGATGACCCGGAGGTGAAGGAGGATCTCGATGAAGTGGTTGAAGGGTATCGCACTGCTCCTGATCGCCAACCTGCTGTTCATGGTCGCGATCAACGTGATCGTGAGCATCGTGCTGCCGGCATTCGGCATTACGCTGGGAGCCGACACGACCTCCCTGCTGACGGTGGCCGGCCTCTTCGGATTCGGCGGCGCCTTCTTCAGCTTGGCGTTTTCGAAGCAATTCGCCCGGGCCGCGTTGGGAGAACGCTACCAAATTACGCAACCCCGCACCCAGGCCGAACACGTCATTTACGGCGCGGTGCAGGAGATCGCGCAGCGCCTCCGCATCACCATGCCGGAAGTCTGGGTCTATGAATCGGCCGATCCGAACGCCTTCGCCACCGGCCCTACCCGAAACAATTCCATGGTCGCGGTCTCGACGGGACTGTTGAACAATCTGGACGAACAGGAAGTCCGGGCGGTGCTGGCGCACGAGATGGGCCATGTCTTCAATGGCGACATGTTCACCACGACGGTGCTGGCCGGTCTGATGAATACCTTTGTGTACTTCATCTCCATGCTCGTCCGCCGTTTCTTCGCCGAACGGGATCAGGCAGGGTTGGGCTTCGCTTTGTCGTTCGTGGTGCAGATCGTCCTCGGATTCCTGGCGATGATTCCGATCATGTGGCATTCGCGGCGGCGGGAATTCGGCGCCGACGCGTTCGCCGCCAAAGTCTACGGGCGGGAATCGATGATTTCCGCGCTCCGCGCGATCGACGGATGGGTGGCGCGCACGCAGATGGCGCCGAGCAGCACGGCCGATCCGCTGGCGACCTTCAAGATCGCCGGGCAGACGGGCGGCCTCCTGCGCCTGTTTGCCTCGCACCCTCCCATCGAGGAGCGCATCGCCGCGTTGCAGCGCCTGTAACTCTCCGGACGAAGGGAGCGGCATCATGCCCGGGACGCTTCGCACCGTGCTGACCGTGAGCGGGATGCTGCTCGCGGCGCTTACCGGTCCGGCCCAGGCCGGCCAGGAAGGGACCCTGATGGCGGTAAAGACGGCTTCGCTCTATGACTTCACCGTGGACGATATCGACGGCCAGCCGGTCAGCCTGGCGCAGTATCGGGGGAAGGTGCTGCTCGTCGTCAACACGGCGAGCTTCTGCGGCAACACGCCGCAGTATGCGGACCTGCAGGCGATGTATGAGCAATATAAAGAGCGCGGATTGGAGATCCTCGCCTTCCCGGCGAATAACTTCGGCCAGCAGGAGCCCGGCACGAACCAGGAGATCAAGAGTTTCTGCTTCACGAAGTACAGTCTGACGTTTCCGCTCTTCAGCAAGATCAGCGTCAAAGGCGCGGACAAACATCCGCTCTATCAATACCTGACCGAACAGAGCCCGTTCCCCGGCGAAGTCGAATGGAACTTCCAGAAGTATTTGGTGGACCGTTCGGGGAATGTGGTCGGCCGCTTTCACCACCGCACCAAACCGTTGGCGCCCGAAGTCGTGAAGGAAGTGGAACGGGTGCTGGCCGCGAAGTAGGTTCAGACTCTTTTGAAGAATGCGATGTGGGCGCGGTACTCTTGGATCGCGGCGCCGAGCGCGGCGGCGCCGCGCGGGATGTTGGCCTCCAGCGTCTCTTCAACCGCCGGATCGTCGATGTCCACTTCATAGCGGTCTTGAATGTTCGTCCGCACAGGCCCCTGCGACACGTCGCGAGGCATGAAGATTTCTTTCCACACTTCTTTTTCCACCAGACAGACGTCCCGGAAGCGCTCGTAGAGCAACGCCAGCTTCTCCGGATCCGTGATCTTGATGCGGTCTGCCATCGGAGGGCGGGCTACGGAGAAGGGGTCTGCTGAGCAGACGATGCGGCCTCGGCGATGGAAAACCGCATCGTCCCGACCTGATTCACGGCGTGAAACGGCTGTTGCCCGAGCGGCGTGATAAATAACTTGGCCACGTAGTTGCCGAGCGCCCACTTCTCCCCCGGCTTCTTCAGCTCCAGATAGCCGTACCGCTCATGGCCCGGGACTTCCAATACATCCTTGCCCACCGGCGTCTGGCTCAGTTGGCCGCCCGGCTGCTCTTGAAACCATTGCACCGCGAATTGAGCCGGGTCCTCCAAGGGCGCCACTTCGAAAATGATGTAGATCGCCGGGGTGTCCGGCGTAAAGACCGACGCCGGCTCGACCGGCTTCAGGCGGGGATCCTGCGTGTACCAGCCCTTGCGCCCGAACGTGTCCCATTCGACTTCATACCCCTTCGCCATTTTGATCCAGGTAAAGAGCGACTGAGGAATGCCTTTCTTCTGTTCGTCGAACGACGGGCTCTGCGTCGAGCCGATCTCGGTGGTCTCCTGCTCTTTCGGGGCCATCAGGTCCTTGGCCCAGCCTTCGGCACCCGACAGTCCCGCCAGCATGGCGAGACTCGCGAGGATCGGCTTGACGGCGTTCCCTGTCCGGGCTGCACTCATGGGTTCATGCTATCCACACAGCAGGTCGCGGGTCAACCGGTGAGCGGACACGACCGATGAAGCCCACAGAGAGGCTTCGCTATGGTACAGTGATGGCGCCATTTCCATGAACACCCTGCAACACCCCCCGTCCGACAGCCGCCCCTCGTCCCGTCAGTCCGTTGAGAGCGAACGGGTTCCCGCCGCCACGGCGTGTACGGCCGGCCGGCGCTACGGCATTCGCGACGGCTTGTTTCAGGCGGTCGCCCAAGGAGGCGGCGAGCAGTATCTGTCGGCCTTCGCCCTGCTCTTTCACGCGACACCGTTTCACCTCAGCATGCTCTCCGCCGTGCCCCAGCTCCTGGGGACCTGGGCGCAGCTCCTTTCCGTCAAAGTGTCGCACTGGTTTCCGAACCGGAAGCTCCATGTCCTCTGGGGCATCGTCGCCCAGGCGGTCTCCTGGATTCCGATCCTTCTGTTGCCGCTGCTGTGGCCGGAGGCCGGTCCCTGGCTCTTGCTCTGCGGCGTCGCACTGTATTTCGCCTGCGCGCACTTCACGGCGCCGGCCTGGACCGGCTTGATCACCGACCTGCTCGACGCCGATGAGCGGGGCACCTACTTTGCGCGTCGCGCGCGGGCGATGACGGTCGTCAGCTTTCTGGCCCTCACGCTCGGCGGCGCGGTGCTCAGCCTCTTCACCCGATGGCACGCCGTGTGGATCGGGTTTGCCGTCATCTTCGTCGTCGCGGGTCTCTGCCGCGCCGCCTCCGCCGTGGCCCTGTCTCAGGTCGCCGACTTGCCGCCGCACGATCTCGGCGGGAGACCGACGGGCTTTCGGCAATTCCTCGCACGAGGGGCGTCACGCGACTTTTTCCGCTTCCTCCTGTTCTCGGGGCTGATGCATGCGGCCGTCTTGGTGGCCGGCCCCTTCTTCGTCCTTTATATGCTGCAGAACCTCCACCTGCCCTATTGGCAATACGGCGCCTGGATGGGCATCGGTCTCGTCGGCCAACTGCTGAGCTTTGCCGCCTGGGGGCGTTTCAGCGATCGGTTCGGGAACAAGGCCTTGTTGACGATCACCGGATTCGCGGTGCCGGTGCTGCCGATGCTCTATCTGTTGAGCACCGCCTGGCCCTTTCTGCTGGCCGTCAACTTCTTCGGCGGCGTGGTGTGGGCGGGCCTCTCGCTGGGCCTGCAAAATTATGTGTTCGACGTGGTGGAGGCGCCCGACCGCGCCAAGGCGGTGGCGGTGACGAGTGTCGTAAACGCCTGCGGCTGGGCCGCAGGGACGCTGCTCGGCAGTTGGCTCATCGGCGCGGTCCCCGACGTCCTGCGCGTCGGGGCCTGGGAGCTCCGTCCGGTTTCCAATCTCCCGTTCATCTTTTTCATTTCCGGAGTCCTGCGGCTGCTGGTCTCCGGCGGCCTGCTGCATACGTTCCGGGAGCCCCGGCTGGTGGAGCAGCGGTCGCATGCCTACCTGCTCTGGGAACTGCCGTTGCTCAAGCCGCTCGGCCAGTTGGCGCTGCGACGCCCGAACCAGTAATCAGTAGCGCGGCACGGTCGGATCGGCGCTGCGGCTCTGTTCTTCCTGCTTCAGTTTCTCGAACGCCTTATCGGCATGGGTACGGACCTGTTCCGGCGTGACGGTCGGCGCCGGCTTCGGCGGATCGCCCGCGCAGCCCGCCAGCATGAGCAGCAACGCTCCGCCCACTCCATACCCGTATCGGATGACTGGCCCCCGTCGCTGACTCATGCGCGCCTCCTCTGGTGGCTGCTTCCATCGTTCATATCCCCTCTCACTGGAACGCCCGGCCCAGTTCGTCGACCGTCTGCATGATTCCCCGTTCCATCGCGTCCCGGCTCAAGCGCTGGTAATCCACGTTGTCGGCCGGCATCCACCCGCCGTCCGAGACCGGGTCGAACCGCGCGGTGACGACCCGATGATACAGCACTTCGGCGCTCTCGACACGAATCAATTTACTGGTCACGGTGATCGGCGGCAAATCGCGGCTGGTTCTCGCCCAGAGGCGGTCGCGATGGGACGGCCCGTCGATCCGGTAGATCAGGACCGAATCCACCCCCAGAAGCCGCCCGACCCGGATGGCGCTGTCGTCCGAACCGGCCTGCGCGAGCTGCAGTTGCTGCTCATGCTGGAGCAGCGGCAGGTTGAATCGATCGACGATCTTCAAGTCCGGCCGGCGCGTCTTGAGCCGAAACGTCTCGCTTTCCAAGCGATTGTACGCGCCCGCCACGTCGGGGTTCGTCGTTTTCGGGTAGAGCACCGCGATGCGTTGCACGTCTCGGGGAATGGAGACTGAAAAGGCCGGCGGCGCGGGGGACAGCCGGAGCGCGGGGGCATCATAGTGGCATCCGGCTGCGCCGATCATCACGATGAGGGTCAGACTCGCTCGTGCCGGGGGCATGGACGACCTCGTGGATCGTTCGCCGACTGGCGGTTCCCCTACGTGGCGTCATCATACTCCCCGCCTCCGGTGAATGCCATTGCCGCCCTTTCGTTGACTCACCTGCACCGGCAGAGTATGCTCCGATCCAGAAACGCCCGCACCCCCATGAGGTTCGCCATGTCGCTCCGGGATCGATTGACCGAAGATCTGAAACTCGCCATGAAATCGCGGGACCAGCTGCGCGTCGACGTCATCCGGATGATCAAGGCCGCGGTGCTGAACAAGGAAGTGGAGCTCAAGAAGGATCTGGACGACGCCGAGATGAGCAAGGTCATGACGGCCCTGCTCAAGCAACGCCGCGAGTCGGTCGAGCAATTCGAAAAGGCGCAGCGGACCGATCTCGCGCAGAAGGAGCGGCAGGAGATCGCGATCATCGAGCACTATCTGCCGAAGGCGCCGTCGGCGCAGGAGCTGGAGGCGATCGTGGCTGCGGTGCTCCGCGAAACCGGCGCCCGCTCGCCCCAAGACATGGGCGCGGTCATGAAAGCCGTCATGGCGAAACTCGCGGGGCACGCGGTGGACGGGAAACAGATCAGCGACCTGGTTCGCTCGAAGCTCCAGGGGTAGCCCGGGCTAGGGTCGTCCGAGCGGCTGCTCTACTCGCACACGTCGCGTGATCGCAGCGCCGCCACGAGGGACGCGTATGGCCATCCTGATCGTCGATGATTCGCCGGACCAGCATCTCCTGCTTCAGTCCATCCTCACGAAGGCGGGACACACGGACATCCGGACCGCCGACTCCGCGCAAGCGGCCTTCAGGGAATTGAGCCTCGACGCACCGCAGCCGTCCGTCCCCATCGATCTCGTGCTAATGGACCTCCTCATGCCGGAGATCGACGGCGTGACGGCCTGCAAGCGCCTCAAAACGCACGAGCAGCTTCGCGACATTCCGGTCATCATGGTGACGGCGAACCACGACCTCGCCAATCTCAAGGAGGCCTTTGCCGCCGGAGCGATGGATTACATCACGAAACCGGTGAAGGCCGTGGAGCTCCTGGCGCGGGTCGCGTCGGCCCTGACGCTGAAACAGGAAATGGACTGCCGCAAGGCGCGCGAGGCGGAGCTGCGCCGCAGCAACGAGGAGCTGCAGCGCGCGCTGAAGGAGGTGAAGGTCCTCCGCGGCCTCATTCCCATCTGCGCCTCGTGCAAGAAGATCCGCAACGACGGCGGCTTCTGGCAGCAGTTGGAAGAGTATCTCGGCGAACATTCCGAGGCGGAGTTCAGTCACGGCCTCTGCCAGCCCTGCATCAAGAAGCTTTATCCTGGTGTTTACCAGGACTAGTTGCTACGATTTCTCCAGTTTTTCACCCTGCAAGCCCGATTGACGCGATGAGCATTCTCATTGTCGACGATTCTCCCGACGACCGCCTGCTGCTGCACTCGATTTTGTCGGCCGCCGGTTACGAAGACATTCTCACGGCCGATTCGGCGGCCGCCGCTTTCTCCTCCCTGGGGCTCGACGGCGGGAAGCAAGCCGCCGCGCGCGTCGACTTGATTCTCATGGACATCCTGATGCCGGACATGAACGGCATCGAAGCCTGCCGCCAGATCAAAGCCGTCGACCGGTTCCGCGACACGCCGATCATCATGGTGACGGTGAAAACCGACCCGGTGGATCTCCAGCTCGCCTTTGCCGCCGGCGCGATGGATTACGTCGCGAAGCCCGTCAACAAGATCGAGTTGCTCACGCGGGTGCGCTCCGTGCTTCGATTGGTGCATGAGATCGACCGTCGCCGCGCGCGCGAGCAGGAGTTGCTGGAAGTCATGCGCCAACTGCAGGAAGCCAATCAAATGTTGCTCCGGCTCTCCTGCCTCGACGGCTTGACCGGCATCACCAACCGGCGCCAATTCGACGATTTCCTGGACCAGGAATGGCGGCGGGCGGTGCGCGACTCCACGCCGCTGTCTCTCATCATGTTCGACATCGACCGGTTCAAGAACTACAACGACACCAAGGGCCATACGGCCGGCGATGAATGCCTGAAGCAGGTCTCTGCGGCGATTTCCAGCGCCGTCAATCGACCCGGCGACCTCGTCGCACGCTACGGGGGCGATGAATTCGTCATCGTGCTGCCCGGCACCGGCATCGACGGCGCCGCGCAGGTCGCGGAAGGTCTGCGGCGCCGGGTCGAATCGCTCGGCATCCGGCATGCCGAGGGGGACCTCGTCACGATCAGCGTCGGCTACGCCAGCGTCATCCCCACCCGCCAAGCCTCTCCGACGGATCTCATCAAGGCCGCCGACCAGGCGCTGTATCAAGCCAAGCAAGAGGGCCGCAACCGGGCGAAGCCGGCCGCCATGCTGACGCTGGTGGAAAATCTGCGGGAAGACTGAGCCGCAGTGCCAAAGAAACGAGCTCCATCGCGCCTGTCCCGCAACGTCACGCCCGGCGGCGCCCGGCGACAGGACGTGCGGCCGCGCCGCAGGCCGGCCCGTGTCCCGCCGGCACGCGCCGCCTCGGCGCCCGCCGGCCCGGGCGGCGGCGCGCCGGACGCGCCCTCGCTGCTGACCCAGATCATCGACCATATCCCCCACATGATTTTCGTGAAGGACGCCGAGACGCTGACATTCGTCCGGTTCAATCGCGCGGGCGAGCGGCTCCTCGGCTATTCGCAGGACGAGCTGCTCGGAAAGTCGGACTACGACTTTTTCCCGAAGCAGGAAGCGGATTTCTTCACCGCCAAGGATCGGCAAGTGCTGCAGCAGGGGCAGGTCGTCGATATCGCCGAGGAGCCGATTGAAACCAAGACGAAGGGGTCGCGCATCCTCCACACCAAGAAAGTGCCGATCTTCGGCGCGGACGGCAAGCCCACCTACCTGCTCGGCATCTCGGAAGACATCACCGAACAGAAGTCGATCAAGCACGCGGAACAGCGGCGGGCGTTCATGCTGGAGTTGCAGCAGTTCGCCCTCTGCGAGTTGGCGAAACACGAAGCGATTTACACCGGCGATCTGGACCGGGCCTTTCAGGCGCTGACCGAAATGGGCAGCCGGGTGCTCGGCGTGGAACGGACCAGCATTTGGCTGCTCGACGATGAAGGAAGCTCGCTGCGCCTGATGGATCTCTTCGAGCAGAGCCCGCGCGGCCATTCCGCGGGACAGATCCTGACCGCTCGCGATTACCCCATCTATTTCCAGGCGCTGCTGCAGGAAGAATACGCCATCGCGGCGCACCATGCCGCCACCGACCGGCGGACGCGCGATTTTGCCGATTCCTATCTTGCCCCCTTGGGCATCGGCGCCATGCTGGACGCGCCGATCCGGCTGAACGGCAAGGTGGTCGGGGTCCTCTGCAACGAGCACGTCGGCGGGTCGCGCATGTGGACGCCGGAAGAGGCGCACTTCGCCGGCTCGCTCACCACGTTCATCACCCTCGCCATGGAGGCGCACCAGCGGAATGAATCCGACCGAGCGCTGCGCCTCGCGAAAGAAGCCGCCGAGGTGGCCAGCCGCGCCAAAAGCGAATTTCTGGCCAGCATGAGCCATGAGATCCGGACGCCCATGAACGCCATTATCGGCATGGCCGACCTCTTGTGGGAGACGCAGCTGACGCCGGAACAGCGGAAATATCTGCGGATCTTCCGGCGCGCCGGCGGCACCCTGCTGAACCTGATCAACGATATCCTCGATCTGTCGAAAGTCGAAACCGGACATCTCGAGTTGGAATCGCTCGACTTCGACCTGAACGAGGTGATCGACAAGGCGATCGAGATCCTGGCGATGCGCGCCAACGAGAAAGGGCTGGAGCTGGCCTGCCACCTGGCCCCGGATGTGCCCTGCGCGCTGATCGGCGATCCCACGAGGCTGAGCCAGATCTTCATCAATCTGATCGGCAACGCGCTCAAATTCACGGAGAAAGGATCGGTGATCGTCCGCGTCGCCAACGAGCCGGACGGCGGCCGGCCCGGCGCCATCCGATTTTCGGTCACCGACACCGGGATCGGGATTCCCCCCGAGAAGCAGGAGATCATCTTCGAGAGCTTCACGCAGGCGCATGCCTCCACGTCCAGACAGTACGGAGGGACGGGGCTGGGGCTCGCCATCTCCAAACATCTCGCCGAGCGGATGAACGGGCGCATTTGGGTGGAGAGCACCGTCGGGCAGGGCAGCACCTTTCACTGCACCGTGACGCTGGGTGTTCAGACGCGGCCCGGCCAGCCGAAGCCCGCCTCCCCGATCAATCTCACCGGCGTGAGGACGCTCGTCGTGGACGATCATCCCACCAATCTGCTGATCCTGCGCGAAACGTTGGCGGCGTGGGGCGCCGTCGTCACCGAAGCGGACAGCGGAGAAGCGGCCTTGGCGGAGCTGCAGCGCGCCGGGGGAAGCGAGCGCCCTTACGAATTGCTTCTGTTGGACGCCCGCATGCCGGGGATGAACGGCTTCGAAGTCGTCGAGGCGGTCAAGAATGCGCCGTTTGGAAACGGGCTGACGATCATCATGCTGACATCGGACCACTGGGCCGACGACATCGCCCGCACGTATGACCTGGGCTTAGGCGGGTATCTCATTAAGCCGATCAGGCGGGCCGATTTGTTTCAAACGATCGGCATCGCGCTGGGTCGGACCAAAGGTCCCGCGCCGGAGCCGATCCCCGCTCCGCCGCCGGCGTCCGTCCGCCCGCTCCGCATCCTTCTGGTCGAGGATAGCCCGGACAATCAACTGCTGATCCGGTCGTATCTGAAACAGACCGACCACCGGCTGGACGTGGCGGATCACGGCGCGATCGCGCTCGAAAAATTCAAGAACGGGCACTACGACGTCGTGCTCATGGACATGCAGATGCCGGTCATGGACGGCTACACCGCCACGCGCGCCATCCGCAAATGGGAGCGCGACCAGGATCTCCCGGCCACCCAAATCATCGCGCTGACGGCCCTCGCACTGAAGGAAGAAGCCGTCAAGATCTTCGAGGCCGGCTGCAACACCCACATCACCAAGCCGGTGAAAAAATCCACCCTCCTGGATATCCTCCAGGCCTACAAAGGACGCGCCGCCTAAGATGCCGACGCCGGACACGACCTCGCCCGACCGCATCACGGTCTCCATCGACCGCGATCTCGAAGACATCGTGCCGATTTTTCTCGCCAATCGGGGAAAAGACGTGCGGACGCTGCGCGAGTCGCTGGAGCGCAAGGATTTCGAGACGATCCGCATGCTCGGCCACCGCATGAAAGGCGACGGCGGCGGGTACGGCTTTCACACCGTCAGCGAGATCGGCGGGGCCCTGGAGCTCGCCGCCGGCCGCCACGACAGCCCGGCCATCGAGCGGCTGACGCATCAGTTGGAAGATTTTCTCGCCCGGGTCAGCGTCGTGTATCGTTGAGAGCCTGCGCCGGCCATTTCGCTTCTCCACCATTGCTGTTTCAGTCAAATCGGCTGGTCGGTACGATTCAATCTGGGCGGTCTGTCGATAGGGTAAGATGGAGACGTACGGAGAAGCGCCGTATGAAGACAGCATCCCGGGAACCGACAGGCACGACCATCCACTCAGCCATTCTGCTGCCCGCAATGGCGCTGGCCATCCTGGCGGCGGTCGGATGCGCCCGCACCACCAGCGGCAAGATCCCGGTTGGCGCTTCGGGGAGCGAGCAGAATATCGTACGGGCCGCGCGGCTGGACGATCGGCGAGTGGCGGCGCACAAAACCGATGCGTCAACCACCGGAGACGTGATCAAACAATGGCGCTGGGACCGGCCCTGGGAAGTGCGCAACGCCGCCGGCGAGGTGATCCGCCGGATGTACGGACCGGATTCCGCGCGCCAGATCGGTCCGACCATTACGGTGATCGACGATCCGAAACGGGGCACGATCTACGAAGCGCACTTCGTGCAGCAAACCGGCAAGAGGTTCGATCTGCCCATGACGCTGTACTTTTTCGGCGCCCGCGACGCGAGCACACCGTTGTTTTCCCTGTCTTTTACGGATGCGGCCCTTCGCAACTGCCAGGAGGGCCGTGTCAGCCGGGGCGGCATCCAAGCCCCGGGGATTCCCCGCTCGCTGGTGGAGTCGGCCGAATGGGTCGCCGTAAGCTGGACCAGCGTGCCGTATCACGATTGCTAGGACTGCCGCCGCACCTCGACGGAGAATTGAAGTAGAGTCTCGGCAAACGGTTGTGTATAATGCGCTCCACGGGAACGCGAGCCTGACTCCTCCCCGTTCTCTTTCCGCGGCTCACACTCGCGCAATCACGCGCGATGCAACCCCGCGGGTGTTTCTCAGCTCGCGTTTCCCTTCCCATCAGGTGGGGGGCTAGCTCAGTTGGGAGAGCACTACGTTCGCAACGTAGGGGTCGGGGGTTCGACTCCCCTGCCCTCCACCAAACCTCGCTTCCGCGACAGACTTCACTGACCGCTTCTTCAGTCATTCCCCCCGCGCACGCACCACACGAAGCTCGCCATATATTTTTCGAGGGCGGCGGAACGGCCGCTGCTCAAATTGACGAACATCGCATAGCCGGTATGGTCTTTGTGCTTCGTCGCCGACCAATAGATGGCCGATTCGATATGGGTGAATGGATGGCCCGCGGGCAGCTTGAGGTCCGTCGAAGCGGGATCCACGAGGCTGCTCAGTTCATCGACGGTCGGTACGCGCCAACCCGTCCGCCCACCGGCGGTGCTCGCCGAGCATTGTCGGTGCGCCCGATCCCAGTCATAGACTTCCAGACGCGGCGACAGTTCCCAGACCAGGCCGGTCGTATTGTCCCGCACGGCTTCGTTGTTGAATTCATTCAAGACGGTAAACCGCGAGTTGCTCGACGGGATCGTGTTTTCCTTTTGAGCCGACGTCTGGCTCTCGGCGTTGGAGGATGCGGCGAAGATGGGTGAAGAGAGAGTCAGAGTGACGAGCGCCAGCCCGGCAAGGGCGAATCGAACCTCCGGTAAACATCTGCACTGCGAAACAAGCATGGAGGGCCTCCAGATGGTGAGGGTGAATCAGGCGGCCAGCCTACCCCGAAAGCTAGGGATCTGGATAGTTAGCACGGAGGCTTAACCAATTCACCCCAAGGGTGTCGGCAAAAGAAGCGAGCCATCCTGCGCTATTCCGCCTCTGACTGCTTCGCTGTACAATGCCGGCCGCGTATGGCGATCTCTCCTCTTATCCGTTTTGGCACGTCGACATGGACCTACGAAGGCTGGAAAGGACAGGTCTATCAGAAGAACTATACGAAGACGGCGTTTGCGCGGGACTGTTTGGGCGAGTACTGCCAGTACCTCCATAACGGCAAGCCCTGTTTCCGCACCGTCGGAAACGACTCCACGTTCTATCGTCCGCCCACGGCGAACCAACTCCGCCATTACCTGACTCAGATCCCGGAAGACTTCGAGATGTGCTTCAAAGTGTGGGAGGAGATCACCATTCCGTTTTTCGCAAACCATCCGCGCTACGGCGCGAAAGCCGGACGGCCCAATCCCAGATTTCTGGACGCCGCCCTCTTCAACGATCTTGTGCTGACGCCGTTCCGCGAGGCGCAATTCGAGCCGCACGCCGGACCGTTCCTGTTCGAGTTCCAACAGCACGGCCTACCCGGTCACGAGTTCTGCAAAAAGCTCGATCGGTTTTTCAGCCACCTTCCGCAAGATTTCCGGTACGCGGTGGAGATCAGAAACGCCGGCCTGCTCAGCCCGGACTATCGCAAAGTCTTGGAGTCGTACGGCGTCGCGCACGTCTACAACCATTGGTCCTACATGCCGCCCTTAGCCGAGCAGCATCGACGAATGGAACAATTCACGGCGCCGTTCACCATCCTGCGACTGCTAACGCCGCTCAACATGCCCTACGAAACCGCGAAGAAACGAGCGGCGCCCTACAACAAGATCGTAAAAGAGCTGCCGGAGATGCGGAGGGATACCGTCAGCTTGATTAAGCAGGCTGTAGCAGAGAACCGGCGAGCTTATGTGCTGGCGAACAATCGATCCGAGGGCAATGCGCCGTTGACGGTGCAGGCGTTGCTGCAGGCCTTTATCTAGAACCTATCTCAAAAACCAACCTCCCCTTCCCCCTCCTTACGAAGGAGGGGACCAGACTGGGTGCCGTGCCGCCGAAAGCGTGGTTTTGAGGTAGGTTCTAGTTAGAACTCAAGCATATCGCAGGCACTTCGTGGCGGAGCCAGATGCATCGAACGCCCGCCGGTGAAATGGTCAGCGCCCTGCTTGCGCAGTTCATTCGCCACGCGGGCCTGCCCCCACGCCGGCTGCTCGATGGCCATCTGCACGATGGCCTGCTCCACCTCTGGCGCCACCCGATTCTTGAGGAGGGGCTTCTGCCGCGAAATCTCTTGGAGGGCGGTCTCGCCGCCGGTGTCATAGAGCTCTTTGAACCGATAAAAACTATCTCGGCTATACCCCATCAGCTGACAGGCTTTGGAGACATTGCCCAGCTGCTTCGCCAGTTCCAACACGCCGACTTTGGTCTTGATGATCTTCTGCTCCGTCGTCATCGTCCTCGCTCCTTCCGTGAAGAGGGAGGGCTCTAGCTGACCGTCAGATTAAGTTCTAGCTTTCGCATATTAGATGAACCCTAGATCTCTCCTTGCAGATGTTCATTAGTACGCTAGCCTTGGTCTGACACCAACGGATCCAGGCAATCTGCATACCAATGCGCCCACGCAAACCATTGTTCCGCTTTGCTCCCAACTGGAAGCTCTCCATGTTTGGTAACGTACGTCTTTCTCTTTGCAGCCAAGTAGGCTCTTAGTTGTCGTGCCTTAGCCCACTTTTCAATCTCCTGCTCCAAGGCTTGTCGCCTTTCACTTTCTTCTTGGCGACGACGTTCAGCTTCGAGCCATCGTCGTTGTTGCTCTTCGCGTTCTACGCGTCGACCCTTTTCGGCCTCAGCAACTTTGAGGAGCCCGACTACGAAATCATTCAAGCATGATTCAAGTGTTACGGTTTTCCCATCATTCCAGCTTCTCTGTAGCCCATCCATACCCCAGCGGCCAATCCTTAAGAATAACGAACCAGTAGGAATGTATCGGTAACGTCCGCGCATCCAGTATTCGACCCGAGCGTTATTGTGATCTGGGTTATCGATGCGTGTGAATCGTTCTTCGAGCCCGAACTCGATCCACTCTCCACTGATGCGAACTCCTAGAGTCTTGTGAAAGCCATCCTGAATCCCGACTTGATAGCTGCGCGACTCGAGCGCCTTGAAAAGGGTGTCCATGATCCGAAATGCGCGATCGAGGCTTTTAGGGCTCACACGCATGCCAAGTTGCCTGATGTTGCCAGATACGATTGCACCGTATTCGTCGACCTGTGGCTTTCGCCATTCTGACAAACGATCCTTCAAAAGGCGATGTGGATTTAACAGGCGCTCAGGCACGACGATCTTCTTTCTCTCTGTCAGCTCTGCCTCCACGCGCTGAATGGTGTCCGCAGAGAACTCCATCGCAACCTCAGGCTGTGCACTCGGATAAATCGTTACGGACTCCTTGCTGGGATCCGCATTCGGCGGGAGCGGTAATTGTTCGACTGCTTTGCCAGTCTCCTTTCTCCGCCAATAACCGCGACCAGGATAGGGCAAGTTCAGCTTCTTGCAGATCTTCGCCAGCCCTACATCCGATATCCCATACTTCTCGGCTAACTTCGTCATCGGCGTCGACCAGACTTGCTCGTACAGATTCTGCCGAGATACTTCGATTCCTTGGGAATGCGATCCGAACATGATTCACCTCCTCGATTACGGGAAACCTTAGCCCTAGGAGGGTAGTTTCATACAAACGGCGGGAAGAAAACTAATAGGCAGGATCATTGAAACGCAGAAGCCAAATCTCTCTTTAAATATGCAGTAGGGGTGGCCAATGATTTTAACGGCGAGCCTTGTTTCATGCCTGGGAGACAGGGATATCTTTACAAGGGTCTGTTAAAAAAGCTGCCATCCATTCTTTTGCTTCGGGAGTGGGATCATACATATACTTGTTCGCTTCCACGCGCTTCCAAAATCTCGGCTCATTGACATGCCGATAAGCAACAACTTCGCTCAGCAGATCAAGTGTGTGAAGGGCAAACTTGAGCGATAGAAGGACCGTCCCTAGCGCGAACAACTCTCCTGAAGTGGGGGTTGGCGAAACAGTTTGCCATCGCCGATATAGCAGTCCCCCCACATGGGCAAAATCACTGGAAAGGCTTCCCCACGCCCTAGCAAGAACACTGCCAACCTCTGGCCAAGCTTTTTTAACCATGCCGATGCAAGAGGAAGAGTCGAGCCTCCCATGCTTGTATCTTTCATAGGCCTTGCCATCGGAATTGATTACTGCCGCTAATGCCATTACTTCGATTGAGTTTCTTATGACAATACCTGTCTGGAGTGGAAATCCTCGTCGCACCAGTTCTAGTGCAGACATCAAAGAAGACATCGCATTTAGCAGAAGCACACAAATCGTCTTCTCAGGCCCATCTGGGACAGTTTGGTGCTGATTAGCAAGGTGCATAGCAATGCGCTTACCGACTTCGTCGATTAGCGAGAAATGACGGCTAAAAACGTAGTCAACCTCAGCTGCGAGATAATCCAACACCGTCAACTTAAGCGTCCGCTCTTTACTGACGATCGCCTCTTCGCCCGGCTTCGCGTCTTCAATGAACACCCTTCGGCCTTCCACGCGCAGGCGTCCTTCCGCGAACAGTTGCACCGCTCGGGGGTAGATTTTGTGTTCTTGCACGAGGATTCTGGCGGCGAGGGTTTCGGGGGTGTCGTTGTCGAGGATCGGGACTGCGGCTTGGAGGATGATCGGCCCTTCGTCTACGCCTTCCGTCACGAAGTGGACCGTGCAGCCGGCCAGTTTGCAGCCCCAGTCGATGGCTTTTTTCTGCACGTCCAATCCGGGGAACGAGGGCAGCAGCGAGGGATGGATGTTCATCATGCGGTTCTCGTAGGCCTTCACGAGCACCGAGGTGACGATTTTCATGTAGCCGGCCAACAGGACGAGTTCCACGTCGAGCCGGCGCAGCGTCTCCAATAACAGATTGTCGTAGGCTTCGCGGCTGTCCGGCCGGCCGGCGAAGGGCTTGGGATCGATGAACAGATCCTGGATGCCGTGCTTTCTCGCCCGCTCCAGCGCCGGCGCGTCTTTCTTGTTGCTGATCACCGCCACGATCTGCGCGCGGACATGGCCCGCTTCGATCGCATCGATGACGGCCTGGAGGTTCGATCCTCGGCCTGACGCGAGCACGGCCACGCGCAGCGGTCTCGTCCGGTCAATCGACATACGTCACCAGCGGTTGATCAGGGCCGGCCGCCACAATCTCGCCGATCTGCCAGCCTTGATCGCCCAGCGAAGCGGCTCGCGCCAATACCGCTTGAGCCGACGCAGGCGGCACGACGAGGATCAACCCGATGCCCATGTTGAAGACCCGGTACATTTCCTCGCGCGGCACTTCGCCGAGCCGCGCCAGCGCGTTGAAGATCGGCGGCACAGTCCATCGTCCTCTGAAGATCCTCGCGCCGACACCCTCCGGAAAAACGCGCGGCAGATTTTCGGTGATGCCGCCGCCCGTAATGTGCGCGAGGCCCTTGATGGGAAATTCCTGCGCGAGGGTTAAAATCTGTTTGGCGTAGATTCTCGTCGGCGTGAGCAGCACTTCGCCGAGCGGCCGGTCGAGCTCAGGCAATCGGCTCTGCACGGTGAGCTTGGCCTTGTCGAAGAAGACCCGGCGGACCAGCGAATAGCCGTTGCTGTGGAGACCGGACGAGGCCAGACCGATGACCGCATCACCG
Source organism: Nitrospira moscoviensis (assembly GCF_001273775.1). Lineage (GTDB taxonomy): Bacteria > Nitrospirota > Nitrospiria > Nitrospirales > Nitrospiraceae > Nitrospira_D > Nitrospira_D moscoviensis. The sequence continues at coordinate 1,052,951 of NZ_CP011801.1, read as the reverse complement.
GGCTGGATCGTCTTGCCGTCGATGATCTTCGGCCGATCGACCGCGCCGACCGCAAAGCCGGCGAGGTCATATTCCCCGTCCGGATAAAACGAGGGCATCTCGGCCGTCTCGCCGCCGATCAAGGCGCAGCCGGCCTGGCGGCAGCCGTCGGCGATGCCTTTGACCACGTCCTGCGCCGTCGACACCGACAGCTTGCCTGTGGCGAAATAGTCCAAGAAAAACAGCGGCTCCGCGCCGCTCACCGCGATATCGTTCACGCACATCGCGACCAGGTCGATGCCGACCGTGTCGTGCTTGTCCATCATGAAGGCGATCTTGAGCTTCGTCCCGACGCCATCGGTGCCGGACACGAGCACCGGGTCCTGATACTTCTTCGCCTGAAACCCGAACAACCCGCCGAACCCGCCCAAATCCGTCAACACCTCCGGGCGGAAGGTCGAACGGACCAGCGGCTTGATGCGCTCGACAAACTCGTCGCCCGCATCGATATCGACACCTGATTCCCGATACGTCGTCATGGGGGCGCTATCTTAGAGGAGGGCTGCAACAGGGTCAACGGAAGGAATGTGCCATTGCACTCTTGTTTCTCTTTCTTCTTCCCATCTTTTCACTTTCCTGTGAGGAGCGGAGGCGGGTCGCTCCTAACTGCGCGCATCCACCGAGCACATCGTCCACCATAATTGAATCATCCGATAATCAGATGTGGGCGGTGGGCGAGCACAGGAGCGACCCGCCTCCGCTCCTCACCCCTCCGGCCTCATTTCGACTTCCAGTAGCTTGATCTTCCGATGCAAATGGCTCCGCTCGATCTTCAGGTCCTCCGCCGTCCGTGAGATGTTCCAATGGTGCTCGCGCAGCTTGCGGGCGATGTATTCCTTCTCGAACGCGTTCCGCGCGTCGCGCAACGAATCGTAGGATTTCGTGAAGAGCGGGCTCACCGTTTGGCCGGCCTGAGCCGCCGCCGGACTGCTGGCCCGGCCTTGCAACGACGCCGTCGCCTGCTGCGCTTCGATGACCGGTCCGGGCACCATGATCATCAGCCGTTCGATCAGATTCCGCAGCTCGCGGATGTTGCCCGGCCATTCGTACTGCTGAAAGACCGTCATGGCCTCCGGCGAGACTTCTTTGATGCGGAGCCCCTGCTCTTCCGCGTGGATCTTCATGAAGTGCCGCACGAGGGCCGGGATGTCTTCCCGCCGCTCGCGCAACGGCGGCACGATGATCGGCACCACGTTGAGACGATAGTAGAGGTCTTCGCGGAAATTCCCCTTCTCGATTTCTTTTTCCAGGTCCTTGTTGGAGGCCGCCAGCACCCGCACATCCACCTTCATCAGCTTGCCGCCACCGACGCGGGTGAATTGCTGCTCCTGCAGCGCCCGCAGCACTTTGGCCTGCGTGCTGAGGCTCATGTCGCCGATCTCGTCGAGAAACAGCGTGCCGCCGTCGGCCTGTTCGAACTGGCCGCGCTTCATCGACGTGGCGCCGGTGAACGACCCTTTTTCATGGCCGAACAGCTCGCTTTCGATCAGCGTCTCCGGAATCGCCGCGCAGTTCACGGCGACGAAGGGGTGATCGGCCCTGGTGCTGTGCATGTGGATGGCGCGGGCCACCAACTCCTTCCCCGTGCCGTTTTCACCACCGATCAATACGCGGCTGTTGGTCGGGCCGGCCGTTTCGATCAGCAGCCGCAGCTGCTGCATGGCCGGCGATTGGCCCACCAGCTCGAACTTGCGCTCGACCTTCGTCTTGAGCGACCGGTTTTCCTGCTCCAGCCGGTACTGATCCAGCGCGTGCTTCACCCGGAGCGTGACGTTCTCCAGCGACAGCGGCTTTTCGATATAGTCGTAGGCGCCCAGCTTGATCGCCTTCACCGCGGTCTCGATGGACCCGTGGCCCGACATCATCATCACCTGCGCCGTCGGCACGAATTCCTTCACGCGCCGCAGCGTCTCCAACCCGTCCATCTCGGGCATCCAGATGTCGAGCATCATCAGGTCGGGCGGATCGGTGGTGTAGAGCCTCAGGGCTTCCTGGCCGTTGCTGGCCACCGCCACTTCATACCCCTCGTCTTCCAGAATGCTCCGCAACGAGCTGCGGATGGATTCTTCATCGTCCACGATCAAAATCGACGCTGACATGCTCCTCCTGAAAAGTGATCAGTGATGAGTGATGGGTGATGAGCGATGTATCCCGTTCGTCAGGCTCCACTGATCACTCATCACCGATCACCCATCACTGCATCCATTACACCGGCAGATCGAACGTAAAGACCGCCCCTCTGGGCTGATTGTTCCCGGCCTGAATCTGGCCTTCATGGTCGGTGATGATGCGGCGCACGATGGCCAATCCCAATCCCGTCCCGCTTTTCTTCCGCGTGAAATAGGGCACGAACAGCCGCTCTTGATCTTCCGGCGCGATGCCCGGCCCTTCGTCGGCCACCGTCACGACCGCCCGCTTCCGCTTCGTGTCGTATTTCGTGCTCACCCAGAGCCGGCCTTTCTGATTCATCGCCTGGATGGCGTTGTCGAACAAATTGACCAGCACCCGCCGGAGCTGCTCGCGATCGTAATTGATCGGCGGCAAGTCCTCGTCGAGCTCGACCAGCAACTCGATGTCCTTGTGCGCCGAACGGTAGAGGGTCACGACTTCCTGGATCACGTCGTGCAACGACTGCCGGACCATCTGCGGCGCCGGCAGGCGGGCGAACTTGGAAAACTCGTCCACCATGTGCTTGAGGCTGGTCACTTCGTTGATGATGACGTTCGTCGCGTCGTCGAACACCCGGTCGAAGTCCGGCGCCTTCTCGAGAAACTTCTTCCGCAGCCGCTGCGCCGACAGCTGAATCGGGGTGAGCGGGTTTTTGATCTCGTGCGCCACCCGGCGGGCCACCTCCTGCCAGGCCGCGGTCTTTTGCGCCTTGATGAGCTCCGTCAGGTCTTCGAACACCAGCACGAATCCAAAATCCTTGTTGGCCTCGTCGCGCATGCGCGACGCGTTGAGGCCGATCGTGACGAGCTTGCCCTGCACGTCCAGCTGGCCGTCCAAGGCCACATCGTCGCGGTCGTCGGCCAGCATGCGGTCGTACGCCGTCTGGAAGAGATCCAAGCCGAATTCCTTGAACGCCTCGTTGGCCGACCGCCCGCGGAACCGGTCGGCGGACAGCCCCAGAATCCGTTCGGCGGAGGGATTGTAGGTCGTGATGATCCCGTTGCGGTCGATGGACATCAGGCCGGCCGCGATGGTATCCACCACCGTTTCGATGTAGGCGCGCCGCCGATCGAGCTCCACGTTCGTCTGGCGGAGCGAAATATTGGCCTGTTCCAGCTTGGACTTGCTCCCTTGCAGGTCCTCGGTCATCCGATTGAAGGAGTCGATCAACGTCCCGATCTCGTCCGTGGCCTTCGCCTCGATCTTGACGGACAGATCGCCCTGCGCCACGGCTTCCGTGGCTTCCGCCAATCGTTGGATGGGGACCGTGATGCTCCGCGCCACGTAGAAGCCGAACCAGGTGGCGCTGAACACGATCAGCACCGTGATGACGGCCACGAAGAGATAGGCGCCCGCCTTGATCGGATTCTTCATCGCCTTGATCTGCTTGTACTCGGCGTATTGCCGGCCGATGCCCTCCATCTTGGTGAGCAGCGATTCCGGCACGTAGGCCTCGACGACGACGACGCCTTCCAATTCGCCGCGCCGGCTGCTGGACGCGACCGGAATGCCCGCCCGCACCAGCCGGCCCATCTGCGCTTCCTGGACGGACGTGAATTCCTGCTTGCCGTTGATGACTTGGAGCACGAGCTGGCTGATCGGCAAATCGAGCACGCCGGCCGGCACCTCGGGATCGAGGGCCTTGGTCAACGTCTCCATCTTGGCGGAGAACACTTCGATGCCCGCCACCCCGTACTCCGTGCGCTTCCGGGCCATGGCGGCGGCGAGCAGATCCCGCTGCTCGGGGACCAGCAAGTCTTCCCGGAACAGCTCCTGTCCGATCGCGCGCGCGCTGTTCACCGCCAGCGCGATGTGTCCGGCATGCTGCATGCGGGCGACCTCGTACGAATCCTTCATCACCTTTTCGATCTGCTCGTTGAACCAGACGTCGACCGCCTTGTTCACCAATCCGCTCGCCACCAGGGCCAGCAAGACCGTCGGAATCAGCGAAAAGCCGATGAAGGCGGCGATGAGCTTCGTGCGGAAACCCGACCCCACGAGCCGGTGCCGCCGCTCGAAATAGGCCTTGATGAGATTGCGCGAGAGCAGCAGGGTGAGCACGACGAAGCCGATGAGGTCCAGATTCAGGAGAAGCAGGACGAAGGCGTAGCTGGTGGTGGGGAGAAACGAATCCGTCTCTTCGCCGGCCGGCATGACGACTTGCGAGTAATAGACGGTGAGCGCCAGACAGGAGACGAGCAAAATCAGCACGACCCAGACGGGCCGTAGATGGGGAGTTTTGCGCTCCGCTTCTGGCGCGTCACGCCGATTCGGCGGGACGGCGGGATCGGCGGATCCGGGGGCGACCATCCCCAACGCGGACTTGGGCGGATTCAACTCAGGCATGGATGCGGCCTCTGGACGGATGCGTCTCGCCGGAGGATACGTGCCACACTATAGCGGATTTAGGAGGCCGTCTCAAAACGTGCCGGCTGCGGGGCTACCGCGCCAAGATTATTTCGGCGAGGCCAGCGTGACGTATTTCATGCGGAGCGCGTACAACATGTCGCGCAGCACCGTCTGTTCGTCCGACGTGAGGTTGCCCTTGGTCTTCTCTTCCAGCACCGACAGGAGATCGATGATTTCCTTCGCTTGCGCCAGATTGACCGGAAGAGGAGCCTGCTGCGGATCCAACTGTTCTCCCATCAACATCAGGGAGGAGGAGCCGAGCGAAATAACGAAGGAGGAAAATGTGACGGGAAGGCCGGGGGACTGCGGAGCCGACGCCGTACTCGATGGGGACGCGGACGCCGCGGGCTTCTGTGTCGATGCGGAAGCGGACGGGCTCTCGGAACTTCCCCCGCCTCCCCGCCGGTCCCGGATGACGAATCCCTGCTCCTGCTCTGCCATAAGATGCCGTCCCTCCGTGGGGAGTACCCTACCATTCACACCCGGATCATCGCAAGACGGGCGACATTGAAGCGGTGGCGGTCCTCGGTATAGAGTGGGCGGCATGTCCGACCGATTTTCCAAGCTCGTCGAGCTGATGGCCGCGCTGCGGGCTCCCAACGGCTGTCCCTGGGATCGCAAGCAGACTCATCAGTCGTTAAAGCCCTATCTGCTCGAAGAGACCTATGAAGTCCTGGAGACCATCGATCAGGGGGATATCGCCAAGCTGCGGGAAGAATTGGGAGACGTCCTGCTCCAAGTCCTCTTCCATAGCCAAATCGCCGCGGAGGCGGGCACGTTCACCGTGGACGACGTGTTGGAGTTGCTGGCCACGAAGTTGATCCGCCGCCACCCGCACGTGTTCGGCAACGGCGAGAAGAGCGCCACGAACAGCGAACAGGTCCTGAGCCAATGGGAAGAGATCAAGCGCGCGGAACGGGAAGCGGCCGGCGGCTCGCAATCGGCGCTGGATGGAGTCCCTAAAACCTTGCCCGCGTTGCTCCGCGCGTACCAGACCCAGGCCCGGGCGGCGCGGGTGGGCTTCGATTGGCCGCACAATCGCGCCGGCTTGGAGCACATCTTCGGCAAGATCGGCGAGGAGATCGGCGAGTTGCGGGACGCGGTGGACCAGAGCCGGCCGGACACCGAACCGCCTGCACGGGACGCCACGGCCCAGCGAAACATCGAAGCGGAGCTGGGGGACCTGCTCTTCTCGCTGGTGAATCTGGCCCGCTTCCTCAAGGTCAATCCCGAGGAAGCGTTGCGCGGCTCCACCAACCGCTTCGTCGACCGGTTTCATCTGGTGGAGGCGCAGGCGGCCGACCAGGACCGATCCCTCACGGACATGACGCTCCCGGAAATGGACGAGCTTTGGGAACGGGCGAAGCAGCGGTTGCGCGAGACGGGCGCTCCGGAACGGCCGGACAGGCGTGTTTCCACCGATAGAGGCGGATCGCGATGAGCGACAATGAGGGACCTTATCAGGAGGGCAAGCGAGCCGGCATTCATCCGTTGGTGGTCGTGTTCGGGGTTCTCCTGGGCCTTTGGCTGTTTGTCGCCCTGATTGTCCCGAGCTCCAAGAATAAACAGGCGGCGGGCACCGAGGGGCTGGCGACGCCCGTGGTGGAAGATCCCGAAGCGGCGCCGGTGATTTTCAAGGTCCAGAGCACGGTGCCCGATATGAACGCCGTCGGGCTCGTCGTGCCGCCGCAGGCCACCGACAGCCAAGTCATCGGCCTGCTCAAGCGGCTGAAGCAGGAACGGCTGGACGGCACGCTCGGGTCCCACGTTCCTCCGACCACCCCCGGCCACAAGCTCGGCGACCATGCGGTCGCGGACATTTATATTTTTTCCGATCCGAAGTACGCCGACCAGGAAGCCATCCGTACACTGGCCCGCGGCGCCCATGCGCCGGGCACCCTGCTGCCGACGGCGATTCCCTTCGAAGTGGCGATGGAAGAAGTGCGGGGCCACTATCGCATCGATCTGAACGACACCGGCGCGCCGGACAAGGGCTCGCTGGGATTGGCGGACGAGTCCGGCGTGCACTCCAAACATTTTCGCCGGATTTTTTAAGAGCCCTTCGACGAGCTTGTCCCGAGCGCGCCTCGGCAGGCTAGATCCCCACCCGCTTCTTGATCTCCTCCCGCACCCCCGCTTGCTCTTTTTCGAACAGCGCCTGCAGTTTCGGAAACAGATGCGCGAGCGGCCCGGTGAAGGGCCCCACCATGACGTCGCGCCGCTCCGACAACATGCCTTCTTCATCGGCGATGCGCAGCTTCCAGTCGGCGATCGTGCGGGACAAAATTTTCGTGATGACCAACTGCTGGCCCGCCGTGCCGGTCACCGAACCCAAGAGTTGAATCTTGAACGGATCGAGCTCGTCCGCGATGGAGACCTTCACCCGCAACCCGTGCGGCGTCGCCCAGGTGGGACGCTGAATGGAATAGTCGTACGAAAACACCGGTTCGCGCGGCTCCCTGAAGGGGCCGCTCACGTCGGAAATCGTCAGCTTACTTTCGGTCGATTGCATGCCGCTCCGCCCCCGTGGAATCAGGCGCTACTATACGGGTGAAATTTTTGCGAAGACAAGAGGGGGGTCACGCCTCTCGCGGCCCGGCGAGATACCGAACCACGCGCCCGGCGGCGAGCGCCCCGTCGCGGATGCAATCGGGGATGCCGACTCCGCGATAGCCGGCCCCCGTCAACACGAGGCCGCCGTAGCGGCTCAAGGCCGCGTCGAGCTGGGCAAGCCGGTCGAGATGGCCGATCGTATACTGGGGCATCGCCTTCCACCAGCGGTTGACTTCGACGTACTTCGGCTCCGCCGTGATCCCGCAGACAGTGGAGAGCTCAGCGCGAACGCGCGCGATAAGCGACTGATCATCGAGTTGGAGGATCGCCTCCCGGCCGACGCCGCCGGCGTAACAACGAATGAGCACCTGATCGCTTGGAGCGCGGTGCGGCCATTTGAGCGAGGTCCACGTCGCCGCGATCAGATCCCGCCCTTCTTTGCGCGGCACGATGAAGCCGAAGCCCTCCACCGCTCCGGCGACGTCCGCCGCCGGGTAGGCCATGGCGATCGTGGCGGTGGAGGCGTAGGGGATCATCTCCAATAAGCCGCCGGCGATCGGCGTCAGCGGGCGCAGCAATTCGGCGGAGACATAGGCGGGCGTCGCGAGCACGAGACTCTCGCAGGACAGGGCCGAGCCGTCGTTCAGGATCAGATCGTACATCCAGCGGCCCAGCCGATGGGACCGCACCCGGAGCGCGGCTACCTGGCACCCGAGCCGCAATTCCACGCCCTGCTGTGTGAGCCGGGCTGTGAGCGCCGTCACGAGATCGCTCAAGCCATTCTTCAGGCTGACGAACATAGTGCGTTTCAGACCGCCGGGCGCCCTGGGTGCCGCTTGCTTTTTGACCGCCATCATGCCGCGGATGACGCTGCCGTACTGCCGCTCCAGTTCCAAGAAACGCGGGAACGTCGCCTTGAGGCTCATCTGCTCCGCGTCGCCGGCGTAGATCCCGGCCATCAACGGCTCGAGCACGCGATCGAACGCCTGGGTCCCGAACCGGCGGCGAAAAAATGAGGCCACCGATTCATCGCCCTGCGAACCGCCCCGCGGAATCACGACATCCAATCCCATTCGAAGCAACGCCGGCCAGCTCAAGAGACCGCTGCGAAGAAAGGGACCGAGGTCCTTCGGCACGAACGTCACCAGGCCTTCGGGCAGCTCGTGCAGCCGTCCGCCGGACAGCACGAAGGCCTTCTTGCCGGTTTCATTGGTATTGATGAGTTGATCGGTGAGGCCGAGCTTGGTGATCAGTTCGAGCCCAGCCGGCTTCTGAGAGAGAAACGAATCGGGTCCCGCTTCGGTGGTGAGCTCGCCGATGCGGTGGGTCACGATCTTGCCGCCCCACGACGAGCCGGCTTCCAGCACGATGCAGCGAACGGACAGGCCGGCGGCAGCCGCCTGCTCCCGGAGGGCAAACGCCGTGGCGAGGCCCGAGATGCCTCCACCGACGATGACGACTGTACGGGGCGGGCTCACGAGGGCTGGCACAGGGCCGATTCATGCGCCGCCAGAATGTCGGCCAGGGTCTCGATCAAGACGGGACTGCCGTTCAACATCGCCATCCGCTCCAGTTGCATCCCCATGGCAGCCGCGCGCTGTTTCAGCTCGATATCGATATCGAAGAGTGTCTCGACATGGTCGCAGATGAAGCCGATCGGCGCGACAAGCACCTGCCGGTTCCCCTCTAGATACAGGGCGTCGAGGGCTGATTCGACCGTGGGTCCCAACCAGGGCTCGCTGGAGCGTCCCTGGCTTTGATACGCAAAGCGCGTCGGTTGGCCGCCGAGCCCTTCCGTGACCGCCTCCACCGTGCCCCTCACCTCACCGGGATAAGGGTCCTTCATCGCGACGATGCGCTCCGGCAGGCTGTGGGCCGTAAACAGCACCGGCACCGTGGCCCGGACCTCGGCGGGAAACTTGAGCAGGGCCTGCCGGATGTGGCCGACGATCGCGGCGACTAATTGGGGATGCCGGTTCCAGCTCCCGACATAGCTGACGGGAGTGGTGTCTTGAAGCGCAGCCCGCGCCTCCTCCACTTTTTTCCGATAAGCGCCCGTGCTCAACGACGACTGTTGCGGCGCCATGCACAAGCCGATGACCTGTTCCGGCTCGTCTTTCAGCAGATCGGCGTACGCTTCTTTTATGAAGGGATGCCAGTGCCGCAAGCCGACGTAGACTCGATAGCGACCGGCCCCTTCTTGATTGAGCCGCCGCTCCAACTTCCTGGCGACATCCTGTGTAATACCGACCGCGGGCGACTTGCCGCCCGTCGCCCGATACCGGGCCCGAATCTCCTCCACCAGCTCGGGCGGAGTGGGACGGCCGCCCCGCACATCGAGCAGAAACGGCTCGACGTTCTCCAGGCAATCCGGCCCGCCCATGATCATCAAGAGAATCGCCGTGGGACCTTCTGACATCAAGTCACCCGAGTAAAAAGGCGAAGCAGAACGCTCACAGTTTAACCCGCACCGAACTTTTTCCTTTTACCTTCTTACTTTGTACTTAATTTATGCACCATCTCGATTGTGGCGGCGACGTGGTCGACGGGCGTGGACGGAAGAATGCCGTGCCCGAGGTTGAAGATGTGGCCGGGCCGGCCGGCGGCGCGCCGGAGAATATCCTCCACCCGCCGCTCGATTTCGTGGAGCGGCGCGAACAGCGCCACGGGGTCGAGATTGCCCTGTACGGCGCGGTCGTGCCCGACGGTGGCCCACGCCTCGTCCAGAGGCACCCGCCAGTCGATGCCGATCACGTCGCCGCCCGCTTCGCGCATCTGACGCAGAATCGCCGTCGTGCCGGTGCCGAAATGAATCAGCGGCACGCCCTCGCGCTTCAATCCGTCGAAGATCAGTTGCACGTGCGGCATGACATATTCCGCATAGTCGCCGGCCGACAGGCACCCGACCCAGCTGTCGAACAGTTGAATCGCCTGCGCGCCCGCATGAATCTGGCGCCGGAGATAGCCGGTGATGACGCGCGCGAACTTATCCATCAGCTTGTGCCAGGCCGTGGGATCGGCATACATCATCTGCTTGGTGTGGAGATAGTTGCGTGACCCGCCGCCTTCGATCGCATAACTGGCGAGCGTAAAGGGCGCGCCGGCGAAGCCGATGAGCGGCGCACGGCCGTTCAACGCCCGGCGCGTCTGCCGGATCGCCTCGGCGACATAGTCCAATTCGTCGCCGTCGACGACGTTCAGCCGGTCCACCGCCGCCCGGTCGCGGACGGGATTGTGGATCACCGGCCCTTCGCCTTCGGCAAACTCCAGGCTGATACCCATCGGCTCCAACGGAAGCAGGATATCGGCGAAGATGATCGCGGCGTCGAGGGGAAACCGTTCGATCGGCTGGAGCGTGACTTCGGCGGCGAGCGCCGGTGTCTTGCACATCTCGAGAATCGCGTGCTTGGCGCGCAGTCGGCGGTATTCGGCCATGTACCGTCCCGCCTGGCGCATGAACCACACGGGCGTACAATCGACCGGCTCACGCCGGCAGGCCTTCAAAAAACGATCGTTCATGGTGCGCGCATTGTAGAGACGCCGGCGCGGGGGTGTCAAATTGAGCCGCTGCGGGAGAGCGGTCCGCCGCGCCGGCGCAACTCCGGCAAAAGGTAGACAGGGCGAGGCGTTCCGGTACAATCGTGGCAGGCGATCGGACCGCGGCTCAGCCGTCAACAACGGTCGGATTCCACTTTGTGCGGCAATGTGTGTATAATGTGGTCCCGTTATATGGCTGGATTGCATCCCAGCACATGTGATTCAGTCTCTGCGGCCTGCTCCACTCTTCAATACGCCGCGGGATCATTGAGACGAATCGGGACCCCGGCGTTCTCTGCATCATAATCACTCTCGCCGATCCCCTGACCTGGAGGTAACTGGAATGTCCGACGTGCGCGCACTTCAGCCGACGAAAGCTCGGGAGCTGTGGTTTACGGTTCTCCGCTGGTTCGATTCCTGGGCCGGCCTTGAATACATGAAGGTGGAGGGGCCGCCGAAGATGGACTGGCTCCGCTGCGTGCCGATCATCGCGGTGCATCTCATGTGTCTCGGCGTCATCTGGGTGGGCTGGAGTTGGACCGCGATCGCCGTCGCCGTGGCCTTCTACTTCGTACGCATGTTCGCCATCACCGGCTGGTATCACCGCTACTTTTCGCACCGGACGTTCAAAACCTCGCGGGCGGTGCAGTTCGCGTTCGCCGTGCTCGGCGGCTCCTGCGCGCAGCGCGGTCCGCTCTGGTGGGCCGGGCATCATCGCCATCACCACATCGCATCGGATACACCCGACGACGTCCATTCGCCGCGCCAGGGCGGATTCCTCTGGTCGCACATCGGCTGGTTCACGTCGCAAACGCATTTTGCGCCGCGCCTGAAGGCCATCGCCGACTTCGCCAAGTACCCGGAGCTGCGCTTCCTCGATCGGTTCGACATCCTCGTGCCGACCGTGGCCGGCTTCGGCATGTTCGGGCTCGGGGAGCTGCTGGAAGCCTATGCGCCGCAGCTCGGCACGAACGGTCCGCAGATGTTGATTTGGGGCTTCTTCATCTCGACGGTCGCGCTGATCCACGGCACCTGCACGATCAACTCGCTCTCGCACGTGTACGGCTCGCAGCGGTACGAGACCGGCGACGACAGCCGCAACAATTTCATCCTGGCCCTCATCACCATGGGGGAAGGCTGGCACAACAACCACCATTACTATCCCGCGTCGACCCGGCAGGGATTCTATTGGTGGGAGATCGACATGACCTACTACTGCCTGAAGGCGATGGAGCGGCTGGGGCTGGTCTGGGACGTCAAGGGCGTGCCGATTTACGTGCGGGAAGGCAAGAGCAAGCACGAAACCGGCGCGGCGCCATCCGTTTCGCTGACCGGGTCCAGCCTCGCGAACGACGCTTCGTGAGGCGCGGCAGAGCACTCGGCGGTTAGACCCAATCCGACTCGTCCCGCCGCCCCGGCTGATCGTGCAGTCGATCCGCCAGGGCGGCGCGGATCCTCCGGCAATCCCCCTCGATCAGGCTCACCTCGTCCGCCGACGCGATCCATGCGTCGCCCGGCGCCAGCTCGATGCGATAATGGTTCTTCCGCAGAGAGAACCATTCGATGTAGGGATGCGGCGCCAGATTCGGGTGCGGATCGAACGCAATCAGATTCACCGTGCCGACCTGCGGGTTTTCCAGGTCGCCGATGGCCTGCCCGGCCAAGTCGTCATCCTCGTACCGGCTGTTGCGGAATCGGATGGCTTGGCCCGCGATCTCGCCCCGGAAGTCCCCGCGCAGGCAGAACTCCACCGGTCCGACCGCGGCAAAGACGATCCTGCCCACGACCGTTCCGGGAACGCGATTGTCCAAAAATCCTTCCTGCACCCACCGGCTGTTGCCGAATTTCTGCGCCATCGGAGAACCTCTCGCCCTAGGCGGGCTGGACGGTTTTGATTTCCGCCGGCCCGGGGGCCGCCCCAAAGGCTCCGATCACCACGGCGATGAAAATAAGTCCGCTGCCGAGCCATCCTTGGAGATCGAGCATTTCTCCCAAAAAATACCAGGAGAGCCAGGCGGCATAGGCCGGCTCGGACGCGAAGACCAGGGCGACCTGCTGCGCCGGCACGATCTGCTGGGCCCACATCTGCACCGCGAAGGCGCCGGTCGCCAACCCTCCGGTGACGATCAGTCCCGTCAGCAGCACGCCGGTCGGGGCGAAAGCGGCGGCCGGCGCTTGCTCCCAAGGCAGCGTGGGCGCGAAGAGCAGCGTCATCGCCGTCATCTGCCACGCGAGCAGAGACGGGGCGTCGAACTCGCGGGTGAACCGCTCGAGACAGACGATATGGCCGGCGAAGGCCGCGGCGCAGCCCAGCGTCATGAGGTCGCCCACGTTGACGACGGCGCTCGGCTTCACCAGCAACCACAACCCGACCATCGCAATCGCCGTCGCCGTCAACACGCGGGCATCGAACCGGCGCAAGATGAGCGGTACGAAGATGACGTAGAGGGCGGTGATGAAGGCCGAATTCGACGCGCTGGTGTAGCGCAACCCGACGGTTTGCAGCACATAGCCCAGAAAGAGGAAGACCGTCGCGATGGCGCCGGCAACCAAGACCGCGCGCGACCGGTGAACGCGATGCCGGGCCACGGCAAACCATGCCCAGACCAGCGCGGCGCCCAACAGGAATCGAAGAAACAGAAAGGACAAGGGGGGGATTTGGTCCAGCGCAGCCTTGGTCGCAGGAAACGTGGCGCCCCAGATCAAGGTCGTCAATAGGAGGGCGAGGCGAGGCATGGGAATAAGTGACGAGTGACTAGTGACGGGTGACGGGTATCAGAATCTTGCTTTCTTCATATTTGCTCGTCACTCATCACACGTCACGCGTCACTTCTCTTACGGCTTGCACAGCGGGCAGCGGCGCTGTTCGTTGGTGCCGGCCTGTTCCATCGCGCGCAGGGCCCGCTCCTTGTCGGGATAGTCGAACCACCCGCCCTCCCAAAAGTCGCTGGAGGTCGCGTTGGACGGCACTTCCGAGCAGCGGTCGCGATGCAGGGTCACCCGATCGATCGAGCGCGCGATGTGAATCCAGTAAATCATGTGGGACCAGCGAGAAGTACGGAGTAAGGGGTGAGGCGTGAGGGGTAAGGAGCCGCTCCTCGCGATCGCCTTACCCCTGACCCCTTACCGGGTTAGGGCAGGAGTTGCCACTCGTCCTTTTCAATAAAGACTTTGACGCCGGTCTCCAACTTCTTGACGTCGTCTTTCTCGAACAGCCGCATGTACCGTTCAATCCGGTCTTCGTCGTCGATCCGTTCTTCCTGCATCACTCCGTTGTTTCCCTTATACCGCCGAATCAGCACCGACATCGCTCATCCTCCTGTAGCACTGGCAGTTTCACTCAGCAAGTGTGCTACAATAAGCGAAACTTCGCGGACCGGTCAAGGGTACGGCGAGCAAATTTTGCGGGTTCTTCGAGTATTGCCAGACCATAAAGGACTGTTGCCATGCCGCTCTACGAATATCGATGCGAGCAGTGTCAGAAACAATTCGAAGCCACCCAATCGGTGCATGCGCGGGTGGAGGACACGGAATGTCCCTTCTGCCATGCGCAGCAAGCGACCCGCCTGCTCTCCTCCTTCTCCTCGAAGGTCGTGGGCGACCATAAACCGACGTTTACAGAGATGAAGGCGAACGCCATGAACAATGAGCGCATGCAGAAGTTCGCCAAGCTGCCGCCGCTGAACGCCAAGCGCAACGTCCCGCCGCCCAACACCACGTCGGCCTCGGACCCTGCCGGTTCCGGATCGTAAACGATGAACCGCCTTCCGTCCCGCTGCGGCCGACCCCTCTCACCCAGTTTCCCGGAGGTCGCATGAGTGCGCGAACGCTGCTCGCCTGCGTGATGATCGGCTTGTGCGCGGCCGCATGGCCGACTGTGGGGAGGACGGAAGTATCGGGCAGTCTGGCCATCGCGGGGAACGGCCCGGAGCTTCCGACGATGGAAGCGCTGGCCCGCGCGTTCGAAAAGGCCCATCCCCGCGCCTATGTCGATGTCCTGTGGGACGACAATTCCAAACCGTTGGAGCTGGTGAAATCCGGCCAAGCGCAGATCGCCGTCACCGGCGCGGAAGATTCCGGGCTCGCCGCCACGCAGATCGGCTGGGACGGCATCGGCATCCTCGTCCATCTGTCCAATTTCACCAAAGAAGTCACCAAGCAGCAGATCGCCGATCTTTATTCGGGCAAAGTGAAAGAGTGGTCGGAGCTGGGCGGGCCGGAAACCAAGGTCTTGCTCATCGATCGCCCGCGCAACCAAAATATACGGGACGCCTTTGAAGCGCAGCTCGGAATCGCCGGCAAAATCCCGGAGACCGCCAAGGTGATCGGCAAGGATGACAAGGTGGTCAAAGCCGTGGTCGGGACGCTGCCGCCGCAATCGGCGGTCGCCTACATCTCGCTGAGCACCGGGCTCGCGGTCGTCTCCAGCGGCGTCGCCGTCCGTCTGCTGCCGGTCGACAAGGTCGAGCCCGAAGTTCCGACCGTCAAAGACGGCCGGTACAGCTTGCGGCGGCCGCTGCTGCTCTTGTCGAAGAAAGAGCCGAATCCCGTGGCGGAGGCCTTCGCCCGTTTCGCGCTGTCTCCCCCCGGACAGGCCATTATCGCCGACACGTATATCCCGATGACGAACAAATGATTCTTCGTGATGAGGAGGTCATCATGCGCACGTCGCGGTGGTTTTCATTGATTTTCTTTTTCGTAGGACTCACGCCCCTGGCCCTCCCCTCCCTCGCTCCGCTGCATGCCGAGGAGTCCCCCGCTCCCGGCGCCGTCGTCGAAGGCACCGGCTTCAGCCTGTTCGACATGGAATCGATCAAAGGCTTCGATGCGGAGAAGGTCGAACGCGACCCGGTCTGCGACCGCAGCAAGCGGCCGAAAATCCACAAAGTCGAACCGGACGAAGCCAAGCCCGGACAAAAGGTGACGATCAAAGGCGAGAACTTCGGGACCAAGGAATGTTTCCACGGCGTGGCCTTCAGCGCCGCCGGTCCGGCGAAGATCGACTACAACTTCGTCAATGACACCACGATCGAGGCGACGGTCCCCGACGTCCGGCCCGGCATGTCCTTCATCGATGTCGTGGCCGGGGGCGGCAACGCCCGATCCAAGGGTTTTTTAGTCCAGGCGAAGTAAAAGGCGTCGCCGGGGCGGGACCTTTGGGCGTCCCGTCCCGCCTGTCCCCGCCCCCCATCACCGCGTCCGCTGCCCTGCGTCGGCGCGCCCCGGGCCATCGCTATCTCGACAGACCTCTTGATCCTATGCTAGCTTACGCGCTCCTTTTTCACCGGCCCGCTCCGGAGGGACGGGTGAGGACTGTCGAAAGCCGGCGAGACATGTTTAAGAAGATCCTCGTAGCCAATCGCGGTGAGATCGCCATGCGGATCATCCGCGCCTGCCGCGAGCTGAACATCGCCACCGCCGCCATCTATTCGGAAGCCGACTCCACGGGCATCTACGTCAAAAAGGCCGACGAGGCCTATCAAGTCGGGCCCGGGCCGGTCAAAGGGTTTCTCGACAGCCGCCAGATCGTGGACCTCGCGGTCCGGATCGGCGCGGATGCGATCCATCCCGGCTACGGGTTCCTGTCGGAAAACGCCGAGTTCGCCGAGCTCTGCCAGACGGCCGGCATCACCTTCATCGGCCCCTCGCCGCATGCCATCACGTTGATGGGCAGCAAGGTCAAGGCGCGCGAGCTGGCCAAGCAGGTCGGCGTGCCGATCGTGCCCGGGACGGAAGGCGGCGTGGCCGACGTGAAGGACGGCCTCGCGTTCGCCCGGCAGGCGGGCTACCCGGTCATCATCAAGGCCAGCGCGGGGGGCGGGGGACGCGGGCTGCGGGTCGTCCGGTCCGACGCGGAACTGCGCGAAAACATGGAAGCGGCGGCGCGCGAAGCCCAGGCCTCGTTCGGCGACGGCAGCGTGTTCATCGAAAAATATATCGAGCGGCCCCATCACATCGAATTCCAGATCCTGGCCGACCGCCACGGCCATATCATCCACCTGGGCGAGCGGGACTGCTCCATCCAACGGCGGCACCAAAAGCTCATCGAGATCGCGCCGTCGCTCATCCTCACGCCGAAGCTGCGCGACACGATGGGCGAAGCTGCCATCACCATCGCCCGCGCGGTGCAGTACGACAACGCCGGCACCGTCGAGTTCTTGCTGGACCAGGACGGGCGGTTCTATTTCATCGAGATGAATCCGCGGCTGCAGGTCGAGCACACGGTCACGGAACAGATCACGGCGATCGACATCGTCCGCCACCAGATCTCCATCGCCGCCGGGAAGCCCCTCGACATCCGGCAGCACGACGTGACGCTGCAAGGCCATGCGATCCAGTGCCGCATCAACGCGGAGGATCCCAAGAACAACTTCATGCCCTGCACGGGCACCGTCACGGCCTATCTGTCGCCGGGCGGCATCGGCGTGCGCATCGACGGGGCGGTGTACAAGGACTATACGGTGCCGCCCTACTACGACGCGCTGCTGGCGAAGCTCACCGTCCGCGGCCGGACGTGGGAAGAAACGGTGAGCCGTATGCGGCGCTCGCTGGAAGAATACGTGCTGCGCGGCGTGAAGACGACGATTCCCTTCATGAAAGCCATCATGCAGGACCCGGATTTCCTGGCCGGCCGCTTCGACACCTCCTACCTGGACACGCACCCGGACCTCTACCACTACGACGAAATCGAGCAGCCGGAGGACTTGGTGCTGGCGCTCGCCGCCGCCATTGCGGCCTACGAAGGCCTGTAACGAGGCCGCCACCGATTCAATTCCGATGAGATAACCGGACACCATGGCGAACAAACGACCGGCAGCGAAGAAAACGACCTCCAAGAAGCGCGCGGCGGCACCCCTCGTCAAGACGTCGAAGACGAAGCAGCCGGGACCGCCTGAATTGGCGATCGAGCCGGCCGCTGGAAAGCGCATCCTCATCACCGACGTGGCGTTGCGCGACGGGCACCAGTCGCTCCTCGCGACCCGCATGCGCACGGAGGACATGCTGCCGATCGCCCAAAAGCTGGACGCGGTCGGCTACTGGTCGCTCGAAGTCTGGGGCGGCGCGACGTTCGACACCTGCCTGCGTTTCTTGAAAGAAGACCCCTGGGAGCGGTTGCGCGCGCTGCGCGCCGCCATGCCGAACACCAGGCTGCAGATGCTCCTGCGCGGGCAGAACCTCGTCGGCTACCGCCATTACGCCGACGACGTGCTGGAAAAGTTCATCGAGCGATCGGCGGCCAACGGCATCGACGTCTTCCGGATCTTCGACGCCTTGAACGACGTCCGCAATCTCGATCGGGCGGTGCGGGAAGTGAAGGCCTGCGGGAAACACGTCGAGGCGGCCATCAGCTACACGGTGAGCCCGGTCCACAGCATCGACCGCTTCGTGGACATGGCCAAGCAGTTGGAGGACCTCGGCACCGACACGCTGTGCGTCAAGGACATGGCCGGCCTCTTGGCTCCGCTGGACGCCTACCATCTGATCCGCCGGCTCAAGGCCGCCGTGAAAGTGCCGATTCACCTGCACACCCACTACACCTCCGGCATGGCCTCCATGGCGTCGCTGATGGCGATCTTGGGCGGGCTCGATATGCTCGACACGTCGATCTCACCGCTCGCCGGCGGCACCTCCCATCCGCCGACCGAAACGCTGGTGGCCTCGCTCCGCGAGACGCCGTACGACACGGGGCTCGATCTCCGCGCGTTTCAGCCCATCACCGAGCATTTCCGCGACGTGCGGCGGAAATATCGGCAGTTCGAAAGCGACTTCACCGGCGTGGACGCCGAGATTCTGACCAGCCAGATCCCGGGCGGCATGCTGTCGAACCTGGCCGCGCAGCTGACGGAACAGAACGCCCTCGACCGCATGAAGGAAGTGCTGGACGAAGTGCCGCGCGTCCGGAAAGAGATGGGGTACCCGCCGCTCGTCACGCCGACCAGCCAGATCGTCGGGACGCAGGCGACGCTCAACGTGCTCACCGGCGAGCGCTACAAGGTCATCACGACGGAAACCAAGAACTACTTCCTCGGCCTCTACGGCCGCGCCCCCGGTCCGGTGGACAACGACGTGATGAGCCGCGCCATCGGGAGCGAAGAGCCGATCAAGACCAGGCCGGCGGATCGCCTGGAGCCCGAGCTCGACACCATCAAGAAAGACCTGCCGCCGTCCGCCACGACGCTGGAAGACCAGCTCTCGTTTGCCCTGTTCCCGGCCATCGCGCGGGACTTCTTCGAGGCGCGCGAGAAAGGCGATCTCATGCCGGAACCGCTCGCGCCCTCGGCCGCCAGAGGGCCGGCCGTCGCGCACGAGCTGCACCTCGCGCCGGTCGAGTTCAACGTCACCGTGCACGGCGAGACGTACCATGTGAAAGTGTCCGGCTCGGGTCGCAAGACCGACGGGCGGAAGCCGTACTACATCCGGGTCAACGACAAGCTGGAAGAGGTCTCCCTCGAACCGATTCAGGAAGTGCTGGCCGGCGTACCGGAAGCGAAAGAGAGCGGAACCGGCGGGAAGCCCAAGCGGCCGAAGCCGTCCAAGCCCGGAGACGTGGCGCCGCCGATGCCGGGTCGGGTCGTCAAAATTCTGGTGGCCAAAGACGCCCGGGTGAAAACCGGCGACCCCTTGCTGATCATCGAAGCGATGAAGATGGAAAGCCGGGTCCCCGCGCCCATCGACGGCACCGTCGTCGCCATCCTCGCCGCCGAGGGCGACAACGTCAAAACGGACGAGACGCTGATCCAGCTCGAATAGCTCCCGTCATGCATCCGCCGCCCACCGGTGTGGAGTGAGAGGCCGTTTCTTCACCGTTTGTGTCCTCTGCCTTATGACCGCTTGTGCGGCGCGCGAGCCGCTTCCCCCCTGGTTCGATTCCATCGAACGCATTCCCCTTCAGTCCATCGAGGTCCATGGTCATCGGATCGCCTATCTCGATGTGGGCCGGGGCGCGCCGGTCATTCTCCTGCACGGGTTCGGCGGCTCCATGTGGCAATGGGAGTACCAACAGGCCGCCCTCGCCGCGCACGTGCGCGTGATCACGCCGGATGTGCTGGGTGCCGGCCTGTCCGACAAACCGGACATCGAGTATCGCCCGGACCAGATGCTCGACTTCGTGACCGGTTTCATGGACGCGTTGGGCATCCAGGAAGCGACCGTCGCCGGGCATTCCATGGGAGCCGGACTGGCGATCGGTATGGCGTTGGACCGACCGGATCGCGTCTCCAGATTGATTCTGATCAGCGGCCTGCCGCCGCACGTCAGGGAGAACCTGACCAATCCGACGCTCAAACGGGCTCTCGACACCAGCGCCCCGGCTTGGCTGGTGTCGTTCGGCAACTGGCTGTTCGGCGGCTGGTTCACCGAAGGGGTGCTGAAAGAGCTGGTCTACGATCCCACCATGCTGACTCCGGCCGTCCTCGATCGTTCCCATCGGAACCGAAAACGGCCCGGCCTCTTCGGTCCGCTCTTGGCCGCCGGCAAGAATCTCCCGGTGTGGGAAAGCCGCTATGCACCGCGCATCGGCGCGATCCGCCACGACACCCTGGTGATCTGGGGCGAGGCGGACGAGGTCTTCCGGCTGCCCGTAGGACAGGCCCTGCATCGCCGCATTCCGCACTCGACCTTCGTGTCAATCCCCCGGGCCGGTCATGTGCCTCAGTGGGAGCAGCCGGACCGGGTGAACCGGCACCTCCTGCGCTTTCTTCAACCTTGAGCCGGCGCCGAACGGGAGATATACTTTTCACAACGCCATCTCGCCACTCACTACAGAGATCTATGGAGCCATTATGATGACGCACTCCTGGTCCGGTTTGGGAATCATCGTCCTCTGCCTCGCCGCGGCGGCCTGCGCCGGCATGGGTCAGTCGGCCGAGAGCGGGTTCATGTACAAGAATTTGGCCGTGGCCGAGGGCAGCGCCGCGGCCGGCGAAGGCCACAGCGTGCTGTTCAAAGGCAGCCCGCTCATGCTGTCCGGCAACGGCGTCAAAGTCGGCGACACCCTGCGCGACGTCAAAGTGGCGCAGACGGACTTGTCGCTCGTGAATATCACGCACACCAAAGGGCAAGGAAAGGTGCGGATCATCAGCGTCGTGCCGTCGCTCGACACGAAGGTCTGCGAGCAACAGACCCATCACCTGAGCGAGAAGAACAAGGGGCTCGACAAGATGGTCGAGTTGATCACGGTGAGCGTCGACACGCCCTTCGCGCAGAAACGGTTCGCGGAAGAAGCCAGGATCAACAACGTCACGTTTCTCTCCGACTATCGCGGCGCGGACTTCGGCAAGACGCATGGACTCTTCCTCAAGGACCCCCATCTGCTCGCCCGGGCCGTGATGGTCGTGGACAAGCACAACGTCATCCGATATCTGCAGATCACCCCCGAGCTGGCGCAGCTGCCGGACATGGAAGAAGCCTTCCAGTTCGCCCGGTCGCTGATCACGGCGAGCTAGCATGGGAAGATCAAGATTGAGGGCGAGGTTGAGGCAAAGCGAGCGAAGCGTCATGGTCCTAACCTGAACCTAAGCCTGAACCTGGCCTCACAGTAATGGCTCACTACGATCTTCTTGCCATCGGCACCGGGCCGGCCGGCCAAAAAGCGGCGGTCCAAGCGGCCAAGCTCGGCAAGAAAGTCGGCATCATCGAGCGCAAGGAAGTCGTCGGCGGCGTCTGCATCAACACCGGCACGATCCCCAGCAAATCCCTCCGCGAAGCGGTCCTCTATCTTTCGGGCTTTCGCCAGCGCAGCCTCTATGGGGCCGGCTACCGTCTGAAACACACCATCACCATCGAAGACCTCGCCTTCCGGGCCAACCACGTCATCAAGAACGAAATCCAGATCGTCGAAAATCAGATGGCGCGCAACCACGTCGACATGCTGTACGGCTCGGCCAGCTTCGTCGATCCGCATCGCCTGGAGATCCGCCACAGCAGCGGGACCGCCGAACATACGGCCGACTTCATCGTCATCGCCGTCGGCACCGAGCCGGCCCGGCCGGCCGATGTGCCGTTCGACGACGATCGGGTGATCGACACCGACGGCCTCTTGCGCCTCCAACGCATTCCCGAATCGATCGTCATCGTCGGCGGCGGGGTGATCGGCACGGAATACGCGTCGATCCTGGCGGCGCTCGGCGTGCCGGTGGTCTTGATCGACAAGCGCCCGCGCCTGCTGGAATTCGTCGATGCGGAGATCATCGACGCGCTGCAGCGGCAGATGCAGGAGATCGGCGTCACCCTGTATCACAACGAAGAAGTGTCGGGGATCAAGACGCAAGCGGACGGGCTGGTGCACGTGTCACTGCAAGAGGCGAAGGCGATCACCGCCACCACGCTCATGTACGCCGTCGGCCGGGTCGGCGCCAGTGACGGGTTGGGCCTCGAACGCGTCGGCCTCACGGCCGACGCGCGCGGGCGGCTCGCCGTCAACGAGCATTTCCAAACCGCCGTCCCGCACATCTATGCGGCCGGCGACATCATCGGCTTTCCCGCGCTGGCCTCCACGTCGATGCAGCAGGGCCGGCACGCCGCCTGCCACGCCTTCGGCCAGCCCGACCGGACCGATACCGCGTTGCTGCCCTATGGCATTTATTCCATCCCGGAAATCTCGATGGTCGGGCGTACGGAAGAAGAGCTCACTCTCGCGAACGTGCCCTTCGGCGTCGGGATCGCCCGCTACCGCGAGATCGCCCGAGGCCAGCTCATCGGCGACGACACCGGCATGCTGAAGCTGCTCTTCCACCGGCAGACGCTCGAAGTGCTGGGCGTCCACGCGATCGGCGAAGGGGCGACGGAATTGATCCACATCGGCCAGGCCGTCATGGCCTACCGCGGCAAGATCGATTACTTCATCGACACGGTCTTCAACTATCCGACGCTCGCGGAATGTTATAAAGTCGCCGCGCTGGACGGGATCAACCGCCTGCCGCGGCCGTGGCCGCCGCATGAGTAAGCTTCGTGAAGCGTTCTCCGTGAAGCGAGGGGACATGTCCTTTTCAAACCATCTTCGAAAATTGGCCCAGCCCATCTGGGACGCGCAGTTGAAACATCCATTCGTCATCGCGCTGGGCGACGGCACGCTGCCGGAGCGGAAGTTCAAATTCTATATCCTGCAGGACGCCCGGTTTCTGGCCGACCTGTCGCGCGTCTTCGCGGCCGGCGCGGTGAAGGCCCCCGATTCGGACAGCGCGCTGCGCTTCGCCAAGCTGGCCGAAGAAACCATCACGGTCGAACGCAGCCTGCACGAAAGCTACGGCACACGCTGGAAGATGAGCGCCGAGCAGATGACCGCCGTCCCGATGGCGCCGACCAATTATGCGTACACCCGCCATATGCTGTCCGTGGCGCAGGCCGGCTCGGCGGCGGAAATGACCGTTGTGGCCTTGCCCTGCGCGTGGATCTATTGCGTCGTCGGCCGGCACCTGTTGAAAAAGGGCCCGCCGCCGAAACACCATCCCTACCGCGACTGGCTCCTGCTCTACGCCTCGCCCGAATTCGCCGAGGTGCAAGAGTGGATGCGCCAGAAAGTCGATCGCTGGGCCAAAACGGCCGGCACCGAAGAGAAGCGACGGATGGAAGAGTCGTTCGTGATCAGCTCCCGCTACGAATGGATGTTCTGGGAGATGGCGTGGAACGAAGAATCGTGGCCGGTGTGACTAAGACAGTTTTTCTCATGCGTCAACCCGCCATCTGAATAATTTCTATGCGATTTTCCCACTGACAAGGCGCAAGCAGATTGACACGTCAAGCCATCTACCTGAATGTGGCAGCTCTCGGAGCGTTCGCTATCTTCCTCGCTCTTATCTTTTGGCTCCACACCGGCCCTCGTGCCGTGCCTGGATTGATCGATCAGCTCGAAGACGAAGATGCGACCGCGCGGATTCTGGCTGCACAGTGGCTGGCGAAGCTGGGATCGGACGCCAAGGACGCGTTACCGAAGCTGGTCGAGGCGGCGCTGCGCGATTCCAATCAAGATGTGAGTGCGGCGGCCGGCGCAGCCATCCACACCCTCGACCTCACCGCCGCACGGGATGTGGTGAGCGGCTACTTGCCGGCGCTGTGGGACCCCGCTCCCGAGATCAGGCGAAAAGCCTGCGTCGTGCTCGGCAGCCTGGGGCCGGTCGCCAAGCCGGCGGTGCCGTCGTTGATCACGATGTTGGACGACACGGACGACCTGGTCCGGGAGCGGGCGGTCGGAGCGTTGGGATCGATCGGCATTCCTCAGGCGGAGATCGTCGCGGCGGTGACACACGCGCTGCACGATCCCGCCGCCATCGTCCGCTATCGGGCTGCGGCTCAGTTCGCCTTTCATATTCCCGTCAGCGCGATGTCGGTTCCGGCGCTGCTGGAATTGCGCGACGACAAGGAGAAGTCCATCGCGTCGCTGGCCGAAGTGGCGTTGGAACATGCCGGCCGCAACGAGCGACAGGATGTGAGTCATCTCGTGGCCTTGCTCGAGCGTCCCGGTGAAAAGGACTATGCCCTCCAGCAACTGGCGCAGTTGGGACCGAAAGCGGCCGACGCCGCGCCGGTCTTGATCTCCGTGTTGAAGGATTCATTGGCGCTGAATCGGTACCTGGCCGCCGAGGCGCTGCGCGCCATCGGCCCCGCCGCGGAGGAGGCGGTCCCGGAATTGATCGTCGCGCTCCATGATCCCGACCCGATTGTGACGGAAAGCGCCGCGGAGGCGCTCGAAGCCATCGGCACGCCGGATGCGCTGAAGGCGCTGGAGCCCCTGCGTCGGGAGAAAACCTCATGAGGGATGCCGACGCCCCATCACGTCCGGCCACGCTGATCCTCACGCTGTTTTGGGGCAGCCTCCTGCTGAGCTTAACGCTTCCGTGGGGATTGCTGACTCTGTTTGAAGTCTCGGCGCACCGCCGGACGATGACGGAGGCGCTGAAGCATGTCCACCTCCATTTTTTCGCCCCCGGCTATCAGTATTTTCTCGTGGGCCTGCTCAGCGCCGCGCCGTTCGCCGTCTGCGCCGTCTTTCTGCTGTTTCACCTCGGATGGCGCCCGCTCGACCGCCCGCGCTTCGTGCGCCGGCTGGCCGGCGTTTCGGGGAGTCTCCTCCTCATGCTGGGCATCAGTTTCTGGACGCACTTGAGCGCGCTGATGTATCCCGATGCCCAAGGCGCGCTGGTTTATTTGTTCCTGCCCTATATCCTGCTCGTCCTCATTCCGCTCGGCTACGGCATCGGCCGGCTCATCATCGCCTTCATCCGAATCGTCCGCCCCTCTGAGACGGACGCGGTCGAAGGCTAGACTCCTCGGAAGACCTGAGTATAATGAGGGCCATTCGCATGGGCATCTCCGTCGGCACATCGGTTCTCGCGTTCACCCTCCTGCTCTCTCTTGGCCTTCCCGGTGTCACCCGCGCCGCGGACAAGTACGAAGAAAGCTTGAAACAACTCGCCGAGAGTGTGACGGCGGAAGCGCTCAAAGCGAAAAAACAGCGGTTGGCCTTTCTCGGCTTCACCGACGCGAAAGGGCAGGCCACGCCGATCGGCGAGTTCCTTGCGGAAGAAGTGGGCACCCAGGTGCTCGTCGCGGGCGAGTTGAACGTCGTGGAGCGCCGGCTCGTCCAATCCACACTCAAGAAGTTCCACGTCGCGCAGGTCGATTCGGCCCATGCCAAGGCCGTGCGGCGCGCCGCCAAGGCCATGCGGGCGGACGTCTTCTTGAGCGGGTCCTATCTCGAAACGTCGGACGGCCTGCTGGTGACGATCAAGCTCGTCAGCCCTTCCAATGTGCACGTGGTCGGCGCCGCGCGTGGAACGCTGCCGAAAGCCGGCCCGCTGGCCGAGATGCTCAAAGAGCCGGGCAAGCCGGCGCCGGCGGCGCTCGAAGGTCCAAAGGAAGCACCGACACCGACCGGGCTCGGCTTCCATCGCAACGAGTCCTATGAGCTGATCGTGCAGTCGCTTCAGCGCACGGATCGGCACGTGAAGCTGGACGTGACGATCGAAAATCGGTCGCCTCGAGACCTCAAGATCCTGTGCCTCTTGCAAGAGACGCTGTTAAAAGACGATCATGGGGCCGCGTGGGTCCAAGGGATCGAGGAGAACCGCGACGGGCTGTGCACCCGCGGACTGGAGTTGGCGCCGCGCGAGAAGGCGCGCGCGGTGTTGACGTTCACGGCGCCGGCCGAGTCTTCAGCCTTCGAATGGACGCTGCACTACCGTGAGAAATCACCCCGGCGGGACGCCACGTTTGCCATCGACCGATTGAGACTTGATCCCGGCCCCGCCGCCGGGGCGGCGACTCCGTAACCGTTCAGCATCTATGGCCCACCAACTCAAGCAAGTCTTGACCATCGCAGGGTCCGATTCCGGGGGCGGCGCCGGCATTCAAGCCGACATCAAAGCCTTGTCGGCCAACGGCGTGTTCGCCATGTCGGCGATCACCGCGATTACGGCGCAGAACACCGAGGAGGTCACGGAGGTCTTCGAGCTGCCGCTGCGAATCGTCGCCGCGCAGATCGACGCGATCTTCGACGACTTCGACGTGGCCGCCGTGAAAACCGGCATGCTGTCCTCCGCCGCCGTCGTGGAGCTGGTGGCGAAGCGGCTCGGGTCGCAACACGTGACGAAACTCGTGGTGGACCCCGTGATGATTTCCAAGTCGGGCCATGCGCTCTTGCAGCCGGACGCCGTTGAAGCCGTGAAAATGCACCTGATCCCGCTGGCGCTGCTCGTCACGCCGAACGTGCACGAGGCGCAGCAACTCTCCGGCGTCGAGATCCATTCGCTCCCCGATGCGCGGCGCGCCGCCAAGGCCATCCATGCGCTGGGATGTCGGCACGTGGTGATCAAGGGCGGTCACCTGGCGTCCGACCGCGCGACCGATCTGCTGTACGACGGGCGGTTTTTCAACGTGCTGAAAGGCGAGTTCATCGACAGCCCGCACACCCACGGCACCGGCTGCACCTTCGCCTCGGCGGTCGCCGCCCACTTGGCGAGAGAGCGGCCGGTGCTGGACGCGGTGCAGGCCGCCAAGGCTTACGTCACCGAAGCGATCCGCCATGGTCTGGCGATCGGCCACGGCCACGGCCCGACGGATCATTTTTATTTTCTGGAACGGTGACCGATGCTGCCCAAACACTACCCTCCGACCGCCTTTCTCCTCACGGGCTTCACATGGCTGGTCGTTTCGTCGATTCTGGGGCTCGCGATTTTGATCGGGCTGGTCCGCGGGACGCCGCTGCCGTCTTGGGTCCGGCTGGTCCACGTGCATGCGGCCTTGGTGGGCGGCGTCGCGCAAATGATTCTGGGCGGCTTCCTGGCCTTTATTCCGCCGCTGCTCATGACGGGGCACAAGCAACGCGATTCTCATCCCGTACTGTTCGCCACGATCAACGGCGCCGCCGTCGGCATGCTGGTCGGGTTTTGGCTGCGCCACTCTATCGTCGTCGGGATCGCCGGCTCGTTCGTCGTCGGGGTCTTTCTCTGGATCGCCCGGGACGCCTGGGCGCAGGCCCGTCAAAGCCTCAACTCGCCGCCGCTCAATCTCTGGTACTACGCCGCGGCTTTGCTCTCGCTGTTTGCCGGCCTGACGGCCGGGGAAAGCATGGCGCTCGGATGGGCCCAGCAGTCATACGGCTATGTGCGGCTCGCACATATCCACTTGAACCTCCTCGGCTTCGTCACGCTGGCGATCGTCGGGACGATGCACAATTTGCTGCCGACCGTCTTGAACCAGCCGCTCTTCAGCCCGCGACTGGCGCGCATCGTCGTCATCCTGATGCCGCTGGGCGTCGCGGTCCTGATCGGCGGGTTTCTGAATTCCTCTGTGCCCATCGAGCTGGCCGGGGGGGTGCTTTTACTGGCAGCGGCTTCGCTCTACGCCGTGAACCTGTTCAGAACGTGGATGGCGTCTTCCCATGCCGGCAACGCCGCCTCGGATCACCTCATGCTCGGAACCTTTTTCCTCATCTTCACGATTATCCTGGGCATGCTGGTCGCCGCGAACAGCCTCACCTCTCCACCGCTTCTGCCCTACGGCACGCTGCATCTCGTCGCTTATACCCATATGGCGCTGCTCGGATTCGTGCTGAACACGATCATGGGGGCTCTGTCCCATCTCATCCCGATGACGCTGGCGGTTCGCCGCGTGGCGAATGCGAAGAAGCGCGGCCCTTATCTCGACCGGCTCACGGCCATGATGGACCGCTGGCGCACCGTGCAAATCGGCGGGCTGAGCCTCGGCACCATGGGGCTGGGGCTCCTCGCGTCTCTCACTTGGAACGTCCCGCTCTCCTCGCCGTCTATTCACCTGACCTTGTGGATCTGCTTCGCGCTCCTGCTCGGCAGCCTCGTGCTCTTCAGTATGAAACTCGCGCTGCTGCTCAGTACAAGACCCGAAGAAGCGCCCGCTCTGGCGGTGTAGGTCCGTCCGCGCTGTTCTGTACAGCCCTGTCGCCTCTCTGCTTCCTTCTGTGAACACTTCCGGTTCTACCGAGAATCCCTAAGTCGTGGTCATTTCAGGGAACGGTCGCTCCTGCCGATGTGCGCGGTTCTTGCTATTTATGCACCGGGGCGCGATTTCGGTCTCGACGGGAGGGACGTCCATGAACGAACAGCTTTCCCAGATGGTTCCCGATCCCTGGCGGAGCCTTTTCCACTTCCTGACGATGCCGCTGTCTTGGATTCCCGATATGCAGCACACGCTCATCGGCTTCGTGTTGTCGTCGGCCGGCGGGTGGCTCGCGGGCCTCTATTACCTCCTGCTCCTGTTTCCGGTGCTGCTGTGGATCGGCGCCGTCTGGTGCACCCACTTGACGCTGTATACTTTGCCGTTCCGTTCCGGCCGCATCGAGCTGCTGAAAATGATTCTCCTCGCCTGGTGGGATACGGCCTTTGCGATTTGGATGTACTGGGTCGGGCTCGCCCGCTTCGCCATGGTCGTCGCCGGCTGGCTCTTCACGCTCGGCCGCTTGGCGCTGAAGCTCGGCGCCGAGGCAATGAAACAGCTCGTGATACTGCCCTTCAAGATGACGGGCCAGATAGCACAGAGCTACTTCCAGCCGGGCGTGCCCTGGATCGCCTTCTTATTGCTGATCTTCTGGTGCCTGCTCGAAGCCACGATCTTCACCTATACTCTGATGCCGACGGTCACGGAAGTGCTGGCGGGCATCACCGGAGCGGACGCCTCCGTCATGACGGGCACGATCCTCTACTTTTTCCTGTTCCTCCTGATCATGGGCAGCTTCGCCTGCATTCAAGTGTTGGCCGATGCCATGAAGAACCACGAGTACCGCTATCTCGTGCAGATGCTGCTGGTCGAAATCTTCGTCATGATCTTCGAGGTGATGTTCCTCTACCGCGAGCTCGTAGATGCGATCACGCCGTGGATCGCACAGCAGACGGGCGAGCAGTTCCGGCTGGGGATCGGATTCACGCTGTCCCTCGCCACCTTCGGTTGGGTCGGCGTCCGCGGCATGACCTGGTTCCTCTTCGGACAATACGGCACGCCCCCGCTGCTCTCGTTCATTTCGCGGCGGCCGATGTACCAGACGGCGGCGGCCGAAGGCACTGAGCCGCTTCCGGCGCCCGCGCCGGTGTGGTGGCGCGCGCCACTCGACGATTTCAAGCGGGAAGTCGGCTGGCTGCACGACAAGGCGTACGAATTGATGGAGTATCTGATGCTGCCCGTCCTGCACGTGGCGGCGGCGCTGTTGAACTTCGCCATGATCCTCGTCACGGGAAAGCCGGTCTTTTCGATTCCGTTCAAGAGCCTGCAAGAAGTCGTCGAAGCGCGCGAGCTCCTGCCGGCCGTCCGGTGGGAAACCAAGAAGGTGCCGTCATGAACCGCAGCCCGGCCGCCATCATGGCCTGCGCCCTGGCGGCGGCCATTCTCGTTGGCTCCTTCGCCGGATGCGCCGGGGACACCGCCGAGCCGCGCAAACCGAAAACCACCTTGTTCATCGGCGTGGACGCGAGCGGCTCCTTCCGCGGCTCCGGGCATTACGACAACGCACTCTCGTTCCTGGCCCATTACATCTACGGGCACATCAACGAGCTGGGCGGGCTGGAGAAGCCGCAGGCCCTGTTCGTCGCGGGGGTCGGCGGCAAGAACCTGCATGAGCCGAAGAGCTTCCATCCGATTCATGAATTCGAGGGCAAGGAGGCCGCCGCCATCGAAGCGGACCTGAAAAAGTGGTTTCCTCCCACCGACGTCGTGACGGACTTCAATCCGTTCTTTCATGAAGTCGCGCGCATCACCAAAGAGCGCAATCTCGTCCTGGCGCCGGTCAACGTCGTGCTCATCACGGACGGCGTACCCGATTCGTCGGTCAGCGGCGCCAAAGCCGGCGCGCAGGAGCTCTACGAGAAGATCGACCTGAAACCGCTGGAATACCTCTCGCGCAACGTGACGCTACGGCTGGCCTACGTCAGTCCCAAGGTCGGCGAACAGTGGCGCGCCCACGTGCCGCGGCATCGGGTGCGGCTCTGGACCGTCGACGCGGACGTGATGAAAAGCTGGAGAGCTCAGCTGCAGCCCGGGATCGATCTCCAGGAGCAGGAGAAATTCTGGCGCTGGCTGCGCGACAACGTCGACTTCCGCATCCGAGCCAATAAAGTGTAACGGGTCCGGTTCGAGGTTCGAAGTTCACTTTTCACCTCTCCGTCTGGCTCTGTTACAATCCGGCCGTGGACGAGCCGCTGGTGTTCAAGGACCCCGAGGGCCATCACGTTTCCGCGCTCCTCGCAACGCCGGACAACGACACGGATCGCGTCGCCGTTTTGTGTCACGGCTTTCTCTCCAGCAAGAACAGCACGACCAACAAGACCCTCACCCGCATCCTGACAGGGCGCGGGATCGCCACCTTTCGCTTCGATTTTTTCGGCCAGGGCGAGAGCCAGGGCCCGTTCGAAGCCATTACGAACACGCTGGCGGTCGGGCAGGCGAACGCCGCGATCAAGCTGCTACACGGGAAGGGCTACCGCCGCGTCGGCTTGATGGGTTCCAGTTTCGGGGGACTCGTGTCGCTCCTCACCGCCGCCGGACGAACGGATCTCGCCTGCCTGGCCCTGAAATGCCCCGTCGTCGATTTTGCCGAGGAATTACGATTGGAATTCGGGGAGGAGGAGATGGCCCGCTGGAAAGCCACGGACACGATCCCGAACATCATGGGCGGGGCCGGCCGCATCCGGCTGCGCTACGCATTTTATGAAGACAGCCTGAGGCAGGTCGCGTATGAGCCGGCGCGATCGATCACCGCGCCGACGCTCATCGTGCAGGGCGACGCCGACGAGCATGTCCCGCTACATCAAAGCCGTCGTCTGTTCGAGGCGCTGCGCGTAGACAAACGACTGGAGATGATTCCCGGCGCCGATCATCAATTTACGAAAGGCCCGGACTTCAGCCGCATGACGAATCTGATCGCCGATTGGCTCACCGTGCATCTCTCATGACGGGCCCGTCCGCCGAAGTTTCTAAGAGCGTCTTCTGATCAAGCCCTTCCTCTTCCCTCGCCCCTCACCGCTCTATCTCGCGCAGCGAAATCCCGTATAGCTATTGCGTGTCTCCGGCGGCAGCTTGAAACGTCCGTAGGTGAGGAGATACTTGGGCAGATCCGACCAGGACCCGCCGCGGAGGACTTTGAATTGGCCCTGCTCCGGGCCGGAGGGATTTTTCTCCGGACTGCGTTCGTAATAATTGGCCCCATACCAGTCGGCCGTCCATTCCCAGACATTGCCCGCCATGTGATAGAGCCCATACGGACTCTTTCCGGAATCATACGACTGCACCGGCATCAGCACCTGGCTATAGCTGAACCGCGCGCCTAATGCGAAGTTGGCGTGCTTGTCTGTCGGGGTTTGATTCCCCCATGGATACAACCGCCCGTCGGTCCCGCGCGCCGCCTTTTCCCATTCCGCCTCCGTCGGCAGCCGCTTGCCTTTCCAGCGGCAATAGGCCTCGGCGTCGGGCCAGTCCACCCCGATCACCGGCCGTTCGCCATGCTTGGACAACTCCACTTGCTCCCATTGCCACGGCGGACTCCGCTTCTCCGACGCAAGGAATGCCGCATAGTGCGCCGTCGTCACTTCGTATTGATCCATCGAATAGGCATCCAGCCACACCCGATGCGCCGGCCGCTCATCCTCCAACGCCTGCGTGCCGTCGAAGCCCATCGTGAACTCGCCGGCCGGAATCTCGATCATCGGCGCGTCAGCAACACTCGCTGGTTCCAACGTCTTGTACTTTCTGAGCCGGTCGAGTTGGCCAAAGGTAGACGAAATACAGATTGCCGTATTGACTGTGATCAGGATGGTCAAAACGGTCATCCAACGAGGCCGCAGGGAGTTGGGACCCCGAGGCGTACCCTTGCGGTACGTTGAGGGGTTCACACGACTGAGAACGACGTTGGGGACCGTTTTCACCATCCTGACTAATGGACCATGCCGCCGACCACCCAATGCCGATCGTCGATGACGTCGATCAGCAGGCGCGTCAAGTTCATACGGGCCAGCTGGGCGCTCACTTCGTCTTCGGTGAAGGCGGCGAGCAGAGAGTTGTAGAAGTCGCGGCGGAGGATCTCCGGCTCATTGGCCGCGTACCGGTCGACGATCGCCTGTGCGGCCTCCGGAGAGTCGGGCCGCAGCAGATCCATCACCAGCACGGGCGAGCCCGGCTTGACGAGCTGCCTGATTCGATTCCAAAACAGCAGCGGATTGGGCAGGTGGTGCAGCAGGCTGTTGGAGACGATGGCGTCGGCTTGGTTCGCGCCGGGCACATCTTGGATGCGCTCGCAGCGAACCGTGATGCGATCGGTGAAACCGGCCGCCGACACGGCCTGCTCGGCCCACCGAATCATGGGCGCCGAGGCATCGATGCCGACGACCCGGCACTTCGGCAGCGCCCTGGCGAACCGGATAGGGATGTCGCCGGGCCCGCAGCCCAGATCGAAGATGGCGCCTTCGGAGAAGCCGGGAAAGCAATCACGAAATCGATCGACGAAGCCTTGGTTCTCCTCGGCGAAGTCCGCCTTCGCATACGCGATGACCTGGGCCTCGTCGTCCATCAGCTCAGGTTCGAGAACACGATTCATCTGACAACCCTCATAAGGCTGAGTAAGATGCTCAACCTTAACCTCAACCTAAGCCTTCACGATACTGACTTCATCTCCCGGCCGCACGAGGCCGCCGCGCAGGACTTTGGCGTAGACGCGGCTCCAACCGGGATTCTTCTTCTGCGAGATCCGCGAATAGTCCTCATCCCGAAACCAGCGCGCGTTATGACTGCACGGCGCCGTGTAGCTCGTCACCTCCAACTCGATGTCCGGGCCGACGGTCAACCGGACACCGGGCCGCATCAGCCCCCAGTCCAATCCCGCCAAGGTCAGATTCTCCCCGGACGAGCCGGCATCGATGGAATGGCCTTCGTCTTGAAGGTGTTCGATCAACTCGAGCGAAAACAAACAGACGGCACGCTCGAGGCCGCCGTGCACTTTCAGGTTCCGCTGCCGGTCTCCGTCCAGTCCGTGCTGCGTGATCTTCGCTTCCAGCACCGGAAACTTCGGGACGCCTCCGTCGGATATGTTGATTTGATGCACATGCGGATAGGGCGGCCGATGATGGATCATGCCTCTGCCCCGTCACAAGATTCCGGAACGATGAACTCCAGCGCGGCCCACTCCTCGCATTCCCGGCGCCGGGAGCAGGCCAATCCCAGATCGGTAAACCGGCCGATGATGTCAGCCTGCTGGTCGAGGAGGACGCCGGAGACCATCAGCCGCGCTCCGGCCGAGGCATATCCGGCCAAGTCGTCGGCCAGCAGCAGGAGCGTTTGTCGGTCGAGATTCGCCAGCACGATATGCACGTTCAGCGTGCGAGCCGCCCCATCCAATGTCCCGCAGACCAGCTCGATGCGATCGTTCAGCCCGTTCAGCGCCACATATTCTCGGGCGCAGTCGACGGCGACCGAATCGCACTCCACGCCGACGGCGGACGCCGCGCCGAGCTTGACCGCCGCCATCGCCAGAATGGCGCTGCCGGCGCCCACGTCGAGCACCGTTTCACCACCGCGGATGCCGTCTTGCAGCCATTCCAGCAGCATGCGCGTGGTGGCATGATGCCCCGTCCCGAAGGCTTGCTTGGGATCGAGCACCAGTTCAATTTCATGGGGCGCAAGCTGAACCGGCTCCCAGCTGGGGCGGATGACCAAGCGTCCGATGCGAAGCGGCTTCACGGAACGAGCCCATTGTTCGTTCCAATCCTGTCCAGCCATGGGCTGGACGACAATGGCCGGTTCCGCCACATCCAACCGATGGAGGATCTCTCTCAGCCTGACCGAGCACTCCGGAGACCACGCGTCGCTCGGCCAATAGAGGTGGACCAAGCCGGCCTCTTCCCACGCTCCTTGAACGGTAGGATCGTCCAGCAAGTTCAACAACTCACCCGCATCGACTTCCGTCTTGATCGATACGTCGACCCACCCGTGCGGTGTCATGGTCTCTCGAAGTTGACGGGTGCACGACATATCAGTAAGGTCGCTTTCATGGCACGTTCCCGAACGGCACAATTAGAAACGATCGTCCGGCGTCTCGACCGCCGGATCGCGGAGGGCACCAAGGCCAGTTCCACGCTCACCCGATGGCGGCTGGCCGTCTTTCTCATCGGCGCCGTCAGCACCGTCGCCCTCTACAAAGCCGGTTGGTACCACGGCGGCAACCTGGCGCTCACCGCCTTCGTCGGCGTGTTTATCGGAATCGCGGCGTATCATAACAGGGTGGAAAGCCGGATTCACCGGCTGCGGCTCTGGAAGCACATCAAGCTGGTGCATCGCGCGCGCATGGCGCTGGATTGGGCCGCCATTCCGCCACGGCCCGGCGAGGGCCCGGCGGCTCATCCGTATGCGGCGGATCTCGACCTCTTCGGCGCCCATTCCCTTACCCGGCTGATCGACACCACGGTCTCGGATCGTGGCCGTGAACGGCTGCATGCGTGGTTGCTCACCCAGCCGCCCGCGCCCGCACAGTGGCAGAGCCGGCAAAATCTTGTGAAGGAACTGGCGCCCCGCCCGCTGTTCCGCGACCGCTTGGCGCTCGAAGCGCGGCTCACCGGAGAGCAGGAAATCAACGGCCGGCGCCTCGCCGCCGTGCTGGAGCATCCGATCGGCTGGCCAAGCCTGACCACCGTCCTGATCATCCAAAGTCTGCTGGCGCTGACGACGATCAGCCTCGCCCTGGCCGCGCTGCTCGATTGGCTCCCCGGCTATTGGATGTTCTCGTTCGCCGCCTATGCCTTGATCTATTTCATGACGGATCAGGGAGAAGAGCTGCTCGAACATGCGGTGGGCCTCCATCATGAAACGGAGCGACTGGGCACCGTTCTGAACCATCTCGAGCGCCAGGCGACACGGCGCGGCTCTTGTCTGGCGTCGGCCTGCGCTGCGCTGATGGGGGGGGCCAGCCCCTCACGGCATTTGAAGCGAGCCGCACGGACGCTGTCCGCGATCAGTATCAAGGCTCATCCCCTGGTCCACTTGGCCGTCAATGCGCTCGTCCCTTGGGATCTGTGGTTCACCAAGCGGCTTCAACAGGTCCAGCAAGAGATCCGCCACCAGCTTCCCCGGTGGCTGGATTGTCTGGCTGAAGTGGAAGCCGCGTCGGCCCTGGCTACCTTCGCCTATCTTCATCCGGCCTATGTGTGGCCGGCGCCGCTCTCAGCGGCGAGCGAACACAACGGCACAACAGCGGCGTTGCGGGCTGCTCGACTGGGACACCCGCTCATTCCCGAGCAGTCGCGCGTGACCAACGATTACGCGCTCAACGGCGCCGGGGCCATCACGCTCGTCACGGGGTCGAACATGTCGGGCAAGAGCACTTTCCTGCGCACGGTCGGCGTGAACGTCTGCCTCGCGCAAGCCGGCGCGCCGGTCTGCGCGGATCGACTTGAGTGGACGTGGAGCCGGTTGGCCTGCTGCATCCGGATCGACGATTCGCTGGATGCCGGGCTGTCGTTTTTCTACGCCGAGGTGAAACGGCTTAAAACGATTCTCGACGCCACCCGTGAGCGGCAGACGCCGCCGGTGCTCTTCCTGATCGACGAAATTTTCAAGGGCACCAACAACCGCGAACGGCTCATCGGGAGCCGGGCCTACATCGCCGAGCTGTCGAAAGGCAACGGGTTCGGCCTGGTGAGCACGCACGATTTGGAATTGGCCGACCTGGAGAAGGTCGTGCCGGGGCTGACCAACGCCCACTTTCAAGAAACGGTCTCGGCAGGCGCGCTGCAGTTCGACTACAAATTGCGCTCAGGTCCGTGCCCGACGACGAATGCGCTGCGGATCATGGAACTGGAGGGGCTGCCGGTTCAGGAGAACAGCCGGGACTGAACACCTTTCGGCACAGGCAGATCTTCAGGCAACGTGAAGTTTGCTTGTTTTGTAGCGCCCATGACACCCCCGCCTACCTATAGATGGACCTATATAGTGGCATAGGCCCAGGAGCTGTCAAAGAATCGTCTCACCGTGGCAAACCTCAATGATGCCTCCCGCTGGGCCAGGCGTAGTTTCGCGGTATCCACATAGCGGCGATGCACCGGCGAACACAATGCCGGGTAGAGGCGTTTGCTCATAGAGCAGACACCACAGTTGGGCAGGAGAGATTCAGAGGCACCATTGGGGCGACCACCTTGCTGGAGAACGAGCACCGCTGCGGCGGTTCGCTCGTCCACATTTAGCCAGTACGCCGTCTCTGAAGAAGGTCTGGGACAATCTCGGCGAGCCGTTTATGACAACCTTCGACCGCGGCGACGTTGTTCTCCAAGATGGCTTGGGCGCTTAACCCCTCACGATTTCGCCGGACCCGATCTGATTCTCAGAAATTGGCTCGGCCTGCAGCTGTACTTTTCTTTGACCTTTTCTTCATCTTCCTCCATATTTGTGCCGGCAGACGCCTTCTCATCTCGTCGCATCGTTGATGACGCCGACATCTCGACATCCGCTTCGCGGCCTGCTCATCGCCCAGTTCTGCGGGGCCTTTAACGACAACGCCTGGAAGCTGATGGTGGCCCTCCTCGCCATCCGGCAAGCCACGGCGCACATGGCGCCCGGCTCGGACGCGGAGACCGTGGCGCAAACGCAGACGGCCATCACGTTCATGATCTTCACCCTCCCGCTGGTCCTGCTCTCGCTCGTCGGCGGCACGTTGGCGGATCGCCTCAGCAAACGTACCGTCATCATTTCGATCAAAATCGTGGAAGTGCTGCTCGTGGTTGAATCCGGCGGGAGGCGTGCTGCCGTTGATCGTGCTGTTCGGCATGGGGGTGCATAGCGCGCTCTTCAGTCCCTCGAAGTACGGCATTCTTCCCGAATTGGTCCCGCACGAAGGGTTGGCCGGCGCGAACGGCCTCCTTGAAATGTGGACCTTCGCGGCCATCCTCACCGGCACCGCCGCCGGAGGCTTTCTCCTCCAAAGCGCCGGGGAGACGTTATGGATAGCGCCGCTCGCGCTGGTGGTCCTGTCGATCGTGGGACTGGCAGCGGCATCGACCGTTCCGCCGGTGACGCCGGCGCGAGCGTCCGGCGGCGTCGTCGCCACCGTCCAGGGGGCCTGGGCGGCCATTCGCGAAGAACGGTTGCTGCGCCTGGCGATCGCGGGAGAAATCTTCTTTTGGACGATCGCGAGTCTCTTCGCCCAAAACGTGCTGGTCTATGCGAAGGCGGTGTTGAATCTCTCCGATGCCTTGTCGGGTCTGCCGCTGACCGTACTATCGGTCGGCATCGGGCTGGGCGCCATGTTGGTCGGCCGGCTCTCACAACACCGGGTGGAATACGGGTTGATCCCCCTGGGCGCCGTGGGCGTGTTCGCCACGTTGGGCCTCGTCGGGCTGTTGGCGCCGCAGATGCCCGGCACCTTCGCCCTGATGGGCCTGCTCGGCGTCGCCAGCGCCTTCATCTTCGTGCCGTTGAACGCCGTCCTCCAATGGAAGTCGCCGGCGGACCGGCGCGGCTCCGTCATCTCGTTTTCGAACACCTGTGTCTTCACGGGCATCCTGTTCGGCTCGCTCGCCGGCGGGACACTCGCCAACGGCGGCCTCTCGACCAGCAGTATTTTTGTGGCCACCGCCTTCGCGACCCTCGGCGGCACCCTGTGGGCCCTCTGGCTGCTACCCGACGCCTTCATTCGCCTGGTCCTGGTGATCCTGACGAATACGCTCTACCGCGTGCGCGTTGTCGGAGCGGAGCATGTGCCGGCGACCGGCGGCGCCCTGCTGGTCCCCAATCATATGTCCTTCGTGGACGGCTTCCTGCTCATGGCCTCGATCGACCGGCGGATCCGGTTCGTGGTGGATGCAGGCTATGCCACGCATCCGCTCTTGCACTGGCTGATGCGGATGATGCGCGTCATTCCCATTTCGTCCTCCGGCGGCCCGCGCATGATCCTCCGGGCGCTGCGGCAGGCGGGACAGGCGCTGGACGACGGCGAAGTCGTCTGCATCTTTCCCGAGGGCCAGATCACCAGAACCGGCACGCTGCTGCCCTTCCGGCGCGGATTCGAGCGGATCGTCAAAGGCCGCGCCGCGCCGATCATCCCGGTCCATCTGGATCGCGTGTGGGGCAGCATCTTCAGCTTCAGAGACGGCCGCTTCGTGAGCAAATGGCCGGACCGCATTCCCTATCCCGTCACGGTTTCCTTCGGGGCGCCCCAGCCGTCGGCGACGCCGGCGTATGAGCTGCGCCGTCTGGTCCGCGAGTTGGGTGAAGCGGCGTGGCATCTGCGGAAGGCGGATCAAGAGCCGTTGCACCGGCCGGTGGTGCGGACGTGGCGGCGGCGGCCCTTCACGTTCGCCATGGCGGACGGGTCACGACCTCGGGTAACAGGTTTTCAGGCTCTCATCGGCACGATCGCCTTGGCTCGGGCGCTGCGAATGCATTGGCACGGCCAACAGCATGTCGGCCTGCTGCTGCCGCCGAGCGTGGCCGGCGCATTGGTCAACATCGCCGCCTCGCTGGCCGGGAAGACCAGCGTCAACCTGAACTACACTGTGGGCCGGGCCGGCTTGGAGTCGGCCGTCATGCAAGCCTCGCTGAAGACCGTGCTCACCAGCCGGCAGTTCATCGACAAGGCAAAGCTCGAGGTCCCGGCAGGGGCCGCCGTGCTGTGGCTCGAAGACATCGCCAAGACGATCCGTCGCCGCGACAAAGTCGCAGCCCTTCTCCTCGCCCTGCTTGCGCCGCTGTCCCTGCTGGAGCGAGCCTGCGGCCAGACACGGCCGACGACGATGGACGACCTCGCCACCATCATTTTCAGCAGCGGCAGCACCGGCGAACCGAAAGGCGTGATGCTGTCCCACTTCAGCATCAATTCGAACGTCGAAGGGGCGGCGCAGGTCATCCCCATCGACAAGCAGGATCGGGCGCTCGGCATCCTGCCGTTCTTCCATTCCTTCGGTTACATGCTGCTCTGGTTCTACACCAGGCACAACGCCGGCATCGTGTTTCATCCCTCGCCGCTCGATGTGGCGGCCATCGGGGAGCTGTGCGCGCGGTATCGCATCACGCTGTTGGTCGTCACCCCCACGTTCCTCCAACTCTATTTGCGCCGCTGCACACCGGAGCAGTTCAGTTCCTTGCGGGTGGTCCTGACGGGAGCCGAGAAGCTGCCGCTCCGCCTGGTC
Organism: Nitrospira moscoviensis; assembly: GCF_001273775.1. Taxonomy (GTDB): domain Bacteria; phylum Nitrospirota; class Nitrospiria; order Nitrospirales; family Nitrospiraceae; genus Nitrospira_D; species Nitrospira_D moscoviensis. The sequence goes on along the minus strand of NZ_CP011801.1, from coordinate 1,013,622 downwards.
GAGGCGTTCCAACAGAAGTTCGGGATCGCGCCCGTCGAAGGCTACGGGGTCACGGAATGCGCGCCGGTGATCGCCGCCAATTGCCCGGACTACCGCGCGGCGGGCTTCTATCAAGTCGCCTCCCGGCGCGGGACCGTCGGACAGCCGCTGCCCGGCGTCTCGGTCCGCGTCGTGGATCCCGACACCTGGCAGATCCTTCCTCCCGCTCAAGCCGGGATGCTGCTCGTCAAAGGGGCGAACGTCATGAACGGCTATCTCGGCCGCGAAGACTTGACGAGCAAGGCCATGCGCGACGGCTGGTATATCACCGGCGACATCGCGGCGTTGGACGAAGACGGCTTTCTCACCATCACCGACCGGCTGTCGCGCTTCTCGAAGATCGGCGGCGAGATGGTCCCCCACGGCAAGGTGGAAGAGGCCTTGCAACAGGCGGCCGGAGCCGACATGCAGGTGTTTGCCGTCACCGGCCTTCCGGACGAGAAAAAGGGCGAGCGCCTGGCCGTCCTCCATACGCTCGACGAGGCACGCATTCCGGACATCCTCGACAAGCTGGCGGCCCAGGGTCTCCCCAATTTGTTCATTCCCGCCCGGAATCACTTCGTGAAGGTCGACGCCCTGCCGGTGCTCGGAACCGGCAAGCTCGATCTCCGCGGGCTCAAGCGCATGGCAATGGAACGGCTGGCGTCGGGCACCTCCGCCTAATCGTTCCCTTCCAGAACTCACAATTCCCTCGCGCTCCGACTGCCATGTGATACGCTCCCTGCTGACTGTAGGAATACGTAGGTCGATGCCGAGCGTCTACGATCTTAAACCGGCGTTTCAAGGGCTCCTGCGGCCCCTGACGGTCTCACTGGCCGCCCGGGGCGTCACGGCCAATCAGATCACCGTCGCGGCGTTCCTGCTCGCGGCCGTGACCGGGCTGCTCATCGCAAGCCGGCCGGCGCACCTGCCGATGTTGGGTCTCATTCCTGTCGTGCTGCTCTTTCGCATGGCGCTCAACGCGATCGACGGCATGCTGGCACGCGAACATCACATGAAGAGCCGGCTGGGGGCCGTCCTGAACGAGCTCGGCGATGTCCTGGCTGACGCGGTCTTGTATCTCCCTCTCGCTCTGGTGCCGGGCCTCGATCCGGCCATCGTGGTGACCTTCGTGCTCCTCGGAGCCATCGTAGAGATGACGGGCGTGATCGCCGTGCAGATCGGCGCCACCCGAAATTACGCCGGTCCCATGGGGAAAAGCGACCGGGCCGTCCTCGTCGGCCTGGCGACGCTGCTGCTGTCACTAGGGGTGCCGGCCGGTCTCTGGTGCGCGGCCCTCTTCGGGCTCGGGTCGGTGCTCTCCATCCTCACGATCATCAATCGCGCCAGACAGGCCTTGCGGGAGGCCGCGTGATCCCGGCCCATCTCCGCTCCCCTGTCCTGTGGATGCTGGGCAGCATTGTCGGCATCCTGGTCCTGGCCTCGGCCATCGTGACCCTGCTGAAGCGGCTGCATCCCGACCGGTCCTATGCCGAGCTGACGCAGCGGATTCAGTCCTGGTGGATCATGACCGGCGTGTTCGCCGGCGCCATCCTGCTCAGCCGGACGTCCTCGATCGTCTTCTTTGCCTTCGTGAGCTTTTTCGCGCTGAAGGAATACCTGTCGCTCATTCCGACGCGCCGGGCCGACCGGCGCGTGCTCGCGTGGGCCTACGCGGCGATTCCGATGCAGTATTATTGGGTCCATCTCGAATGGTACGGCATGTTCATCATCTTCATCCCGGTCTATCTCTTTCTCCTGCTGCCGATGCGCATGGTCACGATCGGCGAGACCAAAGACTTTTTGCGCGCCGCCGGCACGCTGCATTGGGGCTTAATGATGATGGTCTTCAGCATCAGCCATGCCGCGTTCCTGTTGGTGCTGCCGGCGGAACGCAATCCGATCGCGGCGGGCGCCGGGCTCGTGCTCTACCTCGTGTTTCTGACGCAGTTCAACGACGTGGCGCAGTACGTCTGGGGTAAGTGCACCGGACGGCATAAGATCATTCCCACGGTCAGCCCCAACAAGACGTGGGAAGGGTTTGTCGGCGGACTGGCGACGACCGTCACCCTCGCCGCGCTGCTCGCGCCCCATCTGACGCCGTTGACACAGAGGGAATCCGTCGCCGCCGGCCTGCTCATCGGGATCGCCGGGTTCATTGGGGACGTCACCATCTCCGCTCTGAAGCGCGACATCGGGGTGAAAGACAGCGGCAATCTGCTGCCCGGCCACGGCGGCATCCTGGACCGGATCGACAGTTTGACCTATACGTCGCCGCTGTTTTTCCATTTCCTCTACTATCTGCACTACTGAGGCGCATGGCGCTGCAGCATCTATTCTTTCTTCTCATCGTGCGCCCCTTGGTACTCATCGTGCTTGGCATGAATGTCCGCCACCGCGAGCGCTTACCGGCAGCCGGGCCCGCCATCGTGGTCTCCAATCACAATAGCCATCTGGACACGTTGGTGCTGATGACGTTACTGCCCTGGCGGTTGCTGCCGGCGCTGCGTCCGGTCGGAGCGAGCGATTATTTCTTCTCGCACCCTCTACTGGCCTGGTTTTCGAAGCGCATCATGCATATCATTCCGTTGGCACGGCAGGTGACGACGCGGGAAGACCCGCTGGCGGAATGCAGCGCCGCGCTGGAATGCAAGGAGATCCTGATCCTGTTTCCGGAAGGCTCGCGCGGCGACCCGGAGCACATGGGGACGTTCAAGACGGGGATTGCGCACTTGGCGAAGCGCCACCCGGATGTCCCGATCGTGCCGGTGTTTCTGCACGGCTTGGGCAAAGCCCTGCCGCGAGGAGAGGCCTTGTTGGTGCCGTTCTTTTGCGATGTGTTTGTCGGCGAGCCGCTGAAGTGGACCGGAGAGAAGGCCGGCTTCATGACCTCGCTGGAGCAGGCCGTCAAGGCGCTGTCGGAAGAAGGGTACAGACCGGCCTGGGAGTAGACTGAGCAGAAGGGGACACGATGTCTGAGACGACGAAGCGGCTGATCGACTGCCACGTCCATCTCGCCGCGCTGCCGGACGGCGGGAACGGCTGTTACATTTCAGCGAAGATGCTGAAGAGCCCGCTCTTTCGCTTTCTGCTGTGGAAACACGGCCTCGATCCCCAGAAGCCGGGTGACGCGAATCGCAAGTACCTCGACGACCTGCTGCAAGAGCTTCGGGCATCCCGCCATGTGCGGCAAGCGGTGTTGCTCGGGATGGACGGCGTCTACGACACGTCCGGCCGGCTCGTCCGGGAGCACACGGATTTCCTCATCAGCAACGACTATGTCTTGCAGACGGCCAAGACCTATCCCAACGAATTTCTTGCCGGCGTCTCGATCAACCCGCAGCGGCGGGACGCGGTCGAGGAAGTTCACCGGTGCGCCGAGGCGGGAGCCACACTGGTCAAAGTCTTACCCAATGCGCAACAGTTCAACCCGGCCGATCCGAAGTACAAACCGTTCTATCGCGCGCTGGCCGAACACAAGCTGCCGTTTCTGAGCCACGTCGGCTACGAATTCAGTTTGATCGGCAAGGATCAGTCCGTCGGAGACCCGGATCGCCTGAAGTTGGCGCTTGATGAAGGCACGACGGTGATCGCCGCACACGCCTGCAGCTACGGCTTGATCCTCTATGAGAAATTCATTCCCACCCTTCACGATTTCGTCGCACGCTACCCGCATTTCTACGCCGACATCTCGGCTCTGACGTTGCCCAATCGCTTTCGCATGCTGCTGCATTTGCGGAAACATCCCGAAATCCACGAGCGCCTGCTGTTCGGCACCGACTATCCCTTGTCCGTCTTCCACGTCGCGGCCTGGGGACGCGTCGCCTTCGGCACCTTGCGCGACATCATCCGCACGAAGAACCGGTTTGACCGCCAGGTGGAAGTCTGCGAGAGACTGAACGTCAAATTCCGGTCGTTCGGCGAACTATTTTCATCCCCCTAATGCTCAGCCTCCCCTCCTCTGCAGGTTGACGCCCCGCCATACCTCGCTGTAGGCTTGCGCACCTTCCATCCGCGATACCCGGCTTCCTTGACGGAGGGAGCAATGCGGCATCGGTCGTTCTTCTCACCGGCGGACGAATGTTCCGCCGTCTGCCCCGTTCTCTTAGTGACCGGACGTTGCACTCACGACCCTCAGTTGGTGATGAAGTAGGACGCTTATGCTGATCCTCACGCCGCAGCTGCTCTCGGTTTCAATCCTCGCGGTATTGTTGATGGTTCTGGTCGGGCCGTCGCTATCGAAGGAGAAACAGCCCTGCGTCGGACCCGGCTGTCAAACCGGCAAGCCACTGCCTTCGCAGGGAAAACAATCTTCGATTCAGGTCATTCTGAGAGTCACAGACAAAACCGGCGCAACTCCAAAGCTGAGCAGTTCCAAACCTCTTGTTCCACGGCTTCAGTGGGGTGAGATACGCATGTCTGCCTCGGTAAGCGGTCTCCCGGCGAACAGTCCGCCGCCACTGTATCAATTCGCAATCCGGGGATGGAATGCCGAGACTGATAGTTACCACGGAAACGAGCCCGTAGCAGCTTCAGGAGAGCCGACCTCCAATCCGCAATGGAGTTGGACTCCCGATCCATACCCGAGCTCATTACCCGGTTGGGACGCGAAGTTCATTGTGACAGTGCAGCTGACATTGCCTGAGGGGACAGTGATAAAGACGGCCGAAGTGGGACCGTACTTGTTTGTTGACGACGAACGCGCCCGATACCTTTGGTCTAATTACATAGGCCCGGTGATCACATTTCATCGCTGCGTCAACTGCCACAATCCAGGAGATAGTCCGACGCAGGGCGACGACCGCCACATTCATGTACCGCCCGTGAACCGCCAGACGACCGACTGCCGGCAATGTCACGGCGAAACAAACGGACCATCTCCCGGGACCCCGCCCGGCGCTCCAGGTCACTGGAGAATGCCGCCGCCGGCCTTAGCGTTCGCTGGGAAAAGCGCGGCACAGATTTGCCGGCAGATCAAAGATCCGGCTCACAATGGCGGACGCACCCTGGAGGAAGTGCGAAAGCATGTGCGTGAGGACAGTATTATCCGGTGGGCCTGGGATCCTGGGCCGGGCCGAACGCCAGCCCCATTTAGCTGGGACACAATCGCATTCGCCAGCTATGGCGCGTTTCATGTTTGGTATCGCGCCGGAGCCGCCTGCCCAGATGAACCGGCTTCTGCAAAGACGCAAGGCCAGGACTGCTGCATGATCCTAGCAAACTCATCGCTGAAGGGTCGATTTGGGCGGTTGGTCGTCGCGTATCCGCCCGCCGCCGTGCCGACGGGCACGAGGATCGCGGTGCTCAAAGGCGGACAAGAAGTGCAGGCGGATTATGGGAACCATGAATTTGACCTGCTATCCGGCACCTACGACGTGAAGATAGCCGGCAAGACGGTTCCCAGCGTCACGGTCAAAGCCGGCCATGACACCACCATCAAGGTGGGCGTGCTGCGTATCTCGCGCCCGAAGAACGTCCGAGCGGCGGTCCTCGAGGGAGGCCAAGAGATCGCCGGCGGCTACGGCGGGGAACTCATCGGCCTGCCGGCCGGCACGTTCGATGTTGAAGTTGCGGGGCAGAAGGAACAGGTGACGGTTCGAGCGGGACAAGTCACTGACTTCTGACTTTGATCGGGCATACCTCCGTACTATTGACCATGGCATCCTTTGTACGCTGTAATGCTCATCCCTTGAATCCTCACTGACCTGCCACATAACGGAGGCTCGCCATGCCTACTCGTCGCTTGGCCTTCACGGTACTTCCTCTGATACTCCTCCTCTTTTCCGTCTGGCTTACCGGCTGCGAGGACGTCATGCGGCAACTGCCGGCGGGGACTGATCAGTACCTCAACACCGGCATGTCGGTCGGCGGCGCCATCCTGAATCGGCCGAAGTTTACAGAGGCCGACGAAGAGCGCATGGCGCAGGAGAATGCGCGGAAGTTCGACGCCGGCCATAAGATGTGGGAAGACCCGCTGCTGGATGCCTACCTGAGCGACATCGTCCAGCGGCTGGTCGCTCAAGCCCACCCACGCCCGTTTACCTATAGCATCCGTGTCGTGAATGACGGCAGCATCAATGCCTTCACCTTCGGCGGCGGATTGCTCTACGTGAACGCCGGCTTGATCGCCCGCATGGAGAACGAGGCGCAACTCGCCATGGTGCTCGCCCACGAGATTGCGCATGTCACCGAAAGCCATGTGACGAAGGGGATTGAAGGCACATACGGCATCCAGCTGCTCGGCGAGATCGCGCGCGTCACCGCCGTCTCCACCGGTGCCGCGGCAAAAACCCAGATCCCCCCGGCGCTCCTCGACAAGACATACGAATATTCGATGAAGGCCTCCGTCAGCGGGCACGGGCGCGCCAATGAAAGCGAAGCGGATGTCGTGGGTCTGGACTACATGGTCAAAGCCGGATACGACCCGCGGGAAGCGGCGGGCACCTTCGAGCAGCTCATGAAAGAGTACGGCGACCAGGGCGCCGTGCAGAACTTCTTCTACGGGGACCATCCCACGAACAAAGCGCGGATCGAGAAGCTCACAAGCCTCGTCCAATCGAAATACGCCGCTGATCTCGAGAGGCGCAAGTTGATCACGAACACCGCCGAGTTCAAGCAGCGCACGCGCGATCTGGTCGTCGAAGTCGGCCGCCTTGACTATGAGCGGAAGAAATTCAAGACGGCGGCTGCCATGTTCGAGAAAGCCCTGCTCGCCAACAACAAAGACCATCTCTCCCATTACTACATGGGCAAGATCGCCTCGGAAACCGGCGGGTCCGCCGGCCTGCAGCAGGCCGTCACCCACTTGACCACGGCCGTCCAACTCAACGAGAACTTTGCCGACGCCTATCGCGAACTGGGACTCGCCTACTACAAGCAGCGGAACAAGCCCAAAGCGATTGAAGCCTTCGAACGTTATCTGTCCCTGAACGGGGGAGCCAAGGATGCGGAACCCATCAAACGGTATGTGAATGAACTGAAGCAGTCCTAATGCCGACTCACCAAGCTGAGGGGAGCCACAGAAAACGCCCCTGCAACCAGGAGGACACCATGCGAAAACATGCGTTGTGGATGTTGCTCGTATCAGGCGTTGTCGCGCAGCTGTTGGGAAGCGGGATCAGCACCCGTGACGTCCATGCCGCCGGCACACCCCCGCTGACCAAGGAGACGAAACCCGCCACCAGCACCATGTCGGGAACCGAGCAGAAAGGGAACAACGCGGGCAGGAACGCGAACACGAAGCCGACGGCTCCGCCGCCGGCGCCGAAAAAGTAATTGTCGCTGGTGTCTGTCTTCAACTGTGAGGGTGCGATGAGACGGACTGCCGGCTTCTGCCCGGCCGCCTGCTTAGGGTTCCGGCTCTGCCGGGTGGTTTTTGTTCTATCCGGTTTCGCTCCACTTCTCTTCTCCTCCAACGCCGGCTCGGCCGACCCGGATCGGACCCCGCCCAGCGTTCGCATCGTCGAACCGGCTGCCGGCACGGAAATCGGCGGAGACACGCTCACGGTGGAAATCGAATACCGGGATGCCGGCAGCGGCATCGCCGTCCGCACCCTCCACGTGCTCCTGAACGGCACCGACTATGCCGGTCAGTTCGATCAACATAGCCGGGGCGCGAGCGGGCAGCTCACCCTGCCCAAGTCACTGCCCATAGGTGAACACAAGCTGACCGTGGAGATTGCCGATCGCGCGGGGAACGTGGCGCACACCGAAACCGACGTATTCTACCCGGGTCATGGCTGGCTCACTCTCTCCGCTATCGGTTCCACGGATATGAAAAGGCTATCGGCACTTACTTTGTCAGCGGACGGGAACGCTATTGCTTTCGGGTTTGAAAATGGAACCATCGAAGTCTGGCGTAATACGAGATCTAAACTGTCTCAATCGCGAGTCCTGCAAGGCCATCGCGGACCGGTCTATTCCCTGGCGCTCAGTGACGATGGAAAGCTTCTGGTCTCGGGGGGCGAGGATAGGACCGTCCGGTTATGGCATATGGATGGTACGCGGGAGGATAACGCGTTACTCGGGAAACACGGACTACGCGTGACCGCACTGGCGCTCTCGCCAGATGGACGAATTGTGGCTTCTGGAGGTGGCGACCGCGTAATCCATCTTTGGACTATCGGCTCGGACCGCCAACATAAGACTAGTCCTCTTGTTGGCCATGAGCGGACCGTGAGCTGCCTTTTGTTTAGCCCCGACGGCCACAAGCTGTTCTCAGGAAGTGCGGATGGTACTGTGCGGATATGGAGCCCTAGTAAAGCACAAAACCATGTACTCCTTAGGGGCCATTTTTTAAATGTGGTGGCACTGGCGATTTCTCCGGACGGAAAGATGGCAGTGTCCGGGAGTAGGGATCGATCCATTCGCGGGTGGGATTTGGCAGGAGAACAGCCTTTAGAGAAGTCGTTGCCTGACCTACCTGGTGTAACAGTGAGTGCCTTGGCCTTCCCTTACGAATCCGCCTTGTTGGCGGTTCATAGTCAAAACCACGTTTCTCTGTTTGATAGGGTTTCCGGTCGCAGCATCGCTGAGGCTGAACTGCCATCCTTTTTAGAACAGTCCGCCATCCGCGGGTCGAAAATAGTGACGTACCACAGCAACGGAAAAGTGTTTGTGTTTGGCGTCAACGCTAAAGTTCCCTAAACCTATATGCGGGCAGGTGCGCCTTGAAAAAGTTCATGGGGATCTTCCTTTCCTTATGTGTCGCACTTAGTTTCTGCGTGAAACTTGCTCTGGCATTTCATAAGCCCGGCCACATACCTCCCTCAGGCACTTGCCGCGAAGCCACCTGCCCGTGCAGTAAAGAGGACGAGGAGAAGATCAAGGGCCTTATCGGACGCCTGCGAGCACTCAAGGAAGTGTCCGATATGATCCGAAAGGAGTACAGTGCTGCCGTTAAGGCGCGCGACGATGCCTGGCGGAACTTCGCTCACCCGTTCAGCGGGTCCGGCGCAAGATATGTCAACTCAGTTCTTGGAATGCTGAGCATTTCGAGCGGAGCAGGCAGCTATTGGGCCGGTTGGGCTAACGCGGGTATTGGAATGGGACAGAGCATTCATCAGGGCTCCATAGAATGGGACACCTGGGTAAACACTGGAACTCAAGTGGTCGGCGACGACGCATTCCTAAACAAAGGCATAGAAGAGCTGATCAAGGACGCCGCCAGAAAGGCAGGCGATGTCTATGTCGACCAAGCATCACTTGAAATGGCCGTACAGTCCTACGGTAAACACATGCGAATCCCAGACACCCCTATCACCGTCGGTCAGGCACAGACTGCCATCAAGGTCGTGAGTGCCGCAAACAACGTCTACGGTTGTATAAAAGCCACCGATGATGCGGTTAACGACCTTTCTAACTATTACGAACAAAAGCGTGAAGCCAAGCAGCTAAAGAAGCAACTCGATCAGATAGACGATCAAATCGAAGCCATTCTTAAGGAACTTGAAGAACTAAGAAAGAAATGCGGCTCTAGTAATGATGCAGGCGGGGGTTCCGCAAGCACATTCAGCACCGATAAGCAGGGCACCAAAAACCTGAGTGATTCTTCGACACAAGCGCTTACCAGCGACGAGGGTGGACCCGACGAGGCGGTCCTTCAAAAGCTGTTCAGTTTTAGGTCAAAACTTGACACGGTGGAGGCCCGCTTTCGCGAACGGCTGTTCGTCCCACTCTCACCTTTTATGATTGAATCGGTTAGGAAAGGACTGTCCCCACCTTTGTTATTTGCTATTTCCCAGCAAGCTTTCGTTGATCTGAAAATATGGTCAAAAGAAATTGAGGAAACGGCGTTAGCCGGTCAAGAGATCCAAAAACAGCTCAATCTCTAGCATCTCAGAATAGAGCACGTTAACAATCATCGCGATCAAAGAGGCGAACGCTATTTTAGCCCCTGCGGATGTGACGAGGTTACAAATTATCGACGGTGCTTCCGGTGAGATCTCGTCTACCCCCCACCTCTTGTCGCGCCTCATCCATGGACTGCCTAACCTGCTGCAATGAACCATCATGGAACCCCGAGCGCGACCTCCACCACGCCGGCGGCTTCGAATACACACTGGGGAAATGTCGACGCTGCGGAACACCGTGGATGAGCGTCTACTGCACAGCGAGCAGTATGTCCGGGTATGAGCGCATCACCCAAGCCGATGTCGAAGCGATCCTTTCCATGCGAGACGCTCGGGAACTCAAAGAGTTCATGCGACAGTGGGCAGAGAGAAATCTCTAAGGCTGGCAAAAAGTGATCACGCAAAAGAACTTCTGGCTCTGGTTCGGCGGCATCTGGCTGTCCGTCGGCGCGGTATTTCTCGTGGTCGGCGTGTCCGTCGGGATCCACCGCATGTCGGTCGACGAGCGGCTGGAGCGGGAAGGCCGGACGGTGGACGGCACCGTATTGACCAAGGAGGTCTATCGGAAGTCGAACAAGAGCGGGAAGCAATCCAGCCCGTCCTATCGGGTCACCTTCCGGTTTGTGCCTCGTGAAGGCGAGATGGTGCAGGGCACTGCCGATGTCGCCCCTGAAGATTGGGATGCGTTGGAAGAACGAGGCTCGGTTCGAGTGATGTACCTGCCGGACGAGCCCCAGTCCCATCGCATTCACGGGCAGAGCGACGACACTGCTTTACCGATCGTCTTCGGCGTCGTAGGCGGCGTCATCGGCTCGCTCGGCGGGTTCGTCGTTTTCAATGCCGTCGGCGCCAGAAGACGCGAGAGGGACCTGGCGCGCAGCGGCATGACGGCCGAGGCGACGATCACCGACGTCGGCCCCTCCTATCTCCGCATCAACGGCGTGAATCAGGTGACGCTCCATTACGAGTTTCAGGACGCACAAGGCAAGACGCGCAAGGGCTCGTGCACCCTGTCGCCGGAAGAGGCGGGCGAGTGGCCGCCCGGACGGATGGGCCGCGTCCGGTATGACCCGCGCAAACCGAACGTTAATGTCTGGAGAGGAGCCGACTGATCTCATGGCCGGTGTATCCCTGTTCAAGACGCTCCGCCGCTCGGTCCTGCTGTGGGTCGGCGCGCTGTTCCTCACCGCCGGAACCGTAGGAACCTTCATTGCCCTTCAGGAATGGCGGACACGCCAGCACTTCGAGCGGGAATCGGTCCGGACAGACGCGACGATCCTGAACAAGTCGATTGAAAAGGCCACCCGGGATGGCAACCCCCGCACGAAATACCAGGTGACGTACCGCTTCGCGGTTCCCGGCGGCGGCACCGTCGAGCAGGTCGGTGAGGTTTCGGTGGACGAGTGGGAGGGGTTGGATGAAGGCAGCTCGTTTCCCGTGCGCTACCTCCCGTCTGATCCCACGACCACTCACCTGGATTATCGTGACGCCTGGTGGCTGCCGTTGATCTTCGCCGGCGGGGGGATGCTGTTCGCGCTCATCGGAGCCTTGGTCGCCTCCTCAGATCTCCGCCATGTGCTCCTCGTCATCCGATTGTCCCGGGGAGGATTGCCCGCCGAAGGAACGGTCCAGAAGGTCTGGCCGACGAGCACGCGAATCAACCGCGTCACGCAATGGCGGCTGAGCTACGCGTTTCGCGATCACATGGGACGGACCCGGCAAGGAGAGAGCGGCTTGTTGTCACCCGATGAAGCCGCCGAATGGCGCGCCGGCGACACGGGCGCCGTGCGGTTCGATCGCGAGCGCCCGCAGCGAAACATCTGGATCGGACGAGCCGGGACATGAAGACGCTGGTCCATATCGCGGGCGGCCTGGCGCTGGTCTTCGTCTGCGCGGTCGTCGCCGAGTTGCCGCCCAGCCGCGCCGCCGTCGCCTGGATTCAACACCGTGAGCGGCCGTTACTCTGGACAACCGGCGGCCTCGGCGTCATCGGATTCACCCTGATGATGGGGGGCATCCTGAAACTCTTGATGGACCAGGATCAACCTCTGGAGCATGCCGGGGTGGAAGATGTCGAGCGCAGCGTCCGCCTGGCGGCGAGGCCGGTGGCCTGGCGCGCCTCGTCCTATCGCGTGTGGGGGCGGACCGGAGGCCGGCAGGGCTCCGAGCAGTTTACGCTCGGCCAGCTCAAGGCGGCCTGGCGATCCGGCGCCGTCCGGCGCGACCGCGTGTGGGCCAGACGGTTCGTCACCGCCCTCGGCGCGCTCATGTTTATGATCGGGCTTCTCGGATCATTCATCGTGCTGGGACCGGGCTGGGTCAAAGTCCTGCTCGGCGGAGCCCTGCTCTATGCACTGGGCCGGATCGGATGGGGATTGTGGCACACCTAAGCCGAAGCGTATTTTGACGGCCGTGGATCGAGATGCGATTCTCCAAATGCTGCCCGGCCATGTCCTATCGATCGCCTTGACGGTACAATGGGCTCCGTATATCCTTCGTATACACGGAGGACCGTCATGAAGACTGCGAAAATTTTCCGCAGCGGCAACAGTCAGGCGGTGCGCATTCCGCGAGAGTTTCATCTTGAGGGCACCGAAGTGGAGATACGGCGGCAAGGCGATGTGCTCGTCTTACGCCCCAAGAAACCGTCTTGGAACGTGATGATGAGCAGCTTCTCGAAATTCACGAGCGACTTCATGAAAAGGGGGCGAAAACAGCCTCGCGTCCAGAAGCGCGGACGCGCCTTTTCATGAAGCTCATGCTCGATACCAACATCTGCATTTACCTCATTAAAAAACACCCGGTCTCCGTTCTCGATCGCTTTCGCTCGTTTCAGGTCGGAACAATCGGCATCTCCATCATCACGCTGGCGGAACTCTTGTACGGCGTGGCAAAGAGCCGTGATCCTGCACGCAACCGAGAAGCGCTCAGCGAGTTTACCGCGCCTCTTGAGGTCGCGCCGTTCGATACCGACGCGGCTGCCGAATACGGCCGTGTCAGAACCGTCTTGGAAAAACAGGGTCGCCTCATCGGAGCCATGGATCTCCTGATCGCAGCTCATGCAGTAAGCCTGGATGTGACTCTCATCACCAACAACATCGCCGAGTTTAAGCGCGTGCCACGATTGAACGTGGAGAACTGGTTATAGAAGCCTCTTGTCTGTCTCTCGCGACAGATTTTGACTTCTCATGGATCGCGATCACATCCTCGCCTCGCTTCGCGAAAGGATTCTCGCCTTCGCGACATCACGAGTAGCGAGGGACCAGGCGGAGGACCTGACCCAGGACGTGCTGGCCGTCCTGCATGACAAGTACCCGCACGTGACCGAGTTGACGGAGCTGGTGCCCCTCGCCTTTCAGGTCCTGCGCTTCAAGATGTCGGACGCCCATCGGAAAGCGCTCCGGCGCGGTGAGTATAATCAGGCATCGCTCGACGACCTCCCGCTCGCCGATCCGGCCGACGACCCGGCGACACAGTTGGACCAGAAGCAGCGTGTCGACCGGCTGCTCGCCGCCCTTGCGCAACTCGGCGAGCGCTGTCGGGAGCTGTTCAAGTGGAAACTGGAAGGCAAGTCTTTCCCGGAGATTCAAAAACTGATGGGCCAGGCGTCGATCAACACGATCTACACCTGGGACCTCCGTTGCCGAAAACAGTTGTTGAGTCTAATGGGCGGGAGCTGGGAATGATGCAATTTATAATTTTGAATGTTTAATTTTGCATTTGTAATCTCGCCATGCCCGAGCACGACTTAGAGAAACTCCTCGGCGGCTTCGCAGCGGATACGTTGACGTCTGAGGAACGCCGGCTGCTGTACCGTGCCGCGCTCGAAGACCAACAGCTATTCAACTCGCTGGCTGATGAGCAGGCGTTGAAAGAGCTGCTGGCCGATCCCGCCGTGCGCCGCCGTCTGCTTCACGCCTTGAATCAAGGCAAGACGTCCGAGCCCGGCGAGGCCTGCTCGTGGCTCGATTGGCTGCGACGGCCGGCGGGATTGGCCTTTGCCGGCGGCCTGGCCGCGGCCGCCCTTGCCGTCGTGCTGGGCGCCAAGATCTATCAGGACAGTCTGCGGCAGCGCGCGCCGGCGGTCGCCACCGAAGACACGAAGGCTCCGGCCTCCCCCATGCCCGCCCCACCGCCGGCTTCCACTCCTCCGCCTCAACGTGTCCAACCGGAGCGCGAGTTGACAGACACGAGCGCAAAGGCTCCTCCGTCCGGGCAGCGAGAGGCAGAACCGCCGCTTGCCCGGCGCGGGCGCGCGGTCCCGGCCAAACCGCAGGAACCGTCCCGACTCGACGCCGGACATGATCGCAAAGAAGCACTCGTGAAGCAGGACAAGACGCGTGACGAGGTGGCCACCTCCGGCAAAGCGGCCGAAGACGCTCGCGCTGCGACGGACGCAGAAGCGCCGGCACAGCGGCCGGTTCAATCGCCTCTCTCACCGCAAACGCCGGCTGCGCCCGCCGCCGCAAGCGCCGGCCCTCCGGCCGCGAGCGCGCGCGCGTTGTTTTACGCGGCCTCACCGGCGGTCGCCGAGCCACTCTCTGTCACCCAGCAAGAGCCGGCCGCTTCACGGGAAGCAGCCAAGCAGAAGAGCGAAGACCGGAGGACGGCAGAGGCCGCCACAAGGGAAAAGAAACGGGCGGAGCGGAGCATCGGGCTGCTCGGTCAACTATCGACCGACACGCAACCGGTCCAGGCTCCGCTGGGCCTGCGCTATAGTTTGCTCATGGCCGGTCCGGGCGGGATTGATCTGGAAGTCGATCCATCCACGGCGATCGGAAAAGACGATGCTCCGAGGCTGACCGTTCAAACGAACCAGGACGGCTACCTGGCTGTCTATAGCCCGGGATCGGCAGGCGAGACACCGGTACGGCTGTTCCCCCTGGAAGGCGATGGGGGGGTGACCGGCAGGAAGACCCTCGTCATTTCCTTAGCGGCGCTCTTTGAACGGCAGACAGAAGCCAAGCCGGCGCGGATCCTCATTGTCTTCTCCCGCAGCCCTCGCGATCCACATGCGCCGCCGCCGACTCAGTCGTCGCCCGCGCTGCTGACGGAACGCGTAGAGCCGGGCCGACCCGACGTGCCGCCCGAACATGCGATGTACGTCGTCGCTCCGGGCCCCGGCCGGACCGACCACCTTTCCATCGAAGTGAACCTGTCGGTCCACCCGTAGCGGGGATTACCGAAGATTCCCAGAGGGCTCGCTGCCGTGCATTCTGGCGAACAACTCCCAATCGAACTGTTTCGGCGCCACCGCATGGAGCGGGATGGCTTCGATCACCGCCCGCTCCCGGTAGGCCAGCATGCAGCCGACGACTTCATCCGGCCGTTCCACCAACCGATGAACGGCCTCATACGCCACGTGTTGCGCTATGGCCTTGTCCTCGGGAGTCGGCGGCGCTCCCCGCAAGGTATGGCCCAAAATGGTGGCCTTGGTCGCCTGGGTCGGTGCATAGCAGCCTGAGCGGCCTTGGCGGGGCGGCCATTGCGCCATCGCGCCCGCCACGTAGGGCACCAACCCATGCACGCCGCCGTCGCTGTGGTGGCGGTGCGGAGTGCGTTCGGCCACGACAAAGAGATGACTTTTATTGGGCACCCCGAGGGTCTGCTTCAGCGTCCCGAGAATCACGTCGTCGATATAGGCGTCGGGGTCCGGATGCTCGTTCACCAGCAGGCCCTCGGCTCTCGCCTGATAGGCACAGGCCAGCGCCAGGTGTCCGGAGCCGGCTCCCATCACTTCGACGAAGAACACCGTACCCATCGCGGCGCTCGTCGCCTTGAGCGATTCGATGGACTGATCGGCCAACGCGACGGCGGAATGATAGCCGAGCGATGTCGTCCCTTCGATGTTGTTGTCGATGGTGCCGGGGAGGCCGACGACTTGGACGCCGAAGCCTTCAAAGATCGCCCGCGCGCCGCGCAGGCTGCCGTCGCCGCCCAGGACGACCAACGCCCCGTCTTCAAGATAGGGCTCCAAATTCCGCATCGCCGCCTGCTGCACCGTTTCATCCTTGAAGTCCTCGAACCGACTGCTGCCGATGGGGCTGCTCGCGACGCTGCTCATTCCCCGCGTATCGTCTTCGGTGACGGTCGCGATCCAATTATTCGCCAGCCCCAGAAAGCCGTGGCGGACGAAATGCACTTTCAATCCGAGCCGGTTGCCCGTCACGCGCAGCTCTTTCAACGCCGCCCCGGCACCGGCGAAATCCCCTCCGGAGACCAGGGCGACGATCCGCTTGATCTGTCTCGGCTTCAGCGTCACCCGATCCTTGCGCACCCGTTCGACGGTGATCCACGTCTCCCGCGCGGCCTTCTCCCGCTGTGACAACCCCACGGCCGTGGAGTAGCCGGACAGCCGCCCCTTTTCGAACGTGAGCAGCACCACGTTGTCCTGGCTTTCTTTATAGTCGCTGAACTCCGTGAAGGCTTCGTGAAACGGGCGCGGGTCCAGATAGATCATGAGCGCGCGCAACGTGGAGCTATGCGTGTACAGGCAGGCGACCGTGCCCGGATGGGCCTGACCGAGCCGGTGCAGTCCGTCGATCACGTCGACATAGAGATCGAAAAACGAATGGCCGCCGGGATAGCAGTACAGCGGATCTTTGATGAGACGCTTCGCCGCCGGCACCTCGACCCCTAACGCAGCGGCGAGCTCTTGCGCTTCCGCGGTTTTTTCCATGCCCGTCACCCACCCGAAGTCCGACGATTCCAGCGGATGCGCATAAGCCGGCTCGGGGACGACACGTTCGCCGCCGGCCAACCCGGCCGCCACCCGTTCGAAGAGCTGCCGGGTATTCGGACTGCGGCTGATGAAGTGGAGGAATTTCCCTGGATCGAGGTAGTTCGACAGATTCAAAAAGTCGAGCTGCCGGCCCACGACGCCCACCATGCGCGCGAGGGCCGCGCCCACGGCCTCGGCCCGCGGCACGCCCCGTTCCGGGTCCAGTTCGTTGGCCAGGCGGCGGCCCACGCGGTGCGTCTTGCTTTCGACGCGCGAAACGCCGTGGCGCATGGTGAAGAGCAAGGTGCGGTCCGCCAGATCGCGCGGCAAGAGCCAGAACCGGTCGTCGCCCAGGTCCAGCACGATGCGCCCCTCGGCCAATTGCGGCGTCAACTGCGCGCGCGGCACGATGGCCACCGGGCGGCGGTGAGTCGGCTTCAGCACGGACCCGATCGGCGCGCGGAGCAAGGGTTGCAGGGCCCCTTCCGCCAGCAGGCGATTCCACGCGGCGAAGAAGACGACCGGATCGCCCCCGCACGCTGTGTCGACCACTGTCTGCCTCGCCGACCGGTAGGCCTCGGCATCGGGAAATCCCTTCGGCGCCTGTTGCACCAAGGCGGCAATCGCGTCCGTGGCCGCCTTCACGCGGCTGAGTTGTGATGGCAGAGAGCAGGCCCGCACGGCCGGCCAGTCCACGCGCTCGTCCGGTGCGCGTTGCGCCAGCCGGTTCCCATAGGCGAGCAGACCTTCGAGGGTCACGAAATCGAGTAGCTGTGGAGCATTCGGCATAGGCACCTCGTGCTGAGCCATTGTAACAGCGGGGCGGCCCTCGCATCATTGCGACGTCCGCCGCCGCTTGTCCAGAGCCGCCGGGAAAAATCTGTGTAAAATCTCGGTGCGGAAGACGGTGCCGCAATACAAATTCCGTTCGCTGTGATATACGTCATGCGCTCACGTGCGCCCGCGGCGACGACGAGCCGCCCCATGTTCGGAACCTCGCATGCGCAAAGTGAAGATCGTCTGCACCATCGGCCCTGCCAGTGAGTCGCTCGGTCAACTGGACCGTCTGATCGACAGCGGCATGGACGCCGCGCGACTCAATTTCTCACACGGCACGCACGGCTCCCATGCCGCGGCGATCAAGGCGGTCCGCCGGGCGGCGGACCGCCGCGCCGCAGCGGTGGCCATCATCCAAGACCTCCAAGGCCCGCGCATTCGCGTAGGCGAGCTGCCCGCCCGGACGATGGCGCTTGAGACCGGCCGATCCGTCCGGTTGACGCCGGAGCCCGCCACGTCCGACAGAGCGGCCGCCCCGCCCGATCGTGGGTGCGGCGGCATCGACATTCCCATCACCTATCCGCATCTGGCGCGTGACCTGGAATCCGGCGCTCGTATTCTGATCGACGACGGGCTCATCGAGCTCCAGGCGACCCGCATCGCAAGCGGCTGCGTGGAATGTATCGTCCTCACCGGAGGAACGATCACCTCGCATAAGGGCATCAACCTGCCCGGCACCCGGCTCCGTGCACCGGCGTTGACCGACAAGGATCGCGCCGACATCCAATTCGGGATCGCGCAGGGCGTGGATTATGTGGCGCTGTCGTTCGTCGGAGACGGCGCAGACGTCGTGGCGGCCAAGCGACTCATCGCCGATTGCGGCGCCGAGGTGCCGATCATCGCCAAAATAGAACGGGCCGAAGCCGTCGCTGGTCTGGATGAGATTCTGGAAGAGGCGGACGGCGTCATGATCGCCCGCGGCGATCTCGGCGTCGAAATGGGGCCGGAAGCGGTGCCGCTGTTGCAGAAGCGCATCATCGCCGAAGCGAATCGCCGGCGCCGGCTCGTGATCACCGCCACGCAGATGTTGGAATCGATGACGCACCATCCGCGCCCGACACGGGCCGAAGCGTCCGACGTGGCCAACGCCATTTTCGACGGCACCGATGCCGTGATGCTGTCGGCGGAAACCGCCGTCGGCCGGTATCCGGTCGAGACGGTCCAGGTGATGGATCGGATCATCCGCGCGGCGGAAGAAGGCTCCGAACGCGGCGTCGTGCATCGCCGTCAGGTTGATGCAGGCGACATGTCGCTGCCGGAAGCGATCTGCACCGCCGCCTCGTCGGCCGCGGGAGCCATCAGCGCCAGCGCGATCGTGGCGTTCAGCGAGCTGGGCCGCACCGCGCGGCTCATCTCCAAGCAGCGCCCGGCCGCGCCGATCATCGCGTTCACCCCGTTCGAATCGGTCCGGCGCCGCATGGCGCTCTACTGGGGCGTGCGCCCCCAGACCATGCAACAAATCGCCCAGACCGACGAGCGCATCGATGAAGCGGAACGCCGCTTGAAAAGCGAAGGGCTGGTCAAACCCGGTGAGCGGATCGTCATCCTCTCCGGAACGAGAATCGGACAACCGGGGGGTACGAATCTCGTGAAGCTGCAGGAAGTGGGGTGAGCAATCCCGCCGCCCACTACGCCGCCTTGCCGGGACGGCGCTGCTTGGTATCGTGCAAGCGGCCGAGCGTTCGGTCCAACGTTTCTTCGACCGTGTCCGCCGCGGCATTCAGCGCCTGCTCCACGGTGGCGCCGCGCTCGCCGGCCGCGATCGGCTTGAGCCCGGCGGCGTGGACCTCGATCAGACACCGCTTGTCCCGTTCGGTCGAGCGCGCCCCGCTGTCTTCATCGGTATAGAACACTTCCACCCGCGTGATCTGCCTGCTGAACCGTTCGAGCGCATGGCGCACGACCGCTTCCGTCTGCCGTGTCAGCTCCTCGGAGCCTTCGATGTGATTGTCCGTATTCACCAAGATTTGCATGGCCGTTTCCTCCCCACCGGAAACTACCGACGCAAGCCACGTGCCTCTGACGGCCGCTCCGCATCCTTTGCTGTTGCGGACTTTTGCATGGGAACGTATCGCATGAATGACGTGGGAGGGATTGATCGTCAACGTCGAGGACAAGTTGTCCTCAGGAGAGGACCGGTCCGGCGCTGATTGTCCGAAGAAGCCTCTGCGCCGCCCTGGTCACGCCGCATGCTCAGGCGCGTTCTTGCAGCTTTACGCCATTCGTGATACTCAGGGACATGGTTCGATCAGCATCCCCGCACAGCAGCGATATCGACCAAGAGATCTTACGCGTGTTGAACCGCCATCCGTCCATCGTGATGGCCTTCCTGTTTGGCTCGCTCGCGGCAGGACGCGGTCGAACAGACAGCGACCTCGACGTGGCGTTCGCCGCCACGACTCCACTCACTTCGCAAGGTCGGATGGATCTTATCGGCGACCTGGCCGTAGCCGTGGGTCGCCCGGTCGATTTGATCGATCTGGATCTGACGCATGGCCCTCTTCTCCAGCAAATCCTGACGCAGGGTCGTAAGATCCTGTGCAGGGACCGGGTTCACTATGCCGAGCTCATCCGCCGAATGATCTACGAAGAGGCGGATTTCATGCCATACTACCGACGAATCCTCGCCGCCAGAAGAAAAGCATGGATCGGGACCTAATCACTCCGGCGATGCGTCGAGCGCATCGCCGCCAAAACGCCCGCCTCCAGCGAGCAGCTGCAACGCGATCCGGACTTGCAAGACATCATTGCATTGAACCTCCAACGTGCGGTCCAACTCTCTGTCGATCTCGCCGCCCATCTCATCGCTGACACCGAAGTTCAGCCTCCCACCACCATGGCTGAGAATTTCGTTCTCTTAAAGGACCTGTCCATCATCACGTCGGCATTGGTAGTCACTGAGCCGCCGAAGTAGAACGCCATTGTCCCCGGCGCAGAGCGCGAGCAAGTCCCCACAGCAACCCCAAAGCGAGCCCAATCGGACCCGTATACAAGATGCCCAGCAACGGACCTTGATTGGCTTGGGGGACCACAATCATGGGACCGACGAAGCCGAGGAGAAACGTGATCGCGCCGACAAAGAACGCGAACCCAATGGGGTTCTCGCCGCGCCACCAGCGATTCCGGATGGGACCGTGACGGCAAACGATCCAACCCACGATCAACAGTGGTAGCGGAGAGAACAGAAGGGCAAGCACAAAATTCATGCGTGACTTCCATCCACGAGATCGACCCGCCGGCTTACTTCACCGCTAACGCCGCGCGCTTTCGGGCCAGCTTACTGGCAATCGTCCCGGCCACAAACTGTGGCATCGACACCAACGTCATCGCCACGATGGCGAGGGGCCATAGCGATAACGAGTTGCCCGACGTCGAAATAGCGCCCGCCTGGCCGACGGCCATCCAGAGCGTCCACCGCCACGCCCGATGAGGATAGCGAAAGGCGACGACAAAGATGAGCAGGCACATGATGGGGATGCCGATGGAAAAGTACGCGACGGCATCCCACGCTTCCTTGCGCCCCGTAACGATGGAAATGGCGAGGCATACCAAGAATCCGCCCAGAGCGGATGCCACAACCGGCACGTAATCGGGACTGCGGTCGCTCATGTCTGTTCGAGAAATGGGACGGGCTGAGATGACTGAGGATTGCACGCTCGGCACAGACTGGCAAGACAACAGAAGATTCTCGGCTTCGCGCACGGCTATGACCAACTGCTAGGGGAACAAGCGCCCTCGAACCGCGAACGGCAGAACGCCTCAATCGAGGTCGATCGAGCTATAGTCTTTCAGCCGCATCATGCCGCCGGCCTTATAGACCCTCCGATAATATTGCTCATCAGCCGTCACAAGCGTGGCTCCCGGTTCGGTCAAGGCCACCGCGTGATACAGCGTGTCGAATAGGTGCTGGTTGTGTGACGCGGCCAGTTCGCACGCTTTTTGATAGACCTCCGGTCCGGTGACGACGGGAAGCTCCAAGGCATGAAGGAGCAAGACGGCTTGGCGAGCCCGTTCATCGTCCAGCCGCACAATAACCGCCGCCGCCTCGGCCAGCCAGTGAGGCGGTTGCAACACTGAGACGCGAGACTCCTGGATGTCGCGGAGAATGTGGAGCGCCTGAAGGGAATGGGATTCTTCGGCCCGGTCTGCAAAGATCCATTTCACGACGACGCTGGCGTCGAGGACCACCGTCGTCACGGCCTTCCCCGTCTCCTCGCCGACCGGATACTTCGATCCGTGACGGGACGCGTTTGCTTACGGAGCACCAGCAATTTCTCAACGGCCTTCGCTCGCCGTTGTCGGCGCCGTCGCTCTTCCACGGCTTGCCGCATCAACTCGGTCAAGACCGCGCTCTTGTTCTGACGGGCGAACTCTTTGTCGAAGGCTTCCTTCACATCAGCCGGCACGCTGAAATTGACCGTCGCCATGTCTCGCTCCATTGTTGAAATATTCAACAGAATGGCAGCCGCCGGTCAGCCTGTCAAGGCCGGTGGCTATCTACAGGGACAGGACGCAGATCACATGAAGTGCTGGCACGTTCCGACCATAGGGATCGGGAATCATTTTGAACTTTTGGGTCTTCAGAACGACGTCAACTTCAGGCCGCTCGTCCCTTTGTTGCGCGTCCGCCTGAACGAGGAGCTGAACGAACGCGACGCTCGACTGAGTTTTCGGTGTGCAGCTTGAGCCCTAATGCCCCGGCCACCTTCAGGATGTTCGGGGATCATTCTTCGTACAGTTGTAAAGGCTCTCGCAAGACATGCCCGCATCACGTGCCATCTTCGCCATGCCTTTGGCCCGGGCAATATCACCCAGAGCCTTGGCAATAAACGCGGCGTCGCCGCCGGCTTCTTCCAGGCACGCTTCCAGATACGCCACCATGTCTTCGGGCGTTCGGAGATGCTCGGCGATGTCATAACGGGTCGTTGTGGTCTTTTTCATGACCTCCTCGGATGATTCTGGAAATTGCGCAATGCGGCTTTCGGCTCTTCGAATCTCGCTGAAGAATCGTCGCCCTAACCCATTGGCCTGTAATTCAAGGTATCCAATCTCGTTCAGCAATTCCTCTTCCGCCGCCTCATGATATCGCAGAGGCATCATCGAAAGAGTTTATCCACCTTGGCATGGACGGCACCCGCCTCCACCCCCTTGGCCCGGCCCGCCCGATACTCTTCCAGACGCCGTTGTGCTTCCTCCGCCCAAAGACGCTCCGCTTCCTCCTCGCTCAGCTCCTCTAGACTGGCCAGAAGCTTTTCCGCGCGCATGGCCCGATCACGAACATCCAGGCTCATCGCGCCTTTGATAACCTCGGCTAGATTGGACATCTGATCCTCCTGTTAGAAACCTCCCTCCAACGATAACCGCTCATAGGCCTGTGATTCTTGCGCAGGCTCACCGAACTGTCAACGACTCGCCCCGGTAGGCCTTATCAAAGAAGCCTCCAATACCCTCACCCCCATGAAAGGATTCTTCCCCTGGCGCCATAACGTGTGCAGGGACGTCACACCACGCTACTCACGAGGTGCCGGATGAAGTTCGACCGACTCAAGACCCTGCTTTCTTCGCTCGATCCCCGGCTCTACCAAATCGCCAGCCTCTCGGCCCTGATTCTCTATGGTCTCGCCTTCCTCCATTTCGACATTTCGCTCTGGCAAATTGTCGTCACGCTCAGCGCCGCCCTCCTGACTCAATACGCCAGCACACGGTACTTCCAGGTTCCCACCTTCGATCCCAAGAGCGCGCTGATCTCGGGCCTATCGCTCTGCCTTCTGCTTCGGACGAATGATCTTGCCGTCGCGGCGCTTGCCGCCGTCATCGCGATCGGCAGCAAATTCGTGCTTCGCTGGAACGGCAAACATCTCTTCAATCCGACCAACCTGGCGCTCGTCGCCATACTCGCCGGCAGTTTGGGCTGGATCTCGCCGGGGCAATGGGGGCAGGTCGCCTGGTTCGGGTTTTTGATCGCCTGCCTCGGCTCGCTCGTCGTCACCCGCGCGGCGCGGGCCGACGTGACGTTCGCCTTTCTGATCTTCTATCTCGGGCTGCTGCTCGCCCGGGCCCTGTGGCTGGGCGATCCGCTCACGATCCCGCTGCATCAGATCGAAAGCGGCGCGCTGTTGATCTTTGCCTTTTTCATGATCTCGGACCCCAAGACAACGCCGGATTCTCGCGCTGGGCGCATCGTGTTTGCGCTATGCGTCACCGTGACCGCGCTGTACATGCAGTTCGGCCTGTTTCGTCCGAATGGACCGTTATGGGGTTTGATTGCCTGCTCTCCGTTCGTTCCGTTGCTCGACCGCCTGGTTCCCGGTTCGCGTTACGAGTGGTCACGCCCTTCGGGGGGCCCAATCAGCGTGCGCACTCCCGACGCGATCCCGGTTTCTGTGGTTGTTCCATCACCAAAGGAGGTTCTCATGACACGCTCGCTTGTGCTTGTCCTCACATTCCTGACCGGTCTGCTCGCCTGGAGCGGTTCAGCCTCGGCGTTTTGCGGCTTCTATGTCGCGAAAGCCGACACGAAGCTCTTCAACAAGGCCTCGGAAGTCGCCATCGTCCGCCATGACGACAAAACCGTCATCACGATGGCGAACGACTTCAAAGGCGATGTGAAAGAATTTGCGATGGTCGTGCCGGTGCCGACGGTTTTGGAGAAGGATCAGATTCACATCGGCGATGCGGCGGTCTTGCGGCATCTGGCCGACTACAGCGCCCCGCGCCTGGTGGAGTATTTCGATCAGAATCCCTGCCTGCGGTACCAATTCGAAGAGCAGAAGCTGGGCGCGCTGCAGGACCGGTTGCCGGCCTCGGCCGCGGCGCGTGAACGGGGCAAGGCCCTCGGCGTGACGATCGAAGCCCAGTACACGGTGGGCGAATACGACATCCTGATCCTCTCCGCGAAGGAGAGCGCGGGCTTGGAAACCTGGCTCACGGAGAACGGCTATCGGATTCCCACCGGCGCTTCCTCCGTCCTCAAGAGCTATCTGAAACAGGGGATGAAGTTCTTCGTGGCGAAGGTCAATCTCGGCGAGCAAGCCAAACTGGGCCTCACCCACTTGCGCCCGCTGCAGATCGTGTTTGAGTCGCCCAAGTTCATGCTGCCGATCCGGCTCGGCACGGTGAATGCCGACGGCGCGCAGGAACTCTTTATCTACTTCCTGACGAAGCAGGGCCGCGTGGAAACGACCAACTACCGAACCGTGCGCCTGCCGGAAGCGCAGGAGATTCCGCTGTACGTCAAGGACCAGTTCGGCGATTTCTACCGGGACTTGTTCACGCAGCAAGTGAAGCGGGAAAGCGAGCGCGGCGTCTTCCTCGAATATGCCTGGGACATGACCTGGTGCGATCCCTGCGCGGCGAATCCCCTGTCCACCGAGGAGCTCCGGAGCTTGGGGGTCTTCTGGCAGGAGCCGGCGGGTCGGATCGGCAAAGGCTTGCCGATGGCGCACAACGTGTTTCTGACGCGCCTCCACGTGCGCTATGACCAGGCGCATTTCCCGGAAGATCTGCTGTTCCAAGAAACCACCGATCGGTCGAACTTCCAGGCACGGTACATCCTCCGCCATCCATGGACCGGACAGGACGAGTGCCCCGCCGCGATCGCGTACCGGCAACAGCTGCGTGAACGTTATGAGAAGGAAGCGCAGACGCTGGCGCATTTGACCGGCTGGAACATCGACGACATCCGCAAGCGGATGCACCTCACCGCCTTGCCGGTCGCCGAAGAGAAGAAGTGGTATCAGCGCCTGTGGGCCGACTAGCACAACGGCACGGCGAGGCGGCGCAAGCCGCCTCGCCGTCGTCGGACCTGACGCCAGCCCTGCGGCTGACGTGTGTTGTTCATGAGCGGATCGACAGGGTGACCGAGGTCTGCCGGTAGGATTGAGAGGCGACGAACAACGCCGAGTGGGATGGAACGGCCGCTTCCGCACCCGGCGCGGATTCCCGGCTGTCCCGGCGGGTGCGCCCCTGTTCCAACTCCTCTCGGACGCGGTCGAGCAGCCGGGGAAGATACTTGCGCAACTTACGCCCTTCGACTTTGGACTCGTGCACGGCGTCCAGCACGCGATCGACCAGCGACTTCCGGTGTTCCTCGGCGGCCGGTACGGCGAGCCGCAGGCCGCCTCGGATGCCGACCTCGGTGCCGGTTTCTGACTGTCGGGTGGGCGCCGCGGTACCGGTTGGCGACGGCGGGATCGCCGCCGTCGTCGAAGGCGCCACACCCGGGGTTTCGAATGACTCACTTGGAGCTGCCGGCGTCGCTGCGCCCCCGCCGGTGGCGGTGAGCCGAGCCGCCATCACGGTGACGGAGCGCTCGACCTCCACGTCGAGATCCAGGCTGGCGAGACTGGACAAGTGCTCGAACCGGTCGGCGAGCTTGGCCGTCTTGGCGAGCGCGGCGTCATCCTGGCCATTGAAGAGCTTCTTGAAGATGCCGGCGACTTTTCTGAACAGTTTGCTCAAATCCCGAATTTCCTCATCGTTCAGATCCCCCTCGACGCTGAGCCCGAGCGTGCGGCTGAACGAGTATTCCGCCTGATAGGCATCAACCTCGACCGAGGCCCCCTCTTGACGGGCCTGTCCCGAATAGCTCACGGCTCGCAGGCTTTCGGCCAGTTGCGCGCTCAGCGTCACCCTGTCGCCTTCGGCCGTCGTGACGGACAGTTGTCCGGCCAGCTCATGAGACACCGCGATTGCGCCGATATGAGTATCCAGTCGCCGGGCGGGAACGCCGGCCGTCGACGGTGCATGAATCAACTGCGCGGGATCGAATGGACGTAAGGATGCGACCGGCATAGGAGTCTCCAAGGTACCAGCTCTAATGAGTTTCGCTATGATGCCTATCGGCATCACGGCGGCTGAACTTGAGCCGACTTAGTGCTATAGTTGGGCCACCCGGTCCGTCGGAACGATCGCCAGCCAAGGAGGCGTCCTATGCGACTCACTCTCCGGAACATGGCTCTCGCCGTGCTGCTGTTGCAGGCGATGGGCTGTTCGATTAAGGCCACGCTGAATCAGACCACCGACACGACCTCCAACATGACCGGCACCACGTCGTCGGCGCGCAGTTGGTTCACCGAAGAGGGCCTGATCCGTCCCGAGTTCCAAGCGGTCGCCTTTGTGTCCGTGAACCAAGCCGATCTGCTCCAGGACTTGGCCGCCGGCCAGGGCGAGTATCTTGGATCCGTGAGCCGGCTTCTGGGCGTGCCGGATGATCGGCAGCCCGGGTTTTTTTCCGCGGTCCAAAGGCGTCATGCTGAAGCGGACCCCGGAGCGTGGGAGACGCCGCACCGCGTCCTTGCGACCCTGCGGGAGACGGCGCACCCCTTCCTTCGCTGAGAGAGATCAGATGCAGATGAGGGCGAGCGGGTTTCCCTTTCGCACGATCTTTCATCCCACGGATTTCTCCGCCGACAGCCACACGGCCCTCATCCACGCGCTGAAGCTCGCCGTCCTCGCCAACGGGCAGTTGTCCATGATGCATATCGATCCGGCGGTCCCACGGTCCGACTTCGAAGACTTTCCGCGCATCCGGCCGATTCTGGAGCAATGGGGTCTCCTGCCGGCGAACAGCACGAAAGCCCACGTGGCGCAGTTGGGACTGACCATCAAGAAGGCGCGCGCCACCGCCGCCAGTCCAGCAGACGCCTTTCTGGCCTATCTCGCCGAACATCCGGCCGATCTCCTGGTCATGGCCACGCACCAATACGAAGGGCTCGCGCGCTGGCAACACCGGTTGGTTGCGGAGCCGGTCGCCCGCAGCAGCCGGACCGCCACGCTGTTTGTCCCCACGCACGTCGAAGGGTTTGTGGTGAAGGAGAGCGGTCAACCGAGGCTCCGGCGGGTCCTGATCCCCGTCAGCGCACAACCCACCCCCCAGCCGGCCGTCGAAACGGCGGCGCAGCTGGCGGCCGCATTGGGCTGCGACAATTTCACCGGCATCCTCATGCACGTCGGCGATGATGCCACGTTACACACCATCCGCTATCCGTCGCGCAACGGGTGGCTGTGGCATACGCTGACATGCCGGGGAAATGTCGTGGATGTGATCCTGGGGATGGGCGCCGACTTCGACGTCGACTTGATCGTGATGACCACCGAGGGGCATCAATCCATATCGGATATGCTCAAAGGCAGCACGATGGAACGGGTGCTGCGGGGGGCGCGGTGTCCGCTGCTGGCGCTGCCGGTGTAACAGCAGGCCCTTCGACAAGTACAGGGGTTTTTCGTACCAGCTAAACCGACTCTGCCTTCGCCAATCCCAATTCCCGAATTTCCCGCGCACGTCCGATCACGGTGCGAACAACGACCCCGTCTTTGATCACGAGGAAATTCGTCGGCACCGCCGGAATGCGGGGGCCGGGCAGGATCACCCCGGCGAGATTCAACGGATCGACCGCCGAGAGCTTGACCTCCTGCGGGAGGTTGAATCCGGTTTTGCGGAACGCGCGGAGCGATTCCAGCGCGTCGGGCAAGGCGAACTGCTCGCCTACGAATCCCGACACGAAGCGCCCGCCGCGCACCTCGCCTTGCAGCTCCATCCGCCGGTACTGCATCAACAGATCCCGCCAGGCGATCGATGAGGACTCCCGGCCGAGCACATCCCGGAACACCACACCGTAACGGCGCAGGAGCTGGCGGGCAAGCGGCTCAATCGAACGTGATGAGTGATGGGTGATGCGTGATGCGTCCGGCGATTGGGGACCGACAGCTGAGGGCGGAGGGCTGACGGCGTTTCTGAGCAGCGACCAGCGTCCGCCGGCGTGGCGGGGGCTCCGAAAGCGATCCCGCCCTTCCGCGCGCCGCCGATGCGGATCGAACAACGCGCGTAGATTATCGAACCCATCGGCCGTTACAAGCCCGGCCGCCACCAATTCCCACAGACCCTGTTCGACTTCCGCCGCCAGACGGCCCGTCTCCCTTGTGATCTCGCTAAAGAAACTGGCGCCTCGCTGCCGCAAGCACTGGAGTACACGCTGCGCGACGCCGCTGAGCCAAGTCGGGATCGTGCCGTCGGCGGCGGTGATCAGCCATTCGGCCGCTTCGCGGGGAAAGAGGCTCACCGGCGCGGCGCTTGTCGGAACGATGCGGCGGGCGGTCTCCTCTCCGATTCCAGTCGACCGTACCGGCGTGGACAATCGTCCCCATGCCACCGCTCCGCTGAGGCAGAGCCGATCGAGCCAGGCCGGCTCATACTTCGCCAGACGCGTCCGCAACAGATGCGGCTCCCACGCGGACGCCGCCGCCTCGAATCCCGCGAGCTGCCCGATCACCTCGGCCAATCCCGCTTCGCCGTGCAGCCGGGCTCCCGGCGCCGCATGCTGCCAGCGTAGCAGGAACGACATGAACTCCGCTGCCGTGACCGGCTCGATTTCTTTCCGCAGCGCCCCGATCGTGAGGCGATGGATGCGGACCAGCAGGCGGCGATGGCACCATTCCGTCTCGTCGTTCGTGAAGCGTGACGCGTGAAGCGTGAAGCGACCGCGAAGCACCTGCCCTTGCGCCTCCAGCCGCAGCATCGCGGCATTGATCCGATCTGCGGGCAAGTGCAGCCGCGCAGCCAACTGCTCCACCGTCGTGGGTCCGATGCTTTCCATCCAGCCTTGCACGATGGCATCCATCGTCGCGTCGTCACCGCTCGCGAACAGTTTTTCAATGCGATCCCGATTCTCCGCCGTGACCAATCCTCTCGCTTTTCTCCCCTCAGCATGTCCTCTCCCCTCGATTTCCGCTGCGCGCCCCTCTTCGATCAAGCGCGGCAGAAACGCCGCCCATGCTTCCGCCTGCTCCACCGGCACCCACACCAGCGTCAATAAGGCGTCGTGCAGCTCGTCCGCATCGCGCACGACCGGCCAGGCTTCGCGCTCCACTTCTTCGATCGCCGCAGGATCCAAGGCGCCGACCTGCCCCTGCAAGTCAGGGGGCAACGTCCGCCGCATTTCCACGGCTCGCGCACGGCGCTCTTCCAGCGGAGCGTCATCGAGAAAGGCATAGGGATTCGCGTTGAGAATCTCGTGCGAGAACGGCGACGGCACCGGCGTATCCACGGCGACACATTCGATCTCTTTTTGCTCGATGGCGCGCAACACGGCCGTGAGCCCGTCGATATCCATCGCCTCTGTCAGGCAATCCCGCAGCGTCTCCTGCACCAACGGATGCTCTGGGATCTGCCGCGCCGCCCGCGCGCCGGTGAGATTCTCCTGGCAGGCAATCGCGTCGGGAAAGACGGCGGCCAAGAGATCTTCGGAACGCATGCGTTGAATCTGCGGCGGGACTTTCTTGCCGTTGGCGAATCGGAGCAGGGCCAGAGATCGGGAGGCGTTCCACCGCCACCGCGTCGAGAACATCGGGGCCAGCAGGACGGCTTGGATCAGCACCTCCCGCACGGTCGCAGCATGGAGGTAGCCGAAGACGGAATCGAGCGGGAAACTGTGCTTCTCCCCGAGGGAGATGACGAGGCCGTTGTCGGTCGCGGCCGCCTGCAACTCGAAGTCGAACGTCACGCAAAATCGCTTGCGCAGCGCGAGCCCCCAGGCGCGATTGATCCGGCCGCCGAACGGCGCGTGCAGGACCAACTGCATCCCGCCGCTCTCGTCGAAGAACCGCTCGGCGACGATGCGGCGCTGCGCGGGCACCGTCCCGAGCACTGCCATCCCTGCGGCCACGTAAGCTATCACCTGCTCGGCGCCCCGCCGATCCAGCGCGCATTCCTGCTTCAGCCAAGTGATGAGTGATGCGTGATGGGTGATGGGTAAAGACTCCGAGCTGATAGCTGACGGCTGATGGTTGATGGCCGAGATTGAAAGCCGATCCGCGATCTCCCCCCGCAACGACGACACCTCTGCCGACAACTCGGCGGTCCGAGACGGCGCCTCGCCGCGCCAAAATGGAATATTAGGCGGCGCGCCCTGCGCGTCTTCGACGCGGACTTTCCCGGCTTCGATGCCCTTGATGCGCCACGACGTATTGCCCAGCAGCATGATGTCGCCGGCCAAGCTCTCGACGGCGAAATCTTCATCCACCGACCCGACCACCGTGCCGTCCGGCTCGGCGATCACGGCATAGTTCGCCGTATCCGGGATGGCGCCCCCCGACGTAATCGCCGCCAGCCGGGCGCCACGCCGGCCTTTCAGGCGATGATTGATCCGATCGTGAAACAGGTAGGCATGGCCGCGCCCGCGATTGGTCGCAATACCGTCCGCCAACATCCGCACGACGTGATCGAAATCCGCCCGTGCCAGATTGCGATACGGATAGGCCCGGCGGCAGAGAGCGAACAGCTCGTCTTCGGTCCAGCTCTGGGTCGCCGACGCCGCCACGATTTGCTGCGCCAGAATATCGAGCGGGGCAATCGGCACGTCGATGCGATCCAGCGTGCCGGCGCGAATGGCGCGGACCAAGGCCGCGCATTCCAGCAGCTCATCCCGCGTCATCGCGAAGAGCCGGCCTTTCGGAATCGCCGTGATCCAATGGCCCGCCCGGCCGATCCGCTGCAGCGCGGTCGCAATCGCGCGGGGGGAGCCGATCTGGCAGACGAGATCCACCGTCCCCACGTCGATGCCCAATTCCAACGACGCCGTCGCGATCACCACCCGCGTCTTGCCGCTCTTGAGCCGCTCCTCCGCCGACAGACGAATGTGGCGCGACAGGCTGCCATGATGCGCGGCCACGACATCGGGACCCAAGTCTTGAAGCCGGTCTTCGAGATAGTGCGCCACCCGCTCGGCCAGACGCCGCGTATTCACGAACACCAAGGTCGATCGATGTTCCCGGACCAATTCGGCCACGCGATCGTAGACATCCGCCCAGATCGCGTTCGTCGCAACGGCGCTCAGCTCATCTTTCGGCACTTCGATCGCGAGATCCAACTCGCGCCGGTGGCCCACGTCGATGATGGTGCATCCCCTCTCCCCTGGAGGGAGAGGGGTGGGTGAGGGGGCGCCGACCAAGAATTGCGCCACGAGCTCGATCGGCCGCTGCGTCGCGGACAAGCCGATCCGCTGCGGATTCCGCAGCGTCAGCGCCTCCAATCGTTCCAACGACAAGGCCAAATGAGCCCCGCGCTTGTTCGGCGCCAGCGCATGGATTTCGTCGACGATCACCGTCCGCACCGTCTGCAACATGCGGCGGCTCTTCTCCGCGGTGAGGAGGATGAACAGCGATTCCGGCGTGGTGACGAGAATGTGCGGCGGCCGCTTGAGCATCTGCTGGCGATCCGCCATCGGCGTGTCGCCGGTCCGGACCAGCACGCGCAGCTCCGGCATGAGCAACCCGGCCTGCAGCGCCGCCTGGCCGATCTCCGCCAGCGGCTTCTGCAAATTCTTCTGCACATCGTTGCTCAAGGCCTTGAGCGGCGAGACGTAGAGCACCTGGGTCACATCGTCGAGCTCGCGCGCAAGGGCTTGCTGGAAGAGACTGTCGATGCACGACAGAAAGGCCGCGAGCGTCTTGCCCGACCCGGTCGGGGCCGCGATCAAGGCATCGACGCCCGACTGAATCACCGGCCAAGCCTGCTGCTGGACGTCCGTCGGTTCACCGACGCGGGAGTGAAACCAGTTTGCAATGAGGGGGTGGAACCGGGAAAGCGGCATGGCGTGGGATTCTACCACGCCGATGGAGAAGGCTCTATTGGTAGGGTTGGAAGAAGTTTTTATGGCCGGCCTGGAGTGGCAATGCCAACTGGAATATTGGCTCCGGTTGAAAAAGTGGCAGGCGTAGTTTGCGACAACACTCCTCCTGTTCCAATGCTGAATCCCGCTACTTCGTTTGTCCCACTATTGGCGACATATACAAATTGACCAGTCGTATTCACAGTGATCCCGACGGGCGCCGATGTTGCACCAGTTGGAAAGGCCGCTGGAGTTGTCGGCGTGAGAAGGCCGCCCGCGCCGATCGTGAAGCCGGCTATCTCATTCATACCGACGTTCGTTACATAGAGGAAGAAACCGTTTGGCGAAATTATAATACGCTGAGGGCTTGATCCTACAAGGCCTGTAGAGAAGGTTGGTGTGGTGGCGGGCGCTAACACCCCGCCAGCTCCAATCGTAAAGGCAGCTATTTGGTCCGTTCCGCTACTTGCAACATACAGAAATGAACCATTAGGAGATATCGCAATTCCTTCGGGACTTGATCCAACCCCCGTAGAAAATGTAGCCGGGCTGGTAGCTGTCAATGTACCGCCTGCACCAATCGCAAACCCCGAAATATTGTTACTCCCGGCATTTGCGACGTAAAGGAGCAGCCCATTAGGCGAAACTGCAATACCTCTTGCCAAAGTACCACTAGTCCCGATTGTTCCTTGAGCGGTCGGTGACAATACACCACCAGCTCCAATGGAAAAACCAGCCACTGTATTTGTCACGCTATTTGCCACATATAAAAACTGACCGTTTGGCGTAACAGTAATTCCTCTTGGCGAAGATCCAACGCCAGTAGTAACGGTCGCCGGAGTCATAGCAGTGAGAACGCCAGTGGTGGAATTAATGGTATATCCGGATACAGTTCCCGGGCCTTGATTCGACGCATAGAGGAACTGCCCATTAGGAGATACAGCAATCCATTCCGTACTCGTTCCAGCTGTGGAAAAACTCGCTGGAGTGGTTGGAGTTAAAACACCCCCAGTCCCAACTGTAAAGCCAGAAATGTTATTAGACCCATCATTCGCCGTGTAAAGGACCGGCGGCGCAACCGTACCTTCACCAACTCCCCCGCCTCCCCCTCCATCACTCGGACACCCGGTGAGCAGCATCAGCAGCGGCAGTGCCAACCAAGATAGAAATCGTGTGCTCATTGTTGGTCCTCTGGTTCGTGTTCCGCAGGAGAGTCGGTCGCTCAACTTATAGCACCATGAAAAACATGTGCCAATGGAAAGCGCGTGATTTGCATAGACATCTTCGAACCGTGGCTGGCACACTGTCGTCCATTTCAGTCGGAGCTTGCATAGTGGAACACGATACGCTGGTCATTCTGGGTGCCGGGTATACCGCGCGCGTTGTCTTTCCCCTTGCCTCTCGCCGCTACGTGCAGGTTTTTGCCACCAGTCGTGAGCCGGCGAAAAACCTTCCCACTGTTGCTCCGGACCAGCGTCTCCAATTCGACCTCGCGCAACCGGACACCTGGCGGAACATTCCCGAACGCGCGGATCTCCTCTGGTGCTTTCCTGCCACGCCGCCGGAGGCGGTGCAGCAGTTCGCTGCCGCTGCAAATCCTTCTTCCCGGCGCATCGGCGTCCTTGGCAGTACGTCGGCTTACGATGTCGGTCGTTCGACTGACTATCCTCCGCCGTGGATCGACGAAACGGCGCCGGTCGATCTGACGAAACCCCGTGTGCGCGGCGAGGAATTCTTGCGACTGCACTGCGGCGCCATCATCCTGCGCGTGGCCGGCATCTATGGACCCGGTCGCAATCCTGTTACGTGGCTCAAAACCGGCCGTGTCCGTCCATCCCGCAAATACGTGAACTTGATTCATGTAGAAGATCTCGCCGCCATCTGCCTCGCTACGCTGGAACGAGGAATCCCGGGCGAAACTTACAACGTCAGCGACGGCAGCCCACGGACATGGAATGAGATTTTCGACTGGAGCCGAGCGCATTGCGAGCTCTCTCTTATCGCGGCACCCGACGTCAGAGAAACCGGCAAACGCATCTCCATTTCCAAGCTCACGGAGCAGCTCGGCTACACCATCCAGCATCCCGATCTTTTCAAAGAGTTACTTGGCCTGTAACAGCGTGGTTCAAAACCTCCAGGCTTGTCAAAACGGTCATCCAACGAGGCCGCAGGTAAGCCAAAACCGCAGGCGTACCCTCCGGGGCACGTTGAGGATTTTGGCGAGCCGAGAACGAAGTTTGGGACCGTTTTCACAAGCCTACTATCTCAGCAGCGCCATCACGGCCAAGCATACCAACAGATTGTTCGTCGCATGCGCGATCATGCCGGGGATCAAGCTCCCGGTCCGTTCATAGAGCCAGGCCCACAGCAAGCCGCTCCACAGCACACTGACGAAGCCGATCAACCCGTAGCCATGAGCCAGCGCAAAGATGCCGGCGCTGAGCAGCGCGGAGGGCAGAAAGCCGAGGCGGCGGCGGAGGATCGCATAGAGCAGCCCGCGAAACGCGAGCTCCTCGAAGATCGGCGCCAAGACGACGTATTCCAAGAGGCTGAAGGCGAGCACGGAGGGCGGCCCCCAGACCAAATCGGGATCGAACCATTCCGTCCAATGGTTGGTCAAATTGAACGTTTCGGCCGCCTGCCCCATCACCCATTCGCCCCACAGGCCCGCCGCCACGGCGGCCAAGACAATTCCGGCAAGCCTGCCGAAGTCCGCCCGACTGATGAACAGGCCGAAGCCTTCACGGAACGTCAAGCCGGCCGGCTTGAGCAAGTACATGTAGGCGAGGCCTAGAAGGGGAAGATTCGCCACGGGGATCGCCAGGGCGCGCAGCGAGACATGCTCAGCCGGGGCGAATGACAGAAACGCCACCGTCAGCACCGCGCCGAGCGCGCCGCCCCGCAGCAACACCGCCGTGCCGATCCCGCCTGGCCAGGGAGGCGGCACACCGGGCCGGTGCAGGCGCATGATATCGATCCGCTGCCGCCTGAGCCGCACGATTCCCGACAGCATCACCGAGCCGACCATGAGGCAGGTCAACTCGACCAGCATCACATTCCCCGACCATGTTTGGATCCGTTCCCCCCGCTCCGCGCGCTGCTGCTCCACGGTGGCCAAGAGCGCTTGATCGCCGGCCCGCAGGGCCAGCCGCGCAGCGAGCGCATTGTAAAACCACCCCGCAGGCAGCAACTCGGCCAACCCCGCCTGCAGTTCGCCCTCATGAACGCGGTCCAATACCGCCGCGCCATAGGCCGCTTCGATGAGGTCCGCATAGAGGGGCTGGATCTCGGCCCTCGTGCGCCACGCCGCTGCGGCTGCGAGCGCGTCCTGCGCCCGGTCCGACTCTCCTTGCAGGATCGCCAGGCGCAGCCGGGAGAGTGGGTCGTCGGTTTCCTCCACCAGCTCCCTGTACCACTGAATCGCTTGGGCCCGTTCCGCGTCGCTGCCCCCGGACGACCATTCCGTCACCCATTGTTGCCATGCCGGAGCCTCGCGCAGGCCGTCTTGTGCCTCCATCGTCCGGCTCACCATCAGGTCCAGGGCCCGGACGGGATCTTCGAATCGCTGCACCTTGGGAAGCGCGGCGGAGAACCAGACAATCGCGCCGAAAGACGCCAACAACACGAGCGCCGATAAGACGGAGACGATGACCGAGGCCGGCGAGGAGAACGGTTCTGCTCGGTCATTGGCCGGAAAGCAGGAGGACATGCCCGGCGGCTGCCGGATCGGAGAGGCGTCCAGATTCATGACGACGGATAATACCATGCAGGATTTCGCCCCCATACCCCTCGAAATAGCTAGATCGGAGGCCTCTGCGGTTGTCGGCCTCTGGTCCTCGCCCGCGATTATCACTTGGCCTCGGGCCTCGCATTTGGCTTATACTAACCTCCCGATTTTGAGGAGGCTTTCGCGCATGCAGGAATTCCTGCCACCCCGCCGATTACTGCTGGGGCCCGGTCCCAGCCTGGTGCACCCTCGCGTGCTCCGCGCGATGGCGACTCCGCTGCTCGGCCATCTCGATCCGGCCTTTCTGACGGTCATGACGGATATCCAGACACTGTTGCGGGAGATCTTTCACACGAACAACCGTTTTACGATCGCCCTCTCCGGCACAGGGTCCGCCGGCATGGAGGCCGCGATCGTGAACGTCGTAGAGCCGGGCGATGCCGTCGTCGTCGGCGTCAACGGCGTCTTCGGCACCAGGCTGGCGACGGTGGTGGAACGCTGCGGCGGCAAAGCGATCCGCGTCGAAGCGCCATGGGGCCGGATCATCGAAACGGCGGCCATCGAAGCGGCGTTGAGCCGATCGGGGCCGGTCAAGGCCGTCGCGCTGGTGCATGCGGAAACCTCCACAGGCGCCCGGCAGCCGCTCGACGCCGTCGGCGCGCTCTGCCGCACGCATAATGCCCTCTTCATCGTGGACGCCGTCACGTCGCTCGCCGGCATTCCGGTGGAGGTGGACGCCTGGGGGATCGACGTCTGTTACAGCGGTACGCAGAAATGCTTGAGCTGTCCGCCGGGGCTCGCGCCCGTGACAGTGAGCGAGCGGGCGCTGGAGACGATCACCCGCCGCCGCACGCCCTGTCAGAGCTGGTATCTGGACTTCTCGCTCATCGCCGCCTATTGGGAGGAGGGCTCGCGCGCCTATCACCACACCGCGCCGATCTCGATGGTATACGCGTTGCGTGAAGCGCTGCGCCTGGTGGAGGAAGAGGGCCTGCCGGCCCGCTTTGCCCGCCATCGCCTGAACAGCGCCGCGCTCGTCGCCGGGCTCGCAGCCCTGGGATTCACTCTGCTGCCGCCGGCCGGCCGGCAATTGCCGATGCTCACCTGTGTGACGGTTCCCTCCCATATCGATGATGCGGTGGTCCGCGCTCAGTTGCTGCAGGCGTACGGCATCGAGATCGGCGGCGGATTGGGGCCGCTCAAAGGCAAAGTCTGGCGCATCGGACTCATGGGAGAGTCCTCCACCGAAGCCAACGTGCTGACGCTCCTGAACGCGCTGGAAGAAATCGGCATCCGGTCCGGCTGGCTCTCGACGCCCGGCGTCGCGCTTCAAGCGGCCGCGCGTGCCTATAGCCACACACCACTAGAAAAGGACGGAGTTTGATGAGTCGCCCATTGCTGGTCGTGCTGGGGGCCGCCACCTTCGCGTTTCTCAGCGTCGTCTTCTTTTGGATCTTCAAAGTGACGATGCTCGATCACATGAAGACCGACATGGTGCCGGCCGAGAAAGTGGCCGCCTTCGTCCATGCCATTCTCGAAGCCAACCGCAACAATTACACGGACAACGTCGTCGTCAAGCTGCAGCGGGACGGGATCGAAGCGCACGAACATTGGAAGGATGAACGGGGCGTCCCGCTGCCGGCGCAATACCTCATGGAATCCGGCCGCCTTGTCTCGCTGAAGAACTTAAACTTCACGTTTCGTTTGGCGAGCCTCACCCCGATCTACGTCTGGAACGGCGCCAATACCGACCTCGAACGCCAGGGACTGGCATCGGTAGAGAAAGATCCGTCGCAGCCGCACTTCGGTTACATCAAGAAGAACGGCGTCCGCATGTTCCAAGCCGTCTATGCCGACCGGGCCGTCTCGCAGGCCTGCGTCGACTGCCACAATGCCCACCCGAACAGCCCCCGCCGGGATTTCAAGCTGAACGACGTGATGGGCGGCATCATCATCACCTTTCCCGTCGGAGAATAGCCCGTGGTCATCGCGATTCACCATGTCCGTCTCATCGACGGGACCGGAGCTGTCCTCGAACCGGCCACCCTGCTGATCCGAGGGACCACCGTCGCCGCCGCCGGGCCGAGCCGTGAGGTGGCGATTCCGAAGGGCTCCAAACGCATCGACGGACGCGGCTTGACGGTCCTGCCCGGCTTGATCGATTGCCACGTGCATCTCTGCCTGGGCGCCGAACCGGATGTCGTCGCCGCCGTGGAATCTGAAGGCCCCTCCTACACGCTCCTGAAATCCGCCGCCCACGCGAAGGCGACCCTCGAAGCCGGCATCACCACCGTGCGCGACGTGGGGTCCCGGGATCATTCGATCTTCACGCTGCAGCGGGCCATCGACGCCGGCATCCTGCCGGGCCCCCGCATCGTCGGCGCAGGGCTGGCGATCTGCATGATCGGCGGACATGCGCGGTTCATCGGGCAGGAAGTGGAGGGGCCGGAGAAAGTCCGCCAGGCGGTGGAGGCGCAAGTCGCCGCCGGCGCCGGCGTCATCAAGGTGATCGCGTCCGGCGGCGTGCTCACGCCCGGCACGTCGCCGGATCAGGCGCAGATGACGTTGGAAGAACTGTCCGCGGCCGTCGAGGCGGCTCGCCGGGCACAGAAAAAAGTGGCGGCCCATGCGCACGGGGCATCGGGCATGAAGAACGCCATTCAGGCCGGCGTCCACTCCATCGAACATGCGACGCTGCTCGATGACGAGGCGGGCGAATTGATGAAACGCCGCGCCGTCTACATGGTGCCGACGCTGTCGGCGCTCGCCACCACCGCCGCGGGACGGCCGGGCTGCGGCATCCCGGAGAGCGCCTTGGACAAGGCCAAGTCGATAACCAAGCGCCATCAAGCCAGCTTCAAGAAGGCCCTTCGCAGCGGCCTCCTGATCGCGATGGGCACCGACGCCGGCACGCCGTTCAATTATCACGGAGAGAACGCGCAAGAGCTCGAACGAATGGTCGCGCTCGGCATGGCGCCGATGGAAGCCATCGTGGCTTCCACCTGGGCCGCCGCCCGACTCGTCGGCATTCACGAGTCCGTCGGCACGCTGAAAAAAGGCATGCAGGCCGACCTCCTCGTCATCGAAGGCAACCCCCTCCGCCGCATCGAGGTGCTCCGCGACCGAAGCCGGATCATGGGTGTGATGCAGGCGGGGCGATTCGTGGCTGGACCGCTGGTGTTGTTGTAATCCTTCCATAGTGTTCTGCGGGGAAGAACGGTAAAACCGGTCGTCGCCCAGACGGTCGGTTCCTGCAGCTCGTATCCGTTCGCTGTGCTGGCGAGCCCAGCCCAGTTGTACGTCCACGTCAATGTCACGGACCTGCCGGACCCGCTTTGCCCGAAGAGAACAGGAGCAGCCGGGGTGCCGGGAGCAAGAGATAAGAACCAACAATTCGGGATCAACGGGCTGCGTTGGATAATAAGGCCTGCTCGGCCAGCCAATCCTGCTCGATCAACTGCATCGCTCGCTCACGCACCCGCGTGTCCGGATCGTTCAAGGCCAGCATCAACGGATCGACCGCACTCCTTTCTCCTTCGCGCGCCCACGTCTCCAGCGCATTGAGCCGAACTTGAACATCCGGCGAGGCGAGCGCCTGAGCCATCCAGTCCAGCACAAGGCGGCTTTCATCCGGATGATCGTTGTGCTGAGGGGAATTGGGAGAGGCAAGAGGCGCGCCGCTTGCTACGAGCGTGGGAACATGCCCCTTAGGTCCTGGACTATTCGCCGCCGCGGTGAGCACCGCGGAATTGCCCGTGCCGCCGGATCCATGCGCGAATAGCAGTCCCACGAAGAGCAGGAGAACTGGAGTGCCTCGATTGTATGCGCTTCGGCGGCCGGGCCGGGGATAACCCTCCAAAGTTCTGTCGAAGCAAGACCAGTGACAAAGCCGCATGCCTCACTCCATTTTGGGAGCCACTAATGAAAGCATGTGATTCGCATAGACCGGATGCATAGGGATATCCTCGGCCAAGATGTCGGCCGATGTGTGTTGCGCCACAGTCTCCCAATCCCGGGTGAAGGCCTCGGCGCGGGTGAAGCCGGTAATAAAGGGTTCCCCGAGCCTGCCGATGTTGTTGAGAAAATCTTTTACTTCCTGGCTGTCGAGCCTGTAGAAGTCCGGGGTCACATGATCGATCCAGATTCGACTGTCTGAGTGCTGAACAAGCATCCGGACGGTCTGAAACAAGTTGGCCAGATCGGGACCTGTCAGGTACATAGATAAGCCTTCGACGATAAAGAGCGTCGGTAAGTGCCGATCGAAGCCCGCCGCTTGCAGCGCAGAGCCCCATTGAGGGGAGCGCACGTCACACGGGACGAGGGTCAGACACGACGTGTCGCCGCCGAGCGACGCGAATTGCTCGGTTCGATAGGAACACATTTGGCGGACATCCACACCAAACCACCGCTGCGTTTGAGACGCATGCCGACAGGCACGGGTATCGAGCCCGATACCGATGACGACCACCTGTCGATACTGCATGCGTCTCGACGCCAGGTGTTGCTCCAAATGCATGCTGCGGGTCTCCACACAGGTACGCAGTTGCGGGCTGATCTCTCCAAAACGCTGGGCAAGGACTCGTCCCTGTTCGCCCGCCAGACGCCGTGACGTCTCGTCGTCACGTAAAGCGGCGATGAGTTTCGCAGAAAGCTTGATGTTCTCCCGCTGGAAGATGTCCAGTTTGGTTTCGATGAACCGCGGATTGTACTCGTACACTCCGATCAGCGGCTCTGCGATGGCTATCAATTCGTCCCCCTGAAAGATATCGACATGCATTTGCACTTCACACCGGCCCTTTTCGAGCAGTCTGCTTCTCAATTCGCTGACCTGCTTTTCTACCAGTTCCGCTCGACCTCGAATCAGACCCGTGCCAGGCTTAAGATGTTTGACCGCATTCGCTTTCAACCAGAGCTGCACAGGTTGGCCCGGTCCGCGATCGTGCAGACCGATGGCGTAGGTACCCGCCAAAGCTGCATAGACTGCCGTCCCGGCGATGTAGTCCGACATGATGTAGAAGACACTGGACTGGTGAGTGCCGTTCTGATTCATGGTGGAGGCCAGCAATGGCACCACTCCGACGGTTTCTCTATCCGAGACGGAGACCAAGCTGAACTCCAGCATCCGCAACAACGGCACGAGCTCGCGTAAGCGAGCGGTGAGCAACTCGGGGCTGCGGTTGTGGCGCGTCAGCGCCAGGTCTTCGGGGCTGGGGATATCACTGAGCGGTTTATAGAATTCTTCAAACGGAACAGACAGCATCTCTGCTCCATACCGTTTCTCTTCAGTTTGTCCGACTCTTGGCTGCACAGGTCGCCGTTCTTGCTCACACTGGTCCAACATGGCTTACCGCCGTTCGCACTCTCTTTCGGTACTACACTCCAGGTTCTCTGATAGCACATAGGAGAGGACACATAGCAGGACACATACAGCGAAATGCCCGTATTTCAGATGGGCTTCGCTTCAACACGGGCGACCAACAAGAGAATGAATCAGTCGGGCGGAGGGACACTTTGCTCTTCCTGTATGAGTCGTAGTTCCTGCTCAAGTTTGTCGGTGGGGTGAGACCCGAGAGCCAATTCCGGCACCACAGGAGATCGCAGGTCATCCGCGATAGGCACAGATGTCGGGACCATCAGTGCTACCGTCATCAACAGGCCCATTTTGCACCAGAAGACGACCATCGCTTTGCCGCTCACACTACTTTCCAAGTGCGGCTATTTCAGCATAAGGCGGCGGACAGATACGGGGACATATTGACCAAAGTGGGCAGGAAATTCTCGCGCCTCTCTCTTGGAAAGACCGACTGGGCTGGGGGTTACACGAGGGTTTTGGCAAGACGTTGCATAGCTTCGGAGGGATCGCGTCCGGCGCGCTCGACGACGTGTCTCCGGTACCGAACCCATACGGATTTCGCCTCCGCCGGTCGGCTAAGAGATTGAAATAGCTGAATCAGACGCCCATACAGCAGTTCAGCGAATGGATCCACATCCAGCGCCTTCTCCAGGCAGCTCAGCGCCTGTTCCGCCTGGCCTGCCTCCCGGTAAGAGGCACTGAGGCCGTCTACCGCCTGTATAAATCGCTCGCGCGCGGCTCGCCGGCGGTCATCCGCCCATCCTTCCACTTCGTCCTCTCCTAAAAAGGGACCCCGATAAAGCTCGATCAGCCGTTCGTAGAGTGGCACTAGACCGTCGAGCTGCCCTCGGCTCAAGGCGGTTTCTTTGGCGAGCTCTTCAAAAACCAGGACATCCGTCCAGCACAAAGCGCGGTTCAGCGAGACCTTTCCGTCTCGGACTTGAATCACCTGTTCAGACGCCAACAGCCGACGCAATCGCTGGACGGTTTTGCTGAACGTCTCCTGCCCCGTGTCCCCCTCCGCCTCGGGCCAGAGGGTATCGACAAGCCGTGAAATCGAGACATCCTTGGCCCCTAATGCAATAAGCAATTTCAGCAGATGAAGCACTCGATAGGGCGCTTTCCTTCTCGGAGCCAACGGTATCCCATCCAAGTGAATCTCAAAGCGGCCGAGTGTGTAAATCTTGACCGGCCAAGGCCAGGCTTCCGGCAGCCAGACAGATTCTTCCGTTGGTGCCAACCGAGTTATCCGAATCAGCTCTTGCACGTACTCCGTCTCGATCTCGGCCTCCAACGCCTTGGCACAGAGCCGGGCCACGTTCTCCGGTACAAACCAGGCAAAGAAGCTGAACCCGCTTTGTTTGCCAACGGCAAGCGCTTCCCGTAAGGCCGATAGAGCCTCCTCTCGGCGATCCCGATCGAATGCGAACTGAGACTGGAAGAGATTCCCCATGAACTGGAGGACGCGACTTCCCATGCCCTTCGCGATACGCAGGGCATGGCTAAGGTACTGGTCCGCCCGTTCCTCCTCTCCGAGTCCGTGCAATAATTCAGCAGCCGCGCAACTGAGGAGCGCTTCAGGATAGGGACTCCCGTGTAACCCCCTTACTTCCAGCCCAGCCTGAAGGAGCCCCCACGCCTTTGACAGATCTCCTTTGATGCGCAGCATCCACGCTTGCATAAGAAGAAAGTTGGCGCGCATGACATGGGCGGGATGTTCGACTAAGCAGGCACTTCGTTTGAGGTAGTGTTCGGCGGACGACAGCTCATTCAGAAATAACGAACCGTAAAAACCCGCAGCCAAAAGAGCACTGTCAAAGACATACACGCCGGTTTTCTCCGAGATCGCCAAGCCCTCCTGGACAAGTCGTAACGTTTCCTTGGGATGTCCCCGAAGCCAGGCCAACGGCGTGGTATTCGCATAATAGGTGAGGCGCATCAATGGTAAGTTGGTCTCACATTCAGCGGCGGATTTCAGAATTTTTGCATATTTGTCGGCGGCATCGAGATCTCCAAGCCATGCGCAGAAGTTGGACATCTGCGCGACGAGAGGCGAATACGTTTCGATGCCTGGCACTCCTTCAAGCAGGTTTTTCGCGCGATCAATCCACGGTACCACAACTGAGGCGTACGGACGTCTCCACATGAGGGCATTCACCATGCAAAACGTAAACTGAATGTCGATCTCCGTTGAAGGAAAGGCCGCACCGGGCTGGACCATTTTCAGCATGATGTCGATCCAGCGATCGAACCGGCTGAGATCGATCCACGAGAATTGGATAGACGAAATAATTCCGGCCCACGACAGCAGCATGCCGGCCATATTGTCTTGAGCCTTGAATCGCTCGAAGGCTTTTTCAAAAATGGCTTCGCTTTCAAGCGGAGCCGTCACCAGGCGGCAAGAGGCCAGCCAATAGAAAAGCCAAGGTTCTTGCTCATACAAGCCTGCCGGCACTTGTGTGAGCCAACTTTCCAACGTTTGGCTGCGTCCTTGTTGAAGTAATTCCGGACCTCGCGCCATCACCAATCGAACGATCTCCTGGATCTGGCCGGCCTCGGCGTACAACGCCACAGCGTCCTCAACTCGCTCAGCTTCTTCCAAGAGAGAGGCCGCAGCCCGCTGGATATCCGCCACTTGATCTGGACGCAGAACCGCTCGTGCCTGAGCGCGCAAGAACTCTCGGAACAAGGGGTGGTATTGGTAGAGGGACTCGACTCCCGCACGCCGTTCAGTAAAAGAGCGGGATTGATACAGCCTGGCCAACATGTCACCGGCCGACGCTTCTTCAGACAGTCGCGTCGCCATGGCCGCCGTCATGTTTGGCAGAAAGGCCGTGCGCAATAAGAACCTCTGCGTCTCGGGACTGAGCCGCCGCATGACCTCACGCGCCAAGTAATCGAAGATCACTTGGGGCGTCTGTTGGTCTGCCGCTATCTGGTCTGCCCTGACTGTTTTGACCTGCTCCAATATGAGCACAAAACCCGCCACCCAGCCGTGGAACTTGTTCTGCAACGTGTCGATCTGTGCGAGTCTAGGAAGTTTGTTTGATCCCGTATGGAGCCGCACGACGGCCCTTGCTTCCGTTTTCGTCAGCCGGAGATCTTCTTCGTCGATAAAGCTGATGATCTGAGCCGCCTGCAACCGCGCGAATGCCGGCGGAGGAAGCTCGCGACTCATAATCATCACGCCAATCCCTGCCGATGCCGCCTCCACGCCGAGCGCCACCATCTCATGAAAGAGCGCGTCCGGAGACACTTCCTGATAGTTGTCCAACACCAGCAGGCTGGCGGTACGCAGCCGTTGAGACAATTCTTCAAAAAAGCGCCGAGTGAAGGTTGGCAGTCCCTGTAGATATTCGGGAGTCAAATGGGGAAGCGGTCGCCGATATCGAGGCGCAGCGTGCCGCGCAGCCAGGCCCATATAGTGGAAGAAGGTGGCCAGATCCCGGTCCCCCTCGTCCATTTGGTACCACAGCGGACGAAGTTTGCGCGCCCGCAGATACCCGGCGACCACTGTCGTTTTCCCAAATCCAGGAGGCGCATTGATCCAGACGACCGGCCGTTTCCGCGCTCGATCCAGCAGCCGGTAGAGGCGCGACCGCTCGACGATCGCGGGCAAGCGCGGTGGAGAGAGTTTCCCGATTGGAGCACTTCGAGAATGGCTCATGGCGGTTTAGTCGAGGGCTCCTCAGGCACATGCCGGCCACATTATCTCGGCGATCGGACATCGAATGATTCC
Organism: Nitrospira moscoviensis; assembly: GCF_001273775.1. Taxonomy (GTDB): domain Bacteria; phylum Nitrospirota; class Nitrospiria; order Nitrospirales; family Nitrospiraceae; genus Nitrospira_D; species Nitrospira_D moscoviensis. The sequence goes on along the minus strand of NZ_CP011801.1, from coordinate 968,770 downwards.
AGTGTTACCGCATGAATCCATCGACGAACTCCTTGAGCTTTTATCGCATCGCCTGTGCGGCTCCAATGGTCTATGAGCCGTTGCCCGACCTCTACAACCCGATTATGCAGGCGCTCCCGCCGTAATTTCGCCCATCCTGCGCCGTCTTCCTCGACCAGGAATGGCCCGCGGTAAAGTGCCATCGCACGTTCCCATGGCGAGACCCATGCGGTGTCAGACATCGGTCGGCGGCTATCCGCTCCGTCGGAGCTGAGAAGCCTCTCGAAGGCTACGGCGTCAACCCAGCAGAGCGACGGATTGAGCGAAACCTTGCCGTCTCGGACCTGCACGACCTGTTCGTGCACCAACAACCGCCGCAGCCGCTGGAGCGTTTTGTTAAACGTCTCTTGGCCAATGTCCCCATCCGCATCAGGCCACAGCGCATCGACATGCCGAAGCCCGGCGGGGCGGCGATCCACACGACGGGACGCCGGCGAGCACGATCAAGCAACCGGTAGAGGCAGGTGCGCCCGACAATGGCTGGAAGACGCGGAGGACTGAGCTTGGCCAGAGAGGCGGGACGCTTCTTCGCAAGCAAGGTGCGTGGCACTGGCGCCTCCACCTATTGCGACTCGGCGGACGGCATCCATCATCCCACGATGGCCGTAGAAACCTCAATACGTCCGTTGACTCGGTTCATCCCTTGTGATACCCGCTTCTCCACTGGTTACCTTCCTTTCCGCCCATCTAGGAGCGGCCGGTGCCACACAAGAGCAACCGTCACTTGCCTTATTACCTCGCCCTTCTCCCTCTCACGCTCATCGTTGCTATAGGATTGACCACACCTCAACGGACGGAAGCCGACGGCATTCGCAATCCGTTTCAAGGCGCCGCCGCCATTGCACAAGGCAACGCCTTCGCGGCGCAGGCGGACGATCCCACGGCCGTGTTCTACAATCCCGCCGGCATGACACAGTTGCACGGTGTTCAACACACCGTCGGTGTTCAGTTCGTCAGCGTCAATACGCGCTTCACCAGTCAGACCGGCGGCTCGGTCGCAAACGAGCGCCCCTTTCCGATTGGTCTGCCGCCGCCTGGACAACTGTTCGTCACCGCGAATTTGAAGGACCTCGGCGTTCACGCACTCGGCGATCTCTCGGTCGGTCTTGGGCTGCAGAATCTTTTTGGATTCGCGGCCAAGTACCCCCGGGATGGTCCGTTTGCCAGTGCCGTGACATTCGCCCAATTCCCGCTCCTCGATATCAAACCGACGCTGGCCTATAAGGTGACCGATCGCCTGTCCGTCGGCCTCGGCGCAGACATCTTCACGTTCGCGAGTTTCCTTGGGGAAGGCCACTTGGAACAGCGGTCGATACAAGGCGGCACGACCGTCGAATTGAACGGCAAGGGCACGACCGCCGGGCTCAACGCCAGTCTCCTGTACAAGGTTCTGCAGACGGAAGACGGCGAGCCGCTGCTCAATCTCGCCTTTGTGTGGCGTAGCCAGGCGGTGTTGCCGGTCAACGGAGAATTGCGGGTGAACGGAGCGCTGATGGCAGACGCAAGCTCCTCGATTCGCCTCCCGGAAATCTACACCTGGGGCTTGGCCGTATGGCCGGTGCGCAATCGGGATCGGCAGTGGAAAGTTGAGGTCGACGTGGATTACGCACGCTGGCAGTCGATTCGCGACTTCGACGTCCGTCTCTCAAACGGCACGACCATCGCAAATCCCCAACGGTGGAACAATGCCGTCAGCGTGGGAATCGGGACCGAATACAAATGGCTGTCGATCCCGAATCATCCCGATTGGAGCGTCGCCATTCGCACCGGGTACCTCCATTCAGAGGCCGCAATTCCCGATGTGAATTTCAACCCCGCCGCGCCGGATGCACCGGTTCACGTTCTGTCAGTCGGACTCGGCTTCCTTTGCAAAGAAAACGGCAGGTTTCTGGGGCTGATCACGTGCGGCGGTTCTAAAGAAAGCCGGTTCAGCAGTACCATGCTCGGGCTGGATTTGGCGTATCACGTGTTCTTGTTCGAATCGCGGTCGGTCACCGGCAACCCCATCGCCGCCGTGAACGGCATCTACCAGACGACGACTCACGCCGGAGCCATCACCATGCGGGTCAATTTCTGATCCCGTGTTCTTACAAGAAGATAGGCGCGTCCGTGACGGGAACCGCCGGGCACGGCTACAATAATGTTCAACGTTGAACGCTCAATGTTGAATTGCCGGAAATCCCCGAGCCAATTCAACATTCAGCCTTATCTCCGTTCATAGAACAGCTCCAACGCCGACGCGATGCCGTGGACGCGGCCGTTGCGGAAGCTCTCGTCGAGCCGATTCCGGAGCGACCGGATGCCGCCTTCGTCGCCGCGCTTGACGACCCCCTGCGACACCATCATTTCCGTCGCCACTTCGATCAGCCGCCGCCGGCGGCCTTCCATCTCCTCGGTCACCAAGTCGTCCATGATCTCGCCCGCGCGCGCGGCCACGATCTTCTCGACGAACGAATCGTACCCCTGCGCCGCCACCGTGCGCTCCCGAATCACGCCCAGCTCGGCCTTCACCCGCTGCACGTCTTTCATCAAGATGGCGAAAAGCTCTTTGCGGCCTTCGTCGAAGAGCTTCTGCTCCATCTGATCCAGAATGACGCCCGGATCCAGGGCCTCGGCGCGCGGTTCGTCGCCCCAGAACAGCCGGTCGTAGCTCCGGCGTTTTTCGACATCGCCGACGATCTCGTAGGCGGCGTTGATCTCCCGGATCTTGGCCTCCGCGTCCTTGCTGTCGGGATTGCGATCGGGATGATGTTGAAAGACGAGCTTGCGATAGGCCTTCTTGATCTCGTCGTCGGACGCTTCGCGGGAGACGCCGAGGATGCGGTAGTAGTCCATGCGGGCCATGGCGCAGGACTATAGCACGGCGTTTCCACGCGCTTCACCTCGATCAAGTGTGAACGCCCCTCGCCGCGTCGCATGGTCATCCCGCTATGTCCCACAGACCTGGGAGGTTCCCTTGACTTTTCCCCGCCTCGTCTTATTTACTGACTCATGGAACAGCCACGTACTCCCCGGGCGCTCACCCATGACGAGCAAAAGGCGGCGGAAGCCGCCTTCGTCGGCCGGCCCTTCAACCCCGCATGGTCCGCCTCGGCCCAAAAAGTATACGAGGGTTTACGCCGGGCTCTCCCGCAACAGCCTGAATCCGCCGGGTCGTTCTCGCCCTCGCCGGAGCGAGCTGAGCTCCCGCAAGCAGCCGAACCGACCACACAGGACGCTTCGGAACCGGTCACGGCGGCGCAATCGGTTGCTTCCGACTCCATGCCCTCCGGTGACGGGCCGGAATCGGCCGAGACGATTCGAGCCAAACGCGAAGAAGCCATTCGATCCGGATTTTTGATCGATGTGACGGACGAGGCGAAGAAAGTGGGATTGACGTTTCCCGTGACGCTGACGAGGCCCTTATGGGACGTGGGCATCGCCACGAGCGGATCGGTCTCGGAACAAGAACAAGCGCACCGCTTACGCGACGTGCTGATGGCCTTTCGCCTGCGCCTCGCGAATCAGGCGACTCTGTCGCCGCTCATCGACTTCCCGGCCCTGTTGGCGTTGCCGCCGGGATCAGTTCCGCAGCCGATCCCTTTGTTCGCGCTGATTCAGCCGGATGAACGGCACCGCGCGCTGGTGACTCTGCTGCTGCCCAACGAAGTGACGGCGACCATCATCCCCGTGAAGTGAACACCTGGCTAGCGAGACGGCGGCGGCGCATTCTGCTTCATAAGACGGGCCGCGAGGTCGCGCTCGTCAAGCTCCGTGTGCACCTCCCCGTTGAGACGGGCATCCAAGAGCCGATCCAGAATCTGCTTGAACTGCGGGCCGGGTTTGAGCCCCATCGCTTTCAGATCCGCTCCGGTCAATAACGGCTTCACATGCTGATAGGTCGTCAAAAAGGCGGAGATCGCGCGCATGATCGCCTCGGCCTTGCTGCGCGCCATCAACCCCAGTAGGGTTTCGTCGGACAGGCCGCACAGAAGTCGATAGACCTGAGCGGGCTTGGGCGGCGGGCGTCGGCTCAACTGCCGGACGATCGCCTGGCCGTTCAGCCGAGCGGCTCGGATCACCGCGGCTTCCGCTTGTGTAAAGGGAAACCGCTTGAGCACGTCGGCCACCGCCCGCTCGGGCAAGACCTCCAGCAGCGCCACCACGTAGACGAGCCAGCCCGCGATCTCTCGGTCGAGATAGAGCAGCCGGTACCAACCCAGCGCCTGTTCCGCGGCGCGCAATCCCGCTTGCAGGCGCGACGACCAGCCGAGCTTCGGATGGATGAATCGCAGCAGTCCGAAGTCCGCCATGCGTTTGACGGCCTGCATCGCGTCCCGTTCGGCCAACAGCAATTTCAGCTCTTCCAGCAGCCGATGGCCGGACAATCGATGGAAGAGATTCATCTTCACCGCGCCTTCGATCAAGGCTTCGGTGTCCCGGCCCAGACGGAAGCCGAATCGCACGGCGAAGCGGATGGCGCGAAACACCCGCGTGGGATCTTCGACGAAACTCAGGCCGTGCAGGACGCGCACGATCTTGTCGTGAAGATCGCGCTGGCCTCCGTAAAAATCCAGCACTTCCCCGAAACCCTTGGCGTTCAAACGGACGGCGAGCGCGTTGATCGTGAAATCCCGGCGGTACAGGTCTTTCTTGATCGAACTCTGCTCGACGGTGGGCAGCGCCGTGGGATACTCGTAGTATTCCGTTCGCGCCGTGGCGACGTCGAGCTTGAATCCGTCCGGCAGGAGCACGATGGCCGTGCCGAAGCGGTCGTGCGCCTTCACGCGGGCCTGTTTCGCCTCGGCCAATTTCCTGGCGAACAGGATCCCGTCGCCCTCGACGACCAGATCGAGATCGAGATTCTCGATGCCCAGCAAGAGGTCCCGGACACACCCGCCGACGACATACAGCGACACGTTCAAACGATCGGCCAGGCGCCCCGCCTCCTCCAGCAAGGCGACGAGCCGATGCGGCAGCCGGCTCCGCACCAGGCCCTGCACATTGCGGTGGCGCCCCGCAGACTGGTCCTCGGCCTGTCCCGGCCGTCGCGCGCGCACCCTGGCGCCGCCGAGCACATCGTCGTGCAACGTCCGCAGCAAATCCGTCCTGGTGATCACCCCCACGATCTTCGTGCCGCTGATCACCGGCACGAACCGTTGGTTGCGCTCGATCATCGCCGTTTCGATGTCGTGAAAGGGCGTCTCCGGCCGGGCGGAGTAGGCGTCGGTCTGCATGATCTCCCGCACGGATCTCTTCCCCAATCGATGGAACAGCGCTTTTTGAATCGACTCCCGGCTCACCAGCCCGGCGTACCGGTCTTTCTCGTCGAGAATCGGAAACACGTTCAAGCCATAGGTGGTCATCCGCTGGCCGACCTCGGCGATCGTGGTGTCCTGGGCGATCGCCTTCACGGGTTTCGTCATGACATCCTGCGCGAGCAATGTGGGCCGGTACCGGGTCGTGAGCAGGTGGACCAGCCGCTCGTGCACCTCGGCCAGCGGCTGGCCTTTGACGCTCGCGGCGGCGGCCACCGCATGCCCACCCCCGCCGAACTCGCGCGCGATCCAGCCGACGTCGATTTCGGGCCGCCGGCTTCTGCCGATGAGTTGGACCTTGTCCTCCATCGTGACGGCGACGATCACGGCATCGACCCCCTCCAATTCGGTGAGCCGGTGCACCACATCGGCCGCCTCCCCGCGGCGCCGATCGAGCGTGCTCGTGGCGACGAGGACTTTTCGGCCTTCCAAATAATGCACCTCGCTGTGCTCGAGCAGATCGTTGAGCAAGGCGACGGCGTCGGGATCGAGCGGGCGCCGCAACGTTTCCGTCACCAGATTCACGTCGGCGCCGGACGCGATGAGGAACGCCCCGGCTTCCAAATCCCGACTGGTCGTGGAGGCGAACCCGAACGACCCGGTTTCTTCATAGAGCCCCAATGCCATCACCGTCGCTTCGAACGGCGTAATAGCGATCTTCTGCCGGCGCAGTTGCTCGACGAGAATCGTCGTGGTCGCGCCTACGGAGTCGATGACGGAGTGCGGCGAGCGGCCTGCACAGATGGATGCTTCGTCCACATGATGATCGAACACGACGACTTCGACGGAGGGATTCTCGATGCAGACCTTGAGCGCGCCGATGCGGTCGGGCTCCTGCGTATCGACGAGGATCAGTCTTCGCACGTGGGAGAGGTCGAGCTCTTTCAGTTTGGCGAGCCCGAGATCGTGAACGGCGAGGAAATCGCGCACGGCCTCTTGGCCGCCGGCCGGCAGCACGAGCTGGGCCTCCGGAAAGAGCTTGCGCGCGGCGACCATGGAGGCCAGGCCGTCGAAATCGGCATGGCTATGCGTGGCGATGATCTCCATGGGCGCATTCTAGCAGGGTCCTCTGAGGCGGGAAATGCGGCGGCTCGGAAAGAACGGATGGACGGATGAAGAGACGGCAGGCGCCGTCCCGGAGGACGGCGCCTGATCTCACGACCGGTCAGCGATGCCGCTTCCCTTGCGCGTCGTGCTTCTCACGAGCAATGTTGCGGGAGGCCCGATCCTGCGCGGCATGGAGGCGGGCCCGCTCCCTAGCGGTGACGACTCCATCGGCCTTCGCCTTATTTTCCATACGGTCGATGCGGTCCTGCTGGCGATCCAGGCGGGCCGCCTCGCGTTGGGTCAACTGGCCGCTGGCGATGCCCTGATCGATCCGCCGCTCCTGGTTGGCCTGCCGCTGATCGATCCCTGGCGTGTCGGCCTGCGCGTAGGCCATGCCGGCGGTAAGGACCACTGTGCTGATGGCGAGCAACATCTGCCTCATCATTGCCTCCTTGTGAAGTGGAACTGCGACACCTGCCTCCTACAACGCCCGCGAGAGGTCTCGGTTGACAGGGCAGGCATGCGGCGTGGCGCTTATGTAGCAGGTTAAGACCGACGCGTCCACTCTTGCAGGATACTCAAAAAGGCCTTCCAGCAAGGCCGCAGGGAGCCTGACGACTGAGCAACTGTCTTGATTGTCAAGCGACCACTTCTGCTGTGGAACGCCAGCGTGCCCCATGATGCATCATCGCATTGAGAATCGTCAGGAGCTTCCGCATCGCCGCGACGAGGGCGACCTTGGGGGCTTTCCCCGCAGCCCGCAAGCGCTGATAGAAGGCACGGATCGCGGGGTTCCACCGCGTCGCCACCAAGGTGGCCATGTACAACGCGGTACGGACCGAGGCCCGGCCGCCCCAGATGGTCCGCGGCCCGCGCAGCTGCCCGCTGTCGCGATTGAACGGCGCCACGCCCACCAAGGCGGCAATCTGTTTGCGATTCAACAGGCCCAACTCGGGCAGCTCGGCCAACACCGTGCGGCTCATCACCGGCCCGATGCCCAGCACACTCCGCAGCAGGTCTTCCCGCTCACGACGGGCAAGGCCGCCTCCAGCAGGGCCCGCAACAAGGGCCGTTCCACTCCTCCCGTGGCTTCCACCACAATCCGCGTCGGCGACGCGGCGCTCACGCGAGCGATCACGGTCGCCATCCCCTGGACGTCATACGCAACCCGGATCGACTCGTCTCCGGGATACAGCGCCATGTCCAAGTGCGCTTTCGAGACATCAATCCCCACACAGATCGACCCTGGCTGCATCGCCCCCTCCTTGGTGAAGCCCGTCCTTGTCATGATGCGGGCTCGCTGGCCCTGGCAACTGTCCGGGCTTGTGGACTGGAGGAATGTGACGACCTGGCTCAGTCACGGTCTCGTTGGACCGGAGGCGTATCGATCTGTCACATTCCGTGCGTCTCATGTACCACTGTCCATGATACAAGGCGTACCATTCTCACCCGCCCAACCCCCGAGCCGCCGAGACGGCTCGCTTCCCGGAAACGGTACGTCACAGGGAGGCAGGCGACTGAGGTGCGCGAGGCGACGAATAAGTCGCCTCAGGTTTGCGCACGGGCGCGAGATGGTGAGCGCCCCGTGTCCCCCGCTGGCGGCCTTTTTCAGTATCCTGCTCTAGCGGTCACGGCCGCTGCCCGACCGATCAGGACGCTCAGGTCGCTCCGGTCGATCCGGGCGGTCCAGCCTTTCTGGACGCTCCACCCTGTCGGGCCGATCGCCGTGGCCGGAGCGATCCGGCCGGTCGAGCCGGTCCCGGCCGGAGTCTCCGCGGCCGCCGCGGTCGCCGCCGCCGGTACCGCCGCGGTCTTCTCGAAACAACCGGTCGCCCCGCTCGCCGCGGCTGATTTGCTCGCGCAGCGTCCGGAGATTGGCGCGGCCTTCCTGAAATTCGGCTCCCCGCCGCTTGACTTCCCGGCTGAGATCCAGCAGCTCCGACGGACGATAGCCCTGGCGGATGCCTTCGCTGACCAACGCCGCTCCGTCTTTAGACGGAATCTTTCCTTCTTTCATCACGGCCAAACTCTTGGCGCCGGCCGCCAACAGGTCCTGCGTCACTTTCTGTTTGCCGTCCTGCGCCACGCGCGCCAGCTCACGCACTTCGTCGACGGTCGCGCCGCGCGCCAGGGCCTCGGCCATCGTCTCCATCGCCCGCTGGCGATTGCCTTCGATGGCGCCGCGGGTTCCGGCTTCACGGAGCAGATCCTGCGCGGCTTCGAAATGGGACGTGAGCTGCCGCAACACCGGTTCGATCCGTTTCGGGTCGACACCCTTGGCCAACCCTTCTTTGACTTTGTTGGCAAGCGGCTCCGGCGGAATACCTTTCTCACCGGCCCTGTTGACCTGTTCGATGAGCGGCTCGACCGCTTCCGCGCTGTGCCCCTGGGCGACCCGGAGCCGGTTGATCTCGTCCCGATCTTGCACGGAGAGCGACTCGGCCAAAGCGGGACCCCTGCACAGCACCGACAGCAGGACCACGGATACGAAACCGCTTTTCATGCGTCCATGCATCATCGTACGATCACCACGCCGTTAGTCTGCCCGAACCCGTCCGTCACAAAATCGTCCGCGAGCGGCGGCGTCACCCACCGTACCCCGTCCACGAGATACATGAACGTGTATTCCCCTTCTTTCAGCGGCACGTCCACCGACCACAGGCCGGAGGAGCCGACCGCCGCCATCGGCGTGGCGCCCTTGACCCACCCATTGAAGGAGCCGATGACGAAGACTGTCTTCGCTTCGGGCGCCGAGAGCGTGAACCGCACAGCGCCGCCGATCGGCCGAGGCGGCTCCGGCTTCCAGATCTGCGCGCAACTCGGAAGAAAGGCGCAGAGCGCCGCCACCACGGCGGCCCCCGCACGTAATCCCGTAAGTCCTCTTCCCATACGGGCGAGGGTAGCCGACGAACAAGTCCGATGCAAGGGACCATGCCGGCGCCTTAGATCGACACATCGAGCACCGCATTGGTCGAGCCGAATCCGTCGCCGGCGTCCTCGGATGCCAGCGGATCGGCGATCCAGTGTTTGCCGTCGATCACAAACATGTATTGATACCGGCCCGGCTTGAGCGGAATCGTGGCGGTCCACATGCCGCCGTCAGTCCGCTCCAATTGGGTGAGCGCGCGATTCCACCCGTTGAAATCGCCGGCGACCGAGACGGACTGCGCCTGCGGCTGCAGCAGGACGAGCCGGACGAACACCGTCGGCTCCTGCGCCTCGTTCGCAGCCGTGGCCTGAGTCGCCTGAGTCGTCACGACCACTTCGCCGGTTCGCTCCGGCACGATGCGCAACAGGCCCCAGATCGCCAACCCTGCGATCGAGGCGGCGACGACCGCGCCGGCCAGGTTCCACTCGATCACACGGGGGGCGGTCACGAATGTCATGAACCGCCGACCCAGGCTCGGCCTGTCGGCCATGGCCTTCGCGCAGACTTGGGCGACGAAGCGGGCGGAGGGAGCCAGGCGCGGAAGCTGAGCCGCTTCCGCCGCCACCAACTCCATTGCAAGCCACTGCCGCCGGAGCGTCCCGTCTTCCTCCACGGCTTGTAAAAACTGCACGCGCTCTCGCGGCGCCAGCTCCTGATCGATGAACCGTTGAACGAGCCGTTCCTGTTCCGTCATCCGCTCACCTCGCCGTCGCCGACGATCCCTCGTTCAGGGCCGCCAGCTCCCGGGCCAGTTGCACGCGGGCTTTATACACCCGCATCTTCAACGTATCGGCCTTCGCGTCCAGGATCGGTTCCATCTCTTCATAGCTCAGCCCTTCGACGTGCTTCAGCACAAAGGCTTCCCGATAGAGCGGCGGCAGCCGCTGGATGGCTCGATCCAAATGACCGGCCACTTGCTGCTGCGACAAGGCCCGTTCGGGCGTGCGCTCATCGGCGACGCGCTCGTCCAGCGCCGTCTCGGCATCGACATCCAGCGGGCCTTCTCCCGGGCGCTTGGCCCGAAGCCAATCCTTGCACTTGTTCGCCGCGATGCGGTAGAGCCACGTGGCAAACTTCGCCTCGGCCCGAAACGTCGGCAGCGCCTTGAACGCCGCCAGAAAGGTCTCCTGCGCCAGATCTTCCGCCTGCACACGATCGCCGACCATGCGATAGGCCAAGTTCAGCACGACACCGGCATGGCGCTCGACCAACAGCCCGAAGGCCTCGGGGTCCCGCTGGAGACAGCGGGCAACAAGCTGCGCCTCGTCCGTCGCTCGGCTTTCATCCAGCGGCGCGCTCATCGGTCCTCACTCGCCGCTGTCCGCATGGGCTGACCTGATTCATTAGACGGCGCCATACCGGTTTCGTAAACCAACCCTTGACGGATCAGAAGCGATGGCTGGCGCCCACCGACACCAGATAATCGGGCGCCCCGTTCGACACGCCGACGGTCACACCGCCGTTGAACCGCCAGGCGGCGGAGGCGATGTAATTGACGGCGAAAAAGAAATCGCGCGCGTTCACGAAGCCCGGCAGAATCGCCCGGTACTCTTCAAAATAGACGCTGGCAAGGAGATCCCTTGTCACATAGTACCCGGCCCCGAGGTCGTACCAATGCTGGTTTTGGAGCTCGAGCCCCTCGGGATCGCCGATGATATTGTAGCCGCCATCCAGAAACACGATCCATGCGTCGCCGATGAACTTGGACATTTCCACGCCGACCCCATAATCAAGGGCACCGGTCCCGAGGCCGAGCTTTTCGTTCGCCGTCGGGACTTTGATCCGGCCGGTCACGGCAATCAACGGCCGATACTCCGTCTCTTCCACAGCGTAGTACCGGCCTCGCAGAATGATGTCGCCCAGACCGGCCGTGGTGACTTTTTGACCCGGCGCACGCGTCGTCGTCCCGCAGACCCGGTCCTTCCCACTTACATTGGACCCTTTCCCGCTGCATCCCCCATCGTCCTCGGACCCGCCGCCCCCGCCGGATCCCGAATTGCTCCCTCCGCTGTCATCGACTCGTATCGCAGTCCCGCCCACGAGGGTCGTCCGTCCATCCGTCGTCGCGGTGACGAACGGAACGATCACCGTCACATCCCCGTCCCGGAACAGCCGGCGGACGGAGAGGGGCGCGTAGAAAAAAGTGCTGGTCGTGTTCGTTCCAAAGTTGCCCGACGAATACGACGGCGTAAACCCGATCTGCCAGAGCCGGTCAGGCGGCAGCGGCGCCTGCTCGACCTTGTCTGCTGCGATGCCCGCTTGCTCGATTCCGAACATCATCATTGCAACCCCTACTGCGATGGCCCCCATCCGTATCAACGCGTTCTCCCTCCGTTTTGGGGCCCAAGGTACCCCATGCCCGGCAAGGCCGCAAGATCGGCTGCCGGCGGCCCCAATAGCAGACAGCGGCGTTGCGCGCGCAACGCCGCTGTCTGCATATCACCCACCACCGTACGGCTGAGTGGCTTAGTTTCTGCCGCCGCGCTCCGGTCGTTCCGGACGTTCAGGCCGTTGGGGTCGCTCGGGCCGTTCCGGTCTCTGCGGCCGTTCCATCCGGTCCGGCCGGTTCGGCCGGTCCATCTGGGCAGCCCGGGCGTTGTCACGGCCCTCTCGACCATGCTCGCCGGCGACTTGATCGGCCCGGTCGAGCCCGCGGACTTCGCCGCCTCGATTATCCCGGCGGTTCTCGCGGCGATCGGCTCGCCGGTCTTCTCGACGATCTTCACGGCGATCGTCCTGCCTGACCTCGCCCGCTTGGGCGACACGCAGATCATCGCCGCGGCGACCGCTGTGGTCTCTTCGATCCGATCCGCTGTTGACCGATCCGGGCCCGTGGTTCAGGGATCCAGGCCCGCTGTTCATGGAGCCAGGTCCGCGATTGTCCGTGCGGGGCAGCGGAGTGCGCTCCGTGTCGGTCGATTGCCCCGCCGCCGGCGAGACGGCGGCGAAGAAGCCGATGAGGAGGCCCAAGAGCATTTCGTGTCGGCGCTGAATCTTCATCGTCGATCTCCTTGTGTAGGTTTCGGTTCCGTCCTTACTCTTCATCTTCCAACTCCGCTTCACGCCACGTCACGACTCCGCCGTTCAACCGGCCTTTCACTTTCACCACTGCCCCGACCTTCACGGCATTGAAGAAAGCGGTCCGGCTGATAGGAGCGTCGTTCACTCCGTCGAACTCGTCGATACCGGATGTATCGACCGTGACGCCGAGAATCGTGATGTTCGGACCGGCCAGCACCTGCACCGGCCCCTGCAGTACGACATCATCGTCCGCCTGGCGTCGCTCGACGCGCGTGGCGATGATCGACGTAGTGCCGCTCGCGCGCCCACGCACCCGCACGTGATTGCCCACCGCCAGGTCACCCAGACCGGTGATCGCTGTGCCGCCGTTCGCCTTGAACTCCGTCTGGCTGTTCACCGTGACCGTTACGCCGGGCAGCCCGGCGATCGTGAAGGTCTTCGCCGCCAGGTCGATCGTCGCGACGTTCCCTTCCAGCCGCGTGCTCTCATGGAACTTCACATGCTTGGCAGTCAAGATGCCGTTGGCCAAACGGCCTTCTGCCGAGAGCTTTGTGCCCACGACGATCTCATCAATCGTGCCGCCGCGGAACTCCGTCCCCGAGGTGGTTTGCACATGAGTGCCACCGATGAAAAAATCCCCGGTGCCGAGCACCTGCGTCACGAATCCCTCGACTTCAAACTCGTCCGCCTGTCGGACGCCCGGATTCTCCGGTTCGACTTTCGACGCCACCAGTGTTCCTTGTGACAACGTACCTTTCACTTCGACCAAAAGCCCGTTCCAGGCATCGCCGGCCGGATTCGGCATGTCGTTGATGAGCGCTGTCGCATAGTTGATGATGAGCGCGCCGATCTGGAAGGTCTTCGTCCCGTCGTTGTGATTGTGTACGAAGCCGCGGACTTCCGATGTCCCTTGAGCCGCCTTCTTTTCTATGAAGGTCGCCTGAATCACGCCGCCGGGCCTGATATGGCCATTGACCTCGACCGTGTCCCCGACCGCAGAAGCGACGTTATTGTCGAAAATGGTCGTACTGTCGATGAGCACCGTCTGCCCCATCACCACGAGGCTCAGTCCATCCGCCGCCACCGATTGCACCACTCCCTCCACGGCATCCTTTTGATGCACGGAGTTGGCGAATCGCTGACCGCCGCTGAATGAACCGGTCACTGTTACCGTCATGCCGAGTTTCAAGTCCCCTTGGCCACGTCCGGCTTCGCCGTCGACGATGAACGAGGCGCCGCTCGTCTCGAATTTCTTGCCGTTCACAAACACGCTGCCGAATCCGGTGATCGTGCCGGATGCCGCGGCAGTGCCGGTGGCACTGCCGCCGGCCGTCGGTGACTCCCCGCCGCCGCAACCGCTCAGGAGTCCCACCAATCCCAAGACACCCATGACTGATACGAATAACGATGACGGTCTCATAAGAACACTCCTGGTTAAGGAACAATGCCGAAGCCCTTGCCAACGGACGGCGGACGTTCAAATCGCTGTCACCCGATCCGTCGCTGAGGGGTTAGACGGGGAAGGACAAAAAAGGTAAACGCAGTGGCTACGGAAGATTCAGGGAGTGGTGACCGGACAGGTCGGCGTTGCGCGGAGGATCGGCTAGCGCACGTCGGAAAAAAACGAACGGGGAAGCGTCGGGAGGCCCCATTCGACATGGAGGATGATGGCCAGCACACGGGCGAAGCTGCGCCAGACACCCATTTGCACGAACTTGCGCGAGTCCGTCACCACGGGGGGAGACAACAGCATCGGGTTCGTGCGCCGGATCAATCGCTCGCAGAACGCCACATCTTCCAGGATGAGCTGTTCCGGAAATCCCCCGAGCTCTTCAAACAACGACCGGCGGACAAAGAGCGCCTGATCGCCGTAGATAATCCGGCTGCGGGTGCAACGGAAATTATCGAGAAACGAAATCAGCCGCAACCGCCAATTGTCGCCGGAGAATTGATGGAGAAACCCGCCGGCTTGAATCATGTGGTCCATTTCCATGGCATTCAAGCGTGGAATGGCGCCGACCGGCAGCACCGTATCGGCGTGCAGAAACAAGAGCCACTCGCCTCGCGCGGCCTTCGCGCCCGCATTCATCTGAGATGCGCGGCCTTTGGGAGCAGTCAAAAGAACGCGTGATGGATGACGCGTGACGGGTGATGCGTTGAAATCAACACCGTAGTTTCGGAGGACCTGCCTCGTGCCATCGGTGCTGCCGCCGTCGACGACGACGGTTTCATAGTCGCCGGTCTGCCGGAAGAGCGCATCGAGCGTGGACGGCAGCGCTTTCTCTTCGTTATAAGCCGGGATGATGACGGACACCATGAAGGCCTCAGCTCGCTTCCAACGGCCCGCACGCCAACCACGCCGGTACATACGTGTTCACATCGCCGGCCCAGGCGGCCGGATCCTCATGGATGCTGCTGAAAAGGTCGGCCAGCGTCAGGACCATCCGGTGCGTCAGATCGAGATACTCCTGCGCCGCATGGCGGAGCCGATCTCGATCGGCCCGTCCGGCGGCCACGCCGCGTTCGATCATCCGCAACCCGAACGCATGATGCGCCTCCTCCTGGTGTAAGAGGACGCGCCGGAGCCGGCCGAACGGCGCGCCGCGCTTGACGAGCCCGGCTTCGATGCGATGGAGAATCGCCTCGCCGAGCCCTTCGAGAATAATCTGTTCCGCCAGGAACGTTTCATACAGATCTCTCCGGGACAGCCGATCGTCCAGTTTTCGCCGGTATTCTTCCAGCGCCGGCAAAAACGGCGCGGCGCCCAGATGGCGCGGAGCCAGCCAGGCGATGGCGCCCTGAAACACGCAGGCATGCAGGCGTTCCTGCCGCGCCTGGCCATTCAGAAAGCGGGCGGCGCCCGCTTCGTCCACGAGGGCCGCCTGTTTGGCCGCACAGTCGTGCGCCAGCCGCTCGCCGTATTCGAGAAACGTGAGCAGCCGAGCGATCGGTACCTGTTCGTCAGGACGGATCAGCATGCGAAGCCTCCGTGGGCGGGATGCCGTTGAGGGACCAGTCGTACTCCAGATACTCGATGCGATAGCGGGCGGCGGCCACGTCCTGCGCGACCTCGGGATCATTCACATACCGTGCGACATAGTGCAACACATCACCCGCGGCAGCGGAAAAATCGTCTTCGAACCAGTCGAAGATCTTCGAGAGATAGGCGATCTTGGCGTGCGGATCGAACCGGTTGCGGCGCGGGTCGTTGATGAAGTCGCGCGCGGCCTGGTCGAGTTGCGCCTCCAGCCGATCCGGCTCGAACGCCCAAGGTTGCAGCTTCGGACAGGAGGAGGATGCGCAGACGATCGTAAAGTGGATCCGCGGCTCGCGGAACTGCCGGCGGAGCACTTCATGCTCCAGATCCGACAGCGTGATGCGCTGGCCGCCCACCCCATAACGGCGCAGCTTGAAGTAGCGATACCAGCCGACATAGGGAGCCGGCCTTTCGCCGTCGAGGATGCCTTGGACGGCAAAGGCGTTGTAGGCGTTGATCCAGAAAGCCAGCCGCGCTTGCTCAGTCGGCAATGAGCCGGGGTCGACGCGATCGAGCATGCTGAGATAGCCGTGGAACCGCTGGTCGCGTTGCATGGCGGGATAGTCGACCAGCCCGTCGCGGACATGAGCCTGCAACACCGCATTCCATTGCGCCTGGCTGAACGAGGTGGGATCCACCGGCTCGGCCGGAGAAAACCGATCCGGGACCGCGGCACAACCGGCTTGAAGGAAGCCCGTCGCCCCAAGAAGTCCCCAAGCCAACACCCACTTTTTACGTGGGTGATCAGACCGTTGGCCAGATTTGCACGGCCACATGACGTTTTTTTTCCTTTTTACGCACTTCCACGCATCTCCCCCGGCGCGCCTGCGCATAAGCGGCGAGAAAAACGCTCGGTCTGCGGTTCGTCTTCAATGGCATACGCCTTGCTGAGAGATCAACCTATTCTAGGTGATTTCCAATAAGGAGGCATTGCGATGAAGACGACGAAGACGATGCCGGTCATGGTGGGCGCCCTCGCGATTTTGGCGTTGGCCATGGGTCCGGCGTGGGCCAAGGATTCCAAGAAGGAATCGAAAAAACCGGCCGGCCATAAGTCCGCCAGCGCCGCAGCAGCGGCTGCCGGAGCCCATATCTCCGATCCGGGCCACGCTCCCAAGTCCGGCCAGCATGATACCAAGCCGGGTCCGGCCTGGAAGACGGTCGGGGGCACGGTGAAGAGCATCCATGGCGACATGTACCTGGTCGAAGATTACGAAGGCAACCAGGTGCAGCTGTACGTCGGACAGGGCACCAAACATCTTCGCGGGAACAAGAAGGTCGGGGACACCGTTCGCGCCGAAATCACGCGGGGTGGCTTCGCGAATTCCATTCAGTAGTCCCGTATTCGAATCCGCGCACCCACCCGGCGCGGGTGTCTTCGAGGGGGCCGGCCCTGCATAGGCCGGCCCTTTTGTTTTGTCGGTCCAGCCGTCATCGCTTCGCAAAGACGATATCCCCGTAGTAGGCCGTGGCGCGCTCCTTCGTGTTGTCGGTATCGCTCATAATCGCCACGCCGTTGATCAGGGGCGGCTCTTCGCCGAAGGCCCTCCGATAGTCGTCATACACGTTCCGCTCCTCGTCCACCCACTCGCCGACTCTGCCAACCCCGCTTTCCACGACGATCATCTGGGCAAAATCCGTATAGGCGTTTTCAACGATGGCCCCGACCGGCGTGGCCGTCTCCCAGATATAATTCAGCGCCGCAATCGGAATATCGCCGAAGAGCACCCGCCCGGCCTTGTACTTGAGTTTCTTGGCGAAGCTGACCTTGTCCGGATCGTATTCGAAGGTAATATACAGCCGGGCCGGATAATCGTCGCCGTCCTTGCGGCGCACATCGCTGTGCGTCAACAAGTTTTCGACCTTCCAGCGCCACCGCACGATAGGATAGTCGCGCGGATCGATCGTCACCTCTGTGATCAGACCTGAGGCCGAGGCGTCGCTCACCGCCTGGACGACCGTCCGATCACCGTCCTTGACCAGCTTGTACTGCGTCTGCCGCGGGACTTTCTTAAAGCTGAGCGGCTTCCAGCCCGGCGGCGCTGCCGCGCCCGGCGGGGCGGTGGAAAAGCGGCCCACCTCCAGCGTGGCCTCGTTCTGGGCCAGGACAAGCGCCGGCAGAGTCACCACGATCACGGCCAACCAGGCCCGCGCGATCCGGCGATGACGCGGCGCCTGTGTCACCGTCTCATCCATGCAAAGAGCTTCGTCAGGATGTGCTTCGTCCTCGGCGTAAAATGGGCTTTCCGCCAGAGATTGACGGCTTTCTTATTGACTTCGGCTTGCGTGGGATAGGGATGAATCGTCGCCGCGATGGTGTTAGCGCCGGCGCCCGCTTTCATCGCCACGGAAAATTCCCCGATCATCTCGCCGGCACGGGCGGCGACGATCGTAGCGCCCAAAATCTTGTCGTTGCCCTTCTGGATGTGCACCCGCGCAAAGCCTTCTTCCTCCCCGTCGAGAATCGCGCGATCGACCTCATCGAGCTTGTACGTGTAGGTTTCGACGTCCAATCCCTTGGCTTTGGCCTCCGCCTCGTACAGGCCGACATGGGCGACTTCCGGCTCGGTGAAGGTGCACCAGGGCATGATCAGCTGATCCATGCTCGCGTAGCCCAACCCGAAGGGATGGGGAAACAGCGCGTTCTGGATGACGATTTGCGCCATGGCGTCGGCCGCGTGCGTAAACTTGTACTTCGAGCACACATCGCCCGCAGCGAAAATGTGCGGGTTGGACGTCTGCAGTCGGGCGTTGACCTTCACCCCGGTCTTGTCGTACTCGACACCGGCGACTTCGAGCTCCAGGCCCTGCGTGTTCGGCGTCCGGCCGACCCCGACGAGGATTTCATCGACGGTGAGATCATAGTGCTGTCCGTGCGAATCGACGGTGAGCCGCTTGCCGGCCTCAGTCTTCTGAACCTTCAGTTCCTTTCCGCAACAGAGCAACGTGACGCCGTCCTGCTTCATCGCCTGTTCCACGATCGCCGCCGCGTCCCGGTCTTCATTGGGCATGATGCCGTGCATCGCCTCGACCAAGTACACTCGGCTGCCGAAGCGCGCGAACGCCTGCGCCAGCTCGCAGCCGATGGGGCCGGCGCCGATCACGCCGAGACGCGGGGGCAGCTCGGTGAGCGAAAAGACCGTTTCGTTGGTCAGGTAGCCCGCTTCCTGGAGTCCCGGCGTCGGCGGCGCCGCAGCCCGCGCTCCGGTGCAGATGGCCGCTTTCGCGAATTTCAACGATCGATGGCCGGCCGGCCCTTCCACCCGGATCGTCCCGCGATCGACGAATGTCGCGTCGCCGATATAGACGTCCACCCCCAGACTTTTATAGCGATGCGCGGAGTCCGTATGGCTGATGCGCGCGCGCAGCTTCCGCATACGGGCCATCACCGCACCGAAGTCGTACTTGATGCCCGGCGGGATATGAACGCCGAACTCGTCCGCCTGCTTGAGATCGGCCCAGGCGCGCGCCGCCCGGATGATGCCTTTCGACGGCACACAGCCGACATTCAGACAATCGCCGCCCATCAAATGCCGCTCGATCAACGCCACCTTGGCACCGAGACCGGCGGCAATCACGGCCGTCACCAAGCCGGCTGTGCCGGCGCCAATGACTACGATGTTGTAGCGCCCGTCCGGCTGGGGATTGATCCAGTCGCGCGGATGGACGTTTGCCACCAACGTCCGATTGTGCTCGTCATTCGGCAGGACAAGGGTCTCTTCAGGCTGGCTCATCGAAATAGTCCTCTCTGAACGGAGCCGATCATCGCGCGACGTCCCCTCTTTTTCACGCTTCACGCTTCACGCCGTGATCACGCCCGCTTACCGGACACTGCCTTGTAGACGATCGGGACCAGCGCCAACAGGCCCAGCAGGACAAAGGCCGCGATCACGTTCGGCGAAGCGATCTCTTTCAGCGAGTTGATCGTTCCGAGCTGCCGGCCGGCATAGGCATAGACGAATGAACCGGGAATGATGCCGAGCGCCGTGGCGGCCACGTACGTCCCGACGCTCACCCGCGTCAACCCCGACACCAGATTCACGACGAAGAACGGAAAGAGCGGAATCAGCCGCAGCGTCATCAGATAGCTGAAGGCGTTCTTGGCGAACCCCTCCTGGAGCGGCCCAAGCCACTTGCCGAACTTCTGCTCGACCGCGTCGCGCAACACATACCGCGCCGCAAGAAAGGCCAGCGTCGCGCCGGTCGTCGCGCCGATGTTGACGAAGAGCGTTCCGACGACCCCGCCGAACAGGAATCCGCCGGCGAGCGTCATGATGACCGCCCCCGGCAGAGACAATCCGGTGACGGCGATGTACGACAGGATAAACAAGCCGGCCGCTGCGGCGTAATGGTCCTGCGTAAAGGCGAGCAAATTGTCGCGATTCTCCTTGAGGGCCGCCAGCGACAGAAACCGCCCCAGGTCGAAAAAGAAAAAGGCGCCGATGGCCACGGCGACGACGGCGACGATGACGAGCTTACCCATGTTGGTCTGAGCACCGGCCGTGGTGGAAGATGCGGGGGTCGACATCGTGACCTCGTGGCGTATCATGGGGACTCCTCCCGTGGCTGTCAATGTAATGGAGGTAGGTCGATCCGGTCTCCGACTTCTTACAGTCCGGAGGACCGAACCCTGTTGTTGAGCACTACGGATGGACCGAGAGGATAGATGGGCGAAGATTCGGTGTGAGCAGACTGATCGAGGCGGCTACTGCCACCGATGGTTCGCGAGATCCCGGTCGATATCGAGTCTGCCGGAGATCCGCTCGAAAGGATCGATTACTCCATCGCGGTTTTTATCCAATTCCTGGAAATGGTCGTGCAACAGCTCGACGGCATGGGGATTGGGCGCTCCCCCGCTCCCGCGACGGCCTTGGCTCGGGTCGTAGCGCTGGGGCTGATGCAAGATCCCGTGATAGGAAAGATCGGGCTTGGCCTGAAGCTTGGCCTGGGCTTTCTTCATCGCGCGCCTGTGCCGGCTGGTTTTGCGCGGATGCGATTCAGCCGGCTTCCTGGACAGTCGGTCTGGCGAAACACCGGCCGCCATGGGGCCCGCCGGCTTGACCGTTCGAGGCGTAACCGAAGCCCGCCGAGACCGACTGCCATCGGCTGCCGCGACGGCCGGCTTTTGATCGGGACCGGGCTTCGGAAGACCGGCCGCCTCAATCGGTTTGATGGCAACAAGGCCGCCCCCCAACACGACGGCCAGCGAAAAGAGCGTGATGTTCGTTAGGGTACGCATGGCTTTTTAAGTGTAGCAGGCGCCGGCACGTGTTGTAGGTCCATGATTCTTCACGATAAATCGTTTTGTGTCAGAAACGGCACGCCGGCCGGACATAGCTAGAACTCACTTGCCACGGAACCGCGAGTCCCGTACTCTCTCTTCTTGGAGGCCCTGAGATGGAACAGAACGAGCGGTTGATCAAGACCAAAGAACAGTGGGCCAAGGCTCGGCGCGGAGGTGAGGAACGGGAGGTCTTTTTCGAAGGCGACCACCGCCTGCCGCCGGGACAGCATCTTGTCGAAACCTTCCCCGTGCTCGATCTGGGGTTCAAACCCGACATCCCCTTGGCAGAATGGCGGCTCACCGTCGGCGGCTTCGTCACCAATCCCCTCACCTGGACCTGGGAGGATTTCATGGCGCAACCGCCGTTTCGGGACATCTCGGATTTTCACTGCGTCACATCGTGGAGCCGGTATGACAACGAATGGGAAGGCGTGAGCTTCACGCATCTCCTCTCGGTGGTGCAGCCGTTGACGCTCGCAAAATTCGTCCTGTTCAAGTCCTATGACGAGTACACGACGAACTTGCCGCTCGACGCCTGCGATGACGCCGACGTGCTGTTGGCCCACAAGTGGAACGGGAAGCCGCTGACCAAGGAGCATGGAGGGCCGGTCCGCGTGATCGTCCCAAAGCGCTATGCCTGGAAAGGGGCGAAGTGGATCAAAGAGATCACGTTTTCCGACCGGGACGTGAAGGGGTTCTGGGAAGTGCGCGGGTATTCCAATACGGCGCTGCCATGGCAAAACGACCGGTATGGCTAAAACGGACGCTGAACAACCTTTCCAGCGCAGTTCTCGGCTCGTCAAAATCCTCAACATACCCCAGAGGGTACGCCTCCGGTTTTGACTCACCTGCGGCCTTGCTGGAAAAGTTTTTGAGCGTCCGCGTAAGAATTACTTCTTCACCCACCCGCCCGGGCCTTCGACGAACTGGCCGGGTCTGGTATTCTGAATCGCTTTCTCGCCTGCCAGGGTCTCGACCGCGTTCAACTGCGTCCCGTTCTTCTTGGCGATCTCTTCGTAAGCCTGCCGGCGTTTCTGGTTGATCTCCTGGGCCAGCGCCTGCGCTTCCCGATCGGCGGCATTCACGACTCCGAGATACCCGTTCGCCCGCTCGCCGACCAGCCCCTTGGCCTTGGCTTCCTCCAGCGACAGCGCCCAGAGCGGGACGGCCGCCAATGAAACCAAGAAGATGATGACGGTTATTGTGTAGCCAATGAAGCGCATACGTACTTTCTCCTTCCCTCAAATCAGGAGCTTCGGGGATGCTGAGGATGTTGACGAGGCGAGAACGCCTCGGTGAAAAGCGCGTCTCGGCGCGCGGGGGCGGGTGGGTGAGAGAGAGGCCTTTTTCAGCATCCCGCTAAAACAAGCCGCTGTCTTTGGACAGCACCTGATCCAAATCCTTGTCGACCTTCACTTTGATCTCATGGTCGATTTTCACGTTGAGATTGATCGTGATCGGCTTGTCCGGCGCCGCCACTTCGACACGCGGCGTACAGGCCGCCAGACCGGACAGCAGCACGGCGATCGCTCCTCCCAACATGTGTCCTGCGCTTCCTGCCCTCATTCCCCCTCACGTACCGCGGCCGGTCCTCGTCGAATCCGAGCCTTTATACTTCTTCTGGATCGAGTCCTCAAGATCCCGGACCAGACGAAGACTCTTGAGAAGAGTCGGCACATGTTCCTGCACGGCGAGATTGAAGTGGATCGGCGGGCTTTTTTTCAGGTCGGGGTTTTTGCCTTCCAAGCGGATGTTGAGATTCAACAGCCCGCTGTCGGCATAGTCGACGCCGACGCGCAGGACCGTATAGTGGAAATTGTTGAGCGCTTGGGCGACGAGATGGAGGTGGCTGTCCGCTTCGGTGATCACCTTCGAGGACTCCGGCATCGACCCGTAGCGAATGACGCCGCCGGGAGATTCCGCTTCCAGCGCCCCGTCATCGACCGAGACGCCGGCGGCCGTCAGGCTGACCGGCAGCGTGCCGTTGAGGATCCCGCTGCCCTGGAGACCTTTCTGCTGCTCGACGCGTAAGACTCTCGCCAAATCGAGCTTCCGCAGGGAAAACGTCATGCGCGCAGGCGGCTTCGTCCAATCGATATGGGTGCCGGGGCTGGTGGCGGCTCCCCCGAACAGATCACACTGGATATCTTTAATGTCGATCACGGGGAACGTCTCCGACGCGTTCCAGGATCCCTGTACGGCCATCCCGAGATTCGTCAGCTCGACGCCCGTCTGAACGGAGGCTACCGTCACGGTCGCGGGCTCCGCCATCTCGATGGAGTGCAGCCCCCCGCTGCGGAGCACCATCGTGGTGCTCAGCCCCTTCATCTCATAGTCGAGATAGCGGCCGGAGAGCTTCTCCGCCGTAACCGTCGCGGAGCCGCTTGTCATGTCGAATCCCCGCCCCGGCATGCCAAACCAGGAGGCGTCCACCGCGACAGTCAATCGGCCGTCGGTGAGGTCCATCGGCACCGGCAGGGCCATGAACCGGCTGAGCCGCCGCAGGCCGGCATCGAACAGGAGGTCCAGTCTGCCGTGGAGTATTCCCCGTCCGGCTCCCAACGGCTGCTCGAGGCCGGCGGTCAGCCATTCCTCGTGGGCCGGCGCATCGGCGCGGAGCTCGGCCTTGAGCCCCGCTTCGTTCGCCGCAAGTTTGACGGACCAGTCGCCGGCCGCGACTCCGCCGTACGGCAGATCGACGGTCACGCCCCCCGCGTCGAGCGTCGCACGGAGGTTCCACGACGCGCCGGCCGTCTCCCCTTGCTGGATCGTCAGGATGCCTTGGGCGATCCGTACGTCCCGTCCCGCGACATGCACGGCCGGCACACGAACCGCGACGGAAGCGGAGCCAACCCGGCAGCGGCGCGCACCGACATCGCAGTGCAGCGGCAAGGGATCCACCAATTGCAGCGTCGCGCGCGGGATCGACACCGTCCCGTGCTCCACATATTTGACCGTGACCAGGGAAGACGGAAACAGCTTCCCCTGGAGCTGGCTGCCGGCAAGGGACAGCGCGCCGTGAAAGCCTCCCATCGCTTCCTTCGCGGCCAACTGATCGGTCACCGTTTTGGAGAGCTCGCCCTCGACGCGAAACGTCCCCTCGGCTCCGACCAACTCCTGTCCCACGCTTTCCGCGCGGGCCGCCTCGAATTCCACGACGAGCGGTCCCGGCGTCCGTCCATAGGTGACGTGCACCGGCCCCTCGGCCACCATGCGCAACGGCGACTCGGCCCACATCAACCGGCCCTGAACCGGCTGCTTCTGCTCGATACGCAGCGGCTGGTCGCCGCGAGGCAAGAGCGCCCGGACCGCCTCGGGAATCCGTTGCGGCGGCATGTTCACCGTCGCCGTCAGCAGGACGCCCGGATCGAGCGTCCAGGCCACCTGGCTGGCCGTGGCGGAGAACCGCCCCTCCCAGGACAGGGCGATGTCTTTCGCCATACCCTGCAGCGCAGGCAACGTCATTGCAGCCCGCACCTGGCCGTCCATTTGCGTCCGCGGATCTTCCCAGATCGACAGCAAGCTGGCGTCGGCCGCAGCCATCCCGGTCCAGCTCATCACGACCTGTCCCGTGACCTTTCCCAATTCGGGGCCGATCGGAACCAGCAGGGCGATAAAGGGCGCGAGCTCCCGCACGTTGACCTCCAACCGACCTTCCATCTTGATCTGAGTGCCGCTGGGATGGGCGGAGGACTGCCACGAAATGATTGGAGCCGCCTGGGGCCGCTGCGAGGCCAAGGTCGCCGACCAGGTGCTGGCCGAATGACCCGCCACCGTCAGACCATAGGGAGCGGTATGTTGGCCTTGAAATGAGAGATGCCCGCCCAGCTCGCCCTCCTGCTGGATCAGCACGCCGGAGATCGTCACTTTCCGAAGCGGCCCCGTGGCCTGCTCGCGAAACAACGTCAGCCGATCCAGCCGCAGCTCATCGAAGGGCAGGATGGGCAGCCGGCGCAACAGATCCCCGGCGGTCAGCAGCGCCCACGGCGATCCCTCTTCGTCGGATTTGGGTCCTCCCCCCGACTCATCGATTCCACCGGGTTTCGTGTGCAGAATCTGCACCGCTACTTCGGGCAGCGACACCCGATTCACGTGTCCCTTCAAGAGCTGGATCGGCCGATAATCCACCTCGGCGTCGGTGAGGGAAACCATCACGCGTTCCTGCCCGACATCCTGTTGGAAGGACACGACGGGAATGTGCATCCTGCGCCAACCGGGGTAGCCGAGTTGGATGATGACCTGTTGATAGCCTTGGGCGCGCAGTTCCCGCGCGAGGACGTAGGATGCTGCGAGCGGCAACACCAGATAGAGAATCGCCGCCGCCGTCAGGCCGACCAACAGAAGTCGCCGATATCGAACCATCCGTCGTGCCATACGTATCCCGCCCGAGCCGGGCCGGACGCATCGTGGACCGTTGTCGACTACCTGCCCCGGTCCTGTCAAGCCGACCGTGCTGCACGAGCGAGGCGCAGACCGGACGTTTGCTGTGGTATCGCGCCGTCGTTCTCGCTAACATAGGCGCGCCTTGCGCAGCCTGCAAGGTACGCGATGAGCACGAACGACAAAGATCTGTCCACCCTGGCGCTCTCCGGCGCCGTCATCCTCGTGGCGGCTCTGGGCGGCTACCTCTGGTCGCAGGCGCCGCTCAAGAGCTCGCGGCCGGCCAATCCCGGACTGGAGCGGCACGAGGCGGTGATCGAACAACGAGCGCTCGCCCGGCTCTGGCAGGACCCGCTCGCCGCAGTCGACGCGCATCTGAAAACGCAAAAGGCGCGGGGCGCCGGGTCGGTGGCGCGCGGCTGGGCCGAGCTGGCCGAAGAAATCGCCGGCAAGCTCATCGCCAAGCCGTCGTCGGCGCCGCTTCTGTCGGTACTGCTCGTCATGACCGACGGCAGCCCTTACGTCGAAGGCACGGAGCAGCGCATCCGCGATCGCTATGCCGTGGGCGCCGCACTGGGCGCCGCCTGTTATGTGCCGGAAGACGGCGACCACGTCGGGTACGTCATGTGGAACCGGTCCGATCCTCCGTCCTCCATTCCCTTCGAATGGTATCGGCCGCGCAAGCTGCGGGATTGTGATCCAGGCGCGCCGGCTTCCACCCTCTTCAGCGACGTGCTGGTGTTGTGGCTAAGCGATGAACTGTTCGGCGACCGGCCGTTGCACGATCTCGCCGCCCTGGCGAACCAGCTGACCCGGCTGGTCGAGGAGTCGCCAATGGCTCCGGGCGTGAAACCCATGGCGCGGGTGGCCTTCCGGATTGTCGGTCCTCCTGGATCGGCCATGTTGCGCAGCATGGTGAGCGAAGCCAAAGAGAATCGGCCAGCACTGAGCTGGCCGGCGACGCATCAAGACGACACCGATGGGCTGGTTCCTCTCTATTCGCCCTGGGCCTCAGTCTCGTCTTCCATCATCTATCAGAGCATCGAAGGAGCCCGCGCCCGCGAAGAAGTGGACCCGGACCAGTGGGTCCGCGATCAACTACGGCGTGCGGGCCTCGACCTCGTCTATCGTCCCCCGACTGATTTTGCGCTCGCGCAGACGCTGCTGAACGAACTGCATCTCCGCCGAGTCCGGGAAGGAGACCCGATCGCCATCATCGCGGAATGGGACACGTTCTACGGACGCAACCTGCCGCTGGAGTTTTCCGTCGCCGCCTGTCTGAACGACCATCGCGGCGGGCCGGCGTCCCGCTGCAGCTCGCACTTGCAAGGCTTGCGTCTCCTCGCGAACCCGCAAGTCCAGCGCGAGACCGTGCCCTGGATTCATCACTACACCTACTTGCGCGGGCTGGACGGCGAGTTGCCCGGCGGGGAATCCGGAGGCGCGGCTCCCAGGAAGGCCAGGAAGGATGGGAAAGAGACGGACCGGTCGTTGGACGAGCTGGAACGGCCGGAGGGGGAGAGCCAGCTCGATTACGTGCGGCGCTTGGCCGATCGGATGGAGGAAGATTCGGACGGGCGGCGGTTCAAGGCCATTGGCATCCTCGGCAGCGACGTCTACGACAAGCTGCTGATCTTGCAAGCGCTCAGGAAGCGTTTTCCCGACACGCTGTTCTTCACGACCGATCTCGACGCCCGGCTGCTGCATCCGAGCCAATATGAATGGACGCACAATCTCCTGATCGCGTCGCACTTCGGGCTGGAGTTGCATCCGCGCCTGCAGCAGGAGAGTCCGCCCTTCCGCAACAACTATCAAAGCTCGACCTTCTTCGCCGTCCTGCAGGCGCTCGGCCACGTCTATCGGACCTGCCCCGCCTGTCCCTATGAGATCAAAGGGGCGGATTCGGCCGCGCTCGACATCGCGGCGGTTCCGGCTGTGTATGAAGTGGGCCGGACGCTGCTGGTTCCTCTCGGCAGCACCATGCAGGCTCTCAATCCGGCGACGACGATGATGACGCGCGGGCCGGCGCCCGCCGCGCCGCGCGCGCCGGACGTGCATTGGGCCCGGCGACTGGCGACCTCCCGCTGGCTGCCCATCGCCATGACCATCTTCTTCACCTTTTGTTTGATCGTGCCCGTCCTCCGCTCGATCCCCGAAGAAATCCTCTCGCGGGAGACGGCGCAGTTCATCTTGCAAGCCGGCGTCGGCTTGGCGCTGGCCGCGGTGGTCGCGGTGCTGGGCTTTGCCTGGGCGGCGGCGCAGCCGAACGGCGAACCGCTGTTCTGGCTCGAAGGGGTGAGCATCTGGCCCACGGAGCTCATCCGCCTGCTCACCGCCATTCTTTGCATCGCCTTCTTCCGCCTGGGGCACGGGCTGCTCGCGGCCAACCAGGCGGCCTTGACATCCCGATACGGATTGACCGAATCGGAAGCCTATGAGCGGTCCACCCCTTCCACAGCGGCCCAGTGGCTTACCCGGCTTCATCCGGCGTCCTGGGCCGTCTCGTTCAGCGGCAGCGCCAAGCATCTGGCCGCGCTGTGGCGGGAGCACGATGCCTACGCTCGCACGCAGTGGCACCGCATCGTTCCGCAAACAACCGTGCTCGGCATGCTCGGCGGCTTGCTCTTGATCCTCTTCGGCATGCCCCATACCCCGGCCCGCGGCTCCGTCGCCTGGTGGGTGAACGCGGTCGTGTGGGTCCTGTCCACCGCGACGCTGGGCTTGCTCGTCTTCTATGTGGTGGATGCCATCCGGGTCTGCACGGGGTTCATCCATCAATTCGCGCTGGAGCAAACGCAGTGGCCGGCGGAGATCATCACGCCGCTCAGCGAGCAGCGCAAGCTGCCGGCCGACTTGATCGGCGAGTGGCTCGACATTACGTTCATCGCGGAACGCACCAAGGTCGTCGGCTCGCTGATTCACTATCCGCTCATCGCGCTGTTTCTCATCGTCGCGGCCCGCAATCGGATCTTCGACGACTGGTCCTATCCGCCCGGCCTCT
Organism: Nitrospira moscoviensis; assembly: GCF_001273775.1. GTDB lineage: Bacteria > Nitrospirota > Nitrospiria > Nitrospirales > Nitrospiraceae > Nitrospira_D > Nitrospira_D moscoviensis. The sequence goes on along the minus strand of NZ_CP011801.1, from coordinate 940,735 downwards.
TGGTGATCTTCGCCGTCACCGCCGCCTACATCCTGGCCTGCGCCGTGCTGCTCAGCTTCGCCGCGGAAAAAGCGCGCGGCAGCGCCGTGAAGCGCCTGCGCGACCAGATCTATTTCCTCCGCGCGAAGGCGCAGGAGCCGGGACAAGGCGAACGGTGCACCCAGCAGATCGCGCAGATCGACCAGATGCTGCGGGATATCGAAGGAGTCCGGCAAGGCGCCTTCGCTCACTGGTCACAACATCCCGTGTTCCAGGCGCTGCTCTTGCCCTCGGGCGGGTTCAGCGCGCTCGCCCTCTTGGATTATTTCCTCACGCAATGAGACCCGGCTCTGCCGTATCCCGGGCCGGGCTTTCCGCCTGCCTGCTCAGTCTGGCGTTCCTGTTCGGAACCACCCCGGCGGTCGGGTCCCTGCCCTCCGCCGAACGATCCAGCGACCGCTACATCCGCCAGTTGGACGACCTCTCGGCGCTCTGGAGCTACTACAAACAGCGGTACATCGTCGATGGACGGGTCGTGAGTTGGGACGAGCAGGGCATCACCACGTCGGAGGGTCAGGGCTATGCGATGCTGCGCGCCGTCTGGTCCGGCGACCGCGCGACGTTCGATCGCGTCTGGACATGGACGAACCAGCATCTGCAAATCAGACAAGACAAGCTGTTCGCCTGGAAATGGAAAGACCAGGTCGTCTCCGCCAACTCGGCCACCGATGCGGACACCGACATCGCGCTGGCCTTGATCCTCGCCGCCCGGCGGTTTGACCATCAGCCCTACGAGCGCGAGGCGCTTGCCATTCTGACGTCGATCTGGGATGTGGACCTGCTCCATGTCGACGGTCATGTCTATGTGACGGCCGGCAACTGGGCGCGGCACGAAGAGGCGCCCGTCATTCATGTGGCCTATCTGGCTCCCTACGCCTATGAGGTGTTTGCGTCGGTCGATCCCGGCCATCCATGGCGGCAGGTGATCGCGGATAGCTACGCCCTCCTGCACTGGCTTTACGACGAGGAACGTGTCGCCCTTCCTCCTGAACTCGTCTATTGGAATAAGACCACTCAGCGACTGTCGCTGCGCCATCCAAAGAGCGGCCGGATAGCCGACTTCAGCTATGATGCCTTTCCGATTTTCTGGCGGGTCGCCCAGGACGTGCGGTGGTTTGGCCGAGCGGAAGGCCCGCTCAGGCAGGCGATGCTGGCCTTCTTCGAACGGGAATGGAAGGCACAGGGCCGTTTTCTGGACCGGTACCAAGTGGACGGCACGCCCCGGTCGTCACTGGAAGCGTTACCGCTGTATGCGACCGTCCAGGCCTTGGCGCTCGAGACGGACCCGGATCTGGCGCGCCGGATCCGCGAACGCAAATTGACGGCGCTCCAACGCCAAGCCTTGGCGGGCAAAGCGACGCCGTATTATCTGCACAACTGGCTGTGGTTCAGCGAAGCGAGCGCCCTCCAGCAGGCGCGCCATTACGACGAGTTCCTGGGCTTTCTCCGCCCGTTCGACGTGACGGGTTTCCTCGCGCACTTCCCGCTGGAGCCCTTCGCCGTCGCGCTGGTTCTCTTCTTCCTCGCCCGCCGGCACCCGCTGCTGAACATCGCCTTTCTCGTTTGCGCCGGCGCGCTCTGCCTGCGCTATCTCTGGTGGCGCTTATTCAACACCCTGAACGTCATCGAGCCGGGCGGCCTGTTCATCAGCCTCTCGCTGTGGATCGCGGAATGCTATGCCTTCTCCACCATCCTGCTGCTGCTGGTCCAAGTCGGCGTGCGATCCGGGCATCGGCCTTCCCCTGCGGCGACACCGAGTCCCGACTTCACCCCCTCGGTTGACGTCCTCATCCCGATCTATTCGGAGTCCTGCGCCATCTTGGAGCGCACGCTCATCGGCGCCGCGGCGATGGCGTATGAGCCGAAACGGATCTACGTCCTCGACGACAGCCACCGGGACGAGGTGCGCGAGCTGGCCCATCGCTACGGCGCGCAGTATCTGCAGGGGCCTCGCCGCCATGCCAAAGCGGGCAACCTGAACCGGGCGCTGGCTCAGACAGCGGGAGAGTTGGTCGTCGTCTTCGACACGGATCATATTCCGGTCACGACCTTCCTTCGCGAGACCGTCCCCTTCTTTGCCGATCCCCGCGTCGGTTTCGTCCAGACGCCGCACCATTTTTACAATCAGGACATTTTTCAGCGCGCGCTCCGTACGGGCCCCGGCATTCCGAACGAGCAGGATATGTTCAACCACGCGATCCAGGGCGGACGACATTCCTGGGGCGGATCGTTCTTCGTCGGCAGCGGCGCGGTCTTCCGCCGGGCGGCCATCATGGACCTGGGCGGTTTCAAGCTGCTGAGCATTACGGAGGACATCCATACCAGCCAGCACCTTCATGCGCGGGGCTGGCGCTCGGTGTTCCTCGACAAGGATCTGGCTGTGGGCCTGACAGCGGAAACGCTGGGATCCTACCTCATCCAGCGCCGGCGCTGGATGCTCGGCTGCCTGCAAATCTTTTTCAAAGACAATCCGCTGTTGTGCCGGGGGCTCTCGCTCCGGCACCGGCTGGGCTATTTCGCCTCGCTCTACTACTTCTTCTTTCCGGCGGCGCGGGTCGTCTTCTGGATCACCCCGCTGTACTTCCTCCTGTTCCATCTGCATCCCATTTTTTCGGACGTCTCCGTCCTGATGGCCTACCTGCTGCCGTTCCTCCTGCTGCTTCCGATGATGTCGTCCGCCCTGCTGCCCGGTTGGCCGCGCCTCCTTTGGTCCACGGTGTACGAGAGCACGGTGTGCTTTCCGCTGTTCCGCTCGATGTTCGACCTGTTTCTGCCGAAGCGCCTCGGCTTCAGCGTGACGCCGAAAGGCCTGGTGAGCCATCGCCACAGGTTCGACTGGCGGTCCAGTTTCAGTTTGGTGGCGGCGACCGCCCTGACCCTCGGCGCGATGGCGAAGGGCCTGTGGGAATTCTGGTACTTCGGCATCGAGAAGGACGCCTACTTCTTCAACCTGAGTTGGGCCGGCATCAACCTGGTGGGCCTGTCGGCCGGTCTGCTGATGGCCTGGGAACGGCCGCAGCGGCGAGCCGAGGAACGGATACGAAAGCCGATCCCTTTCCGGCTGGAGGCCGAGAGCCGTTCATTCGAGGGCCGCACCGATGAGATCAGCCCGGCCGGCTGTTCCTTTACGACCAAGACGACCGAGGCGCTGCCTTCGGAAGTGTCTCTGACTTTTCTCACCGATCCCCCCTTCACCTGCCGGGCGCAGGTCGTCTATCATGAGCGGCTTTCCCGAACCGGCGCCCGGTGCGGCTTGCGCTGGATCGAGACGGACCGAGAATTTCATCGACGCATGGTACTCACGATTTTCTCCGACCCATCCACATGGGCCGGCGGCCACAACGCCAGAGTCAGAAACAACCTGGTCATGGCGGCCCACCTGATCGCCGGACTTCTGAAACGCCTTGTCGCAGCCCGCCGGAGTCGCCGGAGGACTCCGCGGACCACCGCCATCCGCCGCACCACGATCGGCACGGGAACCATGCAGCGACTGGCCATCGTCCGAGACCACTCGGCCAGCGGGATCGGCCTCATCGTGATGGGCCGGCCCCTTCCCGCCGATCAGTGCTGGACCGTGACAAGCCCGGACGGCTCGCTCGCTTCCTACACGGTCTGCTACCGCACCCGGCTTGTTCCCTTTGTCTGGCGCTACGGCGCCCGACCGTCCGTCCTTATTGCCGAGACGCCTCCTCAGCTTGCCGCCTCGGCCACTGACCAAACGTAACCGAAAGGCTTCACCACCGATGTACCTCCGAATCGTAGGATTGTGTCTGGTTCTGTATAGCGCCGCGGCTCCCGCTGCATCGTCCGCCGTGGATTTCATGGAATCCTGGTATCTGTCCCGCGGCCGAGCCAACATGGAAATCCAGAACTACAAGGCCGCCATCGAAGCGTTTGAAAAGGTCGTCGAGCACAATCCGGCGCACCGGGAAGCGTTGCGGAGCCTCGGCCTCGCCTACGAGCGGCAGGGATTGAAGGACAAATCCATCGACACGTTCGACCGCTATCTCGCGCAGTACGACGACGATCCGGAGATCGCGTTCAAACAGGCGCAGGCGCTCGAATGGTCGCGCTACGCGTATCGCGAAAAGGACATGCTGAAGTATTACCGCATGGGACTGAAGCGGAAAGACGACGCCACGATGCGGTTGAAGTACGCCGCGCACTTGGCCGGCCGCAAAGAGACGGCGCAGGAAGCGATCGGACAGTACGACAAGGTGTTGGCGGCCCAACCGCGCAACCCCCAGGCGCATCAAGGGTTGGCCAAGGCCTATGCCTGGCTCGGGCAAAACGACCTGGCCCTGTACCATGCCAATCTGGCGCGGCAGGCGTCCCGGCGCGAGCCCGGTGACATGACGGCGTTGCGCCGCGACATGCTCAAAGGGCGGGAGCCGGCCGTCGAAGGCCTGTTGTCGGTATTGGCTCAGCCGGAGAAGCCGTTCGAGCTGTATGGCCTGCGCCTGGGCTCGCGCGGCAAGATGGACCTCAGCCCTTTTACGACTACGACGCTCGAGGTCGGGGCCGAGCATTTCTGGAACTCGTCGGAGAACCGCGCCGGCGGCTACCTGTCGTTCGGCAATCAATTGCGGTTTAATCCGGCGCACCGATTCGATCTCCTGCTCGAGTACCATGACGCGCCGCGCGGCGACGGGCTGGCCTACAAGTTCGAGTACGTGTATGACGGCCCCGCGGTTTCGATTCGTCCCGGCGTCAGGCGGGAGTTTCGATACGATTCCTTTACCTCGCTGGTGGGATCGCGCGCGAGCGGGCAGCTGCTCGGCTTGGCGCGGTCGACGCTCTTCTACACCGACGTGGCGTTCGATGTCGGGTCCGTCCATCTCGACGTGATGCCGTTCGTCGGATGGGTCACGGCGGAATCGCTCAGCAGCAACGATCAAGTGGGCCTGACGGCGAACGCATCGATGCCGCTCACGCAGGCGGGCGACTGGGATTTCGCCGCCGAGTATGTCTTCTACCTCACCCACTACGGGGAGAATCAGGGCGGCTTCCGGCCCGGCGCCGCCGAGCCGCTGCCGGGCGGCTACTTCAGCCCGCAAGTCTTCGTGAACCAGATTCCCCGGCTCGCCGCGACCTACACGATCGACGAGAAGCAGGATCTGTCGTTCGCCGCCGGTCCGGCCCTTCAGTACATCGACGAAGCCACACAGGCTTCGGTCTTCCGCATCGGCGGCGACGCCCATGCCGCCTACACGGCGCGGCTCTCCAAGCCCTGGCTGCTGAAGATCATGGCCGATTACACGCAAATCGCCAGCGTGTACATGCGGTTTCAGTGCAATGCCTTGCTGGTGTATACGTTCTACTGACCGACGCGCATGAGCCGTCTTGCCCATACCATCACGCACGTGACCTTCTGGCCGATCGACATTCCGATCACCGACCCGTTCGTCGTGGCGACGGGCGCGCGCGTGGTGGCGGAGAATGTCTTCGCGCAGATCACACTCGGCGACGGAACCATAGGCTACGGAGAAGCGGCGCCCTTTCCCGAAGTGGGCGGCGAAGACCGGGCGTCTTGTCTGAGCAGCCTGTCTCGACTGTCGCCGACATTGATCGGCCGGCCGATCGGCGATTACCGCCCTCTCGCAGAGGAGATGGCTGAGTCGGCGCCGACCCAGCCGGCCGCTCGCTGCGCGCTGGAAACCGCGCTGCTCGATGCCTTCTGCCGCGCGAAGGGCATGCCGCTGTGGCGGCTCTGGGGTGGCGCGGATGTGCGGGAGCGGGAAACCGACATCACGATCCCGATTGCCAGCCTGGACGACACCGTTCGACTGGCGCAAGGCTGGTATAAGCGCGGGTTCCGCCTGTTCAAGATGAAGGTCGGCCAGGATGTCGATCTTGATATCTGCCGCCTCAAGGCTGTTCACAGCAAGTTGCCGGATGTCTCATTCATCGGCGACGGCAACCAGGGATTCAGCCGAGTTGACTGCCTCCACTTCGCGCGCGGCGTGACTGGTTTTGGAGGCAGGCTGGTTCTATTGGAGCAGCCGGTCGTGCGGGAGGATCTGGACAGCCTCGCCGCAATCCGGCGGGAGACCGGCATCCCGGTCGCAGCCGATGAATCGGTCCGGTCGATCGCCGACGCCCGGCGAGTCGTCGAGGCCCAAGCGGCCGATTACATCAACATCAAAATCATGAAGACCGGCGTGCTGGAGGCGGCGGAGATCGCCGCGTTCGCGCTCCGCGCTGGGCTCAAACTCATGATCGGCGGGATGGTCGAGACCCGAATTGCGATGGGGTGCTCGTTCAGCCTGGTGCTCGGGATGGCAGGCTTTGACGTCTTGGACCTCGACACGCCGCTCTTGCTCGCGCAGGATCTGGTCGAAGGTGGGTATCGTTACGAGGGACCGCTGCTCAAGCCTTGGCACGAACCGGGACTCGACATGAGTACGCCGGTCGGTCAGGCAGCCGTCACGATCAGCTAACCGCCCCCCTCCTCACATTTCTTGCAGTTCAATTTGGTGCCTAGGTGTTGCACGCGGCCCGCTTCCGTGAGCACCCAGGGCCGGCTGGTGAACGGCGGTTGATGCCGCACATGCTGGCCGTGCCCGCAGGCCAGATCCGCGACCCAATCGCCGTGCTCGTCTTGGTGATAGCCGACAATCGGCTGTTCCATGGCTGTCACGCGGGCTGTCTTACCGGGAAGCCAATGGCTGCTCCGGGCGCAAAGCGGCCGGGAAATAGGTCCACCGCTTCTCCTCGTTTTCATCGAAACTGCCGATGAAGACGACCTCGCGGTCGAGATGGCGAAATTCGGAGAGCGTGATGCGGCAACTCGCCGGCTCGATCACCCGCGCATCGAATTGGCCGACCACATAGACCTGTCCGCGGCCGGCAAGATAGATATTCCGCCGCCCCGCATAGCCGGTGTCAGGAAAGAGGTCAGCGGAGGCAACGCAGCCTCCCGGGCCCTGGATCGACAAGGTCAGATTGTGGCGAGGGAGGAACGGATCCGTCGCGATGCGCACGATCGTCAACCGGAGCCCTGTGGACGGGATTTCGACCGACGCCGGCTCCGGGGCGCCGCTGTTGCAGGCGGCGCCAAGCAGCCCTGCCCCTGCGAACAGGGCCGCCAGGAACGTCCGTCTCACTTGGGCGCGGAGACCTTGGGGGCCGCGCCGATGGCATCGAGCCCGGCCTGGGCGCAGGCGTCGTCCAGATGCGCGCCAGGCGCGCCGCCGACGCCGATGGCGCCGACCACGTCGCCGCCGATTTCGATCGGCAACCCACCGCCGAGCATCAGAATATCGTTGTTCATGTCCCGCAGCGCCTGGAGCGCCGGCACCTTGGCGAGCATCTCGGCCAGTTCGGTCGTCGGCCGCCGAAGGCTCGCCGCCGTGTAGGCTTTTTTCCTGCTGCTGTCCACCGTGTGGGGTCCCGCTCCGTCGGCCCGTCCCATCGCACGCAGGATGCCGGCGCGGTCCACGACGGAAGCGCTGACGCGATACCCGTCCTTCTTGCAGGACTCGATGGCCGTCTGCGCGGCACGCGTCGCCATCTGAAGCGGCAAGACGGATTCTTTCGGGAGATCTTCCGCAGCGCCGTTCGCCGCTCCGCACAGCGCGGCAACGACGGCCACGATCACACCCCCTGCCATGCACTTTCTTCCAACAGTCTGCCCCTTCACGCCCTTCATGGTCCCTCCTGGTTAAATGGAGACTGATGATCCAGATGAAGGTACGAAGGGCTCGATGACGGTGTCAAGGTCAGCGGCGGCGGGCGGCACGAACGGAGCCTGCTGACCGTTCAGCCTGCTTCGTGATCCCGGCGTCTTCGATCAACGCCCGGAGCGGCTCGGCCACCGACCAGGCCTGCGCGGGGCAACCGCGAGGCTCATGCGGAGCCTCTCCCTCGAAGAGCTCGGAGACCTGGCCAAGGCAGGTGTCGTCAAGATGCCGCTGCAGTCCTACCAAAAACTTCCTGGCCTGCGCCTTGTGTCTAGCCGTCCTGCCGTGCACATTCATATAAGCCGTTATAAATACGCCCAGTAGAAACGGCCACACGATGCCCTGATGATAGGCCGCATCGCGCTCCGCCGGGGCGCCGTTGTACCGGCCGCGGTAGCGCTCGTCTTTCGGCGACAGGGTGCGCAGCCCGACCGGCGTCACCAGATGATCCTCGACCGCGCGCAGCACTTGTTCCCCCTGTTCCTTCGTCAGCAGATCGGGACACAGCGCCAGCACGTACAGCTGATTCGGGCGCAACGACGGATCGTCGCCTTCCGGACCGTCCACCACGTCGTAGAGATAGCCGCCGGCCTGATACCAGAATCGGCGCTGAAACGAGGTCACAGCCATACGCCGATCGATGGCGCATCGCTCGGCCAACTCCGCTTCCCGAAACCGCCTCGCCAGGCGCGCGCCGACCTCCAAGGCCCGGATCCAGAGGGCCTGGATCTCCACCGGCTTGCCGTGGCGCGGCGTGACGACCCAGTCGACGACTTTGGCGTCCATCCACGTCAAGTTCGCCCCCGGCACGCCGCCGGTGATGAGGCCATCGTGGTCCATCCGAATCCCGTAGCGCGTGCCGGTCCGATAGCCGTCGAGGATGTGTTTGACCGCCGGCCATGCCGTCTTTCGCACATGGTGCATATCTTTTGAATACGCGAGATAGCGATCCACGGCCTGGATGAACCAGAGGGATGCATCGATCGTATTGTACTCCGGCTGCTCCCCCACATCGGGGAATCGATTCGGGATCATGCCCTCGGAAACGTGAGCCGCGAAGGACTCGATGATCTGCCGGGCGACATCGTACCGTCCGGTCACCAGACAGAGACCCGGCAGCGACATGAAGGTGTCGCGCCCCCAATCGGTGAACCACGGATAGCCGGCGACGACGGTCTGTCCGGAGCCCCGCTCGCAGAGATAGGCCTCGGTGGCGAGCCAGAGCCGCTGAGCCAGATCGTCTTTGGTTGGGATGGCGGCCTGTACCTTCCGGCGCCTGGCTTTTTCCGAACGGACGAGCGAGTCCACGTCGACCGGCGCCATCGGCTCGCTGGTCAACGCGAGAAAGGCCGGAGTAGCGGACGACAGATCGGCGATGAATTCACCGGGCGACCACCAATCTTCCTCATAGTCGAGTCCCCGCTGCCGCTCCATCGGCAATTCGATGCGTCGATACCATTCGGGCGCGTGCCGATAGATTCCGGCATGAAACGCCCGCACGGCGGGCAGATCCTGATACGGCTGCCATTCGACGCCCCTCTTCTGAACCCGCGCTTCGTTCTTCAAGACTTCATTCTCGCGATGCAGCGCATGATAGTCGCGACCGGTCAGCTTCGGACGGAGACGGAGCCGGATCGGCTTCTTCGTCTTCCCCTTCAGGGACCATCGAAGCAGGATCAGATCGCGGCCCCGCACGCAGAGAATTTCTCGTTGGACCGTGATTCCGCCGATGCGGTATGCCCACGTCGGCCAGGGATTCAATTCGAACGACGTGCAGTGAATATAGCCCGCGGGGTGAATCGCACCCGGATAGAGATTGGTCGTGAGCGGGAACGCCTGCTCACCGATCTCGAGCCATTCCTCGAGGTGATTGACCAGGACGATCCGCTCGCTCGGCGGCTTTCGCGCGACGAGCAGCAACGCATGGTAGCGGCGGGTATTGGCTCCCGCCACCGTCCCGGACGCAAAGCCGCCCCGGCCATTCGTTTCGAGCCATTCCAAGCTCAGAGCATGATCGAGGTTCTGGCACTCTGGTTCTGCGATTTTCATCCTGCGCCCTAAGGATGCTTCACTCGCCGCTTTGTTGGATGAGCTTCGCCACCAATCCCGTCCACCCGGTTTGGTGGCTGGCGCCGATGCCGGCTCCGTTGTCGCCGTGAAAATATTCGTGGAAGGGAATCGCATCGCGCCAGAGCGGATCAGCGTGGAATTTTTTGGCGCCACCGAACACCGGCCGCCGCCCTTGCCGATCCAACAGGAAGAGATGCGTCAGCCGGCGCGAGAGCTCTGCGGCAACCTGATTGAGGGGGATGGCCCGGCCCGACCCCGTCGGGTACTCCACCGTATAGCCGTCGCCGAGAAAATAGTGAAACTTCTGCAGCGATTCGATCAACAGATAGTTCACCGGGAACCAGATGGGCCCCCGCCAGTTGCTATTGCCGCCGAACAAACCGGTGCCGGATTCGGCCGGCTCATAATCGACGCGATGCTCGCGGCCCATCACCGAGAGCACATACGGGTGGTCCTTGTGGTAGCGGGAGAGGGCGCGAATGCCGTAGGGCGAGAGGAATTCCTGCTCGTCCAACATATAGCGCAGTACGGACCGCAGCCGATGGCGGTCGACGAGGGAGAGAAAGCGCCGCACGCCCCCGTCGTGGCTTTGCGTCTCCACGTGCGCGCTGAAATCGGGCTTGTTCTCGATGAACCACTGCATCCGGTGCTTGAACCGCGGCAGGCTGTCCACCAAATCAGAATCGAGGGTTTCCACCGCGAACAGGGGGATCAGGCCGACCATCGACCGCACCTTCATATGGCAGGTCTTGCCGTCCGGCAAATGCAGCACGTCGTAGAAGAAGCCGTCCTCCCGGTCCCACAGCTCGATCTGCTCGCCGCCGATGTTGTTCATCGCCCGGCAGATGTAGACGAAATGTTCGAAGAACTTGCTCGCGACGTCCTCGTAGGCGCGGTTCCCACGGGCCAGCTCCAGCGCGATGGAGAGCATGTTCAGGCAGTACATGCCCATCCAACTGGTCGCGTCCGATTGCTCGATGTGGCCCCCCGTGGGAAGCGGCGCGCTTCGGTCGAAGACGCCGATGTTGTCGAGCCCGAGAAATCCGCCCTGGAAGATGTTTTTGCCTTCGGCGTCCTTGCGATTCACCCACCACGTAAAGTTGAGCAGCAGCTTGTGGAACACCCGTTCCAAGAAGACGCGATCCCCCGCCCCCTTTCGCTTTTTTTCGATCTTGTAGACGCGCCAAGCCGCCCAAGCATGCACCGGCGGGTTCACGTCGCCGAAGGCCCATTCATAGGCCGGGATCTGGCCGTTGGGATGCATGTACCATTCTCGGAGCATGAGGATAAGCTGCTCCTTGGCGAAGGTCGGATCGACGACGGCCAATGGAATGCAGTGGAACGCCAGGTCCCAGGCCGCATACCAGGGGTATTCCCATTTATCGGGCATCGAGACGACATCCGCGTTGTAGAGGTGCGTCCAGTCCGCATTGCGGCCCTTCAGCCGTTCCCGTGGCGGCTCGGGGCCGGCCGGGTCACCCTTGAGCCAGCGTGAGATATCGTAGTGATAGAACTGCTTGCTCCAGAGTAGTCCGGCAAAGGCCTGCCGCTGCACCAGCCGAGCATCGCTCGAAAGATCGGCCGGAGCCAAGGCATCGTAGAACTCATTCGCCTCCCACAGCCGCTGCGTGAACACATCGTTGAATGCGCCCCCCCCGCAACGAGCCGCCTCCCCGTCGTTGGTTAAGCGGAGAGACACCGTCTCGGTCGCCCCCGGTTCAAGAGACAAGACATATTGCGCGGCGACTTTTGATCCGATTTGCTCGGGATTGACCGCCTCCTTGTCGCCGCGCACGATGTAATCGTTGATGCTGTCTTTGACATAACGCGCGCCGTGCGCATCCCCGTACAGCCGGCGCGTGTTCGTCTCATTCTCGGTGAACAACAGGGTCGGGTGTCCGCCGAAGAGCAGTCGCCGGCGGCCGTAATAGTCGTGGATGAACTCCACGGCGCTCAGGTCTTGGGCAGCCTCGACTGCCTTGATGCGCGGCCGGCGGACGTCCAATCCCCAGGACCAGGTGTTGCGGAACCAGAGCGTCGGCAGGAGGGTGAGCTCCGCCAAGTCAGGCCCGCGATTACAGACCTGGATGCGGATCAAAAGATCCTCCGGGGAGGCCTTGGCATACTCGACCACCACATCGAAATACCGGTCTTCGTCAAACACGCCCGTGTCGATCAGCTCGAATTCCAGATCGCGCCGCCCGCGCCGCCGGTTTTCTTCCACCAGCCGGTTATAAGGAAATTCACCCTGCGGGTACTTGTAGAGGTACTTCATATAGGAATGCGTCGGCGTGGAGTCGAGGTAGTAGTAATACTCTTTCACGTCTTCGCCGTGGTTGCCCTCGTTGCCTGTCAGGCCGAAGAGCCGTTCTTTCAGGATGGGATCCCGGCCGTTCCAGAGGGCGATCGCGAAGCAGACGAATTGGTGCCGGTCGGAGATGCCGGCGAGCCCGTCTTCATTCCAGCGGTAGGCCCGGGAACGGGCATGGTCGTGCGGAAAGTATTCCCAGGCGGTGCCGTAGGAGCTGTAATCTTCCCGAACGGTGCCCCAGGCGCGCTCGCTCAGGTACGGGCCCCAGCGCTTCCAGTGTTTCTCGCGCCTCGCGTCTTCCTGCAGCCGCTGCTGCTCGGCTTGGACGGGTGGAGGCGCTGATGGGGATGGTCTTGTCTTCGCCATACGGCTTTTCCTACCGGTCTGCGGACTCACGGTTACGATGCGCCGATCGCCCAAGCATTTCAAGCGTCAGGGCAAGTCCCTGGGACTCGGTCATCCCCTTTTCTTTTCGGTCGATTATTGATGACCCACAAGCACTCGCCTGTGGGTCGAGAGAGGGTGGCAAGCCTTACAACGAACCAGATATGAAAGGAAGATTCGACTGAGACCGGGGAGGCCGGAGGGAGCGAGCGATCAGCTCCAGATCACCCGTTCCTGATTGAGGAGATAATCGATCACTTCGATGCTGTTGCGCATCTGCTTCTGCGCCTGCTCGGACATCGGCAGGACGGCGCCGACCAGTTTGCCTGATTCCATATCTTCCAAGGAAGGAATGCCGTCTCCGGGGAGTTTTTCCAGATCCTTGCGGAAGCTAGCCAAGGGCGACCTCCTTGTTGAATCCTTCTCGGCCCGTTGAACGTGTTTCTTGAGTCGGAAGGGGCTGTCTCGTACAGAAAGCATACCACACGCATCCCCGCTGTCACCGAAGGCGGCTATGTCCTTGTTAAACAGCTACTTTTTCTGGTGATTGGCTGAGGCCGGCGAGAGAGGAGGCAGCGCACCGAGATAAGGAAACTGCCCCTTATTGAGCAGCGTGGTATCGGCACGTAGGCGGAAGTCATCATGCTCGGCATCGACGAACCGGGGGTCGGCGACGATATCGGAGGCGGATCCCAGGTCGGGAGCCGGGGTGTTCGGCGAGCCGGCTCTGACGTAGTCGGCTTCGCTATTGTAGAGGGCGTTATAGGACATGGCCGCCCGGCCTGAACCGGCAAACAGAAAGCCGACCTTATTGAGGCCGACGACGTTTCCGGACACTTCACTTTGGGAGGATCCGAGAAATGCGGCTCCCCCGCCGTTCTTCACGAGGGTATTGCTGACCAGGACGGCCTTGGCTTTGTCGGTCACGACGACGGCTTCGAACAGGCTCCGGGTAATGATATTGCGTTCGAGCCGGACCTCGGACTTCCCGGCCACGTTCACCCCATGATCGTTATCGTGGATGAAATTCCCGACCAGCGTGGCCTGCGAATCCGCGAACTGGACCCCGGTCGTCTCGCTCCCGCCGATCACGCAATCTTCAATACGCACGTCCTGCACCTGCTGCCCGAACAGCATGCCCTTGACGCGAAGGTTGCGGAGCGTGATGCCCTTGCCGTTGAAGATGCCCAAGGCATGGCCGCCATGCTCGTTGATCGTGAGGCCGCTGATTTCAATGTCCGTCGCGCCGTACGGCCACTTGCCGACGTGCAACACGCCCACGACATCGTCGCGCCCCAACATCGTGACTTGATCCACCCCCGCGCCGACCAGCTTGATCTTTTCCTTACTATGGACGGTGAGATCCTGGGGATATGCGCCGGGCTTCACAAACACCGTATCGCCCTTCTTGGCATGATCGACGGCCTCTTGAATCGACGTGAAATCGCCGGACCCGTCAAGAGCGACGACGATCGTTCTGGGCGCCTGCGTGGCACCCTGTTCCGCGTTGATCGATGGAACAATCAGCAGCAGTGAGAGCACCGACAGGAGGGACACGCGAACCCGCATGGCGTAACGTCTTACAGGCGGCTGCCGACAGATGTCAATCAGGTTTGTTGTGGGGTGACACCTCGCATGATAAGCTCCGCCGCCATGATTCTCGTGGGGGTCACCGGCGGGGTCGCAACGGGGAAAACGACTGTGGCAACCATGTTCCGGCGCTACGGCGCGGTGGTGATCGACGCCGACGAACTGGCGCGGGAGGTCGTGAAGCCCGGCAAGCCGGCCTGGCGGCAGATCGTCCGGACATTCGGGCGTCAGATCCTGAATCCCGATCGGACGATCAACCGCCACGCTCTCGGCGCGATCGTCTTCCATGACAAGAAGAAGCTCCGCCGGCTCGAAGGCATCATCCACCCGCGAGTCGCACGGGAGCAGGAAAGGCTGACAAGGCAGGCGAGTCGAAGCAATCCCAAGGCCGTGGTCGTCTATGACGTGCCACTCCTCTTCGAGGCGGGCATCGACAAGCGAGTCGACAAGATCGCCGTCGTTACCGCAGACCGTGACACGCAAATTGCTCGTCTGAAGAAACGCAATGGGCTGACTCGCACCGACGCGCTCCGGCGGATCAAAAGCCAGATGCCGCTGAGCCACAAGCGCCGCCGGGCCGATTATGTCTTGGACGGCACAGCCGACCGAAAACGGCTGGCCGAAGAGGTGTCTAAGATTCTTGCAGAGCTACGGTCCACCTAAGACCCCTGCTCCTAGGCTATCATGTCCCCATGCCGATTGATCCCGATGATCCACCGATCTGGCTGCGCAAGCTCCACGTGACCGCGGCGCAGCTCAGTTCAAGCGATTACGCCTCAACTCCCGAAGAGGGCATTCTCCGAGTGTGCCGGTTGTCGGACGCGGCGCTCGCAATCTCGAAAACCTTCAACGAATCGCGGTCACCTGAAGATGTGATCCTCCTCAAGCTGGCCGCCGGCAGGCCAGGCGATTTCGATGATGCCATGGCAATCGTTGATAACAGTCAGATTTGCCTCGATCTCGACTATCTCTGGTCCTGGGCCGAGCGGCTGGGCTTGCAGAGTGAGTTGCACTACGTGCTGATCTCGGCCAAGCCGTAACGGCCTCCTACCGTCCGCTTCCTCCGCTGTGTTAGAGTCTCCGCATATGCACAACGTTATCATCATCGGCTCGGGCCCGGCCGGCCTGACCGCTGCCATCTATACCGCGCGTGCCAATCTGGCTCCCCTGCTCGTGGAGGGTTGGCAGTCGGGCGGTCAGCTCACGACCACGACGGAGGTCGAAAACTATCCCGGCTTCGCCAAGGGCATCATGGGCCCGGAGCTGATGAAGGAAATGCGCGCACAGGCGGAGCGCTTCGGCACGCAGTTCCGAACGGGCGACGTGACCGCCGTCGATCTGAAATCCCGCCCCTTTACCCTCACCATAGACGGCGAGGAGACCGCCAAGACGAAGACCCTCATCATCGCCACCGGCGCGTCGCCGATTACCCTCGGCCTTCCCAACGAAGGGCGGCTCTGGGGACATGGGGTTTCCAGTTGCGCCACCTGCGACGGCTTTTTCTTCAAAGGGAAAGAGTTGGTCGTGGTGGGGGGCGGGGACAGCGCGATGGAAGAAGCCATCTTTCTCACCAAGTTCGCCACAAAAGTGTCGGTGATTCATCGCCGAGATAAACTCCGGGCCTCCAAGATCATGCAGGACCGGGCGATGAAGAACGAGAAGATCGCCTTTATCTGGAACAGCATCGTCGAAGACGTGCTCGGTCAAGACGTCGTGACCGGCGTCCGGCTCCGAAACATCGTGACCGGTAAAGTTTGGGATCTGCCATGCGCCGGCATGTTTCTCGCGATCGGTCATCGCCCCAACACCGCGCTCTTCTCTGGTCAAATCGAAATGGACGCCGCCGGCTACATTGTGACCGCCCACGTCACGACTACGAGCGTCCCGGGCGTCTTCGCCGCAGGGGACGTCCAAGACGCCCACTACCGTCAGGCCATTACCGCCGCCGGCTCCGGCTGCATGGCCGCGATGGATGCGGAGCGGTTCTTGGAAGGCACGGCGGGATGAGCGGCGTCAACACCGTCATCGTTCATTACCATGAACTGGCGCTGAAAGGCCGCAACCGAGATTCGTTCGAACAGCAGTTGGTCGGCAACATTCGGTTGGCTCTCAAGGGCCTCGGCATCAAGCAGATCGACAATCTCCGCAGTCGCATTCGGGTCGTGTTGCCCCCGCAAGCCGATACAGCGGCCGTCACGGACCGCCTCAAACGGGTGTGCGGCATTGCGAACTTCTCCCTGGCTCACGCTGTGCCGCTCGATCTCTCACATCCCGGCCTCGACCAACTCAGCGCAGCCGTCGTCGAGGAGCTGCGGGCCACATCATGTTCAACGTTCCGCGTCACAGCGCGGCGCGCCGACAAACGATTCCCCTTCAATTCGATGGACGTGGAGCGGGCCGTCGGCGCGGCCGTCTGTGTCGGAACCGGCAAGCGTGTGAGCCTCAAAGATCCTGATTTGACGGTCTATGTCGAGCTGCTGACGAAGGAGGCGTACTTCTCCGTGGAGAAGATCCCAGGCCCCGGCGGCATGCCGGTGGGGGTCAGCGGCACGGTCGCCTGCCTCATCTCCGGCGGCATCGATTCCCCCGTTGCGGCGTATCGGATGATCAAGCGGGGCTGCCGCGCCGCCTTCGTCCATTTTTCCGGCCGCCCGCTCGTGAGCCGCGCCTCCGAGGACAAAGTCCGTGAGCTGGTGCAGACCCTCACCGCCTATCTATACGGCGCTCGGCTCTACGTGATTCCTTTCGGCGAAATCCAGCGGGAGATCGTGCTGAACACGCCTGCGCCGTTCCGAGTCGTCCTCTACCGCCGCATGATGGTTCGCATCGCCGAAGAGCTGGCGCGGCGGGAGGGCTGCTGGGGATTGGTCACCGGCGACAGCTTGGGTCAAGTCGCGAGCCAAACCCCCGAAAATCTCTCCGTTGTCGAAGAAGCGGCGGAACTGCCGATTCTCCGCCCGCTGATCGGCATGGACAAGGTGGAAATCGTCGACGAAGCGCGCCGCCTCGGCACCTATGAGACGTCCATCGAACCGGACCAGGATTGCTGCAAGCTTTTTACGCCGGCTCACCCCAGCACGAAAACGAGATTCGACGAACTGCGAAAAGCGGAGCGGGCGCTCGACATCACCGCCCTGGTCAAGCAGGGTCTCGACAAAGCGGAACGGTCCGAATTCACTTTCCCGATATAGCCGCCGCCAGCGCCTTCTCCCGTACGATTCGAAAGTGTGCTTCCAACTCCTGCCTCATCGCGATGGCGACCATCCAGTCCGGCACAATGGTGTCGATCTCCACCAGCAGTTCAAACTCGGCTTTGGTCTGGCGGCCATGTTCCGCCGGCGTGAGTGTCCAGAGACGCCGGTATTGTTTGAAATCACCGCCCCGGAGTTCCGTCAGCAAGCCGCCGCCAGCCAAGGTCCGTGATTCACAGAGCAATCGCCGTTCGCCCGGCAGCAACGAATGGTCGATCCGCAGGTCGGTGAAGGCCTTGCCGTCCTGCTCGCGCAGTTCCGCCACTCGCATGCGAACCTCAAATAACTCCGGCCAATGGCGGTAATCGGTCAGCAGCCGCTGAATGAAGGCCGGCTCAACGGGAAAGAGAATGGTCGCTGTGGCGCGCACGCCCCCGGTCGGCACGACTTCGACGTGCAGCGCCGAGAGGTCCTTGGTCCAGGCCTGCGTGGCGCTCAGTGTTCCGAGAAGAAGGACGGACAACAACCAACGCAACATGGCGGCGATTATATCCGGCTCTTCCGGAACCGGCGACCGGAAACGCGTTGACCTGCCCGCGCCGCCCTATGCTACGATGCGCCATGCTTCGTGATCGTGTCGTTTTTTTCGCCGTCATCATGGCAGGCGCCTCGTGGCTGGTGCTCGCAGATCGCGCAGCGGCGCAGCCGACGGATGAATCCCATGCCACCACCGAACACTCGTGCAGCTTCGGCATGGGAAAGGGAGAACCGTCGCACAGCTGCGCCGTGCCGTTTCCTGCCGGCTGCCGTGTGGCCCAGGCGCCGGGCTCGAGCAATCCTTGGGCGACCATTTCGAAAGCAGGACGCCTGATGTGCCGGTTCGACGAGAAACGAACCGATTGGAAAAGCAAAATCACCGGCGCCTGCGGCCGCTGCCAATCCGGCCATTGCTCGGCACAGTTCAGTGTGCGCTTTGACTGCTCACCTCTACAATAAATACCCCATGGCCCTTTCCAGGGCGATCAAAGAAGAGGCACGCGCGCTGGGATTCGACGCGGTGGGTATCGCCCGCTCAACGGTCCCGGACACCCACGCGCAGACCTTGCTCGCGCGGCTCACACAGTGGCTGGAGCGCGGCTATCACGGCACGATGGCTTGGATGGCCCGGACGCCTGAACGGCGCGCCGATCCGGCACAGGCGCTGCCGGGCTGCCGGTCGATCATTTCCGTCGGCATGAATTATCTGACGGACCAGCGAGCCGACGAACGGCCGGGCCATGGCCGCATCGCCCGCTATGCCTGGGGGAAGGACTATCACACAGTCTTGGGCGACCGTTTGCGCCAGCTGGAACGGCGCATCCGAGAGTTGTCGCCGGGCGCAGTGACTCGCTCGTATGTCGATACGGGCCCCGTCATGGAAAAGGCCTGGGCGGAACAGGCCGGATTGGGCTGGATCGGCAAACATTCCAATCTCGTGTCCTCCCAGTTCGGCTCCTGGCTGCTGTTGGGCGAAATCCTCACCACGCTGGAGTTGGAGCCGGACGAGCCGGCCACGGATCTCTGCGGAAGCTGTACTCTCTGCATTCAGGCCTGCCCAACGCAGGCCATCGTGGAACCCTATATCGTGGACGCCACTCGTTGTATCTCCTACCTGACGATCGAGCTCCGGGGGGAGCATGCGGCAATTCCCGACGACACTCGGCGTCGCATGGGGAACAAGATTTTCGGCTGCGACGATTGCTTGGATGTCTGTCCGTTCAATCTGCGAGCCGAGCCAACCGGCGAGCCGGCCTTTCAGCCGACGGCCCTGACCCTGACCCCGCGCCTCGATGACTTGGCTGGCATGAATGAAGCCGCCTTTGCCACATTGTTCCAACACAGCCCCATCAAGCGATCCAAGCACGCGGGACTGCAGCGGAACATTGACATCGCGAGGCGCAATCAGCCGTCGCCGGTCGGCGCCAGCGCCCCCTTTCCTTCCAAGGACAGAGAGGAGTAGGGTATACACAGTACCCGGTGGTTCGGCAGGAGCCCTCAACCAGGAGTTCTCCGATGAACCTTCCGATCGTTCTACTGGTCTCCAAGCATCCCGACACGCAGACCCTTCTCAAAGCAGCCGCACCTGCAGGCGCCACGATCCTCAGCAGCCATTCCGTGACTGATGGACTGAAGGTCTGGAAAGACCGTTCCCCCGATGTAGTGATCTGCGACGGCACTCCCCAGCAAATGAAGGCGTTGTTGGACTACGCCAGGCAAGGTGCGATGACACCGGTGATTGCCATGGGAGAAGGCCATTCCGTCAAGGACGCCGTGGACATCATGCGGGCGGGCGCCGCAGATTTTCTGCCGAGACCGGTTCACGCGCCGGATCTGCGCGCCTCGCTGGCCCGCCTGTTGGGGGAGCAGCGCGTTTCACCGCCGACGGTAGTATCCGGCGATCCCTTCGTGCAAATCGTCAGCCTTTCTTCGCAAATGGCGTTGATGAAGCAGCTCGCCCGCGAAGTGGCGGCGACGGACGCGACTGTCCTGATCACCGGCGAGAGCGGCACCGGCAAGGAGCTCTTCGCCCAAGCCATCCACGCGACCAGTCCCAGAGCAGCCGGCCCGCTCATCGCGCTCAACTGCGCCGGCATCCCGGAAAACCTGCTCGAAGCGGAGCTCTTCGGCTACCACCAAGGCGCCTTTACAGACGCCAAGCAAACCAAGCCGGGCCGGTTCCAATTGGCCGAAGGCGGCACGCTGTTTTTGGACGAGATCGGCGAAATGAGCGCGGCTGCGCAAGCGAAACTGCTGCGGGTGCTCGAGACCCATACGGTCGATCCGCTGGGCGACACGCGGACGCACCGGGTCAATATCCGCGTCATCGCCGCGACGAACGAGGATTTGTTGGCGCATATCAAAGCCGGCCGATTCCGATTGGACCTGTACTATCGCCTCAACGTGTATCAACTCCGCATCCCACCGTTGCGGGAACGCAGTGAAGACATCGAGCCCATCTTTGAGAGTTTTTTGGCGCGCGCGAGGCGGGAGCGCGGCTGCCGAATCAAAGCCCTCGCGCCGGGCGCCCTCACCCTGCTGCGCCGCCATGATTGGCCGGGCAACGTGCGCGAACTTCACAATCTCGCCGAGTGGCTGACGATCACCTGTAAGGAAGAGCTCATTCAGCCGCACCATCTGCCGGCATCCGTCAAAACCGTCCCCGCCGCCGCGGCTCCCGACGGGGAGCTGAAACCTTCCTTGCTGGCCTTCGGTCTCTCGTTTCAGGAAATGGAGAAGAAGATGCTGGAGGAAGCGCTCAAGAAAGCGTCGGGCAATGTTTCGGAGGCCAGCCGGCTGCTCAAGATGACGCGGAACACGTTGCGGTATCGCATGGCCAAGTACCACCTTGCCTGAGGCGTCCGGCCACTAACGCCCACCATCGACGCTGACTTGCGATCATTGGCTAGTCGGCTCCATTGGCCGATTTGCGGGCGTTGTAGACCGTTCTCGCCCGCTATGGTTCGTCCTCTTTCACTCCTGCGCACGTCTCAAGTCCCTTCCTATTTCACCGACATGGACACGACTCTTCCTTCTGCCTTGGAAACGTCTCATGAGGACCATGCGCGGTCTCGTTTGTCCAGTCGGTGCGGCGGTGCTGCTCTCCCTTCTCGGACTGCTCTCCGACTGCGAGGCCGCGCCGCGCGAACAAGTGATCCCGATTCTCGGCACGGCACACGGCCGCGAGCCGCAAGGGTCCGTCGCCTATATCCACCTCACATTCGAAGAGCGCGGAGACCATCACGGCTTACAGATCCGCTTTCATGACAAGCCGGGAAAGTTTTCGCGGATGGCGCAGACATCCGCTGAACAGGCCATTGTCCGCACCGCCCGATCGCTGGGCCTCTCGACCGATTCGTGGACAGTGGATCTCCGGATTCCCCATGAGGGGGTGACCCTCTTCGGCGACAGTCTGTCGGCGATGGTGGGACTCACCGTGGCCGCTATGGCGCAAGGGAAAACCGTTCCGGCCGGATATGTGTTGACCGGCACGGTGACTGCGGAAGGGGATATCGGACCGGTGGGATCGATTCCGTTGAAAGTCCAGGCCGCCCGCGCAGCTCAATTGCGGCGCGTGCTGGTGCCGAATCAGCCTTCACCGGAAGAACCAGCCGACAGCGTCGAACCGACCCGCTTCACCACGCAGGTGTCTCCTGTCCGGTCCGTTCCGGAGGCGTATGAAGCCCTCACGGATTCATCGGCACCCCGATAGACTTAACGCAGCCGGACAATCGTGACCCCATCTCCGCCTTCCCCCCGATCGCCGGGCCGGAACTCTTGGACATAGGGCGACTCGCGTAAATACTCCCGCAAGACTTGCTTGAGGCGGCCGGTGCCATGTCCGTGAATGATCCGCAGCAGCGGCGCGCCACTGAGCGCAGCTCGATCGAGAGCGGCCACCACCTGGTCAAGCGCCTCGTCCGCCGCCTGCCCGCGCACATCGATGACCGTCTGCTCCTCGGTTTCAACCGACGTGCTGCCCCGCCGAATACCGGTTGGCCCCTGGGTTGATGGCGACCGCGCCTCTTCAGCTGCATGCGCGAGCCCGATCAGGTTGGCCACCGTCGCCACCACTTCCCCTTCGCCGACTCTCACCCGCACGCGCTTCTTGCCTTGCGGCGGCTCCAAGAGCACACCGGTCATGCCGAGTCCGGCGATCTCGACGGAAGAGCCGGCGGTGAGCCGGTCGACGGGAATCGTCTCCTGCGGGGGAGCCAGTTGTGCCCTCGTCGCCTGTTCCAACTCAGCGAGCCGTTGCTTCGTCTCTTTCGCCTTGACGAGCTTCTGGTCGTGTTTCAAGGCATCCACCGTGGCCTGCACTTCCGCCCGCGCGCGTTGAAACTGTTCGCCGAGTTTCTTTTTGATCCCTTTCCGTGCCTCCCGCTCGATGTCCTCCAATTGGGCGCGCAACGCTTCCACCTCTCGTGCCGCTTGTTCCGCCTGGACCTTGGCTTGCCGGGCCTGCTCCGCGTCGTCCGCCAGCCGGCGCTGCATGGCCTGCAGATCCGCCATGACGTCGTCCAGCCGGTGATCGTCTTGCCGCAGCCGGGCTCGCGCATCGCTCAAAATCTCCTCCTCCATGCCGAGGCGCGCGGCGATGTCCAAGGCCGATGACCCGCCGGGTATGCCCAGGAAGAGGCGATAGGTCGGTGCCAGGCGGGATACGTCGAACTCCACGCTGGCGTTCGCGAACCCCGGTGTCGTCTGGGCCAATTCCTTCAACGGGCCATAGTGCGTCGTTGCAACGACTTTCATATTGAGCGACGCCAGCCGGCACAGCAGGGCTTCCGCCAGCGCCGCGCCTTCGCGCGGGTCCGTGGAGGTGACCGGCTCATCCAACAAAACCAGCGATTGGGGGGAAGTCGATTCGGCGGCGGGTTTCCGCGCGGCTGATTCCGAAAGAAGCCGGACGAGTTGGACCATGTGCGCCGAGAAGCTGGACAAATCTCGGCTCAAATCCTGCGCGTCGCCGATATCCGCGTATAGCTCGGTAAACAACCCCATTTCGGACTCCGGCGCACATGGGACATGTAGGCCGGCCCGGACCATCAGCGCACACAACCCCACAATCTTGAGAGTTACGGTTTTTCCACCGGTGTTGGGCCCGGAGATGATCAGCACGGACGTCCGTTCGTCCATCAGGATGTCGTTCGGCACGACATCGGGCTTGGTGAGCACCAGCAGGGGATGGCGCGCCTGCTTCAACAGGATACGCCCGCGATCGTTCAGCGCAACCGGGCCCGCTCTTAGCTGCCGGCTCAGGAGGGCTTTCGCATGGACACAGTCGATCTCAGCCAGCACCTCCAGGCCCATCAGGAGTTCTCCGGATTTCGCGGCAAGTCGCCCGCTCAGTTCCCGCAAAATCCGCCTGACCTCCCGCTCGACTTCGCGGTCGGCGACCTTGATCGAATTATTCAAGTCCACCAACTCACGCGGTTCGAGAAAGACGGTGGCGCCGCTCGCGCTCACGTCGTGCACGATGCCCGGAAGGCGCCCACGCATGTCGGCCTTCACCGGCAACACGTATCGACCTTCCCGTTCGGCAAAATAGAATTCCTGCAGCACGTCTTCATACCGCCGTGAATGCAGCATGTGCTCAAGACGCTGCCGCATCTCCTGCTTGAGATCCTGCGCCTGCTGGGTGAGCCGCCGCAATTCCGGTGTCGCCGATTCCTTGATGGATCCGTCAGGCTGTATGGCGGCCTCGATGGCCAGCTTCAACGTCTGAAGGCCCGTCATCGCGTGGAGCGGCTCGGCAATCTCAGCCAAAGCCGGCGCCTGAAGCTTCCGGACGGCCATGTACCGGCGCAGCTCATCCATCGCCGCCATGACGAGCGCGCTGTCCCGCAATTCATGTGCTTCCAGCGTGCCGCCCTTCGCGGCCCGTGTCACATGCTCACGAATGTCGGGAAACGCGCCGGCCGGAAACACCTCGCCGCTTTCCAACAGACCGGCCATGTCGGTGGTTTCTTGCTGACGAGCGCGAGCGGCGGCCAGATCGTCGGCCAAAGGAAGCGCCCGGCAGCGCGCCGCGCCGATCGCGGACCGGGCGTGCTGCGCCAAGGCTTCCAGCAACCGGGGCCACTCCAGCGCCTGCGCGGCCTTGTCCGACAATGCGTCGCCTTTGTGTGCCTGCGCTTCCATCGACCGACTCTAGCCAACCCCCGTAAGACGACGCAAGGCTCCCTGTGTCGCACAACGTCTTGTGCAGGGCGGGACATTTTGCATAACCTATTGAGCGGCAAGACAATATCCGTTTTTTCCTCATTCGTATGCCTTGACAAGGAAATAGGGCGTCGATACTATCGCGTTCTATGTTGCCGGTTGGGTGTCAACCGGCTTGTTTTTTCTGTAGGGGATCAGGAGCTTATGAGCATTCGGATCGGGATCAACGGATTTGGACGGATCGGGCGGAACGTGCTGCGGGCGTCGATGGGGGACCCGGAGTTGGAGTTTGTGGCGATCAACGACCTCACGGACGCCAAGACGCTCGCGTACCTATTGAAGTACGACTCGGTGCACGGCACGCTCAAGGCGAACGTCGAAGCGAAAGAGGACCAGATTCTGGTCGACGGCAAGCCGATCAAAGTCTTGGCCGTCAAAGACCCGAAAGAGCTGCCGTGGAAGGCGCTCAACGTCGAGGTCGTGATCGAATCGACGGGACGCTTCACCGACCGCGAAGGCGCGGGCAAACATCTGTCCGCCGGCGCCAAACAGGTCATCATCTCGGCCCCGGCCAAGGATCCCGACGTCACGGTCGTCCTGGGGGTCAATGAAGACCAGATCGATCCGAAGACCCACCACATCGTCTCCAATGCCTCCTGCACCACGAACTGTCTGGCGCCGGTGGCCAAGGTGCTGCTCGAAAATTTCGGGATCAAACACGGCGTCATGACGACGATCCATTCCTATACGAACGACCAGCAGCTGCTCGATCTGCCCCACAAAGACCTCCGCCGGGCGCGGGCCGCCGGCATGTCGATGATTCCGACCAGCACCGGCGCCGCGAAGGCCTTGCACCTCGTCCTGCCCCAACTGAAGGGCAAGATGGACGGGTTGGCGATCCGCGTCCCCACCCCGAACGTCTCGCTGGTGGACCTCACCGTCGAGACGGAAAAGGATTGCGATGTCGCATCGGTCAACGCCGCGTTCAAAAAGGCGGCGGCGGGCCCGCTCAAGGGCATTCTCCAATATTCCGAAGAGCCGATCGTCTCCATCGACCAAAAGGGCGACGACCATTCGGCGACCGTCGACGCCCCGCTGACCAGCGTGATCGATAAGCGCATGGTGAAAGTGACCGCCTGGTACGACAACGAGTGGGGCTATTCCTGCCGCGTGCGCGATCTCATCAAGGTGCTGGCGAAGAAGGCGGCGGGCCGGTGACAAGCCGGCGCCGCGGCTGAGCATTCCACGCGCGATTCGCCGGGCAGCCGGTATGGTGTGAAGGAGCGTCCATGAATCTGCGCAAAAAGACCATCGACGACGTGCCACTCCGCGGGAAGCGGGTCATCATCCGCGCCGATTTCAACGTCCCGCTCGACGAATCGCTGCAGATCACCGACGATACCCGCATCCGATCCACGTTGCCGACGATCAATCGCGTGGTGGACGAAGGCGCGAAGGTCATCCTCTGCTCGCATTTAGGACGGCCGAAAGGCACGTTTGATCCCAAGTACAGCCTCGCGCCGGTCGCGAAACGCCTGGGGCGGCTCCTGGGCAAGGAAGTGGTGTTTGCGCCGGATTGCATCGGCCCGGCGGTCGACAAGCTGGTCGCCAAAATGCAGCCGGGCGACGTCCTGCTGCTGGAGAATCTCCGCTTCCATCCCGGCGAAGAGAAAAACGACGAGACTTTCTCGAAGGCCCTCGCCTCGCTGGGCGACGTCTTCATCAACGATGCCTTCGGCGCCGCCCACCGGGCGCATGCCTCCACCGTGGGCATTACCAAGTTCATCAAGGACGCGGCCGCCGGCGCACTGCTGAAAAAGGAAATTGAGTATCTCGAAGGGGCGGTGGAAAATCCCGTCCGGCCTTTCGTCGCCATCCTGGGCGGCGCGAAGGTGTCGGGCAAAATCGGCGTGATTGAAAACCTGGGCAAGCGGGTGGACAAGGTCATCATCGGAGGCGGGATGGCCTTTACCTTCCTCAAGGCCAAGGGACTGGAGATCGGGAACTCACTGGTCGAGAAAGACATGCTGGACTTCGCCCGCGGCGTCGAGGATCACGCGCTGTCCAGAGGCGTGAAATTTTATCTGCCCGTCGATTGCGTCGTGGCGGCGAGCCGCGAGCCGGGTGCGGAAACGAAGATCCTGCCCGTCCAGGAAATTCCGAAGGGCTGGTACGGGCTGGACATCGGGCCCGCGTCGGTGAAGCTCTTCAGCGAAGCGCTGCAGGACGCCAAGACGATCCTCTGGAACGGCCCGATGGGTATGTTCGAGGTCGACGCCTTTGCCCGCGGCACTCTGTCCATCGCTCACTCCATCGCGAATGCCTATGCGCTCACGATCGTCGGCGGCGGTGAAACGGCGCTCGCCGTCCACCGGGCGGGAGAATCCGACAATATTTCCTTCATCTCGACGGGCGGCGGGGCCGCTCTGGAGTTGCTCGAAGGCAAACAGCTGCCGGGGCTGGCCGCGTTACCCGATCGAGCCGCCTAGCAGCTGTTGAGAAAGGCCGCCAGCGGCGTTCAGGAGGCTCAACAAAGTATGCTTCGCCTCTTCGCTTGCTGCGGCGTTGCTGGACGGCCTTTCTCGGCAGCCTGCTAACATTCTCCTCTTTGAGACGGCGATAATCATCGTGCGGAGAATCCTGATCGTCGGCAATTGGAAGATGAACAAGACCGCGTCGGAGGCGGCCGCGTTCGTACGCGATCTCATCAAGGCGCTGCCCGCCTCTCCGTCGGTCGATTTCGGCATTGCGCCGCCCTTCACCGCCCTGGAGTCCGTCCGCGCCGCGCTCGGCGCTTCCGCATTTATTCAACTCGGCGCGCAAAACATGTTTTGGGAAGATCAGGGCGCCTATACGGGAGAAATCTCGGCTCCGATGCTGCGCGATCTCGGCTGCCGCTTCGTGATTCTGGGCCATTCCGAGCGGCGGACGCTCTTCGGCGAGCAGGACGATGCGATCCACAAGAAGATCCGCGCGGCTCTCAAACACGGACTCCAAGCGATCCTCTGTATCGGCGAATCCTTGGCGCAACGGGAACGCGGCACCACCGACGAAGTGCTGACGGGGCAACTCCAAGGCGGGCTCGGTGGGTTCCGGGCCGAAGAGCTCACGACGCTTTCGATCGCCTATGAACCGGTGTGGGCGATCGGGACCGGGCGAGCCGCGACCGTCGACCAGGCCATTGCCGCCCACTGCACGATCCGACGATTCCTTTCCGCGACATGGACGGCCGATGTTGCAGACCGGGCAAGGATCCTGTACGGCGGCAGCGTGACGCCTGAGAACGTCGAAGGCTTGTTGAAGTCCGACCAGATCGACGGGGCATTGATCGGCGGGGCTTGTCTCCGGATCGATTCGTTTGTTAAGATCGCCGCCGTTGCTCAATCCATTGGAGTGAACCGCTGATGCTGTACACCTTGGTCGTCATCCTGCACGTGTTCGTCTGCTTCCTGATGATCGGGGCGATCCTGCTTCAATCCGGGAAAGGTGCGGAAATCGGGGCGGCGTTTGGGGGGTCCAGCCAGACCGTCTTCGGGAGCCGCGGTCCGGCCAACTTCTTGAGCAAGTTCACGGTCGGGGTGGCGGCCGTGTTCATGTTGACCTCGTTCAGCCTGGCCATTCTCGCAAAGGAACGGAACTTCTCCTCCACGGTCATTGATCTCAAGCAGAAAAACGCACCGGCTGCTCCCGCCCCCGCCACGGATCAGCCGAAGACCGACTCTCATCCTTCGGGCGAATCTTCCTCAGCCGGTCACTGAGACTTAAATAAGCAGCAGGCTGCTCAAAACGGTCGTCCAGCTAGGCCGCACGGAGCGCAAACCCGGAGGCGTACTCTCTGGGGTACGTTGAGGAGTTTGCGCGACGGAGAACGACGCTGGCGACCGTTTTCAGCAGCCTGGTACGCTAGACGGGCGTAAGCCACCCCTCGTGCGCCGGATCTTCTCCGTGCACGATGGCAAAGAAAGCTTTCTGTAAGGCGAGCGTGATCGGACCCGGCTTGCCGGCTCCGATTTTTCGATTGTCGATTTCGCGGACCGGCGTCAGCTCCGCCGCCGTACCGGTGACGAAGACTTCATCGGCCACATACATTTCATCGCGTGTGAACCGTTCCTCAGCCACCGGGATTTTTCGCTCTTTGGCGAGCTCGATCACGGAGTTCCTGGTGATCCCTTCCAAGATCGACGTCAACGGAGTCGTCTTGAGCACGCCGCGGCGTACGATGAAGATATTCTCGCCCGTGCCTTCGGACACATAGCCTTCGGGGTCGAGCAGGATGGCCTCGTCATAGCCGTCGGCCTTGGCTTCCCGCTTGGCGAGAATCGAATTGACGTAGTACCCGGAAATTTTGCCTCTGGTCATCGACACGTTGACGTGGTGGCGGGTGAACGATGACACCCGCGCCCGCATGCCGTTCACCAGCGCATCCTCGCCGAGATAGGCCCCCCACTTCCAGGCGGCGATGGCCACACGGATCGGATTGTTGCCGGGGTGCACGCCCATCGCGCCGTATCCGATGTAGACCAGCGGCCGGATATAGCAGGCATCGAGGCGGTTGACCCGGACGGTGTCGAGGATGGCGCCAGCGATCTGCTTGCGATCGAACGGCATCTCCATCATGCCGATATGGGCGGACTCGAACAGACGATCGACGTGTTCCCGCAACCGGAAGATGGCGGAGCCGGTTTTACCCTTGTAGCATCGGATGCCCTCGAAAGCGGCCAATCCGTAATGGAGCGAATGGGTCAAAATATGGACGTTGGCGTCAGCCCAGGGCACAAACTTACCGTCCATCCAGATCTTGTCGACCGGTTCCAACATGCGGGTCAAACTCCTCGTTGCTTCAGAGAGTTGTAGAAGATTTTCGAACTATAACCGTGAGGCTGGAGAGGCGTCAAGCAACGCTCTAAGCGCTCTCTTAGGAGAGATGAACGAGGCGAATGCGGACGAAACGACTCGACTTCATTATGTGGACGCGCAGTAGGCCCGGAGGCGGGAGCTCAAAAAATTGCCGATGCGGTCCTCGCCCTCCGGACTCATGGTCACCACCTTCGCGCCGAACAGCAACCCACGGACCCAGCGCACCACGACGCGCTGGATCTCCACCGGCTCATCTTTGTCGGGAAGCGAGAGTCGGACAACGAGCTGCATGCCCGGCACCACCTGATGGTCGCCGAGCACGCGAAAGCCGTTGCGGGACAGATTCATCACCGTCCCCTTGCCGAGAAACTCTCCACCCATGTAGTACAGCGCACACCGGACCGGAATCCGATGGTAGGTACGAATCACAAATTTGCTCGCATGACCCATGGACGTCCTCGCTCCGCGTTCCCGTGAATGGCGGCGACCGCACTGTGCCGGCTACCATACGTGGTTGAAAGTGTCCGGTCCTAGCCCCCAAAAGGGGGGACGTGGCCTTAATTTGATCGGCCTCGATGAGGCTGTTGGCTTGACACTCCGCCGAACGGCATGTTAAATGAGCCGTTCCGTTGGAGGGAACCGGACATGTACGCGATCATCGAGACAGGCGGAAAGCAGTATCGAGTCGAAAACGGCTCGACCATTCAAGTCCCAAGCCTCCCCGGAGATGTGGGGGGGACGATTCAATTGGATCACGTGCGGCTGGTGCATGGAGACAGCGGGCTCCTGATCGGCCAGCCCCTCGTCCCAGGCGCGAAGGTCACGGCGGAGATTGTGCGGCACGGCCGCACCAGGTCCATCACGGTGTTCAAGAAAAAGCGCCGAAAGAACTACCGTCGGACGCGAGGCCATCGTCAGGGCTTCACCCAGCTCCGCGTGACGGGCATCGCAACGGCATAGCAGACAAGAGGACTACAAACCATGGCAACCAATAAAGGCGGCGGATCGTCACGGAACGGTCGCGACAGTAATCCCCAGTATTTGGGTGTCAAAGCCTACGGCGGCGAAACGGTCAAGGCCGGCAGCATCATCGTCCGTCAACGCGGAACGAAGTTTTTCCCCGGATTCAACGTGGACCTCGGCCGGGATCACACCTTGTTCGCGCGTATCGCCGGCGTGGTGAAGTTCGAGGGTGGGCGAGCCAGACGAAAAGTCAGCGTCTACCCCGCCCCCTCCCAGTCCTGACTGTCTTCGTTCCTCGCTCATCCCCGACATCGACTCGAGTGTATTTCTACCCTCCCTCTCCGGAGGGCGGGTAGGATATACTCCTGGCCTGGCGCGGCTCCGCTGCGCAAGGCATAACAATATGTTTGTCGACGAAGTACGCATCACGGTGAAGGCCGGTCGAGGCGGAGACGGCATATGCAGTTTCCGGCGGGAGATGTTTGTGCCGCGGGGCGGCCCCGACGGCGGCGACGGCGGGAACGGCGGCAATGTGGTCTTCACCGCCTCGCACCGTTTCACGACACTGCTCGACCTCCGCTACCAAAAACACTATGAAGCGGAGGATGGCCGGCCGGGCGGCGGGTCGAACTGTACCGGACGGCGGGGCAAAGATGTGACCGTCACGTTGCCCGTGGGGACGGTGATCTACGACGATGACACGGGAGAAGAGCTCGCCGATCTGGTCGCGGACGGCGACACCGTGGTCATCGCGCGGGGGGGACGAGGCGGGCGCGGCAACAGCCATTTCGCAACCTCGACGAATCGCGTGCCGACCCGGTGTGAGTCTGGAACGGAGGGCGAGGAGCGGCGGTTGCGGCTTGAGCTCAAGCTGCTGGCCGACGTCGGGCTGGTCGGGTTTCCCAACGCCGGCAAGTCGACCCTGATCGCCGCGATGTCCGCGGCCCGGCCGAAAATTGCGGACTATCCCTTCACGACGCTGATTCCGAACCTCGGCGTCGTCCGGTGGGGATCTCATCGCAGCTTTGTCGTCGCCGATATCCCTGGGCTGATCGAAGGGGCCCACGAGGGAAAGGGGTTGGGCATTCAGTTCCTTCGTCACATCGAGCGCACGGCGTTCCTGCTGCACCTGATCGACGTCTCGGAATGGGCGACCGAAGAGCCGGTGGTCAGCTTTGAGATCATGCGGCAGGAGCTTGCGGCCTATGACGAGGCGCTGACCCGGCGCCCCTTCGCCATTGTCGCCACCAAAATCGATATCAGCGGCAAGAGCGACCGGCTTGCGGAGCTCCAGTCCTACTGCCGGCGCCGCAAGTACCGCTGCTTCCCCGTCTCGGCGGCTACGCGGGAAGGGCTGGATGCGCTGATCGACGTCGTCGGAAAACAGGTGGAGATGCTGCGGAAGGCGCCATGCGAGACCAAATCCTGACGCAGGCCAAGCGGATCGTCGTCAAGATCGGCAGCAGCCTGATCGCCTCCCGCGCCAGCGGCTTGCGGCCGGACCAGATCGAGCGCCTGGCCGGAGAAATCGGCGCCCTCCGCGCCGGCGGCCGCGAAGTGTTGATCGTCTCCTCCGGGGCCATCGTCTCCGGCATTAAGAAACTTGGGCTCAAAGACTACCCGAAGACCCTGCCGGTGAAGCAGGCAGCCGCGGCGGTGGGACAGAGCCGGCTCATGTGGGCCTATGAAAAGGCGTTCGAGCGGCTCGGCATTCAGGTCGCCCAAATCCTGCTGACGCATCAGGACCTCGCAGACCGGCGGCGGTTCCTGAACGCCCGCTACACCCTCGCTGCGCTCATCGGCTTCGGTGTCCTGCCGATCATCAACGAAAATGACACGGTCGCAGTGGATGAAATCCGAGTGGGCGACAACGACACACTGGCCGGCGAAGTCGCCCATCTCGTGGACGCCGATTTGCTGGTCATCTTATCCGACGTCGACGGCCTCTATACGGAAGATCCGCGGAAGAATCCGGCCGCCACCCTCATTCCGGTCATTCCGGAGATCACGGGAAACATCGAACACCGAGCCGGCGCGTCCAGCACGTTTGAAGGCACCGGGGGCATGGCGACCAAAGTCCGGGCGGCGAAGAAAGTCGGCGAATACGGCGTCCCGACCTTGATCGTCAACGGGGAGCGGGCCGGGCTGCTGCCGGCCGTGCTCGCGGGCGAGCCGGGCGGGAGCCTCTTTCTCGCGCGAGAGCGGCGCCTGACCAGCCGCAAACATTGGATCGCCTTCACGCTCCGGCCCCGCGGACAAGTCCATCTCGATCAAGGTGCCGTGGACGCGCTCGCGCAGCGCGGCAAGAGCCTGCTGGCCTCCGGCATCACCGGCGTCACGGGACACTTCGAAGCCGGCGACCCGGTCGTCTGTCTGGACCCCGACGGAAAAGAATTCGCCAAAGGCCTCGTAAACTTTTCCTCGGACGCCCTCAACCGGGTGAAAGGGCTCAAGACGCAGGACATCCAGCAGCAACTCGGCCCGCAGGAATATGAGGAAGTGATCCACCGGGACAATTTGGTGATTCTCTGACAGGAAATGTTTAACGCTCGACGTTTCGTGTTGAATGGAGCGCATCATCATTAAACATTCAACATCGGCAATGCGTCTCGGCTTGCTGGGCGGCAGCTTCAATCCGATCCATTTTGGTCATCTCGGTATCGCACAGGACGCCCGGGAGAAGCTCGGACTGGACCGCGTCCTCTTCATTCCCTCCGGAACACCCCCTCATAAGCAAGACAAGGAACTCGCGCCGGCTAAAGACCGCTACGAAATGGTCCGGCTGGCGATCGCCGGAACCGACTCCTTCGATCTCTCCGACGTTGAGCTGCGGCGAGGCGGCAAGTCCTACTCCATCGACACGGTCCGCGAACTGTACCAGCACTATGGCTCGTCCGCCGACCTCTACTTCCTCATCGGGCTCGACGCCTTTCTTGATTTTCCGACGTGGCGGGAACCGGACGCCCTGCTCCGCGCGTGCCGGTTCGTCGTGATCTCGCGCCCCGGACAATCGTACCGATCGCTGGCCGGCCTGCCGATGCTTCCCCCGCTTGCGTCTGATGTCCTGGCACGGCTCGACTCCCGAGAAGTCGACCGGCTCGACATTCCGCTGCCGTCGGGCCTCGGCGTCATTTGCCTGCCGCTTCCCCCCTGCCCGATCTCCGCTTCCGATATCCGCCGCCGGATCCGGGACGGCGAGCCGCTGGCAAACTGGTTGCCGCCCCCGGTCGAATCTTATATACTTCATCATCGTCTGTATCAGGAGGATCCCGATCACACACACATCTAAGGCGACCGCCTTGGCCATCGGCCGGGCGATGCTCGACAAGAAAGCCCTTGATGTCGAGGTCCTCCACGTCGCGCCGCTCACCTCGGTGGCCGATTATCTCGTGCTGGGGTCGGCGGAATCGGATCGCCAGACCCGTGCTATTGCCGACCATATCGACTGGGTCTTGTCTCGAACCGGTGAACGGCCCCTGAGCATCGAAGGCACGGCCTCGGGACAGTGGGTCCTGCTCGACTTCGGGGATGTCGTCGCCCATATCTTCCGCCAAGACACGCGCGCCCATTACGCGCTCGAGCGATTGTGGAGCGATGCCAAGCGGGTCAAGATTCCCGATGGGGCGCCCGCTCCGGCCGCGACGCCTAAAAAGCGGATCGTCGTGCGGCGAGCCAAAGCGCGACGGTCGGGTTAGGCCATGCTCAGACTGCTTACCACCATTTTCCTGGTCAGCGCCGGCGTCTTCATCTACAGCTATTTCCGTGAGCTGAACCCCGGCATGGTCACGATCCGGACGAGCTCCTCGGCGGAATTCGAGCTGAGCCCCGTGACGCTGGTCTTGATTTCCATGGCGATCGGCGCGGTGATCGTCACATTCGTCGTGGGCTTACAGCAGACCGCGCACGTGATCCTCAACTGGCGCAGCAACCGTCTCGTCCGCCGCAAGGAGAAGGTGGACGCGCTGCACCGGGAAGGCACCCATGCCTTCATGTCCAAACGCACCGTCGAAGCGATCGGCCTGTTCGAAAAGGCCCTGGCCATCGACCCCAATCGCGTGGATTCGCTGCTCTGGCTGGGCAACATCTACCGGTCGGAGCAGAACTACGCCGAGGCCATCCGGTTGCACCAGCACGCGCACCGCGTGGACGATCGCGACATCGAGGTCCTGCTGGAGCTGGCCAAGGATTTGGAAAGCGCCAAGCGGTACGAAGAAGCGCTGCAGACATTGCAGAAGATCCTGCGGATCGAGCCGGACAACCTGACCGCGCTCATCAGGAAGCGGGATCTCAATATCCGCTTGGAAAAGTGGAGCGACGCGCTGGAAATCCAGCACCGGTTGCTGAAGGCCAATCTGCCCGAGACCGAAAAACAGGCGGAAGCGGCCCTCCTCGTCGGATGCATGTATGAGGTGGGGCGCCAACTCTTGGAACGCGGGCACCCCGACAAGGCGCGGCGGTATTTCCGGGGCGCGATCAAAAAGGATCGCAGCTTTCTCCCGGCCTACATCGGTCTGGGGGAGATTCTCATCCACGAGGGCAAAACGAAAGATGCGGTCGAAATTCTCAAGAAAGTCTATACACGCACGCACAGCGTGATCATTCTCCATCGGCTGGAAGAGCTGTTTCTGGAGCAGGGAGAACCCGGCGAAATCATCCGCGTCTACCAGGAAGCGCTGCAGCAGGACCCGCAGAACCCCGTGCTCCAGTTCTATCTGGGCAAGCTCTACTATCGGCTCGAAATGGTGGACGAAGCCTTCGACGTCCTCTCCACCATCGAAGGGCCGCAAGATTACCTGCTGGACTACCACAAGATCATGGCGAATCTGTTCCTGCGCAAGCAGCACTTCGAGCAGGCGATCGTCGAGCTCAAGAAAGCGCTCAGCTTCAAGAAACGCGTCGTGGTGCCCTACATCTGTACGCAGTGCCAGCAGGAGTCGGTGGAATGGTCCGGCCGCTGCCGGCGTTGCGCGAGATGGAACACCCTGACGGCGCTCCCCTGGCTCGAAGCGGGCCAGGCCGCTCCTGCGGCCGGCATTCCTGCTTCCGTGCGCGCCGTTCCGTATCAAGGCATTGCTTCTCCGTTTGAAACCGTGTAATTTCCCAACACATTTGTTGATTGTGTGATTTGGCGATTTCGTGAAGTGCCGGATACCACTTCGCAGGTTGCCCTACACTGAGGCTCGCATGGACTACATGGTCTTGGCAGACAAAGCTCTGCGGGATGAAGCTCTCACCAGGGTCGAATCGCAATCAGTGCTCGACACGCCGGACGAGGATCTTCTCGCCTTATTGCACGCCGCCTTTCAGGTCCGGTCCAAGTATTTCGGCCGCACGGTTCGCCTCCAGATGCTGCAAAACGCCAAGAGCGGCGCCTGCCAGGAAGATTGCCACTACTGTTCGCAGTCCGCCGTCTCCACCGCGCCGATCGAGCGCTACAACTTGCTGCCGCAGCGACAGATGATCGAGGGGGCGCGCCAAGCCGCCGCGTCGAAAGCGCAACGCTACTGCATCGTCATCAGCGGCCGCGGCCCGCTGGATCGGGAGATCGACGAGATCGCCGGCGCCGTCCGCGCCATCAAGCAGGAGATTCCGATTCAGATCTGCTGCTCGCTCGGCTTGATGAACGAGCACCAGGCCAAGCGGTTGAAAGCCGCCGGCGTGGATCGCGTCAACCACAACCTCAACACCAGCGAGGCCTATCACGCGTCGATCTGCACCACCCATACGTTCCAGGATCGCCTGACGACCATTAAAAACGCCCGGGCGGCAGGATTGGAAATCTGCTCCGGCGGCATCGTCGGCATGGGCGAGAAAGACGAGGATGTCATTGATCTGGCGACAGCCCTGCGCGACGTCAAGCCCGATTCCATTCCCCTGAATACGCTTCATCCGGTCGCCGGCACGCCGCTGGAGAAGTGCGACGCCCTCACACCGCGACGGTGCTTGAAAGTATTGTGCCTCTTCCGCTTCCTCCATCCCCGCACAGAGATCCGGATCGCGGGCGGCCGGGAGCACAACCTCCGAAGCCTCCAGCCGCTCGCCCTCTATCCCGCCGACTCCGTCTTCGTGAACGGCTACCTGACTACACCCGGCGCGCCGGCGCCGGAAGTATGGGGCATGATCGAAGATCTCGGCTTCACGATCGAAGTGGACTACCAGCAGCCGGTGGCCAACTGACGAGAAGGAGGGTTATGCCTCGTGCTAAGTAACCACCCTCCAGTGCCTTTCCACGAGCCGCCGGGGACGCACTTCGGCCCGCATGCACGGCACGCCGAAGAAGCCCTGAGATTTTTCACTCCTCTCTCAACCCCTCCACCACCGGCTGCTGCGCGGCCCAGCGGGCGGGAAAGTAGCCGGCAATCAGAGTTGCCGCCGCGGCCAAGCCGACGGCCTGCAGCAGCGAGCCCACCGGCACGATCATTTGAATCGTCCAGCCGAACGATTGCTTGTTGATCACTTTGATCAGGAGGACGGAGAGCAGCCCCCCGCCGATGAGTCCCAGCGTGATGCCGACGATCCCCAGATAAGCCGCCTCCCAGAGGACCAACTGTTTGATCTGCCCTTCGCTGCCTCCGATCGCGCGCAGCGTGGCCAATTCCCGCCGCCGCTCCCACACGGAGGTCACCAGCGTGTTGACGATGCCCAGCATGGCGATGATGACGGCGATGGCTTCCAGGACATAGGTCAGGAGAAACGTTCGATCGAAGATCTCGAGAATCTCTTTGCGCAGCTCCGCGTTGCTGATCAGCAGCGGCTCTTGGGCGTCGGGATAGGCGCGCTTCAACGCCGCGGCGATCGCGTCACGGGCCCGATCGAGGTCCGCGCCGCCTTTCAAATAGACCGGATAGACCGTCACCGATTGATCGCGCCAGAGGGATTGATATAGGGCCCGGTCCATCACCAGTTTTCCCCCGTCGGTGGCGTAGTCATAGAAGACGGCCACGATGGGCACGGCTTGCATCCCCGCGGGGCTCTTGATCTCCAGAGTCTGCCCTTCCCGGAGTCCGAGACGATTCGCCAGCACTTCGGAAACCAGCACACCGCCGCTGTCCACGGCCCGGTTCAACGCTTCACCGGAATCGCCGTTGCGCACCAGATACCGGCTGCGCCGGGCATGCAGCCGCAGGTCGCGGGAGACCAGCGCGATCCGCTGTCCGTTCACTTCGACCCGCGCATCGCGATAACTGTCCACCGCATCTACGCCGGGAAGAGCGGCCAGCACCGGAAGCCAGACCGCCGGCAAGCTTCGTCCGACGCTCCCCGCTTCCGCCCCTCGCAACCAACTCGACGGCGCCACCACGATGTCGGCGATCACCGTGTCGTTGATCCACAACTCGACCGTATGCCGGAAACTCCGCACCATGATGAGGACGCCGATCATGATCGCCAGCCCGACCATCAGAGCCGAGACCGTCACCCCGCTGCGCCCGGGATTCCGCGCGGCATGATCCACGGCAATCTCCCGCATTGCTCCTCGAGCGGACATCCCGCCGGATCCTTGACGCGCCGCCCGGCTCCAACTTCGGACGCAGATCGGCGCGAGACAGGAAAGTCCGGCCAAGACGCAAAAAGTCGCGACATAGCCGAAGAGGGGCACGCCGCGGACGGGGCCGACCAAACTCAAGAGTCCGGCCAGCACAAGCAGGGCGCCCCCTGCAAGGCTGAGGAGGCCGACTCGCGCTTGCTGAGTGGTCTCATAGTCACCGGGCGCCAACGCGCGGACGGTGACCGTGCGGGCCGCATCCAGACTCGGCCCCAGCGCACCGAGCATGGCGACGGCACATCCGATCACGACGCCTTCCACCGAAAGCGCCCAAGACCGGCTGGTTCCCCACCCCCATCCCTCTTCCGTGCCGATCGGGACATACAAGTCCGATATCGTGCGGCTGACCACCTGGATGAGCTGCTGCGCCAGCAGGACGCCGCCGGCGCTCCCCACCAGACCTCCGAGCACACCGAGCAGGGCGGCCTCCGCCAGCACAAACAGCGCCACACGGGCTTCGGTCATGCCGACGGCCCGGAACACGCCGATCTCACGCCGGCGCTGGGCCACCGCAAACGCCATCGTGTTGTAGATGAGAAACATGCCGACCAAGAGTCCCACCCAACTGAGAACCGTGAGATTGAGACGAAACGCGCTGACCATCTGCTCGACGTGCCGGCTGCGGCTCGACGGCCGTTCAACAGTGAGATGCGATGGCAGGAGCGCCCCAATGGCTTGCGCGACCTCGGCGACGTCTGCCTCCGAACTCGTGACCACGTCGATCCGGTCGACCCGGCCGATCAGGCCGAACATGACTTGCGCCGAGGCGATATCCATGACCGCCAGGCGATCCCAGGAGGACGCCCGCCCCGAGGCCTCTTCCAGAATCCCGGCCACTCGAACCGCAACCCGGCGGGGCCCCGCCTGCACCGGGATTCGATCGCCGATCGCCACATTCCATTCGGCGGCGAGCCGCTTTCCGAGAAAGACGCTCTCGGGATCGAGCAAGGACTCGAGAGAGCGGTCTGCTCGGTCCTTCAGACGAAAGCCCCGATGATCGATCTCGGCCAACAGATCCAGGCCGAGGACCTGCACCGCCGGTTCAGACGATCCATTGCCCACCCTGACCGCTGTCTGAAGGATCACCGGAGCGGCTGAGGTGACGCCGGGCACCGTTCGAATGGAGGGAATGAGTTGTTCATCCACACCGGGATCGCCCCCGGAAATTTCCAGTGTCGTCGGACCGGCGACCGTCAGCACGGCCTGTTCGAACGACCGCAGGACGTCAAGATTCGCCGTCCGCACCGCCACCGAGGCCGCCACGCCGAGCGCGACGCCGATGACGGTCAGGAGCGTGCGGAACGGCCGCTGGCTGACGTGCGCGGTGAAGAGGAGCCATAGGACTCTGAACTGGGAGCGCATGAACGGTCGAGGGATCAGTACACTGCACGCGGGGGAACCGGCGCAGGACCGGGCTGCAGCGGGATTCTTCCTCCGGCCTCCTGCGCATATTGGTACTTTCGTTTACACACTTTCCTTCCTTTGCTAGACTCTCTCCGAACGTCGAAGAGGAGCACCGCATGCCGCGAAGCAGAGGCAACACCGCGCTTCAGTTGGATCGCAACCACAAACCGGCGCTGCACATTACGCCCCGGCAGCGGGAAATTCTCAAAATGGTGGCGATGGGCCATACCAACCGGGAGATCGGCGACGCCTTGGCGATCAGCGTCCGCACGGTCGAAGTGCATCGGTTCAACCTCATGCGCCGGCTGAATGTGCGCAACGTCGCCCAACTGCTCCGCCAAGCTCTCCAGCAGGGACTCCTGCCCCGCAACTTCGGCGCGAAATAACCTTACAATTCTTTCAGCTTCCCCCGGCAGTCTTCGATCGCGCGGTAGCCTTTTTTCTCCAGTAGGGCCGCCAACTCGGTTTCCAGCCGGCCGAAGACTTCCAGCCCCTCTTCCACCAACACCGTGCCGATCTGGACGGCCGAGGCGCCGCATAAGAAATGCTCGAAGGCGTCGACCCCGTCGACGATGCCTCCGGTGCCGATGATGGGAATCCGGCCCTGAAAGATCTTGTAGAATGCACGGACGTTGGCGAGCGCGACCGGCTTGATGAGCGTGCCGCCGAGCCCCCCGAATCCGCCTTTGGGCTTGATGACGACCGCTTCCCGCTCCGGATCGACGACCAAGCCGTTGCCTACCGAGTTGATGAGGTTAAGGAAATCCACATCGCACCGGCCGATGACCTTCCCCATCGCGTCATGATGCGCCGGATCGAAATAGGGCGGCAGTTTCACGCCCATCGGCACCGTGATGACCCTGCGCACGCGCTTCAGCAGCCGCTCCGAGGCCTCGGCGTCGTAGCCGATCTGCGGTTTGCCGGGAATATTCGGACAGGACAAGTTCACTTCGATGAGATCGGGCTGCGCCGCGTTGATCGCCTCGGCGATCGTCGGAAAGTCGTCTTCGCAGAGCCCGGCGACGCTGGCGATCACCGGCTTACCGCAGCGCTTCAACTCCGGGATCAAGTCGGCATAGGCCCGATACCCGAGATTGGGCAGGCCCATCGAATTGATCGATCCGCCCGGGAACCCATAGTAGCGGGGTTCCGGATTGCCGTGACGCGGCTCCATCGTCATAGATTTGGTGACGATGGCGCCGGCTTTCGATCGCCCGAGCGCCAGCAACTCGTCACGGGTCACGCACAGCGCACCGGCGGCGTTCATGAAACAGCCGGGGAATTTGACCCCCGCGATCGTCGTCGAGAGACCGATCACGAGGCCACCAGTTCGGCCGCCCGCTCGGTACGGGCCACCAGCCGGCCGTCCTGCATGCGCCACGTGTAGTCGGCGTAGCCGGCGGCATGCGCGCTATGCGTCACCAGCAGCACCGTTTGGTCTCCCGCCTTGGCCAAGGCTCGAATGAGCGCCATGATGTCCGCCCCTTGATGCGAGTCCAGGTTCCCCGTCGGTTCGTCGGCCAAGAGCACGCGCGGGCGGTGCACGAGCGCCCGGGCGATGGCGACCCGCTGTTGCTCGCCGCCGGACAATTCGCCGGGCCGGTGGCGCCGGCGCCCGCGCATCCCGACCATCTCCAAAACTTCCTCCACGCGGGCCGCGATGACACGGCGGTCGTCGCCGCGCAACAGGAGCGGCAGCGCCACGTTCTCCTCCGCGGTAAGGCCGTGCACCAGGTGAAAGGCTTGAAAGACGATCCCGATCGTCTCGCGCCGGATCGCCGTCCACTCGACGCTCGACCACTCTTTCGTGGATCGCCCCGCCAGCACGATGTCTCCCGACGTGGGCCGATCCAGCCCGGCGATGAGATTCAGCAACGTGCTCTTCCCGCACCCGCTCGGCCCGATAAACGCGCAGAACTCCCCGCGTTGGACGTCCAGGCTTACGTCCTGCAAGGCGGCCACCGTTGCATCGCCGCGCGGGTAGATCTTGGACAGGTGAATCAGTGTGACCATGGAGGGTTGGAAAACTCGCGCAGCACCGACGCGCCGTCGACACAGTCTCTCGTATAACACAACCATTCGCAACCCGACAACCTTGACACCAGCCGGGCCCTTCGCCATAAAAGATCCCAGGCCGACTGCGCGTAGATTTCATGATGACTCTCACGACTCCCCCAACGGTTCCTCCCTTGTTCCGCCGGGCCCTTCGGTTTCTCCTGCCGATCCATTGCGCAACGTGCGAGGCCCCGCTCAGTGACGACCCCATTCCGCTGTTCTGCCGAAGTTGCTGGGCGACGATCGCTCCGCTGACGGGCTCG
Source organism: Nitrospira moscoviensis (assembly GCF_001273775.1). Classification (GTDB taxonomy): domain Bacteria; phylum Nitrospirota; class Nitrospiria; order Nitrospirales; family Nitrospiraceae; genus Nitrospira_D; species Nitrospira_D moscoviensis. The sequence goes on along the minus strand of NZ_CP011801.1, from coordinate 899,681 downwards.
TCATGCCCGCGCTGCGATCATCCGTTTGCCTCGCCGGTCGCCACGATCCATAGCCCGGACCGCCTCTGCCAGACCTGCGAGGAGGAACCGCCGGCCTATACCAGAGCCTGGACCCTGTATCCCTATCTGCCTCCCCTTCAAGACGCCATCTGCTTGTTGAAGTACCGAGGGAAGGTGGCCATGGTTCCGGCATTGGCTCGTCTCATAATCGATCGGCTCCCTCCGCTCGAAGCCATCGACCACATCATGCCCGTGCCACTCCATGCTGAACGGCTTCGTGAGCGGGAATTCAACCAGTCCTTGCTCCTGGCCGACCGGATCGCACGGCACCTCCGCGTGCCGCTTTCGTTCACCAATCTGATCCGCATCGCCGCCGCACCGCCGCAGACGACCCTGACCCGAAAGGAGCGGCTGAAGAACCTGCGCGGCGCCTTTGCCCTGCGCCATCCGGAGCGGATTGCAGGCAAGCGCATTTTGCTGATCGACGATGTCTTTACGACCGGCACCACGATGGACGAGTGCGCCGCGGTCTTGCGGCAGGCCGGCTCCGGAGACGTGTTGGGCTTGACCTTGGCCCGGACGATGGAGGCCCATCTCGTTCCGGATCGCATCCTGGCACAGCGGGCCAGGCGGGAATCGGGATTGCTTGGAGGGTAATGTATGCCGATCTACGAATACCTGTGCCAGGACTGCAGGAAGCGCAGCGCCATCCTGGTGATCAGCCACCGCAACGCGTCGGTGGCGGCCTGCCGCCATTGCGGGAGCCAGAAGATGGAACGGCTGATGTCCCGTTTTGCGGCTCCCAAATCGGAAGAGGCGCGGCTGGAATCCTTGGCCGATCCCAGCCATATCGGCGACATCGATGAGAACGATCCCCACAGCGTCGCCCGGTTCATGAAAAAGATGGGCGACGAGATGGGAGAAGACCTCGGCGACGACATGGAGGCGATGATGGAGCAAGCCGGAGACGGCGCCGAGGATGGAGAGAGAACAGCAGGCACTGACGGTCTATGACAGCCATTGTCATACACTTTCACTTGACATTTTCCGGCTGATCCCTAGAATACCGCCAGAGTCGGAGCCATATGATCCTTCATCGGGACAATCACGGGTACAGTGATGGGGACGGCCCCGAAGAGCGAATTGATGACGGTGGCGGAGACGTGCCGCTATCTCAAGATCACCCCCCGCACGCTCTATCGCTATCTCCGCAGCCGGCAGATTCCCGCTTTCAAGCTTGGAAAAGAATGGCGGTTCGTGCGTTCGGACCTGGAGCAGTGGATCCGCGACCGCACGCGAAGCGCCGTGTCCTCTTCAACTGAATAGAACCGGGGGCTCGATGTTTGCCGGCGAATATCTCTGCAAGGTCGACGAAAAGGGGCGGTTCATCGTCCCCTCGCCGATTCGCGAGCAGCTCGAAGCCGACGGACAAGCGGTCGTCTTTTTGAAAGGGCCGGAGCAGTCGCTGCTCATCTATTCGACCAAAGAATGGGAAAAGGTCCTCGACCGGGCGAGAACGTCGCTGGACGAGGATCAAAGCCGCCTGTTCATGCACCACATCGTCTCCGAGGCCGGCACGTCGGACATCGACAAGACCGGACGCATTCTCATTCCGGGCCGCCTGCGGAAGCTGGTGCCGGTCGACGAAGATCAGGAAATCATCCTGGTCGGCCTGTACCACCGCATGGAAATCTGGAATCCCAGCGAGTGGCGGCGTTACCTCGCCCGCGCCGAAGACCGGTACGAGCAGAACATGGCGAAGATTCTGAATCTTCTCTAGCCGGTCCATGCCGCGTCGCCTAGGACGTAGAACCTCCCGCGCTTCCGCTCATGCCGTTCGGGTCACCTCGTATCGGGCGGCAGCCCCTCCGTCCCGCGCCGCGACGCCGGCCAGCGGATCGCCGCTCGACCGTGCCGCGATTCTGAAACAGGCGAAGACGCCGAGGCGGGCATCGCTCCTCAAAACACCCACCTCGCTCCCCGCGACCGTCACCGAAGACCGTCTGGCCATTACGCTGCCGGTTCCTCCGAGCGTGAATCACCAATATGCCACGGTGAACGGCCGCCGGCTCCTCTCGTCCGCCGGCCGCGCGTATAAGACGTGCGTCAGCGAACAGGTCTGGCTGGCCCTCGCGCAATCCCCCTCACGCGGCGAGCTCCTCCGCCGGCTGCATTCCAGCCCGCTGGCCCTATCCATCCGGTTCTTTTTCACCTCGGCGCTGCGACGCGACGTCGACGGCGGCCTGAAAATCGCGCAGGACGCGTTGTGCGAAGGCTTGAATCTCAACGACAACCGCATCGTCGAAACGCACCTGTTCAAGGATCTCGACACCGCCAATCCCCGCATCGAAGTGTCGCTGTCCGCGGCGGCGCAGCCGCACTTCCCGCGTTAGCAGCCCCTACAGTTTTTTACCAGGCCAGCCGATATCGTTCCGAGAACCCGCGTTCGCGCAGGAGCGCCGTCCTATGCCGAGCAAACAGATTCCGGTGTACGAGCTGCACGTGGGGATGTACGTCGCGAAGTTGGATCTCTCCTGGCTGCGCTCGCCGTTCCTCCGCCACTCGTTTCTCGTGGAGGAGCCGGCGCAGATCGAGCGATTGGTCCGCGCCGGCGTCAAGACCGTCTATATCGATCCCGATCGTGGGCGGGACTTGAACGGCGCCCCTCTCGTTGAACCGGCATCCGACGACGGCTCGTCGCCTACGCCGGTCGTGCCTCCTTCCGTCGAGGGCCGGAAATCGCTGGCCCAACTCAATGAAGAGTATGCCCAGGCCAAGCTGGCACGGGCGCAGCTCGAACAGGCCGTCCATTCGATCTTTGCCGCCGTTCGACAACACGGAACGATCACCCGCGTCCAGACGACGGAAGCGATCCAGGAAATCATGATCGCGGCCCGCACCTTGCCGAACTCGGCCATCCTCATGGCCTTGAGCCAACATCGGGCCGGCGATTCCAGTCTGAGCCGGCATGCGCTGACCACCTGCACCCTCTCGCTCATGCTGGGACAGGCCGTGCAGTTGAATCCCTTGGAGCTCCACGAGCTGGCGACCGCCGGCCTCCTTCACGATATCGGGCTGCTGCAACTGCCGCCCGCCATCGTCCGGCGCTCGCACGTCACCTCTTCGCCCCTCTCGGAGGCGGACCGGCGCCGGTTTCAGACGCATCCCCGCCAAAGCATTCTCATGCTTGAGCGGCGAGGAGGATTCGAGACGCCGGTCCTGCACATGATCGGGGAGCACCACGCCTATCTCGACGGGAGCGGGTATCCGCCGGAGACCCGCGGCGAGTTTACGTCCATCCGGACCCGCATCCTCATGATCACCGATCGGTATGACGAGCTCATCACGGGCTTCGGCGGCGCGTCGCCGCTCGCCCCCCATCAGGCGCTCCAGCGTCTCTACCAAGAAGCGCAAGACGGCCTCCTCGATCAAGACGTGCTCTCGCGCCTGATCAAGATCGTAGGCATCTACCCGGTGCACAGCCGGGTGCGGTTGAATACGCAAGAACTGGCCGTCGTCGTCGACTTGAATCCGACGGCCTTGCACCAACCGGTGGTCGCCATCACGCATGACACCAGCGGCGCCGGGTACTCCACGCCGCTGGTCGTTGATCTGGCACATCAGGAAGGACAGCCGCAGACCCGCAGCATTGAGACGGTTCTCGAGCCTTCCCGCGCGGCGTAGCCTGGCCGCGCGACGAGGGCTACTCGTAGCGTAGCGCGTCGATGGGATTCAGTCGTGCGGCTTTGTTCGCCGGATAGAGGCCGAAGAAGAGCCCCACCGCCACGGAAAAAACACAGGCCACCGCCACCGTATCGGCCGAGACGATCGTGGGCCATCCGGCGAGGACCGACGCCAGGCGCGCCCCGCCGATCCCGAGGACGACGCCGATGCAGCCGCCGGCCAGACTGAGCGTCATAGCTTCGAGGAGAAACTGGGTCAGGATGTGGCGCCGCTTGGCGCCCACCGCCATGCGCAGGCCGATCTCCCTCGTCCGCTCGGTCACCGACACGAGAAGCACGTTCATGATGCCGATGCCGCCCACGAGCAGGGCGATGAGCGCGAGGGCAATCAGAAACCGAACGAGCGTCCGGCTGGCGCCTTCATACACCGAGGCAAGGTCGAGCTGCGTGCGGATCGCGAAGTCATCGGGATCGCCCTCCCGAAGTTTATGGCGCTCGCGCAACGCCTGCCTCATCTCCTCAGCCACGGCGGGGAGGTCCTCTCTCCGATAAGTCGAGACCGAGATGGCTTCGACCGAATCGTAAAATTTGGCCCCGTGAACTTTGCGCTGAGCCGTGGAAAAGGGAACAAAAATGATGTCGTCCTGATCACTCCCGGCGGGAGCCGCGCCTTTCGGGCTCAACACGCCGATGACCCGAAAGGGGACGTGCTTGATCATGACGATGGTTCCCACGGGGTCCTCGTCGTCCGCGAACAGCCGCTCCGCCGCCATCTGACCGAGGACCGCCACCGTGGCATTCCGCTCCATCTCAGTCTCGGTAAACAGCTCGCCGCTGGTCGGCGTCCAGCCGCGGACTGAAAAACATCCCGGATTGATGCCGACGACCGGCAGCCGCCAATTCCGGTTTCTGTGGATGACCTGCGTCGGATCCCTCCGCCCCCAACAGACGTCGCGCACCAGCCGGCTCCCTCGTTGCAACGCGATCGCGTCGCCGATGGTCAGCGTCACCGCGCTGCCTTGCGACTGCCGGACAGATCCGGCACGTTGGGGGGCCGGCATGACGACGGCGACGTTGTCGCCCATGGTCGCCACCTGCTGCTCGACCGCCCATTGCGCACCCTGTCCGATGCTGACGAGGGCGACGATCAACGCCACACTGACGGTGATGCCGAGGATGCTGAGACCGGTGGAGAGCCGGTTGCGGCCGATGAGGGCGAGCACGGCGCGCAGGCTTTGGAAGAAGAACCGTAGCGCCATGGAGGCCTCCGGTCTCCCGTCGGAGTTATTCGTAGCGCAAGGCGTCGATCGGATTCAGCCGCGAGGCTTTGTTCGCCGGGTACAGGCCGAAAAACAGCCCGACGGCCACGGAAAAGACGAATGCCGCGGCGATCGTGTTGCCGGAGATGATCGTGGGCCAGCCGGCGATCACCGTCGTCAACCGGGCGCCCAGCACGCCGAACAGGATGCCGATACAGCCGCCGACCAGGCTCAACGTCATCGCTTCGATGAGGAATTGCACCAAGATGTGCCGCCGCTTGGCGCCCACGGCCATCCGCACGCCGATCTCCCTCGTCCGTTCGGTCACCGACACCAATAGAATGTTCATGATGCCGATGCCCCCCACCAGCAGCGACACGGACGCGATGGCGAACAGCATGATGGTCAGCGTCTCGCTCGTGCCTTCCTGCACTTTCCCGATGTCCACCTGCGTGCGGATCGTAAAGTCGTCGTCCTGGTCCGGCTGCAGCCGATGGCGCAGCCGCAGCGTCTCCCGCATCTGGACCACCGCCGGGCTCAGGTCCTCCACCCGCTCGGTGGAGGCGAAGACGGCGCCGACCGATCCCAGAAACAGCGTGCCGAAGACCTTGCGCTCCGCCGTGCTGAACGGAATGAAAATGATGTCGTCCTGGTCCGAGCCCTGCGCCGACTGGCCCTTGGGCGCCAGCACGCCGATCACCCGAAACGGCACGTTCTTGATCCGGATGATCGCCCCGACCGGCTCTTCCCCCGGATCGAAGAGGTTCTCCACGACGGTCTGGCCCACGAGCGCCACGCGCGCGGCCGCGTCGACATCCGCCTGCGTGAAAGGGCCGCCGCTCGTGAACGACCAGTCCCGTATCGTCAAATAGCTGGGCGAGATCCCGTTGACCGGACCGTTCCAATTCCGGTTGCCGTTGACGATCTGCATGACGTCCCGTTTGGCCCAGCCGGTCTCGCGCAACAGCGGCACGCGTTTCTTGAGATCCATGGCGTCGGCAACCGTCAGCGTCACGGCGCCGCCCTGGCCGCCGCGCACCCCGCCGGCCGTCGTCGCCCCGGGGAGGACGATGATCACGTTGGTTCCCATGCTCGCGACCCGCTGCGACACCGCGGCTTTTGCGCCTTCGCCGATGCTCACCATCGCGATGACCGCGCCCACGCCGATGACGATGCCCAGCATGGTAAGACCCGCTCTCAGCCGATTGCGGCCGAGGATGCGCACCGCGGTGAGGACCGTCAAGAGGAGAAAGGCCGGCATCACGCCTCCGCCGGCTGAAGAGCGGCGGCCCCGCGGTCGGTCAGGACCCGGCCGTCTTTGATGATGATCTCGCGCGACGCATACGCGGCGATATCCGGTTCATGCGTGACGAGGATGATCGTGATCCCCTGTTCCTTGTTCAACCCCTCCAGGATCGCCATGATGTCCCGGCTCGATTCCGTGTCCAGATTCCCCGTCGGCTCGTCCGCGAGGAGCAGCGAGGGAGCGGTGACCAACGCGCGCGCGATCGCCACCCGCTGCTGCTGACCGCCGGACAACTGCGTCGGGTAATGATGCTCGCGGCCCTGCAAGCCGACTCGAGCCAAGGCGGCGGCGGCGAGCGCGCGCTGCTCCCGCAGCGGCATCCCGCGGTAGAAGAGCGGCAGCTGCGCATTTTCAAGGGCGCTGGTGCGCGGGATGAGGTTGAAGCTTTGAAAGACGAAGCCGATCTGCTGATTTCTGATCTCGGCGAGTTGATCGGGCTTGAGCGCGGCGACATCCGTGCCGTTGAGCCAATACCGGCCCCTCGTCGGTTGATCCAGGCAGCCGATGATGTTCATCAGCGTGGATTTGCCCGATCCCGACGAGCCCATCACCGCGACGAATTCACCGGGCTCGATCGTGAGATCGAGGCCGCGAAGGGCCTGCACCTCGACATCGCCCAGCCGATAAATCTTCCAGAGCTGTTCACAACGGATGAGCGGCGCCATGGCAGTCTTTCTTGGATCGAATGGTCTTCTGTTCGCCGGTGCGCTACAGCCCGCGATCACGACCGCGCCGCTGGCCGCTGCCGAACCCCGGCGGGAGGTCCCCGGCTCGCCGTTCCCCCCGCGGCGTTTCAATACCCACCACGACCTGATCCCCTTCGGCAATCGGGCCGGCGACCACTTCCGTCGAGACGCCGTCCGATATGCCGGTCTGAACCAGGATCGGCTCGAGGTCTCCACCCTGGCCGACTTTCCAGATCGTCTTCCGGTGCCCGTTCGCATGCGCCTCCGCCGGCCGGCCGGCTTGTTGACCGTCGGCTTTCACGGCCTTGCCCTCGCCCGCGGGCGGGGTAAACCGCAGGGCCGCGCTCGGCACCCTGAGCGCCTGGTCCCGCTGCGCCACGATGATCGACACGTTGGCCGTCATGCCGGGCTTCAGGCGAAGATCCTGATTGTCCACCGCCACGACGACGTTATAGGTCACGACGTTCTGCACGTTGATCGGCGCCAGCCGAACTTGGCGAATCGTGCCGGCGAACCGGACGCCGGGGTAGGCGTCCACCGTGAAGGCGGCTTCCTTGCCTTCGCTGATGCCGCCGATGTCCGATTCGCTGACGTTCGTATCCACCTGCATCTTGGTCAAATCGAGCGCGATGAGGAACAGATTCGGCGTGGCGAAGCTCGCCGCCACCGTCTGGCCGACTTCCACGTTCCGCGCGACGACGATGCCGTCCACGGGCGAGCGGATGACGGTGTATTTCAAGTCCAGCTCGGCCGAATTCAACGCCGCTTCGGCCTGTTTCACCTGCGCCTCGGCGACGCGCAGCTGCGCCTCGGCGCTCTGCTGGTTCGTGAGCGCCACATCGACGTCGTTTTGCGAGACGAATTGCTGGGCGATGAGGGACTGGACGCGGTCCAGCTCGCGCTTCCGCTGGGCCAAATCCACTTTGGCCCGCGCCACGTTGGATCGCGCCATTTCGAGGTTGCTCGCGGCCTGGTCCCGCCGCGCGCGGAACGGCTCCGGGTCGATGACGGCCACCGTGTCGCCCGCCTTGACGCGCGAGTTGAAGTCGGCATGGAGGCTTTTGATCATACCCGACACCTGGGTGCCGACCTGCACCGAGACGACCGGATTGATCGTGCCGGTGGCGCTGACGATGGACACGACCGACCCGCGGTCCACCGGGGCCGTCCGGTACCTGATCGGAGCCTTCCGTTCCCCGTTGAAAAAGACGTAGCCACCGATCGCCAAGCCGATCGCCGCCACCGCGAGAATCAACCCCAGACGTCGCATGCGCCTTCCCGAGCTATGGTTGGAATGCGGATCATTCTAGCAGGAAGCCCTGTCGGAATCACCCGTGCCGGCCGGCGCGGCTCGGAAAAGCAGAACGGCCGTTCTTCCCGTGGAAGAAACGGCCGTTCAGAATGCGGGCGCTCGTTGGAGGGCGCTACGGACTGACTGAAATCCGATCCTTGATCATGTCGAACGTTTCCTTCGGGACAACGTTCTTGGCCACCAGCTCGCCCTTCACTTTATAGGGCCGGTTGCTCACGATGCGGTCGGCTTCGTCTTTTTTGAGGCCCAGGAACAGCACCAGATCGCTCGCGGAAACCTTGTTGATGTTCATCGCGGCGGAGCCGGCCGCCGGCGCCGAGGGGGCCGGCACGGACGGCGCATGGCTCGGCGTGAGCGCGGCGGGGGGCGTCATGCCGCCCGCCGCATGCGAGCGGTCCTTCAGCTCCTTTTGATAGCGCGCGACCAGCGACTTGAGGGTCTCATTATGCCGTTTGACGTCCTCGAACTCCTGCCGCACGTTGCGATTCTGAGCGGACAGGGCTTTGACCTTATCTTCCAATTCTTTGGTGCGCGCCTCGATCGTCCCGCGTTCCTTGTCGCGGCCATGTTCGATGCGCTGCAGCTCGTCCCGCGCCGCCTGGGCTTCATTGCCGAACTTGAGATTCAGCTCCTTGAGCGTGCGCACCTGCTGCTCCATGGCCGTCTTCTGCTGGCGCGTTTTCTCCAGCTCCATCTTGGCGTTTTCGGCATCGCTCAACGCCTCTTCGTACTTCTTGGTGGAGACACAGCCGGCCGTCAACATGGCGCCGGCGATCATGACTGCAATCCACTGCCGTCTCATGCGGTCCTCCCGTTCCTCCGGTTGCGAATGATCCTCGGGCCGAGTCCGATAGGGCTTGATTCTACTCCGGCCGTGCGAGCCGCGCCAGCCTTCTCGCGTTTCTCTTGGTGTGTATGCCAAGCCATGGCCTTTGTCAATACATTTGAGCGCCCTTTGCACGTAGGTCCCCTTACGTTAGAGTGACGGACTCCGATCTCCGGCTTGACGGATCACCGGCGCTCTGTGATGATCGCCCGGCGACTCTCATCTGACGGGTGGAAGGGACACCGGCATGGCTGAATGGGGCGCGGCGCTCGCCGTCATCCTGGGCATCGTCGAAGGGCTGACGGAGTTCTTGCCCGTCTCCTCGACCGGTCACTTGATTCTGGTCGGGCATGCGCTCGGCTTCACCGGCGACGTCGCTGCGAACGCCGAGATTTCGATCCAGTTGGGCGCCATCCTGGCGGTGATCGTATTCGAGCGCGAGAAGATCGGCCGGCTCCTGTCGGGAACCTGGCAGGAACAGGGCGATCTTCGCCGCCTGGTGACGGAGAGCCGCGGGGAGAGCTGGCGGTCTCTGTTGAACACATCCATGAAAGCTCATCCCAGTCTCTGGTTCATGATCGGCCTCGGCGTGGCGTTTCTCCCCGCCGCCGCCGTGGGACTGCTGGCCCACGGCTGGATCACGTCGCACTTGTTCACCCCGCGCACGGTGGCCGCCACGTCGATTCTCGGGGGCTTCATCATCCTGCTCGTGGAAGCCAGGCCGCGTCCGGGCCGCACGATGACTCTGGATCAGGTCTCCCTCGCTGAAGCCGTCTGGATCGGAGTGGCGCAGTGCGCCTCCCTCATTCCCGGCATGTCGCGATCCGGCTCCACGATCATCGGAGGGCTGCTGGCGGGGCTCGATCGCAAAGTGGCGACGGAATACTCCTTCTTCCTCGCGCTCCCCACGATCATCGCGGCCACCGTCTACGAGACCTACAAGGCCCGGGCGACCTTCAGCGACCAGGATTTTCTTGCTCTTGGCATCGGCATGGTCGTGTCGTTTCTCGTGGCCTGGGCGGTGATCGCCGCCTTCCTGGCCTACGTGCAGCGCCACACCTTGCGGGTGTTCGCCTATTACCGCATCGCGCTCGGTCTGATGGTCTTCTTCGTGTTCCGCTGATCCAACCCACGGCCGATCGCGTGACGGCCCGCGGCCGTCCACGAGACTTGAAGAAGACCCGCCTCTGAGCTATCCCCATATCGATACGGCCATCGAATTCCGCGTGGTCGACTGATCACCGCCATGATGCCTGGTCTTGGACCGGCATGAGAACGACGCCCGGCGAACGCGTCTCTCTGGATGCCGGGGTTAGGCGGTCGAGACGGAGGACGAGGTATTCTCAGGAGCGGCGGGCGGGTGTTGCTTCTTCTCGAAGGCAAAGTGGACGATCAGAAAAATGACGCCGACCGTGATGGCGGAATCCGCCACATTGAACGCCGGCCAGTGGTAGTTTTCGACATACACGTCGAGAAAATCGATCACTTCTCCGTAGCGCAGGCGATCGATCAGATTCCCGATCGCGCCTCCCAGAATCGCCGCCACGCTGATGCGCCCGACCCAATCCCGCTCCGGCATGCGATACAGAATCGTACAGAGCAGCACCAAGGCGAAAATCGACGTGAGGCCGAAGAACACCATCCGAAACGCATTGCTGCTGCCGGCCAACAGGCCGAAGGCGGCGCCGGGGTTGCGGATGTACGTGAGACTGAAGAGATTCGGGACGATCGGAATCGACTCATGCAGCCGCATCGTCTGCATGATGTGCAGCTTGGTCAGCTGATCGAAGAAGATCACCAGCCCCGTCACGGATGCGAGCAACAGATTACGCACCGCCGGGCCCTTCACCGGATCGCCTCCACGCAGCGATCACAGAGCGTGGGATGCGCCGCGTTCGCGCCGACCGCCTCGCGGTAATTCCAGCAACGTTCGCATTTGCCGGCCGTTGATTTTTCCACCGTGACACGGAGCGGCTCCTCGCCACCCGATCCTGTGGTCAGTGTCACCTTCGACACGATGAAAACCGTGCTCAGGTCCTTCTCATACGGCTGCAGAAACCGGTACGTGTCCGCATCGGCCTGCACTCGAACGTGGGCTTCCAACGACGAGCCGATGACCTTCTCGCGCCGGCTGGCTTCCAATACGCCTTGCACCTGACTCCGGTAGGTCAGCAGCTTGTTCCAGCGATTGGCGAGCTCGCCGTCCTGCCATACCGATTCGGCTTGAGGAAAAGGCGCCATATGGACGCTCGGGGTTCCCAGCCCGCCCGGCACCTGGGCTGCCAGCGTCCGCCAGAGCTCCTCGGCCGTGAAGCTCAAGATCGGCGCCATGAGCTTTGTCATTGCCAGGAGAATCTCGTAGAGCACGGTCTGCGATCCCCGGCGCAGGGGTGAATCGGGCCGGAAGGTATAGAGCCGGTCCTTCAGAATATCGAGATAAATCGCGCTCATGTCCACCGAGCAGAAATTGTTGAGCGCGTGGAAGATCGCGTGGAACTCATACTCGTCATAGGCCTGGCGCACACGGCGGATCAGCTCGCCTAACTGCGCGAGCGCCCAGCGATCCAACTCGGGCAACCGGTCGTAGGGCACACGATCCTTGGCCGGATCGAAATCATACAGATTGCTCAGCAAGAACCGCCCGGTATTCCGGATCTTGCGGTACGCTTCGATCAGATGATTCAGGATCTCCTGCGAGATGCGGAGGTCTTCGCGATAGTCCTGCGCCGCCACCCAGAGCCGGAGGATTTCCGCTCCCGACTGCGTGATGACGTCCTGCGGCGCCACGACGTTGCCGGCCGACTTGGACATTTTCTTGCCCTGCCCGTCCACCACGAAACCGTGCGTCAGCACGGCCGTGTAGGGCGCGCGCCGGTCGGTCGTCACCCCCGCCAGTAAGGCGCTGTGAAACCAGCCGCGGTGCTGATCGGAGCCTTCGAGATAGAGATCGGCCGGCCACCATTTGCGCGGCTTCAACACAGCCGCATAGCTCACGCCGGACTCGAACCACACATCGAGAATGTCGTGCTCTTTTTCGAACGCCGTCCCGCCGCACTGGCGGCAGGTGGTCCCGGCGGGAAGCAACTCCGCCGCCGTCCGCTCGAACCACACGTCGGCGCCCTTGGATTCCATCAGCGTGGCGATGTGCTCGATCACGTTCGGGTCCGCCATGACCGTATGGCAGCTCCCGCACGTGAAACCCGGAATCGGCACGCCCCAGACGCGCTGGCGTGAGAGACACCAGTCGGGGCGGTTCTCGATCATGCCCGTGATGCGATCCCGCCCGTAGGCCGGGATCCAGCGCACCCGGTCGATTTCCGCCAGCGCGTCCTTCCGCAGATCGTTCGTCTCCATCGAGACGAACCACTGTTCCGTCGCGCGAAAGATGACCGGGCTCTTGCAGCGCCAACAGTGAGGATACGAATGGCTCAGCGAGCCATGGCCCAGCAGGCGGCCGTTCCCCTGCAGAAAGTCGACGATCTTCGGGTTGGCCTTGAAGACATGCAGGCCGGCAAATTCTTTCACCGTCTCGGTGAACCGGCCGGCGTTGTCCACCGGGGCCAGAATTTCCAGCTTCTCGCCGGCCGAGGCCTGCGCGTTATGGTTCAGCACCAGCACGTAGTCTTCCATCCCGTGCCCCGGCGCAATGTGGACACAGCCGGTGCCCTGGTCGAGCGTCACAAAATCGCCCAACAGAATCGGCGACAATCCGGTCGAAAGCGGGCGCTGAGTTTCGAGGCCCTCGAATCCTTCTTTCCCCTTTTTCACGCCGACAATGCGGTAGTTGTCCAGCTTGCAGGCTTGGGCGACGTTGTCCAACAATTTCTCCGCGATGATCAGGACTTCGTCGCCGGCCTGGACGAAGGCATAGTCGATCTCCGGATGGAGACAGACCGCTTGATTGGCGGGCAATGTCCAAGGAGTCGTCGTCCAGATGATGATGGACACGAGCTTGGCGCCTTCCGGGAACGAGACGCCCGGAAAGGTTTTGGCCAGCACCGGCGGTGAACTGACGACCGGAAAACGGACGTAGATGGACGGCGAGGTGTGATCGTCGTATTCGACCTCGGCCTCGGCCAATGCCGTCTGGTCCTGAGTGCACCACAACACCGGCTTGAGCCCTTTATAGACGCCGCCCCGCTCGACGAACTTGCCGAATTCGCGGATGATCGTGGCTTCGTAGGACGGCGTCATGGTCAAGTATGGATGCTGCCACTCGCCGAAGACGCCGAGCCGCTTAAACTCGTCCAGTTGGATATTGACGTACTTGTCCGCGTAGTCGCGGCAGAGCTTCCGGATCGCCGTCGCATCCAAGTCCTTTTTCTTCTCGCCCAATTCCTTCATCACTTGATGTTCGATCGGCAGGCCATGGCAGTCCCAGCCCGGCACGTAGGGCGCATGGAAGCCGGCCATCGTCTTCGACTTCACGATGATGTCTTTCAGGATTTTGTTCAGCGCATGGCCGATGTGGATGCGGCCGTTGGCGTACGGAGGTCCGTCGTGCAAGACATAGCGCGGCCGCCCCTGCCCGGCCTGCTGGATCTGCTCATATAGCTGCTGCTGCTCCCACCAGGCGAGCATCTCCGGCTCCCGCTGCGGCAAATTGGCCTTCATCGGGAAATCTGTTTTGGGCAGGTTGAGTGTGGCCTTGTAGTCCATGATTTCCAGCTTAAAGCTGTCAGCCTTCAGCAATCAGCGCAGCATGGGAAAAGCAACGGTGTGGAGGCTTTGGCGTAGCTTGCGAGGAATATACCGGAACGGAGGGTGGGGGCACCAGCCCCTTTCATTCATTCGCTGATAGCTGACCGCTGATGGCTGAAGGCGGCTAACTGATCGCCATCATGCGGTCCAGCGCGACTCTGGCCCACCGCTTCTCATCGTCCGGGACGACGATGTGATTGACGACGTGGCCGTCGGCGAGGTTTTCCACGGCCCAACAGAGGTGCGGCGCATCGATGCGGAACATGGTGGCGCACTGGCAGATCGTCGAGGAGAGGAAGAACACTTTCTTGTCGGGCAGCTCCTGCTTCAGGCGATTGACCAGGTTCAATTCCGTGCCCACCGCCCATACGGTGCCGGCCGGCGCCGCCGTGACGGTGCGGATGATGAACTCCGTGGAGCCGATCAAGTCCGCCTTGTTGACGACATCCTCATGGCATTCCGGGTGGACGATGACCTTGCCCTCCGGATACTGCTTGCGAAAATGATCGACGTGCGCCGGCTGAAACATCTGGTGCACGCTGCAGTGGCCTTTCCAGAGAATCAGCCTGGCGCGCTTGATCGCCTCTTTGCCGTTGCCGCCGTAGGGCTGGTAGGGATCCCAGACAATCATCTGGTCGGGCGGCACGCCCATCTTGTTGGCCGTGTTGCGGCCGAGGTGCTCGTCCGGGAAAAACAAAATCTTTTCGCGCCGCGCCCAGCACCATTCGATGACCGCCTTGGCGTTGGAGGACGTGCAGGTGATCCCGCCGTGCTCGCCGCAGAAGGCCTTGAGCACCGCGGCTGAATTCACATAGACGGCCGGCATCACCGCTTCTTCGACGGGGACCACGCGGCCAAGTTGCTCCCAACATTGATCGACCTGCTCGATGGCGGCCATGTCGGCCATGGAACAGCCGGCGGCCATGTCGGGCAGAATGACGGTCTGGTTGGACCGGCTCAGGATGTCGGCCGTCTCCGCCATGAAATGCACGCCGCAGAATACGATATATGGCCGCTCCGACCGCTCGGCCGCCAGCTTGGCGAGCAACAACGAATCTCCGCGGAAGTCCGCATGCTGGATGACTTCATCGCGTTGATAGTTGTGGCCGAGGATCATGACGCGCTCGCCGAGCGCCCGCTTGGCCGCCCTGGTCCGCTCGCATAATTCTTCCGCGGACAGAGACTGATAGTCGGCGATGGGTCTTGGTATGGTGGCGACAGTATTCATGCAGGCCCCTCTGCAAGTGAGTGATTCTACGACAGGCATTCCCCACAATCAACGAATCACCGAGCGGAAAGAAGCCCTAGCAACGGACCATTCGTGTGGTTGATGCTAGGCCTAAGAGGCAATTGACTTCGCTCCGGGATGAAGCATACGATTCGACCTATATAGCTAGGGGTGCCTCGAGGCTGAGAGTCCGAAAGGTCGGACGACCCTCACAACCTGACCTGGGTAATACCAGCGTAGGGAAGCCGGTTCCAGAGCGGTATTGTGAGCATTCGGCCGCACTCCTTCTGTAAGCAGTGCGGCTTTTTTTATGCCGCTTCCAACATCCGAGCGAAAGGACCCACCATGGGTGACCATACGAGCAACGGTTCGGCGAACGGCAACGGGCATGGCGTGCCGACGTCGACACTCTCGACCACGCCGTTTCCCGCCTCGCGCAAGATCTATGTGAGCGGCCAGCAGCCGGGCGTCCGCGTGCCGATGAGAGAAATCAGTTTGACGCCGACGAAGTCCATGAATGGCACGGTGACCCCAAATGAGCCGATCACCGTGTACGATACATCGGGACCGTACACCGATCCCGCCGTCTCCATCGACGTACGGGCCGGGTTGCCGCCGTTGCGCCGGCAATGGGTCCTGGACCGGCAGGATGTGGATGAGCTGCCCTCCGTCACGTCGGCCTACGGACGGATGCGGGCCGCCGACCCGAAGCTGGCCGAGCTGCGGTTCCAGCACATCCGGAAGCCGTTGCGCGCCAAGCCCGGCAGGAACGTTACGCAGCTGCACTATGCGCGGAAGGGCATCATCACCCCGGAGATGGAGTTCATCGCCATCCGCGAAAATCAATCGCGCGAAGTCGCCCGCGAGCTGGCCTCGCGCAACGGCCACGGCGGCGGCACGGCGCAGCATCCCGGATTTTCGTGGGGCGCGGCCATCCCGGCGGCGATTACGCCCGAATTCGTGCGCGATGAAGTGGCCCGGGGCCGGGCCATCATCCCATCCAACATTAATCATCCCGAAAGCGAGCCCATGATCATCGGGCGCAACTTCCTGGTGAAGATCAACGCCAACATCGGCAACTCGGCCGTCGCCTCGTCCATCGAAGAAGAAGTGGAGAAAATGATCTGGTCCATCCGGTGGGGCTCCGATACGGTGATGGACCTCTCCACCGGCAAGAACATCCATGAGACGCGCGAATGGATCATCCGCAACGCCCCGGTGCCCATCGGCACGGTGCCGATCTATCAGGCGCTGGAGAAAGTCGGCGGGAAGGCGGAGGAGCTGACCTGGGAGATCTTCCGCGACACGTTGATCGAGCAGGCGGAACAGGGCGTCGATTACTTCACCATCCACGCCGGCGTAAAACTCGCGTACGTCCCGATGACGGCGAAGCGGATGACGGGAATCGTCTCCCGCGGCGGGTCGATTCATGCCAAGTGGTGCCTGGCGCATCATCAGGAAAACTTCGCCTACACCCATTTCGAAGAGATCTGCGAGATCATGAAGGCCTACGACGTCGCCTTCAGCTTGGGCGACGGCTTGCGGCCGGGCTCCATCGCCGACGCCAACGACGAGGCGCAGTTCGCCGAGCTGGAGACGTTGGGCGAGCTCACGAAGATCGCCTGGCGGCACGACGTGCAGGTGATGATCGAGGGCCCGGGCCACGTGCCGATGCACATGATCCAGGTCAACATGGAAAAGCAGCTCAAGGCCTGCCATGAGGCGCCGTTCTATACGCTGGGGCCGCTCACGACCGACATCGCGCCGGGGTACGACCACATCACCTCGGGCATCGGCGCCGCCATGATCGGCTGGTACGGCTGCGCGATGCTCTGCTACGTGACGCCGAAAGAGCATTTAGGATTGCCGGATCGGGAAGACGTCAAAGCCGGCGTGATCGCCTATAAGATCGCGGCTCATGCGGCCGATTTGGCGAAAGGCCATCCCGGCGCGCAGATCCGCGACAATGCGCTGTCGAAAGCGCGGTTCGAGTTCCGGTGGGAAGACCAATTCCACCTCTCGCTCGATCCCGAAACGGCCAAGCAGTTCCACGATGCAACCTTGCCGGACAACGCCGCGAAGGTCTCGCACTTCTGCAGCATGTGCGGGCCGCACTTCTGCTCGATGAAGATCACCCAAGACGTGCGCGACTACGCCGCGCAAAAACACTTGGACGAGCAACAGGCGATCCAAATCGGGATGAAGGAAAAGGCCGAGGAGTTCAAAAAGGCCGGCTCAGAGATCTACCGGTAAGGAGTCTATATGGCAAAGCCAAAACCAGCTCCTCTGCGCGAGCGCGATATCACGAGACAGATCGCTCGCGAATACTATAAGGAGTTCGATCAACTCATCGAGAGCGACGTCATCATCGTCGGTGCCGGGCCTTCGGGGCTCATTTGCGCGCACGACTTGGCGAAGATGGGCTTCCGGACGTTGATTGTCGAACAAAGCCTGGCCTTGGGCGGCGGGTTCTGGCACGGCGGCTATTTAATGAACAAGGCGACGATCTGCGAACCGGCGAACGAAATCTTGGAAGAAATCGGCGTGCCTTGCAAGAAGATCAAGGACTGCGACGGGATGTACATGGTCGATCCGCCGCACGCGACTGGAGCCTTGGTGGCCGCCGCCTACCGGGGCGGCGCGAAGGTCTTGAATCTGACCCGCGTCGTGGATTTAATTCTACGGCGGGACGGCGTGCTGGAAGGCGTCGTGGTGAACAACACGACGGCCGAGATGGCGGGGCATGATATCATCCACGTCGATCCAATCGCGCTCGAAAGCAAGATCGTCGTCGATGCCACGGGACACGACGCCGTCGTGGTGGAGTTGCTGCACAAGCGCAATCTCTACAAGCCGGTCCCGGGCAACGGCGCCATGTGGGTGTCGCGCTCCGAAGAAGAAGTGATGGACCGGACCGGCGAAGTGTATCCAAACTGCTTCGTCATCGGCCTGGCAGTGGCTGCTGTCCATGGGACGCCCCGCATGGGTCCAGCCTTTGGCTCGATGCTACTGTCCGGCCGATACGGCGCCGAGTTGATTAAGAAGAAGCTGAAAAACGAGTAATTCTCTCTCCCTTTCCTGCGGCTTCTCAAAAAGGCCGTCCGGCTAGGCCGCAGGGAGGACGAACCCGGAGGCGTACTGTGCTGAGTACGTCGAGGAGTTCGGACGACTGAGAACGACGCCGGGGGCCTTTTTCAGAAGCCGCATCATGGACGTACAGGACTTTCTAATCCAAGGCGAAGGCCGCGAAGAAGACAAGCGCGAAGCCTGGCAGCTGTTCCAGCAGGCCTACGAACGCCAGATGAAGGGCGAGTTGGAAGAGGCGGTCAACCTCTACAAGAAGTCTCTGAACATCCACCCGACGGCCGAGGCCTATACGTTTTTGGGCTGGACCTACAGCTTCATGGGCCGGCTGGATGAGGCGATCGAAGAGTGCCACAACGCGATCCGCCAGGATCCCGACTTCGGGAATCCCTACAACGACATCGGAGCCTATCTGATCGAGAAAGGCGAGTTCGACGAGGCGATCCCCTGGTTCCAGAAAGCCATGCAGGCCAAGCGATACGAAAGTCCCGCCTTCCCTCATCTGAACCTGGGGCGCGTCTACGAGCGCAAGGGCCAATGGACCGAAGCCATCGAGTCGTACAAGAAAGCGCTGACGCTGAACCCGAACTACGCGTTGGCCAAACGAGCGCTGGGACGGTTGATCAGTTCGCTGAATTGAAACCGGTCTGTCTGGTCTATTTCGTCTATCTGGTCTATCTAGTGTGGTGAATCGCTAGCACAAGAGGATCTGCATGAATACAAACATCGACCAGATAGACAAGACAGACCGCATAGACCAGAAGACCATTCTCGTCGCCGTCAACGATATCTTCTTCTACACGAAGCTGCGCGATGCGCTGAAGCCGCAGGGCTACACGTTGGAGCGGGCTCGGGCGCAGGACGAAGTACAGGAGAAAGCCTCGGCGCTCAAGCCGGCGGCGGCCGTGCTGAACATGAACGATCCGTCGGTCGACGGCTTGAAGGCGCTCGAAGCGCTCCGAGCCGACCCGGCCTCGAAGCAGCTGCCGGTCCTGGCCTTCGCCAACCATGAAGAAGTGGAGACGTGGACCCGCGCCAAAGCGCTCGGCGTGACAAAGATCGTGTCGCGCAATGAATTCTCGGCGCGGACGAAAGAGCTGATTAAAGAGATACTGTTGAATGTTGAATTGGACTCAACATCCTCAATTCAAAATTAAACAGATGAAACAATCGCGATTGCATAGCAGCCACGCCCAACTCGGCGCCACGTTCGAAGAGGCGACCGGCTGGGAGATGCCCGCCCACTACGGCGACGTAGCAGCCGAGTATCGGGCCGTGCGGGAGGCCGTGGGCCTGGCCGATCTGTCCCACCGCGGGAAGATCCGCGTGACGGGGGACGATCGCGTCAAATGGCTGCAAAGCGTCATCAGCAACGACATCCTGCCGCTTCAGCCGGGCCAGGGCCGCTACTCCAGCTTCCTTACGCACAAAGGCAAGATGCTCACCTACTTCCGGGTCTATATGCAGGCCGACGCGGTCATGCTGGAAGACGTGGGCGAAATCGGCGAGACGACCTACCAAGCGCTCAGGAAGTTCCTTCTCTACGGCACGAAGGCGAAAATGGAAAATTGCGTCGAGAGTCGGGGCCTCCTCCTCGTCAGCGGACCGAAAGCCGCCGACGTAATCAAGGCCGCCTTCGGAAGCGACGTCGCCGATCTGAAGCCGATCAATTTCATCTCGGCCACGATCGGCGGCCAAACCGCGCTGATCATCCGGACGGAAGAGACCGGCGAGCAGGACTATGAAGTGATGATCCCGGCCGACGGACTCGTGGTCGCCTGGGAACGGTTGATGGACGCAGGCAAACCCTACGGCATCGAGCCGATCGGCAGCCAAGCCCGAGAAGCGCTCCGCATCGAAGCCGGGATTCCGAAAGCCGGGCCTGAGCTGAACGAAGAAATCGTCCCGCCTGAAGCCAATCTGGAAAGCAAGGCCTTCAGCCTCACCAAGGGCTGCTACCCCGGTCAGGAAGTCGTCGCCCGCATGGATACCTACGGCAACGTCCGCCGCCATCTAGTCGGGCTCGTCCTCAAGGACTCTACGATCCCGCCGCCCAAAGCGAAGCTCTTCAGCGGAGACCGCGAGGTCGGCTGGATCAGCAGCGCCGTGCGCTCGCCCAAGCTGGGACAGATCATCGCGCTCGGCTTTCCCCTCCGCGACTTCAGCAAACCCGGCACCGAACTGACCGTCGAAGTCGAAGGCAAGAAGCTCGACGCGAAAGTACACCCGCTTCCGTTCTAGCGCTGCAATAAGCGAAGGACGCAAACGCTCCTCCTATGTGGCTGCATGAAGTAAGTCGCAGGTGCCCAAGCCACAGCTTCCGCTTGCAGGCCAAAAGGAAAAGCATTACTGTGGAGAAGGTTGAGATGGTCGGCTGACGATATCCACAGTCAAACAGGCCAGAGAATACGTTCGGTCTTATGTTAAAAAGCCGAGAACAAATCCTCGGGCTCATCGAACAAAACCGAGACACACTCAAGAAGTTCGGCGTACGTCGCCTTGGGCTGTTCGGATCCTCTGCTCGGGGTGAAGCGACCTCCAACAGCGATCTGGACTTTGTCGTGGACCTTGCCGAGAAGTCTTTCGACGCCTATATGGACCTGAAAGCCTACCTGGAAGACCTCTTTGGATGCCGCGTCGATCTCGTCCTGGCCGATACGATTAAGCCGCGGCTCCGCCCGATCATCCAGCGCGAAACGGTGTATGCCTCGGGACTGTAGGATTTACCCTCGAGGATATTTTGGACGCCGTCCACAAGGTGCGGTCATATACAGCAGGTCTTGCCAAAGCGGCATTCATCCAAGACGACAAAACTTTCGACGCCGTCGTCCGTAATCTGGAAATTATCGGGGAGGCGGCTAAGAGCGTCCCCGACTCTATTCGCGCCAAGGCGCCGGGCGTGGAGTGGAAAAAGATCGCGGGGCTCAGAGATATCTTAATCCACGAGTACTTCGGCATCGATGGCGAGATTGTGTGGGACATCGTGCAGCACAAGCTCCCCAGCCTCGAAACAGCCGTACAGCGATTGCTCAGAGAGCTCGAATGAAGACTTTCTTCATCTAAATAGTTCTTCCCATCTCCGCACGATACCCCCATCTGTTATAGTGATACACGCGCGAGTGACGGATCGAAAGGTGCGGTGCCGTCATGCGGTTTGTCTCTCCCCTCATCGCGTGCTCCCTCCTATTCAGCGTCACTTCCTTGCTCGCGACATCGCAGATTTATCGCTACACGGATGCTGCCGGCACGCCGAGGTTCACCAACGATCTGCAGTCGATCCCCGAGCCCTACCGTCGCCTCGCCGTACCGCTGTATTCGGAGATGACATCACAGGCCGGATCCACCGTGCCCGTTCCAACCCAAGGCCATCAGGAACCTACGACCCACGTCGTCACCGTGAGCAGCGACTATCGCATGGGCGCATACGACACCCATGCGGCGGCGGTGCGCATGGCCATCCAGTCCGCAAAGCGACAGGCGCTTGAGCAAGCTGCGACCTATCTGGAGAGTGTGACGGAGATCAAGAATCTGGATGTCACTCGCGATGAGCTGCGCGCGTACAGCGCCGGCAGCATCATCGTGCTCGATCAGCAGACCTCGGCGCGGGCGGACAACGGCGCGGTCGTCATCCACGTAGACCTCACCGCGCAGGTCGATCGCAAGGAAGCCGTTCAGGCGATCGCCGCGCTGCGAGACAATGACAGCGCCAAACACGAGTTGGCGTCCTTGCGGATCGAGACTGACCGATTACGGCAGCAGCTCGACGCGGCGAACCAGGCGCTGGCAACGGCGCAGTCGCAAGAGCAGATTCAGGCGCTCCTGGCCGAGCGCCAGCAGCTACTGGACCAGTTACACGTGAAGTCCATGGCCTCGGAATCCCGGACCACTGGAATCTCTGCGGGGCAGACCATTCCTGCGATGATCGGTGGGCTGATTTTCCAACCGACCGTCCCGCCAATCCCAATTCTCGGCGTTGACCAAGGGCTGCGAGCCGGTTCGCCATCCTCTCCGCAGCCTGGCGACTTTCCCTCCGCCGCATCTCGGAACAGGCTCAGAGAAGCCGTGACACTCCCCACCCAGCCCCTCATCCCGGCCTTTCCGCAAATCCAACCCCTCGGCGTGCCCCATGGTTCGCTCAGTCAGACTCCCTCGCTCTCATCCCCAGTAGCCCCATCGGCCAAACCGGCTTTTCCCCAAATCCAACCCCTCGGCGTCCCGCACGGCTCGCTCACACAGATTCCCTCGACGAGCCAGTTCTATAGCCACACCGGCGGGCAAGGTCGTTGAGTCCGACCCGCTGCCCGCTTAAGAACAGTCTAGCCGGCAAGTCTGTCTTGGATGGATCTGCTGGATCTTGGCTTTCCGATCCCTGTCGGACGCCGCTATTCGATGTCGATTTGGGGTATGTCGAACGACTATCTGTCAAGGACAGCGTTTCACCCTCATATATTGGAGGTCGAAGCCATGAAATTTATGCTCCTATGTTGCCACGAAGAGAGGAAGTGGGACTCCATGTCCAAGAGCGAGTGCGATGCCGTTATGGAGGAGACCAGGGCCTACTGTGAGGAACTGAAGAAGAGCGGTCACCTCCTTGCGGCGGAGCAACTCGAACCCATACAGTCGGCCAGGAGTGTAAAAGTCCGAAACGGCAAGCTCGCCGTGACCGACGGTCCTTTTGCTGAAACGAAGGAGCAACTCGGCGGCTTTTTCTTGATCAGCGCCCGGGATCTGGACGAGGCGATCCAGGTGGCCTCGAAGTTTCCGTCGGCGCAGTTCGGAACCATGGAGGTGCGGCCGGTCACAGTGGCATCGTGACGATAAATGGTGAGTTGTGGGGATGGGTGAGGCGGCGGGACGTGATGAGTTTCTGCACCATAAGGCCGGCACGGACCAGCAGATGTTCAGCCTCCTCGCGGCGAAACTCGAGATCGCGAAATACGTCTCCCCGGTCCGGCTCAACGACTCCAGATGCCCTGGAGGTAGGCGAGCAGCAGACAGAAAGCGAGAACGACAGCGGCGCCCAAAAGCGACGTGGCAAGAGAGAACGCCCCGTATTGTCGAAATTGCGGACGCCGTGCGTGCGGAAAGCGCAGAAGGCAGAAGGTCACGACGGCAGTCACGAGGCCGACGATCGTGATGAGAACCCGTGCGGCGTTCATCGATAGATCAAATATACACAGTCAATACGTCAGCTTCCTGCACGGCTCTGAAAATTCAGAATGTCCCCATTGTTTCTCTGCACAATCGAACCCATCTCACGCCCGCGAGAGGCGGCTCGAAACAACGGCGCCGCTCAGAGATGCTCGTTGGGTGATCCGAAAAGAACGTGTTCACAGACCGGCATGGCGCCTTGACTGTGCGCCTAATCTAGGCGCATCTTATAGGCATCCGTAAGGATATCTTGCACTGGAAGGATGGAAGCCATGGCCAAGCTCAATGTGTCCATCGACGATCGACTCAGGGACGAACTGTTCAAGCTCGTTCCACCCCGCCGGCGAAGCCAGGTCGTGAATGAAGCATTGCGGAACGAACTGCTCCGGCGCAAACGCCGGCATGCCGCTGAGGTGGTGCGTCGTCTGAGGAAGAACAGCGCGACTCTGAGCGGTCAAGAGATCGTGGAAGCAGTGCGCCGGGATCGCACGAGAACCGAGCGATGATTGTCGTGCCCGACGCCTCCGTCATTTTGAAGTGGGTCCTGGAGAAAGAGGACGAACCGGATCATATCCAGGCGTCCCGGCTCGAAGAGGCGCTCTTGGCGGACCAGGTAGAGATTCGAGTGCCGACACTCTGGCGATACGAGGCCGGCAATGTGCTGGGAATCAAACAGCCAAAGATGGCGACCGAGTTGATGAGTGCGCTGCTGGCTTATGAGCTCGAAGAAATTCCGCTCAGGGCTGAGTATGCCATTGAAGTTTTGGAACACATGCAGGATGTGAAGGGAATCACCTTCTACGATGCGGCCTACCATGTATTGGCGTTGCGGACCAAAGGCTTATATCTGACCGCCGATAGAGCCTACGTCAGTCGGGCCAAACGAAGAGGGCACGTGGTCCTGTTGGCTGAGTGGAAAGGACCGTGAGACCGCAGGCCCGCCTTTAGAAGCGCGGCTGCGCTACCCGGGATCAGCCCGACGAGACGGCAAAATTCAAATCCAGCGGCGTACGCGTGACGCATACGCCGTAAAGGAAGGCCCAAAGCGAGAAGCGAGTGCCCGCTCCTCCGGCTGGATCTGGAATCGGTTCATGTAGAGGACAAAGAGCGGGAGCACCAGAAACGCGGCAGGGTGAGCGAGGTCGATCGCCCAGGCGACTAAGACGAGCAGCAGGCCGAGGTACATCGGATTACGCGTGAACGCATAGATGCCGGTCACCACCAAACTCGACGAAGACTCCGGCTTCATAGGATTGACCGTCGTGCCGGCCCGCCGAAACGCCACCACGCCCCAGACCGCGACGACGAACCCGGCAGCGGCCACGACCTGGGCAACTAGCCTCCGCTGAGGGATGTCGAATCCGTATCCCGGCATGGCGTGAGCCACGAGCCACATCAACCCGGCCGTCACCAACCCGACGATCACCGGCGGAATCTTGAGCTCGAGCATACGCCAAGCCTACGCTTCGCCGAGCCCGGAAGCAAAAGGACGGTCACGACCTGCCCTCTCTCCCTCTTATCAGCTAGATCCCAGCAGTAGCGTCTTGACAAAAAATGCAGGGGAAGATATTGCTGCAACCTTCACAGGGATTGATACTTCTCTCAAGCCAAAGAATGACGACGAACTTCTATTACGTGTACGCACTCAAGGACCCCCGCTCCTCACCGGCCAGACCGTTCTACGTTGGAAAAGGCACAGGCAGCCGTGCCTACGATCACCTCGTTGTGCCAGACACGACGAGGAAATACACTCGCATCAAAGAGATCCTAGCTGGTGGCGCAAAGCCGATGGTTGACATTCTTATCGAGGATTTGACGGAGGCCCAGGCACTTCGCCTTGAGGCCGAGTTAATTGCAGCTTTCGGAACAGAGGAGACAGGTGGCCTTTTAACAAATGCAGTAGTACCTGCAAGGCTCGGAGGCAAGAAACGAAAGCACATAGTGGTGCCACAAGGCGCTGTAGAACGAGCTCAACTCGGACTTGAATTCTTGAAGACCGCGGTACTTCAACTGGCTAAGGCAAATCCGCAGGGAATCTCGAATTCCGACGTCGCAAGCCTCCTAGGTCTTCGGAGTGACTACCTCGGACGGCAAAAGGATTATCTGTCGTACAGCGTATTAGGATTGCTGCTGCGAGAGGGTAGAATTAAGCGCCGAGATGGTGCTTCCCCCTGTCATGTAGCAGAATCATAAAACCCGAACACAGTGAGACGCACCTCCGCTCCAAGCCTCGCCAGGATATCGATCAGGGCATCCGTGCTGAACAAATCGATTCGTCCACGGAGGAGATCGCTCACACGGGGTTGCGTGACGCCGAGCATCTTGGCCGCGGCTTTCTGCGTGAGACGGCGGGACGCGATGAGTTTCTGCACCTGGATCATGAGGTCGGCTCGGACCAGCAGATGTTCAGCTTCCTCGCGGCGAAACCCGAGATCGCGGAATACGTTCCCGGTGGACGGTGTGACGTTGAGTTTCACTGATCACAGTCTCGAATGGATCGCATGTCGGGCCAAACCCCTCATGCCGCCCGAGAAGCTGCTTTCTCCAACAGTTCGTGAATGAGCGTTTGATATGGCTTATGCTGCTTCGCCGCCATTTTGCGTAATTGGCTCAACAGCCGCGGCGAGAGGCGGATCGCGATGAGCTGTTTGGCCATGCCGCTCGACGGCCTCCCGACGCGCCGCATCCGCCGCAGTTGCGGCTCAGTCGCTTCAGGGATATCGGAAAAATCAATCTGAGAGTCGGGAATATGCCGCACGCTCTCGCCGGCTCGCTTGCCGGGCGCTGATGATACGGATCGTTTCTTTTTCATGATCTACTCTCCTCACTGTGTAGACGACGTATACGATTCTTCCTGCAACCGATCGGCCGATACGTTGGCGCCGATGTTCGTCCGCTGAGTGCTCCTCATCGCTCCCATCCAACGCATTGGCATCGCCGAATATGGTCGCGGCTTCTTCAAATGAAATACGATGCTTTTCGAAATTTGCGATAGCCTTTCGGGCATCCCACGAAAACACGCCAGTGTATATACAGTAACGCGCGCCCCCTTGCAATTCACCGGGCTCGGCAGCAGAAATGTGCGGACTCTGTTGCGTGCATACCTAGATACCGAGCGGAACGAAGCTTACAATCTTCTCATGCGTTCCTTACGCCACCGTACCATTCAGACCTTCTCGGCACTTGGTCTTGCCTCCCTCGCACTTCTTGTCCCAGGCTGCATCTCGCAACCTCCGCCGTCCGGTGTCCGCTATCCGATCACGTCCGGCATCCATACCGCCTTGCCGACCGCGGAACGACGCATCCTGCTCTGGGCCGATCCTCCCCTGACCGACGTGGCCCTAGACTGGCTCAAATCCCATCAGTACGCGGACGTGCTCTTGCCCGAGCAAGGTCCTTTTCAGCGCATGCAGGTGTCGCACAGATTCTCCGACCGCGAGACAGCGTTGGCGGTCGCCAAGGAGATGAATGCCGACTTGGTGTTGTTTCTTGAACACGAGGAGAGTAAGGAAGGGGCGCTGATCGAGCCGCATTGCGGCCCTCTCTTCAATGTGAATGTCGATGTACGAGGCCTGTGGGGAGAGGGCGGCGACACGGCATTGAAAGGGAACGCCCATTACCCGCACTGTGTGGCGCTCACCGACCAGACGCTTCGGAGCCTGACGTGCCAGGCATTGGCCACCGCGTGGGGCTACCGGCCGTCGGGGCAACTGGAGATTCCATCGACTCTCTCGTGTACCGCCGGCCAGACCGAGCGGCCGCCGATCCGCTAGCGCGCTGCCCCTCACTGGCTGGCAGCTGTCACTTCCTCCGCCACACCCCCTGTCGTACGAATCCCGCAAGTGATTCGAAT
Source organism: Nitrospira moscoviensis (assembly GCF_001273775.1). GTDB lineage: Bacteria > Nitrospirota > Nitrospiria > Nitrospirales > Nitrospiraceae > Nitrospira_D > Nitrospira_D moscoviensis. The sequence continues at coordinate 872,592 of NZ_CP011801.1, read as the reverse complement.
CCGGCACGCCGCTGTGGCGCCGGCGCCACGCGATGAGAGCCTCTTGTCCCTCGCGCGATAGCCGCTTGTGATCGTTGCTCTTCATCCCGCCGGCCGCCGAACTGGCAGGGCCTTTGCCTAGGCATCGACACGAACACCGCCCGATCCTGAGGAGGGCCGATGCGAGTCTCGTGTTTTCTCGCTCTGTGCCTTTGGCTGGCTGCTGCGCCGAGCGTCTGGGGCGAGCCGTTTGTCGACCTCTATGGCGGGTGGAGCAAGGCGAAGGCGACCGATGTGTCGGCCTCGCAGCAGAGCTGCTTCGTCGTCGGCTGCACCGGCACAGCGCGGACGCATCAGTCGGTATCATTCCACTCCGGCGCGGCGGGCGGTGTGCGGGGCGGGTACTGGTTCGCGACACAGTCTTGGTTCGGTATCGCTGGTGATCTGACTTACTCCCGCTCCACCTCGCCGCCGGTTGAGTTGGATTCCGTCATGCTGGCCGTCACGCCGCTCCTGCGGCTGCCGTTCTGGAGCACAGCCGAGCAGCGGTCCGGCTTGCTGCAACCCTATCTTGGCCTCGGTCCTACGCTGGTGTTGCATCATGTGGCGGCCGACTTCCGGCCGGGCTCTTCGATCGCGATGGACGGCTGGTCACCGGCCGTCGGGTGGACCGCTCGCGCGGGGCTCGCGGTTTCCCTGTCGCAGCATGTAGCCTTGTTCAGTGAATGGCGCCTCTCTCAGGAACGGGTCGCCTTCCGCCGGGCCGGCTTCTTCGGGGTGGGCACGCAAGACCGTCTGGACTACACCAATACTACACAGCAGTATGTGTTTGGATTCTCCTATCGATTCTAGGTCCGCGGCGGTCATGTCTTGCGGTCGCGCGGCCACTCTTCATAGGATTGACCGCATGAAAACCCAGTACTACACCGCCTGCAGTCTCGACGGCTTTATCGCGACGGAGGATCATTCGCTGGAGTGGCTTTTCCAGCTTGGCGACATCAACGACACGAGCTATCCGGAGTTCATCAAAGAGGTGGGCGCACTCGCCATGGGCTCGTCCACCTATGAATGGATGCTGCGGCATGTGGTGAAGCCCGATGCCGGTGGAACCGACTGGCCCTATGCGCAGCCGACGTGGGTGTTTTCATCGCGTGCGCTGCCGGCTGTCCCCGGCGCGCTGTTGCACTTCGTGCGCGGCGATGTGCGGCCGGTGCACGAGCAGATGCGCCGGGCGGCGGGAGAGAAAAACATTTGGCTGGTCGGCGGCGGCGACCTGGTCGGTCAGTTCTATGACGCAGGCTTGCTGGACGAGATCATCGTGCAGGTCGGGTCGGTCACGCTCGGGTCCGGCAAGCCGCTGCTGCCCCGCCGCATCGCCTTTCCCCCGCTCACATTGACCTCCGCTAGAGCCATCGGCCCAGGGTTCGCCGAGCTCCGGTACGACGTCCCGCGCGGCCGGCAGCAATAAAAAAGGCCCGGCGTCTTTCGGCGTCGGGCCTCCTACGCTAGTTCTCGCGATGTCCCTTTTTGCGCTTCACGACGTTTCCGCCGTGTTTCGCAATCGGTCTTTCGCGATCCCTTTTGTGATTCCAACTGTACAACGCTTCTGGTTCGGCCAGAACCCGGGAAAGACCCGTGTCAACCAAGGAGAGAACCCTGGCCCTTCGATGCGAACCAGCTACCTTTCCGGGTTCCTGGCGGCCGTTACGGCCGACGCGAACTTGAGCAGGCTCGCCCGCTCTTCATCGTCCAGCGCCAGCAAGAGGTGCGCTTCTTCCCCATGCATGAGGCGGAGGCTCAGGAACGGCTCTTCCCGCCGTTTTTCCTTGTTGTCCCACATGGCGTCGATGACTTGGACCTTGTCCAGCTGGCCGACCGACACCACGTCGTACCGGAAATAGGAATCGCCGATCACCATGTCGAAGACGACGTTGCCCGCCGTCAGCAGCACCAGGTTGAAGCGGCCCTGGTCCTCATAACCTTCCGGCAGGAATTTATTGATGTGGCATAGCGCCACCTTTCGATCGCCCAACGCGGCGCGGATCTTGTCCTTCAGCGCGGGATAATCGATCTGCAGCGCCTTTTCATCCGGCCCCGTCGCTGCGACGGCGGCCGCTTCGGCTTTCGAAAAAATCTCATCGGCAGACATCAACCCTGGCATGACTGTTCCCCCTTTGTTGCTCGTATGTCTTTCGTTCTACGATGCGGTTGCTGATTTCCGTGCCCGGATGGCCCGCGCGACGCCGACCAACCCCATTGCGGCCCAGGAAAATTCCAAGAGAATGAATCCGACCCGCTGATCGGCGATGGCGACGACGCCCAACATCAGCGAGCCGATGATGTTCAACGCCAGATATCCCGCATCCAGTTCCCGCCAGAGGCCACTCTGAATCATCGCATAGGCGCCGAGCACCATGAGCGCGCCCACGACCGACAACACCTGCAGAAACATCCGAGAACCGCTCCGCGACAGAACGACAAAAATGACCCGGTACCGTAACTGGCGACCCGGCGAGAATGCAAGGGGATTCTCCGCATGCCTCGACGGATGCCGGTTTGAGGCTGCTCCGCCGGCGCGGATTATCGTCTCGGCAGATGATAGGAAAATCGGACGCGGCCTTCGCCATCGACGGCCTGGACGTCAAACGACTCGGCCGCCACCGTGACCAGCCCAAAATTGAGATAGCCGGCCTCATGGATGAGCGTGGTAGGCCGTAAGCTTCGGCTTTGTTCGGGCAGGCGGCCCGTGGCGGCGGACAGCGGACCTGCGATGAACTCATGAAAGTCCGGGTTGCCGTCGCCGTCGGGATCGTAGGCGCTGGCCTCGACGAAGTGCACGTCCGCCCCAAGCCAGACGACGTTCTTCAGCCGCTGTTGAAGAATCGTATCGACGATCACCTGCCGCTCCCGCTCGAATCCGGTCCCGTCCGGCCCGCCCGCCCAGCCGTCGTTTCCCGGAACCGCCGTCCCTCCGCCTTTTGGAATCGAAAGAGGCACCGACGAGACGATGACCTTCCACGAGGCCGTGGAATCACCGAGCCCGTCGAGCAGCCACTTCAGTTGAGTCTGTCCCAGCATCGTTTTGGCCGGCCCGTCCGGATCTGCGTTGCGGCTGCGATACTGCCGCGTATCCAAAATGAACAGTTCCAGGTCTTTGCCGTAACGGACGGAGCGATACAGGCGGTGCGGATCGTCCGGTGGCGAGGCAATCGGCCAATACTCCCGCAAGGCCTGGCGGCCCGCCGGCATCTGAGCATCGACCGGTCCGGCAAAATTGTTCCGCACCTCATGGTCGTCCCAGGCAACATAGACGGGGACCGTTTCTAAAAACCGCCGGAGGGACTCGGCGCCCCGCTGGTAACGATGCCGAGCTCGGTATTCCGGCAGGGTGGAGGCGATAAAGTCGGCGCCCGGCTCGTTCGGCGGCGACGGACAGGCGTTGTCGCTGTAGATGGTATCGCCCAGAAAGATGAAAAAGTCGAGATCCTGGCGGCGCATCACATCGAAAATGGGATAGCCGGCCGGCCCCTGCCGGCAATGACCCTGTCCACCCAAGTCGCCGCTCCAAGCGAATCGCACCGGGACGGAAGTGGACGGGTCCGGCAGCGTCCTGAACTCTCCTCGGGCCGCCAGCTTGGCTTCGATGTGATGGAGCCCGTCCACCGGACGGCCGACTAAGATGTGATAGTGATAGGTGGTCCCGGGAACCAATCGTAAAAGCGGGATCGAAACGGTGTAATCGGACTCGGGCGAGGTCGCCATGCGGCTGGTCCTGGCGACGGGCGAGACAACGGTGGCCATTCTCGAGGCCTGGTCCCAGACGGATGGCGGGGCATATTCCACTTGTACCAGGGCCGGACCGTCGGTTCGCACCCAGAGCAACGCGCTCGTCGGCGTCACGTCGCCCACGGTGATACCTTGGGGGAGCAGATCAGCAGCACGAACGGCTGGTTCGCGAAACGGACTATCGGGCGGCAGCCCTTCACGGGACGGCGAGACACAACCGAGCACGGTCACCGCCGCCACGCAGGCAGCCAACGGACTGGCCCATCGCATGCCGCAGTCCTATCGTATAGCGGAGACGAGGTCAAGGTTGGAGACGGGCCGGCGGCTTGAAAATCCAATGAGCCGACCGGCATACTGACGGACATCACCAGAGGCGCACCATGCACGATATCCGTTGCTTCGTTCCCAATTGCCAAGCCAATCCCTACGCGCCCGCCGGCACGCAATCGGTGTGCAAAGATCATTTCCTGAACTTCCTCACCTGGCGCCGCCGCAGAGGGCCGCAGATGTTCGTGAAGTACGCCGCGATGACGATGGAAGAGCGCGACGCCATCGCCGCCGAATGGGCCAAGACCATCCGCGTCGACGAAGTGCCGTCCAACTCGCCAAAGACCTGATCTCCTACCGGCAGAACAGGGGAATATTCGTCTCTCTCAAATCATCTTGGGTGATGGCGGGGCCCGCCTCGAGTTATGGCTTGCCACAAGAGTAGCTTATAAGCTACTCTTGTGGCTGTGGAGGCCTTTCCGAGAGAGATTCAGATCTATGTTCGGGAGGACGGAGTTGCTCCCTTCAGCGAATGGCTCGGAAGTTTACGAGATGTCCGTGGAAGAGCGAAAATCCGGACGAGGCTCGATCGTCTTGAGCTAGGCAACTTTGGTGACTGCCGAGGTGTGGGAGATGGCGTTCAAGAATTGCGAATCGACTATGGCCCCGGGTATCGAATCTACTTTGGGCAAGTCAACACAACGCTGATCCTTCTGCTGTGTGGCGGCGACAAGGCCTCTCAAGCGCGGGATATCCAGACAGCGAAATCGTACTGGCAGGATTACGGGAGGCGATAATGGCGAAAAGCAAACCCTACCGGAAAGAACTCGTGGAGTCTCTTCGCGATCCTGAAGAGGCGATGGCGTATCTCAACGCGGCGTTGGAGGAAAACGATCACGAGGTGTTTCTCCTCGCGTTGCGAAATGTGGCCGAAGCCCACGGCGGAATGGCGCAGTTGGCGGAACGTGCCAAGCTGAACCGGGAAAGCCTGTACAAAATGCTGTCGGCCCACGGGAATCCTGAACTGCGCAGCCTCGACGCGCTTCTCCATGCGCTGGGATTCCGCCTCGCTGTTACGGCCGCATAGGGTCATCGTTCCCGGCGTACGGCTACACAGCAATTGGCGTGAGAGTGTAGACGCGACCATACCGTGCCGCTGCAGCTGTATCTCCTTGCTTCAAAGCCTCCCGCACGTCATCGAGCTTGCAGGCGTCCTCCGGCCGAGAGATAGGGAAACCACTCATCGTCGGTGGTTAACGATTCAACGCTGACCTCCGCAAGGTAACGACCTTCACGAACCAGCTTCACTCTCTGTTGTTTCTTCAAATGCGCCTCCTCTTATATCCAACCTCCTCTTTCCCTCTTCCTACCCTCCCAACACAGGGCTGACGAGTGGGGGTGTCTCTCACTGCGCGCATGCAGCGAGCATACCCAACTCTTTCTTCTTCCCTTCTTAGCGGGCGACCTGGTGATCTCCTTACTGCGCGCGTCCAACGAGGGCCTTCCGAGGCCGCGCGTTGGGCGAGCATAGGAGACCACCAGGCCGCCCGCGTCTCCCCTAGCCCATCACCGCAGACCCGTGATGATGGATCATCAGCCACTCGTCGCCGATGCGTTCGTACAGGTTCGTGGCGAGCACTTTGGCTTGCTGCGGCTCTTCGGATTGCTGGCTGGTGATGTTCTCCGTGCAGATGACCCACGCCACGTCGCCGGCGACCTGGATCGTCACGTCGGTCAGCTCGAATTTCATGGAAAAGGTGTTGTTGAAGATCAGCACCCAGGAGTCGCGCACTTCCGGCCAGCCGGAACGGAGCGTCCAGCCGGGATGGATGCAGGTGACGTATTCCAGGTGGGCCCACACCTCGTCCATCCGAGTGATGTCGAGGCTTTCAAAGGCCTCGTAAAACCGTTGATTGGCTTTCGTGACTTCGTCGATGCGTTGTTCCAGCATGAGGGCTCCCTAGCGAAAGAGCCGTATCATACTGCAATCAGGAAGACGGCGGCGAGGGAGAAATCAGGCGGACAGATGGGCCGTCTGTCGGTTTACCAACCAGACGCCGGCGAGAATCAGGGCGATGCCAATGATCTCAGCCGGACCCACGTGCTCATGGAGGATGAGCGCCGAGAGCGCGACCGCCGCCACCGGCGTAAGATTGCCCAAGACGGACGCGCGCGACGGGCCGATGCCTTTCACCCCGTACAGCCACGCTTGCTGCGCCACCGCTGTCGCGAAGACGACCAAATACCCCAGCGCGAGCCAGTCTCCGCCGCTCACCGAGGCGGCGCCCGCATCCAGCATTTTGCGATCGGTCCACAACAGTGGAATCTGCAACACCGTCGCGACCAACAGAGTCGTCCAATTGACGGTGAGCGCAGAGAGCCGGTCCATCACGGCGCGGCTGCCGATACTGTACAGCGCCCAGCTCACGACGCCCAGAAAGACGAGCAAGCTGCCCAGGAGCGGCTGTTCGCCGGCCGCCTGAAAGCCCGCGACCGACACCAGCGCCACACCGGCGAACGACAAGAGCGCCCCCGCCCAGACGGCCCGCAGCGGCACGTCTTGTATCAGCATGGCCGACAAGAGCGCCGTAACCACGGGGCTCGATCCGATGATCACGCCCGCCACCGCCCCGCTCACGTATTTCAACCCGATCAAAATCAGCAGATGATTGCCCAGCACGCCGAGCCCCAGGAAGCCCAGATCGCGCAGATCGGCGCGGGTCACTGTGCCGAGGGTGCCTTCCTGCCACCACCAGGTCGCCATGAGAATGGCCAGGCCGCCGAGATCGCGCAACACTGAGGCTTCGACCGGCGAGAAGGACCCCAGAGCGAGTTTTTGCGCCACGATCGACCCGCCCCAGAGGACGGCGGCCAGCACCACCGACCCATAGGCGAGCGTGGAGGAGGGCTGCATGGACATGGGGATACCGTCGTTTCGCGCCGCCGTCAAGGAGATTGTCGCAGCTACTCACGGTTGACGCCGTTTACGAACTGCATTAGTTTTCGTCTAACTCAGCAGGCCGGTCCAGGGAGGGGAGACTATGGGACGCTTCGTAGGGACGTTTCGCTTCTTATCGGTATCGGTATCGCTGCTCCTAGTCTTGGGCGGCTGCACCAAAGCCTTGGTGCACGACGACGTGAAGTATGCGCAAACCGGCGCCCATTGCTCGGGCTCGGAAAGCGTGGACGATTCCTCGTTGGCCGTCCTGCCGATTCCCGTGGTGGCCTTCTTCGTCCCCCACTGGAATTTGCACGACATCAAAGCCGACGATTATCTGAGGCGCTGCGGGGAGCCGACGAAGCTCATCAACCGCCATGTGGAAGTGAACCGCCTGGCCTGCATCCCGGCCGGTCTGACGCGGATCATCAGCCTCGGCATCTGGCAGTGGTGTCCCGCCAGTGTGTCGTGGGAGGCGGATTTAAAGATCTAGTGATGAGTGATCAGTGATGCGTGATCAGTGAAGAGTGGCGGCCATTCGTCAGCTCATCACCCATCACTCGTCACTTTTTTCTAACCACCAGCACGCCGTCCCGGATCGTGACCAGGACGGCGTCCACACCGGGGTCGCCGGCCACGGCGCGATTCAACTCTTGAATGGCCGCCGTCTTCTCGTCCGGCGGCGGCTGCTTCAGCACGTCGCCGTTCCAGAGGACGTTGTCGATCAGAATGACGCCGGCCGGAGCCAAGAGATCCAGCGCCCGGCGGTAATAATTAAGATAGTTGGTTTTGTCCGCGTCGATGAAAATGACGTCGAACGGACCGGTGAGGTCCCGCATCGTCTCCAGGGCCGGTCCCATCCGGACGTCGATCTTTTTGCCCACCGGCGCCTGGGCAAAATAGCGCCGCGCGACGGCGGCCGACTCCTCGTCCACGTCGCAGGTGACGACCGTTCCATCCTCCGGCAGCGCCTCGGCGAAACAGAGCGCGCTGTACCCGGTGAACATCCCGATCTCCAACACCCGCTTCGCGCCCACGAGCTTGGTCATCATCTGGAGAAAGGCCCCTTCCAGCGGCCCCACCAGCATCTGGGGCAGCTCCATCGTCCGCTCGGTCTCTTCCCGCAACGCCCGGCGGATCGCTGATTCGGACATCGAATGGGTCTCGGCGTAGGCTTCAAGATCGGCAGGCACCAGCTCTTTCATCGGCACAGCTCCTCGTTTGAAAAACAACGGCGTGGTTGCGTAGACTCCACTGTAGCACAAGGAGGCCCGCGTGAAGACCATCGCCACCCTGGAACCCCTTACTACGCGACTGCTGGAAATCCAGCGGATCAACAGCGCCGCCTCGCTTCTCTCATGGGATCAGGAAACGTACATGCCGGCGGGCGGGGGCGAGGCGCGGGCGGAGCAGATCGCCGTGCTGCAGGGGCTGGCCCACCAAAAGCTGGTCTCGCCGGAGATCGAGCAACTGCTGTCGCAATGGATCGACCCGGCGACCGGTCGAGCGCTGGAGCAGCCGGGCGATGGATGGGACGAGCCCGCTCGGTCGCTCTTGCGCGAGGTGTGGCGCGACTTCAGCCGGGCGAAGAAACTGCCGTCCCAGTTCGTCATGACGCTCAGTCGCGAAACGTCGCTCGCCCAACAGGTCTGGGCGGAGGCCAGGAAACAAGACAAGTTCGCGATGTTCCTGCCCAACCTCCGTACGATTCTTTCACTCAAGCGCGAAGAAGCGCAGTACCTCGGCTACAAAGAGTCGCCCTACGACGCCCTGTTGGATGTGTACGAACCGGGTTCCACCGTGGCGTCACTTCGGCCGCTGTTCGCGCAACTGAAAGCCCGCCTCGTCCCATTGCTCAAGCGCGTGATGGACAGCACGGTCCGGATCGACGACAGCATGCTGCGCTACTCTTACGATCAAGCGCGGCAACTCGAATTCGGCCGCCTGGTCCTCATCGCGATGGGCTACGATTTCGAACGAGGGCGGCTGGACCTCTCCGCCCATCCGTTCACGACCTCGTTCCATCCAACCGACGTCCGGGTGACGACGCGCGTGTTCGAGCACGAGTTGCAGTCCTGTCTGTTCAGCTGCATTCATGAGGGCGGGCACGGCCTGTACGATCAGGGACTCGACCAGCGGTACTACGGCACGCCGTTGGGGGACTCGGTGTCGCTCGGCATTCACGAAAGTCAATCGCGCCTGTGGGAGAACTGCGTCGGCCGCTCCCGTGCTTTTTGGCGTTTCTTCTATCCGATCCTGCAGCAGACGTTCCCGCATCAGTTGCGCGGGGTGGACAGGGAACAGTTCTATGCCGCCATCAATCGCGTGCAACCCTCCTTCATCCGCGTGGAGGCGGACGAGCTGACGTATAATTTGCACATCATGCTGCGGTTTGAGATCGAACAGGATTTGATCGAAGGCCGGACGCAGCCGGACGAGTTACCCGGCATGTGGAACCGCAAGATGGAGGAATATCTCGCCATCACGCCTCCAAAGGACGCCGACGGCGTGCTGCAGGATGTGCATTGGTCGCTGGGATCTTTCGGCTATTTTCCGACCTATACGCTCGGCAACCTCTACTCGGTGCAATTCTTCGAGCAGGCCAAGCGGGAAATGCCGCACCTGGAAGATGAGATCGCCGCGGGACGGCTCATGGTCCTGCGCCGCTGGCTGGAACAGAAGATCCACCGCTGGGGCCGCATGTTCACGCCCGATCACCTGGCGCAGCGCGTGACGGGATCGAGCGTCAGTCCGGAGCCGTTTCTCGCCTATTTGGAGAAGAAATACGGCGAGCTCTACCAACTGTGAGCACCGAGGCCCGCCGTCCCGTCGTACCCCATGGCGGCGTTGACCCGCGCCAGCATGGCGGGCGAAAAGGCGAATTCGGCCTGGACCTCGATCCGGTGCGGCACGAGCAGCGTCGTGTGGAAGACGATGTCCCGGATGGGGATTTTGAACTCCGGCTGCTGCGGCGTGCTGAGCTCGACGGCTTCCACGGATTTCGTGATGGTGCCGCTGTCCTGAGGCCCATACGTCGCCACCACGGCGTCGATGATCTCCTTCACCTTCTCGTTGGTTTCGATACCTTCGACGCCCTGAAGCACCAGCGGAATGACCTCCTCCTTGGCTTGATCCGAGAGGGTAAAGTTCTCCACCCGCTCCTTGCGCCGCAACGAAGTCAAATCGTTGTCGAGGTCTTTGCTGAAGGCGCCGTAGGCGAACCGGAAAAACTCGAAATGAAATCCTTTGAAGCCCTTGCCGAACAGCTGCAACTCGCAGAGGAAGCAGAGTTGTTGGAGCTTCACATCGCTCAGCAGTCCGTACGGCTCCGCCAGATGGAGCGCGTAGAGCAGCAAGGCGCGATCGACCGTGATGTGATTCGGTTTTCGCATCCTGTGACTCCGCCGGTGCCGCCGCGAGCCGCACTATAAACAAGCGGCGGAAGGATCGTCAAACCGCACCGGCAACCCGCCCTCACGCCTCTTGACCCTGTGCAGGCCATTGGTCTTTAATGTCTTCTCAAGATGGGAGCGGAGGTTATGGCAAAGCACGCGAAAGAAATGGAGACACTGAAAGAGCACCTGGGCAAGCACCAATTGAAGTTCACCCGCCAACGCGAGCTGATCCTCGACGCCTTTCTCAAGCAGGAACACATTACGGCCGAAGAGATGTACCACCAGCTGGCGAAGAAAGATCCCCACCTGGGATTGGCGACCATCTACCGCACGCTGAACCTGTTTTGCGAAGCCGGCCTGGCCCAGGCGCGCCATTTCGGCACGCAGACCCAGTACGACAACGTCTCGCACAAAGGCCACCACGATCATCTGATCTGCACCAGTTGCCAAAAAATCGTCGAGTTTGAAAACTGTGACATCGAGCGCTTGCAGGAAGAAGTCGCCACCAAGAACGGCTTCGTCATCCAGACCCATCGACTGGAGCTCTACGGCCTCTGTTCGCGCTGCCGTCATTGACCCCCGCCGCTTGGTTTTGGTATCTTTTTGAGACAATTTATCAATTTCAATAAGCGAGGACCGGCTTATGCGGTATGCCCATGGACTGCGCGCGTCTCTTCTCCTTTCCCTCACCGCCGCCATGGGCGTCGTCGTGGCGCTCGCCTCGTTGGCCGCTCCTGTCACGGCTTCCGCAGCCGACAAGTTGGTCGTGTATTCGGGCCGGGCGGAACGGCTCATCAAGCCGGTGCTCGACGCCTTTACGGCCAAGACCGGCATCCAAGTCGAACTCCTGTCGTCCGGCACCACCGAGTTGGTCAACCGCCTGAAGGCGGAAGGTGATCGCACGCAAGCCGATCTGCTGATTACGAACGACGCCGGCAGTCTGGAACTGGCGCGCGCGGCCGGCCTGCTGCGCCCGCTGAACATGCGCGAAGTGGAGCGTGCCATCCCGCCGCAGTATCGGGCGGCGGACAACAGTTGGATCGGGTTGTCGGGCCGCTTCTGGATCATCGTCTACAACACCACCATGGTGAAACCCGATCAGGTCAAGTCGCTGCTCGACCTGGCCGACCCCCGGTGGAAAGACAAGATTGCGATTCCCAATTCCGGCAGCGAATATTTGCAGGCCGGCGTGTCGGTCATCCGCGCCTCGGTCGGCGACGAGCGGACCAAGAAGTTCCTCCAAGGGCTCAAAGACAACGCCGGGACGCAGGTCTATCAAAAGAGCTCCCAGATCGTGGACGCGGTCGCCAAGGGGCAGGTCGCGATGGGCATCGTGAACCACTATTATGTCTACCGGCATCTGGCGGCTCAGCCGTCCGCGCCGATCGCCGTCCTCATGCCCGACCAGCAGGACGGCGGCATGGGGGCGATCATGAATGTCGCCGGGGTCGGCATCCTGAAGCATACGGCGCACCTCGACAACGCCAAGCTCCTGGTCGAATTTTTGGTCGCGCAGGCCGGCCAGAAGATGTTCGCCGACCTGGATAAGGAATACCCGCTGCATCCGGACGTGAACGCCGACCCGGCGCTCGCCGAGCGGAAGAGCTTTCGCGCGGCGCTGGTGCCCTTGACGAAACTCGCCGAATTGCGCGAGCCCACGCTCACCCTGATCGAACAAGTCGGTCTCCGATAATCGGAAAGCCCACCGGTGACCAGCCTGCGCCAACAGCTCGCCTCGCCGCTTCAGTGGGTCGCGCTGGCGAGCGCCGCCTTGATTCTCCTCCCGCTCGGCTATGTGACGACCCTGGCCTTGTCGGCGGATCCGGCCGTCTGGCAGCGGCTGTGGGCGACGCGCATTCCCGAGCTGCTGCGCAACACCGTGTCGTTGGCCGCCATGGTCTCTGTGCTCACGCTGATTCTGGGTGTCTCGACCGCCTGGATCGTGACCCGCTTCGACTTTCCCGGACGTCCTTTTTGGGAAGTGGCCCTGGTGTTGCCGCTCGCCATGCCGACCTACGTGTTGGCCTATGTCTACAACTATCTCCTCGGGTTCGGCGGACCGGTGGAGCACCTGTGGCAGTCGATCGCCGGACCCCAGGCGCGGCTCTTTTCGCCGCAAAGTTTTTGGGGCGCCACGGTGGTGATGGCGCTCGACACGTTTCCCTTCGTCTATCTGTTGACGCGCAGCGCGCTTTTGACCCTGAACGTCTCGTTCGAGGAAGTGGCGCGGACGTGCGGAGCCTCGCGCCTTGCGACCATGTGGCGCGTGACGTTGCCGCTCCTGCGCCCCTCCATCGTGGCCGGCCTGGCGCTGGTGATTTTGTACGTCGTCTCGGATTTCGGCGCCGTCTCCCTGTTGCGCTATCAGACCTTGACCTATGCCGTGTTCCAGCAGATGACCGGGCGCTCCGATACGCAGGCCGCCAGCATTCTGAGCATCCTGCTGGTCGTCCTGGCGCTGACGTTTTTGGTGACGGAACGATGGTTCCGGCATAAGAGCCGCTTTTACCAGACCACGGGACGGTATCGTGCGCCGCAACGATTCCGGAGCGGATGGCTCCAGAGCCTGGGACTGACGGCGTATCTCGGCGCCATCGTCGCCGCCTCCTTCGGCGTGCCGGCCTATCTGTTGGTCCAATGGACTTTGTCCCCCGACGCGCAAGCGATCCTCGATAGCCGCTTCTTCAGTTTCGTCTGGAACACCGCCCTCCTCTCCGCTTCGGCCGCTTCCATCGGTGTGGTCATCGGCCTCCCGCTCGCTTATCTGGCGAGCCGCAAACCGACCCTCTTGAATCTGGGGTGCTTGCAGGCCGCCTATGCCGGCTATGTCCTCCCGGGGCCGGTCGCAGCTCTCGCCGTGCTGATCCTGTTTCTCCAAGTACTGCCCGTGTTCTACGGGACGGCGATCGTGCTCGTCGTCGCCTACGTCATCCACTTCTTGCCGGCGGGCCTGCAGTCGCTCGAACCGTCGCTGCAACAGATCACGCCCAACCTGGAAGAGGTGGCCCGCACGTTGGGGCTCGGCGTCCGGGAGACCTGGCGGCGCGTCACGCTGCCGCTGGTGCGCAACGGGTTCATCGTCGCCTGGGTGCTGATGTTTTTGCAGACGATGAAGGAGCTGCCGGCCACGTTGCTGTTACGCCCCGTCGGCTTCGATACGCTGGCCATCCGCGTCTGGCTCGAAGCGAGCGAGGAATATTATCAACTGGCCGCGCCCTCCGCCCTGCTCATCGTGGTGGTCGGCCTTCCCGCGCTGGCGCTGCTGCTGTCGCGCGATTGGCGGGCCGCCTGAGGACAATGATGACGACGGACGCACGGACCAACAGAGCCGGCGCCGGCAACACGCAGGCCCAAGCGGACCTCTACAGACCCGCCTCATCGATTCTGGAGCTGCGCTCCGTCTCCTGCGCCTACGAGCCCGCCAGACCGGCCGTTCACGACATTTCGTTCCTGGCGCGCGAAGGGGAGATCCTCTGCCTGCTGGGCCCGTCCGGCTGCGGCAAGACGACGATTCTGCGCGCGATCGCCGGTTTCGAGCCGGTGCGTTCGGGAGAGATCTTTCTCTCCGGCCGGTTGGTGTCTTCCTCCGGCCACACCATCCCGACTGAAGAGCGGCACGTCGGCATGGTCTTCCAGGAATACGCGCTGTTCCCGCATCTCCGCGTGGCGGACAACATCGCCTTCGGGCTTCGCCATTTGTCCAAGGGAGAACGCAGGAACCGCGTGCAGGAGATGCTGTGTTTGACCGGCCTGGAGGGCTTCGAGCGGCGCTATCCGCATGAGCTGTCCGGGGGGCAGCAGCAGCGGGTGGCCCTCTCGCGGGCGCTGGTGCAGAATCCCGTCGTGCTTTTATTGGACGAACCCTTCAGCAACCTCGACCCCGACATGGCGAGCCGCATGCGCCAGGAGCTCCACGTGCTGCTGCGGCGCATGAAGACCACCACGATTCTGGTGACGCATGATCACGACGAAGCCTTCGCCATGGCGGACCGCATCGCCGTGCTGAACAAGGGTGCGCTTGAACAGATGGATACGCCCGAGCAGATTTACCACGTCCCCGCCACGCCCTTCGTCGCGGACTTCGTCGGCCAGGCCGACTTTATCCCGGGTCAAGTCCGGAGCGGCACGGTGCATACGGAACTGGGCGAGTTCCCGGACACGCTGCAGAGCGCGGAGGGGGCTTCGGTCGTGGTGATGATCCGTCCCGACGACATTCACGCGGTGCCGGACCGATCGGCCGGGTCCAGAATCGTCGCGCGCCAATTCCGGGGCTCCGAAAACCTCTACACGATCCGGCTTCCGTCCGGACAACTGGTGCACAGCAGCGAAAGCTCGACCAGCGTCTACCAGGAAGGCGCCGCGGTGGAGCTGCGCGTGTCGGCGACCCATACCGTCATCTTCCGGGAAGCACCGCCCGCCTAGCCCGCCCGCACGAATTTCATGTTGACACCGGCGGACCGGCTTTGTTACCTTCGACCTGCAGAAGTTGAGAACTATTTTCAAATTCATTTAACGCGAACGGCAAGGGTTTGAACCATGGATTCTCTCAAACACGCCGTCGATTACGGCGTCATCGGGCTTCTTTTTGCGCTGAGTGTGTGGTGCGTCGCCATCGCCGTCGAGCGCTGGCTGTACTATCGCCGCGTCAATCTCAAAGAATTCCCCAACCAACAAGTGTTTGAAATCGCGCTGACGCGCCGGTTGGTCGTCATCGGCACCGTGGCGGCCAACGCGCCCTATATCGGCCTGCTGGGCACCGTGCTGGGCATCATGCTGACGTTCCACACGATGGGCACCACCGGCCAGATGGCGGTCAATACCATCATGATCGGCTTGAGCCTCGCGCTGAAGGCCACGGCCGTCGGCCTGCTCGTCGCGATCCCCTGCGTGGTGATGAACAACGTCCTGCGCCGGCGCGTGTCGGAACTGTTGACCCTGTACAAAGTGCAACATGGAACGTGAGCTCGATCAGATCAACGTCATTCCGTTGGTGGACGTGATGCTCGTCCTGCTGGTCATCGTCCTGACGACGGCCACGTTCATCACGACCGGCCATATCCCGGTCGACTTGGCGAAGGCCAAGGAGGCCGGCGATCGGAAGGACGTCCCGCTGGTCATCACGCTGGCGGCCGACGGCGGTTTGTTCTTGAACGACCAGGCCGTGACGCAGGACGCCTTGAAGGTCCAGTTGACCGCCCATCCGCGCGAATCGTTGGTGCTGGTGCGCGCGGACCGCGTCACGGTGCTCGAACGCTTCGTGAACGTGGTGGACGACGTGCGGGGGCTGGGATTCCATCAAGTGAGCCTGGAGGTCGTGCGGTCATGACGGCGGCGGCCATCGCGCAGATGGGACAGTCGACACACCAGCCCCACGGCTGGATGGCCTCTCTGATGGTTCATATGCTGGCGCTGGCCGTGTCCCTGTTCCTGTTCGCGGAATTGAAGCCGGCGCCTCAGCCCGAGCCGTTTCGGTGGGACATTGCGCTCGCGCACGTGACACCGCCGGCTCCGGAGGCGCAGCCCACTCCCGCGCCGCCCAAGCCCAAGCCTGCAGTCCAGCCGCCGCCCGCTCCGCCGAAGCCGGTGGAAGCGCAACCGGTCGTCCAGCGCGTGCAGACCGTGCAAACGGTCGAGCGCGTCCAGCGCATCGTCCGGCAGGAACAGGTGGCGGTGCAAAATCACGTCACCCCCGTGGTGGAAACGATCGCCCAGCATGCGGAGCCGATCCAGCAGACGCAACAGGCGGTCCAGCGGAGCGAAGCCGTCCAGAAGGTGGAGACCGTCGAGACCACGCCGGTGGCCGCCGTGTCGACGCCGGCCCCGGTCACCCACACCGTGCAGGCCGAACCCGCCCCGATCGTCTCCGAAGTGACGAGTGAGCGCCCCTCCCCGGTCATGACATCGCAACCGGTGGTGGGGCAAGCCCCCGCGCCCGTTCGACAGGCGGTCGTCGAGCAATCGGCGGTGGACGCCGTGGAAGCGCCCGCGCCCGTCCAGCAGATCGTCCACGCGGCCCCCGCCCAGCCCCAGGCCGTGGAACGCCCGGCGGTGGTGACGGCTCAGACGAAGGTGGACTATTCGTGGCTCACCCAAGAGTTGCTGGCCCGGCTGGAGCGGTCCAAACGGTATCCCTACACCGCCCGCCTGAATCGCTGGGAGGGCAAGGTGATCGTCAAAGCGGTGGTGCGCGACGACGGGCATGTCGTGAGCCTGCAGATCGCCGAGAGCTCGGGCCACTCGGTCCTCGACAATGACGCCATGGAGCTCATCCGGCAGGTGTCGCCCATTCAACTGAAGCATCCGTTGGGCAAGAGCCAGGTGGCGCTGTTGGTTCCGGTCGGATACTCGCTGCGCTGATGACAGAACAGGAGGGGTGTACCGTGACGTTTCGCCGACTCGTTCAACTCGCCGGTATCGCAGCCACAGTCCTCGTCTTCTCGGCTTCGCTCCTGACCACGGCCTTGGCCCAGCCGAAGAACGAGCGGCAATTCCAGGCCACGGCGACGGACGCTCAGGGCGTCGAAACCGAGATCAAGAACGTGATGTTCTACTGGGAAGAAAAGGTCAGCGAGACCGCCTTCGTGCCCCATGAACTGCGCCATGTCCCAGTGAAGAAGGGCACGGCCACCGTGAACGTCAAGTTCGACAACATCAAGCAGATCGACGTGAAGCCGGCGGCCGACGGCTCGCTGCCAACCCTGGCGATCACGTTGACCAACGGCAAGACGGGCGAATTCGGCCTGGCGATCAAAGGCAGCTTCAAGGGCGAGTCGGACTTCGGTGAGGTGGATTTGCCCGTCGGTGGTTTGAAGAAGGTCGTGTTCAAGTAGGGAGACAGGGCAAAAAAATTTGACCGCCTGGACTAGGGCGACCCCTAGTTCGGATTGCGCGTCTCCCTGGTGTGAGTGGGGAATGATGGACTCGAGTGTGCCGTACCGTCTCGTCGGCGTTCTTCTCGCCTCATCGTGGGCGCGGGTGGGCCGCGCCACAGTCTCTTCTTTAATCATCCGGTAACGACAGGAGGGAGGGTTATGGGCAGCAGCGATCAATCCGGTCTTGATTTTGAGAATAGTTCTTATTTACATTATCTATTACGGCGAGGCGGCGGGCTCTCCCGTCCGCCGCGTACTTGGCGGACGATGGCGCTACGCACCGCATCGTTACTGATCTTTGCTGGCTCCTTGACGCCGGCAATTCCCTCGGCCCTGTATGCCGAAGAGCCGGCGCAATCGGAGGAAAGTCGGGGCGCTCTGGTTCCCGGTGGAACGGGCAAGGCTCCGGCCGGCCCGACGGAAGCCCCTGTTCAGCCCGAGCGGCCGATCAACATTCCCCTGACGGAAATCATCGGCACCGCGCCCGATGCGCTGGAGCACATTCCCGGCTCCGGCCATGTGGTCACACAGGAGAGCATCTTCAACAACCACCGCCTCACCATCAATGAAGCGCTGCGGCCCATTCCCGGCGTCGTCGTGAGAGACGAAGAAGGGCTCGGCATCCGCCCCAATATCGCCATTCGCGGTCTGGACCCGACACGCAGCCGGAAGGTCCATATCATGGAAGACGGCGTGCCGATCATGCTCATGCCGTACGGCGATCCGTCGTCCTATTACTTTCCGCCGATCTTCCGCTTCGACCGCATCGAGCTGCTGAAGGGCAGCGGGCAGTTGCTGTACGGGCCGAGCAACGTCGGCGGCGTCTTGAACTTGATTACCCGCATGCCGCCGGCCACGCCGGGAGGCTTCTTCCAGTTCTTCGGCGGCAATCTGAATTTCTATAACACGCACTTTAATTACGGCGGGACGTGGGGCAAGAGCGGCTACATGGTCGACTACTTCCACTATCAGTCCGACACGCCCCGCTTCACGAACATCCGGGCTAAGGTGGACGACTTGACGTTCAAGACGGTGCAGGAGTTGAGCGAGCGCACCCAGATCCTCGCCAAGTTCAACTACTACCGTGAGGACTCGGGAATCGGCTATCAGGGGTTGACGGAAAGCGAATACAGCAGCGATCCTCGAACAACTCCCTTTACAAACGACAATTTTGATTTCAGGCGGATCGGATTTCACGTCGCGGTCAACCACATGTTCACGGCCAATCTGACATCGACGACCAACTTCTTCGGTCACTACATTCAACGTGACTGGTCGAGGCAGAGTACCGATTTGGATGGCGACCCCACGACCGCAAATGCAACCTTCAATACCGGTAATGCAATTGCGGCAACTGCCACGAGAGCGCTACCCACGGCAGGCCGTTTCATCAATGCCCGTGAATACTGGGTGTATGGAGTCGAGCCGCGGTTCAACTATGTCCATCGTCTCTTCGGGGTCGATGCCGTCGCTGACTTCGGCGTCCGCTATATGTATGAGGAGTCCAATCGGCAACAGTTCAGAAACCTCGTATCCGGTATTGGACAAAGCTGCTTTGGAGGAGCCAACGCTCAATCCTGTCTCGGTGAAGATAACCTACGAAAGACGAACGCCTATGCTGCGTTTCTGCAAGAGCGGTTGACATTCGGAAAATTCACCGTCACCCCTGGGGTACGGCTAGAATACTTCAAGTATTCTCAGCAAAACCGACAGGCTCCCGGCACAAGTGGAACAGGAGCTTTCAACGATATCGAGTTTATTCAGCCGTTGCCCGGCATCGGCGCCACCTATTCGCCCAATAAGGACTACACATTCTTTGCCGGCGTCCATCGTGGGTTTGCTCCGCCGCAAATCTCTGATGCAATTCAGCTGAATAACGCGGTGGTGGACCTGGAGGCTGAGTTGGCCTGGATCTATGAAGTCGGCGTGCGAAGCACTCCCCTTTATTGGTTAGGTGCACAAGCGACCCTGTTCCGTATGGACTTCGATAATCAGATCATTTCACAGTCGGCCGCCGGTGGAACCGGCGCGACACTGACGAACGCCGGAGAGACACGCCATCAGGGCATTGAATTCGCCGGCAAGGCTGATCTGTTGGATTTGATGAAGGGTGTCGCAGATCCGCGCCAGGACTTCTTCGTGGATTTGAGCTACACCTGGCTGGCGGAAGCCGAGTTCACCGGAACTCGGAACAGCAGCCTCTCGGCGATCTCACTCCTCCCCGGTGAAGCCTCGACTGTCAGCATTTCTGGCAACCGCCTCACCTATGCGCCGAAACACATGCTCACAGCGGGCATCGGCTATGCCAATGCGGATTGGGGCTTCAATACCCGTCTGGAAACGCAGTGCATCAGTGACATGTTCTCGGATGACCGCAATACCGTGAATCCGACGCCGAACGGCCAGCGCGGCGTCATCAAGGGTTGGTGCGTCCTCAATGCAGCGGCCAACCAGTACGTGAAGAGCATCAACACGACGTTCTTCGTCACTGGGAAAAACCTGCTGGACCAGACGTTCATCGTCGATCGGTCGCGCGGCATTTACGCAGGGCTGCCCTTGATGGTGCAGGCCGGCGCGCGCTGGAATTTCTAAGGTGCCTGGCGGAGGAGGCGACTTCGTGTCGCCTCCTCCTGCGAACAAGATTCTATGACCACTAAGAGCAACACATCTCCACAAGTCCACTGCTCGGAAGAAGTCCGCTGTCACTGCGGGCAACTGGTGGCGCGGATCGTCGAAGGCGGGTTGGAGCTCAAGTGCAAGCGCTGCCGGCGCTTGCTCGTTATTCCGTTTGCCAGCATCGGAGGGTGGCCCGTTCACGCGAATTAAGTCAGCCGAACGTCCCTGAGGCCAGCGGTTCTTCACCCAGAGCCCAAGATCACCACCGTGGTCTTGGGCTTTTTCTTTTTTGGGAGGCGACATCATGCCATCGACCGTCAGTCCTCGCGTCCATCCGACCGTCCTCAGAATCCAAGCCCTGTTGGCAAAGATCGATCGTCTGACTCTGCCGGCCGCATCGCGCCGCGATGTCGAGAGCATCTTGGTCCGCCAAGCCGGCAAAGAGATCGACCGCGCCCTCCCCTGGCAAGCGGGTCACGGCCGGCGGACGGCGGGGATCGCCGTCAAGCTGGGACAGGCGGCGGGCCTTGCTGCGGGCGAGTTGCACGACATCAAGCTGGCGGCGCTGCTCCACGATATCGGCCTGCTCATGCTCCCGCCGCGGCTCAGCAGGACCATCGAACCGCTGGAACCGGAGGCCTACGTGACCGTGCAGAACCATTCCCGCCTGGGCGCGAATCTGCTCGAACCCTTTTCGTTCTTGCGCGAGGCATCGATTCTCATCGCCCACCACCATGAACGGTGGGACGGCACCGGCTACCCCTACGGTATTCGGGGCGAGTTTATTCCGCTCGGGGCCAGAATCTTGGCGATCGCGGATGCGTTCGACGCCATCGAGGTTCCCGACGTGTCATCGCGTGAGCGGCGGAATACGGTGGCGGCACGCATCGTGATGGTCGCCTCCGGGAGCCAGTTCGATCCGGCGCTGGTCCAGCTCTTATACCGCCTGCTCGGCGCGGGGCGCGAAGTGGGCGACCTCAGTTTACTGTGATCGACGTGTCAGCCGGTCGCGTCAAGCGCCGGCATCGGAGTGGGGCCGTGCCACCCCACTTCGCCCGGCGGGGGCCCTCACTTCCTCCTGAGGCCCCCCGCCGCCTTTTTCAGCTTGTGCTTCGACATGACGGGGAGAACACCATGGCGACATCGCTTTCGACACCACCGCAGCGGGCCGATACCAGACAGCCGGACGAACGGGCCTGGGACATGGAGACCTGGGAGAGGCTGAGATCCGCCGTCGAGCGCCTGCGCGACGACCTGTTCGCGCGGCTGCCGCCGGAGCCGTCGTTGCAGGACCGGATGCACAGCTTTCTCGCCGCCAACCTGCATCGACGGGTGACGTTGAAAGACCTCTCGCGGTTCGTCGGTTATTCGGAGAAATACTGCTCCGAATGGTTCCTCGCTCGCATGGGCGAGCCGTTTTCCAGCTATATGAAGCGCCTCCGCCTGGAACGGGCCACCCGGCTGCTGTCCTCGCCCGGGCGCCTGGCCGACATCGCCGAAACCTTGGGATTCCATGATCAGTACGCGTTCAGCCACTTCTTCAAGAAGGCGACCGGCGTCTCGCCGCATCTGTTTCGGCAAGGGACGGGCCGAGCGCCCCGCCGGCCGGCGGCGCGTTGTCTGTCGGGCCCCATCCGGCGGGGCTGCCTCGACCGCCGGGAGGAACGCGGATGAATCGCGTGCCGCCGATGCGGTCCAGCCAGGACTCACTGTGGAGTTGGGTGGTGTCGGCCGCCCTCCACACGCTGGCGCTCGGCACTGCCGCGCCGTTGCTGCTGGACGTTACGCTGCCGCCGCGGCAGGACACGTTCCGGTGGGACGTGGCGGTCCGCCGGACGCCCCCGCCCGAGCCGCTGGCCGCCGACGTCCCCTCTCCACTCGCGTCCGCCGACGTTGTCGCGGACTCGCCGCTCGATCACCTGTCGCCCGCTGAAATGGAGGCGTTGCACTCGCAGCCACGCGCCTCGTTCGACGACCTGGACCAGGCGCCGCCGCTCGTCCGCGATGCCTTACAGGAAGGCGCCCTTCCCGCGAACACGAACGTGGCGCACCAGGGGACGCCGGCCCGGCGCGACGCGGCGTCCGGACACTCGGCGGCTGCCGGCATGCCGCCCCAGCGCGAGGCGACGCCGCTCGGCGCCTCGGGCCCGGCCGCGCTGCCGCCTCCCGAAATCGAGCCCATGGAACCCTCCCCGCTCGCGCAGGACGTGGTCGAGGAGGAGCTTCGGCGGGTCGTGCAACGTCCCCAGGCCGTCGAGCGGGCCTTGCGCAGCCGCGCGCTCCAGCCCGACTACGGCTGGCTGGCGCAGTCGTTGTGGGACCGGGTCGAGCAGTTGAAGCGATACCCCTACCTCGCGCGCATGAACCGGTGGGAGGGCACCGTGGTGCTCCAGGTCGTCGTCCGGAGCACCGGAGATCTCGCGCATGTCGCCGTCCTCGAAAGCTCGGGCCGTGCGATCCTCGACGAGGACGCCGTCGAGACGCTGCGCCGCTGCGCGCCGGTCAAACTGGCTCATCCGTTGGAACGGAGCGACGTGACCCTCCATATCCCCATCCTGTACCGGCTGGACTAGGGGTCACAGTAGATCGACAGCGTCATTTTTTTCTCCAAACGAAGGTTGGGGAATCGGGCCGCACGCCCGTCTTCCCCATAGGACCGTTGTCCGACCGTATGACGCCATCGAGTTCGGCAGAGTGGCCTCTTGGGGCCTTCACCAACTATTATCGCGAGCTTCTCTCGTTCTTGACCGGTCTGCTGCGCTGTCCCCATGACGCGGCGGATGTTGCGCAGGATAGTTTCGTCCGGCTGCTCGCGACAAAAGACTCGCACGCGGTGAGACAGCCGCGCGCTTTCCTGTACCGGATCGCCAAGAATCTCGCGGTGGATTCCGTCCGCCGCCGGCAGGTGCGGGCCCGGCATCTCACGGAGTTGACGGACGCCGTCGATACCCCGTCGCCGCAACCGCGTCCCGATCAGAAACTGGAGCGCGAGCAACTCTCCTGCGCGCTGCGAGATCTGATTGCGACGATGCCCCCGCGGCGGCGGGAAGTATTTGTCCTGTATCGCTACGAGCAGCTGACGCAGGCGGATATCGCCGAGCGGATCGGTATTTCAACCACCATGGTGGAGCGGCATCTCAGCAAAGCCATGGCGCACTGCCGGGAGCGGCTCGAACCGTTTTTGTAATCGTGCCGATAGTACGGATGACGCGCATGCCGACTCGTTCACAGATTGAGCGCCAGACCGCCTCCAACGAGGCCATCCGATGGTTCCTCCGGCTTCGGGAGCCCGCCTGTTCTCCCGAAGAGAAGCGAATGTTTGAGGAATGGCTCAACCGTGACGCCCTGCATCGGCGGGAGTACCGGATCATGGAGGCGCTGTGGGATCGCCTGGAGCCGGCGGAGACGCGCCGTCCTCGCCAAACCGGCGGCGGATCCGCCCCAGGTCCGCGGCGCCGGACGTCGCGCAAGGCCCGGTCCGGCGTACGGCGCGCTGCCGGGCTGGTCACCGCCCTGCTGGTGCTGGCGCTGGCGGCGGCCTGGTGGTGGGAAGGCTGGCGTGTGACCGCCGTCTCGTTCCAGACGGCAAAGGGCGAGCAGCGTACGATCACGCTTCCCGACGGAACGATCATCGACGTCAACACCGACACGGCCGGAACCGCCCGGCTGTCGTGGAGCGGGCGTCACATCGTTCTGGAACGAGGCGAAGCGTTTTTCACCGTCGCGTCCGATTCCGGCCGGCCGTTCGACGTGACGGTCGACGACACGCGCATCCAAGACATCGGAACCGAGTTTCTCGTTCGGCGGGAGCCGGATGGGCTGACCGTCGCGGTCGCGTCCGGCGCAGTTCGAGTCGAGCCTCCCCGTGCGGCGTCAAAGTTCGTCGAGCGGGGATATCGTGTCTCGTGGACTCGGCAGGGCACGTGGGGGCCTGTGGAACCGATCGCTCCCGATTTGATCGCGTCGTGGCGCACCGGCGCCGTCCTGTTCGACGGCATCACCCTGACACAAGCGATCCAGGAGCTGAATCGCTACCGTTCCGACCGCATCACCCTCGCCGATCCCGCCCTGGGTGACACGCGTGTGAAGGGAATCTTCGCTCTCGCCAACCTCGATGAATTCTTCCTCGCTCTCCCCACCATCGTGCCCGTAGAGATTACCCGGCGCCCGGGGCAGATCATCATCAGCCGAAAATAGCTGCGCGCCGGGGGTTGGGACAACGGCCCCATGGCCGTCTTCCACATTGAGAATGCGACTCATTCACAACCTTGGAGATGCCATGCGGAGGCCTATCTCTATCGGATTCGGAGCGTTGCTGTTGGTGTGCCAGACCCTGCTCATCCTGCCCGCGCTCGCGCAGGACGATGCCAAACCCTTCGACATACCGGCCCAGCCGCTTGCGCGCGCGCTCGACGCCTTTGCGACACAGAGCGGCATGCAGATGCTCTACAAAATCGAGACCGTCGAAGGCCTCACCTCCACCGCAGTCACCGGCGTGTATCCGCCCAAGGAAGCCCTGGACATCCTGCTCAAGGGCACCGGCATCTCGTGGCAATCGATCGGCGTCAACACCGCCACGCTGGAGCGGTCGCAGGTCCGCAGCAGCCGGACCGACGACGACGCGACGAGCGGCGATGCCGGCGGGGGAGCCGCAGCGTCGGAGAAGCCCATCAAGGTCCGGGAAGTGCTGATCCGTGAAGCGCGCGAACGCGACGACGCCACGACCTACGCGGCGGACGAGGCGTCGTCGGCCACCCGCCTGCCGGCGCCGCTCCGCGACACCCCGCTCTCGATCGATATCATCACCCGCAAGCTGATGGACGATCGGAAGGCCGTGCGGATCGAGGACGTGATCCGCAACGTGAGCGGGACATCGATTCCGCACGGCGCGGGAGGGCGGGCCGAGCGTTTCAACATCCGCGGATTTACGACCGACGTGAACATCTTCAAGAACGGCTTTCGCGACGACAGCACCTTTTCGTCCCGCACGCAGCGCGAAGTCGCCAACCTCCAACGCATCGAGGTCCTCAAGGGGCCGGCCTCCTTCCTGTACGGCCGCACGGATCCGGGCGGCATCATCAACCTGATCACGAAGGCTCCTCTGAGCTCGCCCTATTATGCGGGCGAAATGATCTTCGGCAGCTACAACCTGTACCGGCCGACTGTCGACTTTTCCGGACCGTTGACAAGAGACAAGTCCCTCTTGTACCGCTTCAACGGCGCCTATGAGCACGCCCACAGCTTCAGAGATCTGGTGGTCAGCGAGCGCTTCTTCGCCGCGCCGACCTTCCTCTGGCAGCTGGGCACCCGCACCAGTCTGCTGTTCGAAGGCGAATTCCTGTACGACACCAGGCCCATCGACCGCGGCCTGCTCGCGGTCGGCACCGGCGTGGCCGACATCCCCGTCAGCCGGTTTCTCGGAGATCCGTCGCGTCGGAACCGCTACAATCAGGGCAAAGGGACGCTGATTCTGCGCCATGAATTCTCCGAGACCTGGGCCTGGCGGTCCGCCTTCCGGGCGGCAGTGGCCAGCGAAGATTACAACAGCATCGAGCCGAGCTTCCTCGACACCGACAACCAGACCCTCTTTCTGGCCGGCTTCCGCATCCCTCAGCTGGTCCAAAGCCATTATCTGCAGAACGAGGTGATCGGCAAGTTTGAGACCGGACCGATCGGCCACCGCCTGCTCACGGGCATCGAGTTGGGGCGTGAAACGCACAACACCCGCGTGGACTTCGCCAATGTGACGACGACGCAGAACATCTTCAATCCGGTCTATTCCTTCAACGTCGATCCGTTCAACACGTTTTTCGACGGGACGCTGACCAACAACATCATCGGCATCTATGCCTCCGACATGATCGAGCTGAGGAAGGACCTCAAACTCACGTTCGGCGCGCGATTTGACATTTTCGACCAGCGCTTTGACGACCGACTCGCGGCCACGGAGACCAAGCAGACGGACACCTTCTTCAATCCGATGGTCGGCTTGGTCTATCAGCCCATCAAGCCGGTCTCGCTCTATGCGAACTACAGCAAGTCGGCCCGGCAATTGGACAACTTCAGCGTCTTCCGGGCCATGACACCGGCGGGCACGTTG
The DNA here is from genome assembly GCF_001273775.1 of Nitrospira moscoviensis. GTDB lineage: Bacteria > Nitrospirota > Nitrospiria > Nitrospirales > Nitrospiraceae > Nitrospira_D > Nitrospira_D moscoviensis. The sequence goes on along the minus strand of NZ_CP011801.1, from coordinate 846,639 downwards.
CCGACCCCGGAAACGGCGCGGCAGTACGAAGCCGGGATCAAAACGGAGCTGATCGAGGGCAAGCTCTACGCCAACGCGGCCTATTTCAACATCGAGAAGGAAAACGTCCAGCGGTTCCTTTTCACCGGCGTCGCGCCGGCGTTCGGCGACATCATCCAGACCGGCGAGGAGCGCAGCCGCGGCATGGAGCTGGATGTGACCGGGCGGGTGCTTCCCGGGTGGGATGTCATCGCGACCTATGCCTACATCGACGCGGAGATCAGCCGAGGAGACGCCGTCGCGCGCGAGGGCAACACGCTGCCCAATGCCCCGCTCCACAGCGGCAGTCTCTGGAGCGTGTACACGTTCCAATCGGGCATGCTGGAAGGATTCGGCTTCGGCGGCGGCTTCTATGCCGCCGGCCGGCGCCAGGGTGACATCGATAATACCTTCCAAATTCCAGGGTTCGTGCGGCTCGACGCCGCGCTGTATTACCGGAAGCAAGAGATCTTGCCGCGCACCAATCTGATCGCGTCGCTCAACTTCAGAAACCTGCTCGACCAGCGCTACTTCGAAGGGACGCAGGAGTCGCGGACGTCGGTCATTCCCGGCGCGCCGCTCACCGTCCTCGGCGCGATCAAGCTGGAGTTTTACTAGAAGCCCTCCTGCAAAAAGATCGCGCAAAAATGGTCATGTTTCCCGGTCTTCGTTCGTCTATAGTATGGGCGGCTCGCGATATTTCGGGAGCCGCTCTTAGTAATGGATAGTCCCTCTTTCATCACGCTCATCGGACTCGGCATCGTGGCCGGTGTCGTTCCCGTGTATCTCGGAATCGGCCTGGCGGTGGGGACCACCCGCTGGGTGTCGAGGGAATGGGAAGGCTTCTTCGTCGGCACCGCCATCGGCGTGCTGGCTTACCTGTTCTTCGATCTCACGCACGAGGCGGTCGAACTGACCGGTGCCCGCGATCCCCTTTCTTGGCTCGTCTTTCTGGGAAGTTTGTTCGTCGGGCTGGTCGGGCTGGTGGTGCTGGAGCAGCTCCAGCAGAACCGATATCGGCCCGCCTCCATGCCGCTGTCCTTGCCCTATTGGATCGCGCTTGGAATGGGGCTGCACAATCTGGGAGAAGGGCTTTCATTAGGCGCGAGCTACGCGCAAGGCGCCTGGGACCTGAGCGTGCTGCTGCTGGTCGGGTTCGCCTTGCACAACGGCACGGAGGGATTCGGCATCATCAGCGCGGCCGGCCGGACGCCCATCTCCTGGAAGGATGCCGGGCTGTTGGGCCTCATTGCCGGGGCGCCGACCTGTTTGGGCACGGTGATCAGCGGCTATGACCCCTCCCCCTACTTTACGATCGTCTGCTATACGCTGGGCGCCGGATCGCTCCTCTACGTGATCTTGGCCCTCACCGCCATCGCCTACACGGCCACGCGCCGTCTTCAGGTCTCGCTCGGCATCTTCGCCGGCATCGCCGCCATGTTCCTCACCGCCATGGTGCTCACGCTGGTCGGCGGCGTCCGGTCTTGAGTGGCCGCCGCTTGCCGCCTATCTGCTTGCGCATCCAGCGGATGAGTGCGTCTTTGGCCATCTGACCGGCCGCCACTTGGCGGGTGACGGCTTCGAGATCGGTGGGATCGCTGGTCAGTTCAATGCCGTTCTGATCGAGAAACACAAAAGCCGACATCACGGCGGCTCTCTTGTTCCCATCGTACAACGGGTGGTTCTGCGCGATGTGAAACAGATACGCGGCGGCCATCGCCGCTACATCCTCGTGTAAATAGACGCCGCCGAACTGTTGCCGAGGCATGGCGACCGCGGCATCGAGAAGGCCGTGGTCTCTCACACCGGCCATGCCGCCTTCCTGTTCGATAGCGCTGGCGTGAATGACGACCACGTCCTCCACACTCAAAAAGATGACCTCTTTCACAATCAGTTCGCCAACCGCTTCAGCATCGGCCCGTAACGTAACCGCATCTTCTTGAGCGACGCCTCCACCTTCTCTTGCCCGACCCCGACGTTGGCCGGCGTGATCACCAGCGCGTTGCCGTTGACCGTGATTTGCAGAGGGGTATTTTCCTTGATGCCGATCGCTTCCATCACCGGCTTCTCGATGACCAACGCCATGCTGTTGCCGTGCTTCTGAAGAGTTTTGATCATTCCCGCACCTCCGTTAGCACGATGTTACAACATGCCACGTCGCCTGTCACGCCCCAATTCGACATAAACAGAACCGGCGGATGAACATTCCCCCGCCCTCGGTCGAGGCGACTCCTCAGCTCAGCCGGCGTGGGACGCTGCCCCAATTAAAAAAAGTAGGAGGTTGACAGGCGTCCACCAGTAATGATATTGAGAGTAAGTATCAATTACACGCTTTGCGTTTAGAACAGTAACGTCGGCGTGTCGCGTTTGTCGTGAGGCCAGCGGTCTTGACGGCCGGAGCCCAGGGTGCCGAAGGCACCGTGGGCTTTTTTTATTGTGCGCCGTTGAAACCGGCGCCGGCTGTACCACCGCTCAGGCCAACGGTGGCGCCGTCGCGCACGAAGGTCGAATGACAACCTGTGCGACGTTTCGCGGCCCGTACAAATGAAGGTTTCGGCGAAAGGAGAACTGCCATGACACGAACTCATCTTCGCGCGGCGGACTTGGACGGCCCGGCCTTGGTCGAAGGCGCCCTCACGTATCTGCGCGGCGTCCGCTATGCGGAGCGAGCGGTCGCCCTCTGTTTTCTGCCCTACCCGGGACTTTTGCCGGTGGAGATGATCGATCGCCAGGCGCGGGAATTTGACGAGATCGACACCGCGTTACTGATCGTGGCCTCCGGCGCCCGCCCGTTGCACCGTTTGTGGGCCGCGCGCGGAGACAAACCCCGCGCGCCCGTCCTCGGGGACGTCGGCGGACGGCTCCATCGGGCCTTGAGGGTGGCGATCGTCGAGCCCGCCTTGCGCTGTCATACGATCGTCGTCGATCGGACCGGCGTCCTGCGGCTCAGGGTGAGCCATGATTTTGTCGAGCACGACCTGGCGGTGCTGCGCGAGACCATCGACGCGGCGCACCGATTCGCGGCCGACGCCGATTCCCCTCGAACCGGCGCGGCATGCTTGCCCGCGTAGCGATACACGGGCGCCGCCTTCTACGACAAGGAGACCACCGACATGGAGGAGACAATGCGGGCCGAGAAACCGATGAAACTGGCGTTGTGCGGATGCGGACGACTGCACCTGACCTGCGGCCCGGTGACGCTTCATTTCACGCGGGACGAGTTTGTCGTGTTCGCCGAGTCGGTGCGCCGCCTGGCGGCGGTCGCCGCGCACCCCTCAGGACAGGCCGCCGTTACGGGTGCGCCGGAACCTTACACCGGGGTCTGTCATTAACGGAGGAGCCATGACGTTCCGATCGTGTCCACGCTGCCATCGACACAGTCTCTATTCGAACGGGGCCTTCTGGACCTGCAGCGTCTGTCGCTACGCCATCACGGAGAGCGCCCTGCTGATCGATGAACGACGGGCTCTGCGCCGCGCGAACCGGCCGCCGGAATCCTCGGGATGAAGACGGCCGGGAAGGGGGCACCGATGCGATGGCCGCGACCGCGCGACTATGACGATCTCATGGTGCTGGCCAGCTTGGCTATGGCGCTGAGCGCGATTATCGCGACCATCGTCGTCATCTGGCTGGCGGGCCTTCCTGAGCCGCCGCGGCCGTGAGACGGCCGGCACTATGGGCTCTCCCGCAGTTTGCTGATCTCCTCTTCGGAGAACGTATGTCGCACGGTGTGGGGCGTCTCGTCGCCGAAATGCCGAAACGCCGCTTCGATCAAGAGCGGTGCCAGAGCCGACAGATCCTTGATCGGGCCGGCGGTCTGCGCCTGGCCGCGCCACAGTTCCACGACGGAACCCGCCGCGCGGGACTGTGGCAAGTCTGCGACCACGACCACGACCTGGCTGACGTAACGGCGAAATCCCGCCGCGGGCGCGGACGAGGCGGTCGTCCCATACCCGCCCGTGCCGCCCGACCCGCTCGTATAGCTCGAAGGCGATTGCGCGACTGAAGTCTGAACGTCGGCCGCTTGTTCCCTCACTCCATACGCGAGATAGACACCGAGTTTGGCAACGGTCGGCTCCGTCTCTTTGTAATCCTGCTCCGTCAGCTTGCGCGCGACCAAGCGCGCATAGGCCGGAAACGCCAGGTCCTTCTCCACCTCGGTGGTCGGGAACACCGCAAAGGTGACGTGCGGCGGCAGCGGTTGGTCGGTCTTTCGTGATCCATTCGCCTCGACCGTCATCGTGGACGTACATCCGGAGCTAAGGCAGAGCAGAACCGCCAAGGCCCATGCGAACCGCAGCGCCTGGTTCATCGTGTCACCTCCTCATCAATGACCCGCGGAAATCCTACCTCATGTGGACCCAAAAAGGGATGTCGAATCTCCGGATCATCGGCCATCTGCCTGGAATCTGAACATCCTCTTTTGCCCGCCGGTGGACTAGACTCCCGCCCCGGACAGCGGCTCCGTGCGGCTGCGTCGATGTGCGGGAGGATCAATGATCCAGCGGGGCGATCTCATCGAAGTCTTCCAAGCCTGCCTGCTCGATCTGCGACGGTTTCTCGCCAAGCGCGTGCAGTGCGAGGACACCGCCGCGGATCTTGTGCAGGAGACCTATCTGCGGGTGGCCGGGCTCGACCAGGTGGCATCGGTTCGAAACGGCCGCGCCTTCCTGTTCAAAATCGCCGACAACCTGGCCATCGATCACCTCCGGTCCCGCGTCCGCTTGCATCAACGTTATGCCGGAGCGCCGTCGCCCGAGCTGGTCTCCACCCTGCCGACCCCCGACCGTGAGTTGGAGGCTCGACAGGAATGGTCCCTCCTCCAGAAGGCCATCGCCGATCTGCCGCCGAAATGCCGAGCGGCGTTCCTGTTGCATCGCGTGCAGCACCTGAGTTACGGCGACATCGCCGCCCGGCTCGACATCGCGGCCAGCACGGTGGAGAAACATATCAGCAAGGCGTTGGCCCACTGCCGGCAACGGCTGGAGCATGCGGGCCGGGAACGCGCGGCGACGCACGGTCACCAACAGCCATACGCAGGCTGACAGCCGGGAGGACATCTGCCATGATAGGCGCGAACTCTCCGAGGTGCTGATGACGCAGGCACCGCACTCCGGCTCTGAACCCTCCGCTCAACTGGTACAGGAAGCCTCCGACTGGTTTGCACGCCTCCGCGCAGAGACGGCCACACCCCGAGACCAAGCCGCCTTTGCCCGCTGGCAGGCGCAAAGCGCCGAGCACCGCCGGGCATATGAGTCGATCTGCGCGCTGTGGGAGACGCTGGAAGGGCCCAGCCAAGCCCTGTTCAAGCGTATGCAGGGCGACCTGCCTACGACCCGACGGTTGTCGCGACCGCGCGCGGTCGGCTTCGGGCGCAGCCTGCGACTCGCGGCCGCGGTCGCCGGGTTGGTCATCGGGGCGGCCTTGTGGCTGCCCGGCGCGCTGGAGTTTTGGCGGAGCGACTACGCCACGGCCGCTGGCGAGCGGCGGCAGGTCGCCTTGGAAGACGGCTCGACCGTCCTCCTCAACACCGACAGCGCGGTCGCGATTCCTCCGTGGCAGACCAACCGCCGCGTCACACTGCTGAAGGGAGAAGCCTCCTTTTCGGTCGCGTCCGACCCGACGAAACCGTTCATCGTGACGGCGCAAGCCGGAACGATCCGGGTGGTCGGGACGGCATTCACGGTCCGCCACCGCTCCGATCGGGTCACCGTCACGGTGAGCGAAGGCACCGTCACCGTGGGAGCCGACGCGACCGCCGAATCGGTGCGGGTCGAGGCTGGTCAGGAAGTCTCCTATGGGGCGGACGGCATCGGCCCCGTGATGACCGCCGACCTCCTCAAAACGCTTGCCTGGCAGAGAGGACAACTGGTCTTTACGCTTGACCCACTGGAAGCGGTCATCGAGGAACTGAACCGTTATCACCACGGAGTCGTGGTGGTGGCGGATCCGGCCTTGCGCACCCGCATCGTCAGCGGGGTCTTCACCCTCGACGATCCCGCGCAGGCAATCCGCGCCATCACCCGCACGCTGCACATCCGTTCCGTGTCTTGGGGCGACCGACTCATCGTGCTGTATTAACCGCCTGCGTTTCCCACCGCCATTTTTTCCCTTTCCTCGACTAGGGGTGCGGCGCCGTTCGTTCGTCGTTACGAGAGACCGCCCGGCTGTGCCGGCGGCCGACTACCAACCCGAACGAATGGAGGCAGTCACCGATGCGCATAGAGAGACTACGGCTTGTCGCTCCGCTGTCCGCCGCCCTGCTCGCCATCGCGGTCTTCACCGGCTCCGGTTTTGCCGCGGATTCAGAGCCGCCTGAGGCGGACGACGCGGTGACGTTCGACATTCCTCCGCAGCCGCTGCCCGAGGCGCTCGTCGCTTTCTCGGCCCGCACCAAGCTCCACGTTGTGTACGAAGGTCCAATCGCTCACGGCGTGCGGAGTCCAGGCGTCACGGGCGTACTGACCCCGACCGATGCGCTCCGGCGGCTGCTCGACGGAACGGGGCTGTCCTACCGATTCATCGACCGCAGGACCATCACGCTGGATCGTGCCGCCGCCGTCGCGCAACCGGCCCCGGCGTCGCTGCGCCACAGTCCGCCGCCGTCCGGAGCCCCCGAGGGGGAGAAGCCGGTCCTCGTGCCGGAAGTGGCGGTGACGGCGACACGCACCGAACGCTCCTTGGCAGCGATTCCTCAGGCCGTTACAGTGGTGACGAAAGAGCAAATCGAGGAGCAACGGTACGTTTCGCGCGGGCTGGTCGATATTCTGGCGCAGCTGGTGCCGGGCATGGCGCCGTCCACGCAATCCTTGAGCAACTTCGGCCAAGGCATCCGCGGCCGCAATGTCCTGGTGCTCATCGACGGAGTGCCGCAAGGCACCTCCCGCCAGAGCTTTCGGGAGCTGATGGCCATTGACCCTTATGCCGTCGAGCGTATCGAAGTGGTGCGGGGCGCCACGGCGATCTACGGCGACGGCGCCACGGGCGGCATCATCAACATCATCACCAAGCAAGCCGGTGAAGGGAAACCGTCGTTCACGACGGAAAGCGTCGTGACGAGCCAACCGACCAATCCGACGGCGAGCATCGGCGGCCGGTTTTACCAATCCGCGTCGGGTCAGCACGGCGGGTTCGACTACTCGGTCAGCGGTTCCTACGAGCGCTTCGGCGGGTTCTTTGACGCCGATGGAAGCCGCGTTCCGCCTGATCCCAACAGTCAAGGCGGACTGGCGGACTCGAACGCCGGCAATCTGTTTGTGAAGCTCGGCAAAAACTTCGGGGCCCAGCGGCTGCAATTGACGGCCAATCACTACCGCATCTTTCAGAACACCGATTACACCACCGATCCCATCGTCAATACGACCCCCGGACGGCAGCCGGCCCGGGCCCTGAAGGGTCTGCAATTGGATCAGGACCAGGGCTCGGTGAATACCGTCGTGAACATGGATTACCACCACCGGGATTTCTTCGGCAGCCGCATCCACGCGCAAGTCTACTACCGCCACTTCTTCACCCGCTTCTTTCCTTTCGACGGCCGCGCGTTTTCGAGCTTCGGTAACAGCATCATACAGTCCCATATCGCGTCGGAACGGGCCGGGACCCGCCTGGAGATCGAGACGCCGCTTCCGATTCCCGCCGGCGCCCGCGCCCCGCTGGTCTTGTGGGGGCTGGACTTCAATCACGAGCGGACCGATCAGCCCGTCAGCATCATGGATGCGACCGCCTTCACGAACAGCGGCGGGCTGGTGTTCAACACAACCGGCGAGCGGCCGTGGACCCCGCCGATCACGATGCGGAACCTCGGCTTGTTCGCGCAGTTCGAGTGGCAGGTTCTGGAGCGCCTGTTGGTGCGCGCGGGCGCCAGGCATGAGCGGGTGGGCGTCCACCTCGACGACTTCAGGACCATCGCCGGCAATGCCATCGTCGGCGGCGACAAGGAGTTCAACAAGACGGTCTTCAACGCGGGTGGGGTGCTGACTGTCACGAAGGCCGTCAGTCTTTATGGAAGCTTCTCGCAAGGATTCTCCATTCCGGATATCAGCCGCGTGCTCCGGACGGCCGGCGCGGGGACCGTCTTTGAAACGGCGGGCTTCCGGCCGCAGACGGTGAACAATTATGAAGCCGGAGTACGGGGACAGTGGAGCCGTCTACAGACCTCGCTCGCTTATTTCTACACGCGATCCAAGCTCAACGCGAGTTTCGCGCCCGACCTCTCCATCCAATTCGCGCCGGAATGGACGGAAGGCGTCGAGGGCACGCTCGACGTGCAGCCGGACGACCGATGGCGCCTGGGCGGCACGGTGAGCTATGTCGAAGGCAAGCTCGATCTCAACAATAACGGCAACTATACCTGGCTGGACGGGTTTCGGATTCCGCCGATGAAAGTCACCGGCTATATCGAGCACGAGACCTGGCCCGAATACCACTGGCGGAACCGGGTGCAAGTCCTGTTTGCCGGATGGCGGGATCGCTTCAGCAACAGCACGGCGTTCGGCCGCTTGCCGGTTGAAGGCTACGCCGTGGTGGATCTGCTCAGCAGCATCAAGGCGGGGCCCGGCACGCTGCGATTCGGCGTGCAGAATTTGCTCAACAACCGGTACTTCCCGGTGGTGTCGCAGTTACAGAGCGTCGACAGTGCCTATACGGCCGCGCGCGGCATGCTCGTGAGCCTCGGGTACAGTGTCACCTATTGACCGGGCGCCGCAGAGGGGACTTGCCGCACGAAAGGTTACAACATCTTCAATCATGACGCCTTTTCGTGCTTCGACCGCAGCGGCACCAACTTCTGCGTGTTCGGCGAGCGCCGCACTGTGGTGGGCACCGTCGCATACCGGTGGTGACGCGGGAAGGATTACTCACGGACCCGGCGGTTGAACATTCCCATCCCGCTGAAATTCTCATAGGCTTCTCCGTCCAAATGCCGGGCCTTCCGGCGTTTGGACGGGAACGCATCGATGCACGGCGAACTGCTTCAAGCCTTTCAAGCCTGCGCGGCCGACCTCCGCCGGTTCTTCACCGGCCGTGTCCGCTGCGAGCAGATGGCGGCCGACCTGACGCAGGAGATCTACCTGCGCCTGGCGCGGATCGACCAGCCGCATCTGATTGCCGATCTCCGAAGCTATCTGTTTCGCATCGCCGCCAATCTCGCGACCGATCACGAACGCGCCCGGCAGCGCCGCGCCGCGCTGGTCAACGACGAAGCCGACTGGCTGGCGGTCCCTGATCGCGCGGCGTCCCCGGAGCAAGCCCTGCTGGCCAAGGAAGAACTTCGGCTGGTGGAGGAAGCCCTGCACGAATTGTCGCCGCTCTGTCGCCGCATTTTTTTCTTGAACCGGTTCGAAGGCTTGCCGCACGGCGTCATCGCGGCCCGCTTGGGCGTCTGCAAAAGCACGGTGGAGAAGAATATCGCCCGCGCGCTGAACCATTGCCGGGAACGATTGGAGGACCCGGAGCGCCGCCCGCCGTCCGGGTGTCGCCGATTGATTCGTCTCTTTCATAGAGAGGATGATTGAAAAGGTGACCCGGTGTCGTATCTCTGTTGGCCGATGAGCAAGCACGGCATGAACCGTCCCGGAGAGCCCGAGACACGGGATCAGCTCGATCGCGAAGCGGTCACGTGGCTGGTGCGCCTGACCTCCGGCGAAACCACGGAGGAAGAGGAAGCGGAAGCCCGGGCCTGGCGGGCGCGCAGCCCGGCCCACGAGCAGGCGTTCCAAGACGCGGAGCGACTGTGGCGCGGAATGGAGCCGCTACGCGGCCGTGTGCATGCGCTCAAAGACAAGGAGCGGGTCTTGTGGCCAAGGAGGACGGCGTTTCGCTGGGGCGCGGCCGCCGCCATGCTGGCGCTCGTCATGCTGGCGGTGCTCGATCGGACAGCAACGTTCACCGTCTGGCTGGCCGACCACCGCACCGGAACCGGCCAACAGCAGACACTGCATCTTGCCGACGGCACGGTCGCGCATCTGAACACGGACACCGCGCTCTCCGTCCACTACGACGCCGGCGTCCGGCGTGTCGCGCTGCTGGCCGGCGAGGCGGATTTTGTGGTCGCCAAGGATCCGTCGAGACCCTTCCTTGTAGACGCCGGAGGCGGCACGATCGAAGCCGTGGGAACCGACTTTGTCGTCCGGCGGAACGGCCGCAGGGTGACCGTCACCATGCTCGAAGGAACCACCCGCGTCTCGTACACGGACACATCTCCGCAGGGCGAGGCCGCCGTCCCGCTGCATGCGGCCCAGCGGGTGGCGTACAGTCCGGACAGCGGACTGGGCTCCGTGGAACCGGTGGATCTGCGCCTCGAAGCCGCCTGGCGGCGAGGCAAACTGATCTTCGAAGCAGCGCCGCTCTCCACCGTGCTCGACGAAATCAATCGGTATCGTCCCGGACGCGTCTGGGTGTTGCGTCACGATCTCACGACGCTGCCCGTCAGCGGCGTCTTTGATCTGGATCGCCTGGACGAAGCCCTCATGGCCATTCAACGCACGCTGCGCCTCAAGGCCGTCAGCCTCGGCGGTCGCTGGGTCTTCTTGCTCTAGCCGTAGGCTCCCCTTCCACTTTTGTTTTTTGTGGTCCTTCCGGTTTCGCTTTTCCTCTCCCTGGAGGGAGAGGGAAGGGTGAGGGTGGATCCCCGTCCGGTTTTGCTCCGCTCAAACGTGTCCTAGGAGAAGGCCCCGCCTGTCTTATCCGGACCCGTAAGGAGCAGAACGATGCCGACATTCTCGTGCCGACTGAGATACAACCTCGCAGCATTTATCCTGATCACCACGGTCTCCAGTGCATTCGCCGAGGCCGCCGAACATGCCGACCGTCCGCCGACCCGCGTGGCGCAGGCCGACACGGTGGCCTTCGAGATTCCCCCGCAAGACTTGCAAACCGCGCTGACGGCGTTCGCCGAAGCCAGCGGATGGCAATTGTTCTACAGCGCCGAGACGACCGAGGACCGCCGCACAGCGGGCCTGTCCGGCCGCTACACGCCTGAAGAAGGGCTGCGGCTGCTGCTGGCCGGCACCGCAGTGGACTACCGGATGACGGGTCCTCGTTCCGTGACCTTGATCCGGAAGGAAAACCTCGTAGCGCCAACGGCCGCTACGGACGCGACTCAAACCGTGCCGGACCCCGCCACCACATCGGCCGATAAGCCCATCAAAGTGCAGGAGATCCTCATCAAGGAGGCGCGGGAGCGGGATACCGCCACATCGTACGTCGCGCCCGATACGCGCACGGCGACGAAAACGGACATTCCGTTGGTCGAGACGCCGCAATCCATCAGCGTCGTGACGCGGAAGCGGATGATCGATCAGGAGGTGAACACGCTGGCGGAAGCCTTGCGCTATATGCCGGGCGTGCAGGCGGAACCGGTGGGGTTCGAGCCGCGGTTCACCTTCCTCCGCTTTCGCGGGTTCGATGCCACGGAGCAAGGCCTGTTCAAAGACGGGCTCCAGCTGCGCAACCCCGGGTTTGCCGTGAGCTACAACTTGGAACCATACGGCGCCGAACAGATCGACGTGCTGCGCGGCCCCGCCTCCTTCTTGTACGGACAGGGCAGCCCCGGCGGTCTCTTGAACTACATCTCGAAGCGTCCGACGCAGCACTCCTTGCATGAGCTGCAGTTCTTGACCGGCAGCTTCGGCCGGCACGAAGGCCGGTTTGATTTCGGCGGACGCCTCAACGACAGCGACCTGTTCTCGTATCGCCTGACGGGGCTCTTCCGCGAGAGCGGGACGCAAATCGACAACGTACCCAACGACCGCGTGTACATCGCCCCGGCTCTGACCTGGCGGATCGCCCCCAGCACCGCGGCGACGTTCTTCGCGGTCTATCAAAAAGACCGTTTGGGATTTTCCCAAGCGTTCCCGTTCGAAGGCACGCTGCGGACGACTCCGTTCGGCACCGTGTCGCCGCACCGCTTTGCGGGGCAACCCAGCACCGACAAGTACAACCGCCGGGAGCACTCGGTCGGGTACGAACTGAGCCATTCCTTCACCGACAGTTGGCGGTTCCTTCAGAAATTCCGCTACAACTCCACCGAGCTGGACGACGTCTCCACGTTCGGGTTCCCTCAAGGCTCGGCCTTGCCCACGCTGGATCGAGCGCAGCAGGCGGTGTTCGGCAAGTTGAATGCCGTGACCCTTGACAATCAACTCACCGGTGCCTTTGCGACCGGTCCCCTTCACCATCTGCTGTTGACCGGCGTCGATTTTCAGCGCCTCCACATCCGTTCCAGGCAGGACTTCGCGTTGGCGTCGTCCATCAACGTGTTCGAGCGCTATGATTACGGCGCCCTGGGGACCATCCCCTTGCCGTTTCTGAGCCTCAACCAAGAGACCACCCAGTTGCAGACGGGCGTGTACGTCCAGGACCAGGTCAAGTATGACCGCTGGTTGCTCACGCTCGGCGGCCGACATGATTGGGCCCGGAACGAAACGACGGATAATCTCACGGGAATCAGAAGCCCCCAGGACGACAGCAAATCGACGGGGCGCGCCGCGTTGACCTACGTGTTCGACATCGGTCTGGCGCCGTACATCAGTTATTCGACGTTCTTCCTTCCCTCGATAGTACTTGACGCGAGCGGCAATGCCTTCAAGCCGGAAACCGGCCGCCAGTATGAAGCGGGCGTCAAGTACCAAGCTCCCGGGTCCAGAAGCTTCGTGACCGTGGCGGTGTTCGATCTGACGCGGGAAAACCTGGTGCAGTTGGATCCCAGCACCAACCTGCGGGTGCAACGGGGGAAGGTCCGCTCCCGTGGTCTAGAATTGGAAGGCGTCGCGAGCTTTGACTCCGGCGTCGATCTGATCGCCGCCTATACTCTGCTGGACAACGACGTACGCGAGACGAGCAATCCCGTCGAAAAGGGTAACCGCCTCACACAGACGCCGGCGCAATTTGGATCGCTGTGGGGCCGGTACACCGTGCTGCAGGGAAGCCTGAAGGGCTTGGGATTCGGCGCCGGAGCCAGGTATACCGGCAACACGTATGCTGATGAAGCCAACACCTTCAAGGTGCCGGGGTTCGTCGTGGGCGACGCCATGCTGGACTATACGTGGCGTCAGTACCGATTTGCCCTCAACGTCACCAACATTTTCAATCATGACGCGTTCTCCTGCTTCGACCGCGGCGGCACGAATTTTTGCGCCTATGGCGAACAGCGGACGGTGGTCGGAAGCGTCGCGTATCGATGGTGAGCTGCACGGCAGGCACCGTGGCAACGTTGAAGCAGCCGGCCCGGTACGTTGATATTGAAAACCGCTCTCAGCTTGGTCTACGATCTACCTCCATCAGCCTGCTCGAAGCGGCCGGAGGGTCTCGAATCCCGGAGCCCATTCTCGGAATGGAGGAGGGACGAGATCATGGCCGGTTCTCCCGTCGTTGTTGAAGGTCCGCTGGCTCCCTCGGTGGAGCCCCCGGTCTCATCATTTCCCGCATCCACGCTTGTGCGGCATCCGTTGCGCCGGTTTTGGCTGCGCACGCACCTCTACCTTGGGCTCTTCGGCGGCGCCTTCTTCGTCTTGATCAGCCTCACCGGCAGTCTGCTCGTGTTCTATAAGGCCATCGACGAATGGCTCAATCCGGAGCTGGCGACCACCAGCGGCTCGGGCCCCTATCGCTCGTTGAACGAGATCGCGGCGGCCGCACAAGCGGCCGGCCCACCCGGAGGCTATTTGGACAGTCTCCATGTCCCACAGCACGACCGCGGCACATATCTCGCCTGGCACAAGGTGCCGACCGATACAGCCGACGAATTCCGGTGGTTCCAGGTCACGATCGATCCCTACACGGGCGCCGTGCTGGCCAAGGACCGCGAATGGGGCGGCTATCTGATGTCGTTCATCTACGAGCTGCATGAATCGCTGCTGATGGAGAAACTCGGCCAGACGATCGTGGGCTTCATCGCGCTGTTTCTCTTGGTCTCGGTCGGAAGCGGCGTCTATCTCTGGTGGCCCCGCCCGGGCAGAATCCGCCAAGCATTTACGTTCAGCGCCGGCGCCAGCGCCGTTCGGCGCCACTACGACTGGCACAAGCTCAGCGGCTTCTATAGCGCGCTGATCCTCTTCGTGCTCGCGTTCACGGGCGTCTATCTGGAGTTTTCCCAGTACGTCGTGCCGATCGTCCGGTTGATCTCGCCTGTCCGGGAGTTCCCCAAGGAGCGTGAGGTGCGGTCCACTCCCTCTCCGGGCCGCAGACCGCTGACTGTCGAGGAAGCCGTCGACCGTGCGCGGATGGTGTTTCCCGAAGGCGCCCTCACATCCATCAGCGTGCCCCACGACGACACGGGCGTCTATCGCATCACTGTGCGCCAGCCGGACGAGGTCCGGGAGTCGGGCGGCCAGAGCAGGATCTGGCTGGACCAATACAGCGGCGCGCCGCTGCTCACGCACGATTGGCGGACCTTTACGGCCGGCGAAACGTTCCTCTCCTGGCTCTTTCCGCTGCACAACGGCGAAGCCCTCGGGCTGGCGGGACGGTGGATCGTGTTCGTCAGCGGGTTTGTCCCGCTCATCCTCTATGTCACGGCGCTGCGTATGTGGTGGCTGAAGCGCGCCGCGCACCGGCGGCAACAGGCGCGCGCAGCGGCGTGATTGCCCCAAGGATTCGCATGTCATGGCCGGCGCGTCGATGGATCGGACCTCTAGCGCTCGTGCTGGCGCTCGTCGCGCTTGCGACGGTCGCCGTCACCCTGCGCAGTGAGCGCGCGATCGGCGAACCTCCCTCCGCCGCCCAGGTGGAGCCGGCGACCCCGGTGGAAACGGCCGCCGTGCAGGTCGAGCCGATGGCGGAGACGGTGAGCGCGGTGGGCAGCCTCGAAGCCAATGAGTCGGTCCTGATCCGCCCGGAGCTGGCCGGCCTCGTCACCCGCATTCACTTCCAAGAGGGGCAGTCCGTCGAGGCGGGCGCGGTCCTCCTCGAGCTGGACGATTCGGAATTTCAAGCCGCCGCGGCACAGGCGGCCGCGCAAGAGCGGATCGCGCACCTGACCTACGAGCGGCTCATCCGCCTGCGGGCCAACCAGACCACGATCGTTCCCGCTCAGCAACTGGATGAAGCCAAGGGGCTGTTGCAGGCGGCCGAAGCGAACCGCGCGCTGTACCAGACCAGGCTGAAGAAGACGAAGCTCCGCGCCCCGTTCGGCGGGACGGTCGGCTTGCGCCGCGTCTCGCCGGGCGACTACGTCCAGCCGGGACAGGACCTCGTCAATTTGGAAGATCTCGCCGCGGTGAAGATCGATTTCAAAGTGCCGGAAGCCTATCTGAGCCGTGTGGCGATCGGCCAACAGGTGATCCTCTCGACCGACGCCTATCCGGACAGGACATTCACGGGAGAAGTCTACGCTGTCGACCCACGGGTGGACGCGACCAATCGAGCCGTGCACGTCCGTGCGCGCCTGCCGAATGGAGACGGACACCTGCGTCCCGGCCTGTTCGCGACCGCGACGCTGCTGCTCACAGGCCGGACCGACGCCCTCCTGATTCCCGAGGAAGCCGTCGTGTACCAGCGGGGACAAACCTTCGTCCATCGAGTGGTGAACGAGACGGCGCGCTTAACGGAGGTTGCGCTCGGCCGGCGCGAGCGGGGCCGGGTGCAGGTCCTCTCGGGCCTCCACCCGGGAGACACCGTCGTCCGCGCCGGCCACCAGAAACTGAAAGACGGCATGCGGGTGGCCGCCCCATGACTCTCTCCGACCTCTCCATCCGCCGGCCGGTGCTCGCGACGGTGATGACGCTGCTGCTCGCGCTGTTCGGCGCGCTGGCGTTCATGGAACTGCCCGTGCGCGAGTATCCGGCCATCGAGCCGCCCATCGTGGCGGTCCGCACGGTCTATCCCGGCGCGGACGCCGGCATCATGGAAACCGAAGTCACCACGATCCTGGAGGACTCCCTCAGCGGGATCGAAGGGCTCAAGACCATCCGGTCTTCCAGCCGTGAAGAAGTCTCGTCGATCACCTTGGAGTTCCACCTGTCGCGGAATATCGACGCCGCCGCCAACGACGCGCGGGACCGCGTCGCCCGCGTCCGCCGGCTGCTGCCGAAGGGCATCGAAGATCCCCTCATCGCGAAAGAGGACGGCGACGCCAACGAGATCCTGTTCCTGGCGCTCCTGAGCGACCGCCACAGCGAGCTGGAGATCACCGACTTCGCCGATCGCCACATCAAGGACCGGCTGGCGGCGCTGCCCGGCGTCTCCAGCGTGTATCTGGACGGCGAGCGCCGCTATGCCATGCGCCTGTGGCTGGACCCCGACCGCCTGGCGGCTCGGCGCTTGGCCGTGGAGGACGTCGAACTGGCGTTGACGGGACAAAACGTCACCCTCCCGTCCGGCCGCGTCGAGAGCGACCGCCGGGAGTTCAGCGTGCGCACGGAGGGGACTCTCCGCACGGCCGAGCAATTCAACCGGCTGATCGTCGCCTACCGCGACGGCTACCCCGTGCGCCTTGAGGAAATCGGGCGCGCAGAGCTGGGCGCGGAGGACGACCGCAAGGCCGTCCGGGTCAACGGCCGGCGGGCCATCGGACTCGGGGTGGTCAAGCACGCGCAGGCCAATACGCTGGAGGTCGCGCGCGCGGTGAATCGTGAGACGACCGCGCTCCGCGCGCTCTTGCCGGACGGCATGGCGCTGCTGACGCCCTGGGACAGCTCGATCGCCATCGAACACTCCATCCGCGAAGTCTTCCGCGCGATGGGGCTCTCCCTCTTGCTGGTCGTGGCGATCATCTTTGTCTTTCTAGGACACCTGCGCGCCACGCTGATTCCCGCCGTGGTGATTCCGGCGGCGATTTTGGGCACGTTCGTGCTCATGTATGCCCTGGGTTTTTCCATCAACATGCTGACGCTGCTGGGGTTCGTGCTGACCATCGGCCTGGTGGTGGACGACGCGATCGTCGTGCTCGAGAACATCTACCGGCGCATCGAGAGCGGCGAACGGCCGCTGGAGGCCGCGCGCGCCGGCATCCGGGAGATCGGCTTCGCCGTCATGGCCACGACGCTCGCGTTGGTCGCGGTCTTCCTGCCGATCGTCTTCCTGCCCGGCGCCACGGGCCGCCTGTTCGCCGAACTCGCCGTCGCGGTGGCCGGCTCCGTACTGATCTCGGGGTTCATTGCCTTGACGCTGACACCCGCGATGTGCGCGAGGCTGCTCCGCTCTCGGGGAGAGTCGGCCCACGGCCGGGCGGGCGGGCTCATGGCCGCCGCCGTACAGGCTTACCGGCATCTCTTGCGGGCCTTCCTGCATGCGCAGGGGACCGTGCTTGCGTCCGGCGTCGTCGCGATGGCGCTAGGCCTTGCCTTGATCCTGACGCTCCCCTCTGAGCTGGCCCCGTTCGAAGACACGGGGTGGTTCGTCGTGCACCTCACCGCTCCGGAAGGGGCCACGATGCGGTATACCGACGACTATACCCGTCAGATGGAACAGCTGTACGCCCCCATTGCGGAAATCGAATCCACGTACACCGTGGTGGCGAGAGGCTCACGACCGACTCAAGTGAACCGCGCGGCGAGTTGGACGATGCTGAAGGACTGGGACACCCGCACTCGCACGCAGGCGGCCATTCTCCAGGAGCTGGAACCACGCTTGTCGGCGATCACCGGCGTGAACGCCTTCGCGGTCAGCCCGCCGCCGTTCAATCAAGACGCCGACAAACCGCCGGCCCAACTGGTCATCGGCGGCGCATCCTACGAGGCGCTCGATGTGGCCGCGCAGCGGATCAAAGACGCGACGGCACGTTCCATGGTTCTGACCACCTTCGATTCGGACCTCGACATGAACAAACCGGAGCTGGTCGTGGCCGTGAACCGCGAGAAGGCCGCGGACCTGGGCGTGCCGATCGGCACCGTCGCCCGCACATTGGAAACTCTTCTGGGAGGCCTCAAGGTCACGACGTTCATACGAGACGGCAAGGAGTATCCGGTGATCGTCAAGATTGCCGATGAACGGCGCGCCCGGCCGGCCGATATCGAGAATCTGTATGTGGGCGCGCAAACCGGCGCGCTCATCCCCTTGGCCAACCTCGTCACCGTGACGGAATCGGTCTCGCCGAAACAACTGAATCACTACGGCAAGCTCCGTTCGGTGACCGTCAGCGCCGGCATCGCGCCCGGATTTTCATTGGGCGAGGCCCTGGACGAGCTCGAACGGATCGTGCGGACCCATCTCCCGCCGGGTGCCACGATTCGCTACACCGGCCAGACGCAAGAACTCAAGGAGTCCCATGGCCGGTTGACCGTCACGTTTCTCCTGGCTCTGGCGGTGATCTATCTCGTGCTGGCCGCGCAATTTGAGAGCTTCCTGCATCCGGTGATCATTTTGCTGTCGGTGCCGCCGGCCGTGGTCGGCGCCGTCGTGGCGCTGAAAGCGACCGGAGGCACCCTGAACATCTACAGCCAGATTGGTCTGGTGATGCTGATCGGCCTGGTCAGCAAGAACGCCATCCTCATCGTCGAATTCACCAATCAGCTCCGTGCACGCGGCGCAGCGCTCGACACCGCGGTGGTGGAAGCCGCGGCGCGGCGGCTGCGTCCCATTCTGATGACCACGCTCGCCACCCTACTCGGCGCGCTGCCGCTGGCGCTCGCCACCGGCGCGGGGGCGGCGGGCCGGCGGCAGATCGGCGTCGTGGTCATCGGGGGACTGATGCTCTCGACAGCACTGACCCTCTTTCTGGTCCCGGCCGTGTACCGGCTGCTCGCGCGCCGGGTCCACCGTGAGGCGCCGGTGAGGTATGAACCGGCCGTGCCGCCGGCTGCTGACGCGGTGTCTTCGGTCGCCGACCTCCGCTGATCTGCGCCCCCTCCCGGCCTCTCTCCATTGAACCGGCGGCCGCGCAACGGACCGGTTGAATTCACACCCCAGCGCCTCTTGAGGTAGGGTTTCGTGCCGCTCAAACGTCATAGTCATAGGGCGCCGGATGATCGATGTGCCCGAAGGCTTTGTCTACCCTTTTTCTTGAGGAGTATCAGCATGCATTCACCAGCAGTAGTCCGCACCAGACGGCTTCGGCTTCCTCCGGCTCTCTGCGTGGCCGTGCTCTTGCCGACTGCCGGTTCGGCATGGGCTGAGGGCAAGACCGACAAGCCGTTCCATGCCCTCACCGTCGATGCCAAAGGCGTCGAGATGGAGGTCAGGCACGTGGCCTTGCCCACCGTCACGATCACCCTCGCCGACGGCAAACGCCGCGAATTTCCACTGGCGCTGGCCGGCAGCTTCAAGGGCCAATCCGATTTCGGCGAGGTCGACCTGCCGGTGGCTGAGCTGAAGCGCCTCACCTTCAAGTAAGACGGACTTGCGCCTATGCTCTTCTTCCTACCGCAGCGGACTGAAGGGGACTGGCTCCCGCCAGGGTGCCTGTACCCGTTCCCATTCCTCTCTCCCCAGTCAGGGTCGCCGGGGCTCGTGCGTCTCATCCGGTGTGATGAGACGGGAGTCGGTGATTGGTCCTCCGCACAGTCTGCCGGTCGGCGCGGGTGCGGCAATGCCTAGGACGCCCTCGCGAGAGGCCGAGCGGGACAT
Organism: Nitrospira moscoviensis; assembly: GCF_001273775.1. Classification (GTDB taxonomy): domain Bacteria; phylum Nitrospirota; class Nitrospiria; order Nitrospirales; family Nitrospiraceae; genus Nitrospira_D; species Nitrospira_D moscoviensis. The sequence continues at coordinate 827,121 of NZ_CP011801.1, read as the reverse complement.
CCGCTGCGAATGCGGCAAGCTCGTCGCGCGATGGGAAGACGGCGGCATTGCGATTAAATGCGGCCGGTGCGGCCGGGTGGTCACCATCCCCTATAGCGCCATCAAAGGCAAACCGCCCACCGCGTAGCGCGCAACGCGGCACCTCTCATCACACGTCTTTCTCGGTGAGGCCAACGGATCCCGCATCCGGAGCCCACAGCTGCGTTCGCCCGCGCTTCCCCGTTGGACAGCGCGACGCGATCACGGGCTTTGTTGTATCCCAAGAGAGGAAGAGCCGATGACCGCTTCGAGTGGCGTCTCGCCTCATCGGTCATGTCCCTGAGCTGTTCATGGACGGTTGCACCATCGGCAGAGTACACCAGTATGACTCAGCACCTGCGCATCGCTATCCTGCCGATTCCGCTGGGCATTGATATCCGTTCGCTTTCCTCGGTCAAAACCGTTGAGCAAGAGCGCTCGTCGGAGGACGAGGATGCCGAGCTGGCGGCAACACTGGAACCGGCGAAAGCAGAAGCGCGATGGATCTTTGAGAGTCGACTGGCCGTACGGCATCTCTTCCAGTTTGTACCTTCCGAACGAACCGATGCCGCTCTGGAGCTTATCGGGATGAGACCGGGAGAAGCGCCCACTGCCGACCAATCGTTGAGCTCGGAAGCGAACTGGGAGCGGATCTGGTTGCTCGGGCCACCATTGAGGATTATGGAAAGGTCCGCTGGCAATGGCTGCTGGCCGGCATGTTGGCGGATATGACGGTCGATAACATCCTTCTGGATTGGCGACCGCCTGGAACCCGGTGGTGCTCTCCGCCGGTGTCGGCTGGGACGTCTTGACGAGTGCGCCGGTCTGGTTCGGTGGCGGATATCTCTTCGGTATCGCCTTGCGTCCGGTTCGAGTCGAAGCTCGTGCGTACGAAACGAGGGATGGCTATCCGATATGGCAAGACGTGGAGGTGGCGATCTACACCTGGAAGCTCCTCGAGCAGTTGCCCGAGGACGAGCGGAAGAAGAAGGAGCGCCAGCTCTGGATCAATTTGGATACGGCCGTGGAAGCATTGGCCGATTCACTGGCGGACGAACAGGCGAGAACAGCGCGGCGGTAGCAATATACGGGTCGCCGGTGATGGGACGCCTTTTGCCGCTGCGCAACGGCGGGCTGCTCGTAGGTAAGGTAGCCAGCCCGCCACTCCCCTGCGCTACTTTTTGATCTGCTCCGAGAGGTATTTGTCCAGCCCGACTTGCTCGATGGTCCGGAGCTGCGTCTCGAAATAATCCACGTGCTCTTCGGAATCTTTCACCATGTCCTCCAGCTTGTGCCTGGTGGTGAAGTCCATGACTTTCGCGCAATGCGCGATGGCTTTCCGCAAGAGCTCGACATCGTCACGTTCGAAATTGAGGTCGCTGGTGAAGAGCTCGGCGACGGTCCTGCCTCGGCTCACCGCGTCCAGGTGATCGACGTCCGGCGTCCCTTCCAAGTAGAGGATGTGGTCGATCAAGCCCGACGAATGGCCGACTTCTTCCTGCGCGAGATGCTCGAAGTGCTCGTGCAGCCGTGCATAGCCCCAGTTCTTGCACATCGCCGCATGCAGCAGGTACTGGTGCACCGCGGTCAACTCGGCCTTCAGCACCTGATTGAGATACTCGACGACCCCTTCTTTGGCTTTCATCGGCGTCAGCTCTCTTTCTTGATCTGTTCGGCCAGGTAGTTCTCCAGCCCGACCTGCTTGATGGTTTCGAGCTGCGTCTCGATCCAATCGATGTGCTCGTCCACGTCCTTGGCCATATCTTCCAACATATGCCGGGTCGTGAAATCCCCGACCTTGGTGCAGTGCACGACGCCATCGCTCAGCAGAGCGAGCATTTCTTGTTCGGCCTTGAGATCGAGCTTGAATTGCTCGGGGACCGTTTCGCCGACATGGACTGTGTTCATGCGTTGGACGTTCGGCACCCCTTCCAGGTACAGGATGTGGCCGATCAGCTCATCGGCATCCTTCATCTCGTCGATGCTGCGCTCGCGGACTTTATGGTGGAGCCGCTCATAGCCCCAGTTGTCGCACATCTTGGCATGCACGAAGTATTGATTGATGGCGGTAAGATCCGCCGTGAGGATCTTGTTCAACAGGTTAATAACGCCTTCTTTGGCTTTCATGCGGCCTCCTTTCGCGCGGAGAATAAGAGATTGATAGGTTCATTATCCAAGCTGCGTGCGATGCCGTCAACATTGAATTTACGTATTTTTGATTAGGCTTCTCAATTTCGACGACATGAAATCTCAATTTCAACTGGCGGCTCCGTGGACGCACGCGACGTGCCGTCTAAAAAGGAGAGGAGATCGATGAGGATGAGATGGAGAGGTGCGTGGCGCGGCAAGCCCGCTCAGCCGGCTTCGCGATAGCCGCAGTCTTCATTGCGACACTGCACGCTGCGGCCGGCCTGTTTGCTGACCTTCTCGATGAGGAACGGCGCCTGGCAGGTCGGGCAGCTCTTGGCGACGGGACGATCCCACAAGGCGAATTCGCATTGCGGGTACCGGCTGCAGGCGTAGAACGAGCGGCCTTTTCTGGTGCGCTTCTGGACCAAATCGCCGCCGCAGCCGGGCTGCGGACACTTCACGCCGAGGGCGAGCGGTTTGGTGGTCTTGCACTCCGGATAGGCGGAGCAGGCGATGAACTTTCCAAAGCGTCCGGACTTCACCACCATCGGACTGCCGCACTTCTCGCATTTTTGGTCGGTCGTCAGTTCCTGCTTGGGCACGATCTTGATGGTGCCGTCCGGCAGTTTTTCGAAGTTCTGCGTGTTCTTGCAGGGAGGATCGGCTTTGTAGCCGGGACAGGCCAGGAATTTGCCGTTCCGGCCCCACTTGATCTCCATCATCCGGCCGCATTTTTCGCATGGAATGTCGGTCGGCGGTTCGACCGTGTCTTTCGGGCCCGGAATGGTCTTGGCCCGCTCCATCTCCCGCGTGAAGGGATTGTAGAAATCCCGCACCGCATCCACCCACGGCTTCGTGCCTTCCTCGACTTCATCGAGCTGCTCTTCAAGATGCGACGTGAAATCGACATTGATCAATTCTGGAAAGCCCTTCAGCAGGAAGTCGTTGACCGTCTTCCCGGTTTCCGTCGGGACCAAGCGTCCTTCGATTTTTTCGACGTACTTCCGGTCCTGGATGGTCGAAATGATCGCCGCATAGGTGGACGGACGCCCGATCCCCTTCTCCTCCAGTTCCTTGATCAACAGCGCTTCGTTATAGCGCGGCGGAGGCTGGGTGAAGTGCTGTTTGGATGTCAGCCCGGGAACGGTCTGTCCTTCTTGCGCCACCAGGCGGAGGTGCTCGCCTTCCGACAAGGTCGGCAACTGGCGCTCGTTGTCGTCCTCGGCCTCCTGGTCGGCCTTCGGCTTGTGGGTCGGCGCTTCCTTGTCGACGCCTTCCATATAGACCGCGGTATGGCCGGGGAACTTCACGACCGTGCCGGTGGACCGGAAGATGTACTTGTCTTTGGTGCCGACCGGCGTGGAGTCGATCCGGGTCACGTCCAGAATGGCGGGCACCATCTGCGAGGCGATGAAGCGGTTCCAGATCAGCTTGTACAAATTGTATTGGTCCGGCTCCAAGTACTGCCGGATGGATTCAGGGTCCCGCGCGGCCGAGGTCGGGCGGACGGCTTCGTGCGCTTCTTGCGCGGCCTTGGAGGTCTTGTAGACGTTCGGCGTGGCCGGGAGATAGTCCGCGCCGAACCGGGCTTGAATCACGTCCCTGGCTTCCGCCATCGCTTCGTTCGAGATGCGGGGGGAGTCGGTTCGCATGTAGGTGATAAGACCGGTCGGACCTTCCGTCCCGATTTCGACGCCTTCGTAGAGTTGCTGCGCCAGCGTCATCGTCTTCTTCGGCGAAAAATGCAGCTTGCGCGCCGCCTCCTGCTGGAGCCGGCTGGTGATGAACGGCGCGACCGGATTCCGCTTCTTTTCCCGGCGCTCGATCGATTCGACCACGAAGGTCTTTCCGTCGACCGCCTGGACGATGCGGGCCGCCTGCTCGCCGTTCTCGATGGAGGCCTCTTCCCCGTTGATGCTGTGCAGCTTGGCGTCGAACGACGGCGGATTCGCGCCCGCCAGCAGCGCCGTGATCGACCAATATTCTTCCGGCCGGAACGCCTCGCGCTCCGCTTCCCGCTCGCAGATCAAGCGCACAGCCACCGATTGGACCCGCCCCATGCTCAAACCGCGCCGGACCTTGTTCCAGAGCAGCTGGCTGCCTTGATAGCCGACGATGCGGTCCAGCACCCGGCGCGCCTGCTGCGCGTTGACCAGCTTCATGTCGATTTCGCCCGGAGATTGCAGCGCGCGCTTGATCGCCGATTCCGTGATCTCGTTGAACAGCACCCGGAAGACCTTGCCGTCCTTCTTCCGTTTCTTCGCCTTCCCGTTCAGCTCCTGCGCGATGTGCCAGGCAATCGCCTCGCCTTCGCGGTCGGGGTCCGGCGCGAGGAACACTTTGTCGGCGTCCTCGGCTTTCTTCTTGATCTCCGCCAGAACTTTGGATTTCCCCTTGATCGTGACGTACTGCGGCTCGAAGTCGTTCTCCAGATCGACGCCGAGCTTGCTCGTCGGCAGATCCTTCACGTGCCCGACCGACGCCATGACCGTGTAGCCGCGTCCCAGATATTTGGTGATCGTCTTCGCCTTGGTCGGCGACTCAACGATGATCAGCGATTTCGCCATGTCGACTCCATCTCGGTGACAAACTGTATCATCCGTACCAAATATCCGACAATCCTGCAACTAGAATGCTGGACTCGACCCACTTACGCGCGGATGTAGTGCTGCCCGGGCAGCTGCCGAACGTGGCCGCTCAACTCCAATGAGAGCAGGACGGCGGCGACTTGCGCCGCGCTCAATCCGGTGCGTGCGATCACGGCGTCCACCGACTGCGCGTCGGAGGACAGCAACTCATAGACGAGCGTGGCCTCTTTTCCCGACGGCGGCGCGTTCACGACGGGCGCCACACCGGTCGACAGAGCCGCCCGCATGCGCGCGTCGAGCTGCGGCAGGATTTCGTCCAGAATGTCCTGCGCGCGCTCGACGAGCTTCGCGCCCTCCTTGATCAGACCGTTCGATCCTCGGCAGGCCGCTTCTTTCACCGAACCGGGCACGGCGAACACCTCCCGCCCCTGATCGAGCGCCAACTTGGCGGTGATGAGCGATCCGCTGTCCACCGCCGCCTCGCCCACCAGCACGCCCAACGCCAGCCCGCTGATGATCCGATTGCGCCGCGGAAAGTGATGGCTCTGCGGCGAAGCGCCGATCGGCAATTCGGACAGCACCGCTCCGTGCGCTTCGATGCTGCGACGGAGCGCGTGATGTTCGGGCGGATAGGTCCGGTCGATGCCGCAGCCCAGCACGGCGATGGTCCGCCCCTTGCCGGCGAGCGCCCCCCGGTGCGCGGCGGCATCGATGCCCCGGGCAAGCCCGCTGACGATCGTCACGCCCGCTGCGGCGAGGTCCCGGGCGATGTCTTCGGTGACGAGGCGTCCGGTGTGCGTGGCCCGCCGTCCTCCGACGATCGCCACCGCCGCGTCGTCCTGCTTTTCCAACGAACCGGACACGTACAGGAGCGGCGGCGGATCGGGAATCGCCCGCAAACGTCCGGGATACCGGGGATCGAAGATCGTCAGAACGTCGATCTTCGACCGTTCGACCGCCCTGACTTGCCGATCGATCTGCTGACGGACCGTGGCATCCGGCCCGCGCCTGATGCGTTCGGCCAGCTCGGCGCTGCAGCCCGCTCGCAGGAGCTCTCCGGCCGGCGCCGCCGACACCGCCTGCGGATCGCCGAACGCCTGCACCAGCCTGACGAGCGTTCGGTCGCCGATCCCTTCGATCGCCTGCAGCGACAGCCACGACACCAGTTGAACGGGATCCATAGACGCCGATCACACACACAGAGATCGAGGGCGGGTCACCCGCATGAGATGCCGACGGACTTAGAACGTGACGAGATCGTATTGCTCCAAGTGCAGCTTGTCGTCGGGGGTCACGATGATTTTCGCCGAGCATTCCCGCTCCAGCGTTTCGACGCCCTGGCGCTCTTCGTCCTGCAGGAGCTCGGCCACGGTGGGATGCGCGCCGATGACGATCCGCTGGTGATCCACCGACTGCCCGATGCGTCGAATCTCCCGGAAAATTTCATACGCCACCGTCGTCGGAGACTTCGTATAGCCGCGCCCCTCGCAGTACCGGCAGGGCTCCGAAAGCGAGCGCAGCAGATCTTCGCGCACCCGCTCGCGGGAGATTTCGATCAGCCCGAGATCGGAGATGCGGGAGATGCGGGTCCGCGCCTTGTCGGACGCCATCGCGTCGACCAGAGCGTGATAGACCTTGTCGCGATTTTTCTCCCGCTCCATGTCGATGAAGTCCACGATGATGATGCCGCCGATCCCGCGGAGCTTGATCTGATAGGCGACCTCCTTGGCGGCTTCCAGGTTGTTCCGGAGAATGGTCTCCTCCTGGTCGCGCTTGCCGACGAACCGTCCGGTGTTGACGTCGATCACCGTCATGGCTTCCGTATGGTCGATCACCAGGTAGCCGCCGGACTTGAGCCACACCTTCCGGCTCATGGCGCGGGTGATTTCCTGCTCCACGCCCATGTAGTCGAACAAGGGCTCGTCCTTGTCGTAGAAATGAATGCGGGACGTCTGCTCGGGAGAGAACCGCTGCACGAAGTCACGGATCGCTTCGTACTCTTCGCGCGAATCGATCCACAACCGATCCACCTTCTTGCCGAACAAATCGCGCACGACGCGGAAGCTCAGACTCAGATCGCTGTGCAGCAGCGCCGGCGGCGGCAACGTGTCCCGATTGTTCAGAATGTCCTGCCAGAGGACGTGCAGGAAGTCCACGTCGGACTTCAGCTCGTCCTCCTTCACGCCCTCGCTGACCGTCCGCACGATGTACCCGCAGCCCGGGCGCCGCACGCGGCGCATGATGTCTTTGAGCCGGGCCCGCTCCTCATCGCGCGCGATCCGTCGCGACACGCCGATATGCTCGACGTTCGGCATGAAGACGAGATAGCGGCCGGGCAGCGACACATAGGTCGTCACTCGCGGCCCTTTCGTGCCGATGGGGCCTTTGGAAATCTGCACCATCAGCTCCTGCCCTTCGGTGAGGAGCTGTTCGATCGGCTTGGCGCTCTGCCGTTTCGGGCGGAGCACATCCGAATCCTTCTCGTCTTCCTCGGCATCGACCAGCATGTCGCCCGGCTCGGCATCCACCGAAAGGTCCGACACGTGCATGAAGGCCGCCTTCTCCAGGCCGATGTCGACGAATGCCGCCTGCATGCCCGGCAGCACCTTCGCCACCTTGCCCTTATAGATGTTGCCGACGAAGTCCTTGTGTTTGGCCCGGTCCCCGAACAGGTCGGTGACCACGCCGTTATCCAACACCGCCACGCGGGTTTCCTCCCGCGAGACTGTAATCGCAATCTCAACTCCCATATTCACTCCTTCTGTCTTCGAGCGCCGAGGCGGCGCGGTGAGCGCTGGACGCAGGCGTAACCGCCCAGGTCCGACCATCCGCTCACCGGCCGGCTCCTCCGGCCGCTCACGATTCTTCTTCGCGCACGCCTCCGGCCTGCGCGGATTGCACTCAATAAAACAAACTCAACCGACGGCGTTTGACATTCAACAGCAAACCCAGCGACGCCATCGTCATCACGGTCGCGCTCCCGCCGTAGCTCATCAGCGGCAGCGGAATCCCGACGATCGGGAACATCCCGGCCGTCATGCCGATGTTGACGACGACGCAGAAGCAGAGCATGGCGACGATCCCCGCGGCCAGCAGAGCGCCCAATTGATCCTTCGCCTTCGCGGCGATCTCCAGCGAGAGCCAGATGAGCGCCACAAACAGGACCAGCAGCAGCAGCACGCCGAGGAAGCCCCATTCTTCCGCGAACACCGCGAAGACGAAATCCGTATGCCCTTCTGGCAAAAACTTCAGCTGGCTTTGCGTCCCGCCGTACAAGCCCTTGCCCATCAGCTCCCCCGAGCCGATCGCGATGCGGGACTGCAACGCGTGATAGCCCTTTCCCCCCGGATCATACTCCGGATCGACGAACGCCATAATGCGCTGTCGCTGATAATCATGCAAGGACCCCCAGAGCCCCTCCCAGGCGAAGGGGAACAGCATGACCGAAAACAACAGGATGACCCCGAGAGCCTGGGACCGAACCCCTACCATTAATAACATAGCGGCGTAGACGGCCATGAAGCTCAAAGCGCTTCCGAGGTCCGGCTGTTTGAGAATCAGAACCAGGCCCGGCAGCATCAGGAGTCCCGGCAAGATCACGCGCTGCAGCCAGCCGATCCGCGGCGCCTTCGAATAATAGTGCGCCAGCACGAGGATCAGCACCAGCTTCGCAAACTCGGACGGCTGGAAGCTGAACGGCCCCAAGGCGATCCACCGCTGCGCCCCCTTGCTCGTCCGACCCTCCACGAGGACATACGCCAGCATGAGCAACACGATCGCGTAGGCCGGATAGGCGAGCCGGGCGATGCGATGGTAGTCGGACACCAGCATGACAACGAACGCCAGCGCACCGAACCCGATCCAGACCAACTGCTTGAGATAGTACGGCGCCACCCCGCCTTGCTGCGCGTGGGTGACGCTGTGGATCGACAGGACCCCGATGCCAAGGATCGCAACGATCAGCGCCAGATAGCGCACATCGAAGTTGTCGAGCCCGCGATTGTCGATGAGCCGGTCGATCATGACTGTCCCGAAGGGCGCGGCGGCGCGGCGGACGACGAATCCGAAATCACCATCGGGACTTGCGGCGCAAGCCTGATATAGGTTTCGATCACTTCTTTCGCCAGCGGCGCCGCCGCGGAGCCGCCATGCCCCATGTGCTCGGCCAGTACGGCCACGGCGATCTTCGGCGTGTCAACCGGCGCAAACGCCACAAACCAGGCATGATCGCGAAACTTCTTCGGGATGTCCTTCTCCGGACCGGTCCGCAGCGCCGCCGTCTGGGCCGTGCCGGTTTTCCCGGCGATCGTGACCAGGGAGGATTTCGCCCTCGTGGCCGTCCCGACCTTGACGACGTCCGCCAAGGCTTCCTTGATCAGCCGGAACGTCTCGGGTTTGGCGCTGACTTTCCCGCGCGGCACCGCCGGCAATTCTTGAAGATTTCCGGTCGTCCGGTCCATGATCGCCTGCACGAGGCGCGGCCGATAATTGACCCCGTCGTTGGCTACGGTGCCGATCATACTCGCCATTTGCAGCGGCGTCACCGTGACGTAGCCCTGCCCGATCGCCGCCGAGATCGTTTCACCGGGCAACCACGGCTCGTTCCTGGCTTTTTGCTTCCAAGCGGAGGACGGCATGATGCCTTGTCGCTCCGACGGCAGCTCGATGCCGGTCACCTGGCCGAGCCCGAATTCCTTGCCGAATTCGGCCATCACGTCGATCCCCATCCGCTGCCCGACGGTGTAAAAGTACACGTCGCACGAGTGCACCAGCGCCGTATGGAGATCCACCGAACCATGCCCGCCGGCTTTCCAGTCGTGATAGAGGCGTTTGCCGAATTGGTAGCCGCCGTTACAGTGCACGGTGCTCGAGGGCGACATGGTCTTGCTTTCCAGAGCCGCCACCGCCATCGGCACTTTGAACGTCGAGCCCGGCGGATACTGCCCCTGTGACGCCCGGTTATTCAGCGGCCGGCCTTCGTCCTGGACGATTTCCACCCACTGCTTCGCCGTCAGCTCCCGCGACAGGACGTTCGGATCGAAGGCGGGACGGCTGGCCATCGCGAGGATATCGCCGTTCGTCGGATCCAGGGCCACGATGGCGCCCGACTCGTCGCCGAGCAAGTCCTCCGCAACTTTCTGGAGCCGCACGTCGATCGTGAGGTACAGATCGTTCCCCGCCTGCGGCTTTTCCACCACCGCCGCTTTCTTCTCATGACCGAGCGCATCGACCTCGACGCTCTTCTGGCCGGCCTGGCCGCGAACGTGCCGGTCGAACGACTTTTCGACTCCGTATTGCCCGACGATGCTGCCCTGGTGCAGGTCGGCGAACTCCGGCTTTTCCAACTGCTCGGCCGAAATTTCCCCCACATAGCCGAGAAGATGCGCCGCCGTCACGCCGCCGGGGTAATTGCGCTGCGACTCGACCTGAATCATGACGCCCGGCAAATCCAGCCGATGCGATTCGATCACCGTGGCGTCGCGCAACGTGAGCCGGTCCTTGATCTTGCGCGGCAGCAGCTTGCTGCCTTTGCCGCCGAGCTTTTTCCGGATCAGCGCCGGATCCAATCCCAGCAAGTCGGTCAGCTGCTGGATCAACGCCTCGCGATCCTTCACGTCTTCCAACGTGACGTACAAACTGAAGCTCGGCACGTTGTTCGCCAGCAGGACGCCGTGCCGGTCATAGATCAGGCCGCGGGCCGGTTCCAGCAAGACCAGTCTGGTCCGATTGTTCTCCGAGAGGTCGCGGTAATAGGGTCCTTCACGGATCTGCAGGTGCCACAGGCGAAGGCCCAGCAGCGCGACGACGAGCAACAGCCCCACGCGGAGGATCGCGAGCCGCCGTTGCAATTCGCCGAGCTCCGCTTCCGGATAGAGTCCCGCCGCCATAGCCCCTCGCTCAGATCCGCTGGTCCAGCGTCAGTCGGTCGATGGTCAGCCGGCTCCATGCCAGCCAATAGAGCGCGCCTCCCACCGCCGCATCGTAACACGCCTGCGGCAGCACCACGGTCCGCAGCGCCCACCACACACCCAATTGATCGTTCGGGCGCAGAGCCGTCGCCATCGCCAATCCCGCTGCGCCGGAGGCAATCAGCAGTGCGACCACGAGCACGGCGGGCGTCACATGCGCCACTTGACGGCCGGCCACGCCCGCCAGCAGGCCGATCCCCCCCTTGGTCACCATGCTATACCCCAGATCTTCGGCGGAAAACAGGCTCATGATCCATCCCAAGGCCAGGCCGACGAGAAGACCGTCCAGCTCTCCGGCAAGGAAGCCGATCAGGCAGACGGCGATCAAGCCGAGATCCGGCTTGACGTTCCACACGCTGACATGGGGCAACAGGATCGCTTGAACCGGCACCAAGAGGATGATCAGCAGGGTGTACCAGAGGACTTTCATGACTTCGGTTTGGCCGCCGGCGGTCCCAACCGCTCCCCTTCGGTCGGCACATAGGGCGATTGGATCACCAACACTTCTTCCACGCGGTTGGCGTCCACTTCGGGCGTCAGCTCGGCGGATTGAAACAACGCGCCTTCTTCCTTGTCGATGGTGGTGATCGTCCCGATCGCCAGGCCGCGGGGGAAGCCGCCCACGAGGCCGGAGGTAACGACACGATCGCCGGCCCGCACGCTCGACAACAAGGGAATGTATTTCAACCGGGCCATGCCCTGCGTGGTCCCTTCGACAATGCCTTCATCCCGCGTGCGTTGGATCAATCCGGCGATCGCGTTATTGGGATCGGTCACCAGCAGCACCACGGAGGTGGCGGCCGTCGTCTTGACGATGCGCCCCACCACGCCGGCCGAGGTGATGACCCCCATGTCGGGTTCGATGCCGTCCGCCCGGCCTTTGTTCAGAATGAGCGTGCGGTACCAGTTGCCGGTGTCCCGCCCGATGACCTGCGCCGCGATCATGGTGGGCAGCGCCTGCGCCTTGAATTCCAGCAGCGCCGTCAACCGCTCGGTCGCCGCGGCGGCTTCCCGGAGTTGACTGTTCTGTTCCTGCAGATACTCCACCTCCTTGCGCAGCTGCCGGTTCTCTTCCTCGACGCCCTGCAGGGCGACATAATGGTCCCACAGGTCGCCGATCCCGTCGTGCACACCGCTGAGCGCGCGCAGCGGCCAGCTCACGATCCATCCGATCGGCCCACCGAGCTGCTGAAACAGGCTTTGAGTCTGGTTGGGCAGCAGGAAGAAGCCGAGCACCAGGACGACGGCGATGACGAGGGCCAGTCGCCTCGCATTGTAGGGGGCGCGCAAATTCACCATCCACATCGGGATGGACCCTTACCGGAGGCTGTTGGCCTGGGACATGACCGAGACCTTCCGCAGCAGATCCAACTCGTCCAAAATCTTGCCCACGCCCAGCACGACGGACGTGAGCGGATCGTCCACGGTGATGATCGGCAGGTTCGTTTCTTCCCGGAATCGCGTGTCCATCCCTTTCAGGAGAGAGCCTCCGCCGGTCAACACGATCCCGCGGTCGATAATATCCCCCGCCAGCTCGGGCGGGGTGTTTTCCAAGGCGACTTTGATGGCATTCACGATCGTGCCGATCGGCTCCTGCAACGCCTCGCGGATTTCCGCGTCGTCCACCACCAGGGTGCGCGGGATGCCGGAAATCAGATCGCGCCCCTTGATCATCATCGTCTTCCGCTCTTCGAACGGATAGGCCGAGCCGATTTCGAACTTGATCCGCTCCGCCATGTGCTCGCCGATGAGCAGATTATATTTCTTCTTGATGTAGTTCATGATGGCTTCGTCCATCCGGTCGCCCGCCACCTTCACGGACTCGCTGTAGACGATGCCGCCCAGCGAGATCACCGCGATGTCGGTGGTGCCGCCGCCGACGTCGACCACCATGTTGCCGGACGGTTCGGTGATGGGCAGGCCGGCCCCGATGGCCGCCGCCACGGGTTCTTCGATCAGATAGACTTCGCGCGCGCCGGCCAATTCGGCCGAATCCCGCACCGCCCGCTGCTCCACCTGGGTGATGCGCGAGGGTACGCCGATGATGATGCGGGGGCGGACGAAGGCGCTGCGGTTGTGCGCCTTGCGGATGAAATGCTTGAGCATCTGCTCGGCCATCTCGAAGTCGGCGATCACGCCTTCCTTCATCGGCCGGACGGCGACGATGTTGCCGGGCGTGCGGCCCAGCATCTTTTTGGCGTCGGCGCCGACCGCCAGCACCTTTTCGCTCTTCTTTTCGACCGCGACGACGGACGGCTCGTTCAGGACGATCCCTTTTCCATGGACATAGACTAGGGTCGTGGCCGTGCCTAAATCGATCGCCAGGTCATTGGAGAACCACCCGAACACATCTCCCGCGAACCCCACGGCATCTCTCCCTTCATCTTGGCCCGGCGCTCGGCGACGGGCCCGTACGCTTCACTTCTCAATCGGAAACGGCGAGTTGGCCCGCGTCCAAGACCTGCGTCCTGGCGACTTCGTCGCCCAGCCGCCGCCCCTGCTCGTTCCCCACAATCAACAAACTTTCAAACGCCAGGATGGCGATCGATACCAGCCAACCGACATACGGCACCGCGTAGGCAATCTGCGCGGCTCCTAACGGAAGGTTGCGAATGATGGATTCGCGAAATCCGGCCGCCTCCCGCCCATCGACCCGCAGGGTCTGGAGACCGACCAGTCGCTTTCCAACACTTCGCCCGCCTGCGAATCCGTCTGCTATCAAGATGTAGGCCAAACCGGAAAGAAATCCAACCGGAGGTGCAATTTCGCCCGCGGCGACGACTATAAAAAGATCGATGAGCTTCGCAATGAACCGATTCAGGACATGGGCCTTCGGATACACCGTCCTCTCGAGCACATGCGAGGCTGGCCCTTCTCCTGTCAAGCCAACTCCTTATAATTTCGGGCCAAAGTATAACAAAACCAAACATCTTGCACAAACAAAGACCATTCTTTTTTCTCGCCCCTCCGTGGAACGATGGCGGCGCAACGTCCGATCCGTCTCCTCCCGAGCCCTCACTCCTAGTCCATCCTGATCGCCGGCACGGTCATCGGCGCGTATGCATGATCTTGCCTTCGGAACTTACGGAAAGTACAATCTCACCACACTGAGGCGGGAGAGACTCATATGATCAAGACCATGCGGAATGCGTCACACAACCATCCCTGGCTGCTCAAATCGATCATGGGCATCCTGGCCGTCGCCTTCGTCATCACGATGGGCTGGTGGGGATTCGGCGAGCAGGCCGGCAACGCGGTCGCGAGCGTCGGCGAGCTGACCGTGTCCCGAGACGAGTTCCGGCGCGCCTATGAAAACATGTACCGATTCTACAAGGAAAAGGTGCCCGGAGAGTTCAAAGACGAAACGATCAAGCAATACGTCATCGAGCAGTTGGTCGACAACCGGCTCTGGTTGATCGCCGCGAAGGATATGGGCATCACGGTGTCCGACGCCGACCTGCGCGAGATGATCGTGCAGATCCCGGAGTTCCAAAAAAACGGTGCGTTCGACACCGACCTGTATCAGCGCCTCCTCGCCGCCAACCATCTGACGCCCGCGATTTTTGAAGCGGCGCAGGCGAAGGAAATCCTGGGCAACAAGGCGCGCATGGTCGTCCGCGATTCCGTCGCCCTCACCCCGTCGGAGATCGCCGAGGGCCAAGCCTTGATGGCCAGGCCTCAGGACGGCGATCCCGCCAAAGCGGCGAGCGCGAAGGACCGCGTCCTGCAAGACATGCTCTTCCAGAAACAACAGCGCGCCTTGATGGCCTACCAGGAATCCCTCAAAGCGAGGGTGCCCATCAAGATCCACCGCGAGCTGTTGTAACGTTCACAGAATCAGCATCGCGTCGCCGTAGCTATAAAAGCGGTAGCGTTCGCGCACCGCTTCCTCATAGGCCTTGCGCACCAGATCCAGACCGGCGAGGGCGGAGACGAGCATCAGCAGCGTCGTCTTCGGCAGGTGGAAGTTCGTCATCAGCGCGTCGATGGCCTGAAACCGGAAACCGGGCGTGATAAAGAGCGTGCTGTCACCGGCCATCGGCACGACGCGACCCTGCGCCGCAGCCGCCGTTTCGAGTGCCCGCACGACGGTCGTGCCGACCGCCACGACCCGCCGGCCCGCGTGTTTCGTCCGCTCGACGGCTCTCGCCGTCTCTTCGCCGATTTCGAAGGCTTCCGCGCCCATCCGATGGTCCTCGATCCGTTCGGTCGTCACGGGTTTGAAGGTACCCGGCCCGACGTGCAGCGTGACCATCGTGCGACCGATGCCCCATCGCTCCAACTCTGCCAGCACCTCGGGTGTAAAGTGCAGCCCGGCGGTCGGCGCGGCAATCGCGCCCTCATGCTTCGCGAAGACGGTTTGATACCAACGCCGATCCTCGTCCGTGGCGGGGCGTTTGATGTACGGAGGCAGCGGCATGGAACCCTGCGCATAGAGGATGTCTCTCACGGGGATCCGGCTCTGGACTTTCACCCGAGTCCCGGCCGCATCGCGCTGCACAATCGTCGCTCGCGCGCCGGGGCCGAAGTCGAGGATCTGCCCAACCCGTAGGTTCCCTTTGGCCATCACCTCCCAGCAGTCTCCGCCGAGATCCTTGACGAACAAGATCTCTACCGGCTTGCCGGTTGGGTGTGTGATGCCGGTGATGCGTGCCGGCACGACCTTGGTGTCGTTGAGGACCAGCAAGTCGCCTGGGTGGAGCAGCGCGGGGAGATCGGCGACATGGCGATGCATCAGCGCGCCGGTGGACCGCTCGAGCACGAGCAAACGAGCCCGGTCCCGGGGTTCCACCGGCTGCGCGGCCACTAAGTTGGGATCGAAGGGGAAGTCGAAGTCGGAGAGCTGCATCAGGAGCCGGAAATAGGAACCGGAGGTGCCTTCGTCAACGACGCGTTCTGCAGGTCCGTCCCAGGGTAGTAATAACGCAGGATGGCGGAAAACGAATACCCCAGCTCGGCCAACTCTTTCGCGCCCCACTGACACAACCCGACCGCATGGCCCGCTCCGTAGCCGGCGAGCACCACCTCGGCGCCCACCGATTCGATCGTAAACTGGGTGCTCGGGACGACGGTATAGCCGACGGCCTTGCGGAGCTCTTCGCCCCGCAAGATCAATTCGCCCTTGGAATGGAGAATCCGTAGGGTGGCGACCCGCCCGGCGCGGCTAAAAGTGAGCGGCGTGATCGTCGCGATTGTGCCGACCTGAAAGCCGAGCAGCCGGAGATTTTTCTCCAACGTCTCCAGTTTGAAGGACGCTTTCCACTGGTAATAGGGCGATTCGATGTCGAACGGGCACTCGACACCTTTCAAGTACGGCAGATCCTTCGCCCAGACGACCACCGCATCCTCGGTGATCCCCGCCGCAGTCGAGGAAAAGGCCGCGTAGATCGGCGCGCCTTGGTGCGTGACGACCAATCCTCTGGTCGATTCCACGGCTTCGATCACGCGGGCATCAATCCCTTGCCTCCCTCGGTAGACCTGGTCTTGAATGCTGGCCGCGACGTCATAGTCCCGCCCCGCGCTCAGCATGTGCTGGTACAGCGCGTACGTTCTAGCCGCGACGGCTTGGACTTTGAGCATCTCAGGGTGCCAGGCGGAATTGACTTCGGCCGGCACGACGCCCTTCACATATTCTTCCAGGTCGACCTGATTGACGACCATCAGCCCTTTTCCGCGCCGAAGCAACTGGATCAGCCCGCTCACTTGCAAGGCGGACTTCTCGTCATTCAGCTGCGCCGCCGCTCCGTTGCCGTTGCCGTTCGCCCGCGGCAACAATAGCTTCAAATCCCGGTCGCCCGCCCGTAACGTGATCTGATCGCCTATCACGCGCGTGCCGTTCAGCAGCAAGGCCGGGCCGCGCACTTCGACGCGCAGCGACGACCGGAAGAAGTGCCCGCGGTCCTCGGCGTCCGTCACCCAGATGGTCTTGTCGGCGCGGATGTCCAACCGTTGAACATCCGAGGCCAGCAGGACTCGGATGGACTGAGCGGCGTCGGAAAAGTCCGGAAGACTGCACAGCAATCCGACAGCCGCGGCGAGGATGCCGCGGAAGAATGCTCGGATCGTCATCGGCGGAAGAGCCATCCTAGGAGAAAGAATAGCAGACTGAGGAGGATACTGAGGACCAGACTGGTCGCGATGGGAAAGTAAACGCTGAAATTGTCGCGCTTATAGGAGATGTCACCGGGAAGTTTCCCGATCCACCCGAACAGGCCGCCGATGCCGGGGAAGCGATCCGCCCCCATGAACAGAAGGCCGAGCACCACGATGGCGGCCCCGATCCCGACCAAGACCTTTCCAAAAGAAGTCCATTCGGGCATGGCGGATTCCTACCGGTCACTCAGCGGCTCCCGGCCGTCATTGCGCCGCAATGAGGCATTCGGCGATCTGCACCGCATTCAACGCGGCGCCCTTGCGCAGGTTGTCGGAGACGACCCACAGGTTGAGCCCGTTGGGGACCGATTCGTCTTCTCGGATCCGGCCGACATAAACCTCATCCTTTCCGGTCGCGTCCAACGGCATGGGATAGAGCTTTTTCGCCGGATCGTCGTACACGATCACGCCCGGCATGCCGGCCAAGGCCGCACGCGCCTCGTTCGCCTTCAGCGGCCGCTCCAGTTCCACATTGACCGCTTCGGAATGGCAGCGCAACACCGGCACCCGCACGGTCGTCGCCGTCAAACGCAGCGACGGAGCGCCGAGAATCTTCCTCGTCTCTCGGGCAATCTTCACTTCCTCGGAACAGTCGCCGCCCTCGTTGAACGACCCGATATGAGGCAGCAGATTGAACGCGATTTGATAGGGATAAGCCTCGACCTTCGCATCGCGGAACGCAAGCAGGTCTTTCGTCTGCGTCATCAACTCATCCATCGCGGCCGCCCCCGTTCCGGAAACCGATTGAAAGGTGGTGACGACGACGCGCTTCACGCCCACCGCATCCTGCAGGGGCTTCAGCGCCATCACGAGCGGCGTGGTCGTGCAATTCGGGATAGCCACGATCCCGCGCGGCATGGAAGCCAGCGCCCCGGCATTCACTTCCGGCACGACCAACGGCACGTCGGGCTCCATGCGAAACACGCCGCTGTCGTCGATGACCACGACGCCGGACGAGCCCAGCCGCCGGCCGTACTCGCGGCTGATGTCGTCCGTCGCGGAGATCAAGGCGATATCGACGCCGGCAAACGACGACGCGGACGTCAGTTCTTCGACCTTCCATTCCTTGTCCTGACAGGACAGCACTTCGCCGGCCGACCGCTTGGAGGCAAAGAGGCGCAGTCCGCTGAGCGGAAAGTTCCGCTCCTCCAAAATTTCCAACGTTTCTTTTCCCACGGCGCCGGTCGCGCCGAGGATGGCGACCGTATAGGCCGGCTTCTTCTTGATCATGGAGATCGTTCCTACTCCAGCGACAGTCGGCGGATGCGATGGTTAAACGTGTCCGCGACCAGCAATGCCCCTTCCCGATCGACAGCAATCCCGAAGGGATACCTCAGGCCGGCCTCCAGCGCCGATCCGCCGTCTCCTCCATAGGAGGCGGTACCGGACCCGGCCAGCCGAAAGACCAGCTTCTTGTCGGGATCCCACCAGCGGATCAGATGGCTGTCGGAATCCGTCAGAAACAAGCGGCCGTGTGCATCCACGCAAATGCCCGACGGCCGGGAAAGACTGGTTGACGGAGGTTCAGCCGCAGACTGAAAACGATACTCGCCCCCGTCGCCCACTGCCGTCGCGATGAGTCCGGTGGAAAGATCGACGGCCCTGACTCTGCCGTTGAAGGTATCCGCGATGTAGAGCATCCCTTGATGCAGCGCGAGCCCGCTCGGCCCGGCGAGGCTGGCGCTGATTGCCGGAACTCCATCGCCATCGTAGACGGCGGAGCCGGTCCCGGCAAAGGTGCCGATCAGCCCCGACGCGAAATCGACTACCCGGACTCGATTGTTGCTCTGATCGGCGATAAAGAGCCGGCCCTGACCGTCCAACGCCAGGGCAGCCGGCTCGTTGAGCCCGGCCTGGTCGGCGGGACCTCCGTCGCCCAAAAAGCGCGCCTGTCCCGTGCCTGCTACAGTCGTGATGATTCCTGTGGCCGCATCCACGCGCCGGACACGATGGTTCATCGTATCGGCAATGTACAGGGTACCGTGCTCATCGACCGCGACTGCTGTGGGAAAATTCAACTGTGCCGCACAAGCCGGTCCGCCGTCGCCGCCGAAGCGCTTCGGAACGGCCGCGCCGTTGATGAGATACCGGACCGTTCCGCTTAAATCCGCCTGCTGCGTATACTTCTGCGCGGCCGCTTGTGTCGGCTCGGCAAAGGGGTCCTCGTCGGATTCCGCCGGAGAGGCCTTTGTGTCTTGGGATCTCTGCTGCGACTGGCTGTTCCCCGACCCTGCCGTCGTCGTCATGATGCCGGTGTTTCGGTCGATCTTGCGGATGACGTGGTTCTCGGAATCGGCGATATACATGTGGCCGTGCCGGTCGACGGCGAGGCCTTTGGGCTCATTGAGCGCAGCCCGCTCGGCCGGTCCGCCGTCGCCGGCGTACCCCGGCTCACCGGTACCGGCGAGCGTGTGGATGGTCCAGGATCGCAGTGCGATCGTCATGGTCGTCACGCCATCGATCAATTGAGGTTGCGTAGAATCGCGTCGCCCATTTCCGTGGTGCCGACAATCCGGGCCCCCGGGCTTTGAATATCCTTGGTGCGATAGCCGAGGTCTAAGGTCTTCACGATAGCCTGCTCGATCGCTTCCGCTTCTTTGTCCAGTTGGAAGGCATAGGAGAGCATCATGGCGGCTGAGGCGATCGTGGCGATGGGATTCGCGATGTTCTTGCCGGCGATGTCCGGCGCGCTGCCATGGATGGGCTCGAACAGGCCCACCTTGGCTCCGATACTCGCGGACGGCAACATACCGATCGACCCGGTCAGCATCGCCGCCTCGTCGCTCAAAATATCCCCGAACATATTGTTGCAGAGCAGGACATCGAATTGCCGGGGGTTCCGGACCAGCTGCATCGCCGCGTTGTCGACATAGATATGGCTCAGCTCGACATCCGGATAGGACTTGTGCGCGTCGATGACCACCTTCCGCCACAGTTCCGAAGATTCAAGCACATTGGCCTTATCCACCGACGTGACCTTCTTACGCCGCTTGCGGGCCGCCTCGAACGCCACCTTGGCGATACGCCGCACTTCATCCGTGGTATAGACCTCCGTGTTCACGCCGCGCTCTTCGCCGTTCGGCAGCTTCTCGATGCCTTTCGGTTTGCCGAAATAAATGCCGCCGGTCAGTTCCCGGACCACGAGCACGTCGATGCCTTCGACGACCTCGCGCTTCAGTGTCGACGCGTCCACCAGATTGGCGTACACCTTGGCGGGGCGGAGGTTGGCATAGAGCCCCAACGCTTCCCGGATGCCGAGCAGCGCCCGCTCCGGCCGCAAGCTGTACTCCAACCCTTCCCATTTCGGCCCGCCGACCGCGCCGAGCAGCACCGCATCGCTCTGTTTCGCCAGGGCAAGCGTTTCCTGCGGAAGGGGGACGCCTACTTTGTCGATGGCCTGCCCGCCGATATCTCCCGGCACAAATTCAAACGTATGGTGATATTTCTGCGCCACGGCTTTGAGGATCTTCACCGCTTCCGGGACGATTTCCCGTCCGACGCCGTCTCCGGCCAACACCGCAATCTTCGCGTTCACGTCACCCCTCGCTTTCCGTCCCTACTCCAATATCGATTCATCTTCCATTCGCCAGGCCGGATCGACCAGGCAGAGAAACTCCACGTCGCCAGTTCCCGTATTCTCCAATGACTGTTTCGCCCCGGGCGGCACGTAGACCATCGAGCCGGCTGTAACCGAACAACGTTCGCCATCGATGGCGAACGTCCCCTCTCCTGCGATGAAGTAATACACCTCGGAGGACTTGAGGACGTGCCACTTGGACCGGCGGCCGGCGGCGAGTTTCCCATGGGCGAGGCTATAGCCGACCTTGGCCGCCTGCTTGTCGGGATGGAGCAGCTCCCGGAGGACCGTATGGTCCCCCGCCACAAACTCCTCACAATCCGACAGGGTTCGTGTGAGCATACCGACGCGCCAGCCAAAGCCCGTCACTCTAGCGCGGCAGGAACGGTCAAATCAAGCGAACCTTCTGCGACTCGGCCTGTTTGGAAGCCATGTACGCCAGACGATTCAGGGCGTTGAGGTAGGCTCGGGCCGCCGCCGTGATGATGTCCGTGTCGGCGCCGTGACCCGAGACCGTTCGCCCGTCTTCCTCGAGACGAACGGAGACTTCGCCCTGGGCATCGGTGCCGCCGGTGATCGCATTGACGCCGAACATCAGCAGTTTGCTCTTGGTCTTGGTCATGGCCGCGATCGTCCGATAGATCGCGTCCACCGGCCCGTCGCCGGACCCCGACTGTTTCACGGCCTGCCCGTCGATTTCCAACTCGACCGTCGCGGTCGGCACGCGGTCCGTTCCGCTTTCGACGTGGAACGACTTCAGTAGGATCCGTTCCGACATCTTGGCGAGTTCCTCGGACACGATGACTTCGAGGTCCTCTTCGTAAATCTCTTTCTTCTGGTCGGCGAGCTTCTTGAACCGTTCAAAGGCATGGTTCAATTCCTCGTCCGTCAATTGATAACCCAGCTCTTCCAACCGCTGCCGGAACGCATGCCGGCCGGAGAGCTTCCCCATGACCATCTTGCTCTCGACCAGGCCGATCGATTCCGGCCGCATGATCTCGTACGTCGTCTTGTCTTTCAGAAGACCGTCCTGATGGATGCCAGAGGTGTGGGCGAACGCATTGGCGCCCACGATCGCCTTGTTGGGCTGCACGACCATGCCGGTGATCTTGCTCACGAGGCGGCTCGTCTTGGCGATTTCTTCGGTCCGGACTTGCGTATCGGCCTGGTAGAAATCTTTTCTCGTACGAAGCCCCATGACGATTTCTTCGAGCGACGTATTGCCGGCCCGCTCGCCGATGCCGTTGATGGTGCATTCCACCTGGCCGGCCCCGTTCATCACCGCCGCCAGACTGTTCGCCACGGCCACGCCCAAGTCATTGTGACAATGGACGGAAATCACCGCCTGCTTGGCGTTGGGGACCTTGTCGCAGATGCCTTTGATCAACGCGCCGAATTCCTGCGGCACCGCATAGCCGACCGTGTCCGGGATGTTCACCGTCCCGGCGCCGGCTGCAATCACCGCTTCGATGACCTCGTAGAGATAGGCCGGGTCGGACCGGCTTGCATCCATCGGCGAGAATTCCACGTCGTCGACATAGCTCCGCGCCCGCTGTACCATCTCCACCGCCCGCCTTTTTGCTTCCTCGCGCGTCATGCGGAACTGATGCTTCAAATGGATGTCGGAGGTCGAGAGGAACGTATGGATGCGGACCTTCGGCGCGCCTTTCAAAGCTTCCCACGCGCGATCGATATCCTCCGGACGCGCACGCGCCAGGCTGCAGATGGTGGGCCCTTCGACTTCCTGGGCAATCCGCCGCACGGCTTCGAAATCGCCGGGTGAACTGTAGGCGAACCCCGCTTCGATGATATCCACTCCCAGCCGGGCCAGCTGCTTGGCGACCATGACCTTTTCTTCCACATTCATGCTGGCGCCGGGCGACTGCTCGCCGTCGCGTAAGGTCGTATCAAAGATTCTGATCATCCGCGTCATCTTTCACCTCTGCTGGTTCAAGGCTGCTCAAAACGGTCGCTCAGCAAGGCCGCAGGCGCCGAAGCCACCGCAGGCGTACCCTCCGGGTACGTTGAGGATGGCTTCACGCCGAGAACGAAGCTGACGGCCGTTTTCAGCAGCCTGTAAAAAAACAAAAGCCTCCGTCCCATCGTTCAGGGACGGAGGCTTTTGTAAAGCTCCGTGGTACCACCCTGGTTCAGTGAAGAACGGCCGTGAACCGTTCATCACCCTTCATTGGCCCGATCACGGGGGCGAGACGGAATCCCCTACTCGTCGTTCAGGGATTCGGCTCGGAGGCGAGTTCAGCGGGATATAGGCTGGTTCGCACCACCCACCAGCTCTCTCTGACTATATCGTCCGCCTACTACTCCTCGTCACAGCCGTTGTTACACCTTCGATTCCACCGGCGGCGGCTCGGCTTTTCCCACGCCCTTCTTGCCGAATGCCCGCACCGTCAACCAGAACACGCGCTCTACCGGACCCAGCAGCGCATAGCTGGCGAAGACTACGAATAACATAACTTGGGGCCAGGCCGCCACCAGCATCAGCGCCAGGATGCCCCACACCAGATAGGTGATCTGCTGCCGCCCCTTGAATTTGAGGTCCTTGAAGCTCCGGTACTTGATCGTGCTGACCATGAGGAAAGACAAGGACAGCGTGATGATCAACACCAGCATGGGCTTCACTTCCGCCCCCATCCGGACGATGTGGTGGTCGAACACCACCAGCGAGGCCACCACGCCGGCGGCGGCCGGAATAGCCAACCCGGTGAAGTACTTGCTGTCCGATGAAGCCGCCATCGAATTGAAGCGGGCCAGCCGCACGGCGCCCATGGCGACGTAGGCGAACATCACCGCCACACCGAACGTCCCTTGGCCGCTCAATGCCCAGGAATAGATCAAGAGCCCCGGCGCCACGCCGAACGACACGACATCGGAGAGCGAGTCGTATTCCAGCCCGAAGTGGCTCGTGCTGTTGGTCAAGCGGGCCGACTTGCCGTCCAGCACGTCAAAAACCATGGCGACGAGGATCGCGATGGCCGCCGCCATGTAATTGGCGTTGAACACCGACAGGATCGCAAAGACGCCGCAGAACAAGTTGCCGGTGGTGAACAGATTGGGAATCAAGTGCATGGCGGCTTTCCGCCGCTTGCTGTCTTTCCCGAACGACTGACGAAAGGCGGTCGTTTTCATCGTAACTCTCCGAGAATGGTTTCGCCCCCCTTGACTCGATCCCCCACCGCCACTCTGAGGGCCGTCCCTATCGGAAGAAACGTATCCATCCGCGAACCGAACCGGATCAACCCGTAGCGTTCGCCCCGCTGCACCCGATCGCCGGCCTTCACCCAGCAGACGATGCGCCGCGCGATCAAACCCGCCACCTGTACGCACAACACGTTCACGCCCGCCGGCGTGGTGAGCATCAACGCGTTCTGTTCGTTCTTGATGGTCGCATCCGGCCGGCTCGCCACCAAGAACAACCCCGGTTGATACTGGACGTCCTGAACGGTCCCCTCGCAGGGAACCCGATTGATGTGCACGTCGAACACGTTCAGAAAAATCGTGAGCCGGATGCTGCGATCTTTCAAGAACCGAGGCTCGAACTCTTCTTCGATCGCGATAACTTTGCCGTCACCGGGGGCCACGACCAGGTTCGGTTCCTGAGGAACGGTACGGGCCGGATTGCGGAAGAACCAGGCGACGAACAGCGTGAGCAGCGCCGCGCCCGCCGCGAGCGCCGTCCACCCGACCCACGCTGCCGACAGTGTAACGCCGGCAGCGATACCGATGAAGGGAAATCCTTCTTTGGCAAAGGGGACGCCGACGGCACGATCCGCCACTGGCGATGGTCCTCAATTCTTCGTCTTATCGACGAGCTGGTCTTTCTTGAGCCACGGCATCATCGCCCGCAGCTTGGCTCCGACCGCTTCGATGGGATGCGCTTCGCCTTTGGCCAACAAAGCATTATACACCGGCCGATTGGCTTGGTTCTCGAGCACCCATTCTTTCGCGAACTGGCCGGTCTGGATCTCGGTCAGGATCTTCTTCATTTCCTGCTTGGTCTGCTCGGTCACCACCCGCGGCCCGCGCGTGACGTCGCCGTACTTCGCCGTCGTGCTGATGGAGTACCGCATGTTGGCGATGCCGCCTTGATAAATGAGATCGACGATGAGCTTCACTTCATGCAGACACTCGAAATAGGCCATCTCGGGCGAGTAGCCGGCCTCCACCAGCGTTTCGTAGCCGGCCTGGATCAACGACGTGAGGCCGCCGCAAAGCACGGCCTGTTCGCCGAACAAGTCGGTCTCGGTTTCTTCGCGGAAGTTCGTTTCAATGACGCCGGCTCGCCCGCCGCCGATCGCACTGGCGTAGGCCAGGCCGACCTGCTTCGTATTGCCGCTGGGGTCCTGGTGAACGGCGAGGAGACAGGGCACTCCGCTGCCCTTCGTGTACTCGGACCGCACGAGATGGCCCGGCCCCTTCGGCGCCACCATGAAGACGTTGACGGAGGCCGGCGGAACGATTTGCCCGAAATGGATGTTGAAGCCATGGCCGAAGGCCAAGTAGGAACCGGGCTTGAGATTCGGCGCAATTTCCTGCCGATAGATCGCCGCCTGCGCCTCGTCCGGCGCCAGAATCATGATGACGTCCGCGGTCTTCACCGCATCCGCCACCGGCATGACTTTGAGCCCGCTCTGCTCGGCCTTTTTCCACGATGCCCCTTCCCGGAGACCGATCACGACCGAGACGCCGCTCTCTTTCATGTTGAGGGCATGCGCGTGGCCCTGGCTGCCGTAGCCGATGACCGCCACCTTTTTGTTGCGGATCTGTTGAATGTCTGCGTCCTTATCGTAATAGATGTTCATGCTGTGCTCCTTCTACGACATGTTCCTTGAGGCTAGGGCCGACGTGACGATTCGGCGGAGCTATTCGCGCGCGATCTTCTTGCCCTGCGTCACCGCCGGGCGGACCGGCTCGCGGGCCACCGCGACCCGGCCGGTGCGGATCAATTCCTTGATGCCGAGCGGCTGCAAGAGATTGATGATCGCTTCGATCTTTTTCGGGTCGCCGGTGACTTCGATGGTGTACGTCCCCGGGGTGGAATCGATGACGTTCGCCCGGAAAATGTCGACGATCCGCAGGGCCTCGGCCCGGTCCTCCGGCCTGGTGTGGACTTTGATGAGCGCCGTTTCGCGGGAGACGAATTCGGTTTCGTTCAGATCGACGACCTTGATCACGTCGATGAGCTTGTTCAACTGCTTCACGATCTGCTCGATGATCCGCTCGTCGCCGGACGTCACGATCGTCATCTGCGACATCGAGGGGTCGAGCGTCGGCGCGACGGAGAGACTCTCGATGTTGAATCCCCGCCCACTGAATAGTCCGGCCACGCGCGATAGCACGCCGAACTTGTTTTCCACCGTGACTGAAATGATGTGCTCCATGGTTGACTCGAAGAGCTTATGGCCGATGGCTTATGGCTCGTAACGAGGGTGATCGGCCCCCCCTCTCTGTCATCGGCTATACGCTATACGCTCCCGTTCCTATGCCGTTAGCACGGTATCTTTATCTTCCGGCGTGACCTTGTGGGCACCGGTCTGCTTCTTTTTCAGCTCCGGCGGATCTTCGAGAATCATTTCGTGGTTGCAGCCCCCGGCCGGGATCATCGGATAGCAGTTCTCGAATTGATACGTCGGCACATCCACGATGACCGGCCGATCGACGGCGATCGCCTCTTTCAGCACACCGTCCAGGTCGCTCACCTTGCTCGCTCGCAAACCGACGGCCCCATAAGCATCCGCCAGTTTGACGAAGTCCGGAGTCGTGTCGAGATAGCTGGAAGCATAGCGGCCCTCATAGAACAGGTCCTGCCATTGCCGAACCATGCCGTGGAACCGGTTATTCAGGATGATGATCTTCACCGGCAGCTTGCTCACGACCGCGGTGGCCATTTCCTGCATGTTCATCTGAATGCTGCCGTCGCCTGCGATGCACAGGACGAGCCGTCCTGGAAACGCCGCCTGAGCCCCCATGGCGGCCGGGAAGCCGAATCCCATCGTGCCGAGTCCTCCGGACGTGAGCCAGCGGTTCGGCTTGGCCAGCTTGAAGTACTGCGCCGCCCACATTTGATGCTGCCCCACGTCGGTGGAGACGATCGGGTCGCGGTCCTTGGTCAATTCATAGAGGCGTTTCACGACGTGCTGCGGCTTGATCGCCCCGTCCGGGTCCTGCTGATAGGTCAGGGGGTGCGCCCGTTCCCATTCGCGGATCTGGTCCCACCAGGGCTTGCGCAGATCTTTCTGCTCGCCGTTCACCGTCGCACGCAGGAGCTGGTTCAACTCACGCAACACAGTCTTGCAATCGCCGACGATCGGAATGTCGACATGGATGTTCTTGCGGATCGACGTCGGATCGATATCGACATGGATGATCTTGGCGTAGGGGCAAAACTCGGAGACCTTGCCGGTCACGCGGTCGTCGAAGCGCGCGCCGATCGCGATGACGAGATCGGAATAGTGCATCGCCATGTTGGCCTGATAGGTCCCGTGCATGCCCAGCATGCCGAGTGACAGCGGGTGTTCGCCGGGAAACGCGCCCAATCCCATCAGCGTCATATCGACGGGAATCTGCGTCATCTCGGCCAATTCCAACAACTCTTGCGAGGCGCCCGAGAAGACCACGCCGCCGCCCACGTAGAGGATCGGCTTCTTGGCCTTCATGATGGCCTCGGCCGCCTGCTTGATCTGCCACTTGTTGCCTTCGTACGTCGGGTTGTAGCCGCGGATAGAGACCGAACTGGGATAGACGAAGTCGGCCTTGTTCATCGACACGTCTTTGGGAATGTCGACCAGCACGGGGCCCGGACGTCCGGTTGTCGCGATATAAAACGCTTCTTTGATGGTCTGTGCCAGGTCATTCACATCCTTGACGAGGAAGTTGTACTTCGTGCAGGGACGGCTGAGACCGACGTTATCCGCTTCCTGGAACGCATCGTTGCCGATCAGGCTGGTCGGGACCTGCCCGCTGATGCAGACCAATGGCACGGAATCCATGTACGCGTCGGCGAGGGCTGTAATCACGTTCGTCATGCCGGGACCCGAGGTAACCAGCGCGACGCCGGCTTTGCCGGTGGCTTTCGCATAGCCCTCCGCCATGTGACCGGCCCCCTGCTCATGCCTGGTCAAAATGACTTGAATATCCTTCTGCTGGTGCAGCATATCGAAAATCTTAAGGACCACGCCGCCGGGCAGCGCGAAGAGAGTCTTGACGCCCTCGCGCCTGAGACTTTCCAGCAGGATTTCCGCTCCATTCAGCTTCATATCACTACCTCCCTCCCGGTCTACCGGTAGATACCCAGCAGAGGGAACAGTTCGACTCTCCAGGTGACACGACGCCTTCGCAGCTTACAACTTTGTGAAAATCAAGGGGAAAGGACGGCCGATCCTACCATCCTCACGGTGAAGCGTCAATAGGACCGTCCGCATTCCGAGGAAAAGTGTATAGTGCGCGGGGCGAAGACCTATAAGCCGGATTCTGTCCTGCGGCGGCTTGCGCCGCTGCATGGATGATCATTTCTCTGGGATTCGAGTTGCCCCGAACCTCAAGCGACCTACCCGAAGACTCGGCCGGGCCGGCCGTTCTGTGCCACTCTTGCGAGCGGCCAGGTGTCTTCCTATTTGGCCTTGCACCGGGCGACGCTTACCGTGCCGGCGATGTCACCACCGCCGCGGTGGGCTCTTACCCCGCCGTTTCACCCTTACCTGAGCCGCAGCGACCAGATGGGATCCCGTCGCCTTGGCCATCGGCGGTTTGTTTTCTGTGGTGCCGGTGTCGGATTGCTCCGCCTGGGAGTTACCCAGCGCCCTGCCCATGGAGTCCGGACTTTCCTCCCGATACCGGAGTATCGAGCGATCACCCGGTCTTCGCACCCGCGCAGGACTTAGTATAAGGACGACGGAGGCTCCTGACAAGAACCGGCTGCGTCAGCGTCCGGCCACAGGCGGCAACTCGGCCGGCGGCATGGGAGTCCGCTTTTGATAAATGGCCATCGCCTCGGGCATCCATTCTTTGAGCTGCTGAATCCTCGTGCCGTGCCCCGGATGGGTCGACAAAAACTCCGCCGGCCCGCCGCCCGCGGACAGTTGCTGCATCCGCTCCCATAGCTGCACCGACTCGCGCGGATCGTAGCCGGCATCCGCCGCCAACAGGATGCCGATGTAGTCGGCCTCGGATTCATGCTTCCGGCTGAACGGCAGCAGGACGCCGACTTGCGCGCCGACTCCGAGCGCTGCCATGGCGGCCTGGGACACGAGCCCTCCTCCGCCGCTCGCCCCCGCTGCCGCTCCGGCGACTTGGAGAGCGGCATTGGTCAGTTGCCCTTGGCTCATACGTTCCGCCCCGTGCCGCGCGAGGGCATGTACCACCTCATGGCCCATCACGGCGGCCAGCCCCGCTTCAGTTTTCGCCACCGGAAAGATCCCCGTATAGACCGCCATCTTGCCGCCGGGGAGCGCGAAGGCGTTGGCCGTCTTATCGTCCTTGATCACCGACACTTCCCACTGGAACTGCTGCGCCATCTCGGCATACTTCGATCGCTTCGCGGCCTCGACGATCCGGGCGGCGACACGTTTGACCGGTTCGATCTCCCGTGGATCCTGCGAGAGCTTCATTTTCGGATCGTTCTTGATCTGGTCGTACGCTTGCGCCCCCATCTGCATTTCATCCGAGACCGACGTCATGAGGAGCTGGCGCCGCCCCGTATAGGGATTGGTCTCACATCCGAAGAGCCCCGGCGCCATGACCGCCACGACGAGCGCGGCCAGCAGGCCCTTTCTCCATGCCGATGTCCGCATAGTCTCTTCCCCCCGATTCGACACGCGACAAATTGACCGATCCGAAACGATCCGGTAGATTACCGCGCCCCATCCGCATTTTCCACCGGGAGGCTCGTCACGTGGCGGCGATTGAGCGCATCGGGATCGACGAATCGGGCAAGGGGGACTACTTCGGCCCGCTGGTCATCGCGGCGGTCTTTGTCGATGCGACCACGCAGAGCGAGCTGGCGTTGATGCAGGTGCGGGACAGCAAGAAGATTTCGGACGGACGGATCTTGGAGATGGCGCCGGATATCAAGACGATCTGCCCGCACAGCGTCATCGCGATCGGCCCGCAGAAGTACAACGAGCTTTACGCGAAGATCAACAATTTGAATCGCCTCCTCGCCTGGGGCCATGCCAAGGCATTGGAGAACTTACTGGAGCGGGGCATCGCTTGCGAGCGGGCGATTTCGGACCAGTTCGGCGACGAGCGGCTCATCCTGAACGCGCTTCAGGAAAAGGGACGGAAGATCGTTCTGGAGCAGCGGACCAAAGCGGAATCGGACTTGGCCGTCGCGGCCGCCTCAATCCTGGCCCGGGCGGAGTTTTTGGTCAGACTCAAACGCTTGTCCGATGAAGTCGGCACGACGCTCCCCAAAGGCGCCTCCCCGGCCGTCGAGTTGGCGGCCCGCATGATCGTGAAGAAACACGGCCGTGAGCGGTTGGCGACCGTCGCCAAGCTGCATTTCAAAACCACGCAGGCCGTGCTGAGCGAACCCTCCCAGACGTAAGGGCCTATCCGCCGTACGCTATTTGGGCAGCTTCGGCATCGTGATTTTTAGCGGCTCGCCGGTCAGGGCCCTCAAGAACGCGATGAGATCCGCCTTTTCCTCCGCCGTCAGATTGAGCGGCTTCATCAGCGGGCTGAGATTCGGATTGGCACGCCCGCCGGTGTTCTTGAATTCGATGACCTCTTCCAGCGTCTTGAACACGCCGTCGTGCATGTAGGGCGCCGTTTCGACAATGCTGCGGAGTGTCGGTGTTTTGAACGCGCCCTTATCGTGCTCTCGGCGGGACACCAAGAAGCGACCCAAGTCCTCCTTGAGCGGCCCCGCCTGGGGCACACCGAGGTTATGGAATTGGTTGTCGGTGAAGTTCGGCCCGTTATGGCAGAGGATACAGCGGGCCTTGCCTTTGAAGAGCGCCATGCCGCGCACGGCCGCCTCGTCCATGGCCTTCTGATCGCCGAGCACGTACTTGTCGAAGGCGCTGTTCTGCGACACGATCGTCCGCTCGAAGGCCGCGATCGCTTCCGCGATATGTTGCAGGCTCGCGCCGCCGCCGAAGACCAATTGGAATTGTTTTTGATAGCCGGGAATCTTGGCGATCTTCGGCACGACCGTCTCGTGTGTCTCCGCCATCTCGATCGGATTGTGGATGGGACCGATGGCCTGCTCTTCCAACGACCCGGCGCGGCCGTCCCAGAACTGCAACGGCAGAAAGCCGGTGTTGTAGACGGTCGGCGCCTGCCGCCCGCCGGCCGTGCCGAACGCCCCGATCGAGAACTGGCGCGCATCCGCGAACCCGGTGCCGGGGTTGTGACAGAAGGCGCATGACACGGAATTGTTCTTCGATAATCTCGTGTCGAAGTACAGTTGTTTTCCCAGTTCGACCTTCTGGACGTAACTCAGATTCGTGGGTGGAGTCGGAACATACGCGGGCAAGGGTGCGATGTCCGGCACGGAGATTCCCTCCACTACCACCATGCCGTTCATGCCGTCGTCCGCATGAACCATCGGCGACATGCTCAGCAGCCCGCAGGCGACTGCGCAACAAATGCCCGGCTTTATCCATCTCACCATGAGCCCTCCCTCCTTAGACCGACTCTCCCATCTCCAGATCGGCCGGTCTGCCGCCCGCACTCGGCCCGCCTCCCGTCACCGGCTCTCCTTCCCAATAGAGCATCCGCCGGCAATAGGGACACACGTGCAGATCCTCGGATCGTTTCACCTGGGCGATCAGTTGGGGCGGGATCTGCAGGCGGCAGCCGGCGCAGATGCCGTCGCGCACCGCCGCGAGGGCCTGGTCCTTTCTCGCCGCCTTGATCTGGTTGTACCGCTCCAGCAGAGGCTTCTCGACGCCGGCGGCGGCTTCCCGCTGCTGCGCCTCCAATCCCGCCAGCTCCTCGGCCAGCGCCCGGTCCTGTTCTTCGAGCGCCGTCTTTTCCCGCGCGAACGCCGCTTCCAGCGCCTTCACCTGTTCCTGCATCTCTTTCACACGGCGTTGCAGCTGGTCGATCTGCTCCATGCAGACGAGGATCTTTTCCTCGAAATCGCCGCGCTTCTTGTTGGCCAATTCGATTTCAAACAGATGGGCTTGGTATTCCTTGTTCGTCTTGAGCTCGGAGAGCCGCGACCGCATCTTTTCCGTCTGCGCCTCGTGCGCGTCCAGATCCTTTTCATGCGAGCGCCGCTCTTTGACCAGCGCGTCCATCTGGGCGGTGGATTGCTGCAAGGCCTGCGCGGCTTCGCGCAACGGGGCTTCGGCGGCCTGCAGGCGGTCGGGGATCCTGCGGCGGAGGTCGGTGACCTCCATGATCCGGAGGTCCACCTTCTGCAATGCGACTAGGGGTGTGAGCTTCTGGTTCAACGGACTCTTTCTACGACGGCAACCCGTTCCCGAGACGAGACGTTCCCGCCTGGTGGGCCCACTAGGACTTGAACCTAGGACCAGCTGATTATGAGTCAGCCGCTCTAACCACCTGAGCTATGGGCCCGGTCAGCGAAGTTCGGCCTGCGCTGTCGTCGATTCTAGGTCGCGCGGCCACGTGAGTCAAACCCGCCCGCTAGAGGCTCTCGACGAAACTTCTCAGCTTCTTACTGCGGCTCGGATGCCGTAATTTCCGCAGGGCTTTCGCTTCGATCTGCCGGATGCGTTCGCGGGTGACCTCGAAGTCCTGGCCGACTTCCTCCAGCGTATGGTCCGTGGCCTCGCCGATGCCGAACCGTTTGCGGAGGACTTTTTCTTCGCGCGGCGTGAGCGTCTCCAACGCGCTGTTGATCTGCCGCTGCAAATCGTACCGGATCGCGGCCTCCAGCGGAGAAATGGCCTTCTTGTCTTCGATGAAGTCGCCCAGGTGGCTGTCTTCCTCCTCGCCGATCGGCGTTTCGAGCGAGATCGGCTCGCGGGCGATCTTCAGAATCTTCCGGACTTTGTCCAACGGCAGATCCATCCGCTCGGCGATTTCCTCCGGCAGCGGCTCGCGGCCGAGCTTCTGCACCAAATGCCGGGACGTCCTGATCAACTTGTTGATGGTTTCGATCATATGGACCGGGATGCGGATCGTCCGCGCCTGGTCGGCGATCGCCCGGGTGATGGCTTGGCGGATCCACCAGGTGGCGTACGTGCTGAATTTATACCCGCGCTTGTACTCGAACTTGTCGACGGCCTTCATCAAGCCGATGTTGCCTTCCTGGATCAAATCGAGAAACTGGAGCCCGCGGTTCGTATATTTTTTGGCGATGCTGACGACGAGGCGCAAGTTCGCCTCGACCAGCTCAGCCTTGCCGCGCTTGACCTTTTCCTCGGCCACGTCGAGATGCTTGACGGCATCCTTGATCTCCTCCGCCGGGACGAGCGCTTCCTCGGTCTCCAGCTGGCGGATCTTCGCCTTGGCGGCCAGATAGACCTTTTTGATTTCCTGCAGAGCCTCTTCGGAGACGCCGGTCTTGCGCTTGACGGCCAAAAAATCCTGCCGCGTCCGGCACATTTTTTTGAGCAACTCGGCGCCCGCCTCGCCCGGCACCCCGATCTTCCGCTGGCAGCTGATCACTTCGCGTTCGGCCGCCCGGATCTGGACGTTCAGATCGCGGACCCGCTGCACCATCCGGTCTTTGAGTACGCCGTGCAGATTCACCGATTCGATCTTGTCCACGACCTGCTGGCGGACGAGTTCGAACTGCTTCTTGAACTTCTTCTGCTTTACCGGGTCGCTGCCGACATGCTTGCCCTTCTCGGCCAACGCTTTGAGCGCCAGCGACACTTTGCGGACGGCGTTGAGCGCGTCGAGCGTCTTGACGCGCAGCTCTTCATAGTCGCGCTCGACCGGCTGCTGATCCTCCTCGAAGTCCTCCTCCGTCTCCTGCACCGGCACGATTTCACGGACGTCGATCTTCTGATTTTTCAATTGGTCGCGGAGCGCCAGGACGAACTCGATCGTCATCGGCATGCTATAGATGACGGCGGCGATGTCCTTCTTGCCTTCTTCGATCCGCTTGGCGATTTCGATCTCGCCTTCGCGGCTCAGCAGCGCGACGCTGCCCATTTCTTTGAGATACAGGCGGACCGGATCGTCGGTGCGGCTCAGTGCGCCGGGGGTCAGATCGATGGCCTTTTCATTCTCGTCGTCGGCGTCGACGTCGGCCTCGTCGCCGTCGTCGCCGGCATCGCCGTTCTCGGACCGCTTGGACGTCCGCTCGCCGTCCGGCGCATCCACGATTTCGATGTCCATTTCTCCGAACATCGTCATGATGCTGCCGAACTGGTCCGAGGACACCACTTCCGCCGGCAAGGTGTTGTTCAACTCGTCATAGGTCAGGAATCCCTTTTCCTTCCCGATCGAAATCAGCTTCTTCACCTCACCGAGCAACTCTTGTTTCGGCATAACTACTCCTTCACCAATGAAACGACACCGGCGGTCGGCGTGCCGGCTTTCCGCATCCGCAATTCGTTCACTTGGACGTTGAGCTGGCGCGCGTCGTCCCAACGTCCCTCGCGTTCGGCGACTTTGAGCCGGGCGATCAGCTCGCGCAGCACCTGCTCCGCCCCCTTCAGATCGAGACGGTCGAAGCAGGCCTTGATATGCGCGGCGACATCGTCGAAATGTTCCTCGCGCAGCGACAGCTCGGTCGCGAGGGCGCCGCAGTCCGGATCGTCGACCGCGACATCGAGCAGCGCCCGGACGCCGACGCGTCCGTCCCGCTCCACATTGGCGAGCGCCAGTTCGACCAATTTCCGGCAGGCCGCCACGGTAAAGGCATCGGGACGCAGCCGGCG
Organism: Nitrospira moscoviensis; assembly: GCF_001273775.1. Lineage (GTDB taxonomy): Bacteria > Nitrospirota > Nitrospiria > Nitrospirales > Nitrospiraceae > Nitrospira_D > Nitrospira_D moscoviensis. The sequence goes on along the minus strand of NZ_CP011801.1, from coordinate 792,860 downwards.
CACATCGGCCGCCGTGAGTTTGCCCTGGAGCAGCAACAGCGCCAAATCCCGTTCCTCGGGCGATCCCTTGAAAAGCGGCACAGCCGCGGGAGGACGCGGCGCGACAGGCTGGTGGCCGCTGTCCCGCTTCGTTCCGGACAGCAGGGCCGGATACCGCTCGATCAGCCGCTGCTGGCTGATGCCGAGCCGCTCCGCCACGACACGGAGCCGCTCTTCGCGTTCGATCGGATGTTCGCTTTTTTGCAGGATGCGCAAGATCTCGTCCACGCTCCGGATGCGCCCTTCCAACGAACCGGCCGCCGCCTGCTTCACACTGTGCTCGAGGGCGTAGTCCAGCAAACTGGGCGCACCCGCTTCCAGACCGGCGAAGGCCTCCGGCCCCGCTTTTCGGATGAACGTATCGGGGTCGTCCCCCGCCGGCAGCGTGATCACCTTCACGCCGAGCCCGCTGTTCACGAACAAATCCAGTCCTCTCAGGGCCGCGCGGACACCCGCCGCATCGGGATCGAACAAGAGGACGACGTGACTGGCGAAGCGCCGGATCGTATGGATGTGTTCGGGCGTCAGCGCCGTCCCGAGGGTCGCCACCGTATGAGTCAATCCGGCCTGATGGAGGGCGATCGCGTCGAAATAACCTTCGACCACGACCACGGTTTTGGTTCGGCCGATCGCTTCCCGGGCCTGATCGAAGGCGAACAACGTTTGGCCTTTCTTAAACAATGGCGTGTCCGGCGAATTGAGATATTTGGGCAGACCGTCACCGAGCACTCGGCCGCCGAAGCCGACCACACGTTTGCGAAGATCCGTGATCGTAAACATGACGCGGCCGCGGAATTTGTCGAAATAGCCGCTGCCGCTTTCCCGGGCGGTAATCAGGCCGGCGACGAGCAGTTCCTGCTGCGTGAACCCCTGCTGGGTAAGCGCCTTGAGCAACGCATCCCATTCGGCGGGCGCAACGCCGATCCCGAACCGACTGATGGTCTCCGGTTCAATCCCGCGGCCGGCCAAATAGTCACGGGCCCCGCCCCCGGCACGGTCGTCCAGAAGATTCCGCTGAAACCAGGCCGCGGCCGCCTGATTCAGCTGTTCCAGCCGATTCGCATGCGCCGACTGTTTGGCATGGGTCGAGGACTCCGGGACTTCGACACCGACCTTCCGGCCGAGGTCTCGAACCACTTCAGGAAAACTGGCGCCGGTGATGCGGGTCAGGAAGGTGAACACGTTGCCGCCTGCGCCGCACCCGAAACAGTGAAAAATCTGCCGCGAGGGACTGACCGTAAAGGAGGGACTTTTTTCGTGGTGGAAGGGGCACAAGCCCTTGAGATTCTGCCCGGCCTTGGTTAAGGCGACGTGGTGCCCGACGATATCGGCGATATCAACCCGGTCTCTAATCTGGCTGATGATATCGTCCGCAATCAAGCCTCGGCCCACGAGAGTCGTAGCTCCTGTATACCCACCGAACACGACCGGGCGGGTCGGTTGCTAAGTATTGGGAAAATTGACCGTTCAGGGTAACAGACCTTTTCGAAGCCTGTCAAACACGAGGGAATCCCTTAGCCGGGATCACACGACCATCGCTAGCCGGGCGGCCAGCCAAGATGCCGCCCCCCCAACACATGAAAATGGAGGTGCGCCACCGTCTGCCCTCCGTCGCGACCGGTGTTCGCCACCAGGCGGAAGCCTCGCTCGGAAAGCCCCTTGTCCCGGGCTACCCGGTTGCAGGTCAGCAATAAGCGCCCCAGCAAAGCCTGATCGGACTCTTGGAGCTCATGGACCGAATCGACATGCCGCTTCGGAATAATCAACGAATGGACCGGCGCCTGGGGGTTAATATCGTCGAACGCGAGGGTGTGCTCGTCCTGATAGATGACCTTCGCCGGGATATGGCCCTGCACGATGCGGCAGAAGATACAGTCGTTCACGGCGTCCTCCTGTTCACTTCACCCTTGTCCGTTCTGAGCCCCGCCTTGCCGAACCGCTTGCCCAATTCCTCGTAGACGTCCCGCAACGGCACGTCGTGATAGCCCAAAACCATGAGGGTGTGGAACAACAAATCGGCGACTTCGTACACGATCTCGTCCTTCTTGCCGCCCTTGGACGCCAGCAGGACTTCACCGGCTTCTTCCGCTACTTTTTTCAGGATTTTGTCGTGGCCGCCTTCGAAAAGCTTGGCGGTGTAGGAACCGGCTTGCGGCTGCGCGCGCCGCCGGTGAATCGTCCGGAGCACGGCTTCCAGGATGCCGCCCCACGCTTCGTCGGTCTTCTCTCGTTCGGCCTCCCCCGGCCCGTCCACTTTCGAAAAAAAACAGGCGCGTGCTCCGGTGTGGCAGGTGGGTCCCACGGGCTGCGCTTTGACGAGAATCGTGTCGCGATCGCAATCCACGAACAGTTCCTTGACGTGCAGCTTGTGACCCGAGGTCTCGCCTTTTTCCCACAGCGTCTGCCGGGAGCGGCTCCAAAAGTGAACGGACTTGGTCGTCCGCGTCTTGGCGAGAGCTTCCTCGTTCATGTAGCCCACCATGAGGACCGTTCCGTCCAGCCAATCCTGCACCACGGCCGGGAGCAGCCCCTGCGCGTCGAACTTCAATCCGTTGCCCATCGTTTCGCCCATCGAATCACGCCGCCGCTGCTGTCGATTCCAGCCGGACGGGAATGCCTCGCTCGCGGAGATAGGCCTTGGCCTGAGGAATCGTATAGGTGCGAAAGTGGAAAATCGAGGCGGCCAAGACGGCATCCGCCCTTCCCGTGGCAAACCCGTCATACAGATGTTCCAGCGTCCCGGCTCCGCCGCTCGCAATGACCGGCACCGAGACGGCCCCGGATACCGCCGCCGTAAGCCCCAAATCGTAGCCGCTTTGCCGGCCGTCTTGATCCATACTGGTCAGGAGAATTTCTCCCGCCCCGTACGCTTCCATCTGCTTGGCCCAGGCAATCGCGTCCAGGCCCGTGCCGCGCCGACCGCCGTGGGTAAACACTTCCCATCGCCCGGGGGACGCGCTCCGTTTGGCATCGATCGCCACGACGATGCACTGCGTGCCGAACCGCTGAGCCGCTTCCTTCACGAACTCGGGCCGCTGCACGGCGGCGGTGTTGATGCTCACCTTGTCGGCGCCGGCATTGAGCAACGCGCGGATGTCATCGAGGGACCGCACGCCCCCGCCCACCGTCACCGGCATGAACACGCGCGCGGCGGTCTGTTCCACCACATCGATGATCGTCTTCCGGTTCTCGTGCGAGGCCGTGATATCGAGGAAGCACAGTTCGTCCGCCCCTTCGCGGTCATAGACGGCCGCGACTTCAACCGGATCGCCGGCATCGCGCAGATTCACGAAGCTGACCCCTTTGACGACCCGGCCGTCCTTGACGTCCAAGCAGGGGATGATGCGTTTCGTCAGCATGGTACCCCGTGACGTGTGACGAGTGATGCGTGACGCGGAGCCGGTCTTCCACTCATACCTTCAGGGCCTCGACTGCCGCTCGATAGTCCAGCTTGCCGTCGTAGAGCGCTTTGCCGACGATGGCGCCTTCGATGCGAGGGCCCAGGGAGCGTATGGCGAGCACGTCTTCGACGCGGGTGATCCCGCCGGATGCGATCACCGGAAAAGGCGAACGTTCGACGACTTCTTGCAATGCCGGGAGATTCGGTCCGCCCAGCATGCCGTCTCGCGCGATGTCGGTATAGATGACCGCGCCGATCGCCAACCCGGACACTTCCTTCAAAAAATCGATGGCTCTCGTTTCCGACACCGCCGTCCAGCCCTTCACCGCCACCTTGCCGTCACGCGCGTCGAGGCCGAGCAGAATGCGGCCCGGGAATTCCCGGCAGGCTTGCTCCAGAAACGCTCGATCCGTCAGCGCCGCCGTGCCGAGCACCACCCGCGACACGCCGGCATGGAGATACCGTCGAACAGTCCCGATCGTTCTGATCCCTCCGCCCACCTGCACCTTGACGCGCACGCTGTTCATCACGGCTTCGATCTGCGGCAGGTTGCGCGGCTCGCCCTCCACCGCCCCGTTCAAGTCCACCACATGGATGAGAGCGGCGCCGCGCTCCTGCCACGTTCGTGCGACCGCCGGCACATCGTCGGAATAGACCGTCTCGGCCGCCATGTCGCCTTGCCGCAGGCGGACGCAGCGCCCGTCCTTCAGATCGATGGCTGGGATCACAAGCACGCTACCGCGCTCCTTCCGTTCCGAACGGAAATTCCTTCAGCAGCTCATCGACGCCATATTGCGCCAACTCGTCCGCCGCCACGAAGGCGCCCCAGCGATGGAGTGCGCCCATAAAATCTTCGGTGATGGGCCGCTGACGTTCGTAGTAGTTGCCGACCCAGAGCACTTGCCCGTCCGCCGCGACGACCTTCACTCCGAACCCGACCGTCGCCGGCGGGCTTGCCCCCAAGCGGCTTCCAACCCGCTCTTGATAGACGCGCACCTGGCCGATCAACGCGGCATCGGCCTTCAATCGCTGGGCGGCCGCCGCGCCCACTGACTCAGGCGTCGTTGCTTCCGAGGCAACCGTCCTGGCAGCCTCGCCGCCTGCGAGCACGCGCAACCCCTCCTTCTTCTGAAGCTTGGCCCAGAAAAGCTGCGTGATTTTCTCCGCCGCATAAGGCGGCACGGTCACGGTCTGCCGGCGTAACGGCTCGGTATTCGACGGGACGGACACCGAAATATCGGACCGCCGGACACTGGGCGGAGCCGACAAGTAGGATTCTCCCTGGTCCTGAACCTGCGGCGTCGCGATCGAATTGAACGGCACGACGGCGATTGTCTTGATCGTATAGCGGGGCAGTTCGGCGGACGCTCTCGTCGTGACCTTCGACCCGCTGCACCCCGCTCCGATCCCAACGAGGACGGCGAAACAGCCGAGCCAGCTTATCGCCCGATATATGACGCCGCCGGTCACTTCCAGGCCCCGAAATTCTTGATCAATCGCAATCCCACCGCCTGGCTCTTCTCCGGGTGGAACTGGCACGCCACGACGTTGTCCCGCCAGACGGCCGACACGAACGTCGTTCCATAGGTCGTCGTCGCGGCCGCCAGCGAGCGATCGGTCGGCTGAACATAATACGAATGGACAAAATACCAATGGGCGCCGTCGGCAATGCCGTCAAACAACGGACACCTCCGCTCATAGCGGACTTCGTTCCATCCCATATGAGGGACTTTCAACGAAGGATCGATGCCGAATCGCTTCACCGTTCCAGAAATTAGATCGAGGCCCTTGTGGACGCCAAACTCTTCGCTTTCGGTGAACAAGACTTGCAGCCCCAGGCAGATCCCGAGAAAGGGTTTGCCCGATTGGACGGCCGCCCGGATCGGTTCAACCAAACCAAACTGTTCGATGTTCGCCATGCAGTCGCCGAACGCGCCGACACCCGGTAGGACGACATGACCCGCATTGCCGATGACCCGCGCGTCACGCGTCACCACGGCCTGATGCCCGACCGCCTCGAAGGCTTTGGAGACACTGCGCAAATTGCCCATCCCGTAGTCGATGATCGCGATCATGGGAGCCTTCCATATCTAAGAAGGGTAACAATACCGCAACCGACTCGATCCTGCCACTGTGAATCTTGGGAGACACACTCATGGCATGGCAGCCTGCACAACGGATTTCCACCCACAAATCCGGTATACTTCAGCCTACGGTGCTAACGACGAGGAGCCTTCGCCGTATGATCACCAACGCTGACCTGGTCCGAGCCTTCGAGCACGACTTCACTCGCCGAACGCCGGCCGACCATGAGGCCAACCTCCGGATCGTGGAAGCCCTGTACGAAGAGGCGCGCCTCATGGGAGCCTGGCCACCAGCCGACGCCCTTGTCGGAATCGAGACAGACATCCGCCTCGCACGAGCCCTCCGAGCCCTCAATGTTCGCCGAACTCCTTGAGCGTCTCGCAGGCGCGCTCGACCAGGCGCATCTCCCCTACATGGTGATCGGCGGCCAGGCCGTCTTGCTCAATGGCGACATGCGATTGACCCGCGACATCGACATCACCCTCGGGAGTCGACGTGGATCGTCAGGCCGACCTGCTCGCCGTCGCGACGAGCCTTCGGATCACGCCGCTGGTCGATCCTCAATCTTTCACCAGAGACACGATGGTGCTGCTTTGCTTGGACCCGGCCACCGGCATCCGAATTGATTTCATTTTCTCGTTCACTCCGTATGAACGCCAGGCCATCGATCGGGCCGCACGCATCTCGATCAGCCACGCCCAAGTGCGCTTCGCCACACCCGAAGACTTGATCGTTCACAAAATGTTGGCCGCACGCCCCCGCGACCATGAAGACGTGACAGGCATCTTACTGAAACAGCCACACCTCGATCTCGCCTACGTCCGCCACTGGCTCGTGGAGTTCGCCGCGGCAACGAGCCAGCCGCTTGTCAAGCAGTTCGAAACCCTGGTCAAGAGCCTCCAATAGCGCAGCCGGCGGGAAGCCTCTCAACATGCCGAGGACCAACACAGGCAGATTGACAGGACTAGAGTGAACCAGTAGCCTGAGCCGCACGACACAGGGTGTCCGGCATGGATGACCACGCGCTAATTGAGCACATCAGGCAGTCGGTTCCAGACCTCATCGCCCTCTATCGTTTTGGCTCGCACGCAAAGGGCACCGCTCGTCCCGACAGCGATGTGGATCTCGCCGTGTTGGCGCACACACCGATTCCGAACCTGCGGCGGTTTGAATTGGCTCAGGAGCTGGCGGTACGACTCCATCGCGACGTCGATCTTGTAGACCTGCGCACCGCCTCAACCCTGATGCGGATGCAGGTCGTCTCGACCGGAGAATGCTTGGCTTCCCAGGACCAACAAGCGCGACGCGAATTCGAAATGTACGCGTATTCAGACTACGCCCGGTTGAATGAGGAACGGCGGGCTATCATCAAGGGGATCGTCAAGCGTGGGCTCGTGTATGGCTGACGACGTCATTCTCAGCAAGGCCGCCAGCATCGAACGATGTCTTCGTCGCATCGAGGAGGAATACGCGGGCGATCAACGGAACCTCGTTGCGAACCAAACCAAGCAAGATGCCATCATCCTGAATCTGCAGCGCGCCTGCGAAACGGCCATCGACCTCGCCATGTATGTCGTGAGTCAACGGAAGCTGGGCGTTCCACAAGACAGCCGCGATGCCTTACGCTGTTGCAGACATCCGGCATCATTCCAACCGACCTCGCCAACCGTATGCAGCATATGGTCGGCTTCTGCAACATTGCCGTGCACGAATACGCCCGCCTAAATCTGGATGTGGTTCACGCCATTATCACCGAGCAACTGGACGACTTCCGGGCGTTTTCCTCGACGATCGTGAAGACGTGTTCCTCATTGTCATCCTGACTTGGAGCAAGCATGAGCAAAGCCCTCATTCTCTTTAGCAGCCTCTCACTCGCTTCTTGTTCTGCAACAGTTCCCGCGACGATCAAGTTACAAAGCAATGAAATCCTACGAGGGTCTGCGAGCGGAAGTTTGGGAAGCGATGCAGAGATTGCCGTTAGAAATATTGACGGGTTGTCGTGCGAGGGGAAAATGTTTGTCCCGTTTTCTGCGGCCAACACGGAAGGCACCATCGTCTGTAATGACAAACGAAAAGGTCATTTCATTGCTAACGGAAATGCTGAATCATGGGCCGGAGAAGGGAAACTAGACGACGGATCGACTTTCTCCATCCTAATCGGTCCGCAGAGAACAACGATCAGGTATTAAGGTTCTGAAAAAAATGGTCTTATGACCTTAAGAAAATGAACGGTTCGATATTGATCATTGGATCTCTTCTCTGGGATAACGGAAAAAGAGGAGATTGGCGCACGTCACGCCTCTCTACTGAGAAGAAGGTCTTTGTGCGAGCACCGATCCGTTACGGTCGGCGCTCAAGCTCGTGGGGGAGAACCTTCACAATGACCTTATCACCCAATGGCTCAGCAGGACGGGCAATCTTGATCCCTTGCAAGGCGCCTATTGCGGATGTGGCCGCGCTTATAGCTGAGGCAGAGGCGCTGTGGAAGGCAGAGTGGTGTAAAGCTTCTCCTGGGCAGATTGGAAGTTCATGGGGCTGCGTTGGAGTGTCGTTCCGCGCAGGGGCCGAGCTTGCAGGCTGGCTGCAGCCCTGGGCTGACCACTTTGACGCGAAGACATCCGCCGCTATTACGCCTGTGGACAGGAACGGTCTCCTTCAAATCCCGTGGCCAACGACGACGCTTGACGGTGCACCAGCGGCCGCGGACTTAATTCTTGCTACTGCCACGAAGGCAGAGAAACAGTGTCCGAGTGTAGAGGATGTCGCTGAAGCATGGCTAAAACAGAACAACGGATATGAACGCTACTTTTTTGAGAATGTGCGGCATGGTATCCGAACACCGGATGACGGTCTCATTTGGAGTAGGATCAAAGAACAAAATCCAGATTGGCTCGCCAATAGGAGTTACGGAGAGGCAGTTGCCCTGCTCGAAAGGGAGGCATTGGAAGGCCCCTAGGAGCCACCCTCGCGCAGACGAGGATCTACTCCACCAGGATAATCAGGATGTTCAGATTCACAGTGCAGATGTACAACGGCACGCAAAGGACGAGTATGTTTGAGTCAAAGTTTTGTAGCCCGCTATTTACTGGAATTGTCTTGGACAGGCAGATTGACCATTGTTCGCAAAACGTGGTTATACCGTTCTCCGAGATCGTTCAAGTAGTGCCCAAAGAAAAAAATAAAGAGGCCAGCCAGCAATAATATTGACATCTTTCCCAAGCCCGTCGAGATAGCTTTTCTCCAAGCAGCGAAAAATCTATCCTGAATATTTTTGGGAACTGAAAGATAGGCGGCTATTGCCATCATGAGAACAACAGTCCAGCCCAACGTCTGGATTGTGTGTCGGAACAAAAATAGACCGAATACAAAAAGATAGCCTGAACCGAGGATGCCTCCGTAGAATAGACTTCCAATAAAAGCTCTTGCCTCACCTTCCATAGGTGCATCAGGCTCTAACAGTATTCCGCCTGGTCTAAGCATCCAGAGAAAGAAGAACGCTGCGATGGTTCCAGCTAGCCACCAGAACGCTGTCTTGTACGAGGCTACCTGCAAATGATCGCTGACAAGGATGGCTAGAAGCATTGCAGCAAAGCCACTACAGAGCACAACTAGCAATGCTCCTGCCATCATTAGCCCTAATTGCTTATAAATCTTACTCTCTGTGATGCGCTTATAGTGATCCTCCAGGCGAAGGCGAAAATCATATTTCTGATCTCTGATCCCCAGGGCAGCAATGTCACTATATTTGATCCGCTCCCATACCCACCTTTTGCCCTTCTCCGTGGGATATCTGACAGCCATAAAGGAAGGCCCTAGGTGCTCCGAGTGGAATGGATGCATCTCGTACCTGACCGCAACATCCATTTCCCTTCCATCGAAAATTTTGATTCTTAAGACCTTGCGGTCTTTATGTGATTGCAAAACGACTGCTCGTGCTAAATCTGGTGATGCCTCAATTAGGGAAGGTGCTATTGGATCAGTTGTCCTCGACCCTGCCGGTTCACTACTCGCAGATTGCAAAGCATCCGCTTTGTCAATGGCGTCACGAGATGGCTGCCTCTCTCGGCTGCTTGCCCATCTCCATGTGATGACGAATACTGGGAAAGACAGGGCTAACCAGAGAAGTATGTTGTGACTATAAAAGCACTCGTTCATCGAAAAACCAAAAATATAGTCGGTATCACAGGGCTTCCAGAGAACAACCAGAAGCGCAATGTCTAGAATCCAAAGGAGGACAATCTTTACCGGATGCCAATGATGGATCATCGCTTTGGTATTCGCCAGCTCAGTAGCGCCCCTTCATTTCACTGAACGCGCACTGCAGCAAGTAGCCGCCGAGACAGTGGAGATATATCCGCAACGCTTTGGCGACATGCCGGATCAGCGTCACGTCCTGGCTCGACATACGGGAGATTCCTCGCCAAATGTTATGGACATTGGATCGTGGGGAGTAAGGAGTAGCAGGAGGGAGACTCAAAAGGATTGGGATCAGGCGGTTTGTCGACGTAAACATCTTCTTGAGGAAGGTGGCTTGTGCCATCGACACCCTCAGCAAAATGTCCTGCCGCTCTTGGCCATCCCACAGCGGCCACGGCATACCGGCCAGAATGGTCAACGCAGCCTGCCTCGAATTTAATCGAGCCTTGTTGGAGACAAACCACGTGATTCCTGGAAAGCTCAGAAGCGCCAGGAACTCATCGACCTGCATCAGTGAAAAGGGCGCGTGCCCTCCCGGATCGTCTAGCCTGAGAAGAGAATCGAAGCCGTTGCGGATCAGCTCGATCTCAGCAGGATCGAAGCGGTCTCCCCGCAGAGACTTGGATGTTATGCGATGAAATACTCCGTCGCGGAGCAAGGGGCTGTCTGGCGAGAGGCGATAATCGAGGGGCATGTGGCACCTTTGCGACGTGCCTTAAGAATTGCGGAATTATAAGCTATGTGCGTTCCTCCATTTCCACCATTAAGAAAAATAATGTGACGTGTAAATCAGTGTATTTTGCTTTTTCTGGCTACAACGTCCCTTCCTCGACAGGGCCTTTCCCCATCAGCCGGTCTTCCACCATCATCACTTGATCGAGGACTTCGGCGCTCCGTTACGCTGATAGCTTTTCCGATCGCGCCCTTCCAATTCATCAGCATCGCGATCTTCCTCGACTAGCTGAACGCTTCGTCCGACGCGGCTGTTTCGAGAGCAGGGGGAACTTCTCTGGATGCCTGATGGATTCCACGGCGACATCGACATCAAGATCAGGCCAATACAGGTGATCCGGATGCGGCCACTCAACCTTCAGAATTTCTGACACTGATGCATCCTTGAACCAGGGAAATTCCTTGAACGGAATAAAGAGCTCTTCGTCAGCCAGGAGCAGCCAGAATCCATGCCGTGAAATATTTGTTACCTCAGCGTCCGAAGTGCGTTTGCCAAGCGTTGCGGATTTCATTCTCGTGCTCCTCGATGAGCGCGTTTACGAGCCGAATTTGGCGGGCGGTCAGACCTGAATTGTGCGCCAGTTCAATTGCCGGTTCCAGCCAGAACTTCGCTTCGCCTCGTTCGCAATACACGTGGACATGCATTCGTGTTTCTTCACGGGAGAAGAAATAAAAGCGAAACCCTCCAGCTCGTAAAACCGTCGGGCTCAGACTGTCCCTCCACTCAGGCCATGCTTGCCGCCTCACGTTGAGCTGCAGGGCGGACGAGGCGCGAATCCCGTCAGCGTACATGGAAGGAATCGTCATTCCTCATGCACAGGACGAATCGGCGGACGGTACGCATTCGGCTCATAATCTGAGAGCGGTCGTCCGCATCTCACTATCTGTATCCATTGTTGATTGTTGCGGGTGGCACCGATCGGCGCCAGCCACCCGCAGCGGGTCCCTACACCGGGCGGGGTGCGAGGACGGCTGGGCTGATCGGTAAGAGGACCCGCGACCGCCTACAGCATCCCCTTCGTCGACAGCACTTTCCCCGCGAGCCGCTCTTCCACCATCGTGGCCTGGTCCAAAGCCTTGGCGAACGCCTTAAAGATGGCTTCCATAATATGGTGCGGATTGCGGCCGTACATGAGATTCACGTGCAGGTTCAGGCCGCCGTGCGTGACGAAGGCCTGGAAGAAGTCTTCGAACAGGCCCAAGTCGAACGACTTGATTTTCCGGTCCGGCAAATTGACGTTGTAGACGAGAAAGGGCCGCCCGCTCAAATCCACGGTCACCTGGGCGAGGGTCTCATCGAGCGGCGCCGACGCAAAGCCGAACCGTTTGATCCCCGCTTTCTCGCCCAGCGCCTGGTGCAGCGCCTTGCCCATCACGATGCCGACATCCTCCACTGTGTGGTGCTCGTCGATGTCGATATCGCCCTTCGCCATCACGGTGACGTCGAAGAAGCCGTGCTTGGCGAGCAACTCCAGCATGTGGTCGAAGAAGCGGATGGAGGTCTCGATCGTCCCCTGACCGCTGCCGTCGAGATTCCATTCGACCCGGATGTCGGTTTCTTTGGTCGCGCGATGGAGGGACGCATAGCGCGGCGCGCCGTTCTTCTTCATGAAAACCTGCTCTGGGCCGATTTCGCGTGAGCGTCGAACCCTTCGATGTTCGCCAGGCGGACCAATGGATCCTTCACCTTGGCCAGTTCCTGCTTCGTATAGTGGACGATATTGCTGACCTTGACATAGTCGTTCACCGAGAGCGGCGAAAAGAAGCGGGCCGTCCCGCCGGTCGGCAACACGTGATTCGGCCCGGCGATGTAATCGGCCACGGAGGGCGGCGTATAGCGGCCGAGGAACAGCGCGCCGGCATGGCGGATCTTTTCGAGGTAGTCGAAGGGATTGTCCACCGACAGGGTGAGGTGCTCGGGCGCGATGTCGTTCGCGACCTCGATCGCTTCATCCATCGTGCCGACGACGAAGGCGACCGCATGGCGGGCGATGGACTTCGACGCGATTTTCTCCCGCTGCAACCCTTTCAACTGGGCTTCGATCAACTTCCCGACATCCTTGGCGAGCCGTTCGGAGGTCGTCACCAAAAAGACCTGGGCGTCCTCATCATGCTCGGCCTCGCAAAGCAGGTCGGCCGCGACATGCGCCGGCTTGGCCTCGTCATCCGCCACCACCAGTAACTCGCTGGGACCGGCCACCATATCGATGCCCGTCGTGCCGTACAGCAGCCGTTTGGCGGTCGCGACGTAGATATTCCCCGGCCCGACGATCTTATCGACTTTGGCAATCGTGTTGGTTCCGTAGGCCAATGCGGCGACCGCTTGCACGCCGCCGAGCCGATAGATCTCCGTCACGCCGGCAATGTCGGCCGCGACCAGCAGGTACGGATTGATGCCCCCTTTCTGCGGCGGCGTCACCATCACGATGCGCGGCACGCCGGCCACTTTGGCCGGAATCGCGCACATCAGCACGGAGGACGGATAGACCGCCTTCCCGCCCGGCACATAGATGCCGACGGCGTCCACCGGTGTGACGACTTGTCCGAGCGTCGCATCGTTGTCCTGGTACATCCAGGTCTTGGTGCGCTGCCGTTCGTGGAAGGCGGTAATGCGTTGGGCGGCGAGCCGCAGGGCGTCGCCTTCGTCTTTGCGGATGTGGAAGTAGGCGTTCTTGATTTCCTCCGGCGTGACACGGAGGTCCTCGGGCTTGAGGCTTACCTTGTCGAATTGCTTGGTGTAGCGGAGAACGGCCTTGTCACCGCCGCGTTCGACGGCCTGGAGAATGGTACGGACCGTCTTTTCCACCGCCGCGCCGGCCGCCCGGCCCCGCAACGACGCCTTCTTGAGGCTGGGGATGAAGCTGCGGTCTGCTTGGGTGACGATCTTCATACGCGCGCCTGGCGTGATTTGACTTTGCGGCCTGGCGGCCGGCGACCGTTGCCGGATACCGGGACCTTGGTGTCGGTCGCCGCTCGGAGCCTGCGGATCAGCTCCATGAGCGGGTGGTGCTTCAATCGGAGGCTCGCCCGATTGACGATGAACCGCGCTGTCGAGTGCGCGATCACCTCCACTTCGACGAGGTCGTGAGCCTTCAGCGTGCCGCCGGTCTCGACCAAGTCGACGATGCGATCGGCCAGGCCCACGACGGGCGCCAACTCGATCGAGCCGTACAGCTTGATGATCTCGACCGGAATGCCTCGCTGATTGAAAAAGCGCTCGGTAATCCTGGGGTATTTGGTGGCGACGCGGATCTTGGACGACAATCGATCGCGCGATCCCTCTCCCCTGAGCGCGGCGACGGAGATTCTACACGCTCCGAAGCCTAAATCCAATGGCTCATAGACGTCGCTCTCCTGCTCCAAAAGCACGTCTTTCCCGACGATGCCGGCATCCGCCCCCCCGTATTCCACGTAGGTGGGAACGTCGCTCGGCCGGACGATCAGAAAGGTCGTGTCGATCTCCGGGCAGGGAAAGATGAGCCGGCGGCTCTCGCTGGACAATCCCGCGCCGGTATAGCCGGCCCGGCGGAAGAGGTCCAGGGCCGATTCGATGAGTTTTCCCTTGGAGAGGGCGATGGTGAGCATACCGTCCTTCAACCTGCCTGTGCCCCCGACGCCGCCTTCCCGCCCTTCCGGCGTTCCACGAGGCCCCCCACCGCCCGCAGCTTCTCCTCAATCCGCTCATAGCCCCGGTCGAGGTGGTAGACCCGCTGCACTTCCGTGACTCCTTCAGCCGCCAGGCCGGCGACGATCAAGCCGGCACTGGCGCGCAGATCCGACGCCATAACGGGGGCGCCGGTCAACCCTTGCCGGCCGGTCACGACGACCCGGTTTCCTTCGATACGGATATCGGCCCCCATGCGCCATAATTCCTCGACGTGCATGAACCGGCTTTCGAAGACCGTTTCCGTAATCACACTGGTGCCTTCCGCCAAGGTCATCAATGCGACCATTTGGGCCTGCATGTCGGTCGGAAACCCGGGAAAGGGCAAGGTCTTGGCATCGGTTCCCTTCAGCTTGCTCGGCACCGTCAGGCGGATGCGGTCTTTGTCCTCCTGCACCTCGGCGCCTGCTTCGCGGAGCTTCATCAGTACGGCTTCCATATGGCCGGGCCGGCAATGGGTAATCGTGACGTCGCCCCTGGTCATGGCCGCGGCAGCCAAGTACGTCCCCGCTTCGATGCGGTCGGGAATCACCTCGTGGTCTGCGCCCTTGAGCTCCCGCACACCTTCGATCGCGATCACATCCGTGCCGGCCCCCGCGATCCGGGCGCCGCGCTTGGTCAAAAAGTCGGCGAGGTCGCCGATCTCCGGTTCCTTGGCGGCGTTTTCCAGCACCGTGGTGCCCTCGGCCAAGCAGGCGGCCATCATCAAATTCTCCGTCCCGGTGACCGTCGGCGTATCGCAATAGATCCGCGCGCCTTTCAGCCGCTTGGCTTTGGCGGTGATATACCCGTGCTCGATGGAAATGTCAGCCCCTAATTTCGCCAACCCCGCCAAATGGAGGTTGACTGGGCGGGATCCGATGGCGCAGCCCCCGGGGAGCGACACTTTGGCTTCGCCCCAACGGGCGACCAGCGGCCCCAGGACCAAGACCGAAGCCCGCATGGTCTTCACGAGATCGTAGGGAGCCTCGGTGGAGTGAATGACGTCGGCCCGAATGACCGCCCGATTGTCCTCATGCGAGACCGACGCGCCCAACATGCCGAGCAGCTTGCCCATGGTCAGGACGTCGACGACGCGGGGCACGTTGGTAATGACACATTCCCCGCCGCCGAGAATGGTCGAAGCAAGGATCGGAAGCGCGGAGTTTTTGGCTCCGCTGATCCGGACCTCGCCCTTCAACCGCTCTCCGCCCGTAATAATGATTTCGTCCATGGCGGCTATCCGAGACGTGGCGCGATCAGGATCCGTTCGATGCCGGCTGCGTCTTCGACTGTACGCAGCGGACCGTATCCTCCGGCCCGTTCAGCGATCCGGCGGACAACGGACGCTTGCCCCTGCCCCGCTTCCATCATCAGCAACCCGCCGGCAAGCAAGAACGGCTGCGCTTCCCGCAACAGCCGTTCATGGAGCTCCGTACCCTGCGGTCCGCTGACCAGCGCCATGCGGGGCTCAAACAGCCGGATTTCCGGTTGCAAACCGGCCCAGTCGGCTTCGGCGATATACGGCGGATTCGAGACGATGACATCGACCCGGCCGATTCCCTTCTCCGATAAGGGCGCCAATAGATCTCCTTCGAGCCATTCGATCTTGTCGGCGACCCCGTGTTTGGCCGCATTGGCCCGCGCGACGGCAAGCGCGGCCGGCGATCGATCGACGGCGACGATTCGGACGTCGGGCAGAATCGTGGCCACCGTCACGGCCACGCAGCCGGAGCCGGTGCCGACATCCACGACGATCGAGCCTGGTCTCAACGTGCCCAGGCGGATCACCTCCTGGACCAGCAGTTCCGTTTCCAGCCGCGGGATCAACACCGCCGGGGTCACCTGGAAATCCAGGCCGCAAAATTCCTGCATCCCGAGGAGGTATTGCAGCGGCTCCCGGGCGGCGCGCCGGGCAATCAACGACCGGGCGCGGCTCCACTCAGCGGAGGAAAGCGGCCGTTCCGCTCCCGTCGCCAGTTCATGGCTCCGGAGGCCCAGCGCCTGCGCCAGGAGCCACTGGGCCTCTTGCACAGCGTTCTCAATGCCCGCGTCCCACAGGACGGTCCGTGCCCAGCCGGCCAGACTCCCGACCGTCTTGGCATCTGCTGGGGCCCGCGCGCTCATCGCTCAGACCTTGGCGGTTTCCGCCTGCTGCTGTTGCGCCTTCAACGCCTCGACGATCTCGTCCAGATCCCCCTCCATCACCAGTTCCAACTTATGCAGGGTGACACCGACCCGGTGATCCGTCACGCGATTCTGCGGAAAGTTGTACGTCCGGACTTTCTCGCTGCGCTCGCCGGTGCCGACCTGCGCTTTACGGTTCTGAGCGATCTCGGCTTCCTGTTTTTCCCGCTCCGCCTCGACGATGCGGGCCCGCAGGGTCCGCATGGCTTTGTTGCGGTTCTTGAGCTGCGAGCGTTCGTCTTGGCAGCTCACCACCACGCCGGTCGGAATGTGGGTGATCCGGACGGCCGAATAGGTCGTGTTCACGCTCTGTCCGCCCGCGCCCGACGAACAGAAGGTGTCGATGCGGAGATCTTTCGGATCGATATGGACCTCGACTTCGTCGACTTCCGGCATGACCGCCACCGTGACGGTGGAGGTGTGGATGCGGCCGCTGGCCTCGGTCACCGGCACCCGCTGGACGCGATGCACGCCGGCTTCGTACTTGAAATAGCCGTATGCCCCTTTGCCTTCGATCAAGGCGACGATATTCTTGTAGCCTCCGATGCCGGTTTCGCTGGCTTCGACCGTATCGACCTTGAGCCCTTTTTTCTCCGCGTATTTCGTGTACAGGCGGAACAGTTCGCCGGCGAACAGCGCCGCTTCGTCGCCGCCGGTGCCGGCGCGGATTTCCAGCACCAAACTTTTTTCATCGCGGGGATCTTTGGGAATCAGATACGGCCTGGCCTGCTCTTCCAATTCGACGCGTTGCCGCTCCAGCGCCGCCGTTTCCTCCGCCGCCATCGTATGCAGCTCGGCGCCGGCGGACGGGTCCGACAGGATCTGCGCCGCTTCCTCCGCCTGCTTGGCATAGCTTTGATAGCGCTCGAACAGGACGGCGACCGGTTCCAGCTCGGTGCGTTCTTTGCTCAATTTCCGAAGCTGCTCCGGCTGGCTGACGACGGACGGATCCATGAGCTGATCGGTCAGCTCATGAAACCGGGCGGCCAACGCTTCCCACTTCTTCAACAACGCCGCTTCCATACCCTCCTGTCTCGTTCACACACGCCGAGCGCAAAAAGAAAAAGACCCTGCTCCGGACGCGAAGCAGGGTCTCTTCTTATGACCGTCGGGGGAGCTACTTGCCCTTCTTCGCGTACTTTTTCTTGAACCGTTCGACACGCCCTTCGGTATCCACGATCTTCTGCGTGCCGGTAAAAAACGGGTGGCAGTTGGAGCAGATGTCGACGCTGACGTCGCCGATGGTGGTGCGTGTCTTGAACGAATTCCCACAGGCGCAATGGACTGTGGCTTCCCGATAGACGGGATGGATGCCCTTCTGCATGACCTGCGACTCCTTACTCCCTGAGTGCCTTGGCCCCACGCCAAGCGCGGCACACTTTACCGAAGCGCGCGGCAAGAAACAAGCGCCTCTTATCGGTTCATGGACTGCAAGAACTCCTGGTTCGTCTTGGTGCCCTGGATTTTGTCCATGAGGAACTCCATGGCTTCCATGGTTCCCAACGGGCTGAGCACCTTCCGGAGGATCCACATCTTGTTGAGTCGGTCGCGATCCACCAGCAGCTCTTCCTTGCGGGTGCCGGACTGACTGATGTCGATGGCCGGGAAGATGCGCTTGTCGGCCAACCGCCGATCCAAATGCACTTCCATGTTGCCGGTCCCTTTGAACTCTTCGAAGATCACGTCGTCCATGCGGCTCCCCGTATCGACGAGCGCCGTCGCCATGATGGTCAGGCTGCCGCCGTTTTCGATATTGCGCGCCGCGCCGAAGAACCGTTTGGGCCGCTGCAGCGCGTTGGAATCGAGACCGCCCGACAGGACCTTGCCGCTGGGCGGGGCGATCGTATTGTACGCTCGCGCGAGACGCGTGATGCTGTCCAACAAGATGACCACGTCTTTCTTGTGCTCGACCAGCCGCTTGGCCTTTTCCAAAACCATCTCGGCCACCTGCGCATGACGCTGGGCCGGTTCGTCGAAGGTCGAGCTGATGACTTCGGCCTTGACCTGCCGCTGCCAGTCGGTGACTTCTTCGGGCCGCTCGTCGATGAGCAGCACGATCAGAGTCACCTCCTTGTGGTTTTTCAAAATCGCGCGCGCGATGGCTTGCAGCAACATCGTCTTCCCGGTGCGGGGCGCCGCGACGATCAAGCCGCGCTGGCCCTTCCCGATGGGCGTCGTGAGGTCCATCACCCGCGTGCAGTACTCCTCGCGGTCGAACTCCAGATTGAGCCGTTCTTCCGGATAGAGCGGCGTGAGGTTGTCGAAGAGGATCTTGTCCCGCGCGACTTCCGGATCCTCGTAGTTGACCTTCTCGACCTTCAGCAGCGCGAAGTAGCGCTCGCTTTCCTTCGGCGGCCGGATCTGGCCGGAGACGATGTCGCCGGTGCGGAGATTGAATCGTCGGATCTGCGAGGGGGAGATATAAATGTCATCCGGGCCGGGAAGGTAATTGGAGTCCGGAGCCCGGAGAAAGCCGAACCCGTCCGGCAGGGTTTCCAGCACGCCCTCCCCGAATACTACGCCGTTCTTCTCGGTCTGAGCTTGCAGGATCGCAAAAATCAGCTCCTGCTTCCTCAGATTGGCCGCCCCTTCGATCTTGAGATCGCGCGCCACATCGTTGAGGTCGGCAATGGACTTCTGTTTGAGCTCCGCAAGATGCATGACTTCCCCCTTAGCAACTGACATACGACTCCTCTCGAGCCTCCGGCTCACTTGAATGTCGAACACGCCCTCGATCTGACTGGTCCATACGAACTGCGGTTTAAGTATCGATGCTGCGATTGACGATGGTGTATCTGGATAGAACCCTGTGAAGGGCCCGCGCCGTGTTAGTCGTGCAGGCTGAGATGTGATCGATTATGACGACCCGGGAATAGGACGAGAACGAAACCTCCTGCCGGTCTGCCGTTCCTACAGTCACGCGCTTGCGAGATTTAGTTCGAGACAGGTTCCGGAGTTGATTTTTTTTGGGAGAGTATCGCCTAACCGGGAATGCTACGGTGGATGATACCCACGGGGTCATCCGCTTGTCAACTCCATCTCTTCTTTTGCCGATCATTTCTTCGCCGGCTTGGATTCTCCCTCCGTTTCCGACGGTGGGGTCGGCGCCGGGTTGATCCCCGGATTTGGACTGTGCTACACCACCATCCATGGCACAGGATGATGAGGAGAGCGGCCCCGAACGGGTCTTTTCGCTGTTCGAGGCCAATCAGCTGATTCCGCAGCTTCAATCGCACCTCTCGCAGGTGCAACGGGGAAAGTCCGTGCTGCTCCGAACCCGGGACGAGGTGCGGAAAGCGTCCGCTCAGGCCAGCCTCGGCGGCGGGACGTCGGTCGGAGCCCACTATGTCAAAAGCCTCCAAAGCGTCAGCGCCAATCTTCAGGCGATCCAAGAGTTGGGCGTCCTGGTGAAGGACATCGATATGGGGCTCTGTGACTTCCCTCACGTCCGCGACGGACGAGTCGTGTATCTCTGCTGGAAGATCGGGGAAAAGGAAATCGGCTGGTGGCACGAGACCAGTACGGGATACAGAGACCGCTGTCCGCTTTAGGCGCCGCTGCCCACCTCACATACCGGACATGAAGTTCGTGATCATCGGATACGATGGCCCTGACGGCGAGGCTCGACGCAAAATTCATCGTCCCGCCCACCTGGCGAATCTCGAGCCATTGGACAAGGCGGGGCGGGTCATCCTCGCCGGTCCCTTGACCGACAAGGCCGGCAGCTTACTGGTGCTCGACTTCGACACCAGGGAAGAAGCGGAACTGTTCGCCCGAACCGACCCCTACACCCTGCATGGCGTGTTCGAACGGGTGGAAATCCATCCGTTTCTGCAGGTGCTCCCCAAGGAAGCATAGCGCCCCTTCTCTGCCCGCCGCCTTTCTACCCATACCTCCGGTGCATTGTCGCCCTGGGAGCCGAGCGGTATAGTTGGAGCATGTTCGCGCTGCTTGTCGCCATCCTGGATGCGAGTCTGCTCCTCACCGGAACCGCGCTCGCCGCTGAGACCACGATCATTGCGGAAGGCCATTACGTGATGGCCGACGGGGACACTCTGGCGACGGCCGAAGAGCGGGTGCTGCAGCGGGCGAAACGGCGTGCGGTGGAAGAAGCGGGCGTTTACCTGGAGTCCACCTTCCACGATGTGGAACAAAGTATCCACGGCCGGAGCACTCAGATCAGCGCCTTGGAGATTCGCACCATCGCCGCCGCCGTGACGAAGACGGACATTCTGGAGTCCCGCCGATCTATCGAGAACGACCGTCCCCGTTTTTTCGTGCGGATCCGAGCCGTCGTGAATCTCGACCATCTCCAGGACGCGATCAACCGATGGAAATCCGAGCGACAGCTCGCGGAACATTTCCGCCAACTGCAAAAAGAGAACGCTGAGCTCAAGGCGCAATTGAGAGAGCTGCAAGCTCGCCCGCCGGGAGTCGGCATGCTCATCATCGACCCGGCCCCGCACAACAGCGTCCAAGCCAAGAGTCTGCTGGACCGCGCAGTCGAGTCGCATAACCTCCGGCAGAAGCTGGAGCTCACCTCGCAGGCGGCGGCGTTGGACCCGGACTCGCCCGACCCCCTCATCGTGCGGGGCCAGACGCTGCTTCGGCTGGTTTCCATAGCCTATTCCAATCAATCGAAACCCAGCGAGTACGCGCGCTACATCGACGAGGCCCGCATGGATTTCGATCGGGCGTTGCGGGCGGACCCGAAGAACATCTGGGCGCTGCTCGGACAAGGGGATGTCCACACCTGGCTCGACCGGCCGGACGCCGCCGCCGCGTCGTACGAACGGGCGCTTCAACTCGATCCGTTTTTCGACGTGGCGCGGCAGCGGCTCATTGCTCTCTCGACGACGAGCGCGCGCAAGCTCATGGCGACCAAGCACTGGTCCGCCGCTCTGGCGGTGTTGAACCGGCTCCTGCAGCAGACACCGGCGGAAAGCTGGACTCCCTACCTGAAGGAGGCCTTACTTCTGAGAAGCCAGCTGTACCACAAGCTCCATCAGCCGACGGAGGCCGTCGAAGATCTTACGCTGGTCCTCCAGGCCGACCCGTCGAACGCCGCCGCCTTGCTGGCCCGCGGCAACCTCTATCGCGAACTGTTGCAGGGCCGGCCTGCGAAGGATGACTTCGAGCATGCGTGCCTGCTGGGGGCGACGCAAGCATGCGAGCAGCTGCCGTGACTCCATAACTTGCCGGTCTTCGGCCATTTTCGGCCGCCGGCCCCGTCAGGAGTTCCGAGAGACGCGGTTTGACAACCGAAAAGTTGGACACCTATAATGCGGCCTCCGCACCGGTGTTCGATCCGCGCTCAGACTGAAGCGACGCGTTAGTTCCAAAGGCCTAAACCCATTCCGCTCGGTAGCCCAAAAGCTCCCTTAGGTGGGCCTTCTGCGAGGTTGCGGAACGGAGGGGAAAAAGCTTACAGTGTAAAGAAACCAAGCCTGTGAAAAACCGTTGATCTTGGGCGATCTCAACCTTTTACTCGGAGTGAAGCCGTGATGAGTGATTATCGTGTGCTCCCGGGTCCCGAACATTTCCTCCCGCCAGCCGCCGCCAGCATGGGCATTCGGTTGCCCAATCCCGGGGAAGCTCACATCAACGGCGTCATCGTCCCCGAGGAGAAGGCCTACGAAGAAGCCGCCAAACAATTCCTCATGGCCAGCGTGCCGACGATTTTTCCGGGCCCGCTCGTCCTCTGGGCCTGGAACGAAAAGGCCGCGAAGAAAGCCACGGCCGTCCGGCATCTCTACAACACGCTGAAGGAATGCGTACAGCCGGGCCAGAAGCCCATGCTGATTCCGATGCCGGATTACCGGCCCAAGTATCCCAAGATCAATCCCGAAGTCGAAATCAATCCCAATCACCCCAATCTCACCATCTGGCACAACAAGATCGACTGCTGCATGTTCATCGGCGTCCACTGCCATCAGGCCAACCTGTCGCTGAAGATCATCCGCGGCGGCACCTCGTGCTACACGATCGCCATGTGCGCCCAGGCCGGCCATGAAGACGCGATGTTGTCGTTCCGAGACGCCTC
Organism: Nitrospira moscoviensis; assembly: GCF_001273775.1. Taxonomy (GTDB): domain Bacteria; phylum Nitrospirota; class Nitrospiria; order Nitrospirales; family Nitrospiraceae; genus Nitrospira_D; species Nitrospira_D moscoviensis. Next base: position 770,534 of record NZ_CP011801.1, on the reverse strand, counting down.
GGTGGAGAAGATCATGACGCTGGCGGATTGGGTGAAAAAGCTAAAAGGAACCGTCCAACCGAGAATAGCACGTAAGAACGGAGCCACAAACTAGCCGTTTGGGAATCCTGAGCCGCGAAAGGAGGCTGGAGCCATGGCGGAAGTCAAATCCCTCATCGGGACGCAAAATAAGAAGGGCCAGACGTTTACCGACCCCTGGAAAATGCTGCACGAGGCGCCCAGGACCCCGTCGTTCTTTACCGGCAGTGAAGTGATCAAGGAAGCGATCCGTCGCGCCAGCTGCGACGTGATGATCGCCTATCCGATCACCCCGCAGAGCGAAGCCGCGGCTCTGATCGGCGAGCTCTTCGCCGAAGGCTATATCGGCGATTACTTCCGCGGTGAAAGCGAATTCGCCGTGATGTCGCAGTGCGCCGGCGCCGCCTTCGGAGGCGCCCGGGTGTTCACCACGACGGCGGGACCCGGCACGATGCGCGCGATGGAGAACTTCCCGATGTGGGCTGGCGCCCGGCTGCCGATTCAGATGATCGTCACCTGCCGGGGGATCAATTCGCCGCTGTCCATCCAGCCCGATACGCTCGAAATTTCGTACCTGCTCAACACCGGCATGCTGGTCTGGCACGCCGAGACGGCCCAGGACTTCTTCGACTGGATTCTCAAGGGCTACATGGTGTCCGAAGAGCCGGACGTGCATCTGCCGCTCGCGCTGTGCTGCGATGGCTTCTTCGTCACGCATACCAAGGACGTCGTCAACCTGACGCCGGCGGATATGTGTCTGCCGCCGTACGATCCCTATCGGTCGCCGGTCCCCTGCATGGACATGGAATGCCCGCCGGTGCGCATGATGCGCGATCCCTTCGTGATGAAGAGCAACTACATCAGCTACGCCACCCACGCGAGCTGGCAGCAGGAAATTTGGGCCGCCATCGAACGATCCCGCAAACACTCGATCTATTGGCTGAACGGATTGATCGATACGGAGAACACCGATGCCGACATCATGATTGTGGCGTCAGGCACCGCGGTGTCGCAGGGGCGCGAAGCGATTCGCATGTTGGAGGATGAAGGGGTTCGCTGTGGTCTCGTGAAGGTCAAGACGCTGCGCCCCTGGCCGGAGGAAGAAATCCGGGAAGCCACGAAGAACGCAAAACATATCTTCGTGCCGGAGTTCAATGTCACCGGCTGGCTGGCGAAGGAAATCCGGGCCACGATTCCGAACCATCATCGCGTCCATGCCGGACCGCACGTCTGCGGAGGCATGACGATGCCGCCGGAAATCATCGTATCGGAGATCAAGACGGCTCTGGGGATGAAGACCTTCTCCCTGGCCGGTCGCGGAAGCTGAGCAGTCCACATCCAACGCCAGTTCGCTCCCTACGGGCGGATCTGAGGAGGCATACATGAGTAAAGAACGAATTCAAATCTCCGAGGCGCTCTACGACATCATGCCCTCGGATTATCAAGATCTCGTCAAGAGCGCGACGTACGGCAAGGAAGACCGCGGATGGAAGGACATCGGCAACACCAAGGAGCTGATCGAGCAACATTCGCTCTGCGCCGGCTGCCCGGAGTCGATGGCGTTCCGCTACATCCTCGCGTCGCTGCCCAATCCGGAAGACACGGTCATGGTGGGCTCCACCGGCTGCACCAGCCTCGTGTTCCCGATGGTGGCCGTCCATAACATTCACTCGCTGTTCGGCAATCAAAACGCCATCGCCTCCGGACTGAAGCGCGCCTTGAGCGTCCGATTCCCCGGCCGGGTCAAGGACGTCGTCGTCCTCGCCGGCGACGGCGCCACCGTCGACATCGGGCTGGACATGACGCTCCAGGCCTGGTTCCGTCAGGAGAAGTTCACCACCATCTGCTTCGACAACGAGCTCTACGCCAACACCGGCGGACAGGAGAGCGGCCTGATGCAGAAGGGCTTCGTGGCCAAGATGGCCCCGGTCGGCAAACTGTTCGACAAAGTCCGGTTGCCGGAGATCGCCCGCGAGTCCGGCTGCCACTATGTCGTGAATTGCACCGTGAGCAAGCCGTCCTTGGTGGAGAAAGTGATTCGCAACGCGGTGCACATCGCGCGGGAGATCGGCCCGACCTATCTCCAGCTCTATACGCCCTGCATCCTGGAGATCGGTAAGAACAGCATGGAAGGCCTCCAGGAAATGCGCGATTCGGAGAAGCCGACCGAGCGGTTCGCCTACAAGGAATATGTCAGCGAACCGGCCAAACAATTGTTGGCCGAGCTGGCGGCGAAGGACAAGGAACGGAAGGCGGCGGCGAAGCAGTTGGCGGGGCAGGCGCAAGCCTAATCACCGGAGGTTCATCATGATCAAGAAGCGACTCAACATCCGGATGTCGGGCTTGGGCGGGCAAGGCGCCGTGACGGCGGCCCACGTCATGGCCATGGCCGCCAACAAGGACGGGAAGTTTTCCATTTCGAATCCCTTCTTCGGCGCGGAGAAGCGGATGGCGCCGGCCGAGAGCTATTGCCGCATCGGCATCGAGCGGATCTACGACCGCGGCGAGCTCGTGTTTCCCGACGTGATCGAAGTGTTCCACCCCCAGGTGATCACGATGGGCAAGAGCTACACGATGCCGTTCTACTCGGGCATCAAGGAAGGCGGAGTCGTGATCATCAATTCCGGCCAGCCGTTACTGTCCGAAGAAGACGTCCAGCGCCTCAAAGATTTGAACGTCGCGACGTTTTACATCGCAGGTACCGAGCTCGCCATCGAGATCGCCGGGACCGAGCTGTCCACCAACATGACGATGATCGGGTCGGTCGCCGGCATTACGAAGTGCGTGTCGATGGAGGCGCTCGACAGCGCGTTGCAGGAACGATTCGGCAAGAAATTCGTGGCGTCAGGCGGGACGGCCTCGTTGGACGAAGCCATCAAGAAAAAATTCGCCAAGAAGGAAATGCTGCTGGCGAAGAATCTGGCGACCGTGAAGCGGGCGTATGAAATCGCCAGCGAATGGGCCGAAAAGAACAAGGTCGAGCTGCGAGTCGGCAACCCGGCCGTCGCGGCGTAAGTATAAAGGAACCACGTTGCATGTATAACGTTGCGCAAGTCATCGACGAGAAGTGCACGGCCAAGAAGGGCTGCCGGCTCTGCATCATGTATTGTCCCGAGGCCAACTGCTTGGACCTCAACTCCACAAAGATGGTGGCCGAGGTCAATATCGACCGCTGCAAGGGCTGCGAGCTCTGCGTCGTCGTCTGCAACGCGGCCAAGCACGAGGCCATCGTCATGCAGGCGGTCAGCGCGACCGGCCAACTGATGTCAAAGAAAGGCGAATCCGCCGCGCTGGGCCAAGCCTATCAAGGGTAAGCCGATTGGTATCGGCCTCAAAACCCCATAGCGCCGCCGCTATGGGGTTTTTTGTTGCAGTCATGAGAGGTGGGCCATGGAAAGCGAAGACAATGTACTGAACGAACTCCTGCACGAGATTGCCGGCCTCATCAATGAATATCCCAAAGCCATCGAGCGCCGCGCCGCGGCCATTCAAGCCACCGGCAAGGACCCCGAGCTGGTGCAAAAACTCGTGAAGGCGGCGGATACGATGCGCGACAGCGGGAACCTCTACCTCACCTGGGCCAAGCACTACGCCGCCATGGCGGAAGGCAACACCGACGCGTCCTCCGACGAGGACGAGACCGAAGACTTCGACGTGTAAAAAAGCACTCCCCTTCCACACTGACTTTTGCTAGAATGCAGCGCTCTTCCAAGTGAAACCTTGTTCCCCGGTAGCTCAGTTGGTAGAGCAGCCGGCTGTAAACGTTGCAGCTTCCACAGGAAACTGTGGTTGAAACTTCGGGTGAATTCAGGGAAGCCGTCCCCGCCGTGCGGAACGGTAATCCTGAGCGAAGCCTGCCGAACGGTCCATCGACAGATGGTGTAGGTAGGAACGTGCAGAGACTAGAGGCTGAGGAGCCGATCCAATAAGGCCTCGCTAGCGCCCGACACCCTCCCCTGGCAATTCAGGCGGGTGAAGAGATAGTCCAAGCCCAGTCGAAAGACGGGGGTCCTTGTAACCGGCTGGTCGCAGGTTCGAGTCCTGCCCGGGGAGCCAATCTATCGCCACAGGGCACTCTCTCCTCCCGTCGAGTGCCCTGTGGGCTTTCTTCATCACTGGCCTCCTGCGTCTGATCTTCCCTGTTCACCGCACAAGCCGGCGAAGGCCACCCTTCGAGTCTGCTTATCGATGTTGGGCCTGCATGCCGGTCCCCCAACCATGGTGCCGAACTTCTGCAATTCCCCAGAACAGCGAACCAAGCAACATGACGACACCGACAGCGATGTCGTTGTTCATCGCGATCTGGGTATCCGCGTAGCCGAGGACAAACGGCGCCGCGATGAGCCAGAGCGCGACGATGGCAATGACCCACGGCATGTACGAGTATTTCATACCAGCTCACCTCCTTTTTCCGACAAGCCCTGACGCTACATCGTTGGCACCGCAAGAGTACAGGTGATGCCACTTCGATGGCTCAAGGCTCTGGCGGCGTGGAAGCTGGAAAGGAAGGGCAGGGCTATGGCAGCTGTTCCGGATGGTGACCCCACCCCTACATCCAGTCCAGCCTGTCGGATGCAGCGATAAATAATCCTGCTTTGCCTCCGGTCAAGAGGGCCAGCACCTAGGGGACTTGAGCCGGTTTCGGGTAGAATCGGTCCATGATCACCGATCAATTTTTTCCGCACCCGCTTTTTCGCAATCCGCACCTCATGACGCTGGCGCCTCGGTACTGGCCGCGGAACAGCCTCTTAAGAGCCGTCCCGCAGGAATGCCGACTATTCACCATTGAACCGGGGACGCAGCTGCGGGGCATCTGCCATTGGCAGCCGGCTCGGGCAACCTGCCCGACAGTCGTCCTCGTCCATGGCTTGGAAGGCTGCAGCGAGTCGCACTACATGCGCGGGATTGCGGCGAAAGCTTACCGCGCCGGCTGCAACGTGATCAGGATGAATCAGCGCACTTGCGGCGGAACAGAGCACCTGACGCCGACCTTGTACAACAGCGGCTTGAGCGGCGACTATCGCGCCATCGTGCGAGAGTTGGCCGAGCGGGACGGCCTCGGCCGGATCTGGTTGATCGGCTATTCGATGGGCGGGAATTTGATCCTCAAGGCCGCCGGGGAGCTCGGCGGATCCCTAGCGGCGCTGGCGGGAGCCGTCGCGGTCTGTCCCAACATCGATCCGACCCAATGCGTTGCGGCGCTGGAAGCGCCGCGCAACTGGCTCTACCATCGACATTTCTTAGGGGGACTGAAGGCTCGCCTGCGCCGAAAGGCCGCGTTGTTTCCCGGAAAATGGGATCTCAGCGGACTGGAGGGCATCGCTCGAATCAGCGACTTCGACGACCGGTACACGGCGCCGGACGGGGGGTATCGCAGCGGCGCCGACTACTACGACAGAGCCGGCGCGCGCCATGTCCTCGGATCGATCGGCGTCCCTACGCTCATCATTACGGCTCAAGATGACCCCTTTATTCCCTATGCCATGTTCACCACTCCGGCAGTACACCGCCACGATCACGTCAGGCTGATCGCACCCCGCCATGGCGGCCATTGCGGATTCTTTCAGTGGAGCCGGAACGGCGAGGATCCCTACTGGGCCGAGAATCGCATTGTCGAGTTTGTACGGAACCGATGAGCCCGGCTGCGCCGAACGGCGCAGCCGGTGGAACTGAAATCTAGGCGGCCTTGCGCAACTTGCGCCCTTCGGCAGACTCCATCAGAGGCGCACACTTGGTGATCCAGCTGAAGACCAACCAGGCCGCTGAACCGACGATCCCCGCGATGAAGACCCAGTTATACACGCCTCTCGCCGTCTTGCCGAGGAACGGCCCGCAGACCAACAGCACCACGCTGTAGGCCAACGCAATCGTGACGAGCGTCGCCGCCGGTTGGATCAGCGGGCGAAACGGCGCCAGCCATTTCCATTCCTCCGGCAGATCGTTCGCCAGTCGCCGGGCGCTCAACCAGGCAATGGCGACTGCGGCGCCATAGCCGAGAAACTGCACGAGATCGGACGCCTGCAACTTCCCGATAGACGACGACCGGAATAACGGAATTTGTCCCAGGACCGCAGAAAGAAGGACCGTAAATCCGATGGCCACTCCATACTCCATTGCCCACTTCCGTGCTTTCATAACCCCTCCTGAGCGGCATCATCGCCGCGTCCGTACAGAAGCATAGCATCCGCCCGGTTTATCCTGAACTAATAACAAGTTAGTGGAAGCGGTCTGGACTCAGGCGGTGTGGAGATGCGCACGCACGTCCTGCGCGTAGGTCTTAAAGGGGTCGGGCATCGGGAAGGGGGTGCGGCCACGCAGTTGAAAAATAGACCAATTGATCACGTAGGCCGGGAAGAACCGCTCATCCGCTGCGGCGTGATCGGTCTCCGGAGCGCCGCCGCAGGCCAGCAGATGTTTGACCACTTCGCTTCGGCCGTAGGCTCGTGTGTTCTTGGGCGGCTGGGTCATGGCGAGATGGATCGCCGTGTCGGTCGTCAGACGGGGGACCCGCCCTTCCTGCAGTAATCCGTGATAGAGGCTTCTGCCCGGATGCAGATTGTGATATTCGAGGTCCAGGCTCTTCAGCATCGGATCGCGCCAATCGGCTTGCTCCGCCTCCCGATATGTTTCCAAGAGCCACAGTTTCGACGCCCAATCGACCCGCCCGACGAGCATCGTATAATCGCCCCGCAAATCCCGAAGCACCGCCTCCCACTGCGCCAGCACCCAGTCGGTTTCCTCATCCTGTCCGCGGCAATGGGCCTGGGCCGCCGTGAGAAACTGCTCCTGGATATCGATCGCCGACATGGTCCGCCCCGACTGCAGGCGCACGATCCATTCGCGATCCTGGTCCTGGGATATTTCCTGCAGCGTCTCGACCGGTTCGTCGACCTCGAGACCATGCGGGGCATGGCCCTCTTCAATGAGCTGCAGAACGAGTCCGGTCGTCCCGAGCTTGAGCGCGGTGGCAAACTCGGCCATGTTCGAATCCCCCAGCAAGAGATGAATGCGGCGGTATTGATTCGGGTCGGCCAGCGGTTCGTCTCTCGTGTTCACGATGGCGCGATTCTGCTGCACCCATTCAAAAAAATCATTGACGATGTGATCGGCCCGCTGGGAGAGTTGAAACGGCATTTGACTCACGTCCGGGCCGTGCCCAATGGCGGCGCGCGGAACAATCAAGCGGTCCATCTGGATCCAGGCATCCTGAGGGCTGGCCGCGCCGATGCGACCCGCGCCGGTGAAAATCTGCCTGGTGACCAGGAAGGTAACCAGCGGCCCAAGCCCGCGCCGGCTGAATGGAAATCGTCTCGTGACCAGATAGTTTTCATGCGAGCCGAAGGTCGCGTCGGTCTCATGGTCGATGTTGTTCTTGATCAGCGAAACCGTCTCGCTCCAGCCTAATTCATCGATGGCTTGCTGAAGGATCTGGTCGCCGGCCCGATCGGATGCCACCGCATCGACCAGGCTTTCACATTCCGGCGAGGCGTACTCCAGATGCCCCATGTCCAGATAGATACGCCCGGCATTGGTCAGAAAGCCGCCGTTTCCCGGCGGTTCGTCGTGCCCACGATGGTGCAGATCCAGCACGCCGCGGCGCTGGACGTGGAAAATGTGATCCCGAAGCTTGTGAGCGAACCAGGTAGGCGAATGGTCGGGCCGATCTTGCTGGACGAGAAGGCCGTATTCCGTTTCCAATCCAAAAATACGGTTCAGCATGTCAGCGAGCAAGCGCGGCGTTCATCTCCGGCGGCAGAAGACGCTGCCATTCATCCGCCGTCAACGCCCGATACTTGGACGATCCGGTTTGCTGGCGGTCCAGCACCGCGCACTCCACGCTCTTCTCCGAGAGATTGTCCCGCAGATGAGCCGCCAACCCAGCGGGATCCCTGGCGTCCTGCTGGGCAGCCGCGTCCTTGCCGCTCTCCGACTCCTTGTCTTCATCGAGACGCCGCTGGGCACGATCCCCCAGGGCCCAGGCGCGCAGGGCCAACCCGAGCGCGTGGCCGAGCGACTGGGACGAAGAAAGGTTTTGGCGGAGATAGGCCGTCATCTCGTTCTGCACCGCCGGCGTCGCCGCCAGCACCGCGCAACCGGTTGTTTCCTCGAATGTGCCGTCATAGTTGATTGTGAGGAGCGCATCTCTTGACGGTTTGTGGCCCAGCTCGGCCAGGAGAACTTTCAGGATGAACGGCGCCTTGTAGACCTCTTCAAAAGCCTGTTTGACGACCGGCGCCACGCCGTACTTGACCAACCGCGCGCCGGTGACATCGGATGGAGAGCGGTTGAAGCCTTCCGTATGCGCCATCTCCAACAGCGTGAACCGCAGCTTTTCCAGATCGGCCGGATGTCCCATGCCGCCCAGGGCGATGCGATCGTAGATCTCGTACAACTTGGGGGTGCCTTTGCTCAGCGTGACAAGGGCCAACCCGCCCTCGTACGTCAGGCCGACGACAGGACTGCCCTGCTTGAATTGTTCGTCGAGATAGGTCCGGCGATTGCCGACCGCTTCGACCCACCGATAGGGCTCTTCATACATGACGGATGACCTGCGATTCGAAGAGAGGTTTCAGCTGTTCATCCGGGACGGTCTGCACGCCTGCTTGCGTGATCAGCTTTACGACGGGATAGAGGCTCGCTTCCCGGTTGACGCCGCCGGTGGCCGAGTCGAACTCCGCCGCGCTCGTAAGCAAGCGCAAGGCCTGCACGGTCGCCTGCTCTTCGGACAAGCCTGCCAGAGGCTGTTCGCCCCAGGTGTTCACGTAGTGCAGGATGCCGCGGATGGTCGGTGACCCGGACCCGGACACGGCATACTCCACACCTTCGAACTCGGCGCCGAGGATATCGTAGAAATAGATTTTTGCTGCATCCTGTTCGGCGTCGTAGCCGGCGAAAATCGGGGCCACGGCTCCGGTGCCGGCAAGCGCCGCCGCGACGTTTTCCTTCAGCAGCTTGGATACTGCCCGCAGCTTGCCTTCGAAGCTGAGCTCTTGCAGCTGCGTCCGCCGGTAGTATTTGAAGGAATGCTCCAGCACTCGCACCATTTCATAGGCGGTGGCCGGCACCCCGGCGATGGCCATCACGCTATGGCGATCGATCTCCAAGACCTTATCGGTCCGGTCGTACATCACCATGTTGCCGGCCGTTGCCCGCCGATCGCCCGCCACCAGCACGCCGTCGCGATACTTGAAGGCTAGGATCGTCGTGGCCGTGGTCAGCTCCTGGCCGGTTCCAACCTGCGCAGGACTTCCGAGTGTGTAGCCCTGTTCCTTCAGGAGTTGATAGAAATCGCCCTGCATGCCCATAGTTCTCTCCGTGATTCGTGAATCGTTATTCGTAAACGTGGGAAACGAAAGCTCTCGCAACGTTTCACGATGAACGATTCACGAGTAACGCTACTCCCCCGTCCTCTGCCGATACCGCTCAGCTTGTTTCGGATCCACCTTCCGCATCCGCTTCAGCAAATTGTCTTTATCCGGCGACCCGGTCTCCGGCCTCCTGGGTCCGCCGCCTTCGTCCGACGGCGACGGTGACTGGGGCATCGGATCGACCGGCCCTTCGCGGCGCTCGGGCATGAGCGTATATCTCATGTTCATGTATCCTTTCTGTTTTTCCAGGCAGCGAGGGCATCCGCCGGCGACGCCGCCGTTTCGAAGATCGCTGCGCAGGTCTTCACATCGTCAGGGTGAAACAGATCCCCCATCTCCAACGTCTTAGGCATCAGCCCGCCCGAAAACTGGATGCGCTCCCATTGCATGGACTGGATCTGGTCGGGAAACCGCCGCACGCAGAGCCCGCGAAGGCCACCGCGCGTGTCGAGGGGTCCGGCGGACAAAGCCTGCTCCACATCAGCCTCGGTGGTCATGCGCCAGACTTTGCCTTCTGCCTCGAGGCCGAGATAGAGCCCTCGCTCGGCGCTCACATTGTGATATTCCAAGTCCAAACTTGCCAGCCAGGGGTCGTCCCAGCCGATCCGCTCTTCGCGCATGAAGATCTCCAGCAGCCAGAGTTTGGTCACCCAGTCGAGCTTGCCGACGAGCTGCGATCGATCTTCGGTGAGAAGCCGCAGCGTTTCCCCCCATTCGCGGATAATCCATTGGGTGTCCGCATCACGTCCCCTCAACGTGCGGCTCGCAGCCTCGAAATACTGCTCCTGGATATCCAACGCCGACAGAGCCGGACCGTTCCGCTGCCGCACCGATGCCTTCAGGTCGATATCGCGGGCCAATTGTTTCACCGCCGTAACCGGCTGGGCCAACTCGATGTGCGGAGCGGCCCCTTCTTCGATCAAGTCCAGCACGAGCTGCGTCGTTCCCACCTTCAGCGCCGTCGCGTACTCGCACATATTCGCGTCGCCGATGATCAGATGCAGCCGCCGATACTTCTCCCGAACGGCATGCGGCTCGTCGCGCGTGTTGAGAATCGGCCGGTTGTGCATCGTATCGACGCCCAACTCGGTTTCCATAAAATCGGCCCGCTGCGAGAGTTGATAGACGCCCGGCACATGACCGGATTCCTGCGCTTCGATGCCGACCTTGCCGGCCCCGGCGATGACCTGTCGGCTGGCGAGAAAGGGCAGCAGCCCCGCGATCACCCGCTCGAACGGAATCGAGCGCCGCACGAGGTAATTGTCGTGGCAGCCATAGCTGTGGCCGTGGAAATCCGTGTTGTTCTTGTACAACTGCACATGCGGCCCGCCGAGCTGCTGATTGCGGCGCGCCGCCGCCCGCTGGACGATCCGTTCTCCGGCCCGGTCGTGGGCCAGCAGATCCCGGAGGGTCCGGCATTCCGGCGTGGAGTATTCCGGATGGGTGTGGTCGTTGTAGAAACGCGCCCCGTTCGGCAGGACCAAGTCGCTTTTCATCTCGTGGAATGAAAAGGGCCGATGAGCGTCGGCCTTCGCGAACTCGTCCTCCTCCTTATCCTGCGCCAGGCCGGAAACCCGAAAGCCCCGTGCATCCTCGTGCGGATCTTCGCCGGCGTAGTCCCAGCGGCGCTCGAACGACGCCGTGAGATGAGCCCGCACCAGTTCCATGGACTCCACCACCGGATCGACCTCGCTCAGATCGTCCCGCGTGATGCCGTACTCGGTTTCAATCCCAAAGAGGCGCATAAGTTTGCTAGATGATCGGGTTCACCAGCCGCTCTTCGGTCTGGCGACCGCGGCGGAACGAGGATATACCGACGACCTGTTCGGGATGGTGATCCAGGAGCTTCAGCCACTCTTCCGCCGCATCGTCCGGCGGCAGCATTTCACCCTCGCGAAACTCTTCCGAGACCGCATCCAACAGGTCCTTGGCCGACAATCCGGCCGGCGTCCCGGATTGGATCGTCCGGTCGATCGCCTTCTCTTTCGCCCGCTGAACGATGGAGGAGAGAATGGCTCCGCTGACCAGATCGCCCCGGTACAGCACCTTGCTTTGGCCGCTGCGGAGCCGGATCGACAGCAGACGGTTTTCATCCGTGCGGGCAAAGATCGCATTCACTACTTGTTCGACTAGAAAAGAAAACGCCGCGGTCTTGTCCCCGTCACATTCGGCCACCATCTCCGTATTGAGCGGCAACTCCTCATTCAGATACACCCGTACAATCTCGGCCGCCGCCGCCCGATCGGGACGGCTGACTTTGATCTTGCGATCGATGCGGCCGGGCCGGAGCACGGCGGGGTCGATTAAGTCGGGGCGATTCGAGGCTAGGATAATGACCACATCGCGCAGCGATTCGATGCCGTCCATCTCGCTGCAAAACATCGGGACGAGTGTGTTGGAAATATTGAACGACCGCATGGCGCGGCGCGTCCCCAGGATCGACTCGGCTTCATCGATGAAGATGAACGGCAGCGCTCCCTCTTTTCGTCGGGACCGGGCCTGCGCGAAGAGGTCACGGACCATCCGCTCGGATTCGCCCAGCCACATGTTCAAAATCTCCGGGCCTTTCACATGGAGAAACGCGCCGCTCGTCACCGGTGGACGCCCGGCCGGCCCGGATTGGCCGTCCTGCTTGGACTCGCTGACCAATTTCGACAGGCTGCCGGCGGCGGCCTGGCCGATCAACGTCTTGCCGCACCCGGGCGGACCGTAGAGCAGGAAGCCCTTGGGTTGGGAAAATTTGAACTGTTGAAACGTCTCGCTATGGAGCAGCGGATATTCGATCGCCTTGCGGATTGCGGCGATGGCCTGGCCTTGCCCGCCGATCTGCTCCCACGTGACCTTCGGCACTTCGTCGAGCACATGCTTGCTCGCCTTGCGGTCTTGCAATTTTTCGATGGCGATCCGATGGCTGGGATCGATGCGGACTTCGTCACCGGCTTTCAATTCCATCCCTGCCAAATCGCTCGAGCGCTGGAGGATCAAGGATTGCCGGCCCATTTCCTGCTCGAACCGCAAGCGCCCGTCCGGCAGCGCTTCGGCGACTTTGAGGATCGGTCCATTGAGGTCGTAGCCCAACGTCTTGATGACCGCGTAGGCCTCGTTCACGAGGACCTGCGTGCCGATTTTCAAGTCGGCCGCGGGCACGCGCGGATCGACGTTGGCGTAGTACTCCGCCCCGCCGACCACAATACGCGCGAGCCCCTCGCCCGGGATATCCAGCAATGTGCCGATCCGATTGGCCGGCGCGGTGAGCTTCGCCACGACGTCGCCCATCTTCTTGAATTCCGCCTCACGCTGCTGCGAGGCCGCCGCGGTCAGCATCACGGCATGGCGAAGCTTATAGACGATCTTGCGGCGGGGATCGTCGTCGGCAAACGCCGCCAGACATTGCTCGATGAGTTCCAGCGGATCGGTGCCGGTTTGGCCGTCACGCTTCGCGGCCTCTGGGCCGTTAGGCTGGTTCGGGGGGCTGCTGTCGGCGCGGCGATGATCGCTCATGGCTTGTCCTTCTGGCCGTGCGGCACGACGGAGGGTTGAACAACTCAGGCATCTTAGCACAGAGTCTTTCCGCTCTGCCCGGGGCTGCGGCCGACAGAAGCCGTGGAGGGACTCAATTGACCGCTTGGAGCACCACCTCGATTGTCTGCCGTTTGTTGTTTCGCAGGACCTCCACGGTGACCCGATCGCCGACGCGATGTTTTTCCATGATGTCCATCAATTCATCCACCGTGTCGACCGCCTTCCCGTCCACGGCGAGGATGATGTCTCCCAGCTCGATGCGGCCGGTGGCCGTCTCCCGGGCGCCGCGCAAGCCGGCCCGATCGGCGCTGCCGCCCCGCGCGACCTTGCCGATGATGAGACCCTTGATGCCCCACCGCCGGGCCATCGAGTCGGGAACCAGCGACACGCCCAAGCCGGGCCTGATTAACTTTCCATATTTGATCAGCTCGGGCACGATCCGATTGACCGTGTCCACCGGCACGGCGAAGCCGATGCCGGCATAGGCTCCGCTGGGGCTCACGATCTGCGTATTGACGCCGATCAGCCGGCCGCTGCTGTCGAGCAACGGCCCGCCCGAATTCCCCGGATTGATGGCGGCGTCTGTTTGAATCACGCCTTCGATCGTCCGGTTCGACATGGATTTGATCGTTCGCCCCAACGCGCTCACCACGCCGGTCGTCAACGAATGGTCGAGCCCGAACGGATTGCCGATGGCCAACACTTTCTGCCCCACCCGCAAATCATTCGATGACCCGATCGCCAAGGGCTCCAGCTGCGATTCCGGCACTTGGATTTGCAGCACCGCGAGGTCGTGGTCCGGATCGGCGCCGACGAGCCGGGCCTGGTGTTCGCTGCGGTCGGCGAGGGTCACCTTGATCGCGTCGGCGCCATAGATGACGTGGAAATTGGTGACGATGTGGCCCTGCTTGTTCCACACGAAGCCGGAACCGGATCCCTGCGGCACCTCCATGACGTTGAGCGACCAGATGTCCCGCTGAATGGCCGTATTGGCGATAAAGACGACGGACTTGGTCGCCCGTTCGAAGACGACGATCGTCGCCCGTTCATCCGCGCTGAGCTCGGCGGGCGGCGGCGTCACGGGCCGCGGCTTGCCTTCGGGGCCGTCATACGCGGCGCCGAAGGGTTTTCCCCATTCCAATGCGGCGACGGGAGACGACAGGACTGCGGCGAGGAGAAACAGAACCGCGAGCCTCACGTGGTTACTCACCCAGGACCTGCACGATGAGTTCACGAGTCCGCGAGCGGGTATCGAAATCGACCAGCACGATCTGCTGCCAGGTGCCCAACAGCAGTGCGCCGCCGGAAAAGGGAATCGTCACGGAAGGCCCTTGCAACTGCCCGCGCAGGTGGCTGTGGCCGTTGTCCTCGCCGGGGTTTCTCGTATTGTGCTGCCACCGCGGATCAGGCGGCACGATGCGATCCCAAAATGTCTTCGTGTCGGCGCGAATGCCCGGCTCATCTTCGATGATCATGATCGAAGCCGTGGTATGTTTTACGAAAACGGTCACGAGGCCGGCCTGGAGCCCGGATTGAGCGACGGCGTCAGCGACCGATTTCGTAATGTTGTCGATGTCCGTGCCACCCGCCATGCGGACCGAGAGCGGAACCGTCTGCACCGGCATCAGGCCCTCCCACCGACAAGACTTCGCAAAAAGCGGCGCTCCGTCCGGCTCAACGGACCGCCCCGTGCTTCTTCCAGGATGGAGTCGAACGCCCCTTCGCCAGCGAGCCCCCGCAAGGCATTCATGACCTCGATGCTCAGGATGCCGTCCTGCTGCAGCTTATCGAGGTAGGCGAAGGCGTCGGACAGCGTCTCCTTCTTCCGCACATAATAATCCCGGCCGCGTTGCTGGTTGCTGTAGGCTTCAAACTGCTCGCAGGCGACGAGGATCTCCGCCAGTTGCTTCACCCAGGGCGTCGCGGCGGCGAGCCGTTCCGGATAATAGTAATAAAGCATGACCCGCTGCATCCAGGGCCGCCATCGGACGCGGAGTTTCGCCACTGCCGGTTTGACGGCGCGCAATCGACGCGCGAGACGGCGCGCATAGCCGAGCCGCATTTCGATCTGCTCGACGGCCCAGCGGTCCATCGGCACGCCGGCGGCGATCAAATCGCGGCGATACAACGAGACGAAGGCTTCGGTCTCCCGACCGTAGGCGGTCTCGGGATGAATGGCCCGCCATTCACGCGGTCTCGTCGGGATACCCCGCTGCTTGGCCCAGGACCAAATCATTCCGAAGAGTTGCCGGTCCAAGCCGGCACGGCCCAGGTCATGCAGAAGACAGGCGATCTGATAGGCCCGCACGCGGTCATCCGGGTGGCCCAACCGGGCCGCCACGGCGGCGCACATCCGGGCCGTCCGCACCGCATGCGGCCGATCATAGCCGCGGATCGTTCGTCCCGGGCGCGTGGGATGCGGATAGTCGTACAATTTCATCAGGGCGCTGACGAGCGGGCGGGGGATGAGAAGCGGCGCCGATGGACGGTGCGCAGGCATAGCAGGCATCACCGGGAGATTACTGCGTGACTCAGATCGGCGCGCAGAATATCGTTGCGCGAAACGAAGTGTCAAGGCGACGAGGCATCGCGTGCTCGCCGAATGCCCCCGACTTTGCTATGCTGCGTCTCGTTGAGGTGATTCCTCTGCTCATGATTCTATGATGGCCTTGATCAGAATCAGCGGCCTCATCGCCGTGATCGCCGTCTCCGCGCCGGCCGTCCTCTTGGCCGGCTCGCTGGACCACCTGACGGATCTCACCGGAAAAGTCCAGCCGATCGTGACCCTCAAAGGGCGCGACAACTTCACCAGCGAATACCGCTATGACATCTCCGTGCGCAACGTCTCGCCGGATACCATCGTGGGCGACTCCATCGTCGTCGTGTTGGACAAGATTACGAATCTGGCCGGGGAGGAGCGCGAGTCGCTGAAGAGCGAATCCCTTCTCACCCGTTTCGAAGTGCTGGGACAGGACGGTGAGACCGACGACGGGAAGGCGTTTTTCCGCGTTCCTGCCGGCAACGGACCGGATCTGCCGCCGCAGACGGAGAGCCGGCCCGCCAGCGTGCGGATCAGGAACAAGGATTATCTGGCCGTCTTCACGCCGGCCTTCAAAGTCTATGGACTGAAACGGCAGCCGCCGGCCGAGCCGCGGCACGCCGACGCGGCTCCCGCCCCACCGCCCCCGCCCAGTCCCTCTACCACGGCGACACGGAGCCAGATCGACAAGCTGATTCAGCTGCTCATCAAGAAGGGCGTCTTGACCGAAGAGGAATGGCGCAAGGCGAATCAGCCGTGACGGATCCCGCCTGCAAAGCCTGCCGAGGCACGTGGCCGCGAGCAGATCATTTCGTCGCCGACCTAGGGCTCTCCAAGGTCTACCTGCACGACGATCAATTTTTTCCCGGCTGGACCGTCGTGGTGCTCCAGCGCCACGCGGCGGAGCTGTTCCAGCTCGCGCCGACTGAACGGTTTCAGCTGATAGAAGAAGTCAACCGGGTGGCCAAAACCCTTTCCGAAATCTTTCAGGCGAAGAAAATCAATTACGAACTGCTGGGCAATCAGCTCCCCCACATCCATTGGCACCTGATCCCCCGGCTCGCCGACGATCCGGCACCGCTGGAACCGGTCTGGCGGGTGCCGCACGAGCCGGTGCGGCTGTCCGGGACGCCGCTCCGCGAGCAGATCGACCGGCTCGCGCTGGCCCTTCAACAGGTGCGCTGACCGTCCATCCACCCATCCCCTTCTCCATCCGGGTGGTATAATTCCGCCGGTTTTCTTCAATGGGGGCAGGAATGGGCATGCGGCGCCCGCTGATGGTCCTATCTCTGGCTTTCGCGATCTTCTCGGCGCCCGCCTTCCCGCCGTACCTTACCGCGCAAGAAGAACCGCCGGCCCCTCGTGACGAACCAGAGACCGAGATACCGGCGCCGCACGTCCGAGAACAGGTCCTGCCGGACTTCTTGCCCGAGGAACAAGTTGATCCCGTGATGCTCCTCGGCGAGCTCCGCGGCGCAGTGAGAACGTCGCCGGACCGCGCGGACGATCGCCTGAAACTGGCGCAGGTGCTCTTTCAAATCGGAGATGTCGACGCCGCACTGGACGAATGCCGCGCCGCGCTCCGGTTGGCCCCTGAATCGGCGAAGGGCCACGTCCAACTGGGGGTCATCTTGATGACCAAGCAGGATTGGCGCCATGCCGCCGCCGCCTTGAAGGAGGCGGTGCGGTTGGATCCTGAACTGGCCCAAGCACACTACAATTTGGGAACGGTGCAATACTCTCTCGGCAATCCCAAAGCCGCCGTCGAAGCCTACCGGCGCGCACTGGCACTGCAGTCCTCGTTCCCGGACGCCCGCTACCGCTTGGCTTTGGTCTTACAGGTGACGGCCCAACACCAGGAAGCGGCGCGCCTGATGGAGGAAGCCGCCGAGGGCGGAGTGGCGCAGGCGCAGTTCTTCATCGGACAAGCCTATCGACAAGGCCGGGGCGTGGAGAAGGATCTCGTCAAGGCGATTGCCTGGTGGACGAAAGCGGCGGCATTAGGTGAAGCGCGCGCTGCGGAGGCCCTGTCGCAATTGCGTCGGAAGGCCCTCAGCTCCGACCAGCGGGACCGGCGCGCGATCCAAGCCCGTGAGGCGTTTCAACGTTACCGCGAAGCCATCGCGGGCGATGATGAAGACGCTATCCGACACCGTGCCGATGAGCCGCTGGAAACCGTGCTGTTGAAAGAAAGCCGATGGATCCATGGCCTCGGCCGCTTGCTCAGTGAAGCCTACGCGTTGAGCGAACCGGCGCACGAGCGCTTGGCGCGGCTGTATGAAAGCGGCGGCGACTATGGCCTCGTGCCGTTCGATCGCCGCATCCTCAGATGTCTGGAAACGACTGCGACGGACGGCTTCATGCCCGCAAAGAAAACGCTGGCGCGAATCTACGGCAAAGGGCTCGGCGTCCCTCGCAATCTCCACAAAGCCAAAGACCTCCTGAAGGGACTCCCCAAGCAAGACGTGAAACCGATCCTCGATGAGATGGCGACGCCATAGGCCACGATCCTGCACATGAGCCCTTTGACACCGTCACAGATTTGGCGACGTTTCCTCGGTTCCTCCTGGCTCCAGGCTTCAGCGATGGCGCTGCTCGCCGTGACGCTCGCCGCCGCACTGTGGACATGGGCGCCGGTGACGTTCACGGCGCTCGACCATGCCGCGTACGATTTCTGGCTCACTCATCGCGCGCCTCGCCCCGTCAGTTCCTCTCTCGTGATCATGGCGCGTGATCCAGCGAGCGACGAACTGTTCGGCGTGGAAGCTTTGGACCGGGCCCTGCTGGCCCGCTTGATCACGGCGATCGATGAAGCCGGAGCGGCGGTCATTGGCCTCGACCATCGGCTGGATCACGCCAGCCCGGCTCAATCGGGCGGGGCGGCCAGCGACGCGCTGTTCATCGAGACCATCAAGAACCAGCCCGCTCTGGTCCTCACGCAGAGTACCGCCGACCAGCCGCTCCTGTCGGAGGCGGTCCAGCTCGGCCACTTGAGAATCAGCACGGATGCCGATCACGTCGTGCGAGCGGTGCCGGCGGAAGAAAACGGATTGGCGGCTGTTCCTCCGTTCGGGCTTGCGCTGTACCGGCTCGCCCGCCGGTCCGGCGCGCCGCCGGCGACACCGGATACCGTGCTCGTCGATTATGCCGGCGATGGATCGTTGCAGGCCCTGTCTCCCTTGCCTCTCTCCTCCGTGTGGGCCGCCGTTGAGGCGCACGACGGCGAGCGGCTCACCGAGTGGTTCAAAGATAAGATCGTCGTCATCGTTCCCCAACCGCCTGTCGCGATGCCGGCGCTCCTGCCGGCCGGGCAAGCGGCGGCGCCTCTCACCGTGCATCTGCACCTCCTCAACATGCTGCTCACCGATAGTCGCGTCTGCTCACTTGGGATGGTCAGCCGTGCCCTCATCTCCTTCGCCTTCACGGGATTGATCGCTTGGACATTACTTCTCGCGCGCGGACCGCTCGGATGGTTCATTGCAATGGCCGGCCTCTTGGCCTATGGCAGCCTCGCATTGGGCGTACTGGCCGCCGCGCATCTCGTGCTGCCGCTCGCCGTCCCCCTGTCAGCCGCACTCGTGGTGATGCTCGGCACAGCTCTGTGGAATCAACTCACGAGCCATGAACGCGTGCGTCTGATGGAGCAGGACATGCTCCGTCTCCAACAGGAAGCGGCCGCCGTCCGCGAAGCCTTGGTGCTCCGCGAGACGCGCGCCGATACGTTGCAGGAGGATCTCCAGGCCGCGCGTGCCGCCGCGGCCCAGTCCGCCGAGGAACAGGACGAGTTGATGAAGACCGCGGACGCGCTGCGCCGACAACTGACCGACGTGCAGGCACAAGAGGAAGAGGCGCGCGGCCGGTTGACGGAGCTGGAACGCCAATTACAGAGTCTGCGAGCCGCGGTTATCGAACCTGCAAGACTGAACGACATCGAGCTCGACCGGCTACAGGACGAATGCCGGCAGCTCGGCATCGTCACGCAGGACACCGGCCTCTTGCGGCTGTACCGCGACATGAAGAAAGGCGCCCGCGCTCCGCTCACCGTGCTGTTGCTCGGCGAACCGGGCACCGGAAAGGAGCTGTTCGCCCGCGCGGTGCACCGGCTGAGTCCCCGATCGGGAAAGACGTTTATTGCCGTGAATATGGCCGCCGTCTCTCCCGAATTATTTGAGAGCGAATTGTTCGGCCATACGAAGGGCAGCTTCACCGGAGCGACGGCCGACCGCCGAGGCTACTTTGAGCTCGCCAATCATGGCACGATCTTTCTGGACGAGATCGGAGACCTGCGATTGGATCATCAGAGCAAGCTGCTGCGGGTGCTGCAGGAAAAATCGTTCTATCGGGTCGGCGCGACCGTTCCCACCACCGTGGACGTGCGCATCGTCGCCGCCACGAATCGCGATCTGCAACGGGGCGTCTCCGAAGGCTGGTTCCGCGAGGACCTGTACTTCCGCTTGTCCGGCCTGGTCTTCCGGCTGCCGCCGCTGCGCGAGCGCACCGGCGACATCCCGGTCCTTGTGGAACGGTTCCTGGCCGACATCGCCGCCGAGATGGGAAGGCCGGCGCCGAAGCTGTCGAACGATGCCATGCAGTTCTTAGAGGCGCAGGAGTGGAAAGGGAACGTGCGGGAGCTGCGGCAGTGTTTGGAACAGGCCGTCGCGCTGAACGAGACTCTGCTGCTCGGCAAGGAGGCCTTGCGGCTGACCGGAGACCGCCTCACGGCGGGCGACCGGCCCAAGGCCTCTCCGTTACTGCCCGAACCGGCCGGCGACGCCGCCGTGTTGGATTGCCTGCGGCAACATGAATTCGACATGCAGGCGACGGCCAAGGCGCTGGGATGGGACCGCAGCACGGTCACGCAGCGGCTCAAGGGCCTCTGCTTCCAGGCCCTCGTCGAATGCAACGGCGATCACGCCAAAGCGGCGCTGGCCATCGCCGGCGATGCCAGCCATCTGCGCACAGTCGAATTGAAGCTGATGGACTACTACGGCCATCTCGTATCGGTCATCGATCCGTTCAAGTCGGCCGACGAAGCCATCGCAGAATGCAGACGGCGCTTCAAGAACCTGCCCGACCGGCACTTCGCATCGGTCGACGCCTTGGTGCGGCGGCATCTGGCCAAGTGAATTCTCCCGGCAATCGCCAGCTCGGCACGTGCAGGGGGCAGTTTGCCTTCGCGATAACCTTACTCCTCGACCAGCGACCGAAACATGATGATCGCATTCTGATAGGTTGTATCGTTCTTCCGCACTGCGCCGGGAATGACACCGATCGGTCTGAAGCCGAGCTGCTCCCATAGTCGACGAGCGACGACATTCTCCGAAAAAACGAGATTGAAGATCACGCTCCGATAGCCGAGCTGCCTCGCGTAATCCAGCATGGTTGTACCCAAGAGCCGGCCCAGGCCCTTGCTGCGCCATTCCGGCGCCACGATGAAACCGGCGTTGGCCACATGTCCGGCCCGCCCCGGCCAATTCGGCTTCAGATAGAATGCACCCGCCATCCCGGCAGCCCGGTTCCGATCCGGCACAGAGGCGACGACGGTCTGCTTGCCGCGAAACCAATAGTCTAGGAACTCGCCATGATCCGGAAACCGGTCGTGTGGGTAAGACGTGCCCTCTTCGACGATCACGCGATACAGCGCCTTGAGCGGCTCAATGTCCCGCTGATCTGCGAGCACCAGCGTGACCGGCGAGCCGTCTTGGAGTGCCGCGTGAATGGGAAAGGTCGGGCTCACGGGGACTAGGCCTTGTGGCCGCAGAGATGACAGCGGCCAGTCGGGATCACGAGACGGTGCCGGAGAAAAGACTTTCGGTACATTTTCTGCGGCGTCGGCTGAAGCGCGGTGTTACGCGCCGATGATTTCATTCAGGCCGTCGACGACCTGAGCCAGTTCCTCAACGCGCACCTTTCCGAGTCGCTGGCCGATCCTTTCAACCGCCAGTGTGCGAATCTGGCTGATCTTAACCCATGACTTCTTCGGCAAGCCCTTCGACTGAAGTTCAAGAGTGAGCGGGAAACCGGCTCGTTGAGGTTGGCTCGTGAGCGCTACCGCAATCACCGTGCCGGAGCGTTCATTGAACACATCGTGACTGAGAATCAGCACTGGTCGCCGCCCCGCTTGCTCCTTGCCACGGATCGGGTTGAGATCCGCCCAATAAATCTCTCCCCTCAGTATTCGGGCCATTCCAAAACATCCTCAGACAGGCCTTCCTCGGCGAGGGCTTTTTCGAATGTCGGATCGAGCTTCGCACACTCCCTGGCCAAGCGGCTTTGCTCCATACGTGTGAGTTTTTCCTCCACGGCTTCCTGAATTGCCTGACTCCGGCTGGGAAAGGCAGCTTTCTCCACCAGCTTATCGAGGCGTTCCAAGGTAGCCTCATCGAGAGATATCGCAACTTTTGCTCTAGGCATGTAACACCTCCAGGTATGACCATATGTCATACCCGTATCCTGGTCAAGTCCCCGGCACGTACCCCGGCCACTTTCGTGAAGAGGGAGGACTCTAGCTGACTGTCAGATTAAGTTCTAGCTTTCACACTTAAGAACTCCGCAACCACCCTAACAGTCCGCGGGTTAGTCCCTCATGCGACTCTCAACACCAGGCGTTTGCCGCAAGCCTTGACGTACTTGCGGAGCGTTGCCACAGACGGAGAATGCCTGCCCGTTGCCAATGCGCGCTCAAGCCTCGCGACGGCTGGCGCTTGGGTTCCCATGCGTTCAGCGACCTGGGCCTGTGCCCTGAGCAGCGCATCGAGGATGCGCTCCGAGGCGTTCCACCTCTTCACGAACTTGTTGATAAGTTGCGCGATGAGATTTTCCGAGAAGACCAGGTTGAAGATCACGCTTCGATAGCCGAGTTGCTTGGCGTAATCCAGCATCATTGTACCCAAGAGCCAGCAGAACCTCTGTTCCGTCACTCCGTCGCGACGCTGAAGCCCGCATTCGCCACATGCTTTGCCCGCCCAGGTCAGTTCGGCTTGAGATAAAACGCGCCCGCCATCCCGGCCGCCTGCTCTCGATCCGGCACGTAGACTGCCACCGTCACTTTGTGACGAAACCAATAGTCCATGAACTTTTCGTGATCCGAGAATCGGTCATGTGAATACGAGTTCCCTCCCCCGGCTACCGCGCGATAGAGCGCCTTAAGCGGAGATTTGCGATGATGGGGAAAGGAAGAGCCATAGGCAACGATGCTATTGCTTCCGTTAACGAAACAGGACAATAACTTCCAATTCCTTCCGCCGTTTCACCGAGGTGCAAGATCAATGACCCTAATTTATTTTCCAACCCATCGTTCCGATACACCGAAACTGGCGAGCAGAACGGTGCGCAACGCCTTGAGGGCAGCGCCATGACCATCACTGAGCTCCGTTGGAGCAAGGGTACCAGTGTGGAGAAGACTTCCCCGCAAGTCATAGGCGCGCACAGCCATTTGAGCGGTCGGATGAGCGTCGTCACAGCTGACAGCACCCACGATCTCAAGAATATGCTGGCGAATACGGCTTCTAATAGATCGCTCCTTGCGGAATAAGACCTCTCTGCGCAGCGATTCGATGGCTTCGCACTCTTCCGAGTCCTCGGCGTAGTGCCGAAGCTCCGAGGTCAGTTCCGTATCCCAACGGTCAATTATGGCTTGAGCGACACCGTGCTTGGTGGTTGGCGGCGCCAAGACCTCTAGGACCATCACGAGGGTGAGAAACTTCGCTTGAAGGCTATGTTCTCTATGGTAGTCTGACCAGAGTTCCAGTGCGAGCTTAAGCCTCTTGTCCTCAAAAACACGGCCTACGTCGCGGTGGGACAGGGCACGCTCCAAGTAGGGCGCAATCCTGCTTGCGGGAATCGACTGGTGAACGGTAACGTCTCCGGCGGTTACATAGCGAATATTCTTGTCGACCGGAACCGCCGCTGGCAGGTTCCCGTTAACCAGCCCGTGAACGGGGCCCGAAATCGGAAGGCCGAAGTTCTCGTGGAGCTTCTGTGCGGCGCGCTCCGGATCGTCTGCGTATGTCACCCTGTCCAAAGTAGTTTCGGCCTTGAAGCCCCAGCCCGAAAGAACTGACGCGAGCATTACAGCGCCCCACGCGAATGGGAGCGCCTCGGCAGCGGCTGATTCAGACTCGAAACCCTCTAGGTTCAGAACTACGTACGGCAGGTGTGGCTCCAGGAATGCCTGGATTCCAGACGGGCTAAGCGCGATGGAACTAGCAAAGTTCGTGATCTCGTGTGTTGAACGGAACGGAAACCTAAGCCGATATGTCACCGTCCGGTTGCCTCCCCGGCGTAATGGCGTTGGCGTCGAACCAAGATTATTGTGAAGTTTCAACCTAGTAGGGAGGTTCGTCCGGGCGCCAGCATCTGTGTGGTCTACGTCTGTTTTCGAATTGACCACCAAAGAGATCGCGCCCAACGAGCGCATGAGCCGCCACCGATGATCGCACGAGGGAACCGCCATGGATAAAGCACGTTGGCGGGCGGCTCTTTGCGTTTGTTAGACGACCTGTTCCGATAGATGCAATTCCCCTAAAGTCACTTCAAAACACGAAGCCAGCTCAGAATGCGTATTCCGACCCAAGCCGGCCACTGATTCCGACGCAAGTCGGCCACCCATTCCGACGGAACGCGGCCACTGATTCCGACCGGAAGTCGGCCACTGTTTCGAGTCTCCTCGGAATCGGTGGCCGACATCCCTCGGAATAAGCCGGCGATCCGCCACGGGCTCCTGTCGGAGCCGCCCGCGACACAGGTCCTCCTCAACCTGGGTATCGTGTCCCCTCCATTTACTAGGGGGGAGGGACTGATGCCAGCGGAGCGAGTGACCATGCGAAAAATCAAAGACCTATTGCGACTCAAATGGGCTTGCGGGCTCAGCAACCGACAAGTCGCGGCCAGTTGTGGGGTGGCGCGCAGCACGGTGGCGGAAACGCTCTATCGCGCCACGGCGGCTGGGCTGTCCTGGCCGTTGCCGGAAGAGCTGGATGACGCGCAGCTGGAAACCCGGCTGTATCCGGCGGCCCCCTCGCCGACCAGCCCGCCGCGGGCCATGCCGGACTGGGCCACGGTGCATCAGGAATTGACGCGCAAGGGCGTGACCCTGGCGCTGCTGTGGCAGGAATACAAAGCGCAGCACCCCGACGGCTATCAGTACAGCCGCTTTTGTGATCTCTACGGGGCCTGGCGCGCCACCCTGGATCGGTGTCTGCGGCAGGAGCATCGGGCGGGCGAGAAACTCTTCGTCGATTATGCCGGCCAGACCGTGCCGGTCCAGGATCGGCAGACCGGGACGATTCGACAGGCCCAGATCTTTGTCGCGGTTCTTGGTGCATCGAGCTACACCTATGCCGAGGCGACCTGGACCCAAACGCTCCCCGATTGGACCGGCTCGCATGTCCGGGCCTTCGCCTTCTTGGGCGGTGTGCCGGAAATCCTCGTGCCCGATAATTTACGCAGCGGCGTCACCAAGGCCTGCCGGTATGAACCGGAGCTGAACCCCACCTACGCCGATCTGGCCCGGCACTACGGCGTCGCGGTAATCCCGGCGCGGGTGCGCAAACCGCGGGACAAGGCCAAGGTCGAAGCGGGCGTGCTGCTCGTCGAACGCTGGATCCTGGCCTGCCTGCGGCATCACCCCTTCTTCAGTCTGGCGGAGCTCAATACGGCCATCGCCGCCTGTTTGGACCGGCTGAATCGCCGGCCCTTCAAAAAGCTCCCTGGCTGTCGGCAGTCCCAGTTCGAGGCCGTGGATCGGCCGGCCTTGCAGCCGCTGCCGACCGAGCCCTACGTCTATGCCGAGTGGCGGATCGCCCGAGTGAATATCGATTCGCATCTTGAGGTCGAGGGCCACTACTACAGCGTCCCCTCCGCCTTGGTCCATCAGGCCCTGGATGTCCGGCTCACGGCGGCCACCATCGAGTGTTTCTACAAGGGGCAGCGGGTGGCCAGCCATATGCGGAGTGCCGAGCGCGGCCGCCACACCACGGTCACCGCGCATCTCCCCTCGGCGCACCAACGCTATCTGGCGTGGTCGCCCTCCCGGCTGATCCAGTGGGCGGAGACCGTCGGGCCCGCGACCGGCACCGTCGTGGCCGAACTCCTGGCGCGGCGGCCGCATCCCGAACAAGGCTATCGCTCCTGTCTGGGGATTCTCCGCCTGGAGCGGACGTACAGCGCAGCGCGGTTGGAGGCCGCCTGTCGGCGGGCGCAGGTGCTGGAGGCGTTCACCTATAAGAGCGTGCAGTCCATTTTACAGACCGGCCTCGACCAGCAGCCGCTCCCCGAGCCGGTTCCGACGGTCCCACTCCCGCATGCGCACGACCATCTGCGCGGCACCACCTATTATCAACAGGAAGGAGGGTTCTGATGTTACGTCATCCCACACTCACGGCGCTGGAGGCGATGAAGCTCACCGGCATGGCCACCGCTTTGGCGGAACAACTGGAGATGCCTGAGGTGCAGCGGCTCAGCTTCGAGGAACGACTGGGGCTGCTCGTCGATCGCGAGTGCACGGTCCGGGACAATCACCGGTTGGCGCGGCGGCTGGCCCAGGCCCGGTTCCCCGGCAGTGCCACCTTGGAAGATCTCGATTATCGCCATCCGCGGGGGCTGGAGAAAAGCGTCATCGCGTCCCTGGCTACGGGGCAGTGGATTCGTCAGCATGACAATGTGTTGATTGTGGGGCCCACCGGCGCGGGCAAGACGTATCTGGCCTGTGCGTTGGCCCAGATGGCTTGCCGGCTGGGCTGCTCCGCCTTGTATTTGCGACTGCCGCGGTTCTTCCGGGAGCTGGCGGTGGCCAAAGGCGATGGCCGCTATGGGCGCCTGCTCCGGAGTCTCGCGAAGACGGACCTCGTGGTCCTCGATGATTGGGGGCTGGCTCCCTTAACTGACGAACAGCGCCGCGATCTGTTGGAACTCCTTGATGATCGCCACGGGCGGCGGGCCACCCTCGTGGCCAGTCAACTCCCGATCGATCACTGGCATACGGCGATCGGGGAGCCGACGCTGGCCGATGCCATTCTTGACCGGCTCGTGCACAACGCCTATAAGATCACGCTCAAAGGAGAATCGATGCGCAAACGGCTGGCAAAATCGGACGGAAGTCGGCCACTGAAGACAGACCACTGAGGCCCTGCGTCGCGGGGCTCCGAGGGGTGGCCGGATTCGCTCGGAATCGGTGGCCGGATTCAGCGGAATACACATCAGAATACATCTCTAGGAAGTACGTCCAGGCATCGTGATCTATGGGGGCAGCGATGGTTGCGTCTTCTTGACTTCAATATAGATTCGATTTTCGTTGGAAGCTTTGGATCGAAGTACGATATCGGGCGTCATCCCGCCAATGATTTCAAGCATGAACTTTGGATGTAGGTTCCATCGGCTGTCGTCTTCGATTACCTCATAAGTCTTGTGACCGATTAGATCGAACAAATTCTTCGCGTCGGAAGTGGAATTATGAATGGAGAATTGTGCAGGCATATCCACGAGTGTCATTCCAGCTCAGAGCATTACGCACAGTCGGCGTTCAAGATCTTTCTCCGTCATAGTGCCTCAACTCGCTTGGCCACTAACTTCTGTTCAGCGGCGGGGCGCGCAACGGACCGCCGGAACTGGTTGTTAGGCCGACTCAAATGGTTCCTGGAACCTTTATCTTTTGGAACCTTTACCTTTTTCCAATTCAAACCTATCTTTTTACCGGAACCTTTATCTATTTACCGCCATGGTGCTCATTTACGGGTTGGGATTCGAGAACACGAGCGTGTCCCAATACTCGGCTTGGCGCATCTTCTTCCCGTCTTCCTTCATCGAAAGCGCCTTGCGCAGCCCGATCCGCACAAGCTCTTCAATGGCGTCAATGAAGGTCGACAACTTGGTGGACTGGTTGTCGGGCAGGCGGGTCTCCTTCGGCGAACCACCGTGCACGATCGAGCTCCTGGCGTCATAGGCTTGGCGCATTATGCGAAAGACGTCATGCTCACCGTAGTTCGGGTGTTCTATGAATTTGGCAGCGCGTAGCGCGAAGCGGAAACGCAACTCCCCACGGTCCTGTATGTTGAGATCACCCAAGAACAGCGACTCCGCTGCAATAACGAAATCGACGATCCGGTCGGCAAGGAGGCCGCGGTCGAAGGCTAGGTTGAAGCGGTGAATACTGAAGCCGAACCGCTTAGCTCCTTCCTCTAGCAGACGCCACAGTTCGAGAAACTGCGGGACTTCACCTTCCGATAACTCGAACTTTCCCCAGTACGGCCACTGCCCGAGCACTCGAAATGATGTTCCGTCTTTCAACCAATGGGAATCGGTCCAACTCGCGCAACCTGCGGCACGAATCTGGGTGTGCTTAAGGAGTCGCAATGCCGAAAGAACATCATCTATTACGAGATCGTCTCGAAAAAGAGGACGATTGCCGAAGCTACCCTCATCCACCGCCTCTGGCGGCTTATGTGGTTCGTCATCTCGCCGAATCAGTTTAGGCAAGAACGTTGTCCTCCGAATTCCCACGGCGACATCGCCGTAGATAAGCGGAGACCGCAGCGAATCAGGCCGAATCACACCAACCTGATAACAGCGAGTCACCTCATCGTCAGTTAGGCGGTCGAGGACTAGCTCGTTGTTCAGCCGGAGTGGAAACGCCGGGATAACTAGACGTGGAAGCGGCGCAACCATCTTGGAAGCAATCTGACTTGCTCCAAAAAAGCTTGCCAATTCCCGCCACTTACCATGGAATCGCTCGTCGGTGAACGCAAGACGTCCTTCGTCGTCGAGGGCCGCATACATGAGGGACTTCAGGATGTTGTTTGCCTCAAGGCGGGAGGATGACATGCTGGTGCCTACCAAACGATCCAGATGCGGCCCGACAACCACATCGGATTTCAGGCACTCAACGCACGTTTGATAACCAGGCAGCGAGCGGAGCCACTCGTCACTTAGCATCGGCCACAACGTCCGCAAACGCTTTTTTCGCTCGCGGAAGTGGCCATCGGTCCCACGCTCCCATCGGGCGCCATCCTCAAATTCTGGTGCCGAATCCTTCAGTGCCTCGGAGAGATGCGATACCGCATCGCGCACGAAGTCACGAAGGACGCGCTCAGTCTGAGTGCTGATCGGTCCCGGATGTGCGCCAGTCTGTGGTTGCGTAGTCATGCGGTGTTTTGTTCGTCCCGAGAGGAACAAAGGGTCTGACCCCTTTGTCTCTAACAATTCAAACAACCCTGCACCGAAGGCTTTAGTATGATGGTTGCCAAGATTTGGCCCCAGAGCAACCATCCTCCGCGTGAGCACGATGTAGCGAGCAGCCAATGTGTCAGGCGGAGCTGTCCAATCGCTGAGGTTCTAGCTATCAAACAAAATAGGTCAATAGCCATGCCAGACCAGAGAGGTTATCGTATTATCGCGGGCAGACCTGACCGAGTGCATTCCCCATGGTAATGAAGAGGAGTTCCTTTGCTTTGGTAGGGTGTTGACGAAGATAGTCATCCGTCAATGCCTTGAGCTGGTCGGAGGTGACGTTGCTTTTTCGAACGCACACTGCGATATAGCGTGTCACTGAACTGATTACTTCAAGAGTACGGGCCCTTTCTTCAGAAAGGGCCCCACCAGCAAGAAGAGACGTTCCCCAGACTGTTTCCGCTTCCAAGTGACCTGCGGCATACCCTCGTTTGAATTCCTCGGATTGTTTCAGCCATGTATTGCCATCCATCTCCGCCAAAACCGGACATACCAGCATAAGAATCCCCAAGAACAACCCTACTGCCAACCTTTGTTTCATGAGATTCTCCGATCAAGCCTAGAAGCACAATTACTGTGCGATGCCGCAATGAGGCGAGTTACGAGGCAGGTACTCATCTGAAACGACCCGAACACTGATCCCGGTCATCTCCTTGACGAAGTCTTGATGAAGCTGCATCGTCGCAACGAAGTTGGTTTCGTCTCGAACGATAGCCACGTACCCATCCCGGCCCGGAACATCTGGCATGCCTTGCTTCACAACCGGAGGTTCCTGCCAGAATCTGCATGACACGCCCATTACTCTTGCTTCTTTGCATGCACGGGCCTTGTCATACCAACCATTGTCAATCCTAGGATATTTGTATAGCGGTGGTTCGCCAAAGACCTCGCCAACCGGGAATATCCGTCTCAGTGGGAACCAATCGTCGTCGAAATACCCATACAGAAAGCTCTGAAATGAATCTCGACCTTCCCAAGTAGCCTTTCCACCCAAATAGCATTGAAATGGCTCCGTGCCTCGTCGAGGCACCATTTCTTCTGTAGGGACTCTAGTCCCCTCAAATGTCACCAGAAAAGCAAGATTCGCAACCTTGTCTTGAAAAGATTGGGCGGTTTCTAGATACCTACCCAATCGCACCAAAGTTACGGTTGCCTCAGAACTCATGCGCTCGCCGATGCGCAATGATTGTTGATCACTGGGGCCGTGCGGAAACCACACCCTCACATCAAAACGCACGGTGCCCTCTAACTTCTGTGCTACGTGAAACACTGTCTCGTAGAGCGTCTCAGATACTTGAATGCTAATCGGCACCTTGACGGCTACGACATCTTTTTGTCCGGAAACCGCCACTGCTTTGATGTCTCCGACTTTCACAAGAAGTCCGCGATCTTCAATAGTCTTCAGTAAGTCGTCGATGATGTCCTTGTCGCGGCTGACTGATTCGACCAACTGCTCGCCGGAAACCAAGCGCTTCAAGAGATCCGCCTCTCGCTGCTGGACTCGGGCAAATACTTTCGCTTCATCACGAATTTGACTCAACATTGCGTCACGCGCTGGCCCTTGCGGAGCCTTCGCTGCACGTTGTTTCCAGCCCTCCAGCTCGCGGCTCAGCCTCGTATATTCAGCCTGGAGCTGAGTGTACTCCGCCACCACATTGTTCCCCTTGATGCGCTGTGCCAGCTCCTCCATCTTGTCTGTGGTGACCCTCGCCTTGATCTTCGTATGGAAACGGAGTCCATCGTCGACAAGACTTCGAGTTTTCTCCAGAACCTCCACCTGGAGCAACCCGCCAGTGACGGTCTGGATTTCCTCAGTCGTCAAATCAAGGTTCTGCACTTTGGTATAACTCTGCACGTACGTGCCCGCCTCCTCCAACGCTGCCTGCTTCGCTTTCTGGAGCGCCCTGGTCTCTGCAAAATCAGGTGTCTCCCCATCTCCCATTATGTATGTGCCTTCGGTAGTCAGAGTCTTTGTTTCAGCGAACGCTCCAGACATACTAAAGCAGAACAACAGGAGGGGAGTGCCAAGAAAACGAATGATCATGGAACCAGTCTTTTCGTTGAGCATAAAGCCGCCTGAACCGCCTATAAGGCTATCCTCATTTACAAGCAAACTGTATTTCTGCTGATGCAGAGGATTGCAGTGGCGCATAATCTTGCGCGGTGGAATTTAGCGGGACTAGCGTTTTCCCCTTACTTGCACAGAACGCATTTGCTTCTCGAAATAGCTCAGCTTTTATGACTCCGCCAGAATACGCCATCCAATCTTGCTTCGAATACATGTACGTATCTGGGGCGATTTCAACAATACCAGTATCCGTCGATGCACAACCCTGAAAGATGATTAAGACGATTGCACTCATCGAAATTGACTGCTTCATGATTTCTTCATCGGGAAGGTGCTATGGATTCCGAGCTCATACTGTTACGAGGCTCATGGGTTTGTGCCTCGTCACCTATTGATCAGCCATAAGTATGTAACGATGTATATGAAAGAACTGTATGCGTAATACTGGCGTGTCTTAGATACCGAGGAGGCCGTGAAGCGAACGGTGATAGCGTCGTTGCCAGCAAGCGCGAGCATCGCTTCAAATTCCTTCTGTTGCTTCTTGCTGATCACAAACAACCATCCTGAAACGAGAACAATCTGCCAAAGAAAAAAGGCGTGAAAGTCCAAGGCATAGAGCAGCCATCCGACAAGCATGCTGTAACAGACGAGCAGAGGGGAGAGCCCTCAAGAAATACGCATGGTAAGTCGTCAATAAGAAAATCTGCATCAAAATAAGGTGACTAACCAAGAGGAAAACCAAAAATCCTATAATTTGCATCCCTCGACCCCCGAGATCTTTTAGGTACTTTGTTCAATTTATCCTTGCAACAAAAGCGCTCTCGGAAATCTGTCGCGGGGGCGAGCTTACTGCAAAATCCCATACTAATCCACCGCTCCATCGGACCCCTTATGCGGGTCCATCCCCGCATCCCATGATGGAGGCCGCTTCCCCGCATCCTTAATTAATTCGCTTCGTCCGCTGAACCTCTGAATTTTCCTCACGGTTTCTTCGCTTCACTCGCTTTACCACACCGGCACTCCGGTTGCTCAAACAGTCCTCTGTCGGCGCATTGAACCAACGGCTGGAAAGGGGGTGAGGATGGAGCAAGCCGCAACCGCGGTCCTCAATTTTGAATGTTGAATGTTTAATTTTGAATTTCACGACAAGGAGGAGTGCCATCATGCAGAAAGGTCCATCGCAGGTGTCGTCAGGGAACATCGCCCCCACCGTTCTGGGGCCTCAGAAGGAGACGAAGGAAGTCATGCTTCTGGCTGGGCTCGTGCTGTTTCTCGGAGGGCTGATCGCAGCGGCGTGGTATTACGGGCAACTGGCCGAACCGGTGAAGATGACCCCGGTTACGGACCGGGCCGAGAACGCCAACGTCTCGGATCTCCTCAAGAAGGCCAGCGTGCTGAACCAGGCCGAGGCTTCTACCACTCAGCCCACCCCGGTTACGGCCCCCGTGGTCTCGCCGGCGGATATCATCCATGCCGATGTGTACTTCGAAGTGGGCCGGAGGGGATTGACGGATGAGGCCAAGGCGCAGCTCGCTGCCCAGGCGGCCATGCTAAAGCAGCATGAGGACTACGGCGTGCTGATCCAGGGCTACACCGACCAGCAGGGGTCGGCGAGCTACAACATGACGCTGGGCCTCAAGCGCGCGGAGACCGTGAAAGCCGAACTGGTCAACGCCGGCATCGCCGAACATCGCATCAAAACCGTGAGCCTGGGTGAAGAGGGCGTGCTGTGCGTGGACAACAGCGATATCTGCCGCCACATGAACCGCCGGGTGCATCTCGATATTCGCAAGATTGGCCTGGAACACATGGCGGCGCCGGCCGTCGGCGCGACCGCCACCGAGCCGGCAAAGACCGAAGAGATCGGCTCCAGCACCGAAGGCCTCGTTCCTTCTGATCGGCCGGCTGGTCCGGCCGAACCACCCACCGGCAGCTAGCGATCTCGACACCGGGCCCTGGACGGAGCCGTCGGCTTCTCCAGGGCCGCCCGGATAGTGTTACGAACGGATAGAAGGGAAGGGAGAATGGAGGAGAAGTTAATTGGAGAATTTCCGGCCGGTCTTCTTCGCGGCTTTCCACTTCCAGGGCGGGACCGGATGCGGGTCGGACCAGAGCCCTTTGCCTTCGGCGCGCGCCAATTCTTCCAGGTCGCCGAGGCTGCGGTCCCCCGACTTCGATGGGCGCCACCAGGCCAGTCCCTCTTTCACCAACTCCAGGCTCACGTTGCGGCCGTCTTGCAGAAAGACCTCGGCCGTGAGCCGTCCCTTCGAATCTTTCTGGAGAGCCCGCACGACGACTTCCCGGCCGCCGATATAGGCCGCGGTCGCATGCTTGGCCTGCCGGCCGTAGGGCTGCTTGAGCTCGGGGCAATCGATGTCTTTGAGCGAGACGATGTGATGGCGGCCCTTGTGGTAGATGGTCACCCGGTCGCCTTCATGGACCGCCACGACCCGCGCCATGAATTCAGCCGACGAGAGAGCGGGCCAGAGGACCAATGCCGCCACGACCGCCTGGATCGATAGAGCTTTACACAGCATGCCCTATGCTAGCGCGGAGCCGCCGGATGGCCAAGCACTTCTCCGGATTCCTGCCGTATCGGCGCCCGGCGGCATGGGGTTGGAGGTGGGGTCCTCCCGAGGCAGAGAGGCAAGCCCGGACCCGGTGAGCAGCCGGAGCCGGGTTCCCCACCATGAAAGTTGGCCTCAAAAGCTGGTTGTCGTTCGCGATACTGCCCGCTGCATGACGTATCGGAATATTAGGGTTTACTCTTTAATGGATATGACTGCACACCTTCCCTTTCCACCGGCGCGTGGGGACAATTTGTCCTCAAGCCCGCGCATGTTGTCCCCGAGCATGGGCGTCTTTACAGATTTCTTACGTTTGTGCCACCCTGCTGATGGCGCACGAATTGCTCCCGTCTTCAACTCGACCAGGAGGTCGCACATGAGCTGGGAAACTCCGTCCTATGTTGAAGTCAATATGAGCTCGGAGATCGGCGCGTATCAGGACGATTTCGAGGAGCGCGTCCCCTTGCCGGGCGACGCCGCTTTGCGCGAGACCGCTCAACAGCCCGGCCGCCACCTCACCGGCCGCGAGGGTTGAGCCGTGCTCGTCCATGTGCTCGGGTCCGCGGCGGGAGGCGGCTTCCCGCAGTGGAACTGCGCCTGCCTCAATTGCCGCGGCGTCCGGAACGGTACGATCCAAGCCACGGCGCGGACACAAAGCTCGGTGGCCGTGCAAGGCGCGGAGGGAAGCTGGTTCCTCATCCATGCCTCGCCGGATATCCGCGCTCAGCTGGCCGCGCTTCCCGCCCTTCATCCGCGCACGCTGCGTGACACCCCGCTCGCCGGCCTGCTCCTCACCAACGGGGATCTGGACCAAACGCTCGGTCTCTTCTCGCTCCGCGAAGGGCAACCGTTGCACCTCTATGCGACGGATTCGGTCCGCCGCGCCGTCAGGGACGGCAATGTCTTCTCCCGGGCATTCGACCGGATGCCCGGGCACGTCACCTGGCACGAGTTGAAACTGGATGTGAGCCAGCCGCTGCTCGGCGGCGATGGCCGGCCCTCCCTCTGGGCGACCGCCCTCGCTGTACCGGGCAAGGTGCCGCTGTACTTGGAATCGATCGCGACGCCGCAGCCGGACATGAATATCGCGCTGCTGATTCGCGACCCGGCAAACGGGCGCACCCTGGGCTACGCGCCCTGCGTCGGAGCGCACGACCCGGCGGTGGACCGGCTCTTGGGTGAAGCCGACTGCCTGTTCTTTGACGGGACCTTTTGGGCGGAGGACGAGCTGCCCGTGCAAGGGCTTGGAAGAAAAACCGCACGGGACATGGCGCATTGGCCGGTCGGAGGACCGAACGGCAGTCTCGCGGCGCTGGAAAAAGCGCGAGCCCGACGCAAGATTCTCATCCACCTCAACAACAGCAATCCGCTCCTGCGGGACGATACGGCGGAGCGGCGCGAAGTCGAAGCCGCCGGCGTTGACGTCGCGTACGACGGCATGGAGGTCGAACTATGACGAGCGACCTTCACGCGCCGCTGCCCGCCGACGTCTTCGTCGAGCGCCTGCGACAGGAAGGGCTCCAACGGTATCACCATGAGCATCCCTTCCATGTGCTGATGCACGAAGGCCGGCTGAGCCCGCATCAATTGCAACAATGGGTCGTGAATCGCTACTACTATCAAACCCGCATACCGATCAAAGACGCCTTGATCCTCGCCAAATCGGAAGACCCGGCGTTTCGCCGGACCTGGATCCACCGCCTCCACGATCACGACGGCCATGGTCCTGACGACGGAGGCCTGTCCCAGTGGCAGCGCCTGGCAGCGGCGGTCGGTGTAGACAGCGCGCTTCTGACCAGTTTCCAGGCCGTCTTGCCGGGCGTGCGGTTCGCCTGCGACGGGTATGTGTCCTTTGTACGGGAGGCGAGCTTGCTCGAGGCCGTGGCTTCCTCATTGACCGAGCTGTTCGCGCCCGACCTGATGGCGAAACGGATCGCGGCCTGGGAGCGGCATTACCCCTGGGTGGACCGGCAGGCCTTGGACTATTTCCGCAGCCGGGTGCCGCGCGCGACGCGGGACGCCGGCGAAGCGTTGGAATTCGTCGCCGCTCAGGCCGCGACGCGCGAGCAGCAGCAGCAGTGCCTGGACGCCTTGACGCGCAAGACGGAGATCCTGCGCCATCTGCTCGACTGTCTGTACAACACCTATGTCGTACCTGAACGGCAGGACGCCGATCACCGAGCTGAGCCGTCCGAAGCTGGCTGCGAAAGCGCGCCTGCGCGTTGACCGCCGCGACGGCCGGCTGTGGCTGCTCTATCCGGAACAGGGGCTGCTCCTGAACCGGACGGCCGGGGAAACGCTCCGGCTGTGCACCGGCCGGCTGACCGTCGCCGCGATCGTCGACCGGCTGGCCGGACGGCATGGGGAGGACCGGCGGGAAGCTGTTCAAGCCGACGTGCTGCGCTTGCTCGACGACCTTTCGGCGAAGGGATTGCTCGACACGTGAATCGCCCCTACACGCTCATCGCCGAGCTCACCTATCGCTGCCCGCTCGCCTGCGGCTATTGCTCGAATCCTGTCGACTATGGAGGACGGACGCCGCTCGACACAGCCGCCTGGCGGCGGATCTTTCGTGAAGCCGAGGAACTCGGCATCGTCCAACTCAATCTGACCGGCGGGGAGCCGCTGTTACGGGACGATCTGGCCCCCCTCATCACCGAAGCGCGACGTGTTGATTTGTATGTGAATCTGATTACCAGCGGCATTCCGCTCGACCGCAATCGCGTCGCGCGGTTGCGTGACGCCGGTTTGGATGCCGTACAACTGTCGTGGCAATCCACCGATCCAGACGAATGCAACGAGCTGGCCGGCATGGCGGTCTATGACCGGAAGCTCGCCGCGGCGCAATGGATCGTGGAATCGGGATTGCTGTTGACGCTCAACGTGGTGCTGCATCGGCGCAACCTCCATCGCGTCAATGAGATGATCAGCCTGGCCGAAACGCTGGGCGCCCACCGGCTTGAACTGGCGAACGTCCAATATGCCGGCTGGGCGCTGGTGAACCGCCTCGCATTGCTGCCGACCAGGGAACAGCTGGATCGTGCGCGGGCGGCGGCGGAAGCGGCTCGCAGCCGGCTCGGCGGGAGGATGGACATCCTCTTCGTCACGCCGGACTGGTATGCGGACGTGCCGCGTCCCTGCATGGACGGGTGGGGACGCCGCTTCATCGTCGTGGCTCCGGACGGCGCCGTCCTGCCGTGTCATGCAGCCCAGACGATTCCCGGCCTGCCGCTCGACTATGCGACGAGCCGGTCGCTGACGGACATTTGGGAGCACTCTGAGCTGTTCAACCTCTTTCGCGGCGAGGAGTGGATGCCGTCGCCCTGCCGTACCTGCGAGCGGCGGGCGATCGACTACGGCGGTTGCCGCTGCCAGGCTTTTCACCTCA
Source organism: Nitrospira moscoviensis (assembly GCF_001273775.1). Classification (GTDB taxonomy): domain Bacteria; phylum Nitrospirota; class Nitrospiria; order Nitrospirales; family Nitrospiraceae; genus Nitrospira_D; species Nitrospira_D moscoviensis. The sequence continues at coordinate 733,840 of NZ_CP011801.1, read as the reverse complement.
CGGGCGATCTCGCGGCCACCGACCCCGCCTGTCGCTGGTCGCCCGCCCATTCGCTCGTGCAACAGGCCCGCCTCGACGCCGATCGTCTTGCATCCGAGCCGTTGATCCAACCGCGATTGCTGAAGAACGTCTCGTAAAGTCTGCAGCGGAGGACACCATGAGAACGCACATCGTCATCTTCTGGACAGCGGCGGCCTTCCTGGCCTGCAGTGCGCCGCCGAACTGGGTCCGCGCGCAAGCGCCGCAGTCGCCGACTCCTCCATCCCGTGAAGGCGTCGTGACGGTGGACACCGTCGCGCGCGGTCTGGAGCATCCCTGGGGGCTCGCGTTTCTGCCGGACGGTCGCATGCTCGTCACCGAGCGGCCCGGCCGGCTCCGCCTCGTCGACCGGCAGGGGCGACTCTCCGAGCCGTTGGCCGGCGTCCCCCCGGTATTGGGTACGAGCCAAGGGGGTCTGCTGGACGTGGTGCTCGATCCGCGCTTTGCCGACAATCGCCTGGTCTACTTCTCCTATGCCGAACCGGGGGAAAAGGGCACCGCCGGCACGGCCGTGGCCCGCGGTCGACTCGCCGACAATCGCTTGGAAGACGTCCAGGTCGTCTATCGGCAGCAGCCGAAAGTCAAAGGCCCCATCCATTTCGGCTCCCGGCTGGTATTCGCACGGGACGGCACACTGTTCGTCACCCAGGGCGACCGTTATGACTACCGGGAGCAGGCGCAGGATCTGTCGAGCGGGATCGGCAAGATCGTGCGCATCCATCCGGACGGAGCCGTGCCGCGCGACAATCCGTTTGTCGGCCGGGACAGCGCGCGGCCGGAGATCTGGTCCTATGGGCACCGGAATGTGCAGGCGGCGGCGCTGCATCCGGAGACGGGGCAACTGTGGACCGTCGAGCATGGGGCCCGCGGCGGCGACGAATTGAACCATCCCGAAGCGGGCAAGAACTACGGCTGGCCGGTCATCACCTACGGCGTGGATTACGACGGGACGAAGATCGGCGAAGGCACCGCCAAGGCCGGCATGGAGCAACCGGTCTACTATTGGGACCCGGTCATCGCCCCCTCGGGTATGACCTTCTATACCGGTGACGTGTTTCCTGCGTGGAAAGGCTCCGTCCTGATCGGCTCGCTCAAGCCCGGCTTGCTCGTCCGGCTGACGCTGAAGGACGGCACGGTGGCGCAAGAAGAACGCTATCTCGCCCAGCTCCGCGAGCGCATCCGGGACGTGCGCCAAGGGCCGGACGGCTTGCTCTACCTGCTCACGGACAGCGACGACGGAAGGATTCTTCGGATCTCGCCGGCCAAGTCATGAAAGGCCGACGGAGCACGCCGGTAGTGGATGCCGGCTCGTAACCATCACGTCGCCAGCGCCAACTCGGCCTCGCATGGCTGTGGTTCTCTGAAAGCGGAAGACGATAGGCCTTCGGGCGCCGACGTCGGCGCAGGCTGTATGGGCTGCTGACCGGCGCATGACCGATTGCGCTCTCGAAAAGCCCGGAGGGCGGCCTGCACGGCTTGCGTAAGAAACTGCTGTTCGTTGTCGGCATAGGGCACGTGAAGCGTGACGGTCTTGGGCGACATCAGCACACCTCCTCTGCTGAAACGTGGACGCCGAGGTTCGGAAGCAGTGCGCAGTCTAGGGGTTGCCCTAGCATTGGTCAGCTAGGTATACCCCTAGTCCGAGAGGCCAAAAGAGGCCCTATGGCATGTCGGGAAAATGAGTGTATTCTCCGGGCCCGTCACGCCTCCAGTGTCCGGTGGAGGTACACTTTACAGCCGGTGACACAGTCGGTGTAGAGCACCATCGGGTCGCATCGGCAGCACTCTCCCGGCGCGGTCGCGTGCTCGTAGCCCTGCGTCTCGCCCGAGTCATCGACCTTTACGATATGGGAATCCGCGTTCCGCTCAATGACATCGCGGATCGCGCCTTCGATGAACTCTTGGAGGCTGCACACGTCGTTCATAGTCCCATTCAGTGTAGGGCAGTCCCGCCGCTTCCCGACCTAGCACGTCCCCTGGCCGGACGTTTGATTTTTGTGCAACACCCGGTGCAACTTTCATGGGCCGTGGTGTCCTCTCTATGACCGGACGCGCACATGAAAGCGGATCCCGCACTGCGGGCACCGCCAGGGATACCATCCCAGCCAGCTGATCAGCCAATCCCACCACCCGTGTCGGATCGACCGCCGGCAGACCGCCTCGCAGCCACGGCACATGACGGGAGATGCGTCCTTTTCCATGGCACCACCATTCTACGACCGGAGCGGAGCTTCTTCACCGCCTGATTTTGTACGGCGCCTCGCCGGATCTTTACCTTGCGCCTCGCCCGATTTTACCTAGGCTTCGTGGACTAATAACAAGCCGGCGCACCCCCTGTGGTAACGTCTCCCCGTTTCTTTTCATGGATCCGTTCGAATCGAGGGGGAATGGCGAGGAGGAGACGGGAGCGGACGACGAAAAAGCGGACGGTGTGGGCGGTTCATGAGTGGGAGCGCGCCTGGGAACTCGCGATGCGCCGAATCGACGGAGCGCCGGCGGTGGTGACGGGACAGGAAGCGTACCACCATGCGCTGGACATGCTGGACCGCGGCTTCGCCGAGGGCGATCGCTTTCAGTTCGAGTTGGGGCTGGTGATCCTGATGGACTGCTGCAGCGAAGCGATCAATCGCGGCGACTGTTGGCAATGGTGGTGGAACGGCTAAGACGGTCCGGAGAGCACGAGGGCCGAGCGCCTTAGCGGTCACGACCCGGCGGAATAAAGACTTCGTGCAGGTCGCTAAAGGAGCCGCCGGGGGTCGGCCCGCCGCTGATGACGTGGATGCGGCCCTGGAGCACCGCCGATCCGAGGCCGTGCCGCCCGCTCGGCATCGGCGCCATGGTCCGCCAGGCGCCAGCTGTCGGATCGTACGCTTCGTTCTCCCGGAACGTTCCCTCGCCGCTCTCGCCGCCGAACACGTGCACTCTCCCACCGACCACTGAGGCGGTGATGCCGCTGCGGGCGGTCGGAAGATCCGGGCCGCGGCTCCAGCGGTCGGTGAGAGGATCGTACACCTCCGTCACGGAAAGATTCCGGCGATAGTCGCCGTTCAAGCGGCCGCCGATCGCATAGATCTTCCCACCCAGCGTCGCGGCGGCCAGATGATCGCGCGGGGTGGGGAGCGCCGCGCGTGAAATCCATGTGTCTCGCTCCGGATCGTACACTTCGACGGCGGCGCTGTTGGCTTTGCGGTCGTAGCCGCCGATCGCATACAGCTTCCCTTCATGCTCCGCGACCGCCAAGGCGCCCCGAGGAGTCGGCATGGGCGCGCGCTCCGACCAGGTATCCGCCGCCGGATCGTAGGCGTAGACGGTGGCGACGGGATGCCAGACGCTGAGTCCCGACTGCTGATACCCGCCAATGACGTAGAGTCGCCCGCCTACCGCGCCGATGCCCACATGATGCAGACCGGCCGGCATGGAAGCTTTGGCGGCCCATCGGTCGGTGGAGGGATCGTATTCCTCGACCGCTGCGGTAATCGCGAGATTCATCACATTGCTCAGGCCCGGCTGCTCGAACCCGCCCACGACGTAGATCTTGTCGCGCAACGTCGCGGCGGCCACTTCCGTCCGCTTCGTCGGCGCCGGCGCGGCCGTTCGCCACAGGCCTTGGTCCGGCGCCGGCTGCCCTGATTCGGAGCGGCTGGCGCCGCGAGACACAGGCTGATGAACAGCGGGAGGAACGCCCAGGGAACCATCACCGTTCCACGAGGCCGAATGAGGCTGATGGGTCGCTGCATGAAAGGCATTATACCAGCGCCTCACCGAACGACCATCCGGCCCGGCACCGGTTTCCCTAGACCGCCTCATGAACCGCATGCCGTGACAGGTCGTGGTACATGGGCGGCGTCACTTCCCCGCAGAAATTAAACAGCGCTTTCGCCGACCAGAGCGGAATCCCCGCCGCTTCAGGCGCCTGCTGCAGCATGTCCATGAAGCGATTCATCGCGACGTAGACCGCTTCCGTATCCCCCTGGCTCAGCGCCAGGCGAGCCGTCTGGAGCTGGGCCAGATACGGCTCGTACGCCGCTCCCCGCCCTTCCACTGCGGCGAAGTACCGGTGCTGCTCGACCATCGCGGTGAGGGCATTGAGCCATTCATCTGCCGCGGCCTGCGCAGGAGAGGACACTAGGACCGGCAATCCACAAACGACGAGGGCGAACACGAAGATCGGATTCACGAGCCGCCGCATCGTTCATCCCTCCTTTCCGTCTCACGGTGGAAGAGGCCGCAAGCCGAACCGCCATCAGCTGAGCCAGGTACGGGTAATACGCGCCGTCCCGCGCTTCGGATCTGGCCCATTCTTGGTGATCCGTGACTAACGCCGTGATTTCGTCAATCCAGACCGCTTCGCCTCCCCATGTGGTAACGGGCACGAGAAACAGGCCCGCCCCGAGGAGGACTGCCATGAGCATCCTATGGGTTTCTGGCCTTGGCATAAATCCTCCTTTCTTCTAGCACCAGACAACCCTCGACGTGCGGATCAGACTGCACGGTTTGAAGAGGTACAAGATGCATGCGCGCAGCTTGGCACATCCGGGGTAAGAATCCCGCGGAGATAGAGTTCGCCGGACAGGCGGCTCATTCGCACACGGAGGAGAATTGCGTCACTCTTTCTCGAAGGAAGACAGCAGACCCGCACTGTTGCAGAGATAGGCTGTCCGACATGATGGACAGGATCATCGATGGAGTGGGGAGAAAATGGCCAGGAGGCCAAGGGAAGTGGGCGATCGCGACGAGGCGTCGCCTAGAAATGCACGCGGTTGACGGTGGTCAATTGACCGTTGGCGTCAAAGGTCAGCACGAGTTTATCCATCCAGTCCTTCCCCTTTCCCATCATCCAGGAGCAAGCCGTGCCGCCCTGATCCAAGCCGACGCAGCTTTCCGGCTGACCAAGCTCACGCTGCGCGTCATTCAAGGAGAACTGTCCGATCCGGCCCTCCCAATCCGCGCCGGCCAGCCCCGCACAAGCCGCCATTAAAAGGCAGTACGCAATCATGAGCCCTCCCTTCTTCTTCATATGGACCATTATGACTTCAGCGGTTGGCGCCGGCATAGTGCTCTCCTGTGGAGGGAGGATCAACAAAGATCCATCTTCGTACACTGGCTCGCTGATCAGTTATAACCGCGAATCACAGGACACGATCTTATTGTTCGCTATCGACGCATGGAATGTGTTAGCCTGCCATCTCGTTCGGGAAGCATGCCGGGGGTTCGCGCCTCTTCCTTCCATCCCGTTCTGCGCGATCATAGGTCCGTTTCTGCTGTGCCTCCGTCCGGTCGGCTATCGAGCCGACCTTTCGGCATAATTCCATCTCGAACGTTCGTTCGTTGAGGGCGACGACGAAAGCGTTGGCCGGGCGCCAGGAAAGGAGCATTGATGAGTCGAATCAACTTGGATCCACTCCTGACGTTTCCGGACGGGTCCCATCTGGTCGTGAGCACCCAATGCTTGAAAGAGGGAGACTTCTCCTGTGCCCTGTACCGGGTCCTGGTGAAGGCGGACGACGGGGCGGCGTTTCAGATCATTTCCAACCATCTCGCCGCCACAACCTGCCTGATCGCTCAGGAACATGCGTATAGTTATGCGCTTCGCTTGTACCCGAGCGCCGGTGCCCAACTGAAGAAGCCCCCTTACCTGATTTGGCCTGGACCCCGTTCGACGAGCCTTCAGTAAACCGGACAGTCCGGCCGAATGGTTGGTTCCAGACAGCGCGGCTTCGCGACGACTCGAAGAGCGGAGGAGGCCCGATTCGCTATTCGGATACGGACGTGCTATGATCGCTGTGTTTCACGTGGAGGGCCTCGCGTGAAATCCGATGCAAACGGCCCATCACCGATGTTGTTCTCACCGAGCAGAATCTGATCGGAAGCCCTGAACGAAGCTCTTATCCGTTCGTCCTTCCTCTCCTGTCCTGATCTCGCGTCTCAGACAATATCACTTTCAGAAGGAGGAACCCCCATGGGTTCAAAACTGTATGTCGGCGGGTTGCCGTTTGCGGCAACCGAATCGCAACTCACTACCTTGTTCAGCGCACACGGCACCGTGGAATCGGCCCGTGTCATCGCGGACAAATTCACGGGGCAGTCGCGAGGCTTCGGCTTCGTCGAAATGGCCACGCCCGAGGAAGCCAAGGCCGCGATCACCGCGCTGAACGGCTCCCAGATGGACGGCCGTTCGTTGACCGTGAACGAAGCCAAGCCGCAGGAATCACGTTCCGGCGGCGGGCGGTTCGGCGGTGGTGACAAGCGCAGCCGGTTCTAACGCTGCGCCGGGGGCGCCTCTCTGAGGCGCCCCTCATTTAGCGCAACAACCCCCGGGCGGCACATCGATCCACGGCGCCCATCCGACCGCCATCCTCGCGCACGCGGCGCCCCGCTTCAGCTCACGAATTCAACCGCTCATCCACCAGAAAGAGGTGCCTTCTTGTTACGTCATTCATGGACGGCTATTCACCGGTTGCTGCGCAATGCGGCCGGCAGCCTATATCATATCCTCATCGTCACGCTCAGCGCCGTCATCGCGCTCATGCTGCCGGTGAGCGCCCGCCAGTTTCTCTCCTGGTGGTCACGCATCGAGCATAATACATCCGCGCTGATCGCCGTCGAAATGACCGTCGCCGTGCTGCTCATCATGGTCCTGAGCTACGTCCACCGGAGCCTCCGGGACCGCACGCTCGCCGCCGCGGCGAGCGGCGCCGGGCTCGTCTCGTTCTATCCCCGGCGAGCGCCAGACGCCCAACGACGCATCAAGCGGCTGAAGGAAGAGCAAGGGACCGGCCGTACCATCATGGTGATCGGGTCGAGCGGCTACAGCACCTTTGTCGATCAAGTCGGCGATCTGTCGTCCGTCCTCGACAAATGCCTCGGCGCTCATATTCTTCTCGTCAATCCCTCCAGCGCGGAAGCGCGCGCCCGCATCGAAGCCATCGGCCATCCGGAGCACACCCTCGCGGGATTCAGAGAAGAGGTCCGGCAGAGCATCACTCTGCTGAAACGCCTGAGAGCCATGGGAAAAGCCGTCAAACTGAAGCTCTATGCGGACCCGCCGTTGGTCAAAATGGTCATCCTGGGGGATTATCTCTGGCTCCAGCATTACCATGCCGATCTCGACATTCAGACCATGCCCGAGTACGTGTTACGCCACAACCGCAAGGACCATGGCCTGTACACCCTCTATGCGCATTACTTCCAGCAGCGGTGGAACGACACCGACATCCCCGAATATGACCTCGACACGGATGAGCTGGTCTATCGCACGAGAAGCGGAGGCGAAGTGCGCCGGGACAGCTTCGAGCTCGACCTCATCGAGGAGGCCTCCGTCACCTGATCGTACGCTGCCGAGGCTTGACAGAGCTTCCTTGCACTTCCATCGATCGACGCCTAGTAAGAACCCCAGCTTATAAGATCAGCTCGGCCATGCGACTATTAGCATCGACGTGATTGGTACCTCGGGATCCTCGTGCCGAGCAGCACCCGGTCCGGACGGCACCTGGAACGCATGCGATGGCGCAGGACCAACTTGAATATCTGTTAGAGGCCTTTGCCGCCGACCGGCTGACGCCCACGGAACGGACGCAGCTCCAAGCCGCCGCTCTGCGCGACCCACGCCTCCTCAGCGCCCTGGCTGACCAGCAAGCCCTGAAAGAGGTGCTACAAGATCCGGCGCTCCGCGCACGCCTGTTGTTCGAGCTGCAAACTGGCAGCGAAGCTCGGCGAACGAGGACGCGGTGGTGGCGGCATCCATGGATGTGGGCCTCCATCGGCAGTACCGTAACGGCTGCGGTCGCCATTCTCATCGGCACGCAGCTGTATGACGATCGTACCGGCGGGCAGCTGCCGGCGGTTGAGCGCGAGAACAGCCCGCCGACATCGGAAGCATTGCCGGCTCCCGCCCCCACGTCCAATCAGGCGGCGCCGGCACCACATGACGAGGCCACCTCGCCTCCGGCCATCTCCACCGAGCCGGCCGCGGATCGCCCCGTGACGCGACGGACACCAGTGCATCCGTTCCCTGAGCCGATCGTCGAGGAGCGCGTGCGCGATGATGAAATCAGGACACCGACCGGAGCGCTTCGCAGACAAGAGTCCCAAAAGGCATCCAAGAGAACCGACTCGTCTGCACGATCCATGGCCAAGCCCCCCGCGGATCATGAGCCGGCACGGAATGAGCCGCCCACGGTGGATGACGACGCCGTGCCACCGCAGCCCGCCGAGCCTCCTTCACCGGCTCCGCAACAGGCCGCGCGCTCAGCGCCCGAAGATCCGCAGGCCGCACCGCCGCAACCGAGCAGTGCGCGGACATTGTTTTACAGCGAGGCGAACCCCGCCGCGCCGGCTGCGCTACATTCGTCCGGGAGCGACCAAACCGGAGGGCTGACGGAACATGAACCGCTGATTCACTCGACGCCCTCGGCGCCGCTCGCGATCCGTTACAGTCTTGTCATTGCAGGCCCGGACGGCACAGATCGCGAAGTGGACCCCGAGGCGCCTGTAAGCGTCTCAGATCGTCCACGCCTGGCTGTGCAAACCAATCAGGATGGGTACTTGTCGGTCATCGACATGCCTTCGACTTCGGAGATAACCATCACTCCGAGAACGGCGGCCAAGCCCGTCCGCGCGCGCACGACGACGCTGTTTCCCTTGGCCGGGCTGATCACCGACCCGGCGGCCAATCCCACCCTCCATCTGCGCCTGACCTTCGCCCGCCGGCCGCCAGGCCCGAAAGACCTGCCGTCCCAGACACCCAGACCGCCGCTGATGGAGCGCCTAGAGCCAGCTCCAGGCGGACCGGCAGAGCATGCCATCTATGCCGCCGCCCCCGGAGAGTCCGCCCCGCCAATGCTGATCGTCGACTTGGCGCTCAACCAGCGGCCCTAACTTTCTCTGAGCGTAAAGCATGACTTGACAGATACGCCGAGGGCGTGCAGGATCAGCAGGTGATCGAAAGCTTTAGGCACAAGCTCGCTAAGTTGTTCGAAGACGATGACCGCCGAAAGGTCCCTGCATCACAGGCCGACAAGATTGCCCGTATCCTGGCTCGGTTGAACGAGGCAGTGGTCGTGCAAGACATGGGACTGCCAGGCTATCGGCTACATCCGTTAAAGGGAGAATTGGCAGGGTTATGGGCTGTGAGCGTATCGGGTAATTGGCGGATCACTTTCCGATTCGAGAATGGCAGCGCCCACGATGTCGATCTGATCGATTATCACTGAGGAGATCAGCAATGCGTATGAAAAATCCGCCCCATCCAGGCTTATCGGTGCGCCATGATTGCCTCGAACCGCTGGGGCTTTCCGTAGCGGAAGGAGCGAAAGTGCTCGGGGTCACACGGCAGGCCATGAACAACCTGGTCACCGGCAAGGCCGGCATTTCCGCCGAGATGGCCATCCGCCTGGAGAAGGCTTTTGGCGGTGGCGCGGAGACCTGGCTGCGGCTGCAGGCTGCCTACGATCTGGCGCAGGCGGAGAAACACGCGGGAAGGATCAAAGTCCGGCGCGTGAAGGACTCGGTGATTCCGGCTTGATAGCAGATGGAGTAACGCAAGACCTGACTCCCTTTCTGGCCGCTCGGTTCATTGCCAAGCCCTCAACGTCCTCCAATGTTGCGGCAGGCCGCCGCCCTTCACTGGGAGCCTTTCGTCTAGCCTGATGGCCCCACGCCGGCACGATTACAAGAGGAACCCGGTAGAGGCGCCGCTTGACTGATTGGCGGAGCCAAATTGCTGCATCGGTGTATGGCTCAGTGGGCCAGCTCGTAACGAATTGCGGTGAGGAGTTTGTCCATGCTGAACGGCTTGTGGAAAGTATGGCGAGCGCCGAGCAGTTTGGCGGTCTGCAGGCCCTCCTCACTTATCTCCCCCGTCATGGCAATCACCTTCGCATCGAGAAACTCTCGCGTCATTTCGAGAATCAGATCGAGCCCCGTCATTTCCGGCATGACGAGGTCAGTAATCACCAAATCCGGTCGCTGCTCCCGGTAGAGAGCCAGCGCCATCTGCCCGCTAGCCGCCTCACGCACCGTGTAGCCGGCATTTTCCAACACGGTGCGAAGCAACATCCGAATGGCTGCTTGATCGTCGATCACCAGGATTGCGCCATGCTGCCCCCTCGTGAAACGATCCCACGATACACAACCTCACCGAGTGCGCCAACTTCTTTCTCGCATCGTGAATAGGGACAAGACGCCGGCGCGTGGCGAGTGTCCTCCAGGAAGGCAACCGGACCACTCCAAGCGGTGCTAGTCAACCGCCGCCGGCCGTTCGGCCGCATACTAGAGATATCCTGACAGTTCTTGTCCATCTTCGTCGGTGAGAACCAAGGGCTGTTGGCCTGGCCCACGAAATACAGATTCATCGTGGTGGTGTCATGCCAGTGTTGCTCCTCCACGTAGAGCACGTTCTCCATGTTGATCGCTTTGCCGCCGATTCTAACAAATTGCATGCTGCCTCCTCTGTCAGTCTTCCGAGTGCTCGCAAGGGTTAGTTGAACGGCGACCGGTACGAAATCCCCTGCACGGTGTAACCCCAAAGAGGCAACGCAGAGCCTCCCCCTTTCGGTGGCCCTCAAGCAGGGAATGCCGGACAGGATGACAGGCGCTAGGCTTGTCTCAACGGAGGAACGGCATAAATGGTCACACCACGGCATATCAAATCGGCTCTGCGGTCCTCGGCGGTGGCGAGTGATCGGGAGCGTCGCGGCCGGCGCCTGGCGCTCTCCTGTCGGGTGTTCTTTTTTGGTCAAGACGACTTCGAAGGAGAAGCCGTTTTGGTTGATGTCTCAACCGGCGGATGTCAGATTGCTACATCTGAAACGATCGCGGTCGGTGCATTGTTGAAACTCTCGATCTTCCTCCCGGACCACAATTGGCCCATGCGGGTTGACGAGGTCGTCGTGCGGTGGGCCAAAGAGGGACGCTATGGACTAGAGTTTACCTCCATCCGGTTGGCTCAACGAGAGCGGCTCCGAGCGCTCATCATGAACAGTAAGGGAGAGTAGCGTGTATGGCAAAAATTCTGGTCATAGACGACGATGCGCGAGACCGGGAGCTCCTCGCTGCCGTTTTGGAAGAAAGAGGGTATCAGGTGACTTCGGCGGAAAATGGCCGAACCGGGTTGACGTTATGTCACCGGGGAGTTCCCGATGCGGTTGTGTTGGACCTCGACATGCCCGGCATCGACGGCCGGAGCCTCCTGCGGCAATTGCGGACGCTACACCCGTCCCTCCCAGTCGTCGTGTTTAGCGGACGCAGCGCCGAAGAGGTGGAGGAAGAGCTGCTGAACCAAGGCGCCACGGCGTTTATTCAAAAGGCATTTTCGCAAGATAAACTCGGGCCGGCCCTGCAGGAGGTCCTGCCCTCGCCTGCTACGAATAAACCGAAATAGACAGAGGTGTCTGTCAAATCAGGGCCACCTCAACCTGACCCTGTTCCGCGGGCCGTGACCACGAGCAAGGAAGGATTTCGGCAGAAACGGCTTTCCGGCCGGCAATCTCGGTCTGACAACTAATGTGCTGATCGCCCCCTCCGAGACAGCCTCTTGCTCCGCTGTACGCCAATGACGTAGGATCCCGCATGCGGTTCGTCGAGACCCCGGTGTTTACGGCTGCACTTCGGCGGCACATGGATGATGAAACGTATCGAGGGCTCCAGTTGGCACTTTTGCTCCGTCCCGCACAAGGCCCCATCATTCCGGGCGGAGGCGGGTTGCGCAAGCTTCGCTGGGGCGCTCAGGGCCGAGGCAAGCGAGGCGGCGTCCGTCTCATCTATCATTGGGACGGGGAAGTCACACGTTTTATATGCTGTATCTCTACGCGAAGAATGAGCAGGGCGACTTGACGTCGGCACAACTCAAAGTCTTGGCCAAGCTCGTTCGGGAGGAATTCGGATGAAGGACGCGGCGTTCAAAGAACTGCTCACCAGTATCAGACAAGCGGGACGGATTCGGCGCGGCAAGGCGAAGGCGGCGCGGGTCACCACGTTCCGACCTGCCGATGTGAAGAGCGTGCGCGAGAAACTCAACGCGTCGCAAACAGAGTTTGCGCTTATGATCGGCGTCAGCGTGGCCACCTTGCGCAATTGGGAGCAGGGAAGACGGACGCCAGACGGCCCGGCCTTGGCACTCCTCCGCGTAGCGGCGCGAAACCCGCGTGCAGTGGCCGAAGCGCTCCATAGTGAATCGCGGAAAGGAGCGGCGTAAGCTGGGCGTGCCGGTACGATAGAGCGGCAAGGCAGGCATTTCCACCGAGATGGCTATACGCCTAGAGAAGGCTTTTGGCGGTGGCGCGGAGACTTGGCTACGACTGCAGGCTGCCTACGATCTCACACAGGTGGAGAAACATGCTGGAAAGATCAAGGTCCGGCGCGTCAAAGTAACACCGCGAAACTGACCCCGAACCATTTCACATAGTGCAGGAGAGGGTACTGGGCGAGCAGACAAGCGACCGAGCGAATGGACAGGTGAGGCAGGTAGCGATCTTCAGGCTGCGGAGTCTTTGGCTTATCTCCCAGCCGGGAAAGACTAAGACAGCCGGGTGGCACTTGAGCGCTCGGGCAAGGGCTTTGGCTCGTTCCACACCCAGATTGATAGTGTCGTTTTCAATAGCAGAAATGGTGGACTGCGGAATTCCAGCCAGTCGAGCCAGCTCGCTTTGAGTCAATCCTTGCAACTCGCGGATGATACGAACGGATTCACCAACCGAGACATCAACTCGTTTTCTCGCGGGACGAACGTTTCCGCGCTCCATCATTGTCTCCGATAATCGTGAGCGGTCACTTCCACGACCAACACCATCACGTGCATCATCGGAAGCAATGGGACAGCATATCATGTCCTTGTTTCGACCGCGGCGAGATAGTTGGTGACTGGTTTAGGAAGTCTGAGCGACATCGTGTTCTCCCCTCACAGGTCGGACGTCTGGTGTCCCAATAAAACCTTTTGTTTCACACTTTTGTGAGGATTAAACACTTCTATGCTCACCAGCACTTGAGCAAGCGTGAGCAAGGGGCCGCCTCAAATTGACCCCATGCTCTAATGGGCACTCAGAAAACTGAATAGACAGCCCCTATGCGATAAGACAGCGCAAGGCAACTAGGGCAGAACAAAACGATTGCTCGATTCGACCGAGAATGGCAGGATACCAGCCAAACAACCTGATAGGAGCAAGCTCCTTGAAAGATATCGAACAGGTAAAGGCGCATCTACGAAGTCAGTTCGAGCGAGGCCGTCCGATCCTTTTTACAGGTGCGGGATTTTCGTCTACGTGCAAAAGTGTATCAGGCGATAATCTTCCGGTAGGCACTACACTTGCCAAGACTTTATGGAGCATCTGCTTTCCATCCGAACCATTTGACGATGGTGCTTCTCTTCAGGACATTTACGAGGCTGCCCTATCTAAAGATCCCAGAGCCTTGAAGGAAACTTTATCACGGCAACTTACTGTCGATCCGGCATCAGTAGATGAAAGGATCGTAAGATATTTCACCTTTCCATGGCATCGCATCTACACATTAAACGTCGATAATTTGCCAGACGCGGTAAGCCGCGGATTTACGTTGCCTCGTCCCCTCGCCACTGTTTCTCTTTCGAATGTCGGTACTAACGACGATAGGCGCAGCGCTTTCCAGGCACTTCCCGTCATTCACCTCAACGGATTAATGAGTGATGGGCCTGACAAGATAACCTTTGCAGCGACTCAGTACGCCAAAAGGCTTGCATTCCCCGACCATCTTTATTTGGAACTTGTAGCCGATATCGTCAGCCGGCCCGTTGTGTTTATTGGTACCAAACTGGATGAGCCATCGCTTTGGCAGCATGTGGAAATTCGGAAGGCAAGAGGGACTCGCGACATCCGAGAGATGCGACCAGGCTCTTATCTCGTATCTCCTGTATTGGATCGTGCAAGAGCGTCTCGGTTATCAGAATTCAATATCACATGGCTGCAGATGACGGCTGAGGAATTTTCTGAAAAGGTATTGAAAGAGCTCACTGATGCGAGGGATGCCGGACTCAAGTTGTTCAAAAGCGGAAGAGATGAATCAGGCCATGCTCCTCAGCTTGCTGAAGTTGGAACACTTGCGACGGACCCGCATCGTCACTCGGAATTCCTCTTGGGACAGGAACCCATATGGGCCGATATTCAGTCCAATAGGGCAATCGAGCGAGCTTGCGATAAGGAATTCTCAGAAACTTTCACAAGGTTACGGGCAGAAAAAGACAAACCGCGGATCCTCATGATAGCCGGTACAGCAGGGGCAGGGAAAAGTACCTGCCTGATGAGGCTTGCCCTACGAGCTGCTGCTCAGGGTGACCACGTTGGATGGGTGGACCGGGACAACGAGCTTTCACCTCGTGACATCATTTCCGCAATGAGAGAAGAAAAGGGTCCTTCTGTCTTAGCCATTGACGATGCAGATATATTCGGAACATCTCTCTCTCCGATGCTTTACGATATAGCGACCGAAGACCGGAAGCCGTTAGTGATGATCGCATTGCGATCCGGAGTTATCGACCGCGTCATCGATTCTCTTCTCTTAAAAGGGGTGAACATCGGGGAAATTAATGTACCGCATCTTACAGATGGAGACATTGAATCACTCCTAGATGTACTAGACCGTGAAAACCGCCTTGGGGCACTAAAGGGCAAGTCGCGAGATCAACAATGTGCCAAATTCCGAGAATACGCAGGCCGACAACTTTTGGTCGCTATGTTTAGCGCCACATCTGGAGAGAAGTTGCAGGACAAAGCCCCAAGCGAGTTCTTCGACCTGCCTCATGGTCTTCAGCGTGTCTATGCAGTTATTTGCCTGTCCACAACACTTAGATATCGTTTAACTCGTCAGGAAATCTTATTGGCATTGAATGACAGCACAAATGAAGCCTTGAACGACATTGATACCCTCGTGCGAAGGCACATTGTAGCTGAGACGACAGGTGGTTCTATCCAAGCACGACATCGGGTCATCGCAGAGATGATAAGAGATGAGTTGCTAAAAAGAGGGCAAATAGCCGACCCCATATTTGGCTTGGCATTTATGGCAGCGACCCACAAACACTCGGGGGTTTCAAGACGTCATAGAGCAAATGGATTACTTAGATCCCTAACAAATCACGACTTTCTCTACCGCAATTTAGATCTCCCACGAGCACAACTTCTTTACCAAAACTTAGAGGACCTTTTGGCAGACGATGCTCATTATTGGCTTCAGCGTGGCAGCCTTGAGGTTGAATTTGGTGACATACGGATCGCTGAGAATTTTCTCAATCAAGCGCGTGGACTTTCACCGCGCGATCTATACATTGATAATGAATGGGCCTATTTGCTCTTCAAGAAGGCTCATCAGAATCCTAGGTCTACGGCGGCAACCGATTACGTTGCAGAGGCAACAAGCACTATAGAGGCAATTATTCAGAATCCAAAAGCCGGTCCGTACCCTTATCATGTTCTCGGGAGCCAGGGATTAGCATGGTCAAGAGTGGGGATACCGTCTGACGAGGAGAAAGCGAGGTATCTCAACGGGCTTAGGACTGTTGTGGATAGTGGAGTAGCTCGCTATCCGAAGAACAACGAGCTGCGGAAACTAAAAGAAGATCTTATGCGTGAGTATCTGTCATTGGCACTATCTCCTCCAAGGTCCTAATACACCTGTTCTCCCGTCTTACCCACAGACTTCATAAGTATCGACAATCAGCGACTTTCCTCCACGATCGTACCGTGATTGAAACAGTACCAGAGTGGTTCCGTGTAGGCGGTGAAGGGCTCATTAAGCTGTTGAGAAGTATGGAGCCGGCGGCCCGGATTGAACGGGCGACCTGCGGTTTACTAGTGAACAGGCGACCAGCCTTGCGTTGTCCGTTTGCCAATGGCGATGCGGCCCTCCACGACTTGTTCGTCAACAGTGTAGAGAGCGCCGACATATCTTGTTCTTAGTACCTGCCAGTCGGCACAGCATACCGCCAAGTGCCTTTTATCAGGAGAGAGGACGGCCGCCTCAATGGTGCATCGCCCCCAACCGACAATTGATTTGAGGTGCTGGCAAATCGAATCCCATGATTGTTGTGCGTCTGCCGATCGTCTGGTCCCATCAAGAAGAGCGGTCAGCACTTGTAACCGAGGATGGACTGTATTGCCGGCGAAGCGGCTATGGATTGACAGGCCTGTGAGCTCACACGTCCGAATGTCATCCGGATGGACTTGTTCGCCACTCCAACTGCAAATTTGGGCTTCGGTTGGTAGACAGTAGTTTCCAGCGCTAGACCTAACCGCGAGAGCTTCCAAAACACGCGCATCAGATACGCTGCTGGTCACCATGAACGACTTAAGAGCCTTCTTGCCACTAGACGCGCATCGCTCCAATTGGTTTGGCAGCACGCGTTTCTCGCTGACCTCGCATGCTTGTAATATGCCTGGCCGGACATGATGCCCTGTAACCTGACATTGTTCAGCTTCAATAGGCGCTAAGCGCTGCCTCGTTTCATGGCATTCAATAAACTCGGAAACATGGCCGGATTTGCCTGATACCACTGATTGCGCACTTTCATCGCCTCGATAATACTTTTCAGAAATCTCACTCTTCGCAAGCTCGGACTTCAGCACTTCAGCACCGGTAAACTCGCACCGTCCGAAATGCTCTGGCTCCGCACGCTTGCCGCTGATAGAGGACTGTCTAAGCAAGCATCTCCTGACGGGGCGACCGCTGATTGCAGAAACCTCCAGCTCAGCGGGTAAAACTCTCTTCCCAGATAGCGAACAGGTCTGAAGGATACCGGGACCCACAGAGGTGCCGGTCACTTCGCATCGTTCTATTTCAGAGGCCAGCAGACGCTGGCCACTAACTGCGCAGCTTACAAATTCGGATCTATGGCCACATTTTCCGGAACAAGATGATCGCTCAACTTCATCAGACCGATAACGCTTCCCGGATGCATCACTGATTGCAGTCTCAGAAAGAAGCAGGTCCGCACCAGTAAACTCACACCTAGAAAAATGGACGGGCTCTGCTTTCTTTCCGCTCATGGCCGAGGTCTTCAAAAGCCTCTTGGCAACAAGTTGCCCCGTCACGGCAGATCGTTCGACCTCATCCTGCAAAAGTCGTTGACCTGTAGACGTGCATGTCACCATGAACTCTGGCAACGCATATCTACCAGATGTCTCTGAGCGACCCAGCAGCTCCTCAAGCACCGTTTTGCCAGAGACTTCACATTGCTTAAAACAGACTGGGGGAGCACTCCTGCCGCTCTTGGTGCATGTGAGCAGTTTGGGAGCATCGACTACAGTAGGGTCATGGGGGACGAGAGTTAGTGTGCTCGCGTATTCTTGCTCTCCTTCAAGCTTGAAGCGAACTTGAACTTCAGCCCTCCGATACACTTTCCCTTCTAAGCCAACGAGGCTCATCTCAAGCCGCGGGGTAAATTCGTCTTCTAGCTTCTTGACCTTTCGCCGATCGTCTCCTGCGGATTTGACTTCCTCTTCACGCCGCTCCAGGTAAAAGCGGCAGAACTCTGAAATGCCAGCATCATTCTGAGCGTCCCTGACTACACTTTCCAGGTTAAGTCCGAGGTCTCGGGGATACTGGATTAGCTCTGGTATTGGATCCAGCCTTCTATGGACAAAGGGAGTCATGTGCTCGGGCCCTGAACACTTTACGGATACAAGCCTTTCATAGCTGTCGTGCGCGACTGTAACCCGGACACGAACGACTGCCTTTCCGTCAAAGCATTGGCTAACTGTCTGTACGTCTATGCCAGCCACTGAGGCATTAAACGATCGTATCCAGGTAGACGCAATTTCTCGACACTGACGGGCTGGCTGCTCATCGAGATCTTCAATACTATGCATCCCGGAAGCCACAACCCGATGTACGAGGTCGAGGAAGACACCCGTGCCCGGCTTATACAAAACGCTTCGGTGTTCCTGCTCAGCTTGCTCATCAAACCGGATGTATTGGCGACCGCCGTCCTCTTCAACCAGCACCAACCCGTTTTCGAGCTCAGTAACCTTCCCACCAAGCAAGCCAAACGCTCCGATCGTGAATTCACGCGCCTCCATTGATCGCTGAACCGCTGGTAGCCTCGGGGCTCTCGGGCCGGTGTATGTCGCACCATCCATTCCACCTAGCATAGAGTTAATGTTTTCTTCCTCACGCGCCAAGGTTTGCTTCGCATCCTCAATGCTTTGCTCCGCTTTCCGAGTCGCCTCCTCAAAATCTTTTCCAGCCAGCGCGGCGATAACCAGTTGTCGAATCTTTTCGTCGAATCCCGAGGCTCCTTCGTCATCTCCCTCGCCAATACCGGATGCTTCAAGCAGTGCCTCGATATCTCCAATAGCGTGTGACGCTAGTTGGAGTTTTTCCATGAGCCGTCCGACTATGTATTCCTCAAATGTCCCGCTCAAAATGATGTTGAAGATGGCAACACTGGCATGGTCAGACGCCAGACGTTGGACTCGACCAATGCGTTGCTCCACAATCATTGGGTTCCACGGCAGATCATAATTGACCAACACGTTTGCGACTTGGAGATTAATGCCTTCGGATCCAGCTTCAGTTGAGACAATGACGTGGCAGGCCGGTGGCGTCTTCCTGAAGCCGGCAAGCGTCTGCTGGTTGCGAAGGCCCGAGGACCCGTTGATAATGCCGACTTTCAGCCCCTTCTGTTCTAAAAACGTTTGAATGGTAGTTTGGGTTTCCCGTCGGCCCGTGAAGACGACGAGGCGCCAGCGCTCTGGGTTTTCTTTTTGCAGTCTCTCAATTAATGCTCCTAACCCTTGAAGCTTTGCCGTTAGTGGCATACGCATGACGAGCGCACTCACGGCCTGAGACAATTCACGTGGAGCTGTTCCATTTCGGGCCATGTTCTCTAGCTGAGCCTTTAGAGCTTCAGGGCTGCTCGTCAGGGCCTGCAATATAGAGATCTGAGCCAACCGGTTCATTTTTTGGATTGGCTTAGCAATCGTTTGGATGAGCTCCAGTTCACCCGGCGTGGGTTTAACCTTATGCATCTGAACTTTGCGATCAGGGAAGTAGAGCTTGGCGTCTCCACGTCGAATTCTGGACATGTACCCATATACGATTGATCGAAACTCTTCCCTTGCCTCCGGACGTAACTGGCGCGCCTTTTCACGACTGTCAGCAATAAATTTTCGAGTAAAGATTCCCTCCCCGCCAAAAGGGTTCTGGTGTCCCCTCGCAACTGTCAGGAGGTCTACCAGAGAATACAAATCCCACAGCCGATTTTGGATCGGCGTGGCCGTTAACATGAGGACATAGCGAAATCGGCGATCCTCAAGCGCCGCCCGGAATCGGCGGGCAACCTGTGGAGCTGGATCGACGCCGTACAAATTCCTTAACTTATGAGCCTCATCAAGGATCAGCATCTCAAAACGGTCTCGTGGAATGTTATCCAGGTATAGACGGGCTGAGTTATAGGTCGTAATGATCGCGCCGTGCTCTTCCGGCTCTTCGTGGATCAGATCTCTACCAGTCGCAATCGTTGAAGGTATGTCAAATTTAGAGGCAAGTTCTTCTTTCCACTGAGGACCTAATAGTTTGGGACAGACGACGAGGAGTTTTGAAAGACGGGAGCGAGCAATGAGTTCGCTAACAATCAAACCGGCACTAATTGTTTTTCCAAGGCCAACATCATCGGCGAGTAGCGTAACAGGGAGGCGGCGGCAAAATGTTATGAGATTTGTGACTTGGTGATGATAGGGCTCCACACGATTGCGCCAACGCGACTCTGATTTGAGATCGTCGCGCTTCTCAATGACAATTGGATCTAACAGGTCCCACTCGAGTCCAGCCCTATATATTTGATACTCAAGAGGCGTGGAGGCCTTATGGAGGGTCTTAGCCTGCAAGTTAATAGCATGCATGAGCGAGACCTGCACTTAGCCATGCCTAGGCATGAGCCTTGGCGAGAGGATGCATGCTAGTCCACCGTAGACTCAAGAGTTAATAACCCGAAAGTAGGAGTTAGGGAAAATGAATCGTCGGCTGGCCACACGAGCGAGATATGGAGCCGGCGACCCGGATTGAACGGGCGACCTGCGGTTTACGAAACCGCTGCTCTACCAACTGAGCTACGCCGGCATCCTTGAGCTATGTGAGGGGGAGTGTCGGGGCCTTCGTGGCGGGCCTCAACGCACCAGATGTGCATGATAGCGGCCGCTGTGCGGGCTGTCAATGAAGCACGTTCCGGAGGGGATTACGGAGTGGGACCGACCGGGCCCGGCTTGGAGTTCTGGGCGGCCGGCGCCGCCTCTTCTTTCTTCGCCGGCTTAGGGTTGTTGCCCTTCGCCATCGGGTGAATCCGGACCATCGCGCCTTGTCCGGGCGGCGGCAAACAGAGGGGATCCTGCTCGTTTCCGAATTGCTCTCTCGCGATGCGGTTGGTATGGCTGCGCGCGTAGGTGCAGAGCTCGCCGGCTACGACCGTGCCGTCGTGATCCACGTCGGCCAAGCCTTGCAGGCCGCGCAGGAGGTGGTACGTGAACAGCCCGTGCCTGGCTGGTTCATAGCCGTGGGCTTCTTGCAGCCCTTTATGAGCCACCATCCACATCATCTGGTCCTTGCGCTCGCCGCCCTCGGCGTCCCAGACCGGTTGAGGAACGGTTGCGGGATCGACGCCGGGGGCCGGCTCCAGTGACACATCGAACATCAAAATGGCCTTGTGGATCGACGCGCGGGCCAGGCTTTCCTGGAGACGGCGCACGGAATAGAGCCGATGGATCGCCGAGGTGGTGCCGTCGAAGGGAACGAGGGAGACCGCTCCGGTCACGCCGTCCACCAGCGCGCGACCCGAGAAAAAGACATAGACGACGGTCGACGGATCGACCCGCTTCGGCAGCCATTCATCGAAGGTTTCGGCGAGATCCTGTTTGAGTGCATGGGTATCGACGAGGACACGGACCCGGTCTTCCGGCACGTTGGCGAGCGCACGCAGATAGCCGGCCATGACCTCCGCGTCACGCCCGGCGTATTTGACGGACGCCACCTGCTCGTCCCGGTACCGCCCCACCCCGATCGCCACGATGACGGCCTTCGGCTGTTTCAGCGCGGCCGCGGGCTTCGGCGGCTGGTCCACGTCGGCGACGGCCTCGCCGGCCGCCGCGGGCTCCGGCTTGATCAGCACGGTGAACTTCTTGTCGAGCGGCACCGCCTCCACCGGCGTCGCGCTCCGCAGGCTCAACACCAGCTCGGCTTGGAGCGGCTCCTTCGGCGCGAGGACGCGCCCCGTGCCGGCCGTCCTCTTCATCTCTCCCGGCTGCAGATCTCCGATGGAGAAGGTCGGCGGAAATGCGGCGAGGAGGGCGGGGGTCCCGCTCAGCACCACCTCGATCCCCTTGGCCTCCACCGCTCCGTCGTTTTTCACCTCGATTTCGACGGTGAGCGATTCTTCGTGATGAAGCAGTTGGTCCCGATTTTCGTCCCGCAAGATCGCCCGGAAGGTGAGGGCGACCGGCTGCACCGGGGCCGATTCTGCGGTTTGCTGTTCGACGTTCCGGATGGCTGGTGTCGGGTTCTCTGCTATCGTTTCCGCTGCGGCCGGAGCACCCGCAGGGACCGCAGCCACCGCCGGCCGGTCGGCTTTCCGCCGATCGGCGAACTCGCGAATCCGGATCGATTCGGCCGCTTGCCGGGCGATGCCTTCACCCGCCAGCTCGACCGCCTCACGCACGACCGGTTCCAATCCGGCGATGTCGCATGATTGTTCCCTGACCTTCACCTCGCCCTGTCCGGCGCTCTGTAATTTCTTCGTGAAGAGGACGGTGCCGTCATCGGCGAGAAAGGTCGCGTCCAAGCCGATCGTGACCGTCACGGGATACCCCGCCCTCATCGGGCGAAGAACGGCCACGTCGATCTGCTTCAGGCCCAGTCCGATCTCGATCACGCCGTCGGAGCCGGCCGGCCGGCCCGGACCGGGGTCGGCGGCCAGGCCCGTGAACACCCGCCCCAGTTTTTGGGGGATCACCTCGGTCAATTGCGAGGCAATGGGAAGGGACGCCGGCTCTCCGCACGCGTTCTGGTAGGGGATGGCGGCGGCCGGTACCGTCGGCGAGAAGCGGAGCACGGGTGCGAGGGGAACCGGCGTGACGCCGGCCAGGCCGTCGCCCCGCATGACGCGTTGATACCAGGAACAGCCGGCGCAGAGGATCGCCGCCGCCGCTACTGCGCAGAGGGCGGCGCGCCGCGCGCTGACTCGCATGTCCCGTGAAGCCAGGCCTCGCACGTTCACGTTATACCGAACTCCCGACAGACAGCACAACCGCCGCCCCGCGATTGACAGGCCTCCAACCCTCCGCTAAGGTTTTGCGCCATGGCGACGCCTCCTGCGCTGACGACCTCCCCGCCCTTCGGCGTGCCATGGAGGGCTCTCGCCCGATTGATCCGCCTGCACAATCAAACCGGCACCTCCCTGCTGTTGCTGCCGACCCTGTGGGCGCTCGTCCTCGCCGAGCGGGGACTGCCCTCGCTGTATCTGACCGCGATTTTCGTCGCAGGGTCGTTTGTGATGCGGAGCGCCGGCGTCATTCTCAACGATCTCGCCGATCGGTCGTTCGATCGGGAAGTAGCCAGGACCAGGACGCGTCCGCTCGCGTCGGGCGAGCTGTCGGTGCGGCAAGCCGCCGCGCTCCTGCTGCTGCTGCTGACGGCGGCCGCAGGTCTCGTGCTGCTCTTGGACCCGCTGGTGCTGCGCCTCGCTCCGGTCGCGCTGGCGCTGGCCGCCTTCTATCCTTTTTCCAAGCGCTGGCTGCACATTCCCCAAGCGATGCTCGGCGTGGCATTCGGTTGGGGCGCCGTGATGGCGTGGGCGGCGGCCCGGGGCCGGCTTGAGACGCCGGCCTGGCTCTTGTTCGGGGCCACGGTCGCCTGGGCGGTGGCCTACGATACGATCTACGGGCTCCAAGATTGCGACGATGATCGCCGCATCGGCGTGAAGTCCGCCGCCCTCCTGTTCGGCTCATCCACGTGGCTGGCGGTCGGGATCGCGCTCGCGGTGATGCTGCTTTTCCTCGGCGCGGCCGGACGGCTGTCCGATATCGGCTGGCCGTACTACGTCGCGTTATCGGGGACGGCGCTTTTCTTCGCCGCTCAGAGCCTGCGGCTGCGGAGGCCCGTCGACCCATCGCACGCGTTTGCGATGTTCCGGGCGCACGTGTGGTGCGGCGTCGCCGTCCTTGCAGGGCTGTTGGCGGGATTTCTTCTCGCGTAGGGCGCCGCGCACGACACGGATGCGGGGAGGCCGGACGCTAGCTTGCCGGCTTGTCGGCGGCCACTTCTTCTATCTTCGGTGCGCGCAACGTGCTCAAGTACAAGGTCACCGCCTTGGCATCGGCGTCGCTCAAGCCCAATGCCGGCATGCGGGTTTCCGGCTTCATGGCCTGCGGATTCTTGATCCAGCGGTAGACCCAGGTGCCGTTCAAGCGGAATCCGGCGCGGTCCAACGCCGGACCGACTTTCCCGCCCTCTTCCCCGATGCTGTGACAGCCGTTGCAGCCGTACTTGTTGGTGTACAGCTTCTTGCCCAGCTCGGCCAATTTCACGGCTTGGTCCGGCGGCACGGTGAGATCGGGCCGCTGCACGTTCACACCTTTTCCGGGCCTCGACGAGAAATTGTTGAGCGCGACCTGCGCGGCGTCGAGCTCCTTCTTCGCAGCGGCCATGGCGGCCTGTTCTTTGGCGTAGACCGATTCGTCGACCTCCACGCCTTTCTTGTCCGCCTCTTCGCTGGCCTTCTTCTCGGCCGCCTCGTAGGCCTGCTTGGCCTCCTCGTACTTCTGCTGCGCGGTGCGCTGGGCTTCTTCCAGCTCCTTCTTCCGCTCTTCGACCTTGAACTCCAGCTTCATCCCGTGCAGGCTCCGGACGTGGGCGACGATAGCCCAGATCTCTTCCTCCGACAGCGTGTACTTGAAGGTCGGCATGGTGGGCACGGCGAACTCGTCGTCGCCGATCTTATCGCCGTCCGGGCTGGTATCCTTCATGTCGCGCGAAATCGTATTGAAAATATCCTCGTCCTTGAAGGTGCTCATTTCGGACTTGTTCGACAGGTCCTTGGGCTTGGGATCGGACATCGACGCCCAGTTGAAGCCTTCGTTCTGCCGGCCGTTTTCGCCGTGACAATGCATGCAATAGTGCGCGTAGAGCTCCTGGCCCTTCCGCTGCTGCTCGTTCGCGCAGCCGCCGGCCGCCATGGCCCACACGCCGATCAGGCCGGTGACGGCGCCCCATACCTGCAGCCTTGCCGCCTTCATGCTGTCTGCCCTTTCTTCAGCTTGCGAATCAACACGAACTGAAATCCCGCCGCTACGCCCACGGCCAACACGGCATAGAGATAGGGCGAATAGTCCGGCGGCGGTTCGGCGCGGAAATACCACCAGGACGACACCGCCTTCTGCGACCCCTTTTCGCGCAGCTCGCCGCTCGCGTCCTTCTTGCCGTCCCAGACGGCGAACGCGATGTTGATGAACTCGCCCGGCTTCACCTGCGTGTCGGCCTCCGGATGGTCGGTCGTGAGCGGACGGGAGAAGACCACTTTCCAGGTGCCGTTGGAATAGGCGCCCTTGGCCTTGACGTCCTGATGCTCCTGCACTTTCAAGGTGCCGAAGCCCTGCGCGTTCATGTCGACGGCCTTGTTCTCTTTGTTTTTCCAGAACCAGATGTTCACCGGACCGCCTTCGACCTGGAGCATCGGCTGCCCGTGGGCGAAGTGCGCTTTCTTATCCCCCACCATGAACTCCAGCGCCGCGGCGTCGTCGGGGTCTTCCGTCGGATCCTCATATTCCAGGAGAATGGCGACCTGCTGGCCGTCGTGCAGTGCGCGCACCTTCACGTCTTTCACCGTCGCTTCTTGAATGCGGTTCTGCCAGTGCACTTGCGGAGACAGCGGGAACTGGGACGGCTGGACCTGACTCCAGGCGGCGGCGTTGGGATCGTCGACCGGCAAGGCGCCCTTCGCCAGGCCGGCCCGCACGGCGACGCTTTCCTGCGCGGAGGCGAGCGGCGCGAGGCCCGAGGCCAGCGGTACGAATCCAGCCAGTGACAGGATCACCACTCTTCCGAATCCCTTGAATCGCTCAGGCTGTGTCACCTTGTCCCTCCCTAGCCGCGGCCCCTCGCCCTTATTCCCAGGTCCTCGGCGACTGGTGCGCGCCGTCGTATTCGCCCATGATGATTTTCCAGATCCACTCATCCGGCAACTCGACTTCCCACCGCGGCATCGCGGACTTCCAGGGCATGCCTTCGATCGGCAGCCCGACGCCGCCTTTCTTGATGCGCCAGAAGAGATAGCTCTCCTGCAGCATCGCGATCGTCGTCGGATCCGAAAAGTTCGCCGGAGGCGGATTGAACCCCCGCGCGGCCGGGCCCTTGCCGTCGAAGTTGCCGCCGTGGCAAGGCGAGCAGAACGCGGCGTAGAACCCCTTGCCCTGCATGATGTTCTCGGGTGTCTTGGGGACCGGATTGGACAGACCGGTGTATTCGCCGGGGGGCGCCGGATGGATCGTCCGATTCTCCGCCGGCGGCTGATCGCTGGGCGCCGTGCTGCCGAACGTCTGCCAACCCACGAGCAGCGGAAAGAGCAGCAGCACCGCATAACGCGCGGCCTGCAAGGCCCCGATGCCTTCCCCGGTCAGGAACCGTTGGATGGGGCCCCAAAAGGCCTCCTTCGATTCTCCGCTCAACGTCCCGAAAATGACGATCCCTGTCGCCGTCAGGATCAAGTAGAGGAAAATCAGGCTGGACGGCAGCGGGGCCGACCCCGGGATGTTGGGCACGACGAACTTCAGGATCAAATAAACGGCGGCGATCAAAATGACCGGCTTGACCAACGGCCCACCCATAGTTCCTCCTCAGCGCGCGTGCGCTACGGCGACCGGACCCGCCTCGGCGGCCTTCACCGGTGCGCTCGGCGTTTGCGACGGCATTTCCAATTCGGACGGACTCACGGAAATCGGCTCTCCGCTCATCTGTTGCAGGAAGGCGATGACGGACAGGATTTCGTTCTTGGAGAGGCCGATCGGATTCTTGTTGATGTAGGGCATCCGCGCCGGATATTCCTTCGGCGGCCCTTCGTGACGATAGTCCAGATAGACGTACGCCTGCGGCTGGGTCAGGCTCTCGTAAATGAATTCCCGCCGCAGCTTCGCGCCGATGCCCTTCAAATCCGGGCAGCGGGCCGATTCGCTCGGGCCGATGGAATGGCACAGGGCGCATTGGCCCTTGCTGAAGAAAATTTTCTGGCCGATGGCCGCCATGTCCGCCGGCGTTTTGATGCTCGCGATGTCGATGCTTTCCTCGGCCGGCGGGAGGGAGGCCATCTGCGGCACCGCCAGCGCGACCAGCGAGAAGAGCCCCAGCACGATCGCGACGAAGCCGATGACGCGGACGAACTGGGCGCGGATGAACAGGAGGATGACGATCCCGATTCCGACGACCGACAGGCCGATCAACTGCAGTTGGACGACTTCACTCATATGCCCCCTAGAGCTAAGAGGCCGTCAGCTCTCAGCAGTCGGCTGATGGCTGAAGGCTGATGGCTATCAGCTGTCTTTGCCCGGCGATCCCCCCGCCATGGCCGGAATGGCGCCGGGCGCCAAATCGCCCTTGGCCGGCGCGCTGTGGCCGGCTTTGGCCTTGTCTCCCATCGTGGCGACCCAGAAGATGAACGCGACCAACAGACAGAACAGGAACGTATTGAGGGCCATGAAGGCCGCGGCGTAGCCCAGCGCCGGCGAATAGGCGTACTGCGACGAGTCCCGCATGACACCGTACACGTGCCAGTGGACGCGCGACGAGGACCGCGCGTAGCCCATCAGGGTCATAAGCAGGATCACCATCACGGAGTTCAACACGAGCGCGTAGCCCGCGCGCGGCGGCATCCGCCCCCAGACCATTTCCGTCGTCGTCCGCGCGCTCTTCAGCAACAGCGCGGTCAGCGGGGTGATCGTCAGCATGACGAAGAGCACGATCAGGACTTGCGACGTGGAGAAATAGTTGATGCGCACGATGGCCGGCACGAAATAGCCCCAGACGCCGAGAACGATGACCGCGATCCCCGCGAGGACGAGGACGGCGCCCATCACCGACTTGGCGACTTTGGCCCAGGTCGCCATTTCCTGCTTGCCCGCCCGCCAATACATGATGAAGCTCATGAAGGTGACGAGAATCATCAGATTCGCCACGGTCATTTTGGCCGACATAACGCCGAAGACACCGAGCAGCGGATGGTGCGTGCCGCCCATCTTCCGCGCTTCCTCCAGGCTCGCGACGAGCGAGTGCGGCGTCATCCAGACGCCGAGGCACAGCAGCAGAATGACGAGCATCGACAGGATCGGCTTCCGGTACTGCATCTCCGACCCCGGGATGCGATAGGTAATCCCGAGCCAGAAATAATAGTTCGAGCCGAGGAACAGCACCCCGATCAACATGGCCTGCAGGATGAACAGCCAGGACAGGAAGCCGCCCATCAGCGTAATGCCCATCTGCTGGTTGTACTGATAAATTTCCCGCATGAGCCAGTACCCGGCGAAGGGCAGCGGCAAGAGCCCGAACACGCCGATGAAATTGCCGACATAGCCCATCCAATCGTAGTGCTCGCGCTCTTCGGCCCCCCGCGCGGCCAGATACCGGATGCCGGCATAGGCCCCGCAGATGTAACCGCCGAGCACGACGTTGGCGATCAGCCGATGGATGTTCACCGGCCACCAGGTCGGATTCCATGTCGCGGCCCAGGCGCGCGCGATATCGGATCCCTCGGCGATCACGACGGGGCTCGCCTGGAACGTGGCCCAGGAGTTGGGCACGATCATGATGAAGAAGGCGAAGACGTTCAGCAGAAAGCCGAGGAAAATGTGAAACGTCTTCTTGCCGCCCTCCTGCATCGCGTCCCAGCCGTACCAATAGAGATAGAGGGTAGCGGTCTCCAGAAGAAACAGGAGGCAGTAGACCAGGAACGACGGAAAGAAGATATCGGTCAAATAGGCCATCAGCTTCGGATAGAAGCCGATCAAGAGAAACAGCAGAATGCCCCCGAAAAGCGCCGTCGTCGCATAGGAGGACGTGAGCAGCTTGGTGAACTCTTTGGCCAGCTTGTCGTAGCGTTTCTCCCCCGACTTCCATCCGACCACTTCGCAGAGCCAGGCGAAAATCGGCACGCCCAAGACGAAGCCGGCGAGCAAGAGGTGCAACTGCGCGATGATCCAGACCAGATTGCGGCTGCCGATGCCCGGAATGTCGCGATAGGCGGTGGTGACGGCGGTGCCTCCGGACTCGGCGGCGAGCCCCAGCGCAGGCAAGCTCGCCAGCGCCGCGGCGGCCAGCCCCAGCAGTGCCACCGGCGACCTCCCGACCCTGCGGAGAATATGTTGGTGCGTCATGGATCTCACCCCTTCGTTGCCCGGTCTTAGGGTTTGGGCGCGGCGGGCTTCGCCTTGCCGGCCTTGCCCTTGTCCTTTTCCTTGGCGGCCTCTTCTTCGGCTCGTTGCTTTTCGATGGCTTCCAGCTGGGCCGCCAGCTGCGCCAGCGTCCGCTCGCCGCGATTGAGGGCATCGATCGGCTTGAACGGCGGCTGCGGCTTCGCGTCCGGCTTTTTGCAGCATTCGTGCGGATGCGGTGTGCTGACCGGCAAGGCCGTCCAAAACAGGATCGACAGCAAGATGCCCACACCGGTGATCGAGGTGAGCATCAAGCCTTGATCGGCCGGCACCCGCATAAGATCCCACCGCGCCACCAAGCGCTGATAATTTTCACCGGCCGGGGAAGCGCCGGCGGCGGCGCTCCGGACGATGCGGCCGATCAGCCACACTCCGCCCAACAACAGGACGATCAGGACGGCCGCCGACACGCTGCCCCACAGCGTCAGCTCGATGCTGATCTTCTCGGCGACTGGAATCCCCTTGAGCATCTCCATCTCAAAAATCGAGTGACTCACCGCGATGGCGGTTTCTGTCACGGTGCCGACGACGAGCCAGAGGATCGGCAGGTACAGGGCGCCAGTCACCGCGCTCTTCCACCAGAGCGAGACTCCGAGGCCGTCCGGCGGTTCGAGGTGGAGATGCTCCAGGAACAGGGTTTTGCTCACCACACCGAACGCCCAGATGTCGATGGGAATGCAGAGCAGAAAGAGCAGAGCGAGGCCCGCCCCTTCGCCGAAATGGGAGCCGAGCGCCATCATGAGAATCGGCGCGGCGAAGACCGTCACCGGACTGGCCAAAATCATCAAGAAGCCCAGCCCCAGGCGGGCTTCGAAATGGATCATGCCGAAGGCCAGAAACAGGAGCGCGAAGGCCAGCTTGATCGGAAATCCGGTCCAGAAGGTGGACCACAGAATACTGAGGCCGAGCTTGAGCGGAGAGAGCGATTGGCGATCCGTCATGATGTCGTCGCGGCGACCGCCGCTAATCCAAAAATTCCCGGTTGATAATGGCGGATACGGTAAAGATGAGGATCGTCGTCATGACGACGATCCAGCCGATCAACGCCACGGGACGCTTGAAGATGTTGCGCTCCGGGTCGCGATCGATAAACGGCAGCGCGGCCAGCAACGCCATGAAGGCCCCGGGCAGCGCGATGGCGCCCAAAAACTGGCCGAACTCGCCGGAGAAAATCTTGAGGCGCAGCAGCTGGAACAGGAAGAGGAAGTACCACTCGGGTTCGGGATGGTAGTCGCCCGGATCCGGCGTCGCCTCTTCCAACAAGACGACCGGCTCCCAAAAGGCCAACGCGCAGATGGTGAGGAACACCGTCACCATGCCCACGATGTCTTTCCAGACCTGGCGCGGGAAGAAATAATCGGTCTTCGCCTTGAGTTCTTCCGGGGTGCCGCGGAACGGGCCGGCCGGGCCGGCGGTTCTGAACAGGAACAGGTGCAGACCGGCCAAGCCCATCAAGGCGGCCGGAAGAATCATGACGTGGATCACGAAGAAGCGGCTCAACGTCATCTGCCCGGGCGTCGGTCCGCCCTTGAGGAAGCGGGCCATGAAGTCGCCGAGCAGCGGCGTCTTGTCCATGATCTCCACGCCCACGGTCGTCGCCCAATAGGCCCGCTGGTCCCAGGGGAGCAGATAGCCGGTGAAGCCGAACCCCATGACGATGCCGAACAGGGCCAAGCCGACGAGCCAGATCATTTCCCGCGGGCTCTTGTAGGCGCCCCATAAGAAGACCTGCGACATATGGGCGAAGACGCAGACCACCATCGCGGTCGAGCCCCAGAAATGGTAGCTCAGGAGGAACCAGCCGTAGTCGACCTCGTGGATGATGTATTGCGTGCTGGCATAGGCGTGGTCGGCGGTCGGGACGTAATAGAACATCAGGAGAATGCCGGTCACGGCCTGCATGATGAAGATGAAGAGCAGGACGGAGCCGAAGATGTAGGCCCAGCGCGAGCCGCCCGGCACGGGCTCGTTGAGCATCTTCGCCTGGATCGTCTTGAGGCCCACGCGCTCGTCGACGAAGGCGATGACTTTTTCGAGGACGGTCGGTGCGGAGCTGGTCGAGGGAGCCTGTTGCATGGTGATCAAATAATCCTGATTTGGGTTTTCGTCCCCGCCTTGAACTCCATGTCGATGATTTCCACGTCGCCGCCCGCCGAGACCTTGATGGGCAGTGCGTCGAGCGGGCGCGGGGCAGGGCCGTCCAGAACCTTTCCGGCCGCGTCATAGATGCTCAGGTGGCAGGGGCAGAGAAACACTTGACCGAGGACCTTATGCTGACGCCACTTGTAGCCGCAGCCGAGGTGCGGACATTTGCCAGAAAACGCGACGTACGGGATCTCTTTCTTGTTGGTCCAGACGGTTTTGCCGGACGCGTCGCGGAACTCCATGTCTTTGCCCTGGTACACCTTGTCGAGTACGGCCGGCGTGGCCTTGAGGATCCACACATTTTTCTCGACTTCGGCCTCCGGCATGTAGGCTTCCTTGACGTGTTTCTTGTACTTGAACTGTACGCCGATATCTTCCTGCTTGATCTTGCCGACGTTGCCGATCTTCAGCCAGCTGTTGTCGAATGGCTGGTACATCGGCTTCATGAGATAGCGCAACACCGGAAAGGCGATCGGCAGACCGATGAGGAAGCCGATCACGTGCGTGAGGTTCATGAAGAACGTCCGGCGCTTGACGCTCTTTTCCAGTTCGGGGAACGGCACCAGGACTTCCCCGGGGGTGACGTGCACCTTTTCTTCGAGATGCGCGATTTCCACTTCGTGGGTGGTGACGTAGTTGTCGCGTTGAAACGGAGGAAGGGCGAGGAGGTCGGCCGAGAGAGTCCGCAGCTCGATCAGGCTGTCGGTCACCGTCTCCACCTGCCCCATCGGGACCTGCCGCTCGCCGTCGCCGTTCATCGACACGACGATGTGGCTGATCTCGTGCGACAGCGGATCGACAATGACCCTTGTCACCTCGCCGATGTCCCGGTCCTTGCAGCGGACCTTGGATTTCAACTTGGGCTGCATCGTCATTTCTTTTTAATCGGCTTCGGCGTATTCACCGAAGGGTTTTTAAATGTGCTCAACCAGGAGGCCAGCGCCACCACGTCCTTCTCCTCCATGAGATCCTTGTACTTATCCGGCATCTTGCCCTTCTCGTATTCCTTCTCGAATCCCTCGGCCATCCAGCTTTTGGGATCCAGGATCTTCTCCTTGATCTCATCCACGGTGAGGAGGTTGCCGATGTTGTCCAACTCGGGCCCGCGCTTCTTGCCGCCTTCCCCTTTGAGTTTGTGGCAGTTGTAGCACTCCTGGAGCTGCCACTGGTCCTCGCCGAGCTTCAGGATGTCGCCGCCCGCCGCCGTCGCCGTGGCGGGAGGCGCGCCGGCGCCGCCGGCCGCCTGCGACGCCGGAGCCTGATCGCCGCCGAGCGCCTTGATGCGCTCCGCCAGCGCCTTGGCCTGCTCATCCAACGCCTTGGCCCGCGCCAACAGCTCTTCGGCCTTGCCCTGCTCGGTCGCCTTCCGCTTCGGCGCCAGGATCTTTTCGATCTTGCCCTTCTCGTCTTCAGGATCGTACTGCGGCCAGAGGGAGGCGCCGGCGATGTATACCGTGCAGAGGATGACGTAGAAGACGACCAAGGCGGTCAGCGCCTTGACGCCGCTCATCGGTTTCATGCTCGGCGCATCAAGAATCAAGAAGACGACCGTCCCCAGGATGGCATAGGCGAAGAAGAGCCAGCGGAACACCGGCGGAAAATCCAAGGCCATCGTGGCGACCCACAGGCCTGCTCCGATGGCTAACCCGACGACGATCTTTAGGATTGCTTTACCCATGACACTCCTCTGTGCTCTTCGACCGATCTATTTCGCCCCCGCCGGCACCGGACTTCCCTCGGGCGCATGGTCCTTGGGCTGGGCCGCGCGCAACGTCACCAGGATCGCAAAACTCACGACGGCATAGAAGACGACGGTAATGGCCGTAATCCACCAGGCTGAGTAGGCCAGCGTCGGCGTAAAGGATTCGGCCGTGAAATCGGGCAGCAGGTTGTACGTGTGGAAGTACTTCCGCAGCAGCGACCGGACGGCACCCATCAACCCCATGGTCCAGATGGCGCTGAACGCGAGGAAGATCAGGACGAACTGTGAGGCGAAATCGATTTTGCCCCAGACGATCGTCCCCTGCGTGACCGCACGGTTGTAGATGATGTAATTCACGACCGTCACGAACACCAGCGTAAAGGCCGCGGAGTTCTTCGCGGGCATCAGCGCGAGGAAGTTCCAGTCGGACGGCAATTCGAGCTCCGCCACCAGCTTGGCCCCGGTCGGCACGAACCCATGCGGGGTCATCCAGATCGCATTGCCCACGACGACCATCAAGAATCCGATCTTGATGACGGTGCGCGACGAGACGGTGACCGGGATGAACCGGCCCAGAATGGCCGGCGCGAGCAGCATCGGGAGCAAGAACACCAGCGACGTTGGATCCGGCGCCGGATAGTCGGTGAGCACTTTCGTCATGACGACCGGCAGCAACACCATGACGATCGGCGCGAGAATCGTCATGCGGACTTTCTCGACGCCTTCGATGCGCTTCATGCTGAGCCAGATGTAGTAATTGCTGGCCAGGAAGATCAGCCCGATCATCGCGCCCTGCATTTCGAAGAACATCGACAGCTGGTCCGCCATCATATAGGGACAGATCGAGGCGTCGTAGTCGCAGAGCTCGTAGGCCAGCAGGTACCCCATGAAGGGCAGGAACAGGAGCGCGCCCACGCCGATCATGTTGCCGACGAAGCCCATCCAATCGTAATAGGACCGCTCTTCGTCCTTGGTCGCCCCCATGTACATGTAGGCGGCGATGAGTCCGGCGACGAACCCGCCGAACGTCACGTTGCCGACGAGGCGGTGCAGGTTGAGCGGCATCCAGCTGTAGTTGAAGATCTTGTCCCAGAGCGTCGCGGTCGCCAGGAATTCCGCCGGCGAGACGCCCTCCGCCTTCACCGGCGTGTTCATGAACGAGGTCGGCCCATCGATGACGAACAGCGTGACCGTGCCGATGAGGTTCAGCAGCACCCCCAGGGCGATGTGCCGCGCCTTTTTGTTCCCCTTCCAGGCGTCCCACGTATAGAAATACATATAGAGGACGATCGTTTCCCCGATGAACAGCAGGGGATAGACGACGGCGAAGACCAGGAAGAAGTGATTGATGAGCCAGGTCGTGAACTGCGGATACGTGGCGAGCAGG
Source organism: Nitrospira moscoviensis (assembly GCF_001273775.1). Taxonomy (GTDB): domain Bacteria; phylum Nitrospirota; class Nitrospiria; order Nitrospirales; family Nitrospiraceae; genus Nitrospira_D; species Nitrospira_D moscoviensis. The sequence continues at coordinate 700,143 of NZ_CP011801.1, read as the reverse complement.
ACAAAGATGAAGAGGCCGCCGGTCAGCGCCGTCATACTATAAAGAATGACGGTGACCTTAGTGACCTCCTTCGCCAGCCGGTCGTAGCGCGGATCCTGCTTCCGATACCCCAGCCACTCGGAGATGACGACGAAGATGGGGGCGCCGAGAATGAACCCGGCGAACAGGATGTGCAGTTGGGCGACGATCCATACCGCAGTCCGGTTGCCCGTGTAGGGAAACTCCACCGGAGGCGCGCCGGGCGCTTGCGCGTAGGCGACCCCTCCGAAGACTGCGAGAAGCGCACCGAGTGCCAGGAGACTGCGCTGCCACGTTTTCATGATGTTTCGCCGCCCCTCCTCGCTAGTTGGATCAGCCTACTTGCCGGCTTCGGCCGGAGCCGAGGCGGGAGCCGCCGAGACCGGAGCCGCCGACACGGCGCCCGCGTCCACCCAGGCCTTCTTGCCCTCATCCCAGCCCTTGCCGGGCAATCCGAAATTCCGCTCGAAGAGGACGAGCTTCCAACGATCCTCCTCGGAGAGCTTGCTCTTCCAGGCCTTCATCTTGGTGTTTGGCACGCCTTCGGAGATGCGCCAGAACCAGACGGCGTCGGAGTACAGCTTCATCCGATCGGCCACGCGGAAATCGCGGGCGCCAGCCTTGACCGGCTTGCCGTCTTTCCCGTGACAGCTCGCACAGTTCACATCCGGATTGGTCTCACCGATGAACAGCTTGCGGCCTTCTTCCATCTTAGCCGCATCGGTCCACCATCCGGCCGGCATGTGCTTGTCGGCATATTCCGCGGGAGCCGGCGGCGGCGGCACAATCGGTCCCTCTCCGCCCTCACCTCCGCATGCGGCGAGGATCCACCCCATGCCCACGATCCCCAACGCCGAAACCACTGTCCGCAGATTCGTCCGCTTCATAAGAGTTCTCCCGTCCTTTCTCAGAACAACCGGAAACCGGCTCTGTATCGCCCCCGTACTCACCGACGGAAGGCAGAAAAAAACGCTTTTGCTAGAAGGCCACCCCTCTATGCAAAAGCGCCGAGTTTGATTCGTCCATCAAGGCCACTGACTCGCTCCACGCCTACCACTCGACTCACGGATCCGGCGAGGTGCGCTTGGCTGCCCTGCCCCACGGACCGCCGTGTTTACTTTTTCTTCTTCCCTTGCCCCTTCTCGCGTTTTGCCGCCTGCTTCCGCCGTGACCGGAACATCTTGGCGCCCATGAACCCGCCGACTCCGACGGCCACCGCCCCCATCGCCGACCAGACCCACATTGGGGGCGCGTTGGGATCGTGGATGCAACCGGTTCCAAAGTTGACCTGGATCTTCCGTTCCGCCTCCAGGTCTTTGGGATCGAACTGGACTTTGTGCTGCTGCTGCTCCCCTCCGGCCTCCACGTATAAGGGATCGCCGAGATTGTCGTTATGGAGATGAAATGTCGCCGTATAGTACCCATCTCCGTCGGTCTTCACCGTTTGACCGTAGGAGATGCGCGTGTCCTTGATCAGTACGTCGACGTTGGCCCTGCCTTTGCCGTCCGCCCCGCAGACAAACCCTTCGACGGTAAACCGATGATCGGCCTCATGGGTGGCGAGCAGAACGACCGGGCTCGAAAGCGAAACGCCCGCGGCAACGGCGACCGCGAGGGCATTCCGTCGAGCGCCCCACATCCTTCTTCGTTTCCGCTTCACTCAGCGCCGGCCATTCCCGATTGCGTCGCACAGGCTCTGAGCTGCTCACATCGACCACGCCTGCCCATGCCGATTTTAAGGCCGACCTAATTAGCACAGCGCCTGTCCTTTGTCAATCAGCGCAGCGCCAAAAGAGCAGGGAATATCGCCCGGTGCATGGCTCGATGAGCGGAAAAGAGGACACCGGAATGCGGAGGGTCTGGACAGAGGAGGAATGGCGGCGATCCGGGGAACCGGATGTTCTACAGATGGCCGCGAGCCTGCGCGGCGGCGGCGATGCGGGCCGCCTCAAGCTTTCGCTCCGACTCTTTCTTGGCGACCCACTGCTCCCACGATTTTCCCGATGCGGTGTCCTCGCCGGAAAACGCGATGCTGGCCACTTCATCGTAATAGATCCGTCGGACGCCGGCGTTCGAGGCGGGGAACAGGTCCATCCAGCAACGGCCGTCCTGGGCGGCGCGATTGAACAAATACCCGAACACCGCTTCGCCGGTTTTCAACTCGACGGTGACGTCGCCGCGATAATCGAAGGCCAGCTCGATGGCTTCGATCAGCTCCTGCGGCGACCGGGGGGTGAAGACGCGACCGTGGAGCGATCCGCTCGGTGCGGCGGTCGTGTGGTTTTTCGTGTCGGTCATGGCGCTAGCGGGAGGTGGGCAGCAGCGTCAGCTTGACGGTCCGGCTGAATCCGGAGACCGTTCCGAAGGTGTCTTCGACGGCCGATGCTTCGTACCCGCAATGCACCATGCAATCGGCGCACTTTTCATTGCGGCTGGTGCCGTAATGGTCCCACTCGGTGGTCTCCATCAGCTCGCGGAACGTCTTAGCATAGCCGTCCTGCAGCAAATAGCAGGGCTTCTGCCAGCCGAAGACGTTATAGGTGGGATTCCCCCACGGCGTGCATTGATAGTCCCGCCGCCCCATCAGGAAGTCGAGGAACAGCGGAGACTGATTGAACTGCCAGCCCTTCTTGGGCTTGCTCAGGATGCGGGTGAACAGCTCGCGCGTCCGCGCCCGTTTCAGAAAATGCTGCTGGTCTGGGGCCTTCTGATAGCTGTAGCCCGGTGAAATCATCATGCCTTCGACGCCGAGCGCCATCATCTCATCGAAGAATTTCCGGACCCGCTCGGGATTCGCGTCGTCGAAGAGGGTCGTGTTGGTCGTGACGCGATGACCCCGCTTGAGCGCGGCCTTGATCGCTTTTACCGCCACATCGTACACACCGTCGCGACAGACGGCGAGGTCGTGCTCGTCGCGCAGCCCGTCCATGTGAACGCTGAAGGTCAGATACTTCGAGGGCCGGTACTCGTCCAGCTTGCGCTCGAGCAGAATCGCATTGGTGCAGAGATAGACATATTTCTTGCGATCCACGAGCCCTTTGACGATCGTCGCCATCTCGGGATGAATCAAGGGCTCGCCGCCCGGGATACTGACGATCGGCGCGCCGCACTCCTCCGCCGCCGCCCAACACTGCTCCGGCGTCAGCCGCCTGTCGAGCACGTGATCGGGATATTGGATCTTGCCACAGCCGGCGCAGGCCAGGTTGCAGCGAAACAACGGTTCGAGCATCAGTACCAGCGGATAGCGCTTCACGCCCTTGAGCTTCTGCGTGAGGACGTACTTCGTGACTGTATACATCTGGGAAAGCGGTACGGCCATCCCCTTCTCCTTCCTGACTGATCTGTAAGGCGGTGAATATTGAATATATAAAAGCGGCTACGCAACGTAGCCGAGTCTGAAGCCCGGGAAATTGCGGCGATTCTAACACCGCAGTCTCCGGTCGTCAATTTTCCCACCTACAACTACGTCCCGAGAGAGGACTAGAGAAAATTATCGCCTCGGCAAGAGTACGGAAAGCCTTAATGAGGGAAACCACCGGGGTCTTGGCCAGCTGAAAGAAGCGATACTTCGAGCGACGAGAAGCTAGGCGTTCTATTCGCCGGGGACCATGTCGATACGGCGACGAGCCGGCGGCTCAACCGAAGGTTGGTGTGGAGGCGCCGGGCGGGTTCGAACCGCCGCATAACAGTTTTGCAGACTGCTCCCTTACCACTTGGGTACGGCGCCACAAGGGAGACATTATAACGGCCATTCCTGGTCCATCTCAACAAGACAATGCCAGCCGGGGCGGCCAACGAGAAGGGAGGCGAGTTATCGATTTGGCAGGACGGGGATGCGGCGACCCAAAGTCGAGGGCTGCTCGGTCTCCGGCATGAGCGGCTCCCATCCGTCGACCGGATGGTTCGGGGATGAACCGGCGGTGCCCTCGGCTTCTTTTTCCTTCGCCAGCAACTCCACCTCCTGAATCAGCGTGTCCATCAGCTGGTCCATCGGCACCTTGCGAACCAACTTGCCCTTCTTGAAGAGGATGCCCTTCCCCTCGCCGCCGGCGATCCCGATATCGGCCTCTTTCCCCTCGCCGATCCCGTTCACGACGCAGCCGAGCACCGATACGTTGAGCGGCGTCTTGATATGGCCGAGCTTCTTTTCCAGCTCGTTGGCCATCCGCACGACATCGATCTCCACCCGACCGCACGTCGGACAGGCGATGACGTTGATCCCCCGATGGCGCAATTCGAGGGACTTCAGGATTTCGAACCCGACTTTGACTTCCTCCACCGGGTCGGCTGCCAAGGACACCCGCAACGTATCGCCGATTCCTTGCGATAACAGCCACCCGAGCCCGATGGACGATTTGACGGCGCCGGTCATGGCGGTGCCGGCTTCGGTGATACCGATGTGCAGCGGATAGTCGGATTGCCGCGAGAAGAGCCAATAGGCGTCGATGGCGTGATGGACATCCGACGCCTTGAGCGAGACCTTCATGTTGGTGAAGCCGACGTCTTCGAGGGCGCGGACTGCGTTCAGGGCCGATTCCGCCAATGCCTCCGGAGAAGGCCAGCCGTACTTGTCGAGCAACGGCCGTTCCAACGATCCGCCGTTCACGCCGACTCGAATCGGAATACCGCGGTCATTGACCGCTTTGATCACTTCTTCGACTTTCCACCAGGCGCCGATGTTGCCGGGATTGATGCGCACACAGTCGACGACTTGGGCGGCCTTCAAGGCCAAGCGGTGATCGAAATGAATGTCGGCGATCAGGGGAACGGTCATCGCCGCTTTGATCGCCGGCAACGCCGCCGCCGCTTCTTCGTCCGGCACGGCCACGCGGATCAGCTCGCAGCCGACCGCTTCAAGCTGACGGATCTGGTCAATCGTGGCCTTGGTATCCCTGGTATCGGTCGAACACATCGATTGGACCGATATGGGTGCATCGCCCCCGATCTTGACCGTGCCGACCTGTATCTGCCGCGTCTTACGCCTGGTGATGTGCATGGTTCGTTAATCGTTATTCGTTAATCGTGAACCGCCAGACATCTTTCTTCCGAACAACACTTCCCGTTTAACGATTCACGTCTTCAATCAGCTTCCCTGCTCGTCGCCATGGGGAAGATGGTGCACGAGCCGGCCGTCGTTGAAGCGGTCTGCCTGCACGGGCGCCTTGCCCAGCAGTTCTTTGACGCTCTGATAGATGCCTTCGGCCGTCAGGCCGTACCGTTCACGCAGCAAGTCTTGCGGCCCCTGTTCAATGTACCAGTCCGGCAAGCCCAAGACCTTCGTCGTGGCGCCGGTGACGCCGGCATCGGACAGGGCCTCCAGGACCGCGGACCCGAAGCCGCCCATCTTGCACCCTTCTTCCACGGTCACGACGTAACGCACCCGCCTGGCGAGACCGACGATCAGTTCCTGGTCCAGCGGCTTCGCGAAGCGGGCGTTGACCACGGCGGTCGAAACCCCCTCCTGGCTCAGCCGCTCGGCGGCCTGCACGGCCTGCCACACGGACACGCCGATCGCGATGATCGCCACGTCCGTCCCGTCCTTCACCAGCTCGCCCTTGCCGATCGGCAACGCCGTGGGAACCGGATCCATCTTGACGCCGAGGCTGACGCCCCGCGGATAGCGCACCGAGATCGGCCCTTCGTGCTGCAAGGCGGTCTTCATCATGTGCTGGAGCTCGTTTTCATCCTTCGGCGCCATGACCGTCATATTGGGGACATGCCGCAGGTAGGCGTAATCGAACGCTCCGTGGTGCGTCGTGCCGTCCTCCGCGACGAGTCCGCCGCGGTCGATGGCAAAGACGACCGGCAGGTTTTGTGTGGCGACATCGTGCACCACCTGATCGTAGGCCCGCTGGAGGAACGTGGCATACATGGCGACCACCGGCTTGAGGCCCTGTGTGGCCAGACCGGCGGCAAACGTGACGGCATGCTGTTCGGCGATCCCGACGTCGTACAACCGATCCGGGAATTCCTTTTCGAACGCCGTGAGCCCGGTCCCCTCGCACATCGCCGCCGTAATCGCCACCACGCGCTTGTCCTCCCGGGCGAGTTTGACCAGGGTGTCCATGGCGAACTGGGTGTACGACGGCCGGGCGGCCTTCTTGGCCGGTGCGCCGGTCTCTCGTACGAAGGGAGGGCACGCATGGAACCAGACCGGATTCTTCATCGCCGGCTCGTAGCCCAGCCCCTTCTTCGTGATCACGTGCAGCAGGACCGGTCCCTTCATCTTCAACACATTTTCGAGCGTCGGCAGCAGATGCTCGAAGTTGTGCCCGTCGATGGGGCCGCTGTACTGGAAGCCCAATTCTTCGAACAACAATCCGGGCAGGATGGCCCCCTTGGCCAGCTCTTCCGCCCGGCGCGCGAGCTTCTGCATGTCCGGCCCGATATGGGGGATCTTCCGCAGCAACTGTCCGGTTTCTTCCCGCACCTTGCCGTAGAACTCACCGGTTATGGTCCGGCTCAAATAGGCGGAAATGGCGCCCACGTTCTTGGAAATCGACATCTGGTTGTCGTTGAGGATCACGAGGAAATCTTTGCCGAGTCCGCCTGCATGGTGCAGCCCCTCGAGCGTCATCCCGGCCGTCATGGCTCCATCTCCGACGACACAGACCACTTTATGCCTCTGGCCCAACTGTTCCCGCGCTTCCACCATGCCGAACGCCGCCGATACGCCCGTTCCGGCATGGCCGGCGTTGAACGTGTCATAGACGCTCTCTTCCCGTTTGCAAAATCCGCTCAGCCCGCCGTATTGCCGCAGGGTGTGGAACTGTTCGCGCCGGCCCGTCAGGAGCTTGTGGGTATAGGCTTGATTGCTGGTATCCCAGACGATCTTGTCGGTCGGCGTATCCAATAGGTAGTGGAGCGCGACGGTCAGTTCCACAACGCCGAGATTGGAAGCCAAGTGCCCCCCGACGCTGGACACAGCCCCCAGGATCTCTTCCCTGATTTCCTGACAGAGAGGGGGAAACTGGCTGGGGGACAGCCGCTTCAGATCGGCCGGACTGTGGATACGCTTCAGGATCGACATAGGATGCTCTCCTTCGTTAAACCCGCTACTCATTCGGCTTGTACGTTATGGTGCGACTCACAGATAGGGACCGGTTGAGCAGTAGCCGAGTCTCACATACAACCCCCATGGTGTCAAGCGCTTAGGAGAATCGCCGGCTTTCCGCATGGGAACGAAAGCCCTAAAACGCGGCTGTGACGGCTCCCGTTTAATAGGGGAAATTCAGCCCGGCGAAGACCGCCCCCCCCTCACGGCTGAACCCATAATCGATCCGTCCCACCACATTGGGCCGGACGATCCCCCGAAAGCCGATGCCGGGAGTCATGCGGTAGTCCTTGAAACTCACGTCCCTATAGTCACTGAACACTTGCCCCGTGTCCAGGAACGGGGCGACCTCAAAATCCGCGGTGACTCCGGCAATCCTTGTCCTCACCAGGTGGATGCGCTCTTCCACGCTGGCGGCGATCAAATGTTTGTCGATGAACCGGTCGGCCCCGAAGCCCCTCAAATTGTCCTGACCGCCCAACGAGCTTTGCTCAAAAAACGGGACTTGGCTGCCGATGGTCGCCTGCAATTCGGCCCGCACCACCAGGATGGCCCGTTTCGATTCGCTGGGAAAGAGCTTTTTGACCTCGAGCCCATACCGTGAATAGACCGGATGGTCGCCGTTGCGGACGTTCTGATTGAGTTCGGCGTAGGCGCCGACCGCCATACCGTCGGTCGGCGTGATGAGACTGTTCCGGGTATCGTAAAAAAAACTGGCCCGGTGGCCGATGATGACGGTGGTCCCTCCGACGCCGGGCACGTCGGAAAACACCTCCCCGGTGAACGGCAGATCGGTGGCGCCGCGCTGTAACCGGACGTCGCGGAATCGTTGGGATACGGCGACCAGCGTGACTTCGTTGGCGTAGACCCCGAACCGCCAGTTGGCGCGGATCTCCCGGGCGGTGTAGTTGGTCTCGTCGCCTTCTTCGGTGCCCTGGCCGATCCCCCAAAACCGCGCGGTGGCGTTTTTGAAGAACGTCCCGCCGAAGTTCAGGAAATACCGGCCGTTGCTGAAGGCGGGGTCCGTATAGTTGAACAGCAGCTTGCGCTCGATTTGCTCCGTCAGCGAGGCGATGAACTGCATCTGCCGGCCGCCCGGATCGTACCGAAACAGATTGAACGTGCCGCGCGTCCCGACGATCGAGTTGTGCACCACCATCGGGGCCATCAGATACTTCAGCTCGCCGTCGGGGTCGGTGATGAGGATGGGGACGATCAGGCCGGCGTCGCTGCCGTCGTTTCTCGTCGTCGAGACGGAGGGAATCGGAAACGCCTGGACCTCGGCGCGGGCGGGCTCAGTCCAGACCATCGCCGGTCCCGCGAGCAGGCACAGAAGACAACCGGCGAGGCCGCGCAGGATGGTCATAGCCAGTCGACAAAGCACCCCTTACGGCGAGGGCGCTTTCAGCTTATCGGATTTCTTGCGCAGCTGATCGACGAGATCGGAATAGGACGAGGCCCGGAGAATTTTCGTAAACTGCCCGCGGTAGTTGTTCACGAGGCTGACGCCGTCCACCACGACGTCGTACACCCGCCAATCTTCCGCCTTGTTGATCAACCGGTAGTCGAGCGGAATCTCGGTTTTCCCCGACAGGACCTTCGTCCGGACTTCGGCGTACTCTTTTTCGGTTCGTTCGTTCAGGTACTGCACGCCTTCGCCGGAGTATGTCTCGATCTTGTCGGCATAGGAGTTGGTGAGCAACGTGCGGAACAGCGAGACGAACTCCTGCCTCTCCTGTTCGGAGAGCTGGTTCCAGGGCGCCCCCAGCGCGCGCCGGGACATCTCCTGATAGTCGAAGCGGGCGCCGACCACTTTTTCAAGCTGCTGCCGCCGCTCATCCGCCTTCGCCGGCTGCTTCAAATCTTTCTCGCGAATGATGTGCAACACTTCATCGATAGTCGCCTTCATCGCCTCCGTCGGCGCGCCGGCATAGGCCGGAACGACGACCAAGCCGAGCCACAGCATGACCGCGGTGGCGTTCAGACAGAGACGCGCGGTGAATGATGCGTTCCGATACATCCCGAGTCGGGCAACGTGTGTCACGATCATGCTCCTACCTCTCAGTTGACTTTACCGTGGACGTACTGACTGACCAATTCTTCGAGATCCAATCCCGATTCCGTATCCCGGATCATGTCGCCGGGCTTCAACGGATCCCCGCCTCCGCCGGGGGACAAGGCCAGGAATTTCTCTCCGATGATGCCGCGAGTCTTGATCGAGGCGATCGTGTCGGTGTAGAGCCTCGTGCCGTTATCGACCGCCAGCCGCACCATGGCCCGATCGTCCTTGAGCGTGATGGATTTCACCCGTCCCACCTCGACCCCGGCGATCTCCACCGTGGCCCCCGGTTTGAGCCCGGAAGCGGTGTTGAACTGGGCGTCCACCTCGTACAGGTTGCCGCCGATCACTTCCAGTTTGCCCAACTTGATCGAGAGGTATCCCAGACAGACCACCCCGACCAGCACGAAGACGCCGACGGCCAATTCCAACTTGGTTTTCTCCATACCTGCTCCTCTACCGGTTCGGCGGCGCGGCGGGGAGCGCCATCGTCCCGCCCACCGAAATGAATTCCGTGATCTCGGGGTCGGCCGTGCGTTGGAACTCGGCGGGGGGCGCCATCGCGGCGATCTTCCCCTGTTTCAACATCGCCACGTAATCCGAAATGCCGAAGATCTCCGGAATTTCGTGGCTGACCATCACGGCCGTAAAACCGAACGTCCGCTGCGTGCTGGTGATCAGGTCATGGATGGACTTTGCCATCAGCGGATCGAGCCCCGTCGTCGGCTCGTCGAATAAGATGATCTCCGGTTGCATCACGAGCGCGCGCGCGAGCCCCGCCCGCTTGCGCATGCCGCCGCTCAGCTCGGCGGGAAACTTATGGCCCATCCCCCCCAATCCCACCTGAGCCAGCTTTTCGTCCACCCGCTTCGTGACCTCGGCGCCCTTCATGCGGAGCCTCTCCCGCAAGGGAAAGGCGACGTTCTCGAACACCGTCATGGAATCGAACAGGGCCGCGCCCTGGAACAGCATCGCGAACCGCTTGCGCACTTCGTTGAGCGCATGCCCGCGCAGCCGCGAAATTTCGACGCCGTCGACCCACACCTGTCCTTCATCCGGCTGCAGCAGGCCGATCATGTGTTTGAGCAGCACGCTTTTGCCTTCTCCGCTCCGGCCGATGATCGTGGTGAGCTTCCCCGGAGGAATGGTCAGATCGATGCCCTGCAGCACCGGCTGTCCGCCCAACCGTTTTTTCACGCCGACCAGCTTGAGCATCGTTACAACAGGACCGACGTCAAAAAATAATCCCACACCAGGATCAGCACCGATGAGAGCACCACTGCTTCCGTCGTCGCCGTCCCCAGGCCTTCCGCGCTCATGCGCGTGTAGAAGCCTTTGTAGCAGCACACCCAGCTCACGATCAGACCGAAACTGACCGACTTGAGAATGCCGCCGTAGACGTCCTTCCACTCGACCGCCGATTCGATGGAGGTCCAATAGGAGCCGGCGCTCACGCCCAGCAGATCGACTCCGACGAGGTAGCCGCCGTAGATGCCGACCACGTCGAAGATCGCCACCAACAGCGGCACGCCGATCAAGCCGGCGACGAGCTTGGGCGCGATGAGGTACTGGAGCGGATTGACGGCCATCGTATCGAGCGCGTCGATCTGCTCCGTGATGCGCATGATGCCGATCTCCGCCGTCATCGCCGAGCCGGCCCGCGCCGTCACCATCAGCGCCGCCAGCACCGGCCCCAGCTCGCGGATCATGCTCAGCGCGACCGCCGAGCCCAGCAGCGCTTCCGATCCGAACTTGCGCAGCGTGTAGTAGCCCTGCAGCCCCAGCACCATGCCGGTGAAGCCCGCCGTCAGCACCACGACGAACGTGGATTTATAACCGATGAAATGCACCTGCTTCATGATTTGCGCGAACCGGAGCGGCGGCCGGATGAGCCACGCGAACGCTGAAAGGACGAAGATCAGCATGCGGCCCATCTCGCCGACATACTTGAGGACAAAGGCGCCGATGCGCTCGATCAAATGGATCACGCCAGCTCCGTGGTTCGGTGAGGCCGGTGATGGACGGCCATGGCCGTCATGTAGCCGCGGAAAAACTCGGTCAGGCGATCCGCCGCCAGCCGGCTCTGGCGGCGCAGGCGGCCGAGCCCGCGCAGGCGCCACGGGGCAGCCAGCACCGTCCCTGCGCCGGCGAGCCAGCCGGCGGCCGTGAGAAAGAGATTGAAGTCCAGCGGCAGGTCTTCGTCGAGCAGGTCCGAGACCGTGCGCGCGATGACGAACGGTACCTGTGCGCGCTGTGACTCGCGCGCCAAGGCGGCGCTTTCCATGTCCAGTCCCATCGCTCCCGTCACGCGGGCATACTCCCGTTTGTCCGCCGCCCGTCCGACGATCCGATCCACCGAAAGAAACGGCCCGATACGCGCTCCGGCTATCCGCCCGCAGGCGAAGGCCAGGAACGAGTCCCGCTCGGGCCCCGGCACGCCGAGCGGTTCGGGACCGGCGTCCCCGTTTGCCGGCATCGAAAGGACTTCGTGTCCCACCAAAAGCCCACCGATTTCCGCCGGCACCAGCGCACAGGCAAAGCCGGTGGAGACGGCCAGGTGGAACCGTTGTTGGTGGAACAACCAGCCGGACGCTTGAGCGGCCTGCTCATGCCCCACCCCCGTCCGCACCAGCCAATACTCCCGCTCGCCGGCCGACCCCACCACAACCCGCCGGCCGCCCACCGTCCGTGTCGCGGCGTCCGGCAAGGCGGCGCGGACGGCCGAGACTTCCCAAACCGTGGCGGCGAACAACGCGATGCGTGCGCATGAGGACATGTCTGAGACGTCGGCAGGAACCACTCGGGAAGACGTGACGGCGGTCAACGGTCAAACCGGTACGATCCAGCTCCCTGCACGTGCTGGCGCACTTCGTCGGCCCGCATTTTCCCCCGGGAGCGGAGATTGCGGTACATCGCCAAGGCCCAGAGCGGAAAGTACTGACAATACCAATGATAACGGAGATAGAAGACGCGCGGGAATCCGGTGCCGGTATGGCGGACTTCTTCCCAGGACCCGTCCTTCAACTGGTGACGCAGGAGATACTGCACCCCGCGCGCCACGCAGAACGAATCGGTGACACCGGCCGACATCAGCGCCATCAGTGCCCAGGCCGTCTGGGAGGGAGCGCTCTCCCCCTTCCCGCTGTACGCCTCGTCTGCATAGGACAGGCAGGATTCACCCCAACCGCCGTCGGGGTTTTGCTTGGACTCCAGCCACGTGACGGCCCGGCGGATGTACGGCGCCGACAGATCCTCTCCGATGGCGCGCAAGCCGGCGAGCACCGACCAGGTGCCGTAAATATAATTGACCCCCCATCGCCCGTACCAGCTCCCGTCCGCCTCCTGCTCCCTCTTCAAGAAGGCCAGCGCCGGCTTCACCGCCGGATGAGACTTGTCGTAGCCCAGCGCGGCCAGCATTTCGAGGCAGCGTCCGGTCAGGTCGGAGGTGCTCGGATCGAGCAGGGCCTTGTGGTCGGCAAAGGGAATGTAGTTGAAGACGATGCGGTTGTTGTCCTTGTCGTAAGCGCCCCAGCCGCCGTCGGAGCCCTGCATGGCGACCACCCATTGCATGCCGCGCTGGAGTGCTTCGCGGTGCAGAGCCGGCTCGGGCATGCGCAGCTTGGAGAGGGCCATCAGCACGACGGCGGAATCGTCGACGTCGGGATAAAATTCGTTCTCGAACTGGAAGTACCAGCCGCCCGGCTCCGCGTTCGGCGACGAGATCTTCCAATCCCCGACGGTCTTGGTCTGGCGGGACATCAGATAGGATCCGGCTTTCAGCAGGGCCGGATGATCCGCCGGCATGCCTCCTTCGACGAGGGCGTTGATGAGCAGGGCCGTGTCCCAAATCGGCGAGAAGCAGGGCTGCAGATGCAGCGTCGGCACGCGCTGCCCGTCCACGGACGCCGAATCGTACACTTCGAGCTCCTCGATCTCGCGCAGCGCCTTTACGATGAGCGGATCGTCCATGTCGTAGCCCAAACAGCGCAGGGCCACGATGGAGTTCGCCATCGCGGGATAGATGGCGCCCAGGCCGCCGGCGCCCTTCAACCGTTCCAGCATCCAGGTCGCCGCTTTGTGCAACGCCTTTTCCCGTAGAATGGTGAGCGGCATGCGGTCGTAGATCTTCAACAGCGCGTCGAGCGCGACGAAGAAGTTGTGCGCGGTAAACCAGTTCTGATCTTTGTTGAACGGCGGGAACCGCCAATAGCGAATCTCCTGCCGCGGGATCGGATAGAGCTCTTCGATACCCTGCTCCCGTGGAATGCGGCAGACCGGCTGGTGCGCAAAGACGATCAGCAACGGAATCAGGACCGCGCGGGACCAGTAAGAGATGGCGTAGATGCTGAAATAAAATTTTTTCGGCAGCAGCATCAGTTCGACCGGCATATGGGGAATGCCTTCCCAGTCGTACTGATCGAAGAGCGCCAAGGCGATCTTGGTAAAGACGTTGGCCTGCACCACCCCGCCCATGGCGAGAATACGGTCTTTCGCGCGGACCATGCACGGCTCGTCGGCCGAGACGCCGCTCAGCTTCAGCGCGAAATAGGCTTTCACCGACGCGCTGATTTCCGCCGGCCCGCCGTAATAAATCGGCCAGCCGCCGTCGGGCAGCTGCATGGCCTTCAGATACTGCACCGCTTTTCTCTCGCGCTCGGGGTCGACGCAATCCAGGAAGCGGCGGAGCATCAGATATTCCGACGTCAGCGTCGTATCCGCTTCCAATTCGGCCACCCAATGCCCCTCCGGATGCTGCCTGGCGAGGAACCAGGACTGGCTCCGCCGGATGGCGTCGTCGATCGCGTCCGGTTGGCTCACGGCATGCGTCGGAGGACGTCGGGTCGTGGCGGCGTCAAGCGGTGGCAGCATGGTCGGTTTGTCGGAGACGAGCCGGAGCGGCGGCGTCGGTGAAAAGTCCGGCGCAGGGCTCAATTTGGCCGCGCCGTTGGAAAGCAGGCTGTCGGACAGGCGGCTGAACAACGCCTTGATCAGTTTCATGCGATCCTAAGCTGCGAATGAGATGGACGAATTGACTGGCGTGCCACGAAGACCCGCAGGAGCCGGATACATCATCGCACGGTCGGAGAGCTGCCCATCGGACGGCTTATAACAGAGCCTCCCAGGTGAGTCAAGCAAAGGCACCGAGAAGCCCTCTGAAGTATTCAGGATTTTCACGTCCCACGATGCCGGATCTCGAGGGGCCGTTAAGTAGAGACCCTTCCGTCCGGATGCGTCACGCCGGCTGCAGGTCGCCCAGCCGGACGGAGACGAGCTTGGACACGCCTGGCTCTTCCATCGTCACGCCGAACAGCGAATCGGCGATGGCCATCGTGCGCTTATTGTGGGTGATGACCAGGAACTGCGCGGTCTGCGCCAGGTCCCGCAGCACGCCGGTGAAGCGGCCGATGTTTTCTTCGTCCAGCGGAGCGTCGATTTCGTCGAGGAGACAGAAGGGCGTGGGCCGGATAAGGAAGCTGGCGAACAAGAGCGCCATCGCCGTAAGGGTTTTTTCGCCGCCGGACAGCATGGTGATGCTTTTGAGCCGCTTCCCGGGCGGCTGCGCCACGATCTCGATCCCGGGTTCCTGGCTGCCCGCGCTCTCCCCCTCGACAGGCGGCTCCTCGACGAGCTGCAGCTCCGCCCGCCCGCCGGGAAAGAACTGGCCGAAGACTTCCGTGAACTTCTGCTGCAATTCATCGAACGTGGCCGCGAACATCTCCTTCGTCGTCCGGTTGATACGCTGGATGATTTCCTTCAGCGACGCGATGGAGTTGGACAGATCCTGCTCCTGGGCCGAGAGGAACTTGTGGCGCTCGTCCAGTTCCTGATGCTCGCTGATGGCGGCCAGATTGATGGGCCCCATGCGGTCCAGCCGGTCCCGCAGCTTCTGCAATTGCTCTTTCAATTCGGCATCCGACCGCCGATCGGCCTGCTCCGCCTGATCCTCCGGCGCGGCCTGCTGCTCGAACGAGAGCTGCGGCGCGTCTCCGTTCGCATGCAGCAAGGCGGAGGGATCGAGCTGGTAAGTGCCGGACAGCGTGCCTTCCACGGTGCCGAGTTGCGTGCGGAGTTCGGCACGGCGGACTTCCACCGCCATGCGGGCGTCCCGAATCGCGGAGATGGCCCGGCGTAATTCCTCCAACGCGGCTTCCACGGTCTGGGCGGCCGCCATTTCCTGCGCCTGCTGCTCCTGCGCCGCGACGAGTTCGGCTTTGATGCGCCCCGCTTCCACACCGAGTTCCTGGCAGAGCGTCTCCTGCCGCGCCTGCTCGGCACGGCTCTGTTCGATAGAGTGGCCCAATCCCGCCAGATGCTCGCGCAGCGAGTGGCGGCGCTGGTCCATGTCGTGCGCCTCCTGTGTGATCCGGGCGCGATTGGCCTGTTCGTGCTCGCGTTTGGCGCGCAGCCCTTCCGCGCTCAGCCGGGCTTCGGTGACACGCTCCTGGAGCGCCCGGACCTCTTGATCGATGCGACCAAGCCGTTCCCTCACGCGGCCCAGCGCCGCCTCCTGCCCGTTCTTCTCGGCGATCCATTGGGCGAGCTGACCCTGGAGCGACTGTGATTCCTCTCCCAGCCGCCGGCTTTCATCGAGCCCTGTCTGAATGTCCGCGCCGATACCGCCCAGCCGCGAGTCGAGATCCGCAAACAGCTGCTGCAACTTCTCTTCGTCCTTGCGGAGCGAGAGGTTCTGCATTTCGGCGGCGCGCAACGACTCGGCCAATTCACGTCCTTGCTGCGCCAGGCTTTGCACCTGGTCTTGCAACATATCGCGCCGCCGCTTCTCGTCCTCCAACGTCGCGGTGAGCGCCTGCCGCTTGGCTTCCAAATCCAGCACTTCCCGGCGCCGTTCGAGCAATCCCTGCGCGCCCTGGATTTGCCCGCCGGTCAGCACACCGGAGGGATCCAGCACCTCGCCGGCCAGCGTGACGAGAACGGGGCCGTCCGGCGCGGTCCAGGATTGCCGCTCCCACAGCCGCATGGCATCAGCCAACGATTCGACGATCACCACCCGATCGAACAGACAATCCCGCGCCGCGACGCGGGCGGCATCGGTCTGGATCAAATCCACCGCCCGGCCGATCACTCCCCCCTGATCGGCGAGCGCCGCCCACCAGTCGGCCGAACGCCCGCTGCCCCAGCGGGGATGCTGGGGGATGAAGGTGCCCCGGCCGAGCGATTGTTGCTCCAGCAATCCGACGGCACGATGGGCGACCGCCGGATCGTCCACGAACCATCCGCGCACCCGCTCGCCAAGCACTGCTTCCACTGCACGGTCCATCCCCGGCGGGATGATGAGCCATTCCGCCACCGCATCGCGCACGCCCTCGCAGGACTTGAGCGCGGTGCCTTCATCCGCCCCCTCACGGCCATAGCCCATTTCTTCCCGCACGACCCCTTGCAGCGCTCCCAAGCGGGAATCGACAGCGGCCAATTCTTCCGATCGCCGCAGAATCAGCTGGTCAAGCGACTGCAGGTCCGCGGCGGCACGGGCCGCATCGTCGTGAACCGAGCGGGTTTGCGCTTGGAGGCTGCCGACCAGCCGATCGGCCGCTCCGTATTCCTCCCGCAACGCCTCATGCCGGGCCACAGCACCGGTCCGTTGCGACTCCAGCTCCCGTTGCTCGGCGGACAAGCGGTCGCCCCGCTGAGTGATCTCGGCGATTTTGGACGCCAGCTGCGCGATGCCTTGCTCGGTATTGGCCACGAGCACGGCGAGCTGCAGAATGTCTTGCCGGCCGCGCTCTTCTTCCGCGACGGCCGATGCCCGCTGATGCCGCACCCGCTCCATCTCCCGATCCAATTCCCCGAGGACCCGTTCGCGCGCCTCCATCTCCTCTTCCAGCGAACCGAGCGTGGCTTCGATCGCCGTCAGGCCGGCGGCCAACTCGTCCTGCGCACGCACCAATTCGTCGAGCTCGGACGACTCTTGCATTTGCTGCTGCTCGAACAGCTGGCTCCGGTTCCGCTCGACCTCCGCGGCGGTCAGCGCGTGAGCCTGCTGCTGCTCGACCGCAGCCAGCGCATCGCGGATCTTGCCGATCGCCTCGCCCATGGCGATGGCTTTCAGCCGAACCTGCTCGAGGTCGGTCGCGAGACGCGCTTGATCGGCGGCCTTGCCGGCTTCCTGCTGATCCAAGGTGAGCGCCTCAGTCTCCACTTCCGCCAGGGCCCGGCGCAAGGCCCGGAACTCCCTCGTGAGCAGCTCGACCTCGACGCCGCGCGCCTCTTGCTGCAGCGTCTGGTACGTGCGGGCCTGGCGCGCCTGGCGTTCCAGCGAATTGAGCTGCTTCTTCACCTCGGCGATGATGTCGCGCACTCGCAGCAGATTTTGTTGGGTCGCATCGAGCTTGCGAAGCGCTTCGGCCTTCTGTTTCTTGTAGCGGATGATGCCGGCGGTTTCTTCGATCAGTTCCCGGCGGTCCTGCGGCGAGGCGTTGAGGATCTGGTCGATCTGGCCCTGCGCGATCACCGTGTGTCCTTTGCTCCCGGCGCGGGTGTCCAGCAGCAGACTTCGGATGTCTTTGAGCCGGCAGGCGGTCTTGTTGATGAGATATTCGCTGTCGCCGTTTCGATAGAGCCGGCGGGTGATCATCAATTCCTGAAATTCCGTGAGCTGACTCGGCAAACCCGCCCCGCCTTCCAGTTTCATGGACGCCTGATCCAGCCCCCCGATCACCAACGAGACCTCCGCCATCCCGAGCGGCTTGCGAAGCTCGGTGCCGTTGAAAATGACGTCTTCCATCTTTTCGCTGCGGAGGGTCTTCGTGCTCTGTTCGCCCAGTACCCAGAGGATGGCATCGACCACGTTGCTCTTCCCGCTGCCGTTGGGACCGACGATCGCGGTCACGCCTTGCGGGAACTCGATCTTGGCCTCGGCAAACGACTTGAAGCCCAACATGTCCAAGGATTTCAGGTACATCAGTTCACCTTCTTTGCGCGGCTATGCCTATGGAAGGACGTCTAAAAACGCTGGGCGGGTTTGTAGCACAGCGAAAAACAGAAATCAAAAGAAAATACAGGATGTGGGGGACAGCTTGACTAATCCCTACTAGATGTAGGGATTACCGGACAGCCGGCTCGATTTGGACGAGCTCTTTCGGCAGGAGGAATTCCACGTCCTCTTCAATGACCGTCAGCTCTTCGACGTCCGAGGGCTCGGCGGCCTTCAGGGAGGCCACCACTTCGGTGACGAGGACTTCAGGAGCCGAGGCGCCGGCTGCGATACCGACCGCCCTGGCGCCTTTCAGCCAGGCCGGATTGATATCGTTGGCCGAGTCGATCAGGTAGGAGGGAATGCCGCACTGCTCTCCCAACTCACGGAGGCGGTTGGAATTGGAGCTGTTCGGCGAGCCGATGACGAGGATCACATCCACCAGGCGCGACAACTCCTTCACGGCGTTCTGGCGGTTTTGCGTCGCGTAGCAGATGTCTTCCTGATGGGGGCCTTTGATGTTGGGGAACCGCTGATGCAGCGCCCCCACGATATCGCGGCATTCGTCGACGCTGAGCGTAGTCTGCGTCACGTAGGAGAGATTCAGCGTATTGTCCACATGCAGCTTCTCGACATCCTCCACGGAGGAGACGAGGTGGAACTTGTCGGGAATCTGGCCCAACGTGCCAATCACCTCCGGGTGGCCGGCATGGCCGATCAAGATCAACTCGTACCCCTGGGTATAGTCCCGGTTCACTTCATTATGGACCTTGATGACCAGCGGGCACGTGGCATCGATCACGTGCAACCGTCGCTGCCGGGCTTCCTCCCAGACCGACTTGGCCACTCCGTGGGCGCTGAAGATCACCACTGATCCTTCGGGCACTTCGCTGAGCTCCTCCACGAAGACTGCGCCTTTTTGGCGGAGGGAATTCACCACATGGCGGCTATGGACGATTTCATGGCGCACATAAATCGGCGCGCCGTACTTCTTTAACGAGAGGTCCACGATATCGATCGCCCGGTCCACACCGGCGCAAAACCCCCGAGGATTGGCGAGATAGATCTTCATAGTCGTCATGGCTCCTTCACGCAGCCCTCGGGTCACGCGCCCGAGTGCCGTCGTGGTTCACCTTACGTGAGAGCGGCGGGCCCCGTCAATAGAATTGGCCTCTTGACGGCGATTCGATGAGCCGTAGCGTCCGCTTGACAGGCTGTCCCCTGCTCCGTACGCTGTGCGCCATCCATGTCGGCTTCCAGCCCCAAAAAAATCCTCATCGTCGAAGACGAGAAGGACATCCTGCAACTCGTCAAACTGTACTTGGAGAAAGAGGGCTTCCGAACCGTCACGGCGATGACCGGCGCGGAGGGGCTGGCGCAGGTCAAAGGAGAGAGGCCGGATCTGGTCGTGCTGGATTTGATGTTGCCCGAGCTGGACGGCCTCGAAGTCTGCAAGCGCCTCCGTTCCCACCCCGACACCGCCATGCTGCCGATCATCATGTTGACGGCCAAAGCCGAGGAATCGGACACGATCATCGGCCTGGAACTCGGCGCGGACGACTATGTCACCAAGCCGTTCAGCCCCAAGGCCCTGGTGGCCCGGGTCAAAGCCCTCCTCCGGCGGGTGGAGCGGACCCCCGCCGCCGACACGACGCGGTACCACTACGGTCCCCTGACGATGAATCTGGCCCGCCACGAGGTTCGGCTCGGCAAGGAGGAGATGGTGCTGACGGCGAAGGAATTCGGCCTGCTCGAGCATCTGCTCAAACATCAAGGGCGGGTGCTCACCCGCGAAGTCCTTCTGAACGCCGTCTGGGGATACGACTATTACGGAACGACCCGCACGGTCGACGTCCATATCCGCCGGCTCAAGCAAAAGCTCCCGCTACTGGAGGACGCCATCGTGTCGGTCAAATCGCTGGGATACAAATTAAAAGATGTGATGAGTGATCAGTGATGAGTGATGGGATGCTGACCGGAGACGGATGGCGACCGACTTTTCACCTCATCACTCATCACCCATTACCCATCACTGATCCATGACCCTCTCCATCCGCTGGAAAGTCACCCTCGCCACACTCGTCGCGGTGGCCTGCGGCCTGGTCTTGGCCGGCATCCTCGCCATTCAATCGCTCCAGCAGCAGGAGATCGCTCAGCTCAGTGAGGTGCTCGACGCAAGAACCAAGTTGGTCGACTTCGGGCTCCGGCCGCTGTTCGAGGCCTCGTCGCCGCCGGAACGATCGACGCTCCAAGCGGTCGCGCGCGAGCTCGCCGAACGGGCGTCCGCGCGCGTGACCGTCGTAGCGGCCGACGGGACCGTTCTGGCCGACAGCGCGGTGCGGGAGGCCGATCTCCCCGCCGTGGAAAACCATCTCTCGCGGCCGGAAATCCAGCAGGCGGCGGCGACGGGACAAGGGCAGGATATCAGGGCGAGCCAGACCACCGGCGAACGGACCATGTATCGCGCGGTCGCGATGAGCAGGCCGGCCGGGGCGCCGCCGGTCTTTGTACGCGCCGGTCTTCCGATGACCCTGTTGGACCGGGAAGTCGCCAAGCTGCAGCAAAACCTCATCCTCGCATTGGGTGCCGCGTTCGGCGTGGCGGTCTCATTGAGCGTGTGGCTCGCACGCAGCTTGACGCGTCCGCTTTCGAACATCGCGCGGGCGGCGCAACAGCTCGCCGCCGGCGAGCGGACCATCCGCATCGCCACCGACGCGCACGACGAGGTCGGCCTCCTCGCCGCCACCTTGAACGACATGGCGGACCAGCTCCATGCGAAGATCGCGGAACTGTCCGAAGACCGGGCACAGCTGCTCGCCATGTTGACGTCCATGGTGGAGGGCGTGATGGTCCTGGACTATCGCGGCCACGTGCTGCAGGTGAATCCGGCGCTCGAACGGATGTTTGGCGTCACCCGGGCGGAGGCGCGGGGGCGTTCCTGCGCCGAGGTGTTTCCACACGAGCGATTGAACGAGCTGGTGTCGGCGATTCTGGCGACACGCACCAATCGCGAAGATGAAATCCTGCTGCCCCCCAGCGGCCGCTGCCTGCACATCGAAGCCTCGGTGGCCGGCGGCGAGCGCGAAAACGAGGCCTTCGCCGTGCTGGTGTTCCACGACATCACGGAATTGCGCCGCCTGGAAAAAATCCGCAAAGACTTCGTCGCGAACGTGTCGCACGAGCTGCGCACCCCGCTCACATCGATCAAAGGCTACGTCGAAGCCCTCCTGGACGGCGCGAAGGACGACCCCGAGGCGCTCAACAAGTTCCTGGACATCATTCTCAAGCAAAGCGACCGGCTGAACCTCATTCTCGAAGACTTGCTGGAGCTGTCAAAAATCGAGTCCGGCCGGGTGTCGTTCAAGCAAGATCCCCTCGACATTCGCAGCGTGGTCGAGCGCACGTTGTCCATGATCAAGCCCATCGCCGACAAGAAGGGGCATCGGCTGGTGACCGAGTTGGACGACCGGCTGCCGCCGATCGCCGGCGACGAAGACCGGCTGGTCCAAGTGCTGACGAACCTGCTGGATAATGCCGTGAAGTACACGCCCGAGCGGGGGATGATCACGGTCGCGGCGCGCCTGGTGCCTGAGCCGGCGCGGGCCTTACCGGAGCATCGGGCCTTGGAGCTGAGCGTCAGCGATACCGGGATCGGCATTCCCGAGCAGGACCGGCCGCGGGTGTTCGAACGCTTCTATCGCGTGGACAAAGCCCGCTCGCGCGAGCTGGGCGGGACGGGACTGGGGCTCGCGATCGTCAAGCACATCGTGGAGGGACACGGAGGGCAGGTATGGGTGGAAGGCCGGCAGCCGCAAGGCAGCCGCTTTGTGGTGCGGCTGCCGCTTCGACATCCATCACGCCTCGCCGCTCAACTCACCGAGACCAACACCGCGTAAACCCCCGCTCCCAGCAAGCCGGCTCCCGGAAAGGTAAAAATCCAGGCGGACAGAATTTTCGTCGTCACGCCCCAGCGCACCGCCGACAGCCGCTGCGTCGCTCCGACGCCCAGGATGGACGACGTGATCGTGTGCGTCGTGCTCACCGGCAGGCCGAAATGCGCCGTGAACAATAAGACGCTCGCCGCCCCCGTCTCCGCCGCAAACCCGTGCACCGGCTCCAGTTTCACGATGCGCATGCCCAGCGTGCGCATGATCCGCCACCCGCCGACGACCGTGCCCAGGCCCATCGCCAGCGCGCAGGCCACAATGACCCATGTGGGCACCTCGGCGGTGGACAGCTGTCCGGATGCCACGAGCGCCAGCGTAATGATGCCCATGGCCTTTTGCGCGTCGTTGGCCCCGTGACTGAAGGCCATGAAACTCGCGGAGACCAATTGGAGGCGGCTGAAGATCTTGGTCGCGATGCCCCGCGGCACCCGGAAGAACACCCAACTCACGCCCAGCATGATGAGAAAGCCGACGCCGAAGCCGAACAGCGGCGACAGAATCATGGCCTCCAGAATCGCGCGCAACCCCTTGAACTGCACGACCGACCAGCCCCCGTGCGCGACGGCCGCGCCGACCAAGCCGCCGATCAAAGCATGCGAGGAGCTGGTGGGGAGCCCCAGGATCAGGGTGAAGAGATTCCACAAGATGGCGCCGGCCAGCGCGGAGGCGACCACGTGATTGGTAATGGCGTCGGGGAAGACGATCCCCCCGCCGATCATCTTGGCCAC
Source organism: Nitrospira moscoviensis (assembly GCF_001273775.1). Taxonomy (GTDB): domain Bacteria; phylum Nitrospirota; class Nitrospiria; order Nitrospirales; family Nitrospiraceae; genus Nitrospira_D; species Nitrospira_D moscoviensis. The sequence goes on along the minus strand of NZ_CP011801.1, from coordinate 677,405 downwards.
GGCGGTGGAGAAAAAGGCTCCCGCCACGTTGAGCGCGCCCGCCAGGACGACCGCGGCCAGCGGGCTCAGCACGCGCGTCGAAACCACCGTCGCCACCGCGTTCGCGCAATCGTGCCACCCGTTGGAGAAATCGAACAGGAGCGCCAGCACGACCGTGAGGAGAAGGAGTCCGGCGAGGTCAGGCATGGGATAGTGTGATGCGTGACGCGTGATGCGTGATGAGTGATGAAGCGGAATTCGGAAGCGTGTCGGACATGCACTCGGTTCCTCTCATCACTGTTCACCCATCACGCATCACTGCGGGTTCAGTGGTGTTTCAGGACGATGCGCTCCAGAATATTGGCGACGTCCTCGCAGCGGTCGGTGCCCGCCTCGAATGTTTCGTAGATCTCTTTCCACTTGATCACCGCGATGGGGTCGGTTTCTTTTTCAAAGAGCCCCGAGATCGCGTCGCGCGACACGCGGTCCGCCTCGTTCTCCAGGCTGTTCACCTCGACGCTGCATTCGTTGATCTGGGCGTGCGAGAGATTGACGCGATCGACGCCGCGGCCGACGGCGACCGACGCGCGATAGAGAATATCGGCCAGCCGGATGGCCGAATCGGTCGGCCTGGTGATTTTGTAGATCACGAACCGGTCGGCGACGGCCTCGACCGCGTCCAGAATGTCGTCGAGCGCGCTCGCCAGATCGTGAATGTCTTCGCGGTCGATCGGCGTGATGAAAGTCTGATTCAACCGGGTCGCGATGTCGTGCGTGATGCCGTCTCCGACATGCTCGACCTCCTTGATCCGTTTCGCCTTGTCCGCCGGATCGCGGAAGTCTTCCATCATGTCCTTCAACAGGCGGCTGCCTTCGATCATGTTGTGAGCCGCCTTTTTGAACAGCTCGAAGAACGCTTCCTCTTTCGGGATCAAGCCGAACATCACGCTCGAAACTCCTTGGCCGGGACCCGCCGCTCTTGTCGCATGCCGGTGTTACAGCCGGATTACAGACTCGCCCCTACCACCGCACCAACCCGGCCGCCCAGGTCAGGCCTCCCCCGAAGCTGCCCAGCAGCACCAGGTCGCCGGCCGCCGCCTTGCCTCCGCGCACCGCTGCATCCAGCGCGATGGGGAGCGAGGCCGACGAGGTATTGCCATACCGATCGATCACGGACGCGAGCCGGTCAGGCGGCACGCCGAGGCGTTCGGCGACTTGAGCCAAGATACGGCCGTTGGCCTGATGCAGGACCACCTGCGCAAGCTCTTCGAGGCGCACGCCGAACTCCTTCAGCGTGTCGTGCACAGCCTGCTCAATCCGTCGGATCGCGACCCGGAACAAGGGAGCGCCCTGCATGCGGAGCGCATGGGCGCCGGCGGCGAGGGTCTCTTGGCTGGCCGGCCGCCGGGAGCCTCCGGCGGAGACTCGGATGAGTTCATGTTGCGACCCGTCCGCGTACAATCGAATCCCCAGAATGCCGGACGCCCGTGGAGAGTCGGCCTTCTCGCCACGAAGCACGACCGCTCCCGCTCCATCGCCGAATAACATGGCGGTCGCGCCATCGGTCGGATCCATAGACCGGGACTTGACTTCCGCCGCCGCCACCAGACAGGTGGCGGCCTGTCCGCTGCGGATCATCGCGTCCGCCATCGAAAGCGCATATAGAAACCCCGAGCAAGAAGCGGCCACGTCGAAGGCCCCCACCCCGCGACACCCCAACCTCCGCTGCACATGACAGGCCGTCGAGGGGAAGGCCATATCGGGCGACGTGGTGGAGAGCACGATGGCGTCGATCGCGGATGCGCCGCACTCGGCCGCTTGCAGCGCCCGTAGTCCGGCGGCCGCCGCCATATCGGAGGGAGCTTCATCGGGGGCGGCCCGGCGCCGTTCATGGATGCCCGTCAGCCGGTGGATTCGATCCGGGGCAAGCCCCAGAGGGCGGGCGACCTCCTCATTAGAGATCACCCGCTCTGGCAAATAGCTGCCGGTTCCCAGGATTCTGCTTCGTATCATGGTTCGGCGCCGATCCGAGCTTACGACCGTTCTTAACATGCAAAAAGATGCGCGGCGATTATAGGGAGCACCGACAGGCGGGTCAACCGAAGTCTTCCCCACGTTGCTTTTGGGCGGGAATCTTGCTATCACTCGTAGGCATGCGCCTGCTCAAGACCTGCTTGTACCTGGCCGCCACCCTAGTTGTGTCCGTCGCCTGCTCCAGCACGCCTAAAGAACAGGCCACCGCTAAAAAGGCCGTCGGCGGAACGGACGAACAGATCTTCCTGGGCGATACGATCGAAAAGAATTACGACCCCAACGTCATCATGAAGCGGGGCGAAGCCTTCTTCGAGAAGGAGGAATACGCCGAAGCCCTGGTGGAGTACAACCACTTCCTGGATCTGCACCGCACCCATATCCTGGCCCCCTATGCGGCCTACCGAATCGGGGAAACCCATTTCAAGATGGCCAAAAGCATCGATCGCGATCCGGATCCCATGAACAAGGCCATCGCCGCCTTGGAACGGATGCGGCGGGATTTTCCCGGGAGCCGATACGAGACTCAGGCGCAGCAAAAGATTCAGGAATGTCACGACTGGCTCGCGCAGGCCCATCTCTTCGTCGGCCAATTCTATTATCGCCGCGGGTCGTATTTGGCCGCCGCCCACCGGTTCGAGCAGATCATGAAGAGCTACCCCGACAAGCCGGTGGCGCCCGACGCGCTCTATTACCTGGCGATGAGCTACCATGAGCTCGGAGCGGACGACTGGGCGCGGGACAATTTGCTCCTCTTGGCGGAAAAATATCCCGGCAGCAAAGCTCAAAAGGACAGCACGAGCCTGTTGGCAAAACTCGGCGGTGCCCAGAAGGGCGTGCTGGTGGCGAAAAAATCGGATGCGTCCGTCGCCTTTTCCGACATCGGCCCGACCGCCGGCGCCGGGAACGGTCCCTCACTAGCAGACTTGCCTGTGGTCTCCGCTCCTTCGGGGACTCTCCGTCTGCCTTCCGCGAACGCCCTTGGCCAAGCGTTTACTCCTTGCCGCATCGGCGCGTGGTGCTGAGTTCCCCTCGTAAGAGGGCGCCGAATGGCGCTGCTCAAAATGGCTATCCAACAAGGCCGGAGGCGAGCTGCAACCGGAGGCGTACCCTCAGGGGTACGTTGAGGATTGTAGCGAGCCGAGAACGCAGTTGGGAGCCGTTTTCAGCAGCGCGCTATTGTCCGAGGTACCAGCCGATCCCATAGCGTTCGAGGAAGCTGGTGATCATGGTGAGCGAGTTCGCGTAAATCATCACGCCGACGACCAGGAGCAGCACTCCGCTGACGGTTGAAACGCCCCAGAGATAGGCGCGCACTTCCCTGAAATACGCGAGAAACCGGTCCACTCCCAAGGCCGTCAGGAAGAGCGGCAAGCCCAATCCCAGTGAATAGAACGTCAGCAGCACGACCCCGCTCATGAGCGAATCGGTGGTGCTGGCATAGAGAAGAATCGATCCTAATACGGGGCCGACGCAGGGCGTCCATCCGGCGGCGAAGGCGACCCCGATGAGGAACGAGCCGACATAACCGGCCGGACGATTTCGAAACTGGTAGCGGTGCTCCATCTTCAGAAAATTCAAATTCAGCACCCCGAGCAGATAGAGACCAAAGATGATGATGAGCACTCCGCCGAGGCGGCGAATGTGATCCTGGTAGGTGATGAGGAGTTGGCCTAAAAAGCTGGCCGACGCGCCGAACGCGATGAAGACGGAGGAAAATCCGGCGATGAACAGCAGGGCGTTCAAGACGATCGCCTTCTTGAACCTGCTTCGTTCGCGTTCATCGGTGAGCTGTTCCACCGACAGACCGGTGATATACGAAATGTACGAGGGCACCAACGGCAGGACGCAGGGCGAGACGAACGACAGCAGCCCGGCCGAGAAGGCGGCAATGAGTGAGATCTGCGGAAGCGACTGCGTCATGGCTACGATTTCATCAGCGTCTGGATGAGCTCGCGGGCTTCGGGGGAATCCCAATCGCGCGCCCCGAAAATCTTCTGGCGGATCACGCCCTGGCGGTCCACCATGAAGGTCATGGGCAGCGTGCGCGCTCCATAGGCCAAGCCCACGCGATACTCCGAGTCGTGGAGGATCGGAAACGTGAACCCCATCTTCTGTTGAAACGGCCGGGTCACGGCCGCGCCTTGCGGATCGGTGGAGACGGCGAGAATTTCAAACTCTTTCCGCGGAAACGCGCGGTAGAGCTGCTCCATCGCCGGCATTTCGACCCGGCAGGGGCCGCACCAGGTGGCCCAAAAATTCAGCAGGACGATTTTCCCGCGCAATTGGGACAGACTGACCAGATTTCCGGCGAGATCCCGCAACTGAAAGTTCGGCGCTTCGTCACCGACCTTCACGACTCCGCGGTCCGCCACCGCCGATCCCTGCCTCTCCGCCGCCCGGGCCTGAAGCCAGCCGGCGCTCAAGTTCCAGTCCGTGACCACCATCATGAGCAGCAGTGACAGGTACAGGGCGGGTTTCATGACGGATCCTTGATCGAAGCGACGGCGGGGACGACGGACTTGGCCGTCTTGGGCGTCACGTTGAGGAGCGTCGTCAGTGTTTTCAGATTATCGATCCTCGTCCAATCCCTCGGCCCGATGACGATCTCCCGGATGATGCCCTGCTGATCGATGATGAACGTTTCCGGCACGCCCTTCCGCTTGTACGGTTTGTCCGTCTTTCCCCAAGAATCGATGAGCACAGGGAACGTCAGGTTCAGGCTTTTCACGAATGGCGGGATGTCTTTGGTGGTCGTCACCCGGTCGATGCTCACGGCCAACATGACCAGGCCGTCTTTCTCGAAATTCTTGTACAGCACCTCCATCGACGGCATTTCCTCGCGGCAGGGCGCGCACCAGGTGGCCCAGAAATTCAGGAACACCACTTTGCCCCGGAAGTCGGACAGGCGGTGGGTTTTCTCGTTTAGATCGGTCAGGACGAAATCGGGCGCCTCCTTGCCGACCACCAACGGCTCGTACTTGGCGCTCTGCAGCCAGACGATGACGAATGTGAGGGCCAGCACCAACGCCCCGACGACCAGGATCACGGCGCGCGAGCCGCCTTTCGGCGGCTCGTGGATCGTTGTTGAAGTGGACGTGATCGGTTCAGACATGGTGACCCCTCTGAGCGCAAGGTCACGCGGTTTACGCGTAGGCGTGCAGACCCGACAGCAAGAAATTCACGCCCCAGAAGCAGAAAATGACCATCAGAAATCCGAACACGGCATAGATGGCCGCTTTCCGGCCCTCCCATCCTCTGGTCATTCTCGCATGGATATAGGCGCCGTAAATCAGCCAGACGATCAAGGACCAGGTTTCTTTGGGATCCCAGCTCCAGTAGCCGCCCCAGGCATAGTTGGCCCACATGGCGCCGAGGATGATCCCGAAGGCCAATAACGGAAACCCGATCATGATCGCCTTGTATCCCAACTCATCGATCGTTTCCAAATCGGGAAAGGCCGCATAGAAACGGGATTGACTGCCCCGCTGCTCCGCCCGCTCTTTGAACAGGTACATCAGCCCTAATCCACCCGCCATCGCAAACGCGGCATAACTCGTCAGCGTGACCGAGACGTGAATGTAAATCCAGTAGCTATTGAGGGCGGGCACCAACGGATCGGCGGTCTGGTAGCGGTAGGGCAACAACGAGGCCGCTCCCATGGCGATGAAGCCGATGCCGACGACGAAGGCGCCGATGGCCTTGATCTTATACCGCAGCTCCAACAGGACATAGCCGAGGATGATGGCCCACGAGACGTAGGCCATGGCTTCGAACTGGTTGGACCAGGGCGCGAAGGTCCCGCTATACTCCATACGCTCGAAGGCCCGGGTCAACAACGCCGCCGTATTCATCATCCAGCCGAATACGGTCACCAGCGTGGCGACCTGCCCCAGCTGAGTGGCCCACACCCCGTCGCGCTCGTCAAAATCCTCGGTCGGATGACCGGCCGGCGCGAGCGCCATCGAGGGGCGACGGGCGAACAGATAGGCGATGTAGAGGGCGAGCGCCGCCAAGTAGAGCCAGAAGGTCATATCGAACAGGAAGAGTGATCGCATCATACCGTCCTCCGTCTATCCGCTCCGCTGCTTATCATACCGCAAGAGCATACCCCAAGAGCCACCCGGGCGCGTCGGCGGTCTTACGCATGAAACGTCTGTATTTTTTCGGTCAGTTTCCGGAATTCCTTCTGGAAATCGATCTGACTCTTATGCGTCGTCCCGCCGATATGGACCGTGACGATCCCATCTTGTCCGGGAATGATCTTCGCCCACAGCCGGCGATGGTAGATGAACGACGAGAGCGTGATGCCCACCACGATCATCGTGCAGCCGGTCCATACCACATTGATCCCCGGATTCTTCGCGATCTGCAGGCCGGTGAACTTCTTGGGCTTGTAGCCTACCAGCTCAAATTGATACTGCGAATCTTTGATTTCGAACAAATCGGGAAACTGCTGAAAGATCCAGGGCGTGGCCTGCACGGCCCCCCGTTCATGGATGGCCAGCTTGACGGCCGGATTCGCGTGCTCGACGGTTTTTGAGAAGACCTTCTTCTCGGTGGAATTGAACGCGAAGTCGGCGACGAAATCGGTGACGGCGAGCTTCAGATTCAGATCCGGCAGACTCTGTTCCTTCTGCCACTCCAGATCGATCGTCTTCAACACCTTGTCGGAGGCCTTGTCTTTGATGTTCACCCGGGCGATTTCTATCTGGTCCCACGAATCCCCGTAGCTGGACTGATAGAACCAGATACCCTTGTAGACGAGCGGATCGTTCACCGTAATGGTTTTGGTGACCGTCGGCTGGCCGCCGTCCAGGACTGTCAGCGTGCTGTTGTAGGACTTGACGGAGCCGTTGTCATGATAATCGATCCAAAACTTTTCGACCTTCAAATCGAAGTTGCCGCGCGGGATATGGTAAGTCTGGCCCTCCAGACAGACGCCGAACTCCTGGAAGCCGTAATAGGTGCCGAGCAGGCCGCCGAACACGATGACCGTCGCGCTCAGGTGCGCCATATGGGCCCCCACCCGCCCCATGACCCCCTTCGTCGCGTAGACGGTGACCTCCCCCGGTTCGTTCTTGGCCAGGACCCGATAGCCTTTGGATACAAAATGCTCCAGAAGGCGCTGCGCGACCGACTCCTTGGTGTTCCGGACGGACAGCTCCGCCTGCTGCTTCATGTTCTTGATGAAGGCGAGGGACACTCCCACCTTGTCCTGCTTCATCGACCGCCAGACGGCGGGAAAGCGCTTGTAGAAGCAGGTAAGGGAGTTGATACAGAGGAGACCCAGCAGGCTGGTGAACCACCAGGTGTGATAGACATCGGTCAATCCAAGCCGAAGGAACCACCGATACGCGTTTTCCCCGTACTCCTGGACGTAGACTTCCGGCCGCTCACCCTGCTGGATCACCGTGCCAATCGTGGCGGTAATGGCCAGGAACAGAAAGAGGAAGATGGCTAACTTGATCGAGGCAAAGAATTCCACCAGTTCGCGGGAGAATTCCTCCCATCCCAGGCGGGGCGACGTCTGCTGAGCGACTGGCTCTTCCGGTAGGGCGTCTGGCTGACCGTTCATGAAGCTCTTCGCTCGCTTTATGGGTTACGCACGGTCGATACCTCCAAACTCTACGTCCCTGGACTTGCGTTTGGATTGTCTGGGGAGTCTAACCGCGCGGAAAGTTGGTCATCTTACAAGCGGCTGAAAACCGCTGTCAAGCAAACGGTGGGCCGTCCCCTACCATCGAAGTAATAGACAAGGGCTCACCGACTCCGCTACACTTCGAACAGTCTGCTATGCCGTATCTGTCGACCGGTTCTCACTGCCGGTCAAACCGCGACGGCCAGCGTTAAACCCCGAACCAAAGGGAGCGAGAGCGGGAATGAGAAACAACTATCTGTTTACCTCCGAGTCCGTTACCGAAGGCCATCCGGACAAGATTGCGGACCAGATCTCGGACGGCATATTGGACGCCATTATCGCGCAGGATAAGTTCTCCCGCGTCGCCTGTGAAACGATCCTCACCACCGGGATCGCCTTCGTGGCGGGGGAAATCTCCACCAAGGCCTATGTGGAAATCCCCGACATCATCCGGGACGTGATCAAAGACGTCGGCTACTGCGACGCCTCGTGGGGATTTGACTACCATACCTGCTCCGTCCTGACCTCGATTCACCAGCAGTCGGGCGATATCGCCATGGGGGTCGACTCGGGAGGTGCCGGCGACCAGGGGCTGATGTTCGGCTATGCCACCAACGAGACCGCCGAGCTGATGCCCATGCCCATCGTGCTGGCTCACCGTCTGACGCGCCGGCTGGCCGAAGTCCGCAAGAGGAAAATCCTTCCTTGGGTGCGACCGGATGGCAAGTCCCAAGTTACCGTCGAATACAAGAACGGCAAACCGTTCCGCATCGACACCATCGTCGTCTCGACGCAACATAGCCCCGACGTCACCAATCGGGAAATCGAGCGCGGCATCATGGAGCAGGTGATCAAGCCCGTCATGCCGAAGGGCCTTTACGATCCGACCGGCGTGAAGCACCACATCAACCCGACCGGCCGCTTTGTCGTGGGCGGGCCGATGGGGGATACCGGGCTCACCGGCCGCAAGATCATCGTGGACACCTACGGCGGCCACGGCAGCCATGGCGGCGGCGCCTTCTCGGGCAAGGATCCCACGAAGGTGGACCGTTCGGCGTCGTACATGGCCCGCTATATCGCGAAGAACATCGTCGCCGCCGGCTTGGCGGATAAGTGCGAGGTACAGTTGGCCTATGCGATCGGTGTGGCCGATCCGGTCTCCGTGCTCGTCGATACCAAGAACACCGAGAAGGTATCGGTGGACAACCTCGACAAGCTGGTCCGCAAACATTTCCCGATGACGCCGCGCGGCATCATCGAGCATCTCAAGCTCCGCCGGCCGATTTTCCGCAAGACGGCCGCGTACGGGCACTTCGGGCGCAACGAGCCGGAGTTCACCTGGGAAAAGACCGACAAGGTGAGAGCGTTGCGCAAAGACGCAGGCCTGTAATTCGGCCAGGTTCAGATTGAAGCTACGAAGAAGGGGACGGATTCTACAGAGCCCGTCCCCTTTTTTCTGACAACTCGTCACTCATCACTTCACTGGAGGTTTCCGTGGATTACGACGTGCGGGACATTAAGCTAGCGGATCAGGGCAAATTGAAGATCGAATGGGCGGAAGCCACCATGCCGGTGCTGCGGCTGATCCGGAAGCGCTTTCAGCGGCAGCAGCCGCTCAAGGGTGTGCGCGTCACGGCCTGCCTCCACGTCACCACAGAAACCGCGAATCTGGCGATCACGCTCAAGGCCGGCGGGGCGGACGTCCGACTCTGCGCGTCGAATCCGCTCAGCACGCAGGACGACGTGGCCGCGGCGTTGGTCCAGCACGAGGGTATCCCGACGTTCGCGATCAAAGGAGAAGACAACACGACCTACTATCGCCATATCGAATCGGCGATCGGCCATCGCCCGCATGTCACGATGGACGATGGCGCGGACGTGGTCTCGCATCTGCATTCCAAACGGAAAGATCTATTGAGGAACGTGATCGGCGGCACGGAAGAGACCACCACCGGTGTCATCCGCCTGCGCAGCATGGCGGAAAAGAAAGTCCTCAAGTTCCCGGTCATCTCGGTCAACGATGCGGACACCAAGCATATGTTCGACAACCGGTACGGCACCGGGCAATCCACGATGGACGGCATCGTGCGGGCGACCAACCGCCTGGTCTGCGGCTCGGTCGTCGTCGTCGTGGGTTACGGCTGGTGCGGCCGCGGCATCGCGATGCGGGCCAAGGGCATGGGCGCCGACGTGATCGTGACGGAAATCGATCCGTTGAAAGGGCTGGAAGCGGTCATGGACGGCTTCCGCGTCATGCCCATGGAACAGGCGGCGCCGGTGGGCGACTTCTTCGTGACCGTCACCGGCAATATCCATGTGATCCGCGGCGAGCATTTCGCGGCCATGAAAGACGGCGCCATCGTCTGCAACAGCGGCCACTTCAACGTCGAGTTGGATATTCCGGCGTTGGAGAAGTTAGCCCGCAAGCGCAAGATCATCCGCACCGGCGTCGAACAGTTCACCCTCAAGAACGGCCACCGGGTGAGCCTGCTCGGCGAAGGCCGGCTGGTGAACCTCGCGACGGCCGAAGGCCATCCTTCCAGCGTCATGGACATGAGCTTCGCCAACCAGGCCCTCGGCGCCGAGTACATCGTGAAGAACTACAAGATGCTCGAAAAGAAGGTCTACCCGGTTCCGCCCGCCATCGACAAAGAAATCGCCCGCCTCAAACTCGCCGGCATGGGCGTGAGCATCGACAAGCTGACGAAGGAACAAGAGAAGTATCTGGCGAGCTGGGAGATGGGAACGTAAGAGCGTTTCTTCCCAAGAAAGGGAAAGGCCGGCTATTGAGCGGCCTTTCCAAGAAGGTTCGATTGAAATCTAGCTGAGGAGTGGTACAGTAACGACAGGCGCCCGGGTTGCTCATACCGGAGGCTCCTGTGAGATCGATCACCTTCCATTCTCTGTCGCTCGCCGATTACGACATTTCTCCCGACCGCGGGTTCCTTCCGCCGGACCCTTGCGATCATCTCCCTGACTGCGACACGCTGAACCAGTTGGGCCGCGAGTTGCCGAAGTTGTTGAGCGCTCGCATGGTCCGGCGGTTCATCGACGAGCAGCGCTCGCTCTTGCCTTCCGTTCCAAGCGACTGGCGAGATGAGGATTATCGCGCAGCGATGCGGATTTTGTCGTTCGCCGGCCATGCGTATGTGTGGGAGGTGCCGGAGCAACCGGCCGTCACGCTGCCGCCGCAGTTGGCGCGACCCTGGTATGAGGTGGCACAGCGGCTTGGCCGGCCGCCGGTGCTCTCCTACGCCTCTTATGCGCTCGACAATTGGCGTCGCCTCGATCGAACCAAGCCGGTTCAGCTCGACAACATCGTCCTGCTGCAGAACTTCCTCGGCGGACTCGACGAAGAGTGGTTCGTCGTGGTTCACATTCAGATCGAACGGCAAGCGGGGCCCGGTCTGGCAGGCTTACGGCGGGCCATGAACGGAGCGATGGAAGGGAAGGACGACGAGGTTGTGCAGGGTTTGCAGGCCTTGGCTGCCGCTCAAGCCGCCATGCGCGACACATTGCGGCGCATGAAAGAACGCTGCGACCCCTATGTCTACTACACCCGGGTGAGGCCGTACATCCATGGCTGGAAGAATAATCCGTCGCTGCCCAACGGCCTGACCTACGAAGGCGTCGCCGCCCATGGCGGACAACCTCGGCAGTTCCGTGGCGAAACCGGCGCACAAAGCTCCATCGTGCCCTGCCTCGACGCAGGGCTCGGCATCAGTCACGCGCCCGATCCCTTGACCGTCTATCTGCAGGAGATGCGGGAGTACATGCCGCCGCGCCACCGCGCGTTTCTCCATGCCTTAGAGAGCCAGATCGATGACCGTGGCCGGCCGTTGCTCTCCGGCTATGTCCGTGACCGCAAGTCCCACCGCCCCGAGCTTTGGACCGCCTATGGCGCGTGCGTCGACTTGTTGGCCCAGTTCCGCGAAATCCACATCGGCTACGCGGACAGCTACATCCACCGCCAGCATCAGACCCATACGAGCAACCCGACGGCGGTCGGCACCGGCGGCACGCCGTTCATGGTCTACCTACAGAAGCACTTGGATGAAACGAGACAGATGCTTTCACAGCAAGATTGATGTGCGCGACGGCTCGCTGCCTCCCCGCCATTGACTCGTCCTCCCTACCGGCGTATCGTTTTCACTGTGCATAGAGGAGGAGCGACCATGTCGGTAATGTGCTCGCTCGCCGCCTGCAAGGCGCAGGAAGGCCTATGCGGACATGAGAAGGTGATGTTCGGCGTCGCCTTGCTCGCAGCGGTCGGCCTGAGCGTGTATTTCGTACTCGGCTGATCCCGGCGGTGATCGGTCGTTGAAGCCCTGACGAGCCCGGCTCGTCGACGATATTGTGCGCCCTTCACGAGCAGTCGATGGCGGCATCCTACCAATACGACGCCTCATTAGCCCGCGCCTTGATTCTGGACGAACTGTTCGACCTTTCGTTGTACAGGGCTCTGCATGGTATTTCCGGCGATGATGAGTCCAAGGCGACGCTCAACGAGCTGATTACAGTCGAAACCCAACATCTCGCGTTTTGGCAGAAGTTCTTCGGTTACAAGCTGGAGCGGCTCGATTGGGGTCGCCGCCTGAAGCTTCAGATCATGCTCCTCGCCTGCCGGCTCTTGGGCACTACAGGGATCCACCTTGTACTGGAGGCGATCGAAGTGCACGGTGTCCGCAAGTATCTGGCGTTGTGGAAGGAGTATCAGCGCCAGCCGCTCGGGGAAGCGTTGCGCGGCATTTTGATGGACGAATTCAAACACGAGGACGTGCTGGTCACGGCGCTGACGCAGCGGAAGATCAACGCGGAGAAGATTCGGAACATCTTTCTGGGTCTGAACGACGGTCTGGTGGAGATTCTCGGAGCCGTCAGCGGATTTTTCGGCGCCTTCGGCAGTACCACCACGGTCCTCATCGCCGCCTCGACCACCGCCGTGGCCGGCGCGCTGTCCATGGGGGCTGGCGCGTTCCTGGCATTGAATTCGGAGAAGGAAGTGAAATCGACCGAGGTCGCCAAGCGAATTTTTCTCGAGGAAGAGAGCGAATCAAGCCCGATGGAAGAACAACCCCTCTCGTCGGCCCTCGTGGTTGGTTCCGCGTATCTGGCCGGCGCCGTCGTGCCGGTGCTGCCGGTGTTGTTTGGAGCCGATGACCCGTTATTTTCAGTCCTCACGGCCGGATTCATGGTCATCGTCGTCTCGACGATTCTCTCGTTTCTATCCGGTATGGACGTCCAACGCCGGATCACGTTGAATCTGGTCATCATCGCCATCGCTGTCACCGTCACCTATGCGATCGGGCTCCTGGCCAAACAGCTCTGGGGCATCTCGGTATAATCAAGCAGCGACTCTCCTCTTGGTTGCGTATGGCCCGCATCTACATCGGCCTATCCGGCTACTCCTACAAAGCCTGGCAGGGAGCGGATCGCTTCTATCCGCCCGATATCAAGCAAGCCGGTTTTCTACGTTACTATGCAAGCAGGTATCAGACCGTCGAACTGGACGGCGTCTGGTACCGCCTCCCGACCGACAAGACGGTGCGGGCCTGGATCGATCAAACGCCCGCAGATTTTATCTATGCTCCGAAAGCCCATCGTGAGATCACCCATATCCGCCGGCTCAAGCCGGAAGGGCTCCCCACGTTGAAGGCCATGCTGGAGCGGCTCGAACCGCTCCGTCAGGCCGGCAAGCTCGGCCCTATTCTGCTTCAGCTACCCCCGCAGTTGAAACGCGAGGACGCACGGCTGGGAGCCTTCCTCGACGCACTGCCGTCGACCCACCGATGGGCTCTGGAATTTCGCCATGACAGCTGGCACACAGCCGAGATTGAGCGGCTCCTCCATGATCATAATGTCGCCTGGGCCGCGGTCGAAACGGACGAGCGTGCGGCAGAGCAGCGGGACACGGCAGATTTTCGGTATGCGCGGCTTCGCAAGAGCGCGTACGACAAGCAGCAACTCAGTCGGTGGGCGGACCGGCTTCGGGAATCGTCTCAGCACGGCCAGGACTGCTTCGTTTATTGCAAGCACGAAGACGAAGGATCTCCGTGGCTGTGGGCGGATGAGCTGGTGCAGCCGCTTTCACGATGAGCGTACACGCCGCGCCGGCAGGGTCCGGTCAGCGCGCCGGCAGCATGGGGAGTTCACGTCTGCCCTCGGCTTCCTGTTGAATACGGAGCCGTTCTTTGCGCGACGACTCAAGCACGTTGTGCAGCATGTCATCGGTGAGCTGCGTCAACTGCGCCGCGGCGTCTTTGATGTCCGCATGTTCGATGGCGCGTGACAGGACCTCCGCCTTCGTCGCGCCCTTCTTCTGCCCCAGAAAGGGCTTGATGATCAAATAGACCACGTCGCGCACCGGCATATACCGCAGGAATCGTCGCAGCAGCTTGAACGTCTGGATGGGATACCGGCTGAGTTTATATAAGAAGAGCTTCTTGAGGCCCTCCTGCCTGACGCGGTTGATTGTCGCGCCGGGAAGGCAGGTCGGATCGATCTCCGAACATTTGAAATACTTGTACCAGTCGGCGATCTCATTCACCAATCCGCGCTTCACATACTCCTGCCAGAGAGGCGTGCCGCGATAGACGCAGAGCCGGTTGAAACCGAACGTGTCGAGCGGCAGTGCCGACGCGAAATCGAACGTCGCCCGCATATCGTCGACGGTCTCATCAGGGTTCCCCACCGTGAAGAAGCCATGGACGATCTCGATGCCCGCTTGCTTCGCATTCGTGACCGCAGTTCGTACTTCGTCCAGCGTCTGCTCCTTCTTGAGTCGATCCAATATTTTCTGGCTCCCGCTTTCGATCCCGAACATCACCGTTCGGCAATGGGCCTGGGCCATGGCTGGAAACAAATGCTGCGCGACCGAATCGACACGCCCTTCGATCCCCCACTGGATCGTGAGACGCTCCTCCCTGATCCCGCTGCAAATGGCCTCGATACGCTTCGGCTGCAGCAGGAAGTGATCGTCTACGAAATAGACGGCCCCATAGCCAAGCTCTTGGAGATGCTTCAGCTCGGCCACCACATGGGCCGCGCTGCGGGCCCGCCATTTGCCTTCGTTGAAGATCGGAATGTCGCAAAACACGCAGGGCCAGGGACAGCCGCGCGACGTTTGCATCGTCGTGAAGCGTTCCATCGAGAGCACCGCGGGCACGTCCAGCGGCATGGACTCCACGAAATCCAACTGGAGATTTTCCCGGTCGGGGAAGGGCCATTGATCGAGCTGGCGCTCCATGGGACGACTCGGATTCTGCATGACCGCCCCGTCTTTCATCCAAGTCAGGCCGGCAATGTCCTCCGGATCCTGAAGCCGATCCAGCAGGTCGAGCAACAATTGTTCGCCGTCCCCGCGACAGATGAAATCGACCTCGGGACATTGCAGCTTGATCAGCGCGGCGTTGAGGCTCGCAAAGACCCCGCCGAACGCAAGCTTGACCGTCCGGTTCTTGGCGCGGATCTGACGGGCCAGGATCTTGGCGTAGGGATAGCTCGTCGTGCTGAGAAAGCTGAGCCCGACCAGGTTCGGCTGCTCGCGATCGATACGCTCGATAATGATGTCGTTCGGCGTCTCTGGATTCGCCTGATCGAACATGACACACTCGTGTCCCGCTTGTTTCACGACGGAGGACAGGGACATGATGCCGATGGGAGGAAAACCCATGACGCGGACATTGCCGTTTTTGGCGCGGGTCTTGGCGGGAAGCGCGTAGAACTGGGGGTCACGGACGTGGATGAGAAAAACTCGCAATCATGCTCCTTACCCGATCTAGACTGTCACTGAACACGCTGCTGAGGACGGCCGGGACGAGAACGGAACGAATGGCGAGCCGATTGAACAGCGACTGGACCATACCACGATAGATGCTGATTGGGAAGGAAATAGGGCTGACAGCGGAGAAACTCGAACGCTTCTCAAGCGCACCGCTTTACGTTGCCTTAACACTGCGGTAGCGCAACGGGCAAAAAATGGGGTGATGGACATCGTCCACCACCCCGTTCACGATGACTCTGCCGGCTTAGCGGCCGAGCGCCTTCTTGACTGCGCTGCCGATCTCAGCCGGATTCTTGACGACCTTCACGCCGGCCGCTTCGAGGGCCTTCATCTTTTCGGCCGCCGTGCCCTTGCCGCCCGCAATGATCGCGCCCGCATGGCCCATTCTACGACCCGGGGGCGCGGTGATGCCGGCGATGAAGCTGACCACCGGTTTCTTGACGTGCTTCTTGATGTACTCAGCCGCCTTTTCCTCGGCATCGCCGCCGATCTCACCGATCATCACGATCGCCTGAGTTTCCGGGTCCTTCTCGAACAACGGCAGCACATCGACGAAGCCGGTCCCGTTGACCGGATCGCCGCCGATGCCGACACAGGTGGTTTCGCCCAATCCGAGTGTCGACAGCTGATGGACGGCCTCATACGTCAAGGTGCCGCTGCGGGACACGACCCCGACGATGCCCTTCTTGTGAATGAAGCCCGGCATGATGCCGATCTTCGCTTCATCGACCGTGATGACGCCGGGGCAGTTCGGGCCGATCAATCGTGCGTCCCGGCCGCGCAGCGCCCGCTTCACCTTCACCATGTCATTGACCGGAATGCCTTCCGTGATGCAGATGATGAGCTTGATGCCGGCGTCGGCCGCCTCCAGAATCGCATCGGCGCAAAACGGCGGCGGGACGAAAATCAGCGAGGTATCGCACTCGGTCTTCTTGACCGCATCGACCACCGTATTGAAGACCGGAATGCCCTCGACTTCCTGTCCGGCCTTGCCCGGCGTGACGCCCGCCACGACTTTCGTGCCATAAGCCTTGCACTGGGTCGCATGGAAGGAGCCTTCCTTCCCCGTGATCCCCTGCACCACCACTCGCGTATTCTTATTGACGAGAATGCTCACGGCGTTCTCCTTTATCCTTCTTTTTCCATTCGCAGGCGGGGAGCGGCCCTTTACTGCGCGCATCCACCGAGCACCGCCGAACAGAACTCGTTCGACCCGGAGCCCATTCGATTGATCTTGGCGACGGGATCAGACCCGTCTCTTCTGCGCGCGGTGGGCAAGCACACGGGCCGCTCCCCCGCCTCGCACTCCTATGCCGCCTTACCCGTCAGCTTCACAATTTTCTGTGCGGCTTCCCACAAATCATCGGCCACTTCGAGCTTCAAACCCGAGTCGGCGAGCAGCTTTCGGCCTTCTTCCGCATTCGTCCCTTGCAGGCGAACCACGAGGGGCACATTGATGTGCACTTCCTTGGCCGCTTCGATGACGCCGTGGGCGATGCGCTCGCAGCGGACGATGCCGCCGAAGATGTTGATGAAGATGCCCTTCACGTTCGGATCTTTGAGAAGAATGCGAAACCCGGCCGCCACGGTCTCTTTCGTCGCGCCGCCGCCCACGTCCAAAAAGTTCGCCGGCTCGCTGCCGGCCAGCTTGATCACATCCATCGTCGCCATGGCAAGCCCGGCGCCGTTCACCATGCAGCCGATGTTGCCGTCGAGCTTCACGTAATTGAGGGTGTTGGCTGTGGCTTCGATTTCCAGCGGCTCCTCCTCGTTCAAGTCGCGCATCTCTTGCACGTCCTTGTGCTTGAAGAGGCCGTTGTCGTCGAACGAGACTTTGCCGTCGAGCGCGACCAGCGTTTTCTCTTTCGTGATGATGAGTGGATTGATCTCGACCAACGCCGCGTTCTTTTCCATGAAGAGGCGATACAGGTTGCCGAGCATCTGGACGAACGGGTTGATCACCGCCGGTTCGATGTTTTGCAAACCCAGCGCGAAGGCGACGTTGCGGCCGTTGTGGCCCTGGAAGCCGACGGCCGGGTCGATGGCTTCTTTGATGATCTTTTCCGGCGTTTTTTCCGCCACCTCTTCGATTTCCATCCCGCCTTCGGTGCTGGCGATAAAGGTCGGCCAGCCGGTGTCGCGATCGACGAGGATGGAGAGGTACAGTTCCTTGGCGATGTTGGCCCCTTCTTCCATCAACAGACGATGGACCTTGCGGCCCTTCGGCCCGGTCTGATGGGTCACGAGCGTTTTGCCGAGCAATTCTTTCGCCAGGCCGGCAACCGCGCCCTTGTCTTTCGTGATCTTGACCCCGCCGGCTTTGCCGCGGCCACCGGCATGGATCTGCGCCTTCACGACGAACACCGGCGTGTTCAGCTCATCGGCCCAGGCCGTCGCGGCATCGGGAGACGTGATTTCCTTGCCGCGCGGAACCGGTACACCGAACTGGGCAAATAACGACTTGGCCTGGAATTCGTGAACGTTCATGCCTTCTCCTTGCGAGACTCGCGCATCTCGCCCGTCCCGCTATCCCACCTTTCGCGTATACGCCGGCAGGATCATCGGCGAGATGACGCCGCTGCTATTGCCGTGCTTCTTCGCTTCGGCGCGGAACCGTTGCAGGTGCTTCAGGGTCAACTTGCCCTGTTTCATCGAGGCGGCGCGGGAGGCCGCGGTCAAGCCGGATCGTTTGCCGAAGACCATCAGATCGAGCAGTGAATTGCCCATCAACCGGTTGCGGCCATGCAGTCCGCCGGAGGCTTCACCCGCCACGAAGAGGTTCCGGACGTTGGTTTCTGAATTGGCATCGATCTTCACGCCGCCGTTCTGATAGTGCAGCGTCGGATAGATCAGCACCGGGTCCTTGCTGATATCGATACCGAACCGTTCAAACTGCATCACCATCGCCGGGAAGTGCTTCTCGACGGTGCCCGGTCCATGCTCAGCGTCCAACAGCGGCGTGTCGAGCCACACCCCGATGCGGCCCGACATCGTGCGGATACCGCGGCCTTCCTCACACTCCCGGATGATCGAGGAGGACACCACGTCGCGGGTATCGAGCTCGTTCACGAACCGCTCGCCCTTCGCATTGACGAGATGGCCGCCCTCGGAGCGAATTCCCTCCGTGACCAGCGCGCCGATCAACTGTTCGGGATAGACCGCGCCCGAGGGGTGGTATTGGAAGGTGTCGATGTGCGCCAGTTTGGCGCCCATGCGGTAGGAAAGGCAGAGCCCGTCACCGGTGGCCCCGTAGTGATTGCTGGTCGGAAATCCCTGGATATGCAGCCGGCCGATGCCTCCCGTGGCGAGGATGACAGACTTGGCCGCCACGACGACGTAGCGGTGATTGTCCAGATCCTTGAAGATCGCGCCGGTGCACTGACCATCGTCGTCGCTCAGCAGCTCGACCGCGGCCGCGAATTCGAGCAACTGAATCTTTTGATTGATGACCTCGTCCTTGAGCACCCGCATGATCTCCAGACCCGTGTAGTCGGAGCAGGTCAGGAGCCGAGGCTTGGAACTGCCGCCGCCCTTCTTCACATGAAGATTGCCGTCCGCCTGGCGGTCGAACAGCACACCGAGCTCGATCAGCCACTTGGCGATCGACGGCCCGTCTTCGACCATGACTTTCAGCAAGGCATGGTCGTTTTGCATGTGGCCGCCCTTGAGCGTGTCGAGAAAATGCGTGACCGGCGAATCCTCCGGTGCGACGGAGATCTGCATACCGCCCTGCGCCATCACGCTGTTGGAATCGCCCAGCCGCAGCTTGGTGGCCAGAATCACTTTGGCTCCGGCCCCGTGGGCATGGAGCGCCGCGGCGCAACCGGCACCGCCGCCGCCGATGACCAACACGTCCGTGGAATACTGCGGCGTGAGGTCGAGGTCGTCCTGGACGGGGCTGTCTCCTTCGAGCAGCGTCGCCAGCTCGACGACGGTTTTATCGCCTTCGTTCGGGCCGAACCGGATCGGCCGGTAGGCGCTCTCCCGAAAATCCGGATGATATTTCTTGATCAGCGTGTCGCGCTCGGCGGGAGGGAATTTCGGAATCGTCTGTTTACGGCGGGCGTCCCGCGTCTTGTGAACGATTTGTTGGAGTGCGTGGATGTCCATTTCAAGCTTTCAGCTATCAGCGTCCAGCATTCAGCGACTGCATCTCTCAGAAGCTGAGAGCTGATGGCTGACTGCTTCCCGTGCTATTTCACCGTCGCGCAGTGCTCGGCCAGCTCCTTGTCGTTCATCTTGAGGATTGTGTTCCACTCGTCGTTGAACCGCCCCTCTTGAATCTCTTTGATGCGGGTTTCCAATCCCAACGGTTTGTCGGTGAAGTGCGCGCCCTGCGCGCGGCTCACGTAGAGCGCCACGAGATTCGGCGCGATGTCGGCGATGCAGACCGGCGTGCACATCCCGCACATGACGCAATCCATGAACATCTCGGACACGCTCTTAAAGTCGCCGAACACGGCCTTCCAGACGCCTTCCCGTACATCGATTTTCTGCGGACAGGCTTCCGTACAGGCGTTGCAATTCCGGCAAAGCGGCGCTTCCGGATAGAGGTTGAAGAGATCCTGCTTGGGGTCTTGCAACTTTTGGATGTCGTAGAGCGCTTTGCGGGCGGGAAACGGCGGCATCATCGTGAAGGACATGCCGTCCTGCACCGCCGTTTGGCAGGCGAGGCAGGTCTTCACTTTGGGATCGTCCTTCGTGCGATAGTACGTCGCGCAGGCGCCGCAGAATCCGCCGAGGCAGCCGACGCCGCGCACCACTTCCTGGCCCGTGTACCACAAGGCTTTGATGACGGTGATCCCCTCCGGCACCTCGTACTTCTTGCCGGCGATCTCGATCGTCACCATCCGAGGCTTGAGCACCTCAGGCTGGTCGATGATATTCTCTGCCGTGTCAGTTGCCATATTCCGTATGGTGGTCGGTGATGGGTGATCAGCAAACGCTGTCCCCTCGTCACTCATCACACATCACTCGTCACTGTCTTTATGCCGCGATCGAATCAATGATCCTGTTCAACGTCACGCTGGGACGCATGGCTTTGGAGGCCTTGGCATCGTCCGGATGATAGTACCCGCCGATGTCTTGCGGCTTGCCCTGCGCCGCCAGCAACTCGCTGTTGATCTGAGCTTCGTTATCCGCCAGATCCTTGGCGATCTTCTTAAAGCGCTCCGCCAGCTTCGGATCCTGCGTCTGCTGAGCCAGAGCCTGCGCCCAGTACAGCGCCAGATAGAAATGACTGCCGCGGTTGTCGATCTCGCCGACTTTCCGGGCGGGCGATTTGTTGCTCTCCAAAAACTTGGCGTTCGCCTGATCCAGCGTGTCGGCCAGGATTTTCGCCACCTGGTTGTTACCCGCTTTCGCGAGATGCTCCAACGACGCAGCCAGCGCCAAGAACTCGCCCAGCGAGTCCCAGCGTAGATAGCCTTCTTCCTGGAACTGCTGGACGTGCTTCGGCGCCGAGCCTCCTGCGCCGGTCTCGAACAAGCCGCCGCCGTTCAAGAGCGGCACGATCGAGAGCATTTTGGCGCTGGTACCGATCTCAAGGATCGGGAACAGATCCGTGAGATAGTCGCGCAGCACGTTCCCCGTAACGGAAATCGTGTCTTTGCCTTCCTTCATCCGCTCCAGCGAAAACCGGCAGGCGTCCGCCGGCGCCATGATCCGAATATCGAGGCCGGTCGTATCGTGCTTCGGCAGATAGGCGTTCACCTTCTTGATCAACTCGGCATCGTGGGCGCGGTCCTTGTTCAGCCAGAAGACCGCCGGCGCCCCGGTCGCCTTGGCGCGGTTCACCGCCAGCTTGACCCAGTCTTGGATTGGGGCGTCTTTCACCTGGCACATGCGCCAGATGTCGCCTTCCTCCACGTTGTGTTCCAGCAAGGTTTTGCCCGACGCGTCGACGACGCGAATGGTTCCGTTGCCCGATGCCTTGAAGGTCTTGTCGTGTGAACCGTATTCCTCCGCCGCCTGCGCCATCAGGCCGACGTTGGGTACGCTGCCCATCGTGCGCGGATCGAAGGCACCGTGCTTCTTACAGAACTCGACGACTTCGTGATAGACCGGCGCATAGCTGGCGTCGGGGATGACACACTTGGTATCGGCCAGCTTGCCGTCCGGCCCCCACATCTTGCCGCCGTCGCGAATGACGGGGGGCATCGATGCGTCGATGATGACGTCGCTCGGCACGTGGAGATTCGTGATCCCCTTGTCGGAGTTCACCATCGCCATCGGGGGGCGCTTCTTGTAGACCTCTTGAATGTCCGCTTCGATCGCCTTGCGCTGATCTTCGGGCAGGGACTTGATCTTGGCGTACAAGTCTCCGATGCCGTTGTCCGGATCGACGCCGAGCTTCTTGAGCGTCTCGCCGTGCTTCTCGAAGACGTCCTTGTAGTATACAGTCACGGCATGACCGAAGATCTTGGGGTCGGAAATCTTCATCATGGTGGCCTTCATATGGAGCGAGAACAAGACCCCTTGCTTCTTGGCTTCCTCGATCTGCTCTTCGAGGAACTTCCGCAAGGCATTCTTGCTCATGAAGGTCGCGTCGATGACTTCCCCGGCCTGCAACGCAATCTTGTCCTTCAGCACCGTGGTTTTGCCGTCCGCGCCGACGAACTCGATCTTCGCGGTGGTCGCAGCCGGCACGGTCAGCGACTTTTCGTTGGACCGGAAATCGCCGCCTTTCATATGGGCGACGTGGGTCTTGGAGTCCAGACTCCACGGCGACATCTTGTGCGGATGTTTCTTCGCATAGTTCTTCACGGACAAGGGGGCGCGGCGGTCGGAGTTGCCTTCGCGCAACACCGGGTTGACGGCACTGCCCTTTACCTTGTCGTACCTCGCCTTGATCTCCCGCTCTTTGTCGTCCTTCGGATTCTCCGGATAGTCCGGAAGCTTGTAGCCCTGGCTCTGCAGCTCCTTGATCGTCGCCACCAATTGGGGAATCGAGGCGCTGATGTTCGGCAGCTTGATGATGTTCGCTTCCGGCGTCTTGGCCAATTCGCCCAGCTCCGCCAGGGCGTCTGGCTGCTTCTGCTCCGGCGTCAGGTATTCCGGGAACACGGCCAGGACGCGGCCCGCGAGTGAAATATCCCGCAACTCCACCGTCACACCCGCCGCCTTCGAGAAGGCGTTGATGATCGGGAGGAACGAATACGTCGCCAGCATCGGGGCTTCGTCGGTCTTCGTATAGATGATTTTGTCTGCTTTCGCCATGGCTTGTCCCTTCCTGACTATCCTAAGAGTTTAGTTCAGCGCGTTCAGCGCCGAACCGGCCTTGAACCAGCTAATCTGCTGCGCGGTCATGCTGTGATGGGTTTGGACCTTGATCTCCTCACCGTTCGGCTTGTGGACGACGACGGTGACCGGCTTGCCGGGCGCCAGATTGTTAAGATCCATCGCGCTCAACCGGTCGTGCTGTTCGATCTTGTCGTAGTCCTTGGGGTCGGCGAACGTGAGCGGCAGGATGCCCTGTTTCTTGAGATTCGTCTCGTGAATGCGGGCGAAACTCTTCACAATGACCGCGCGCACGTTCAAGAACCGCGGCGACATCGCGGCATGTTCGCGGCTGCTGCCCTCGCCGTAGTTTTCGTCCCCGACGACGATCGAGCCGATGCCTTTCGCTTTGTAGCGCCGGGCGATCTGCGCGATCGTCAACCCGGATTCGCCGGTGAGCACGTCGGTGCCTTTGCCGGGCTCGGATGAGAACGCGTTATTCGCCCCCAGGAACATGTTGTCGCTGATCTTGTCCAAGTGGCCCCGGAACTTGAGCCAGGGTCCGGCCGGAGAGATGTGATCGGTCGTGGTCTTCCCTTTGGTCTTGATCAGCAGCGGCAGCTTCTCGAAGTCCTTCCCATCCCAGCGGGGAAAGGGCTGGAGCAATTGGAGCCGTTCGCTGGTCGGCGGAATATCGACCGTCAAGGCGTCGCCGTTCTCAGCCGGCGCCACGTAGCCTTCTTCACCCTTGGCGAACCCCTTGGCCGGAAGCTCTTCCCCCACCGGCGGCTGGAACTTGAATTCCTTGCCGTCGGCGCCTTTGACCGTTTGATGGACCGGATCGAAGCCCAGGTCGCCGGTGACCGCATAGGCCGTCACGACTTCCGGGCTGGCGAGGAACGACAGGGTTTCGTTGATGCCGTCGTTCCGGCCGGGGAAGTTGCGGTTGAAGGAACTGACGATTGAATCGGCTTTGCCCTTCACGCCGTCGGCTCGTTTCCACTGGCCGATGCAGGGCCCGCAAGAATTCGAGAGCACCGTGCCGCCGAGCTTCTCGAATGTATCCAGGAAGCCGTCCCGCTTCATCGTATGGTAGATCCGCTCTGAGCCCGGTGAAATCAGGAACGCGGTCTTCGCCTTCAAGCCGGCCTTCAACGCCTGCTGCGCCACATGGGCCGAGCGGCTGATATCCTCGTACGAGGAATTCGTGCAGCTGCCGATCAGCGCCGCTTTCAGTTCGACCGGATAGCCCTTTTCCTTCGCTTCCGCGGCGAGCTTGGAAACCGGTCGGGCCAAATCCGGCGTGTGCGGGCCGACGACGTGCGGCTCCAGCTTCGAGAGATCGATCTCCACGATCTGATCGTAGTATTTCTCGGGCGACAGATAGACCTCCGGATCGGCGGCGAGCAGTTCCTTGTGCGACTGCGCCAGATTCGCGAGATCCGCCCGGTCCGTGATGTTCATGTAGGCGACCATCTTCTGGTCAAAGGGAAACACGGAGGTCGTCGCACCGAGCTCCGCGCCCATGTTGCAGATGGTGCCCTTGCCGGTCGCGCTGATTGTCTCGGCGCCGGGACCGAAGTATTCGACGATCTTGTTGGTCCCGCCCTTCACGGTGAGCAGGCCGCAGAGATACAAAATGACGTCTTTGGGAGAGGCCCAGCCGCTCAACTTGCCGGTCAGCCGCACGCCGATCAGTTTGGGGTGCAGCACTTCCCACGGCAGGCCGGCCATGACTTCGCCCGCGTCCGCCCCGCCGACGCCGATCGCCAGCATCCCCAATCCGCCGCCGTTGGGCGTATGCGAATCGGTGCCGATGATCAAGCCGCCCGGGAAGGCATAGTTTTCCAGCACGACTTGGTGAATGATCCCGGCGCCCGGCTTCCAGAAGCCGATGCCGTACTTCCTGGCGGCGGAGGCCAGGAAGTTGTAGACCTCCTTGTTCTCGTCCATCGCGCGGAGGAGATCTTTCTCGGAGCCCATCTCGGCGCGGATCAAGTGGTCACAGTGGATCGTGCTCGGCACGGCGGCTTTCTTCTTGCCGGCCTGCATGAACTGCAGCATGGCCATTTGAGCCGTCGCATCCTGCATCGCCACGCGGTCCGGGCGCAACGCCAGCATGGCCTTGCCGCGCTCCCAGGTTTGGGTGTCGAAATTGTCGGCATGCGACACGAGTATCTTTTCCGCCAGCGTCAAGCCGCGGCCGAATTTCTTCCGAGCCTTGACAAAGACGTCCGGCATCTTGGCGTACAGTTTTTTGGCTAGATCCATCGACATGTTCTTAATCTCCGTTAATGTTGCTGATGGCTGACGCCATCAGCTGTCAGCTTACTTGAGCGGCGGCACTTCGCGTCGTTTGGGCGCCGCGTAGTTGACCAGGTAATCGAACAACCGGATCAAGCGGCTGTCCTGGCGCTTTTGATCGACCCAATGGCCGATCAACCCGATCGTTCGAGACAAAATGAAGAATCCGTTCAGGCTGTCGATCGGGAACCCGAGATCGACCAGCACGGCCGCCATGGTGCCGTCCACGTTCAGAATGAGATTGTCTTTCTTGGCCGCCGTGATTTTTTCGACCTCCAGCGCGAAATCCAAACACGGCGTTTTGATGTTCAGACTCTTCACGTACCCGACCAGCTCTTTCACCCGCTTGTCGGGATTGCGCAGGCTCTTCACGCGGTGGCCGATGCCGGGCACCGGGCCCACGTTCTTCTTCATGTAGGCTAGGAACTCGTCCACGTTCATCTTGTTGTCGACGGCGTATTTGAACCAGCGACCGGCGTCCGTGACGGCGCCGCCGAACCGGGGGCCGATCATGATGAGGCCCGCCGCCACCGCCTGGGACATCCCGATGCCGGCACACGCTGCTAGGATCGTCGCATAGGCGCCGCTCACACAAGGACCGTGATCGGCTGACAGCATCATGATGCGCTTGATGATTTCCGCTTCCTGTTTCGAGATGAGCCGTTTATCCCAGAGCAAGCCGATGACATGGGGAATTTCGTAGCCCTTGTTGATGAGCTCGGAGGCCGGATAGCCGTCGTAGCAGGGTTCGTCGCCGCGGTCGTCGCTGATCGTGGTGCGGATCAGCGGTGTCACTATCACTTCGTCGGCCTTCATGGCTTCTTCGACGGACTTCGGCAGCTTCGGCAGCACGGCCGGCTCCACCGGCTCCTTCGCCTGACCCGATTTCAGTAATTCCTGATAGGTTTCCTTGATCGCGGGCCCCAACGCGCCGAACGTTGGGGGGACGATGGCGCCGGCCTTCTTCAGCGCATCGGACTTGGAGCGGGCCGACCCTTCGCCTTTCATCCCTTCCTTGGCGCCGGCATGGCCGAACTTCATGCCTTTCGGCAAACTTTCTTGACAGAACCCGGACACGACGCCGATGAGCTTGATCCGGCGCTTCTTCGCGCCGTACCACTCGGCCGCCCGCTCTTCGAGATCGCCGCCCATCTCGCCGACGATGACGACCGCTTTGGTCTGCGGGTCGTTCTCGAACATTTCGAGGTAGCTGACGTAGTCGGTGCCCGGGTAGGCGTCGCCGCCGATGCCGATCGCCGTCGTGATACCGTCGGCAAACTGCGAGCAGATCCAGATGATTTCGTTCGAGAGGCCGCCCGACTTGGTGATGACGCCGAACGACCCTTCCCGATAGAGCTTCGAGAGCACCAAGTTGTCGAATGCGCCGCCGATCACGCCGAGTCGGCAAGACCCGGCCGAGATGATGCCGATGGAGGACGGCCCGTTGAAGATTTTGCCCAGCTTGCGCGCATGAGCGCCCAACAGCTTGGCGTCCTTCTCCGGCACGCCTTCGGTGATCATGGAGACCAGCTTGATGTGCGGATCGTCCAGCGCTTCCATGCCGCCCTTCATTGCACGGTCGGCGCCGATGTAGACCAGGCTGGTGTTGATCGTCGGATGGTTCTTGGTGGCCTCGACGATGGTCTTGTAGACCGGGATGGCGATGAGACCGCTGCCGTAGGGAATCTCGTTCGTTTTGCCGGCGTCCGGCGGATAGACGAAGGCTTCGACATTGAGCGGGCGCTTAATCAGATAGCAGAACTCCGCCATGCGGCGCGCAGCATTCACCCCGGCCTGGCCGCCCTGTATCACCACCCGGGTGTCTTTGTTTGCCAAAATACTCATCGCGATCTCCTCTTCTTCAAACAGTGATGTGTGATGAGTGAGCCGTGATCGGTGGGGCCTCCACCCATCACTCATCACTGATCACTGTTCACTATTTCTGCAGCGCTTTGTCAACGATGTCGGTGAGCGGGGTATTACGGTCGAAGACGTGGATGTCGAATCCCTCGTCCTTCAGCGCGCGCATGGCGTCGAGACCTTCTTTTTCTCTCGGACCGCCCCGGCGGACCCAAATCTTCACATCCTTGAGCTTACCGTCGGATTTGGCTTTGCGGAATCCGTTGATGATGCCGCCGAACGTCTTTTTCACGTCGGTGAAATTGGCGATCGCGCCGCCGACGATGATGTTCTTGATGCCGGGCAGCGAGCACACTTTTTCGGTCAACACCTCGACCGCCCAATCGGGCGGATCGCCGGAATATTCGGCGTAGTTGGCCAGCTTCCCTCCGCGCGCCACCACGGCGTCCGAGTAATAGACGCTCGCGCCGCCGCCAGCCGGCAACATCGCCGTATCGCCGCCGGGGATTTCGATGAACTTGACCGAGCCCTTGATCTTGCTGTCCACGGCCATCACTTCGAGCTCGTCTTTGGTATAGGCGCGTCCGAACTCGGCGGCGAACGTGAAGTTCCAATCGGGGTGGCGGAACTTGGCGTCGCCATCGAGCAACGTGACCGCGTCCAGCGCCACCAATTCGCCGTCGCTCTCGCGCGTCACGACGGGATTCACTTCGAGATATTGGGCGTCTTCGTTGTCGAAGCAGGTGAACATCTTGCCGGCGAAATCGGCCATCTTCTTCATGAGCGGGCCGGTGAATCCGGCGTCCTTGGCGAGCTTCTCCAACGCCTCCGGCGTCGGCTGCTGGCCGACATCCAACGTCAGGCGCTTCACGCGATCCCAGTTGGACTCGACTTCGATGCCGCCGCAATTGGCGACGAGGATTTCGCTGCCTTCGCGCGTCGACTTGACCGCGCAATAATATTCGTCCTTGTGGGGAATCATTTCGGAGACGATCACCTGGGACACCGTGATGCTCCCGACCTGACGGCCGATCATCTCTTTCGTGGCGGCCACGGCTCCGTTGAGATCGAGACCGACCTTCACGAGACCGAGCTTGAAGCGGGAGCCCAGCGCCTCATGCGCCTTTGCCACGAGCTTGGAGCTTTTCATCCAATCATTGACCTGCCCCAGTTTGGCAAGCTCGTCGGCGGACGTGACGACGACATAGTTGGGGACATGAATGCCCCACTTCTTCATCAGCCCCATTCCGGGGCCTTCCAGCACCTTGGCCATGACGGTTCTCCCTTAAGAAGACGCAAATACACACACGGATAGGAAGGGCGATTCTAGCCAAATCGGTTCGGTGACACAATACACCAGAGGTCCTAACCCCGAAGGGATCAAAAGGCCTAGTGCGGCCACCGGCCCTGGCTGATTCTCTAAGACACTGATATTCGTCGGTTTTTCTTGATGAATGCCGCCTCCGCTGCAACGGAACTCACGGGCAGCGGCGGTTCTTTTGACAGAGAGGACAGTAGAAGGAGCTCCGTTCACTGACCAGTCGCCGAATCACTGCGCCGCAACCGTTGTGGCAAGGCCGATTCTCTTGAGCGTAGACGAGATGCCGTTCTTTATACCGTCCCTCCGTTCCGTCCGGCGCGAAAAAATCCTTCACGCTCGACCCCCCGCGCGCGATCGCTTCGCGCAGGACCGCCTGCATCGTGCGATACAATCGCTCCGCCGTCGTTCGCTTCAACCGGGAGGCGACGGCGTTGGGATGAAGGGCCGTCCTGAACAGGATCTCGTTGGCATAGATGTTCCCGATCCCAGCAATGATTTGTTGATGCATGAGGAGCGGCTTGAGGCGCCTGCGGTGCCGGCGCAGGAGCCCGACGAATTCTTCCTGACCGATGAGCAGCGGATCATGGCCGAAACGGCGCGCGATGTAACGGTCGAGCCCCTCCCGATCCAACAGCGACAGGCGGCCGAACCGCCGCGGATTCCAATATCGGACCGTGATGTCCGGATGCCGATCAAACGTCACGGTCATATGGATATGCTGGGGATGCTTGATTGTGGCGGTCGGCAAGAGCAAGAGCCCCGTCATGCCGAGCTCGGCGACGAGATACCGCTGCTGCGCGCCCTTTTCAAGCTCGACGATGACGCTCTTGCCTTGGCGGGTGACGGACCGAACCAGACTTCCGCGATACCATCCGATGCTTTCGCCCCCTTCCCGAATGATATCCGGTCGCCCGACCCACATATCGGCGACACGTTTTCCGGAGAGGCACGCCCGCAATTGACGAGCGGCGACTTCGGCTTCAGGTAACTCCGGCACAACACACCTCACCCCCACTCGGTCTGTATCCGAGGATGGGTGATTACGCCATGCGAGAAGCGGGAAAGGCAAGGGATGGCACTGGCAGCGGGGACCGGCTCAGGCGCAACGGGGTTTGGACAGGGGGATGGGGGATTGCCCCTTGCCGGACGAGACCGCCCGTAGGGCGCGCACTTCTGTGATGGCAGCCTCCAGGTCAGGCAATGGCATGGCGCCGGGCCGCCTCGTTTTCACGAGCTTGACGGCGTCCTCGTATGGCATGCCCTGTACGCAGCATAGATACGCGATGACCACGGACACCGATCGGCCCATCCCCGCACGGCAACAGACCAGCACTCGGTTGTTCGGCAAGTGGTCTTCGATCCACTGCACCGCCTTGGCCAAGAGCATCGGGTTGGGCGCGGCAAACTCCTTGAACGGAATCTTGGCATAGTCGATCCAGTCCGGGGGGCGAACGATATATTCCTCCGCCACGAACAGGAGCCCGCCGATCACCGGAGAGGGATCCTGCGCATCATCGAGATTGCCCACCAGGAGTGAGTCGGTAATCAGGTGCATGATCTCGCTAGTATAGTGGAGCCCGGCGGGCCGTCAACAGATAGTTCAAGTCAATGAATGGATGGTTGCGATGAGATTTCGAGACCCCGTATACTCCTGGGCGGATTATCGGAGTGACGCCACGATCATGAGCCGCCTAAGCGTCGAACAAGTCGAACAGCGCCTGAGCAGCGTCAAGTGCGCCATTTGCAAGGGATCCAGCTTCGGGATCGACCAGCGGTTCATGCAGCCGGATGGAGAATGGCGGGGCGTCTGCAAAAAGTGCTTCTACAGTTTTCCGGTCTACACCGACATGGAGTTTTACCTCCGCACCCAGCCGGATGTGCCCTATCGACTGAAGGAAATCTCCTGTACGGCCTGCGACCACCGCGGTGTGAGCCTGGACTTTCGCGCCACCCTGTCCGTCCGCGAAGCCATCTATTTCGTGACCTGCACCAACTGCAAACGGACGTTCCCCGAAAAGTCCTCGCTGGAAGCATTCGAGTAGCGCCCTTTTTCTTCGCGGCGTAGTGT
This sequence comes from Nitrospira moscoviensis, assembly GCF_001273775.1. Taxonomy (GTDB): domain Bacteria; phylum Nitrospirota; class Nitrospiria; order Nitrospirales; family Nitrospiraceae; genus Nitrospira_D; species Nitrospira_D moscoviensis. Next base: position 647,200 of record NZ_CP011801.1, on the reverse strand, counting down.
ATACTGCCGTCATGAACGACACGCCCAAACAACCGGACCCCGAGCCCCCCGCCCCGAAGCGAAAGGAGATTCCGCTCGTCTCCGTCCCGAACGACCGCGACATGATCGCCGAGGAGATGGCCGAGCTGTTCGACGAAGATCGGGTATCCCATCAGCATGGCAGCTCGGAACCGGAAGCGGACTAGCTCGCACACATCACTCGATGACCGCTACGGTGCTTTCCGCCTGAATTCTGCTCAGAGTTGCCCCCTCCTTCCGTTTCAACCCCTCGATCCGCACCAGCGTCCCCCGCTGACAGTCGTCCCATGCCGCGTTGGTTTCCGATGTCGCCCTATCGAGCCTGCCTACCTCCAAACGCCCAAGTTCGTTGCATAACCACGCTCTTCTATCCCCCTTCATGACGCGCAATTCGCTCACGAGGCGAAATGTCTCCGGACTCCGTTGCGTGATTGTCTGCCCATCCTTGCGCAGCAGCAGGTACGAAAACTTCAGCGCGTCTTTGATGAAGCCAACCTGCTCGTCAATCTCCCGGATATGAGCCGGCGGCTCCCATGCCCGCTCCTCATGGCACCAGTCGTCGGGATGGGTCAAGGCAGGACAATCGCGTTCGTGCAGGCACGGACTATAGATCGTGCACCGCTTCTCCTGTACAAGCCGGTCGCGAACCTGATGGAGTGCCCGCGAGGTCTGCTTCAGGGCCGGTTCCACCAGCATCATCGTGCCGTGCGGTTTGAGCAGCGGCAGCAGATCGGCCACGAACTGTGTCCGCGACGCAATGGGGTCGGGCACCGTACCGAATAACTCGTTGAGGCAGTTGGCCAGAATGATGAGGTCGTATGGATCCTGTTCCTTGGTCTGATTGCGCCAGGACTCGTTCGTTGAGTGTTCAAGGTTGCCGTGACACAAGGTGAGCTCTTGTCCTGCAATTCCCGCTTCATGAGAGTATCGTTTCCAGATGTCGCGGGCGAGCTGCAGCGCTTCCCGTGATGAGTCGACAGCCACGGCAGAAAGGCGGGGAGCCGAGTCAGGGCTCCGTCGATAAAGCCAATCCAGCACAGCGACGGCGCCTGTACCCGGTCCGGAACCCACATCGAGAATCCGCAGACGCTGTTCCGCTCCTCTGCCTTCGAGTGGAAGCTCGTCGAGCAGCACCTGGACCTTGGAGAGATTCACGGGCATGAAATAGTTGAGATAGGCGGCGGCATGGTCCGGATCGTCCAGGTAGCGGGAAGGCAGCGACCGTCGTTCCTTCGTAAAGAGGCGGGACAATTCCTCGACGGCCCGGGCGAGCCTGCCAGATTCGAGTGAGGGACGGACCTGGCGGATGGCGCCAAGCACGAGCGGCGACGTTGCGGCCGACGGCTTGCCTTTAAGAACGCGCATGACCTAGTGTATGCTCATCGCGTGAGGGAGGACAATTATGACGGATGAAATCCTGAAGGCCTACAAGGACGTCGAATCGGCCGTGGAGCGCTATATTAAGCTTTTGCATGACCACGTCACGATGTTGCAGAACATTGAGCCGCCGGGATCCGATAAGGTCGTCCGCATGACTGCGGGGTCGAAAGCCATGACGGACAGTGCGGCGATCTATCTATCTTATGCTAAGTATGTGGCCTATGGCATGCCATCGAGCGAGGAAATGATCGGGGACGAGATTCAAGGGTAACCAGCGGTCTATTTGGTCTATCTGGTTCTCTGGTCTGTCTGGTCGGTGAACCAGATAGACAAGACAGGCTAGATAGACCGGAAAAAGAAAGAGCCCGTCAAGATCTACTTCTTGACGGGCTCTTTCTTTTTCAACACTAGTTTAGATGCTGCGCATGAAGTGGGCGACTTCGTCGGGATTCACCTGACCGCCCATGATCGACGACAGCGCCACGTTTGTGGACTTCTTGCCGGTCAGGCCGGATTCGACTTCGTCGACGATCAATTCGACCGGCATCGATTGTCCGCCGTAGACGCGCGGGCCGCCGATGATCTTGGCTTTGGAGTAGCCGTAGATCGCCGTCGCGACTTCCTTGGCCAGCCAGCCGACATAATTGAACTCCGGCACGACGATCAGTTTCGCCTTGCCGCAGAGCGCCCGCAGTTCCTGCGTCGGGAAGGGACGCAGGGAGCGGATCTTGATCAGGCCGACCTTGATACCTTTCTCGGCGCAGAGGCGCACCGCTTCGCGCGACTGAGCCGCCGCGCTGCCCGAGGCGATGATGATGGCTTCCGCGTCGTCGACATTCTCCGCGGTGAGCAAGCCGCCCATGTACCTGTTGATGTACTTGCGGGACCGTTCGACCGCCGCCCACACTTCCTGCTGCCAGACAGCATGGATGTTGTAGGCCATGAAGTTGGACTTCTGAACCGGAGCGTCGCGCGACAAGCGGGCCGGCGGATTCTCGGCGTCCAACACTGGGACGGCGCCGCGCCAGGCTTCCCGGGGCGGCAGCTTGATGCCGCGATCCTGCATGCGTACATAGCCGCGCGCATGGGTGACGAAGAAGCCGTCGCAGCAGACGCCGACCGGCAAGGTCACGTCGTTCTTCTCGCTGATAGTAAAACCGGCCATGATGAAATCAAACATATCCTGCTGGTTCTCGGCATGGAACACGATCATGCCGCAGTTGATGAGATAGGCGACTTCGATGTTGTCCGGTTGGATCGCCAGAGGCGCATTCACGACACGGCAGGTGAACATCGCCACCACGGGCAACCGATGGCCCGGCCAGGAGGCAATGCCTTCCAATCCGCGGAGCGTGCCGGGGCCGGCCGTCGCGGTGAAGCAACGGACACCCGAGCGGGATCCGCCGGCAATGGCGGCCATGACGCCCACTTCTTCTTCGCCGCGGTAATACTCCTTCACGTAGCCTTCGCCATAGAGCACGCCGACGAGCTGCATCGTTTCGCTCTGCGGGGTGATCGGATAAGCGATGGCCAGGTCGACGTTGGACCGGCGGATGGCTTCCTTCGCCGCTTCGCTGCCCGTAATGAACTCCTTCGTGCGCGGCGCTTCATGGAACATATATTCAGGCGTCACCACCCGCTGCTTCTTGGCCTCGGCATGCGGATCCTTCTTGCCGTCCGACTTGGGGACCGCGACGCTGGTGATCGGATCACCCTGGGGGTTGGTTTTGACTTCGGTTTCGCTCATCGTTGCACCTCTTGGCTATATCGCCCGTGATCCTCTCTTAACCTTCGCGCTTCATATGCTCGGCCGAGTGGCCGAACGCCGCCGCGCTGCCGACACCGGCCGCTGAAGGCATAAAGGAGAGTGGATTGGTGTGAGTTTTGCCGCCGTGGACTTTGGACTGCGTACCCGTGAAGCGGACGTTTTCGCCGTTGTCGGGAAGCTTGATACCCATCTCTTCGCGCACCCGCTTGAAGATCTGCGCGACCCGTTTCAGTTTCGCGGTATCGGAATCCCGGATCGTCAGCATCGCGTCTTCATGCCCTTGTTCGGCGCAGATCGCCATGGTGCAGCAATTCGTCCCAGCCCGGATCATCTTGAGCGTCAGATTCGCATAGTGACAGTGGACGCCGATGAAGATGCAGGCTTCGATTTTGTTCCCCCAGATGGTGAGGTTCGGATGGTTCGGGTTGATGACTTCTTCCGGATCGATCTTGGGATACTTCGGCCGGTAGTCCGGCATGGGGATAATCATCACGTCGGGAACCTGGGCTGCGATCTCCAACGTCGCCTTCGCCTTTTCGACCGCATGCTCGTTCCACGCCCAGAGGACCAGCGGCCCGGGGAAGATGGTGGCGTTCGGGCTGGTCAGCATCTTCCGCGCCATCTCCTCGATCACCTTCTCTTCGTTTGGCTCAAGGAGGCCGTAGAAGAGGCCCTGACCGGGATCAGGCAGCGAGACGCCCAGCTGCGCAGCGGACGGCGGATGGAAGCCCGCCGGGCCCGGAACGATGATTCTCTCTCTCGTATCTTGAGTGGTTGCCACGCCCATGTCCCCTTTCTTTCCCGATTAGCCGACGACCGGACTCGCCAACACGGCCGTCGTGCTTTTTTCTCCGTACGCCACGTTTTCCGTCAACGCCGCCTTCGGCAGCTGGTCGATCATGATCATCTTGATCGCGTTGTTCTTCGCCATGTTGTCGCACACCCACACGCACTGCGCGCAGCCCTTGCAACGGTCCACGGCCACATAGGCCGAGCCGTACTTGAATCCTTTGTCCTTCCCCATCTCATCGCTATAGAGGATGGTATTGGCCTCCGGGCAATACTGCGTGCAGAGCTTGCAGCTCTTCGCGGCGCAAATTTCGACGTTGATATCCGCAACAAGGTACATGGAAACTCCTTTATGTCATCGTCACGCGGTAGCGGCGGCCGCCACCGGCTCATCCACCCGCTTAACGTCCTTCGAGGCCCAGCCTTTGTCGACGGCGTAATTCCACGCGGCCCGCATGACCGCCACGTTTTTCTCGATCAACTCCTGCTTCTTCTTGAACTTCCGTTCGACGACGCTGTCGAGCGCCGCCGTGCCGCCGGACACCACGAAGCCCTTGCCGAGGAACCGGTCCTTCACGGCCTGCTCTAGCGCCGCCATGTTGGTCAAGCCGGTGATCGCGCCGATCGCACCCATCAAGGCCATGTTCGTCGCCAGGTCCATGCCGGAGACGTCCAGCGAAATCTTGGTGGCCGGGATGTAATAGAGCTTCGCACGTCGTTCTTCCAACTCGCGGGCCTGATCCTTGTGCAGCTTCATCGGGCCGTCGTTGTTGATCAGGGCGATGCCGTCTTCCTTCAACCCGAAGTAGAACGGCATCGTATAGGACTTGCCGTGCGTGATGACTTGCGGGTGGAAGATGATGATGATGTGCGGGAACGTGATCTCGCCGATCTCATAGATCGCTTCGTCCGATACCCGCACGTAGCTCTCGACCGGCGCCATGCGCTTTTCCGATCCGTAGAACGGGACGATCGTGCTTTCGCCGCCGGCATTGATGACTGCGGTGCTCAGGATGTGGGAGCCGGTCACGACGCCTTGTCCACCGACGCCGGCCATCCGAATGTTGAAACGTTTTGCCATGGCGGTCCTCCTTACCCGATTCGGTTAAGCCTTGGGAATAGCGCCGGCCGGAGCAGCCGGCTTGGGGAGAAACTCCTTATAGCCGTACCGCTCGGTCAGATATTGCTTGGCCTCTTCGCTGATGTACTCGGAGAAGGCATAGCGGTCGTTTTCGACGTTCTTCGCGTCTTCCATCACCTTGTCGGTGGGGATCGCGTACTCGATGTTGCAAGAGGTATAGGCCTGAATATACGTGGAGCCGACTTCTCGGGCGATCAGCACGGCTTTCTTGATGACGCTTTCGACGCGGCGCGGATTGTTGGGCACGACCGTGGCGACGTAGGCGCAACCCGCAACCTTCGCCATCTGCACCATGTCCATCTTTTCGAACTTCTTGCCTAGGGGGGCCATCTTCAACACAGCGCCGCGGTTCGTCATGCCGCTTTCCTGGCCGCCGGTGTTCCCGTAGACCTCGTTGTCGAGCATGATCGTCGTGAACCGTTCCTTACGGAACCAGGAATGGAGCACCTGCTGGAAGCCGATGTCGGCGGTGCCGCCGTCGCCCGCCATCACGACCACGTCTTTCGGCTTGTCGCCGAAGCGCAGCCGCAGACCGCGGGAGAGGCCGCTCGCCACGCCGTTCTGGTCGCCGTAGTTTCCGTACACGAAGGGAATCGCGGCTTGGGAGATCGCCAAGCGGCCGCAGCCGGCGGTGCCGACGGTAATCGTGTCTTCGGGGTTCGGGAAGGCGATCATAGCGAGGCGGATAAAAAGGGTCATCGCGCAACCGGCGCACATCGGATGCTCTTCGAGCACTTCCTTGAAACTGCCCATCTGCGACACGGTGACTTTCTTTCCGAAGGGGCCATGTTCGACCATGTCCCGGTATTCTTTCGGCATGAACTTTTCAAAGCCGTTTGAAAACTTCACATAATCGAGACTCATCAGGCACCTCCCTTATGTCGCTGCAACGGCGAACCGTTGCCGATTGTTCAAAGCAAGCTCAAGGAACCGAAGAGAACCAGCGGGACAACGAGGATGGACGAAATCGACTCTGGTCCTTCGCCGACGGCCATCCTAGCAAAGCCGAAAAAACAGTGTCAATTGATATTCAGTGCTCAGTGCAGTGCTCCAAACCATGGGAAATTCTATAACTTCCTCATACTTAACTCAACTTCTCAGAAGACCCACGGCCTCCGAAAGAAGGCCTAGGCATGGCGGACGAGATAGGCCATTCGCCCCAACGTTGACGAAATCATCGGTAAGACATCTCCGAAGTGATTGCCGAGGAGAACCATTCCGTTTACACTGAGCGGATGCCGTTACGGGTTCTCATACCGGGCGAAGACGATGCCGGCGCGCATGTGGGCGGCGTCCACAAACGCCCGCCGATACCGGATAATTCGCTCAAAGCCGAATGCCCGAAGTTTATGGCGCACGGCCCTTGCGGCGGCGTTCGAAAAGGCGGATTTTGCGAGGTCTATCCGGAGATGAAATGCCCGTGGGTCACGCTGTTCATCGAGTTGGAAAAGATCGGCCAGACCGAGTGGATGAAACAAGTCTAGAAGACGTGAGGCGTAAAACGTGAAGCGTGAAGCGAGCGGAAGAAAACAGAGAACGACGAAGCTGGGGTACAATGAACGCCACGCCAGGAGCGGGATCACTGCGCCGTTGCCGGACATCGAAACCTTTCCCAACCAGTTCAAGGGCTATGAAATCACGATCGAGATTCCCGAATATACCGCCATCTGCCCCAAGACCAATCTCCCGGACTTCGGCACCGTGACCGTCCACTACATGCCGGACCAAGAGTGCCTCGAGCTCAAATCTCTCAAGATGTACATCCATGCCTACCGCAACCTCGGTATCTTCTATGAGAACGCCGTGAATCGCATCCTCCAGGATGTCGTGAAAGCCTGCCGCCCCGTGTGGGCGAGAGTCACCGGCACCTTCGCCGCCCGTGGAGGCCTGCGCAGTGTCATCGAAGCCAAATATCCGTAAGCCGCCATCCATTCCGCCGCACTGCTTCCCTCTCGGGTAAAGTCTTCTTTCCTCCATTCCGATGAAGAAGCAGCCGCTTCTGTCGTCACGGTGAATCGTGCGTCTTCCTTCGCGATGAACTCCGACTCCGCCAACAGCGCACGCAGCAAGGCCGAGGGCGCTGAGCAATATCTCAAGCCGCTGGGGATTTCTTCGATGCTCGGCGCCCATATCCGGCTCAGAGGCCGCGTGGTGGGAGTGGTCTGCCATGAGCACGTCGGCGCGCCGCGGACCTGAGAAGCGGACGAACAACAGTTCGCCGCCTCCGTCGCCCATCTCACCACGCTGGTCCTGTAAACGCGGGACACGATGCTGGCCCAGCGGCAACTGGAAAGCAGCGCGGCTTTTCAGAAAGCGATCCTGGACTATGCGGGCCACGCCGTCATTTCCACCGATCCCGACGGCATCATTCAAGTCTTCAATCCCGCCGCCGAGGCGCTGCTCGGCTACCGCGCCGAGGAAATGATCGGCACGCAGACGCCCCTGGTCTTCTATGATCCCGAGGAGGTGCGTTCCCGCGCGGAGTGGCCGACCTCTTCTCGGCCGAACCGCTCGGACGTGCTGGCCAAGATCCTGGCTCTGTACCTTAAGTATTCCGCTCAGTTAGCCGATACCATCACGCGGGCGATCGCCGAGAAGAATGCGGCGGCGTTGAAAGACGCGGCGCATAGCTTGAAATCGCGCAGCGCGACGTTAGGGGCCCGACGGCTCGCGGGGCTCTGCCAACAATTGGAGCAGGCGGGACGGACGGCATCGCTCGACGGACTCGACCAGATCCTGCCCTTATTGACGGCCGCCTTCGCTGACACCTGCTCGGCCTTTCAAGCAGAGCTGACCAAGAGAGCCGCATAGAATCTATGGAGCAGAAACCACTCGCCCTCGTGGCTGACGACGACATCACCCTCCGTGTCCTCGCGCGGGAGGCGTTGGAACAAGCCGGGCTCCGCGTCGAAGATGCCGCCACCGGCCGCGAAGCGCTCGAGGCGTTTCAACGGGACACACCGCACATCGTGCTGCTGGACGTGATGATGCCCGAGATGGACGGCTTTGCGGCCTGCGCCGCCCTCCGCCGCCTGCCGCAGGGTGAAAACGTGCCGATCATGATCATGACGGAACTGGACGACGTCGAGTCGATCGCCCAAGCCTACGACGCCGGCGCCACCGACTTCATTACCAAGCCGTGGAACGCTCTCATTCTCGGTCACCGTGTCCGGTATATGCTCCGGGCGGGCCAGGTGATCGACACCCTGCGCGAAAAGGAGCGCAGCCTCGCGGAGGCGCAGCGCATGGCTCACATCGGCAACTGGCAGTGGGACCTGGCGACCGACCGCTTCACGGCGTCCGAGGAAGTGTACCGGATCCTGGGCCTGGATCGGACCACGTTCCCCGACACCATGGAGGCGTATCTCGAAGCGATTCATCCGGAGGACCGGGACCAGAGGCGGCAACTCCTGCGACTCACGCTCGCGCAGATGGGGACCTACGAGCATGACCATCGCGTCCGACATCCGGCGCACGGCGATCGGATCGTGCACGAACAGGCGAAAGTGGTTCGCGAGCCCGGCGGCACCACCGGGCAAGTGGTGGGCACGATTCAGGACATTACCGACCGCCGCCAGGCCGAAGCGCAGATTCACTTCCTCTCGTACTACGACCAGCTCACGCAGCTGCCCAACCGGCTGCTGTTTCAAGACCGCGTGACGCAGGCGCTGGCGCTGGCCCAGCGGCACTCATTCATCGGCGCGGTGCTGCTGATCAATCTGGATCGTTTTCAGCGGATCAACGACACCCTCGGCCCATCCACCGGAGACGACATCCTGAAAGAAGTGGCGCAACGACTCCTCCACTGCGTTCGCAAGAGCGACTCGGTAGGGAGACCGCACGATCCCTATCCCAGCATCCTGTCACGGCTGGGCGGCGACGAGTTCACGTGCTGCTGACGCAACTGGCCTCGCCGCAAGATTCCGCCAAGGTGGCGCAGCGCATCCTGAAGGCCTTGAGCGAGCCGTACGTCGTGCAGGACCGCACCGTGGTGATCACGGCCAGCATCGGGATCGCGCTGCTCGGGTCGGACGGCCAGGACGTGAACACCGTGCTGCGCAATGCCGACGCGGCGATGCACGCGGCGCAGGACAAGGGCCGCAACACCTACCAGTTCTACGCCCAATCGATGAACGTCGCGCTGGCCGAACGGTTGAGCCTGGAAAGCGACCTTCGCAAAGCGTTGGAGCGCGACGAGTTCCTCCTCTACTACCAGCCCCAAGTCGATATCCGGCGCTGGGACGTCGTCGGCGTGGAGGCCTTGATCCGGTGGCGGCATCCGGAGCGCGGCATGGTGTCCCCCGCCTCGTTCATTCCGCTGGCCGAAGAGTTGGGCCTCATCAGCGCCATCGGCGACTGGGTGCTGCGCACCGCCTGCCGGCAGCAGGTGGCTTGGAGGGCGACGGGACTCGATGTCTCCATCGCCGTCAATTTGTCGGCCGTGCAATTTCAGCAACCGTCGCTTACGGCGCACATCGCCGAGGTGCTGCAGGAGACCGGCGCCGATCCGCATAAGCTGGAGCTGGAGCTCACCGAAAGCACGGCGATGCAACATGCCGAGAACGCCGTCACGATTTTTCACCAGCTGAAGGCGATGGGCTTCCGGCTCTCGATCGACGATTTCGGCACCGGCTATTCCTCCCTGGCCTATCTCAAACGCTTTCCGATCGACACCGTCAAGATCGACCGCGCCTTCGTCAAGGATCTCGCCTCCGAATCCGAGCATGCGGCCATCGCCATCGCCATCATCGCCATGGCGCACGGCCTGAAACTCCGCGTGCTCGCAGAAGGGGTGGAAACCCAGGCCCAGCTGGACATCCTGCGCGAGCACCGATGCGATACGATTCAAGGCTATTTCTTCAGCCAGCCACTCCCCGCCGAGCTCATCGAGCAGTTGATCGTGAACCATCGACGCAGGCAGCGTTCGTCGGGATCTTCGCCGGACTCGTTTCTCCTCGCGAGCTAGACGAGCGACCCTGTAGCGTTGCCTTGTATTTGCCCGACCTCCGCGGTACCCTCCGCCCATGGCCACGTATGCGATCGGCGACGTGCAGGGCTGTTACAGCAATCTCCGTCGCCTGCTCGATCGTGTCGGCTTCGAGCCGTCCCGCGATCGGCTGTGGTTCGTCGGCGACCTGGTGAATCGGGGACCGGATTCCCTGCACGTCCTCCGCTTCATCAAAGGCCTCGGACCCTCCGCGACGGTGGTCCTCGGTAATCACGACGTGTTTCTGCTGGCCGTCTCCGCCGGTGTGGCGACGCTCCGCCCTCAGGATACGATCCAAGCGATCCTGAGCGCGCCCGACCGGGATGACTTGCTCGAATGGGTGCGGCGGCAACGCCTGCTCTACCGCGAACCGCCGTTCGTTCTCGTCCATGCGGGCCTGCTGCCGCAGTGGTCGCTCGATGAGGCCGAGGCTCTGGCGCGCGAGGCCGAAGACGCATTGCAGGGAGCTCACCGCGAGGCGGCGCTGCGCGCGCTCTATCCGAGCCAACATCTTCAATGGGCTCCCGGCCTGACCGGCCCCGCCAGGCCGGCCGCGATCATCAAAGTGCTGACCCGGATACGCGCCTGCAGTCGGGACGGCGTGATGGAATCGTCGTACAGCGGCCCGCCGGAGCGCATCCCGCCTGGGTTTCAACCCTGGTTTGCCGTCAAGGAACGGCGACACCGGGACGCCACCATCATTTGCGGGCATTGGGCGTCACTGGGGCTCCATTGCCAAGACAATCTCCTGGCCATCGACAGCGGCTGCGTGTGGGGACGCGAGCTGACCGCCATCCGGTTGGAAGACCGGCAGGTCTTTCAAGTGCCGTGCAACGGCGATCAATGATAGGATTCGGACTCGGACGGAAACTTTCCCTGCTCGACTTCCTCTTTATACCGCTGCAGCGCCGACAGGGCGTCGGCTTTGAGATGGGCGTAGGGTTTGACGAACTTCGGCACGAACTCGTCGAAGAGTCCCAACAGATCGTAGAGGACGAGCACCTGGCCATCGCAATGGGGGCCGGCTCCGATGCCGATTGTCGGAATGGACAAGGACTCCGTGATCCGGCGGGCCAGCTCGGCCGGTATGGCCTCCAGCACGACCGCAAAGGCTCCCGCCGCTTCCAGTAGCCGGGCGTCTTCCAGCAACGCCGCCGCCCGATCCTTGGTTTTCCCTTGGACTTTATAGCCGCCGAAGGCATGGACCGATTGGGGCGTCATGCCAAGATGTCCCATCACGGGGATGCCGATGCTGCTGATCGCCTTCACGCGCTCCACCACGGCTGCGCCGCCTTCCACCTTCACCGCGGCGGCCCCCGCCTGAAGAAACCGCCCGGCATTACGCAGCGCCTCGTCGGTGCTCGCTTGGTAAGAGAGAAACGGCATATCCCCGATCACGAGGGCCTGCCGCGCTGCGCCGGCGACCAGCCTGGTATGGTACAGCATGTCGTCCATCGTCACGGACAGCGTGTTCGGCTTCCCTTGCACCACCACGCCCAGCGAATCGCCGACCAGAATGACGGGGATCCCCGCCTGCTCCACGATGCGCGCAAAGAGGGCGTCATAGGCCGTGACCACGGTCAGCTTTTTCTTGTGTTTGCACTGCTGGAATTCGGAGACAGTCATCAGCCGAGTTCCGCTTTGGCGATGATGTCCGCCAGCCGGTGCGTCGCCTTGATGGCCATGATATGGACGCCGTCGCAATGGGGCCGCACCGCCTTGATCGTACGGACGGCGATCTCGACGCCGGCTTCCTCCGCTTTGTCGCCCGCCGCTTTCAGTTCCTCGATCATCTCTTGCGGCACCGAGACGCCGGGGATATTGGCGTTCATAAACTCGGCCATCTTGGCGTTGCGCAGCACGAGGATGCCGGCCAGCACTTTCACCTTGAACGGACGGACCGCTTTCATGAAGCCGGCGAACTGGTCGGGATTGTAGACGGCCTGCGTCTGGAAGAACTGCGCCCCCGCTTTCACCTTCACTTCAAATTTCGCCAGCATCGGTCCCAATGGATCGGCCTCCGGCGTCACCGCCGCGCCGATCAGAAAATCCGTCGAGCCGTCCAGTTTGTTGCCCGCCATATCGCGTCCGGCATTGAGGCCCTGCACCAGCTGCATGACCTGAACGGAATCGAGATCGTACACCGGCTTCGCTTCCTTATGGTCCCCCACCGTCGGATAGTCGCCGGTGAGGCACAGGATGTTGCGGATGCCCAGCATATGGGCGCCCATGAGATCGGATTGCATGGCGATACGGTTCCGATCGCGGCAGGTCAGCTGCATGACCGGATCGTGCCCCAGCTCATACAGCAGCCGGCAGACGGGCAAGGAGCCGGCTCGCACGACCGCCGCCGTATTGTCGGTCACGTTGACGCCGTGGACGCGGCCCACCAGCTGCTTGGCGTTGTCTAGGACCGGTGCGATGTTCGTTCCCTTGGGAGGGTTGTACTCGATCGTGACGGCGAACGTGCCCCGTTCGAGGGCGTCCTTCAGCCGTTGCTGCGGTTCTCGGGTCACGCGACGCTCCTTAAGTCAAACCGGCCGTCCGTTTGGCGGATTCGACCGTATTTTCCAACAGCATGGCGATCGTCATGGGGCCGACGCCGCCCGGCACCGGACTGATCCATCCGGCCAACCGGCTGACCGGCTCGAAATCCACGTCGCCGCACAGTTTCCCTTCAGGGGTCTTGTTGGTGCCCACATCGATGACGACGGCACCCTCCCGCACCATGTCGGCCGTGACGAACTTAGCTTTGCCGATGGCGACCAGCAGCAGCTCGGCTTCACGGCAGACCGCGGGCAGATCCTTCGTCTTCGAATGACAAATCGTCACCGTCGCGTTGCGCTGGAGCAGCATGAGCGCCAGCGGCTTGCCCACGATATTGCTCCGCCCGACCACGACCGCGCGCTTGCCCTCGATCGGCACGCCCGTCGATTCGATCATCTTGATGACGCCCTTCGGCGTACAAGCTTCGAACACCGGATGGCCTTCCACCAGCCGGCCGAAATTATAGGGATGAAAGCCGTCGGCGTCTTTGAGGGGCGAGACGGCTTCGAGAATCACCTTGCTGTCGATGTGTTTCGGCAACGGAAGCTGGACCAGAATGCCGTGGATCTTCGGATCGGCGTTTTTCTTCTCGATCAGCGCCAACAGTTCCGATTGAGTCGTGGCGGCCGGCAGTTTGTGGTCATCGACGTAAATGCCCGCCAACTCGCAGGCCTTCTGCTTGTTCTTCACATAGACGTGTGAAGCCGGGTCGTCGCCGACCAGGATCGTCGCAAGTCCTGGACGTATACCCGACTTCTCGAATAGTTCCGCCGACTCCGTCGCCAACCGCTCGCGGACTTGCTGCGCCAACGCCTTGCCGTCGATCAATCGAGCTGCCACTGGGTCCTCCTACAAAGCTAGAGGTTGAGGCCGAGGCTTCCGGTTAAGGACCCTCTCGTCTTCCGCGCAACCTTGGCCTAAACCTTAACTGGATTTGAAAAACAGGGCACCTTAGCAGGGCAATTTTGCGCAAGTCAACGCTCCGAAGCGGCGCGAGGCGAGAGGCCCGTGGCAACGGGCCGGGATCACGCCTCTAGCCACTTGCCCCTCGACTCTTGCCCGCCTTCCTTGACAGTCCGTTCTCGCGTTGGCTACGATGGCCGACACCATCTCGCACAACGATCCACCCTTGAACATCTCACCTCTCTGCGTCATTTCTCTGCGTGTGTTGCGATGGACGGCGTTGGCTGTGGCGCTCACGCTCGTCATGGCGTCGGCGAGCCAGGCCATCCAAATCATGGGCTTGGAATCTCCCAACAGTTTCGTCGGCGATCCGCAGGGAAAAGAATATTTCATTTCGAACGTCAACGGCGAGCCGGACGCCCGGGACAACAACGGCTTCATCACCAAACTCGACACCGACGGCAAAGTCACGCAGCTGAAATTCATCCAGGGCGGCGTGGCCGATGTGCTACTGCACGCACCGAAGGGCCTGGCGCTCGTCGGCAAGACCCTCTACGTCGCCGATCTGGATCAGCTCAAAGGGTTTGATACAGAAACCGGCAAGCTGCTCGTCACGGTGACGTTTCCCGCGACTTCTCCACAACGACCGGTATCCTTGACGGACGTGTCGAGCGGGCCGGACGGGCTCCTCTACGCATCCGATCAAGCCGGCAACAGCATCTATCGCATCGACGCGACGGCCGACCATCGGGTGAGCCTCCTGATTCGGGACGACCGGCTGGCAGGCCCGGCCGGGATCGCGGTCCACCCCAAGACGAATCACGTGATCGCGGTGAGTTGGAACAAGGGTACGATTCTCGACATCTCACCGGACGGCGGGCTCACGGAACTGGTCTCGAATGGGTTTTTTACCGGCCGTTTTCAAAACCTGAGCGGGATCGATTTCGACCGGTGGGGCAATATGTACGTGTCCGATTTCACCAAAGGCAAAATCTGGCGGATGACCAGGGACCAGCGGTTCCAGGTCATCGCGGAATACCTGCCGACGCCCGCCGACATCAGCATCGACCGGGCCAGCAATCTCATCCTGGTTCCCTATCACTATGCGCATGCCGCGGAGATGAACGGCCTCGAAGCGCCATCGGACGGGAAGCCCAAAGGGGAAAAGCGGACATTGGCGGACTATGGCTTCGTGCCGCCGCCGCAGAAGCCGGCGCCGGAAGGTCCCCCCAAAAAATGAGCCAGTGCGTCTATTGCCGACAGCGCAAAGGTAAGCGGCCCTGTCCGGCCCTCGGCGGGTTGATCTGCAGCCTCTGTTGCGGCGAACACCGGCTCGTGCGCGTGTCCTGTCCCAGCGATTGCCTGTACCTCGACAGCGGCAGCGACTACCAGCAAAAGCGACTGGCGGATCAGTTCATGCCGGTGCGGCGGGAGTTCTATCGCCAATTGGGCGACCTGGGAGGCGGCAAGGCCGTCGCCCTGTTCAATCTGATCGAGGTGGTGACCTTCAGCTACTTCGAAGGCCGCCGGGATGGGCAGGACGCCGAGATCATCGCCGCCATCCAAGCGCTCCGCCGAACGTTGAGTCCTCTCCACGTCCCTTCGGGTCCCATGCCCGTCTTCGCCGAGCACCTGAAGAAAGAGTATGAGACGATGAAGAAGCAGAATCCGGAACAGATCGCCGACATGTCGGCGGCGCCGGACGTGCTGGATCGCGCGATTCAGTTCGTGTCGGACTTTTCAGGGAAGGACTTTCAGTCGCGGCGCTTTCTGAACGGTCTGGTGGGCTACGTGAAGGCCTACCATCCGCATATTGCGGAGCATCTGCAGAAGAAGCATGAGCCGGGCCACATCGTGCTCCCGGGCCAGTCCTTCATGCCGCCCCCGGCTCATGAGCCGCATGTCCACGGACCCGGCTGCGAGCACCGTCATTAAGCCGACCACCCGAGGCTACGAAGCGAGCCTCTCAGTGATTTCCCGTTGCAGCGCCCGTTCCACGTGGAGCGCCAATCGAAGGTCCGCTTCGTTGGACAGGGCGACGATCTGGACGCCGAACTCATGGTGCGTCGTCCAGCGCACCACCGCCTGATCGACATCGATGCTGCCTTCTCCGTTCGGCAACCACAAGCGCAGCATGAGGACGGCGCCCCTTGTCGGGTTCGACCGGCCTGCAATTCGAAACCCGTTCAACGACAGGTCCCGCACCACGCCGGCATGAAATGCCGTGCCCGCCATATAACACGTCTGATACTCGGTGGACACTCTGCGATACATGCGGCGGGTGGCAGGATAAGTCACGGACGGCTCCCTTTGGTCTCCCATCGTTGACCAAGGATAGCCGCCTCTCAAGGCCGATAGAATCCCTCAAAAGCTTCCCCTCCAAAGAGGGGTTCGGTGATGCGACATAGAATCCTTCAGTTCCCCCTCGTGAAGCGGAGGCCCGTGGGGATAGGCGGAGGAGCGAGAGGCGGCGGGGAAGGCGGAGAAGATAGGGGTGGAGGCGGAGGAGAAGGAGGAGAACCGGCCGGCACATAACTGGCGACATTGCTCTCGCTTGACTCGTTGTTCGCCGTGTCAAACGCGGTGATGACGTAATATTGAGTCGTGGAGGGAGTGCCGATATCGAAGCTGGTCACATTGCCCAATGTGGCGAGGACGGAGGCGGTTCCATACGCACGCCCGCACGGCTGCTGGCTGCAGCGATAGACACGATAGCCGGCCAAATCCATTTCTCGGTTCGCATCCCACTGCAATGTCGCGCCCCATACAGTGCCGGGCCCTACGAGAACTGCCAGCGCGGCCACCTTCATCCAATTCCGATTCATGGAACGCTTCCGATAAACTTGTGTAGGCGCAGTCTATTGGCCGCCGCGCGATCGCAAGTGATGTGCCCGAGAAAAGGCGAGGGAATGTGAAGGAACGGCCCGCTTTCAGCGGCCTCCGGCCGGCGAACTGGTTCGAAAGAAGCAGAGTGCAGGGGTTTGAGACGTGAACTTTATGAGGACCGCTGCATTTTCATACGGATGGAACGTGCAGCCGGCAGCCTACAGATCGACAGCTCGATAGGAGCATGGCCTCAGTAGCAGAAACCTAAGGAGTAGACTGGGGCGTTATTCTACGATGGTCACGGTCATTTCTACGCGCTCTCTGGGGTTGTCGCGTTCGTCGCGCGGCAGGTTCACAATTTTATCCGCTACACCGATGCCCTTGGTGACCTCACCGAACACCGTGTACTTTCGGTCCAAAAACCTCGAATCCTCCACCACGATGAAAAACTGCGAGCCGGCGGTGTCCGGATCAGACGCCCGGGCCATCGACACGATGCCCCGCTTGTGCGGAATATCGCTGAATTCCGCCTTCACCGTATAACCGGGGCCGCCCTGCCCATAGGTCTCTTTCTTGAGGGAATCCTTGGTGTTGGGATCGCCGCCCTGGATCATGAACCCGGGAATGACGCGGTGGAAAATCGTCCCGTTGTAGAATCCTTCTTTGGCGAGCTTGATGAAGTTTTCGACGTGTTTCGGCGCCACGTCCGGATAAAACTTGATTTCAATGTCGCCGAACTTGGTCTTGATGATGGCTCGGGGGCCCTTCGGAGCTTCGACCTTGGAGTTCGGAGCCTTGTCGGCGGCCAAGGACACGCCGCCGGGCAGGCCAAGCATCGTACCGACGAACACCGTGATCACCAGCAATCCTGTCCGCATCGTCAACCCTCCTTTATCCTGGCCGAGCCCGAACGTCATCCCGCCACCTGCTCCAACGCCTGCTGGGCCGCCAGCTGCTCCGCCTCTTTCTTGCTGTGCCCATGACCGGCGCCGACCACCTTGCCGTCTATTTGGACGACCACCTCGAACATCTTCTGATGGTCGGGACCCGATTCGCGCACGGTCACATAGCGCGGCAGCATATCGTAGCGGCGCTGGCACCATTCCTGGAATCGCGTCTTGTAATCGTCTCCTCCCGGCTTGGCTTGCTGGGATTCCACCTCGCGCAATTCGTCGCTCAACACGTCGAGCGTGAAATTCCGGCTGGCCTCGAGGCCCCCGTCCAGATAAATCGCGGCAATCACCGCTTCCAACGCGTCGGCCAGCAGCGACGGTTTTTCCCGCCCTCTGGAGAGCTCCTCCCCCCGCCCCAATTGCAGGCGCGCGCCGAGATCCAACCGCCGGGCGGCATTCGCCAGACAGGTTTCGCTCACCAGCTTGGCCTTCAGTTTCGACAGCGACCCTTCACTGAGCCGGGGGAAGAGCTTTGCCAGGTGATCGCTGATGATCAATGAAAGGACCGCGTCGCCTAGAAACTCGAGGCGCTCGTTGTGCTTGCGGTCCTGGCTCTTGTGCTCGTTGACGTGCGACTTGTGCGTCAGCGCTTCGGTCAGGAGGGCGGGATTGGCAAATTCGTACTTGATGGAGTGCGGTGAATCGGCTCGGGAAGCCGGCATGGTCATCGCGAGCGTGCTAGGCATCCGCGCGTCGGAAGATCAGGCAGGCGTTGACGCCGCCGAATCCGAAGGAGTTGGACAGGGCTGCGCGAACGGCCGCCGCGCGGGCCTTATTGGGCACGTAATCCAGATCGCAGGCGGGGTCCGCCTGTTCAAGATTGATCGTCGGCGGGAGGATGCCGTGATAGAGCGCCAGGACGCTGAAGATCGCTTCGATGCCGCCAGCCGCACCGAGCAGGTGACCGGTCATCGACTTGGTCGAGCTGACCGGGATGCGATAGGCCTGCTCCCCGAACACGGTCTTGATCGCGCGGGTTTCAATTGCATCGGCCATGGTCGAGGTGCCATGTGCGTTGATGTAGCCGATCTGGTCTTTGCCGATGGCGGCGTCTTTCAGCGCCAGCTCCATGCAGCGCACTGCGCCTTCGCCTTCTTCGGGCGGCGCGGTAATGTGGTAGGCGTCGCTGTTCATGCCGTACCCGATCAGCTCGGCGTAGATCCTGGCGCCGCGGCGGCGCGCATGCTCCAGTTCTTCCAAGACCACGACGCCGGCTCCCTCCCCCAGAACGAATCCGTCCCGGTCGCGGTCAAACGGCCGGCTGGCCCTCGCCGGCTCGTCGTTCCGGAACGATAAGGCTTTCGCGGCAGCAAATCCCGCCACCCCGAGCGGCGTCACCGCCGCCTCGGCGCCCCCCGCCACCATCACGTCCGCATCGCCGTGTTGGATCAGACGGAACGCGTCGCCGATGCAATGGTTGCCCGTCGCGCAGGCCGTGACGGCGCAGGAATTCGGTCCCTTGGCCCCGATCCGGATCGCCACTTGCCCGGAGGCCAAATTGATGATCGTCATGGGAATGAAGAAGGGGGACACGCGCCCCGGTCCCTTGTCCTTGAGCACGTCATGGTAATGCTCGATGGATCCGAGCCCCCCGATGCCGGAGCCGATATAGACGCCGACCTTCGGGGCTTCGTCCGGCGTCACTTTCAGACCGGCGTCATCCACGGCCATCTGGGCGGCGCCCACGGCATAGTGGATGAACGTATCCATCTTCTTGATTTCTTTCTTCTCGATGAACCGGGCGGGATCGAAGTCCTTCACCTCGCCGGCGATTTGCGCATCGTACCCGGTCGGGTCGAACCGCGTGATCCGGCCGATGCCCGATTCCCCGGCGCACAGCGCCGTCCAGGTTTTGTCGACACCCGTGCCGAGCGGAGTGACCAGTCCCAGACCGGTCACGACGATCCGTCGTGTGCTGCGATCGGTCATGCGAAGTCCGAGGGCTTAAGACTTTTCCTTGATGTAGTCCATGGCCTTCCCGACCGTGAGGATCTTTTCCGCATCCTCGTCGGGAATCTCGATCTCGAATTCTTCTTCGAGCGCCATCACCAACTCGACGGTGTCGAGCGAATCGGCGCCGAGGTCTTCCACGAAGGAGGCCTCGGGCGTCACCTCATCCTCTTCCACACCGAGTTGTTCGGCGATGATCTTCTTGACCCGCTCTTCCACTGTTGCCATCGATCTGCCTACCTCCTTCCCCACATGGATATCCTGCGCGCCGTAACAGGGGGATCTGCCACAGCCCTTCGTTTCCTGTAGCCCTGCTACACCATCAGCATGCCGCCGTTCACGTGGAGCACATGGCCCGTGATATAGGCCGCGTCCTCGGACACCAGAAACCGCACGGCGGCGGCGATATCCGCCGGCGTGCCCAGCCGGCCCATGGGAATCTGTTTCTGCAACGTCTCTTTCACCTCGGCTGAGAGCCCGTGCGTCATGGCCGTGTCGATGAAGCCCGGCGCGACGGCGTTCACCGTGATGTTGCGGCTGGCATACTCCCGTCCCACGGTCTTGGTAAAGCCGATCACCGCCGCTTTGGACGCCGCATAGTTGGCTTGGCCCGCGTTGCCCATGACGCCGACGACCGACGCAATGTTCACAATACGACCATACCGCTGCTTCGTCATCGGCTGCAAGGCGGCCTTGGTGCAGTTGAATGTGCCGTTGAGATTGACTTGCAACACGAGATTCCAATCTTCTTCCTTCATCCGCAGCAGCAAGCCGTCGCGCGTGATGCCCGCGTTGTTGACCAGGATATCGACCTTGCCCCAGGCCTTCAGCACCTGCTCCACCATGGCTTTGGTGTCGTTCGCGTCGGCGACGTTCACTTTGACGTTCAACGCGTTCCGCCCCAGCGCCTCGATCGCCTTCACCGTCTCGCTGGACCGGCCGGGATCGAGATCCGCCACCGCCACATCGGCGCCCGCCTGGGCCAGGCTTTCCGCGATCGCCCGCCCGATCCCCTGCGCCGCTCCGGTGACGATGGCGACTTTACCGTGTAATGACATGTAGTGTGTCCCTCGTTATGCGTAATCCGTTACGCGTGACGCGAACGGCCGGTCCAAGAATCCACATTCACACGCTTCACGCGTTACGTTTTACGTCTAACACGGCGAGCGTTGCCTCCAACGACTTCGGATCATGCACGTTGAGCAACGCGGCATCCGGAAGAATCCGTTTGATCAGGCCGGTGAGGACCGTGCCTGGACCGATTTCGACGAAAGTGGTGACGCCCATCTTTCCCATCGTATGCACCGTCTCTTCCCATAACACCGACGACGGCAGTTGCCGGACCAAGGATGGCGGGATCTCCGCCGCCTTGGTGATGGGTTTCGCCTCCGCATTATTGACGACGGGCGCCGTCAAATCCCCCCATTGCACCGCGGCCAGATCCTTCGCCAGCCGGTCCGCCGCCTGCTGCATGAGAGGCGTATGGACCGGCACGCTGACCGGCAGCGGGATGGCTTTCTTACAGCCTTTGTTCTTGGCGAGCTCGATCGCCCGTTCGACCGCCGCCTTCTCACCCGCGATCACGACCTGGCCGGGCGAATTGAAGTTCGCCGCCGCGACGATGCCGTCCGCGGAAGCCTCCCGGCAGACGTCTTTCACGATGTCCGCCGTGAGCCCCAACAGCGCCGCCACCAGCCCCGTGCCCGGCGGCACCGCCTCCGCCATGTAGCGCCCGCGCTTCTGCACCAGGCCGACCGCGTCGCGAAACGCCAGCCCGCCGGCCGCCACGAGGGCCGAATATTCGCCCAAACTGTGTCCGGCGACGGCGACGGGCTTCACGTGCGCCGGCGCCAACGTCGTCAGCGCCGCGATGCTGCTGACCAGCAACGCCGGCTGGGTGTATTCGGTGAGGTTCAATCGCTCCGCGGGCCCTTCGAAACAGAGCGCCGCCACGTCGTAGCCGAGCACGGAGGAGGCTTCGTCGTAAAGCTGTTTCAGTTCCGGATGCCCCTCGTACAGCGCCTGACCCATTCCCACGGACTGGGAGCCCTGACCGGGAAACACGAAGCCGATTCCAGGTGTCATAAGGGGTTAGATATCTTAGAAATCCCGTGCAATGTCAACGGGAAAAAGTTTTGAAAAGCCGCCAGCCGTCAGCCTTTTGCCATCGGAGGAACATTCCGCTCGTCGGCTGACGGCTGACGGCTGAACGCGCCGCGAGCTACCACCTGATGAGCGCCGAAGCCCACGTCAATCCCGCTCCGAACGCCCCCAGCATGACCAGCGATCCTTCTCTGATCCGTCCCGACCGCACCGCCTCGTCGAGGGCAATGGGAATGGAGGCGGCCGACGTATTGCCGTAGCGATCGAGGTTCAGCATGACTTTGTCCAGCGGAAGGCCCAGGCGCTCGGCGACCGCTTTCAGGATCCGCACGTTGGCCTGATGCGGGACATAGAGGTCCAGATCTTCCACCCGGAGACCGTTCACCTCCAACGTTTCCCGGGCGATGTCCTCAAGCGTCCGCACGGCAACCTTGAAGGTTTCGTTGCCCTTCATCTTGATGCAATGGAGCTTTTCGGCCACCACCTTTTCGGACGGCGGCATGCGGGAGCCCCCGCCGGGCACCGCGATCAGGTCGCTCAGATTGCCGTCCGACCGAAGATGCGTCGAGAGAATTCCCGCCTCCCCGTCGGCCGCGCTGACGACGGCCGCTCCGGCCCCGTCACCGAACAACACGCACGTGTTGCGATCCGTCCAATCCGTCATGGCCGACATGACCTCGGCGCCGATCACCAGCACATGGCGCATGCCGGTTTTGACGTAGGCGTCGGCGACCGACAGTGCGTACACGAACCCGCTGCAGGCCGCGCCCAGGTCGCAGGCGGCGGCCTTCGTGGCACCGAGCTGATGCTGCACCAAGCAAGCCGTCGCGGGAAGGGGATAGTCGCCGGTGCAGGTGGCCAGCAGAATCATGTCGAGATCAGCCGCCGCGAGGCGCGCCGCTTCCAAGGCGCGCCGGCCGGCCTGCACCGCCAGATCGGAACAGGCCTCTCCCGATGCGGCGATGCGGCGCTCGCGGATGCCGGTCCGCTCTCGGATCCATTCGTCGGAGGTCGCGACCATCCGTTCGAGGTCGGCATTGCGGAGGACCTTCGCCGGAGCGTATGAGCCGGTGCCGGTGATGCGCGCGCTCATGCGTCCATGTCTCCCGGCGGGCGGGACAGACTCTCTTCGATATCGCGCTGAATCAATTCGTGCACGCGCCCCTCCGCCATGCCTTTGGCGCGCCGGATGGCATTCTTGATGGCCTTCGCCGACGAGCGGCCGTGGCAGATGATCGTGACGCCGTTGACCCCGAGCAGCGGCGCGCCGCCGAACTCGGCGTAATCGATCCTGCGCTTCAAGTTCATCAGCGGTGCCGCGATCAAGGGATAGGCCAATCGTCCGAGAAACGACCCGGAAATTTCCCTGAGCAGGAGTTTCTTGATCGTCTCCGCGACACCTTCGGAAATCTTGAGCGCGACGTTGCCGATAAATCCGTCGCACACGACCACGTCGGCGCTCCCGCTGTAGACGTCCCGTCCCTCGACGTTGCCGATGAAGTTGAGCGGGCTCGCTTTGAGCCGTTTGAAAGCGTCCTTGGTGACTTCGTTGCCCTTGCTGTCTTCTTCGCCGATGCTTAAGAGCCCGATGCGGGGATGCGATTTCTTGAACAGATGTTTCCCGTATTCGTTGCCCATGAGGGCGAACTGTTCCAGGTGCTGGGCGGTGCAGTCCACGTTGGCGCCCACGTCGAGCATGATGGCTTCGCCGGTCAGAGTCGGCAGGCTCGTGGCGATGGCCGGCCGCTCCACACCCTTCGTCAGCCCGAGCACGAAAAACGACGCCACCATGCTGGCGCCCGTGTTGCCGGGGCTCACGACGGCCTGGGCTTCGCCGCCTTTCACCAACTCGGTGGCGATCCAAATCGAGGAATCGCGTTTCTTTCTGGCGACCGCGGCCGGCGATTCGTGCATTTCGACGACCTGCGCGGCATGGCGGATGGACAGGCGCGGGTCGCGGCATCCCAGGCGGGCGCACTCCTGCGTCAGGAGTGTCTCGTCGCCGACCAGGATCACCTCGACGTCGAGCTCTTTGGCCGCCTGGAGCGCCCCCTCGATACAGGGGGCGGGACCATGGTCTCCTCCGACCGCATCGAGCGCGATCTTCATGCGCGGCGTACTCACGGATGGCGATGGAACACGGGTGGCACCTGGGGTCCGATCGAACGTGGCGAGAGCTTAGCGCAGTGGACCCATTTTCACAACGGATGCCGGGAAACGAGAACCGGCGCCTGCAGACGGCGCCGCTCGTAGTGTGCCTCGGACGGACCGGCATCGGCGCATGCGACGATGCGACGGCACGCCATACGGCTTAGGACTCTTCGACCTGAATGACCGCCTTGCCCTTGTACGTCCCGCAGTTCAGGCAGGTATAGTGGGGCAGCTTCAGCTCGTGACACTGCGGGCACACGGACATGCCCGGCGGCGTCATGCGCAGCTTCTGTGTGCGTCGCTTATCGCGCCGGGCGCGGGAATGTTTATGTTTCGGATTTGGCATGGCACTCCTTCTCTGGTTCAGCCACTGCGTTCACGGAAACCCCGCTCAGTCTGCCTTCGGTCTGAGCGTGCGCAGCACGTCAAATGGACCGCCTCTCGATTCAGCGGGACACCGGCACGACCCTTCGTTCAAGTCCTTGCCGCAGCGCGGGCACAGCCCCCGGCATTCCTGCCGGCAAAGAGGATGCATCGGCGCCGCCAGGATGATCTGCTCACGGACCATCGGCGCCAAATCGAGATGGTCGCCGGCATAGTAATAGGTGTCGTCGTTCCGCTCGTCCGCCTCCGCATCGACGGCTGGCGGGACTTGTTTCTTCCGGTGATCCTCGCGCTTGGGCACGGCCGGCGCCTGCTTCGCCTCGCGCTCATAGGCCACGCGCACAGAAAAGGCGATCGGCTCCTCGAACTCCTGCAGACACCGGACGCACTGCCGGACCGCCGTGCCTTCCACCACGCCGGTTACGCAGACGGTGCCTTCCACGTTCCGAAGGTCGAGCCCCACGGCCAGCGGTCCCTGTACGACCGCATCGGTCTCGCTGAGCCCCAGCTCTTCCGCCGTCACATCCCCTGACAAGGACAGCCCTTCGGCGGTGATGTCGGCAATCTTTGGTGTGAGCAGGTCCATGGTCGTCTCCAGGCTGTCGCCGCTGCCCCACATCATGTACATATCCCGATTGCCCGCCACGCCGTTATCGTTCTTCGGCGAAGCTGATCAAGGCGATGTGCCGCGCCCGCTTGATCGCCACCGTCAGCTCGCGTTGATGGCCCATGCAGTTTCCCGAGATCCGGCGCGGAACGATCCGGCCCCGCTCCGTCAGAAAGTTCCGGAGCAATCCGGCGTCCTTGAAATCGATCGGCACCTTGTCCAGGCAAAACCGGCAGGGACGTCTGCGCTGAAACAACCGTCCGCCACCGCCTTCTCCTCGTTCCATCACTGCCTCCTTGCTGTCGCGCTAGCCATGGTCCTCATACTCATACGTGGGCTCCTCGGGAATCGGCGCGTCCCCCGCGCCGACGGCGCCGCCGCCCCCCTCCTGGCGTTTCGGCATGAACGTCACCGTCTGCGCCACGACTTCGTGTTTGCTG
This sequence comes from Nitrospira moscoviensis, assembly GCF_001273775.1. GTDB lineage: Bacteria > Nitrospirota > Nitrospiria > Nitrospirales > Nitrospiraceae > Nitrospira_D > Nitrospira_D moscoviensis. Next base: position 622,253 of record NZ_CP011801.1, on the reverse strand, counting down.
CGCTTCTGTCCGTCTTCCGTCTCCCACCGGCGCTGCTGCAGCCGGCCTTCGATGATCGCCCCGTTCCCTTTACTCAAATATTGCCCGCAGTGCTCGGCCTGCTTGCCGAACACCACGATGTCGACGAAGCAGACCTCTTCCTTCAGCTCATCCCCCTGCTTGAACCGCCGGCTCACCGCCAGGCCGAAGCTCGCCACCGGCGTGCCGCTGGGCGTGTACCGCAGTTCGGGATTGCGGGTGAGATTGCCGATGAGGATGACTTTGTTAAACCCGGCCACCGTCCGCCTCCTGCGCCGAGGCTTCCGCCGGCCGTCGCGGCACCAGTTCCTTTTCGAGATGGATCGTCAGGAACTTGATGATGTTGTCTTCCAGACGGTACGCTCGCTCCAATTCGCCGACGGTGTTGTTGGGCGCCCGGAAATAGAAATACGCGTAAGTGCCTTTCCGTTCCCGCCTCACTTCATACGCGAGTTTTTTGCGGCCCCAGTTTTCGGACTTGATGAACTGCGCGCCCGTCTTGTCGGCCACGCCTTTCATTTTTTCGATGAGCGCGGCGGTCTCCTCGTCGGAGACGGACGGACGAATAATAAACAGAGACTCGTAGAGCTCCATGCAGCGATCCTCCTGGACAAAGGCCCCCGAACCGGTCGGGAGCGAGGTGTAGGGCGCCTCATCAGGCGCAACGAACGGTGGACGGTATCACAGGATTTCTCACCCTGTCAATCGCGGCGGAGGCGAGAAGTCCTTCGCGCCGAATGGTCAAGCCACTGTTCTGAGCGGCGGACGACCGCGGCGCTGGGGGCCCTGGTTCGCATTGGAATGACCGGCCGATTTCAGCGCGACGCGCTGGCCGTGCGAATCCACCCGCCGCCGCGGTCTCCGGGAGGCGGCGGCCCGCGCCGGCGTGTTTCGTTCCACGCGATAGCCGAGCTGCGAAAGCACCTTGTTCAGCCGCACGATCAAGCTCTGCTCCTTCTCCGTCAGCGATCGTTTTTCCGCCAACAACGCATCGAATGACTTGGATAGGGTGCTGAGTTTCGGTCTCCGCATGACTCCCGCTCCTGGTTGGTGTGGAACGCACCCTGCACCATCGTAAGGGTCACTCTCATTGATGAAGAATAAAGAGCGTCCTTTCCCGGTTCAATCATATTTTGCGCCACTCGTAAGGGCTTTCCCGCCATTGACATGGTCATTTTCATTTGTAACCATTGGCTACGAGCATGACTGATGGACCGACAGATCGTCTGCTTGCACATTCCCTCGTTCGGTGTCGCGCTGGCCCGCGCTGGCGACGCATCGTTGCGGAACAGACCGGTGGCTGTGGCGCCAGTCCATACGCCGCGCGCAGTGATCCGGGAGATCTCCGATGAAGCCTTCCGGGAAGGCCTCCAACCGGGCATGTCCGTAGAGGCGGCACGCCTGCTCTGTCCCGGCCTGCGGGTCATTCCTCCGGACTTGTCACGGATGCAGGAGGCGCATGGCGAGTTGGAGCAACACATCCGCCCGTTTGCGCCGGCCTGGGAATCGATCAGGCTCGGCTCGCTCTTTCTGGACCTCACCGGCATGACGAAGCTCTTCGGCCCCTGCATCGACACGGCGGCCCGTATCGGCCGGAAGCTGACCCAGAAACAGGGTTGGTCCAGCGTGATCGGATTAGCCGGCAACAAGCTGGTGGCGCAGCTCGCGGCGACGACGCTCACCAAGCCGCCGCAAGTCCTATCGATCCATCCCGGTTCTGAACAGCCGTTTCTCGCCCCTTTGCCGGCCCTGTGGCTTCCCGGCCTCCGCCGCACCCACCTGTCGCAGATGTGGCAGCGGCTGGAGGATTTGAACCTCCGCACGATCGGCGCGATCGCCTCCGTCCCGCCGGCGCAGCTCGAAACCGCCCTCGGCGCTCCCGCCCGCCTCTTGCACGACTGGGCTTTGGGCGTCGATCCCTCGCCGGTCCGTTCCTCGGTTGCGCAGCCATCGTTAGCGCAGTCGCTCACGTTGGACCCCGACGAAGTGGACGATCGATTCGTGCTGGGCCGGCTTTATGGTTTGCTGGAGCGCCTCTGTACGGCGCTGCGGCAACAACGGCGGGTCTGCCGGCACCTGGTATTGACGATCCGGCACAGCGACCATGTCGAGGAGGCGGCGCAGCAGACGTTGCCGCACAGCACCTGCTGGGAAGCCGACCTCGAGCCGGTGCTGACGCGCCTGTTCTTCCGATGCTTCCGTCGGCGGGTGCGCCTCACACATCTGACGCTCTCTGTGACACAACTGGAACCGCCGGCGGAGCAACTGTCGCTCTTCGATGAGCCGGAACCGGCAGCTCCCCCGCGCTCTCATCGGTTGTCTCTGGCGCTGGATGCGATCCGTGCGAAATTCGGCGAGCGGGCCGTCTTGTGGGGGAAAACGCGGCCATGATGCCGTTCGTGCACCTGCACGTCCATTCGGACCATTCGCCGATGCGCGGCGTCGCGCCGCTCGAAGAGCTGTGCCGGTTGGCCAAACGACACGGGGCGCCGGCGCTGGCCTTGACCGATACGAACGGCCTCTATGGCGCGATCCGATTCATCGAGCAGGCGAAGCAGCAGGGTCTCAAACCGATTCTCGGCGCCGAACTGACCACCGACGACCATCGGGCGGTCTTGCTGGCCAAAACATCGGACGGCTACGCCAACCTCTGTCGCCTACTGTCCGAGCGGCATTGTGATCCCTCGTTCGATTTTGTGAAGACCGTGGCCCGCTATCGCGATGGACTCATCATATTGACCGACGATGACGCGGCTCTCCAGGCATGGGCGCACGAGTCCAGGCAAGACCTCTACGTCGAACTGACACCCGGGCCGGCCATGCAACCGGCGCTGTCGTTCAGCCGCCGCCTCGGCCTGCCGCCCGTCGCGACCAACCGCGTGTACTTTTCACGGGCCGACGATTTCGCCACCCATCGTCTGCTGCGAGCGATCGCCCTCAACACGACGCTGTCACGGTTGCCGGAAGAAGCCTGTTGCGCGCCCGCGCAATGGCTGCGGCCGCCCGCGCTCATGGAGGCCCGGTTTCCTCATGTCCCGGACGCGTTGGAGAACACGGTGTGCATCGCCGAAGCCTGCCACGGTGACTGGCGCTTCGGCGAGACGATCTTTCCCGCCTTTCGTCAACTCCGAGCAGAGGAGGCCTTCACGTGGCTCAAGGAGAAAACCTATGAGGGGGCGCTGTCTCGTTACGGCTCCTTGTCGGACGAGGTCCGTGAGCGGATCGAGAAAGAGCTCACCATCATTCGGCAAAAAGGCTTCGCCCACTACTTTCTCGTCGTGGAGGAAATTGTCCGCCGGGCGCCGCGGACCTGCGGCCGCGGCTCGGTCGCGGCCTCGATCGTGTCCTATTGCCTCAAGATCACGCATGTGGACCCGATCAAGCACCATTTGTTCTTCGAGCGGTTTTTGAATCCCGGCCGCAAAGACCCGCCGGACATCGACATCGATTTTCCTTGGGACGAACGCGACGAGGTGTTGGACGGAGTCTTCAAACAATACGGCGCGCGCCAGGCGGCGATGGTGGCCAATCACAATACCCTGGGCTTCCGCGCGGCCATCCGCGAAACGGCGAAGGTCTACGGGATGCCGGCCGAAGACATCGGCAGGATGTCCTCACGCGTCATGCGCCAAAAAGATCTCCTCGGCTTCTCCGCGCCGCCGACCAACGCCCAATGGCTGAGCCGGCTTTCGCAGACGCTGAAGCTGAAAGCGCCGTGGCCTGAGATTCTTGGTCAAGCGCTGCGGGCGCACAATCACTTCCGCCACCTTTCGATGCATTGCGGCGGGGTCGTCATCGTGCCGGAGGAGATCCGGCGCTACGTGCCGGTGGAATTCACGGCGAAGGGCCTGCCGGTCATCCAATGGGAAAAGGATCAGACGGAAGACGCGGGGCTCGTGAAAATCGACATTTTGGGCAACCGTTCGCTCGCGGTAATCCGCGATGCGTTGATCGCGATCGCCCGGCACACGGGCCGCAACATCGACTACGAAATGTGGGATCCAGTGAACGATCCCGCGACGCAGGAATCCATCCGGCGCGGGGACACGATCGGCTGCTTCTACATCGAATCGCCCGCGACGAGGCTGTTATTGAGAAAACTCTGGAACGGCATGCCGCCCCGCCGCCGCGCCGTGGCCGACGTGTTCGAGTATCTCGTGATGGTCTCGTCGCTGGTCAGGCCCGCCACCAATCCCTTCGTCGAAGAGTTTATCCGCCGGGCGCAGGAAGGCTCCTGTCCTGTGTGGCATGACAAGCTCAAGGGCATCTTGGACGAAACCCACGGCATCATGACGTACCAGGAGGACGTCTCGAAGGTCGCGATGGCGCTGGCGGACTTTTCCATCGACGACGCCGATCAGCTCCGAAAAGTGCTGAGCAAAAAGCACAAGGCCAAGCAGCTGCAGGATTATCGAATCCAATTCTTCCAGGGCGCGGCGGAGAACGGCGTGCCGCGCGAGACCATCGAAGCCATGTGGAAGATGATCATGAGTTTCGCCGGCTACAGCTTTTGCAAGCCCCATTCGGCCAGCTACGCGCAGGTCTCGTTCAAGTCCGCCTATCTTAGAACGCACTACCCGGCGGAATTCATCGCCGCCGTCATCAGCAATCAAGGCGGGTTTTATTCGACCTGCGCGTATGTGTCGGAAGCAAGACGGATGGGACTTGCGATACTGCTTCCCGACGTGAACGAGAGCGACTGGGCCTACCGGGGGGAGGGGGAGCGGCTGCGCATGGGGTTGATGCAGGTGAAGACGATCCCGGAAGCGCTCGGCAAACAAATCGTGAAAGAGCGAACGGAGCACGGCCCCTATCGATCATTCCAAGACTTGTTGCAGCGCGTTGCGATGGAACCGGCGCAGGCCAGAGCCTTGGTCCGCGCCGGCTGTTGCGATTCCATCGCCGGGGAGCTGACGAGACCGGCCCTGCTCTGGCGGCTGTATGCGGGAAAGGAGGCCGGCCTGAGTCCGTTACCTGTACCGGACGAGTACACCGCCGCCCAGAAGCGGGCTCACGAGATCGAATCCTTCGGCTTTCTGGCCAGCCGCCACCCCCTGACCCTCTATCGCAAGCCGATTGAGCGGCTGCGGCCTGTGCCGGCTTCGCAGATGCATCGGTACGTCGGCCGCCGCATCACGATGGTCGGCTGGCTGGTGACGGAAAAAGCGGCGGAAACCACGCATGGGCAGGCGATGGAATTCATCACGCTCGAAGATGTCACCGCCCTCTACGACGCGACGCTGTTCCCCGACGTCTATCGGCGTTGCTGCCACCTGCTAGCACCGAACCGGCCGTATGTGGTCCGCGGGGTGGTGGAAGAATCGTTCGGCGTCGTGACGCTGGCGGTGCTCGATCTCCGCATGCTGGAATCGGCGAAGGAGGAGGAGCACCGCCCAGTGGCTGATCCGGAAACATGGTATGGTGAAGCATGCGAGGCCCGGCCCGATCAGCCGCCCAGTTCTTTCCTGCCACGCTGACCATCCCCCATCTGCAGGAGGCCGCCGCTTCCTGTACCGGTTGCGATCTCTACCAGCGCGCCACGCAAACCGTCTTCGGAGAAGGAGCGTTCCAGGCCACGGTCGTCTTCGTCGGCGAGCAGCCCGGCGATCAAGAGGACCAAGCGGGCCATCCCTTCGTCGGCCCTGCGGGCAAGATCCTGGACAAGGCCTTGACCGAAGCCGGGATTGCGCGGCGCGACGTCTACGTCACCAACGCCGTGAAGCACTTCAAGTGGGAGCCGCAAGGCAAGCGGCGCAAGCACAAAAAGCCTTCCGCTGCCGAGATTGCCGCCTGCCGGCCCTGGCTCGAGGCGGAAGTGCAGGTGGTGCAACCGCGCGTCGTTGTCTGCCTCGGCGTCACGGCCGCCCAATCCGTCTTCGGCAAGGTCGTGCGTGTGAATGAACTGAGAGGGCGGCCCTGGAGCACGCCGATGGCGCAGACGGTCTTCGTGACCGCCCATCCCTCCGCCATCCTGCGGCATCCCGAAGCGGCTCAGCGGGAAGAGGAATACCGGCGCTTCGTCGAAGATTTGAAACGGATCAGACGATTCCTTCAAGCCGAGGCCGCCTGACGCCATGTCGCGACACCCCGATCACGCTCGCAGTTGTCTGCTGATCATCGATATGATCAACGAGCTTTCGTTCGACAGCGCGGAGCGACTGCTCCCGACCATCGAACAGACCGCGCGGAACATTGCGGCCTTGAAGCGGAACGTGAAACAAGCCGGATGGCCGGTCCTGTACATCAACGACAATTTCGGCCGGTGGCGATCGGATTTCAGACATCTGGTGGCGCGCTGCCTGGAAGCGAACTGCCGGGGAAAAAGGATCGCGGAATTGCTACAGCCGGATGAAGACGACTACTTCGTACTGAAGCCCAAGCACTCGGGCTTCTTCGCAACGCCGCTCGAGCTGCTGCTGAGCTTTCTCCATGCACGCCGCTTGATCATCACCGGGATGGCCGGCGACAACTGCGTCCTCTACACCGCCGCGGACGCTTACATGCGGGAATTCGAAGTGGTCGTGCCGGCCGATTGCGTCGTCTCCCTCGATCCGGCCATGAATACGGCGGCGCTCGAACAGATGCGCAAGACCCTGAAAGCCGAGACGGAACCTTCCAAACACATCATCGATCAACTCGCCGCTTAGACGTTGAACCGGAAGTAGACGATGTCCGCCTCTTTGATGACGTAGTCTTTGCCTTCCAGTCTGAAGAGGCCTTTTTCCTTCACCTTGGCCTCCGATCCGCAGGCCAGGAGATCGTCGTAGTGATAGACCTCGGCGCGGATGAAGCCGCGCTCCATGTCGGAGTGGATCCTGCCGGCGGCTTGCGGCGCCTTCGTGCCACGGGGAATGGGCCAAGCCCGGGATTCGGTCTCGCCGGCGGTGAAGAAGGTAATGAGGTTGAGCAGGGCGTAGGCTTCCCTGGTCAAGCGCACAAGACCCGATTCGGTCAGTCCCATCTCCGTGAGGAAGTCTGCCCGCTCGCTTTCCGGCAACGAGGACAACTCCGCTTCGAGCTGGCCGCAGATCGTCACCACGCGCGCGCCGCGCTTCTCGGCGAAGTCGCGCACGGTTTTCACCATCGCTTCGTCCGCGTTCTTGCCTTCCGACACGTTGGCGACGAACAGCACCGGCTTGGCCGACAGCAGCTGGCACTCGTTCAGCAGCGCCCGCTCGTCGGCGGTATAGGACAGATTGCCGAGCCATTCGCCTTTGTCGAGGAGGCCGATCAGGCGCGTCAGGAACTCGACTTCGAAGGCCGCTTTTTTATCGCCGGCCCGGACTTTTTTCTCGGCCTTCTGTTTGCGACGATCCAGCGCCTCGAGATCCGCGAGCATGAGCTCGGTTTCGATCACGCCGATGTCGCGGAGGGGGTCGACGCCGCCGCTGACATGAACGACGTCGGTCCCTTGAAAGCAGCGGACCACGTGGAGCAGCGCGTCCACTTCACGGATGTGCCCCAGGAATTGGTTGCCCAGGCCCTCGCCTTTGCTCGCTCCTTCCACGAGACCGGCGATGTCGCGGACTTCCAGCGTGCTGTAGGTGGTTTTCTTCGATTTGAAGATGTCGGTGAGCGTCAGCAGGCGAGGATCGGGCACCACGGCGATGCCCGTGTTCGGATCCACGGTGGCAAAGGGATAATTGGCTGCAAGGGCTCCGCCACCCGTCAGGGCGTTGAAGACCGTCGTCTTGCCGACGTTCGGCAAGCCGATCATGCCGCAACAGAGTGCCATGGTTTAGCCGTGGTGAGTGATGGGTGACGAGTGGTGAGCGAAAACGTTTCCCAGCTTTACACCGATCACTCATCACCCATCACTGATCACTTTCCTCCCGTTCCCGCACGTTGAATTGATTCATCGCGACGGCCGTGCCGCGATGGATCAGACATTCCAGCGCGTCGACGGCCCGTTCCAGACAAGGTTCAAACACCGCCATCTCGTCTGCAGACACCGGCTCCAGCACGTAATCGGCGGGGTCCTGCCCCGGCGCAGGCCGGCCGATCCCGATTTTGATCCTGACGAACTGAGGCGTCCCGAGCGTCTCGATGACGGACTTGATGCCGTTGTGTCCGCCGTGTCCGCCGGCCTGCTTGATCTTGAGCCGCCCCGGCTCCAGATCGAGATCGTCGTGAATGAGGATGAGATGCTCGGGGGTGAGCGCCAATTCCCGCAGAAGACCTTTGAGAGGAGGACCGCTGACGTTCATCCAGTCCAGCAGGCCGGCCAACTCGATGAACTCGGATCCCAGCCGCCCCGATCCCCGCTGCGCCGCGCCTCGCGGCGCAAGGCGGATCGACCAGCGAGCCGCGGCTCGCTCGATCACCCACATGCCGACGTTGTGGCGCGTGCAGGCGTACGCCTTGCCGGGATTGCCCAGACCGACGATGAGGCGCACCGCTACTTCTTCTTGTCGGCTTCTTTCTTCTCGGCCTTGGGCGCTTCCTTGCCGGCTTCCTTCTTCTCGCCGGCCTTGGCCTCACCGGCCGCCGGCGCCGCTGCGCCCGCCTTCGCCGGTTCGCCGCCCTCAGCCGCGGCCGCTTCCTTGCCCTTGGCCGCCACTTCCGGTTCGGCGGCCGTTGCCGCCGCGCTGGTCAACAGGGCTTCCAGCTTGGCGTCGGACATGGGCGCCGCCACGCTGACGACCATCTGGTCCGGGTCGTCCAGATACCGGATGCCCTCGCGCTTGGTGATCTCTTTGAGATGGATGCCGTCGCCGATCTTCAATGCGGAGGCGTCGACTTCGATATGGTCCGGCAAGGCAGCCGGCAAACATTCGATATGAAGCTCGCGCAAATTGTGGTGCAGCACGCCGCCTTCCTTCACACCGGCCGGCACGCCGCCGACGACGTGGATCGGCACTTTGACCCGAATGGGCTTGCTCATGGAGATCTCAAAGAGGTCCGCATGCAGCACGGCGCCGGTGACCGGATCCACTTGATAATCCCGCAGCAGCGCGGTGCGGTTGGGCGCCGACTTGGCGCCCGCCACGGTCAGCGAGATCAGGGCTGTGCTGCCGGCCTGCGACTTGAGGATCTTGATCAGTTCCTCGGGTTCGACGGTCAAGAGCAAACATTCCCCCTGGCCGTAGAGGACCGCGGGCACTTTTCCGCTTCGCCGCATCGATCGGGCGGCTCCCTTGCCGGCCTGCTCTCTCACCGTGACTGTCAATTCGAATTTCATGATGCTCCTCCGTCTTCCCTGCTGCTCGCCGGCACACGGCTCTGCGCCGCCTCAGGCGAATAATGAGCTGACCGATTCGTCTTCATGGATGCGTCTGATGGCCTCGCCCAACAACGGCGCCACCGACAGGGCGTGTAACTTCGGACAAACTTGTTCTTTCCCGCGCAACGGGATCGTATTCGTCACGACGACCTGCGAGATGCAGGACCGCTGCAGCCGGTCGAGCGCCGGACCGGAGAGCACCGCGTGGGTGCAGGCCGTCCAGACCTCCCTGGCTCCTTGGTCGGCGCACGCCTGGGCGCCCTGGACGATCGTACCCGCCGTATCGATCATGTCGTCGAGCAGCAAGGCATTCTTCCCCTGCACGTCGCCGATGATGTTCATGATTTGCGCTTGGTTCGGCCCCTCGCGCCGTTTGTCGATGATCGCCAGGTTGGCTTGGAGCCGCTTCGCAAAGGCCCGGGCCCGCTCCACACCGCCGGCGTCGGGGGAGACGACCACCAGATCCGCGATCTTCTTCTTCGTGATGTAATCCAGCAGCACCGGCAGCGCGTACAAGTGATCCACCGGCACATTGAAAAAGCCTTGAATCTGCCCGGCATGCAAATCCATGGTCAGGACACGATCGGCCCCCGCCGTCGTGATCAAGTCGGCCACCAGTTTGGCCGTGATCGGCACACGGGGCTGATCTTTACGATCCTGGCGGGCATAGCCGAAATACGGGATCACGGCGGTGATGCGATTCGCCGACGAGCGCTTCAACGCATCGATGATGATCAACAACTCCATGAGGGAATCGTTGACGGGTTGACAGCAGGATTGCACGACGAACACGTCCGCGCCCCGCACATTTTCTTCGATTTTGACGCGGATTTCGCCGTCGCTGAACGACGCGACGGTCGCCTCGCCCAGCTTCTGCCCGAGATAGGCAGAAATCTCATGGGCAAGCGCAAGATTGGCGTTGCCGGAAAAAATTTTCAGCTCTCTGTTCATCGGAGCGTCCCGAACCGTTCTCTCGTCAACCTCTAAGAGAAGACCCGAATTCTCGAGTGGTTCGTGCTACGGCGGGCATCGGCAGACTCTCGCGAGCCTCACCTACTCTGTTCCTACCAGCTGCTGAGAGCCACCAAGGGTTGAAACTGTATCGGAAATTCGAGCGGCTTGTCAACCGACGAGAGATCACACACGGCACGCCAGCGGGCCGGATCCGACCGGGACGACAAAGACCGTGAGCGCGGTATCGTATTGGAATGACGCCGCGGCTCGCACCGCCGTTGCCTCGTCGGCAAAGAGACCGAACACCGTCGCGCCGCTTCCCGACAGCAGCGCCGCTTCCGCCCCTTCTGCCAGAAGCCGCGTCCGGATTTGCCGCAAGATCGGATGGGCGTCGAACACCGGGGTCTCAAAGTCGTTTTCCATCAGCGGAAGAACCGTGTTCCAGGAAACTTCTGCGGCGCCCGCCAATGCGGCCTGCGCGGGAGACAGGGGTCGGACCGCCGCCCGCGTCGAGGAGAGCCTGTGATAGGCCCATTTGGTTTCGACGGGAAATCCCGGATTCACGAGGACCACCCACTTGCTCCCGACGAGACGTACCGGTGCCACCTGTTCTCCCCTGCCGGAGACGAACGCCGACGGCGCCGTGAAGAAAAACGGCACGTCGCTGCCCAACGCCTGCCCGACCTCCATCATGTCCTTGACCGTCCATCCCAAGTTGAGCAACTGATTCAAGGCCAGGATCGTGGCGGCTGCATCACTGCTCCCACCGCCCAACCCTGCGCCCATGGGGATGCGCTTGCCGAGGGCGATGGTCAGCCCCACACTCCGCCCGCTGCGGCGGAGCGCGGCCGCCGCCGCCCGATACACCAAATTGGTGTGATCGACGGCCAGGCCTGGCGCATCACAGTGCAGGCGGATCTCCTCATGCTCGTCGCTGAGGCGGACGGACACCGTATCCTCGAGCCGCACCGTCTGCATCAGGGACCAGAGGTTGTGAAATCCGTCGGGACGTCGATCCAGGATTCTGAGGATGAGGTTGACTTTTGCGGGGGCGAGAACGGAGACGGCGGTCGTCGGAGTCGCGGGGCTAGTCACGGCCTCCTTTTATAGCATACTTCTCCAGCCGATAGCGGAAAGATCGCGTATTGAGCCGCAGCAGCCTGGCGGCTTTCTTTTTGACCCACTTCGTGCGCTCCAGCGCCTTCATCAACAGATCTTTTTCAATGCCGTTGATCAGCGCCTCGAGATCCACACCCTCGTCCGGGAGATCGGTGGGCACACCCTGTTGCGGCTGAGGTGCCACAGGCCGGTGGAGCCAGCCGCGGATTTCCATGTCGGTCACCGACTCGCCGCTCGAAAAGGCGACCACCCGCTCGATGAGATTTTCCAACTCCCGGACGTTCCCGCGCCATTCATGCGCCAAGAGGACCTGCATCGCCTCGGGCGTCAACACGGGCGTCGGCTTCCCGCTCTCTTTGGAGAACCGGTCCAGGAAATGGCTGACCAATAGCGGGATGTCGCCGCTCCGTAAACGGAGCGGCGGCAGTTTGATGGGAATCACGTCGAGCCGATAGTACAGGTCTTCGCGAAACGAGCCGTCAGCCACGGCCTTTTCCAGATCTTTATTGGTCGCAGCCACCACCCGCACATCCACTTTAATATCCTGATTGCCGCCCACGCGGCGAAACTCACGCTCCTGAATGACGCGCAAGAGCTTCACTTGAATGGTCGGCGTCGTGTCGCCGATCTCGTCCAGGAAGATCGTACCGCCGTTCGCCACCTCGAACAGGCCGGCCTTGTTCGAAATCGCCCCGGTGAAGGAGCCCTTCATGTGACCGAACAGCTCGCTCTCCAGCAACGTTTCCGGCACGGCGCTGCAATTCACCGCGACGAAGGGCGCGGTGCTCCGTGCGCTGTTATAGTGAATCGCCCGCGCGACCAATTCCTTGCCCGTTCCGCTCTCGCCGCAGATCAACACGTTGCTTTTCGAGTCGGCGACCTTGCGCACCAGATCAAACACCTTCTGCATCGCGTCGCTCTGCCCGACCAGCTGAGCGAACGACGACTGGCTCGCCATCTCCCGCTTGAGCAGCATGTTTTCCGTGGAGAGCCGCCGCTTCTCCAGCGCATTGCGAATGATGAGCTGCACTTCGTCGACTTGGAAGGGCTTCGTGAGATAGTCGTAGGCTCCCTGTTTCATCGCCTCGACCGCGGAATCGGCCGTGGCGAACGCTGTAATCACCAGCACGACCGTCTCCGGGGATGTGGATTTGACGGCTTTCAGCACTTCCATCCCATCGACCTTGGGCATCCGCAAATCCGTGATCACGAGATCGAAGATTTCTTTCGTGAGCTGCTCGACGGCTTCTTCGCCGTCCGACGCGCACGTGACCGCGTAGCCGGCGCGCTTCAGCATGATGCTCAAGACCTCGCGCAGGCTTTGTTCATCGTCGACGACTAGGATCTTTTCCACGGTTCCCTACCTTCGTGCCAGAGCCGCACGTTCGAATCGGCCGTGCGGGGCAGGCACACGACAAACCGCGAGCCTTGCCCTGGCTGGCTGTCCACCTTGATCCATCCGCCGTGAAGATCGACGATACGATGGACCGCCGCGAGCCCCAAGCCGGACCCTTGCTTTTTGGTGGTGAAAAACGGGAGAAAAATTTTTTCCAAATTCTTTTTGGGAATCCCTTCGCCGCTGTCCTGAAACGCAATCTCGATCACGTCCGCTTTCCGACCGCCCGCGTCGATCCTGCGGCACCCGGTGGCAATGGCGAGTTGCCCGCCCTGAGGCATGGCGTCGAACGCGTTCGTCGCCAGATTCCAGAACACTTGCTTCATCTGGTCCTGATCGATGTGCCCCGGCAGCGGGCCCTGCGCCAAAGACGTGACGATCGTGATGTGTTGTCGCGTTCGTGCTTCATGTTGTACCAGATCGAGAGTCTCGGCAAGGACTTTGTTCAAATCGTACTCGGCCAGGTCCAGCGCGGGCGGCCTGGCGTACTGGAGAAATTCGGTGATGATCGCATCCAGCCTGGTGGCTTCACGCACGGCGATGTCCATGAGCCGCGCGCTCGTGTCGTCCGCGTGGAAATCCTTGCGCAACATCTGCATGGCGCCGGCGAGCGCTCCGAGTGGATTGCGAATCTCATGCGCCATGCCCGCCGACATCTCGCCGAGGCTCGCCAGCCATTCTTTGCGCCGCATTTCCTCTTCGAGGTCGCGAATCTGCGTGAGGTCTTTGAAGACGCCTACCAGCCCGGTCTCCTTCCCCTGTTCATGCAAGGGGGAGAGCGTCATTCCCAGGACGAGCCGATTGCCGTCGGCGCGCTTACATTCCACCTCGAATCGCATATTGGCGGTCTGGTCCAGCAAGCGTTCATCGGCCGATCGATCGGGATGCCAGTTGAAGACCTCCCGCCATGGCCGCCCTCGAACTTGCTCCAGACTGTACCCGGTCGCTTCCTGCGCCGCGGGATTGAACGAGGTGATGCGCCCCACGTCGTCGGTGGTGAAGACGCCGCTGCTGATGCTGTGGACGATGTTTTCGTGAAAAGCCTGGAGGCGGCTCAGCCCTTGTTCCTTTTCACGCAGAGACTGATCCGCTTGGCGCAGTTGATCGGCCAACGCGCCGCTGAGAAAGCCGACCACCAGAAACGCCAGGCTATACACGCCGAACGTCTGTAGAGTCTCCGGCGCGCTCAAGCGGGTTCTCGGAAGCCATCCCCACGGCTCGAGAAGACCGTACAGTTGTACGTTGGTCAGAACGCCGAAGAGGATGATGCAGAGACTCGCGGTCAGCACCCCAACCCGCCGGCGCGGCACCAGACTCGCCACCGTGACCGAGATGACGTAGAGAACGGCAAACGGACTTTCGATGCCCCCGGTTCGTGCGATGAGGACGGTTTCCAGGAGAAAATCGATTCCAACTTGGACCCAGGCAAATCTCGTCAGCGCTTCGATCGAAGTCAGCCTTCGCAGAACCAACGCATACGGAATGGTGACGGCGTACGTAAAAGCGATGAGCGCATAAAAGGTCTCCGTCGGCTCACCCTTCGTCACCTGGAACGTGATGGATAATCCCAGGAGCAGGGTAACGACCAGGACCCGCAGGCCCATCAGCCATTGGATGCGGGTCTTAATGGTGCCCATAGAAGCCTGCCGGATTCATCAAGCAGTGCACGAGGAGAGACTGAGTCCGAATGTGACCCACCGCGCCGAATGAGGGCGCGGCAATCAGCCGATGGCCGACGCCATGGTGAAGATCGGCAGATACATCGCGATCACGATGAAGCCGATGGTCACGCCCAGGAACACCATCATCATCGGTTCGAGCAGCGCCGTGAGGGAGGCGACGGCCTGATCGACTTCCTCTTCGTAGAAATCGGCGATTTTACCGAGCATATTGTCGAGGGCGCCGGTCGATTCGCCGACCGCGATCATGTGCGTCACCATTTTGGGGAACGTTCCGCTCTTGGCCAACGGCTCGGAAATCGTTTTCCCGCCGCTGATGCTGACGCGGGCGTCAAGCAACGCGCCCTCGACGACTTTATTCCCGGACGTTTTGGCGCAGATCGTCAAGGCTTCGAGCAGAGGGACGCCGCTGGATATGAGCGTGCCGAGGGTTCTCGTGAACTTGGCGACGGACGCCTTTCGAATGAGATCGCCGAACACGGGCACTTTGAGCAGGAACTTATCGATGGCCAGCCGCCCTTGAGGCGTGCCGTAGTATTTTTTGATGCCGATGACCAGGCCGACGATGGCCCCCAGAATGAGATACCAGTTTCCTTGAACGAAGTTGCTCATGTCGATCACGAGCTGCGTCGGTCCCGGCAGAGCCATTTTTCCGCCGGACATCTCCTTGAACATTTTTTCGAACACCGGGATGACCCAAATCATCAGAACAGTGATCACGATCACGGCGATGCCGCAAATGGCGGCCGGATAGACCATGGCGCTTTTAATCTGCCCCTTCAGCTTCATGGCCTTCTCGATGTGTTTCGACAGACGGCTTAGAATCGTGTCGAGCAATCCACCCACTTCTCCGGCATGCACCATGTTCACGTAGAGATCGTCGAAGATCTTGGGATGTCGTTTCAGCGAATCTGAAAATGTCGCGCCCCCCTCCACTTGGACCTTCACTTCACCCACGGCCTTTCTAAGAGCGGCGTTCTCGGACTGCGTCGAGAGGATTTCGAGACACTGAATGAGCGGCAGCCCGGCATTGATCATCGTCCCGAACTGGCGCGTGAACACGACCAGATCCTTGTCGCTGAGCCCGGATCCGAAACTGAGCTTGAATCCGCCGCCGGCCTGCTTTTCCTCCAGACTCGTGACGACCACGTTCTGCTTGCGGAGCTGTTCGACGGCCTCATCGCGGGTCTTGGCGCTCAACTCGCCTTTTTTGACCGATCCTGACTTGCTCCGTCCGACGTACGCAAACGTGGCCATACGATTTGTCCTGTTGTGGCTCGGTGAGCCGGTGGACTAAAAAGGGTTCGACTACGAAGCGAGTCTACTGGTGGGCCGAAAACCTGTCAAAACATTTACAGATTTGCTGACGTGCGGAAGCGGTAGACCGGCGCTATGCGAGCGGGGGCGCCGCATTGGTATGGCGATACCCGCGATATAAATAATGCAGTCCTGAGGCCAGGGTGAACACCACCATCGTGATCAGCAGTGGAGTCAGCAGGGAGAGCGCCATGCCTTTCCATTTCATGAGAACGACCAGCAGGATGTAGGTCAATTGCAGCAACGTCGTGCCCTTTCCCAACAAGGTCGGGGTAATGTCGATGGGCACATTCGTCACATGGGCGACGGCGGTCCCCAACAATAGAATGATGTCGCGGCTGACCACCAGAATCACCAGCCACGAGGGCACCAGATGGAGTACCGCCAGCGAAATAAAGCCCGATGTCAGCAGCAGCTTGTCGGCGAGCGGATCGAGGATCGCTCCCAGCTGTGTGCGCTGGTTCATGCGGCGCGCGAGGGCCCCGTCAATCGCGTCGGTCGCGCCGGCCAGGAGCAGCGCCAGCAAGGCGAGCCCGTATTTCCCATATGTCATGAATCCGATGTAAACGGGGATGAGCAGGATGCGGAGGATCGTCAGACTATTGGGGATGTTCATGGAAGCGGCGACAGCACCGGGCCTCCGACGTGGTAAGGGGACGCATCATAGTCAGCGAGTCACGCCTTGTCAACGCAGTTGCAGTCGGGCGGGGAACGCTCCTATAATCGGTTTCGCCGACCATCGGAGGAGTCGATGAGCACGCTACCATTGATGCTGAAAAAGCAGGGCTTGGTCGAAAAACACCAGCTGGAGGGTATGGACCCGAGCGATCGGTATTTCAGTCGGGCCGTGCTTGTCAACCGCACGGCAGCCGGGTATGCCGCCAAGGTGATGTACGAAGCGCTGACCGTCGAGGGCGGGTCCCACTCGACCATCGCGGCAGCCGTGAAGGAAGTGGTGGAGAAACTGCAGAGCCTCGGGTTCACCCGCATGCGCTCGCGGGCCAACTTCAAAGGGAACCGCTACCTCGCCGAAAAAGAAACCTGGGTGGATTACCCGGACAAAGGTTGAGCCCGCCCTAGAAATTCCTCGTAAACGAGATCGTGAATCGCCGGACGAAACGCCCGGATTGCGTCGTTCTTGCTCGTCGGATGCACGCGGTTCGAAAGCAAGACCACTTCCAGTTCCCGGTCCGGGTCGATCCACACCGACGTGCCTGTATACCCTAGATGGCCGAATGAACGGGGGGAAAACCATCGACCGGACGACGACGGGACCGACGGCGTGTCCCATCCGAGCGCCCAGGTTGATTGGGGAACTTGCTCCTGCCGCCGGGTGAACTCGCGGGCCACTTCGTGATGCAGCAGGGACGCCCGTCCGTGATAGGCTCGGAGCCACTCGCCCGTCAGGGCCAGCACCGCATCGGCGGTCCCGAACAATCCGGCATGACCCGCCTCGCCGCCCAAGGCCGCAGCATTCTGATCATGCACTTCTCCGCATAACAGACGCCCCCGCCACTGATCGACTTCGGTCGGCGCCACACCGCCGTCATAGTTGTTCGCGCACGCCAAGAATTCGTTCAACCGCTCTGCCAGAACGTATTCAATCCGCAGCCCGCCCAATGGCACTGTGACGTAATCGTAAAATACATGGTCCAGATCCTGTCGATAGCACCGCTCGATGATCAGGCCGAGCAGGATGAATCCAAGATCGCTGTAAAGACTGCGCGCGTCGCGTTCATACACCGGCGCCTCGGCCCGAATCAATTCGAGCATGGCTTGCTTTGCACGGTTCCGTTCCTCCATTGATGAAGGGATCGCTCCGTCCGGACTGAGCCGATCATAGTAGGCGCGCCAGCCGGGCAACCCGGATGAATGCGTCAACAGATGACGGAGGGTGGCGCTGCCGATGGGACTGCCGACGCATTCCGGGAGGTGGAGGTCTACGCGGTCGTCCACGCAGCAGCGGCCTTCCTGGACCAGCAGAGCGAGAGCGGTGACGGTCGCCAGCGGTTTCGTCAGCGATGCCAGATCGTAGAGAGTCGAGGAAGTGACGGGAGGCCCGCTCGGTTGAGTGGACAGGCGCCCGGCGCAATAATAGGATGCAGGCGCGCTACGAAGACGCACTCCGAGAACAGCTCCGGGGAACACGCAGTCGGACACGGCTCGATCGAGCGCCGTTTGAATGGCATGAGAATGGGGCATGAGGGAGATGGAGGCGATACGGTCAACGCACGGGCTCAGCGAGCCGGGCTCGATTCCCCTGCCAATTTATCCTCGGAGACCGCGCCGCTGTCCTGATAGGCCTCGGTCGCTTCCACATCGAGCATGCGCTCGAAGGTATGCAGCGTGGCCCGCATGCGCTCCACCATCAACAGCCGCTGCTTTTGGAGATGCGAGAGGTCGCGCTGCGTGTCGCCCAGCTCGACCCGGGCTTGCCGGATCAATTCGCTGGCCTTCAATTCCGCCTCTTTGATGATCAGCTCGGCATCCCGCTGGGCGCTGCGCTTGACGTCATCGGCCAGGGACTGCGCCGACACGAGCGTGTTCGACAGGGTCGATTCCGTGCGCTTCAATTCGGAGACCTGCTGCTCCAGAAACGCGATCCGCTCGCGGAGCGCCCCGTTGTCGCGGTTGAGGGATTCGACCGTTTGCGCCACCTCTTCGAGAAAGCGATTCACCTCTTCCCGATCGTACCCGCGAAGCTTGACCCGGAAGACCATCTGCTGAATGTCGAGCGGCGTGATTTTCATGACGTCCCCCATTGGTTCAGCTCAGTGCATCCGCAGCGCGAGGTCTTTGAGCGACTGGACCACCGCGATTTGAAGAAACGTAATTGCCACGATGGCGACGAGCGGCGAGAGATCGATGCCCATCCGCCACCCTAACCACCGACGAATCGGCGCCAACACCGGCTCCGTCGCCCGATCCAGGAACTGCACGATCGGATTCCAGGGATCCGGGTTGACCCACGAAATCAGCGCCCGCGCGATAATGATCCACATATAAAACCACAGCGCATAATCCAGCACCGTCGCGACGCCCAGCAACACGTTCCCGGCGACAAACATCAGCGCCCCAGCTCCTGCGATCGTTTCGCGGCCGCTTCGACGGCGTTGATCAAGGCCGCCCGCAACCCGCCCTGTTCCAGTTGATGCAAGCCGGCGATCGTCGTGCCGCCCGGAGATGTCACCTGATCTTTCAGCCGCGCCGGGTGCTGGCCGGTCTCCAAGACCATGCGCGCCGCGCCGAGCACCGTCTGCGCAGCCAGGAGCGTGGCGGTCTCCCGTGACAACCCCATCTTCACGCCGCCGTCGCTCAGCGCTTCGATAGCGAGAAAGACATAGGCGGGGCCGCTCCCGCTCAAACCCGTCACCGCATCCATCAGACGCTCCTCCACCGGGACGACTTTGCCGATCGACTCGAACATGCGGCGAACGCACGCCACATCGTCTTCGGCGACTCCGGCGCCCGCCGCCACCGCCGTCATCCCCTCGCGCACTGCAGAGGGCTGATTCGGCATGGTGCGGATGATCCGCGTCGCCCCACCGCAACCGGCCGCGATCCGCGCGATCGGCGCGCCCGCAATGACCGAAACGGCCAACCGGTCTTTCAGACCCGGACCGATCTCTTTCAAGACACTGTCCAAAGTCTGCGGCTTGACGGCGAGCACCACCACCTCCGCCCACAGGGTCGCCTCGCGGTTCTGTCCACCGACCTGAATGCCGTAGCGTTGCTTCAGATGTTCAAGACGGGCTGGGACCGGATCGGTCGCCCAGAGCTGATCGGGCCGGCAGAGCTGTGCGGCCAGCAGCCCGCCGATCAACGCTTCGGCCATTTGCCCGCCACCGATGAAGGCGATCTTGCGCGTCAGCGCCTGGTTAGACATGGCGGGCTCCGAAAATCGCCGTGCCGATCCGGACGAAGGTCGCGCCTTCTTCGATCGCGACCTCATAGTCATGCGACATGCCCATGGACAAGTCCTGCATCGCAATCGACGGATACTTCAGGACGGCGATGCGTTCCGCCAACGTACGAAGCTGCGCGAAATAGGGACGGGCTTGCTCGGCCTCGGCCGTGGGCGGCGGCACCGCCATCAATCCTTTGATGCGCAGGTGCGACAAGGCGGCCAACGCGGGCAACGCCGGAATCAGATCGTCGGCGCGAAATCCGGCCTTGGTCGGTTCGTTGCCGATATTCACCTCCAACAGGACCTCCTGCTGTCTCCCCGCCTCACCGGCCCGCCGATCGATCTCTCGGGCCAATTCCACGCCGTCCACCGAATGAATCAGGTCGAACCGGCCGATGATCGACCGGACCTTGCGGCGCTGGAGCTGCCCGATGAAATGCCAGCTGATGTTCCGATGCTGGAGGGCCCAGATTTTGGAGAGCGCTTCTTGAACCCGGTTCTCTCCCAAGATCGTAAGCCCGGCGTCGAGGCCCATTTCGATTCGATCGACGGGGACGCTCTTCGTCGCCGCCACCAGCTTGATGCTGTCCGGAGACCGGCCGGACTTTCTGGCCGCCCCCCCCATCCTCGCGAGGACCTCGCGCACGCGCTCGGCAATCCTGTCGCTCAGGGGCGGCTCTATCATGCCCATCGGAATCTCGCCGGCGGGCTGCGGCTATTGTAACGGAAGGCATCGGCAATTGGCAGTGGCCATCCGTCATCCCCTCGCAGGAGTCAGCCCGATCGCGCTCACCATCGTGCCCACCACCTTCCCTTCGCGGCGGTACGAAAAAAAGAGATCGTCGTGACAAATGGTGCAGAGATTGACGGCGGTGACGTGCTCCTCCCGCGCGCCCGATTCCCGCGCCTGCTTCCGGATCACCTGCTTCAAGTTCAAATGGGCCCGGCCGCCGCGCCGGTCCTGCACCACCTGTTCCCATCCGTGAAGCGCCTCGCGGAGCCGATCCAACACCGGCTCATCCACTTCATAACAACAGACTCCGGCGGAGGGACCGATGCTCACGCGCAACTGACCCGGATCGGACCCAAAGCGGGACTGCATCAATCCGATGGTCTTCGGCACGATGCCGGCCACCGCGCCGCGCCACCCGGCATGGATGGCCGCCACGACGCGCCGTTTGGGATCGTGCACCAGCACCGGCACACAGTCGGCTGTCCGGACGGCCACCATCACGCCCGACTGGTCCGTCACCAGGGCGTCCCATCCACCGTGAAAGCGATCATCTCCCGACAACGACCGATCCACGACCAAGGCGTCGGTACCGTGCACCTGCTTGACGGACAAGAGCCACGTCGACCTCAAAGAGCCTTGCCGGGACTGCAGGGGCGTGCCGACCTCCACCGACAGACTTGCGGCATGATGTCTGGTGCCGAAGAAGTGCCGCACTCCGCTCCGAGCCGACGCGAAGGCCGGCACGGTGATGACCGCTCCCCGCTCCATCGGTCTCCTACCCGTCAGTCTGCCTGTTTCCGAAGAAACGTGGGAACGTCCCATTCGTCTTCCGCGGACAGTGTCGCACGATCGATGGATTCCCGGGCGTCACTCATGCGGCGCAGGAACGTCGGGCGATCCAGATCTTTCAACGGCCGATCCGCCGCCGCCACCGCCACCCCGGCAGTAGCCAGGACGGGTTGCGCCGGCTTCGGCGCTCGGGCGGTCGAGCGGTCGGTTCCGAGCGCCATCGGCGCCGGTTCTTCCTCGTGGTCGAAGCCGGTCGCGATCACCGTCACGACGAGGTCGTCGCCCATATCCGGATTGATCACCTGTCCGACGATGATGTTGGCTTCCGGATCCGCCGTCTGCTGGATGATGGAGGCGGCTTCTTCGATCTCGTGCAACGACATGTTGGGACCGCCGGTGATGTTCAGCAGCACGCCGCGGGCGCCTTCCACGCTGCCCTCTTCGAGGAGCGGGCTGCAGATCGCTTTCTGCGCCGCCTCGATCGCGCGGTTCGTCCCGCGGGAGATGCCCATCCCCATCACCGCCCGGCCCGTGTGCGACATGATGGTCCGCACGTCGGCGAAGTCGACGTTCACATGGCCCGTCGTGGTGATGACATCGGCGATGCCTTGAATCGCCTGGCGCAAGACATCGTCCGCCACCTTGAAGGCTTCGAGCAGCGGCGTGGCCTTGTCCACGATGCCCAGCAGCCGCTGATTGGGGATCACGAGCAGCGTATCGACGTGCCGGCGCAGATCCCGGATGCCTTCCTCGGCGTGTTTGTGGCGTCGCTGGCCTTCGTACTGGAACGGCTTGGTCACGACGCCCACCGTGAGGATGCCCAATTCGCGGGCGATGCTGGCGACGATCGGCGCCGCGCCGGTGCCGGTTCCGCCGCCCATGCCGGCCGTGACGAAGACCATGTCCGCGCCTTCGAGGCATTCACGAATGTGGTCCTTGCTTTCCAGCGCCGCGTCTTTGCCGATTTCCGGCTTGGCGCCCGCGCCCAACCCGCGCGTCCGCTCCGGACCTAACTGAATTTTGTACGGCGCCAGCGAGCGATCCAGCGCCTGTAGATCCGTATTGGCGGCGATGAAATCCACGCGCGCGAGGCCCGATCCGATCATCGTGTTGACGGCGTTGCACCCGGCGCCGCCGACGCCGATGACTTTGATCCGAACCGGCAACAGCACATCCTCCTGGAATGAAAACATTCGGCACCTCCTCACCTGTCATCGCCCGGCGGCCCCGGCCGCCTGCGACGGTTATGGTTAAAAGACCTCCAACACGCGCTTCGTCCATCCGAACATCTTGGCCCAGGCTCCGCCGTTGCGAAGACCCGCCGTCTCCATGTCGTCGGCATGCCGGCGGGCATGGAGCAAGAGCCCCACGCCGGTGGCATGACTCGGGTGCCCGACGATATCCCGCAGCCCGCCCACGCCCGATGGCGCACCCCGCCTCGCCGGCAGGTTGAGCACTTTTTCAGCCGCATCGGGCATGCCGTCCAGCAACGACGTGCCGCCCGTGATGACGACCCCCGCACCCAGCATGCCTTCGTAGCCCGCGCGGGCGATTTCCCGCCGGACCAGCTCGAACATTTCTTCGACGCGCGGCTCAAGGATTTCCGCGATGTCGCGCCGCGAGAAGGTGCGGGCGGGGCGGTCCCCGACCGAGGGCACTTCGACGGTCTGGTGGCCCGTGACCAACTCTGTCCGCGCGATCCCGTGGAGTGTCTTGATTTTTTCCGCCTCGGTTTGCGAGGTGAGCAGCCCGATCGCGAGGTCCTTCGTCAAATTCTGCCCGCCGATCGGCAACACCGCGGAATGGCGGATGCTCCCGTCGAGGAAGATCGCCAGATCCGTCGTCCCGCCGCCGAGGTCCACCATCGCGACGCCCAAATCGCGTTCTTCCTGGCTCAGCACCGCTTCGCTCGAGGCCAGCGGCTGGAGGATGATGTCGACCACGTCGAGTCCGGCCCGGTTCACGCTCTTGATGATGTTCTGGGCCGACGTCACGGCGCCCGTGATCACGTGCACGTTCACTTCCAACCGGTTGCCCGAGAGCCCGAGCGGCTCCCGGACGCCTTCCTGGCCGTCCACCATGAATTCTCTCGGCAGCACGTGCAGGATGCGGCGCTCGTGGGGAATCACCGCCAACGTCCGCGCGCTTTCGATCGCGCGATGAATGTCCTCCCGCGTTACCTCGGCGCGCTTCAGCGCCACCACGCCCTTGCAGTTCTCCGCGGAGATGTGGCTCCCCGCGATGCCGGTGTAGACGGAGTTGATCTGCACCGCCGCCATCAACTCCGCTTCCTCGACGGCTTTCTTGATCGATTCCACGGTGCTCTCGATATCGACCACCACGCCTTTGCGCAGGCCGCGCGAAGGGCTCGTCCCGACGCCGATCACGTTCAATGCTCCGGCGTCCGTCACTTCGGCGACGATGGCGCAGATCTTCGTCGTTCCGATGTCGAGCCCGACCAGGATTTGATCGCGTTTCGGCACCGTGATCACCCCCTTTCCCGAACGATGATGCGATGGTCGTAGCGCAAATCCACTTCGTTGGCCCCCCGGCCGCGGCCGTCGAAGTTGAGCGTCTTCAAGGCCGGCTTCACGCGCTGGAACCGCTCCCACTGCTCGCCGAGCAGATCGTCCCCGAACTGGAACTGCACGCCTCGCACCGACGCCACCAGATTGGACGGATTCGCCGCGTTGATTTGGAGCCGCCCGTCATACGTGTGGCCGACGAGTTTGGCGAGCTCGATGCCGGAGACGATCGTCTGGCGGACGCCGCCGTCGCCTTGGATGAACCCCTTGAGATCGATGCCCGTCACCATCGGCAGAGCCTCGTTGTCCGCCTGCCCCAACCGGGCGAGCACGTGGCCTCCCTCGTCGCTGAGAAAATTCTCCGACCCGATTCGGACGATCGCCGCCGGCTTCCGTTCCGTGATGGAAATGCGGAGCTCATGAAACGGTACGCGGGTGACCACCGCCTCTTTCACCCACGGATGGGACTCGACTTGGCGCTTGATGGAGCCCGTCACGATCTGATGCAGCCCCGTGCCGGGTTTCACCGCGACGAGGTCAATGACCTCTTGCTTCTGGATTTGATGCGCGCCTTCCACCGTGATCGACCGGATTTCGAGCAGACGGGCCGCCGTCGGTCCCGAATATTTCACGGCTGTGACCGCTCCCCAGCCGAACAGGGTTGCGCCGGCCAGGAGTCCGGCCAATCGGAGGCGGCGCTTCCAGACGGCGATCGCCTGGGCTCGTCTGGCCTCCGCATGTCGGCTGGCGGCTTCACCGGCGCGGGGACCGCGCCATTGGTTCAGGCGCGGTCCGGTCTTTCTTGTGCGGCTTCGCTTCGCGAGCAGACGCATTAGGCCGTTTCCTTTTTCGCGGCGTCCCATCGAGCGGCCCGATCCAGCGCCGACTGGAGAATCCATTCCACGAGACTGTCGTAATCCATCCCGGCCTGCGCGGCAGCCATGGGAAGCAGGCTGGTTTCCGTCATGCCGGGCACCGTATTGATCTCCAGCACGAAGGAACGTCCCTTGGGCGTGATGCGGAAATCCACCCGTGCCGCCCCTTCGCAGCCCAGCACCTCATAGGTCCGCTGAGCCAACGAGCCGATCGCTCGCAAGATCTTGGCGGGCAACGGCGCCGGGCAGAGATAGCGGGTCTTGCCCTTCTGGTACTTGGCCGAGAAATCGTAGAAGCCGTCAGGCGCGACGATCTCGACGGCCGGCAGCACTTTGGGAGTCTGCGCGGCGGCGCCCAATAGAGAGACGGTGACTTCATGGCCCGGGATATAGGCTTCAACCATCGCGTCAGAGTCATAGCGATGGGCCAGGGCCAGGGCTTCCTTCCACTCCAGGGCCCGGCGCACGATCGTGACGCCGATCGTCGACCCTTGAGAGGCCGGCTTCACGACGACCGGCAGCTTCAGCTTCGCCCGCTTCAGGACCTGGGCCAGCGACGGCGCGTCCCCTCGCGTCACGACGGTGCCGGCGGGCACAGGGATGTCGTGTGCCGCCAACAGGGTCTTCGTCACAACCTTATGCATCCCGACCGCGCTGGCCTGCACGCCAGAGCCGGTGTAGGGCATGCCGATGGTCTCCAGGAACCCTTGGATCGTCCCGTCTTCACCGCCTGGTCCGTGCAGCGAGAGAAACGCGATGGCCACTTTCTGATCCATCAAATCCTGAGGGAGACGATCGCCCACGTCGATGGCGACGGCGTCGTAGCCCCGCCGCAGCAGCGACTGATGCACCGCCTGCCCGGTGCGCAGCGACACCTCCCGCTCGGACGACCGCCCGCCCATGAGGACGCCTATTCTTAAGTTCGTCAACCGGCCCATCTGTGCCATCATGCTTCCAGTGACGAGTGACAAGTGACGAGTTGGAGGAAGGAGCGATTCCTTCGCTCGTCACCCGTCACTGATCACTCGTCACTTCCCTATGCCTGCCCCACGAGTTTCAGCTCCAATTCCAGCTTCACGCCGGTCTTACGCGCGACCTGCGCGCGGACTTTTCTGATGAGCGCCAAAACGTCCTTAGCCGTGGCCTTCCCTCGGTTCACGATGAAGTTTGCGTGCTTCTCCGACACCTGCGCGTCGCCGACGCGCGCCCCCTTGAGTCCCGCCGCTTCGACGACCCGACCGGCGGAATCATGCGGCGGGTTCTTGAACACGCAGCCGGCGCTGGGCAGCGTCAGGGGCTGCGTGTCGCGCCGATAGTGCAAATAGTCCTTCACCACTTGTTCGATGTCCGCCTGCACGCCGGGCTTGAGCTGGAGCCAGACTCCGGCCACGATGCCGGCCGGCAACCGGGCCCGCCGATAGCTGAAGGCCATCTGTTCCGCAGGGCAATCCGTCACGGTCCCCTCCGGGGTGACGATGCGGACCGCTTTCACCGCATCCTTCATTTCGCCCAATCTAGTCCCGGCGTTCATCACCACGCAGCCCGCCACGGTGCCCGGAATACCGGCAGCCCATTCCAATCCCGACAGAGACCGGCGGATGGCATAGCCGATCAACGTCGGCATGCCGACGCCTCCTTCGGCGTACAGCACCGATCCCGGCTCCTCCGTGATGCGCCGCAGCTTCGACAGGCTGACCACGATGCCTCTGATTCCTTTGTCGCGGACGAGCAGATTGGTGCCGCCCACCACGAAGATCGGCAGCTTTCGCGCACGCGCTTGTCGGACGAGCGTGACCAAATCCTCGATGTCCGCCGGCTCAACCAGCACGTCCGCCGGGCCGCCGATGCGAAAGGAGGTGTACCGGCCGAGCGGCGCGTTGAACGTGACGGCGCCCCGCAGGCCGGCCACCGCCGCGCGGAGATTCTTCCGTCTCGTCGTGCTTGATCGCGTCGTCGCACGTCTTGCGCTCCGGCTCGCCATGACTAAGCGGTCTGCGACAGCTTCGCCAGGATCCCTGTCCCCGCCTTCCAGATATCGCCCGCTCCCAGGGTGAGCACCAGATCGCCGGGCTTCAACTGCGGCTGGACCTGTTCGGGCAGCGTCTCCTTCCGTTCGATGAAGGTGACGGAGGGATGGCCCGCCGCGGTGATCGTCTGGGCGAGCTTGGAGCCCGAGACGCCCGGAATGGGTTGCTCGCCGGCCGGGTAGATCTCCGTCACGAACAGTGCGTCGGCCTGATCGAAGGCCCGCGCAAAATCGTCGATGCAATCCCTTGTCCGGCTGTACCGATGTGGCTGGAAGAGGACGACCAGCCGCCGATCGGGCCAACCTTGCTTCGCCGCGGCCAGCGTGGCCTTCACCTCCGTCGGATGGTGCCCATAATCGTCCACCACCATGACGCCGCCGGTTTCCCCCCGCAGATGAAACCGCCGCTCGACTCCCGTGAAAGCCGCGAGGCCCTTCCTGATGAGATCCACCGGCACATCCAACTCGATGCCGATCGCGATCGCGGCCAGGGCATTCGACACGTTGTGGATGCCGGGGACCGCCAGGCGGAACGGCCCGAGGTTTCTGCCGCGGAAGTGCGCCCGGAATTCGGCTCCCCACTGTTTCAGCGCGACGTCGGTGGCCTTGAAGTCCGGCGCCATGCCGTCCCGTTCCCGCAATCCGTAGGTCTGGTAGCGCTTGACGATGCGCGGGAAGAGCGCGCTCAGCCGGTCGTCGTCCGCGCAGAGGACGGCCAGACCATAGAAGGGAATCTTGTTGATGAACTCGACGAAGGAGTCGTTGATCCGCTCCATGGAACCGTAATGATCGAGATGTTCACGATCGAGGTTCGTGACGGCCACGACCGTCGGGGAAAGGCGCAGGAAGGACCCGTCGCTTTCATCGGCCTCCGCGACCAGGATATCGCCGCGGCCCAACCGTGCATGGCTCCCGAGCGCGTTGACCTTCCCGCCGATCACCATGGTGGGATCGAGGCCTCCTTGGGCCAGCACATTGGCGACCATCGACGTGGTCGTGGTCTTGCCGTGTGCGCCGGCGATCGCCACGCCGAACTTCAAGCGCATCAGCTCGGCCAGCATTTCCGCGCGAGGAATCACCGGGATCTGCCTCGTCTTGGCGGCGACCACTTCGGGATTGCTCGCCGCAACCGCCGAGGAGATCACCACGACCTGCGCCTCGCCGACGTTCGACTCCTGGTGGCCGATGAAAATGCTTCCGCCCAATTCCTCCAACCGGCGGGTCGTTTCCGAGGCCTGCAGATCCGACCCGGTCACTTTGTAGCCGAGCGTCAGGAGCACCTCGGCAATTCCGCTCATGCCGGCCCCGCCGATGCCCACCAGATGGATATGTTGCGTCTTGCGAAACATCGCCGTGCGTCTCAACCCTTGCGATCCGGTTGTGGCCCATGCTGCTCCATGGCTGCGTTCGCCAACACCGTTAGGCTCCTGTCGCTCCAACAGTCCGGTTCCCGTCATGTGTCACCCCCATGAGGTCGTAGCATTCACGGACAATCACTTCCGCCGCGTCGGTCCGCCTCATTCCCCCACTCCCCTTCCGCATCGCCGCGAGCCGCTCTTGATCGCCGAGCACGCCGACGACGGCTTCGCTGAGCCGCGCCCCGGTGAGTTCCGCCTGCGGCAACACGACGGCGCCGCCGGCCGCTTCCATGGCGCGGGCATTTTTCATCTGGTGGTCGTAGATCGCCGTAGGCAAGGGAATCAGGATCACCGGCTTCCCGCAGGCGGTGAGCTCCGCAATCGTCATCGCGCCGGCGCGCGCCACCACCAAGTCGGCGGCGCCGATGGCCTCCGGCATGTCGTAGAGAAAGGGCACGACCCGGGCTTGGATGCCCGCTCGTCGATACGCGTCGCTCACCCGCTGATGGTCGGCTTCGCCGGTCTGATGGGTGATCGCCAGCCCCGGCAGACGCCCGGCCAGCGACGCGAGCCCCTCGATCACGGCGCTGTTGATCGCCTTGGCCCCTTGGCTTCCGCCGAAAATCAGCAGCCGGGGACCGCCGGATGACTTCGTCGCTGGACCTTCTCCCGCCGCTTGAGCCAGAAACTCGCGCCGGATCGGCGTGCCGACGATGCGCACTTGTGAGGGATTGAACGGCGCAGCCGCCGATTCAAACGCGAGAAACACCCGCTGCGCGAAGGGTGCGACGACTTTGTTCGCCATGCCCGGATAGGCGTTCGGTTCCAAGATCACCCGCGGGATGCCGGTCAAGGCCGCCGCGGCCAGCATGGTCGGACTGGTATAGCCGCCGACGCCGATGACGAGGTCGGCGCGGCGCCGGCGGAGCAATCGCCACGATTGCCACAATCCGGCGGGAACCGAGAGCAATCCGGCCAGCACTTCCATGAGTCTCTTTCCCATGACCGGCTTCGCGCTGATCAACACCAGTTCAAACCCCTCGTGGGCCAGCACCTTGGATTCGATCCCTCGTCGCGTGCCGACGAACACGATCTTGACGGCGGGATCGCGCCGCTGAAATTCCCGCGCCAATGCCACCGCCGGATACAGATGCCCGCCGGTACCTCCCGCGGCGATCACGACCGTCATCGCCGCCTCGATCGCCCGCGGCCGCCCTGCTGGTCCGGCTCCTCGCGGCCCGCCTGCCGGTCGCGGGAGATATTGAGCAAGATCCCGACGCCGAGAAGGCTGACGACCAGCGACGACCCGCCGTAGCTGACGAAGGGCAACGTGAGCCCCTTCGTGGGCACCAAGCCCGTCACCACGCACGCATTGACCAACGCCTGCACGCCGATCAGCAGCGTGATCCCCATGCCCAAATACCGCCCGAAGGGCATGCGCGCGCGGGCCGCGACCTGAAAGCCCCGCGCCACAAACAACGCAAACAGCAGGATGATCGCTCCCGTCCCGACTAAGCCCAGCTCCTCTCCGACGAGGGCCAACACAAAATCCGTATGTGCCTCCGGCAAAAAGAACAGCTTCTGCTTGCCTTCGCCCAACCCCACCCCGAACGGACCGCCGCTTCCGAAGGCTAAAAAGGATTGCGTGATTTGAAAGCCCGCGTCCGACGCGTCTTTCCATGGGGCGAGAAACGTCATCAACCGCTGTCGGCGATAGCTGGATCCGAGGACGAGCACCACCACAGCCGGCACCGCGCAGAGTCCCAACCCGACGAGATGCGAGAGTCGCGCGCCACCCAGAAACAAGAGACCGACCGTCACCAGGCCGATCACGACGACCGTCCCGAGGTCCGGCTCCAGCAACACCAGTCCGCTCAGCAGGCCGATCACGATCAACACCGGCAGCAGGCCGTTGGAAAAGACGGTGATCCGGTCTTCCTTTTTGGTCAAATAGGCCGCCAGATAGATGACGGACACGAGCTTCACCATTTCGGCCGGCTGGATCGAAATCGGTCCCAGCCGGAGCCACCGTCTCGCGCCTTTGGCCGCCACGCCCAACGACGGGATCAAGACCATCACCAGCAGCACCACCATCATGCCCAACAGCGGGATCGACAATCGCTTCCACCAGACATAGTCGATGTGCGATGCGAGATGCAGCAGCAAGAAGCCGAACGTCAGCCAGGCGAGCTGCCGCTTCAGGAAGTAGCCGGAGTCCTGAAACTTGTTGCCCGCGACGACGGCGCTCGCACTGAAGACCATCACCAGCCCCACGAGGGCCAGGATCATCGTGACGATCAACAACGTATGGTCCATCGCCACGCGCTTCTTGGCCCGTGGATTGGAAGTCGGCCACGGCAGCGCCAACGTCCCCGCGGTTCTCTGCGACATGCATCATCCCCTGCAACACTGTGATGCGTGATGAGTGATCAGTGATGAGCGAAGGGGCACCATGCAGTTCTCCGATCACTCGTCACCCATCACCCATCACTGTTCACCGCAGTTCGTTCACCAGCGCCTTGAACTGCCGGCCCCGATCTTGATAATCGGCGAACATGTCGAAACTCGCGCAGGCGGGTGACAGTAGGACGACGTCACCGGCCGCCGCGCCGGCCGCCGCCCGCTCCACCGCGTCGCGCAACGTGGCGGCCCGGTCGACGGCTCCATAGTCGGGCACGGCCCGCGCGATCAGCGGCGCCGCCTCGCCGATCAGGATCAACCGTTTGACGCGTTGTCTGATTGCGGGCGCCAGCCGGGAAAAATCGCCGCCCTTGTCGCGTCCGCCGGCGATGAGCCAGATCGGCTGCTCGATGCTTTCCAGCGCCTTCAGCGTCGCATCGACGTTGGTGCCTTTGGAATCGTTGACGTACCGGACGCCGCGGCGCTCGCGGACGATTTCCAACGCATGTTCAAGTCCCGGAAACTCCCGCAACACACGGCGCACCACGTCGAGCGAGCAACCGCTCAACAGCGCATAGGTGACGGCCGCCATCACATTTTCGACGTTGTGATGACCAATGATCCGGATGTCGCTCCGCCGGCAGACCTCCATGACCGTGCCGGTCACGGTGGTCATGACTCGGTCGCCGTCGAGGTACGTGCCCCCTGCGACATCGGAGGGGAGCGACCCGCTTCGCGTGAATCCCAAGACCTTCGCCTTCGCCGCACGCCTCAGCGGCGCCACCCGCGCATCGTCGAGATTGAACAGCGCGTAGTCGGCCGGCGTCTGGTTCTCGAAGATGCGGTTCTTCGCCGCGACATAGTCGTCGATGGAGTCGTACCGGTCTTGATGATCGACCGTGACGTTCAGGATCGCCGCGATCCAAGGATGAAACTGCTCCACCGTCTCCAATTGAAAACTGGATACCTCCACCACCAAGAAGTCGTACGGGCGAGGACGGCCTTGCTTGCCGGCGGCCAAGCAGCGCTCCGCCGCCTGGCTGAGAGCGGTGCCGAGATTGCCGCCGACGAAGACTCGCCTGCCCTGTTGCTCGAGCATTGTGCCGATCAATGTCACGGTCGTGCTTTTGCCGTTGGTGCCGGTCAGGGCGAGGATCGGCGCCGTGAGGAATCGGGAGGCCAACTCCAATTCGCTCACCACTTTCACACCCCGCCGGCGGACACGGTCCAGCGCCGCCATCCGGTAGGGGACGCCCGGGCTGATCACGACAAGGTCGGCGGCATCCAGCGCCGCTTCGTAGCCGCTCCCCAGCATGGTGCTGATCTTGGACTGATCCACCTGGTCCAGGACGGCGGCCAATTCGCTGCGCTCCTTCCGATCCGCCACCGTGACCGACGCACCGGCTTCATGGAGCAAGCGGGCGGCGGCCACGCCGCTCCGGGCGAGGCCGACGACCGTCACCTTGCGACCCGCCACGTCCAACATGTCTTCAACCACCATCGGTCACCGCAACTTCAACGTGCTGAGACTCAGCAGCGCCAACAGGATGGCGATGATCCAGAGCCGCACCACGACCTTCGGCTCCTCCCACCCCTTCATTTCGAAGTGATGGTGGATCGGCGCCATGAGGAAGATCCGCTTCCCGCGCGACTTGAACGACGCGACTTGGAAGATCACCGAGACCGCTTCGATCACGAACACGCCGCCCACCATCAGCAGCAGCAGCTCGTGCTTGCTGATCACGGCGACGGTGCCCAGCGCGGCGCCGAGCGGCAAGGAGCCGACGTCGCCCATGAAGACCGACGCGGGGTAGGTGTTGAACCAAAGAAATCCGAGGCTCGATCCCAGAATCGCGGCGGTGAAGACGGCGAGCTCGCCGGCGCCGTCGATGTGCGGAATCAATAAATACTCGGACATGAGGCGATGGCCGGACACGTAGGCGACCACCGTATAAGCCAGCGCCGCAATCATGACCGGCCCGATCGCCAGACCGTCCAGCCCGTCGGTGAGATTGACGGCGTTGGAGCTGCCGACGATGACGAGCACGGCAAACACGATGTAGAACCAGCCGAGGTCCGGCATGAAGTTTTTGAAGAACGGCACGCTCAGCTTCGTGCTGTAGCCGGGCAAGAAGTAGAGAACGAGCGCGATGCCCAGGGCCACGGCGATCTGGGCGATGAACTTTTGCGCGGCCGACAGGCCCTTCGATTGGGCCTTGATGAATTTCAGATAGTCGTCGGCGAACCCGATGGCGCCGAACCCCAGTGTGGCGGCGAGCACGAGCCAGACATAGGGCCTCGAAATGTCGGCCCAGAGGAGCGTCGAGAGAATGACCGCGAAGATGATCAGGATGCCGCCCATCGTGGGCGTGCCGCTCTTTGCCAGATGCCGCTTGGGTCCGTCGTCACGGATCTGTTGGCCCAGCTTGATCTCTTGCAGCTTCCGGATCACCCAGGGCGCCAGGACAAACGCAATGAGAAACGCCGTCACGGCGGCATAAATGATGCGGAAGCTTTGATAGCGAAAGACGTTGAGGAAGGAGAATTCGGTGTGGAGGGGATAGAGCCAATTGTACAGCATAGTCTCTTCAACCGACCGCCCGGCCTCTCGACCGAGCCTGCGCGACTCCTTACGACGCCTGCTTCGCCGCGCGCTTCGGCGCTTGCAGCGCCTGCACCACCTGTTCGAGCTTCATCCCGCGCGACCCCTTCACCAGCACCACGTCGCCGGGCTTGATGAGATCTTTCACGGCGGCGGCCCCGGCCGCGTCCGGGACTTCGACGATGCGATCTTTGTCCATGCCGGCCCGTCGGGCGCCTTCGGCAAGGCTCCGCGCCAACGGTCCGCAGGCGACGATTCGATCGATGCCCTGGCGAGCCGCGAATCCGCCGACCTCCTCGTGCATCGTGGCGGCTCCCGGTCCCAGCTCCAGCATATCGCCCAGCACCGCGATTTTTCGGCCGGCGCCTTCTGTTTGGGCCAACAGCTGCACGGCGGCCTTCATCGAGGCCGGGTTCGCGTTGTAGCAATCGTTGATGATCTTGACGCCCTGGCTCACGACGATCTGCGATCGCATGGCGGCCGGCCGGAAGCGCGCCAATCCCTGAGCGATGACGGCGCCGGGCAAGCCGAGGACCGAGCCGACTGCGGCCGCCGCCAGGGCATTGGTGACGTTGTGCGCGCCCTGCACACGGATATGCACGATGATGTGCCGAACCTTCCCGGGCAGGAGCAGGCGAAAAACCGTGCCGTCGCGCGCGTCCGATTTCACATCCGTCGCCCGCACGTCGGCCCTCGACGAAAACCCGAAGGAGATGACGCGGCAGCGCGCCCGGGACGCGAGATAGTCGTAGTACGGATCGTCGCGATTGAGCACCGCCGTTCCATCGGACGGAAGCAGATCCAGCAATTCGGCCTTGGCCTGCGCCGATCCGTCCATGCTGCCGAAGAATTCCAAATGATCGGGGCCGATGTTCGTGATGATGCCGATCGTCGGACGGACGATCTCGCATAGCCTGGTCGTCTGGCCGAGGTTGTCCACGCCCATCTCGATCACCGCCCCTTCATGGCGCGCGTTCAGGCGGAACAGCGTCTGCGGCACACCGATCCGATTGTTCAGGTTGCCTTCGGTCTTGAGGATCTTCCAGCGATGGGCCATCACGCTGGCGACCATGTCTTTCGTCGTCGTTTTGCCGTTGCTGCCGGTCACCGCGACGACGGGAATTTCGAATCGACTGCGATGATGGGTGGCGAGTTGCTGATAGGCGAACAACGGATCACGGGCGCCCAGGATGAACGGTTGCGTTTTCCTGGGACCGCTCTTGAGCGCCGACGGCTCCATGTGAAACGCATCGTGGACGATGGCGCCGACCGCCCCGCGCGTCAGCGCCGCCGCCACGAAATCGTGTCCGTCGAACCGATCGCCCTTGATGGCGACGAACACATCGCCCGGCTTGACGGAGCGGCTGTCGAGACTGAGGTGCCGGATGCGCTGCTTCATCCAGCCCGGCGTCTCTCCCGCCAGCACCTTGACGCTCACGACCTCGCGTAACTCTTCCACGGTAAAGAGAGCCATCGTCTTCCTTGCCCGCACCGCCGCCACGGCACCCGGAGGTATGTCCTGCCTACGCGCAGGACGACAACTGCACAATTGCTTCACGCGCCACTTCCCGATCGTCGAAATGGAACTTCTTCGTGCCGATGATCTGGTAGTCTTCGTGGCCCTTGCCGGCGATCAGCACCATGTCGCCCGGCTTGGCTTCCCGCACCGCGACTCCGATGGCTTCCCGCCGATCGGCGATCTTCCGGTACTGCACCGCCGGCCGTTGGCGCAGCGCGTCCGTCACACCGGCTTCGACTTCGCTCAGAATGGCGAGCGGATCTTCGGTTCGCGGGTTGTCGGAGGTCAGAATCACGACGTCGCTGTACTGCACGGCCGCCCGCCCCATCTTGGGCCGCTTTCCGCGATCGCGGTCTCCTCCGCAGCCGAAGACGGTGATGATACGCCCGGCCTTGAGGGCTTGGGCCGCGGTCAGCAGCCGCACCAGCGCATCTTCCGTGTGGGCATAGTCCACCACCACGGTGAACGGCTGCCCTGCCAAGACGCGCTCGAACCGGCCCGGCACGTTGGCGATCTTCCCGACCGCCTCTCGGACCTGGTCCGGCGTCGCCCCTTCGTGCAGCGCCACGCCGATCGCCGCCAATACGTTGTAGACGTTGTGCTCCCCGACGAGATGGCTTTCGATGGGGAACGTCCCGGCCGGAGTCGCCGCTGTGAAGCTGGTCCCGCCGAGCGAGAGCTTGACACGCTGCGCCAGGAGGTCGGCCCCGCTTTTCAAGCCATAGGTCCAGACGGGCGCCGGGCAGAGCGCCTTGATCCGTTGCCCGTAGGGATCGTCGCCGTTGATGATCGCGCGCTTGTTCGGCTTCTTGGTCCCGGTCAGTTCCGTAAAAAGCAGAAGTTTGGCCTGGAAGTACTCTTCCATCGTTTGATGGAAATCCAGATGGTCTTGGGTGAGATTAGAAAATACCGCGACGTCATATTCGCATCCGCTGGTCCGATCCTGGGCCAACGCGTGGGAGGAGACTTCCATCACCGCCGCGCGGCAGCCCCGTTCGACCATCTTGGCCAGCAGTTGCTGCAGCTCCAACGCGCCCGGCGTCGTATGGGAAGCGGGGATCGTTTCCGATCCGACCTGATAGGCCACCGTGCCGATTAATCCGACTTGCCGGCCCAGCCCCTCCAGCAGGGCTTTGCAGACATACGTCGTCGTCGTCTTCCCATTGGTACCGGTCACGCCGATCATGCGAATCCGAGCGGAGGGATCGCCATGGAACCGGCTGCCGAGCAGGCCCAGCGCTTTACGGGAATCCGCCACCCGGACGAAAGGGATGGACATGGAACCGGCCGGCTGCTGCAGGACGACGGCCGCCGCGCCGGCTTTGACCGCCGCCTGTATGAATCCATGTCCATCTACCCGTTCACCTTTGACCGCCACAAAGAGGCTTCCAGGGCGGACGGCGCGGGAATCGTCCGTCACACTGTGGATCCGCACGGCCATGTCGCCGATCCGCTCCGTCACCGCGACCTGTCCTTCCAGTCCTTGCAACAACTCCGCCAACGTCATCGTTATCCTACGCCGTCAGGGCCTGTCCGCCGCCAACGCCAGCTTGACCGGCTCGTTGGGGGAGACGCCCAGATAGTTCAAGGCCTGTTCACCGACCCGCCGGAAGACCGGGGCGGCCACGGTGCCGCCCCAGGCGTCACCCTGCGGCTCGTCGATCACCACGATCATCGCCAAACGCGGGGCCTCGGCCGGGACGAACCCGACAAACGACCCGACGAACTGTGTCGCCGAATAGGTCCCGGTGCGGGGATCAATCTTCTGCGCCGTCCCGGTTTTCCCGGCGACGCGGAATCCTGGGATGGCGGCTTTGCCGCCCGTGCCGTCCGTGACGACCCCTTCGAGAATCGTCGTCACCGTCCGCGCCGTGTCCGGAGCGATGACCCGCCGCTTGACTTGCGGCAGCATCTGTTTCAGGACGCGTCCGTGGGTATCGCGAATTTCCGACACGACGTAGGGCTTCATCAGCACCCCGTCGTTTGCAATGGCGGCGACGGCCGAGACCATTTGAATCGGCGTCACGCCGATCTCCTGTCCCATCGAGATGGACGCCACCGAGCGTCTGCCCCACTCGCGCGGATGTTTCACGAGGCCGCCGGCCTCGCCCGGCAAATCGATTTCCGTCTTCTGCCCGAAGCCGAACGCTTGGAGATAGCGATACAGCCGTTGATCCCCCAGCGCCATGCCGGTCTTCGCGGCGCCGATGTTGCTGGACTTCTGAATCACCTGGGCGAACGTGACCCACCCGAGCTTTTCATGATCGTGGATCACGGTGTTCGCGATGGTCATCCGGCCATTTTCACCGAAGACCAGCGTGCCGGGCTTCATGACTTTCTCTTCGATCGCCGCCGCCGCCACAATGGCCTTCATGGTCGAGCCCGGTTCATAGGCGTCCGTCAGCGCGCGGTTCCTCCACCGATCCGGTCCGATCGCGGCGACGCTGTTGGGATCGAACCGCGGACTGATCGCCAACGCCAGCAGCGCGCCCGTCTGCGGATCCAGCACGATCATCGTCCCGGACTTGGCATGCGCCCGCGTGACCGCCTCGTCCAGCTCTTTTTCCGTGATGTATTGAATCACCTCGTCGATCGTCAGCACCAGGCTATGCCCCGGCGCCGGACCTTGCTCGGACAAGCCTTTCGGGAAGACCGTCCGTCCCAAGGCGTCCCGCTGCAATACGGTCACGCGCTTCTCCCCGTGCAAATGCGACTCGTAGCGGCGTTCAAGACCTTCCAACCCCTCCCCGTCCATGCCCGAGAAGCCCAGCACGTGCGCCAGCAACGGCCCCTTGGGATAGAACCGGCGGCCCTCCATCACCATACCGATGCCGTCCATCGCCATGCGCTCCAAACGCCGGCCCTGTTCGGGATCCAATTTTCTGGCCAGCCAGACGAATCCGCGGTCCTGCCGCAGCTTCCGCTCCAACTCACCGGTGCTCACACGAAGCACGGGCGACAGATTCCTGGCAGTCCGCGCCGGGCTCTCAAGGGCGGTCGGCACACCGAAGACCGACGGCACTTCCATATTCATCGCCAGGACCTTTCCGTGGCGATCCACGATCGTTCCGCGGGCTCCTTCCACCGACACGGTCTTCTGATGCTGCCGGTCCGCCTTCAGCGTGAGCTCGGCCGCTTGAAGTACTTGAAGGCTCACCAGCCGGAACAGGACCACGGCGAACCCGCTCAAGAGCAGCAATAAAATGGTGTACCGCCGGCCGCGGGAAAGAGGACCAGCCATTATCGTCTCCCGACTGGAAGCTCGTTTTTCGCCACTCGGACCACTAAAGGCGACGGATGATTCGGCGCCGACTCCTCCGGTTTCACCTGGACCATGATGACTTGCCCTTGCTGCGGCGGCGCCATGCCGAGCTTTTCCGAGGCTACTTTGGCGATCCGATCCGGCGCAGTCAGCGCCGAGACTTTCACCCGCAGCTCGTCGCGCTCGCGCTCCAGCAGCACCTTCTCGTGCTTGAGCCGCTCGATGTGATAGCCGACGCGCACCATATCCACCCGCTCCCACACAAAGACGAACACCAGGCACAGGCCCGCACAGACGAGCAAGACCTTCATGCGGCAGCCTCCGATGGTTTGCGTTCCGCCACGCGCAACTTGGCGCTCCTGGCTCTCGGATTGAGCCGGCACTCCTCTTCGGTCGGCACTTGCGGCTTCTTCGTCAACACCGTGAGGCGCGCATCGTCCCCGTGCGATAAGGTGCGGAACGTCTGCTTCACAATGCGGTCTTCCAGCGAGTGGAAGGAAATGACGGCCAGACGCCCGCCCGGCTTCAGAACATCGACCGCATTTCGCAGCGCCGGCTCCAACATCTCGATCTCTCGATTCACGGCAATGCGGAGGGCTTGAAAGGTTCTCGTTGCACAATGAATGCGTCCATGTCGATAAGAACCGGGAACGGCGCTCTTGATGACCGCCACCAAAGCCTCCGTGGTGCGGAGAGGTACGGCTGCTCGCGCGCGAACGATCGCTCGGGCGATTCGCCGGGAATAACGCTCTTCGCCGTAGCGGTAGATCAGATCGGCTAAGTCCGACTCAGACAACCGATTCACCAGATCGGCCGCCGTCTCGCCGGAAGATCGATCCATCCGCATGTCGAGGGGACCCTCCGTCTGAAAGCTGAATCCTCGCCCCGGATCGTCCAACTGTCGGGACGACACACCGAGATCCAGCAGCACGCCGTCCGCCGCAGAGATTCCCGCTTGCCGCGCATGCAGCGGCATGTCGACAAACGAGCCCTGGATCAGCGCCACTCGCTCCCCAAATCGCGACAACCGCTCGCGGCAGACCGCCAGCGCCTCCTCATCACGGTCGATGCCGAGCAACTTGCCGTCATCCGCCATACCAGCCAACAGCGCTTCGGCATGCCCACCATATCCCACCGTCCCATCGCACACGCAGCTCGGCGCTCGGTGGAGAAGCCAAGAGACAACCTCTTTCACCATCACAGGCGCGTGATGAAAGACCTGTCCACCACTTTTCTTTCCACTCACATCCACTTTTCCCCACTCAAGGGTCGAAGTATACTCTCGTCCAAGGAGTTGTCAATAGAGAATTCATGCACTTAGAACATTTTACAAATGGGGCCCAAACTGTCGCTGAAATCGGCTCGCTTTTCACTCTGAGACGCTATGATTCATCGCCGCGACCCCGTTATCCACAGGTTGGGTGGCAGACAGCCGATCTGTGTCTTGACCCATCTTTCTTCTCACACCGCACCGGCTTCAACTGGCTTCCTCCGAAGTCCTGGCTGAAATCTGCGATTCGTTGACAACTATAGGATCGAAGAACAGAATGCCGCCATGAGACATTCCCGTTCTTGCCCACAATATTTGCCCGCCGTGATTCTGCTCGCCGCTGGACCATGGCTTGGCGTTCTGACTCATGCCCTGGCGAAAGACTTC
This sequence comes from Nitrospira moscoviensis, assembly GCF_001273775.1. GTDB lineage: Bacteria > Nitrospirota > Nitrospiria > Nitrospirales > Nitrospiraceae > Nitrospira_D > Nitrospira_D moscoviensis. Next base: position 582,894 of record NZ_CP011801.1, on the reverse strand, counting down.
AACCCCGATAACCCTCTCAATGCGCCCGCCCGTGTCTATTGGTGTCCGGGGAAGACTCCCGACCAGCAGATCACCACAAAAAAATCGGCCACCTGCCAACCCCTGCATGACGAGCGGGCCGAGGAATCATTTCGTGAACGCGCGCGGGAGCAGGGCATTGATCTTCCGGACCGCGATCCCATCAAGATCGTCGATCTGCAAAACGCGGCCTCAAAATTCGCGGACCGCTATCGAACCTTTGTGTCCTGCTGTGCCACCGATTCCGATGCGAAGAGAGAAATTGTCGATCTGATCGACGAAGCGAATCACGTGCTGAAAGCCGTTCAGCAGAAAGGCATCTTCAACTCGGCCGGATTCGGGATCGGCAGCGGAAGCAGCGGACTCGGCGGCGGGCCGGGGCAGAGTCCGAAACTGGGAACGTTTGCCCGCCAATTTACGCTCAGCGAAATCGTCGGCACGGTGGCGCGCGCGCGGGACGACTTATTCGTCCTGAAAGAAAGATTGGAGCGGTTGGATGAAGCGCAACAAAGCCTGAGCCAAGCGGATTATGAAACCAGCGGGCGGTTGCGGCTGCAGATTCAAGAAGAGGAAGAGACGATCAAGAAACAGTTCAAAGCCAAGAAGCCGCCCTCATCGGCACCGACCGGGATGGAAATCCAGGATACGACCCTCCGCCCGAGGATCGGCGGAGACATAGAGGACACCAAACTCAATTCTAACTTTGGCGCCGATATTGGCTACTCGGTGTCCCCCTACAGCACTGTCGGGGAGTCGTTGCGCCCCAGACGCGGCGAGGCCATTCAAGACAGTCAGATTCCCTCGCGGCCGGGACCCGAGGCGCAGGATACGTCGATACGGAACAGCACGGGGTTCGAAATCGATCGCGCCCAAAACCCGGACGGCTCCACCGCTGTGCCGCACAGGGGCATCGGACCTTCCATCGGGGATTCGGATTTCAACAGCAGGCGGCGATAGCTCGCTCACTCTTTCCCTCCGATGCGCGGCATCGGGTGCCAAGTGTCGCCTGCATCCATACTGCGATACAATCCGCTCCCGTTGGTGCCCGCATAAAACACCTTCGCGTCGGTCGGACTTTGGGCAATGGTGCGCACATTCGTCGTGGCAAAGCCGGCATTGATCGCTTTCCAGCTCGCACCCCCGTCCTCGCTGCGGTGCACGCCGTCGCGTCCCACTATATAAAGAACGTCCCGCCGCGCCCGGTCGAGGATCATCGAAATGATCATTTGGTCCGGCAGCGTTTCACCGATGCGCGTCCACGCCGCCGCCGCATCGGTCGTTTTGTACAAGCCGCTCAACGTCGCCGCATAGACGGTATCCGGCTGGTGCGGATCGACGAGAATCGCGCTGACGTTCAGCGCGCGCGACGTTTTCACCATCTCGGGCGGCACCAGTCCGTTGTTGGCCTTTTCCCAATGACCGGCCTGATCGATGGATTTGTAGACACCGCCGCTGGTGCCGGCGTAGAGAATCGCCGGACGCGTCGGATCCATGCCGAGCGTGACGACCATCAGCACTTCCTTCATGCCCTCCATGCGCTTCGTCCAATGTTCGCCGCCGTCCTTCGTCTCAAACACCCCCATGGTTGTGGCGAGAAAGAGATGGTTGTTGTCCGCCGGATCGAAGACGAACTGGTTGACGACCGATGAAATCGTCGCGTCGTCGAGGCCCGTTCTCATCGACGTCCACCGCTGCCCGCCGTCATGGCTCTTGTACACCGCGTCGCCCTTCGTGCCGGCGTAGATCGTGGCCGGATAGATCGGATCGATCGCCATGGAAATGACGCGGGAATGGCTCATCCCATGGGAGAGATTCGTCCACGTCTGTCCGCCGTCACGCGTCTTGTAGATGTAATCGTTCGTCGCGACGTAGATGATGTCCGGATTCTTGGGATGGAGTTGGAGGACGACGATGGGATCGTTGCGGCTGCAGCCGGCCAGGGCGAAGGCGAGGAGAAACAGGCAGAGACAACGCTTCATGGGACGAGGGCGCGGCAATCCTACCGATAGTTCGTGAACTGCAGATCGACACCGAAATCTTTTCCTTTGAGCAGGGCGATCGCCCCTTGCAGCTCGTCCTTGCTCTTGCTGAGCACCCGCACCTGCTCACCTTGAATCTGGGCCTGCACCTTCAATTTCGAATCCTTGACGGCCTTCGTAATGTCTTTCGCTTTTTCGGACGCCAAACCGCTCTGAATCTTCGCCACCTGCCGCACGGTCCCGCTCAGAGCCGGTTCCACGGCGCCGTACGTGAAGGCCTTCAGCGACACGCCGCGCTTCACGCATTTGGCCTTGATGATTTCGATCACCGCCTTCAGCTTGTACTCGTCGTCCGACACGACGACGAGTTCCTTCTCTTTCTCCTTCAGCGTGATCTCGGTCTTGGAATCCTTGAAGTCGAACCGCTGCTTGATTTCCTTGGTCGCCTGATCCAGCGCGTTCTTCAGTTCCTGCATGTTCACTTCCGATACCACGTCGAATGAAAACTGATCAGCCACGGGAGCCTCCAAGTCATTGGTCAAAGGTCAGCGGTCATTGGTGAACGACTGTTAGCAGCAGCCGCCGTTGTGCGGTAGCCGGCAACACAGCTTCTCCTCGCTACTCGTGATTGCCGTTTGCACCCGCCCCGCTGAGCCGCCGCCCGCCAGCACCACTACTTCGCTGCTCGTGAACGGCTTCTTCAAAATCACATAGCCGTACCATTGCCTGAGGCTGTCGCTCAGGACGATCAGGCCGAGAAGCGCCACCGCTGCGACAAGCACCGCATCGAGATACAGCGCAAACGCCGGCCCTGCCGCCAGGGTCGCCGCCTTTGCGATGAACATCACGAACATTTCATAGGAGCCGGTCAATGTAATCAAGCCCACGAACACCATCGGCACCGCCGTCACCCAGAGATAGGGCGACTTCCACATCTTGATCAGCACCGTCGTGCCGATACAAAGCGCCAGCGTGCCGAGCAGTTGGTTCGCCGCTCCGAACATCGGCCAGATCGTCGAAATGCTGCCGGTGCCGATCAAGTACGACCAGGCTCCGACGACGAATCCGCTGCTCAGCAGCACCCCGGGCCACCAATTCATCCGGCGAAAAGGCGCGTACACCCGCCCGGTCATTTCCTGGATCAGATAACGCGCGACACGGGTCCCAGTATCGATGGTGGTCAGGATGAACAGTGCCTCGAACACCAGCGCAAATTGATACCAATAGGCCATTAAGCCCGACATGCCCGGCAGCGCCGCAAAGATCGACGCCATGCCGACCGCCAGCGACACAGCCCCGCCCGGCCGCCCCGCCACATCGACTTCGACCAACCGGGACAACTCGGCGATTCGCGCCGGCGCAAACCCCATGGCCGCCAATGCGTCTGCGCTCAACATCGTATTGATCGCCAGATAATCGCCCGGTATCAGCACCGACGCTGCAATGAGAGCCATCACCCCGACGAAGCTTTCCAGCAGCATCGCCGCATAGCCCACCACCGCCTGCGACTCCTGCTCAATCATCTTCGGCGTCGTGCCCGAGGAGACCAGCGAATGGAAGCCGGAGACAGCGCCGCAGGCGATGGTAATAAAGAGGAACGGGAAGAGCGTGCCGGGAATGATCGGCCCGCCGCCATGGGCGAACGATGTCACCCGCGGCATTTCGATCGTCGGCGCCATGAGAATCACTCCGAAACCGAGGAGAAACACCACGCCGAGCTTCATGAATGTGGAGAGGTACCCGCGCGGCACCAACAACATCCAGCCGGGCAGCACGGAGGCGAGGTACCCATACCCGGCCAGCAGCCAGACTAATGTCGGTCGGTCGAACTCAAAGAGCCAGGCATAAGACGATTGAGCGACCACCCGACCGACCAACACCGCCGCAAGGAGCAGCACCACACCGAGCGCTGACACTTCCCCGACCGCGCCCGGCCGGAACTTCTGAAGATAGAAGCCCATCATCAATCCGATGGGAATCGTCATCGCGATCGTGAACGCGCCCCAGGCGTTGTGATAAAGCGCATTCACCACCGCGAAGCCCAGGCCGGCTAACGCCACGACTACGATAAACAGCACCGCCACCGCCGTCGCCGTACCCGTAACAGAGCCGAGCTCGTCGTGCGCGATCTCCGGTAGGGAACGCCCGTTGCGCCGCATGGAGGCGACTAGAATGATGAAATCCTGCACTGCCCCGGCCAGTACCGCGCCGATCACCAGCCAAAGAAAGCCGGGCAAGAATCCGAACTGCGCCGCCAGCACCGGGCCCAATAACGGCCCCGCTCCCGCAATCGCCGCAAAATGATGGCCGAACAGCACGACCTTGTTCGTGGGATGGAAATTCACACCGTCGTTCAACCGGACGGCAGGCGTGACTCGCTGATTGTTCAGATCGACCACCCGCTTCGCCAACCAGCGGCCATAGAACCGATAGGCGAGGACGTAGATGCAGGCGGCTGCCACCACCAGCCAAAGGCCGTTCACTTTTTCGTACGGGTTCACCAGGCCGGTGACAAAGGCGAGCGCGACTGCGCCGAGAACAGCGAAGAGGCCCCACAAGGCTCGTGTCGATGCCGGCATGCCGCGCATCCTATCACAAGAGACACAGCGACGGACTTCTTAGCCATCTGGACAAAAGGCCTAAGAGAAGTGGGTCAGTTGCTATGACGCCTCCGTCGTCATATATCATGCCATTTGACGACATGGTCGACACCTGCCAGTCTTCAGGCATGAATTCCACACCTAAGCTCAAGGCCAGCGAAAACATCGCGGCCAATGATCTCAAATCCTTGAAGGCGCTGGCCGAAGAGCAAAGACTCAAGCGCTATCTCTGTGTGAGCCTGAAAGCACGCCGACGGCAAGTCGGCGATGTAACCATCCTCCCGCTCAAGGACTTTCTCGCTCACCTCTGGGACGGAACCTACACCTAATCGCTGCGTACGGAAATCGCAGCACAGTGATGGCCGAACAGCACGACCATACACGACCATACGTGTGTTTGTGACGATGCTGCCGATGCCGTTGCTCGCCGCCATCACAGTGATGGAGCGGCGTGGGGTGCGGCTCGTAAGGCTCGGACCGACGGAGGCATGAGCTTCCGATGACGGAACAACGCGAACTGTTTCGCATCAGCATCCACGGCAAGGGGTCTGATCGGCGGCGTGGCGAGACGACCGTCTGTGAGATTTACGATCTGACGGAAAAAGGGTTGCAGATCGTGACCGAGACGCCGCCTCGTCGAGCAGTTTCCCCTCCAACGAGGAATAGCCGCAGCCAGTCCTTGCCTCGTACACTCGCCCGCATGGAACCGGCTCGTCCCTACACGCGCGCCCACTACCGTTTGGCAGTTTCATATCCGGCCATGTTCTGCGATCAGGCGGTCATCGGAGAAGGGATCGTCACGAACCTCTCGGTCTTCGGCTGTACGATCCAGTGCCGCGAGGCGGTGCCGACGAACCGGCGCCTGCTGCTGCGCCTGATCCTGCCGGATCAACGAGAATCGCTGCCGATCGACGTCGCGGAAGTCCGTTGGGTGAAGGACAATCAGGTCGGACTTCAATTCCATCACTTGGAGCGCACCGCGGATCTCCGGCTGCACGGCTTCGTCTGGGATCGCATGCTGGAACGCCTGCAGACACTCGCACATCAGCTGACTTCGTCCTGATCTATTCCAGGTTTCAGAACAGACCGTGGCACGAAGGGCTGGCCGGATCCCTCGTCGTGCTCGCTGCGTTGTCCCACCGTCGTTCTTCCCGCGGCCGCCGTCGCCGCAGGGATGTCATCCACCCCGATGGGGCGGAGCCCCGTCGCTCGCCCGACGGCTCCTCTTCAGGCGACCCCTTGTCGGTTCGCCATCGTTTCCACAGATCTCGATATCGCATGGCGTTGCTCCTCAGACAACACTATCCCCTCGACCCCCTCCACAGTCGGCTTGCAATTCGGTTCCCTTGACCGTCGGGAAAGAGGCCCTACCGACGGAAACCGCCGGTAGGGCCTGTGACATCTCGGAAGGAGGCCGGCGCTCCGTTAGTCGGCCGCAATCAAAATGCGGCGGCACTTGGCTTCTTCCCGCTTGGGGAAGGAAATGGTCAACATGCCGTTCTTATGGGTGGCGGAGGCTTTCTCATGGTCCACGAAGGACGGAAGCCTAAACATCCGGGCAAAGCGATCGCCTCCAATTTCTTCCAGGTGATAGCGGCTGCCGTCAGCACGCTCTTCCTCTTTCCGTTCACCTTTCACCGTCAGGATTTGATTGTTGACTTCCAACGTGATGTGGCTCGCTTCCCAGCCTGGGAGCGCCACTTGGACGTAGAAGCCGTTCGCGTCATCCCAGACGTTGCAGGCCGGTACCCATTCACTCGTGGAGGTACTGAATGCACGCAACGCCTCGTCGAACATGCGGTCAATCTGCCGATCGAACGTTTGTTCATTGAGCGATGACATCACGCTCGGGACATAGCTGGTCATAACTCATCCCTCCTCCTCTGACCGAGGTCCGCTGGTTTGACGTTGGCCGGAATGGGGCGTCAGGCGTGGGAAACCCGGGACACCGACTTGCCGCCGCTACTTCCCAGATCGGGGCCCGACACCCGGACATCCGGTGTCGTATCAGCAATGACCGGCAGATAATTTCCGGGGAGAAAAAGTCAAGAGGCGTCCGGGGGGCCCGGTGAAACAATCTGTGTCGTATCAGCGGGGACGGGCTTCCGGCTTCCCAGGGCGGCCAGACAGGCCAGCCCGGCGACGATCCAGACCACCTCGCGAAAGCGCCGGAGCAGCGCGAAGGTGACGCCGGTCACCGTGCTGTAGCCGAAGGCGGTCAAGAGCACAAGGTTTCCCGCGTCCTGCGCGCCCAAACTGCCGGGGATAAAAAACGTCCCTCCCTTGATAAAGACGGACAGGGAGCCGATGGCCAAGGCCGACAGGGGATCGGCCGGCTCGCCGAGGTACGACACGATGACATACACTTCCAGCGCCTCCGTCATCCAGCCCAGAAAGTACAAGCCGGTCGACGCATAAAAGGCCGCTTGATGGTGGCGGTAAAAATTCAAAATCGTCCGGTCGAGCTCGGCGAGCCGGCCTTCCCGGGTTTCGAGAAAGGCGATCCGCAGCCTGAGCTTCCGCAGGATTTCCAAGAACCAGGTGAAGATCCCTCGTCGCTGCACGAATACGAACCCGGCCGTACCGAAGATCAGCAGCCCGACGCTGAGCAGCGCCGCCGCGACCATTTGACCGGACGATCCGTCGGTCCCCAGCGTCCACAGACCGACCGCGATGCCGACCAGAATGAAGACCACCTCCGCGATCGTCATCGTAGTCTTGGCGATGACGACCGAAGCCAACCCGTCTACGATCGGGACCTGATGGCGTTTGAGGAGATAGGCTTTGAGCGGTTCCCCGCCGACGTACGCCGTCGGCGTCGTCATGTTCACCCCTTCGCCCGCAGTTCTGATCGCGAGCAGCCGCCAAAACGGGACGGCCCGCGCCGCAGGCCCCAGCGTGACTTTCCACCCGTAGGCTTCGATCAGATACATGAGCAGCGAGGGGAGCAGAATGACAAGCAGCGCCAGAGGTCCCAGCTGCGACGCCGTCCGGTAGATGTTCGCGGGCCCGACGTGCCACACGAGAAACCCGAGCGTGAGGAGGCCGAGGACGAGTAGGAGATAGCGCAGCACGCTGTCCTTCCTGTCCGGCTAGGCGCGCGGCTGCTTCACCGCGGAGGGGCGAATGACCCAGAGCATGAGGCCGGCGAACACGAGCGATCCCCCCGCCGCGATCCAGAGGAACCACTCCAGCTTTCCAAAGACCGCGAAGATCAGCACGATGACGGAGAAATCCCGGCTCGCCACATTCTTCAGCATGAAATCGGACCAGGCGGCGCCGACCGGCGTGCGCCAAGCCCCGGCGGTTTTGATTTTTTGCGCCCGCTCCACCAACAGGAAGGAGAGGCCGTTGCCCAGCACCGCGGCCGCGCCAAGGGCCAACGCGATCCACGCATGGTCCTGACCGACGTGAGCGTTGTACAGGCCGGCGGCGATGCCGGCAAAGATGGCCATGTGGACGACGTTGTCCATCGCGATGTCCAGCCACGCGCCGAACGGCGACTCGGTGAACGTGAGCCGGGCCACTTCCCCGTCGCAGCAATCGATCACCGCCGCCAGTTGGAACAGCAGCGCGGCTGCGACGCCGGCGCCGTACGTGCCGACGCCGAACAGCGCCGCCGAGACGAGACCAATCCCCGTCGCCAGCATGGTGATGACATTCGGGGACAGGCCGAGGGCCAGGAACAACCGCGTGAAGCGGCGGGACAGGGTGCGATTGAAGTAGCGGTCGACGAATCCTTCGAACTCGCTCTTCAGCGAGGTGAACAGTTTCTTCTCGGCCGCCTGGACGTCGGCCGGCGTCCGGACGTCCTGATACCAGCGGCTGCTCTTGCCGTCCGCCGGGATGACGCGAACCCGGCCGTCGACGGCCGCCCGCTCGAGCCACCGGCGGATCGGCAGCGCGCCGCCCTCGGTCATCGTGTCGCCCGCCGCGCTCATCACAGTCCCGGGCAGCACGACCAGTTCGGCCGCCCGCGGAGCCGAGTCGCCGAAGCGGGAGGGGGCGAAGGACGCGAGCCGATCGGACTGCACCAGCAGGCGCGGTCCGCGGCTCTCCCGCGCCGGCGTCCTGGCTTCCGGGTTCTGCGCCACGACGATGGCTTCGCCGTCCTGGACGTTTCGCCGGAGATGCTCCACAAGTCCCCGGGAAAAGACGCCGGTGACGCTCGCGATCAACGCGAACCCGTGCACTTCCGCCGCCAGCGATTCCCACGTGCGCGGATCGTCGAGCGGAAATTCGCGGATCGGCATCCAACGGACCGGGATGGTGACGCGGGGGCCTTTGCTCAAGGCCTGCTTGAGCTGATCCTCTTCGGGACCGGCCAGCACGATCAACTGGCGGATGCCGGCCCGCTGGAGCGTCAGCACGGCCCGTTGAAAGAGGCCGATTCCGACCACGCTCGTGAGCGGCCCCGCTTCCCCGGCCCGATGTCCGACCGGACCGCCGAATACGCTCACCGTAGGCAGCAGGATCGCCGTCGCCAGGCCCTGAACTTCGGCGCGCTTCTGAATCAGGCTCTCGCTCATGGATCGGATTCGCCCTTCGCTCGGACCTATTCTGCCTCTTGCCTCAGAGTCTCGGCAATATCTCCACCTCGGCCTTTCGGACGTCCTCCACAAAATCGATTTCCGTCCAGGGGAGGCCGCCGATCTTTTCGTGGCCCACTTTCACGTCCCGGAAATATTCGCGCAACGCGTCCTCGTATTCCATGTTCCAGGCGCCCTTGTCGATGTAGGAGCGGAGCGACGCGACCACATGCGGGGCATCGGCGTGCCGCACACGCAGGAATCCCACCCCTTCCCCCGCGTAGTCATAGTGCACCGGCAGGGTCTTGGTCAGCGCGATGACCCGCCCGCCTTCGACGACGACCATGCATTCTTCGCCCGTTTGCTTCACCGTCTCGTCCATGAGCAGCGCGTTTTCATACGGGGATTCCACCAGCCGGCGTAGGATCTCCCGGTGAAAGAGCACGTCGGCGTCCATGATGACGACGTCGTCGTCCAAGGCCGTCCGGGCGATCCAGAGCGACGAAATACTGCCCCGATGAAAGTGCTCGTTGACGAGGAACTTGACTGTGACGCCGTAAGACTCGGCGGCGACCGCCTCGCGGATCATCTCCTGCTTGTATCCCACCACGATGTCGGCCCGGCGGATGCCGACGCTCGTCAGCGTGGCGAGATACCGATGCAGCAGCGACCGGCCGCCGATCGTGATCAGACACTTGGGCCGATGCTGCGTGATCTGCCAGAGACGCTTGCCGACGCCGGCTGCGAGGATGACGGCTTTCATGCGGCCTTGCAGGCCTGTTCGAAGGCGTCCAGGAAGCCGGTGAATTGCGCTTCGGTCAATGCGCCCATGTTGGCCACGCGGAAGATTTTGTTTTCCAGATTGCCCTGACCGGCATAGATCACATAGCCGGCGGCTTTTAACCGGTCGTGCAGCGTGTCGTAGGAGATCCCTTCCGGAAGATAGAAGGCGGTAATACTGTTCGACTGCCGGTCCGGGGGGAGCACCGGTTTGATACCGAGCGCAGCCATGCGGGTACGGATCAACGCCGCCATTTTCTTATAGCGTTGAATACGCTTCGCGACACCTTCTTCCAAGAGCTCGTCCAACGCCTCGTTGAAGGCGTAATACACCTGCACGGCCGGCGTAAAGGGCACCGTGCCCCGTCCCTGGTCGTCCACATAGTGGGTGAGGTGCAGATACCACGATCGCTTCGGGTAGGTCCGCATCCGCTCCAGAAAGCCTTTCCGCACGAGCACGAACGACACGCCGGGAAATCCCTGGATACACTTCCCGGCCGTCCCCGCCACCATATACATGTGCGAGCCGGCGATATCGATGGTTTCCCCGGCGAGCCCGCTGATCGCGTCGACGATGAACACCCGATTCTGGCTGTCCACCACCTCCGCGATGTCTTTCACCGGGTTGAGCAAGCCGGTCGTCGTTTCGTGGTGCACCATGGCGACGCCGTGCACTTCGGGGTGTTGGCGCAACGCCAGACGCAGCCGTTCGGGGTCCGGCTTCGCCGTCCAGTCGTACTTGAGTTCGGAGACGCCGAGCCGGTGCAGTCCGACCATGCCCGACAGCCGCTCACCGTACACGCCGTTGTTGATGATGAGGATCCGCTTGCCGTGCGGGATCGACGACATCAAGGCCGACTCGACGGCCGCGGTGCCCGACCCGGTGATGAGCACGGCCGCATACTCGGCCTCGGCTCCCGGCACAAAGGCCTTCAGCAATTTGGCCTGGATGTCGTGCAGCAAGTCCGTGAACTCGGATTCGCGGTGGCAGATGTCCGCCTTCAGCAGCGCCTGCCGCACCCGCTCGCTCACGTTCACCGGCCCGGGATTGAGAAGGATCATGAGAGAAGGCCTTGTGACGCGTGCCACGTGACACGTGAAGCGAAATTTGCACTCCGAAGCCTGTCACTAGTCACGCGTCACCTGTCACTTAATCGCGTCCATGAACCGCTTCGCCACGTCCGGCGGGTCGAGGACGATGCGCTCGGCTTCTTCGGTGAACTCATTCACCTTGATCAGCAGCATGCTGGGGCCGTCCTTCTTCAGCATGTCTTTGAACTCGTAGACGAGATCCTCACGGTCCAGGACCCGCTCCACGTTGACGTAACCGGCGGCCTTGGCGACTTTTTCCAAGGGCACGACGTTGGAAATCGTCGGCTGATTCCCGGTCGTGCCATACACTTCGTTATCGAACACCACGTGGATGAAATTCCTGGGCTTCAACGCGCCGACGGTCGCCAACGTACCCATTCCCATGAGCACGTTCCCGTCGCCGTCGAACGTGATGACCTGCTTGGTCGGTTTTGCCAGCGCGACGCCCAGGGCGATCGCCGGCGCATTGCCCATAGAGCCGATCATATAAAAATTTTGCGGCCGATCAGCGATCTTCTGCACCTCGCGCGACGGAAATCCGTTGCAGACGATCAGCGGCTGGTCGGTGATCAGCTCCAGCAAGGCGGCCATGGCCTGCGCCCGGCTGATGAGCGTGCCCTGTTCCGGCCTCATGGATGCAATCCTTTCACCACGCCCTTCGTAATGAACAGTGCCACCGGAATCCGCTGCTTCATGAACGTCTCGGCCACCCACTTGAAATCTTCGACCGCCGTTTTTTCGGTCAGCGTGCGATGCGGAATCTTCATCGTATCGAGAAACTGCGGCATCACTTCTCCCATGACGAGGTGCTCCGGCGCATCCTTGCCGCCCTGCCCCCGCCAGGACACGATGAGGATGCAGGGTTGCCGGTAGATCAGGTTCAGCGAGATGAGGGTATTCAACGACGTGCCCAGCCCGGAATTCTGCATCAGGACGGCGGGAATCTTGCCCGCCATATACGCGCCGGCCGCCATCGCGACCGCCTCGTCCTCGCGGACGGCCGGGGTATAGAGGCGCCGATCCAAGAGCTCGGCGATGATGCCGCCGAGGATCGAATCGGGCACGCCGGTGAAAAAATTCACCCCCATGTCCTGCAGGGCCTGCACAAAGGCATCGCTCTCAATCATGCGTCGATCCTTCTGTCACGCGCGGGACCATTCGAGCCGTGAAAAAACGGCGCATTATAAGATAGGGCTTCGCGGATTCTCAAGAAACATCGGCGGGTTGCGTTCGCCGTGTCGGCGGTGGTAGCGTTTGATGCGTTGGCTCGATCTTCCGTGTGACCGGTCTCGGCGATTATGACGCGACTCACCGGCCCTCATCTTTTTCAGATCTTCATCATTCTCGCGACGATGCTCTGTGCGCACGCGGCGCGCGCCGTGCCGATGATCAACGATCCCAAAGGCTTTCATGACATTCCGTGGGGAGCCGACTTGGCCGGACGGGAGGACTTGGAAACCACGCGGTCCGGTCCCCACATCAGCGAATATCGATTGAAAACGGAACGGCCTTCGTTCGCCGGACGGGACATGAGCAGTATCGCCTACGTCTCGGTGGACGACCAATTCGCCAGGGTGATCGTCCGGTATCAGGGGGAACAGACCCACAAGCACGTGCTCCGCTACCTGGAGTCACAATTCGGCCCCCTCGAACGGATCCCCGGACAAATGGCGCGGGGACTCAATCAACAATATACGTGGCGCGGGCCGGAAACGGAAATCAACCTGACCTACCAAGCCGGGACGGAGCGGGGCTTCATTTTTATCGACAGCCGTACCTTGGCGCCGAGGTTCAATGACCACATCACCGATTCGGCCGAGTAGATCCTCCGGGCGGAGGGGCGCCCGCTGTTCGCTCATCGTCTTGGAATGGGCTTGTCTGCTGTTAGCCGGCGCCCCGGCCCTCGCGGTCCCGATCGTCAACGACCCCAACGGCTTCGAGGGCATTCCCTGGGGCGCCGCCTTTTCCGAAGGCGAGCACTTCGGCAAAGTCGAGGACGCCGGACGTCTGCAGACCTATGAGATCAAAGGGACCACTCCGGCCCTGGGACCTGTGCCGGTCGATTCCATGCGCTTTACCACGTTTGAAGGAAAGTTCGGCCGGGTCACGGTCCGCTATACGGGGAAAGACACCCATGAACGGATTCTGACCTATCTGCAGGGGACCTACGGTCCGCTCGACCGGACGCCCGGACAGATCGCCGTGGGGCCGGTCAGGGTCTACGCCTGGCACGGCTTCGACACCGAAGTGACGTTGCGCTACGAGGCCCCGGTCGCGCGCGGGATCATTTTTTTCGAGAGCCGGACGTTGCGCGAAAAATTGTCGGAAGGCCACTCCGCGACGGTCTATTAGTATTAGTATCGTCTAGTATCGTCCGGCCTGATCCCAAACTTTTCATTGACAACCGCTATCCGCTTTCGCATGATGCGTCCCCATGAATAACGCGGCGAAGTTGCGAGCCCTGCTCAAGCGGCCCGGCGCCATCAAGGCCGTCGGCGCGCACGACGCGCTGAGCGCGCGTCTGATCGAACGGGCCGGCTTCGACGCCATCTGGGCCAGCGGCTTCGCCATCTCGGCCTCGCTCAAGTGCATTCCGGACGCGAGCTTCATCACCTCCAGCGAGCAATTGGAAGTCGAGCGGAACATCGCCGAAGCGGTCTCGATTCCGATCATCGCCGACTGCGACACCGGCTACGGCAATGCGCTGAACGTGATGCGGACGGTCAACGATCGCGAGCGGGCCGGCGTGGCCGCCATCTGCATCGAAGATAACGTCTACCCCAAACGGTGCAGCTTCTACGCGGGCGTCCGCCGGGAGCTGATTCCGATCGAGGAGCACTGCGGCAAAATCAAGGCGGCCAAGGCCGCGCAGATCTATCCCGAGTTCGTGGTCATCGCCAGGACCGAAGCGCTCATCGCGGGCTGGGGCCAGGAGGAAGCCTTGAAGCGGGCAGAGGCCTACGCCGAGGCGGGCGCCGACGCGGTCCTGATCCACTCGAAGTCGAAAAAGTTCGACGAGCTGAAGGCCGTGTACAAAGCCTGGTCCGGCCGCGTACCGCTCGTCGTCGTGCCCACGATCTTCGATCAGACGACCGCGGCCGAAATGGAAGAGGCCGGCGCGAAGATCATCATCTACGCCAATCAACCGGTCCGGGCCGCGATCCGCGCCATGCGCGACACGTTGGACATCATCAAGAAAGACACGCGCCCGGGCGCGGCAAACGACCGGATCGTCACCTTGCCCGAGGTGTACGACATCGTCGGCGTCCCCCGGATGGAAGAAGACGAAAAGCAATTCCTGCCGGTGGGCGGCGAGAAGATCACCGCCATCATCGCCGCAGCCGGGTTCGAAAAGCAGCTGCTCCCGCTGATCGAAGATAAGCCGAAGTGCCTCCTCGACATCAAGGGTAAAACCATCCTGGAACGGGCCGTCGGCGCCCTCAACGAATGCAACATCAAGGACATCGCCCTGATCCGCGGCTACAAGAAGGAGGCGATCGCCCTCCCGAATATCCGTTACTACGACAACGACCGGTACGAAGACACGGGCGAGTTGTATTCGTTGTTCTGCGCGGAAAACGAGCTGAAAGGCCGCACGCTGATCCTCTACGGCGACATCATCTTCGACACGGCGATTCTGGAAAAGCTGCTGAAGAGCCCCGCCGACATCGCGCTGGTGGTCGATGTAGCCTGGCTGGATCAGGAACAGCGGGGAGCGCAGCCGACTCACCTGAATCCCGACTTGGTGTCGCTCGCCGAGCCGCCGGGCAAGAGCTACCTGTCACGGTTCGTCATCCCAGAAGGCGAGCACCGCATCGTTCGGATCGGCCAGCAGCTTCCCCGCGAGCAGGCCCATGGCGAGTTCATCGGCATGGCGATGTTTTCCGAAAAGGGGACGCAGGCGTTCCGCGAGTGTTACAAGGCGGCGCAGGCAAGCCAGGCTTCGGCCGGCTTCCACGAGTCGCGGAGCCTCAGCAAAGCTTCCTTCACCGATCTCATCCAGGAGATGATCAATCGGGGCCATACGGTCCAAGCCGTCCCGATTTTCAAAGGCTGGATGGAAGTCGACTCCTTCGAGGAATACCAGAAGGCCTGGGCCAAGATCCGCCAGTAACAGCGCCTCTTCGACCGGCATTCCGAACGAGCCGCGGTCTCGTATCTGGATGCCGGTTTTCCGTGCGATTCATGGTAGTGACGCCCGAGCAGCGGAAGCGCCTCCAATCGGTCCCGTTCCGGAACATCTCCCATGACACCGTAAGCGATCGGCGGGCCCGCTTTCGGCTCGTCTAGCCCCCTTCTCCTCCTGGAAGACTCCTTCTTTCTCGGTTGTTGTAAGGCCCCTCTTCAGGAGGGTCCCTGTCTCCCTCTCCTAGGGGGAAGGCAAAAACGCTACACCGCGATAGGCTCAACCAAGTCAGGCGCATCGAGCGCCAGTACCAACAAAGGGAGGCATTGGAACCATGGAGTCGACGACCCCGAATGGACAGGCCGGAACCGCAGTGGAATTCTCGCTCAACCGTCGCCGAGGTGCTCGTTTGGCTGGCCGCTTCGGCCTGATGTTCTCCGGCGTTGACGATGGGCAGCTCATCATGGGGGACGGGCAGGTTACCGATCTGTCGCACGAAGGAGTCGGCATCAGCGGGAACCGATTGCTGAAACCGGGGATGGAGCTGGCTCTGTTCATCGAGTTGCCGGA
Source organism: Nitrospira moscoviensis (assembly GCF_001273775.1). GTDB lineage: Bacteria > Nitrospirota > Nitrospiria > Nitrospirales > Nitrospiraceae > Nitrospira_D > Nitrospira_D moscoviensis. The sequence goes on along the minus strand of NZ_CP011801.1, from coordinate 567,200 downwards.
CTCGGAAGATCACCTCTGCGTGCCTGAAGCCCGAGTCTCCTGGGTCCGGGGGCGGCGCTTCGGCGTGGCGGTCCGCACGCTCAAACTGGAGGATCGTAACCGGTTGCGCTACTTCTTACTGGAGCAGCAAACACGCGCCTAGCGAGACGACGTGCCCGGAACAGGAGACCGTGCGGTCGGGAGGACGACCGCGCTCCTTCGCCGGAACATCTGCTCGACCGCCGGTCGCCCTCTGTCTCTAAGAACCCTTTCAGCCATCCGCTTGTGCTGGCCTCGATCGACGTGCTACCTTCACGGTGAGTAATCACTTACTCACCGTGATGCGAACAGCCTCGAAACCGACCAGGACGTCCAGCCAGGAACGGCAAGCCAGCCTCATCGCTGCCGCCGCGTCGCTCTTCGCCCGCAAGGGTTTCAACGGAACGACGACGAAGGAAATCGCGAAGGCGGCGGGTGTCAGCGAAGCCTTGGTCTTCAAGCATTTCCCGACGAAGCATGCCCTCTATGCGGCGATCCTTGCGGAGAAAGTGACCGTCAACGAGCTGCTGGAGGCGATCGAAGACTCGGCGCGTAAGCGGGACGACCGGCGGGTGTTCGCGCTCATTGCCGGCTATCGCATCCGTCCCGGCGTGGATTCCACCCTCCTGCGCCTGCTCCTGTTCAGCGCCCTGGAAGGGCACGAGCTGTCGGATATGTTTTTCGGCAAGCATCACAAAGTCTTTTACGAGCATCTCGCGGCGTACATCCGAACCAGAATCGAAGACGGCGCCTTCCGGGCGGTGGACCCCCTCTTGGCCGCGCGCGCCTTCATCGGCATGGTGGTGCATCATCGCCTGCTCCACGAAATCTTCGGCGTTCCAATGCACCGGTCGCACGAAGAGACGGTGGCGACCTACGTGGACCTGTTCCTCCAAGGGCTGGTGGTCGACCATGGACACCGGCGAGCCAAGGCTGCTGCGCGCGCGAGGCGACCGCAATGAAGCCGCTCAAGCAGCACCCGCTCATCATTTTAGGGGTGATCATCTTCTTCGCAGTGACGGCGCTGGTGGTCTTTCGCCTCAGCAGCGGCGCCAAGACCGACCAGAAAAAGTCGCGGGTCATCACGGTCGGCACGGTGACCCCCCTGAAACAAGACATGGAGGTCCGCCTGACGTACACGGCCGATATCATCCCCAATCAAGTCGTCAACCTCTTTTCCCGCGTGGACGGCTATATCGCCAAGATTCACGTCGACAAGGGCGACTTCGTGAAGGCGAATCAGTTGTTGGTGGAAATCGACCACACCGATTATCAACACGCCGTCAATCAGGCCAAGGCCAATTTGGCGGCGGCCAAAGCCAAGGTGGCGCAGCAGGAGGCGGCCGTCCGGAACGCCAAGCTGACCCTCGACCGCATGCAGGCGCTGATCAAGGACCAGTTCGTCTCGCAGCAGGACTTGGACAATGCCCAGGTGAATTTCGACGGCGCGATCGCCGCGCGGGAATCTTTGCAGGCGCAGGTGAAACAGATGGAAGTGGCCCTCGCGCAGGCGGAAACGAACTTGGCCTACTCGTATATCCGCGCGCCGTTCGCCGGCTATGTCGCCGAGCGCAACTTGGACCCGGGCGCCTATGTCACCAGCGCGACCGCCAGCACCTCCACGATGTCGCGCGGCATGCTCAGCCTGCACGACATCAAGACGGTCCGCATCCTCATCGAAGTGGTGGAAAAGGACATTCCGCTCGTGAAGATCGGCCAGAAGGCGGAGGTGCGCGCCGAAGCCTACCCGGATCGGGTGTTCGAAGGCACCGTCACGCGCATCGTTCAGGCGCTCAACCGGGCGACCCGCACGATGACCGTGGAAATCGATCTGCCGAACGACGATCGGCTGCTGAAGGGCGGGATGTTCGCGCGGGTCGAAGCGCTGGTCGGCACCCATCGCAACGCGATTCAAATCCCGATCGACGCGGTGAGCCGCCTGGAAGACACACAATATGTCTACGTCATCCGCGACGGCAAGGCCCAGCGCATCGACGTGGAAATCGGTCTGCGCGACGACAACCGGGTGGAGATTACCAAGGGCCTCCACGGCGACGAGCAAGTCGTCGTCTCCGGTAAGGACCTCGTCCATGACGGCACGCCGGTGCAGGTACAACCGTTGGATGCAGTGAAGCGTGATGGGTGATGGGTGATGGGTGATTCCGTCATTCTATTATCACTCCCCACTCGTCACTCGTCACTCGTCACTCGTGACGTTCTGTTATGTGGCTGACGCTCCTCGCCCTTCGCAATCGCATCGGCATTCTCATGTTGTCCCTCGCCATGGTCGTGCTGGGCGTGACCGCGCTCCAGCGCCTGCCGGTCGATCTGTTCCCCAATATTCAGGTGCCGGTAGCCTTCGTCGGCGTCATTTATAAAGGCGCGCCGCCCCTCGATATCGAGCAGAGCGTCGTCTATCCGATCGAAAAAGCCGTCAGCTCCGCGTCGAACGTCGAGCATGTGGAGTCGTTCGCCAAGCAGGGCCTCGGTGCGGTGCAGATCTGGTTCAATTGGGGCGCCGACATCAACGTCGGGCAGATGGAGGTGATGCAGCGGATCACCCAGATTCTCAACAGCCTGCCGCCCGGCATCCTGCAGCCCTTCATCGTCAAGTTCGACGTCTCCAACATCCCGGTCGCCTTCGTGACCGTCTCCAGCGCCGATCTCGACGAGCGGGCCCTGTACGATCTCGCCTATAACACCATCGCGCCGCAGATCGAGCAGATCGCCAACGTCGCCGCGGCGACGGTCGAAGGCGGCAAGATCCGGCAGATCAATATCAATCTGGATCCGGCGCTGCTGAACGCGCGGGGGCTGTCGATCCTGGATGTCGTGCGGGCCGTCAAGGCGGCCAATCTCATCTTGCCGTCCGGCGACCTGAAAGCCGGCAATTTGGATTACAACGTCTTCACGAACAATCAGTTCAAAAGCGTCGAGCCCATCCAGGACGTCATCGTCAAGGTGAACCAGCAGGGCAACCCGGTCCGGGTCCGGGACCTCGGGACCGTCACCGACTCCTCCGACATTCAGACGAACATCGTGAGGACCGACGGCGCGCGGGCGGTCTATCTTCGGGTGAACAAACAGCCGATCGCCAACACCGTGGAAGTGGTGGACGCCTTGCGGAAGGCCCTGCCGAACATGATCGGGATCCCGCCCGGCGTGAAGCTCGGCATCTCGTTCGACCAGTCGGTCTACATCCGGCAGTCGATCAGGAATCTGGTGGAGCAGGCGCTCCACGGATCGCTCCTGGCCGCGGCGGTCATCCTGATTTTTCTGCGCAATCTGACCAGCACGCTCATCATTTCCGTCTCGATTCCGCTGTCGATTCTGGTCACCTTCATCGTGCTGTATTTCTCCGGACAGACGCTGAACGTCTTTACGCTCGGCGGCCTCGCCTTGGGCATCGGCCGCCTGGTCGACGACTCGATCGTCGAATTGGAAAACATCCAGCGCCACCTGAATCAGAATCGAAACCGCTGGACCGCCATTCTCGACGCGGCGCGCGAAGTCGCCATGCCGATCTTGGCCTCCACCGTCACGACCGTCGTCGTCTTCCTGCCGATGTTCTTCGTCGTGGGCATCGCCCGGCTCTTGCTGATTCCGTTGACGGTCACCATCGCGATCGCGCTCTTCACCTCCTTTTTCGTCTCCCGCACGGTCACCCCGGCTCTCTGCTACAAATTCCTCAAGCCCGAGCAGGAGGCGCACCGCACGATGCCGCACTGGTTCGTGCGGGTGATGGACTGGAGCCGGCGGCGGTACGAGGGAGTGGACCGCAGCTATGAGGAGTCGTTGCGCTGGGTGTTGCGGCACCGCAAGGTCTTCATCGTGGCCGTGCTGGCCTTCTTTGTCGGCTCACTGGCCTTGCTGCCGCTGATCGGCACGGAGTTTCTTCCGGTCTCGGACGAGAGCCAGTTCCGGATCGTGCTGCGGGCGCCGGTGGGCCAACGAGTGGAAAAGACCGAACAGCAGGTAGCCGAAGTGGAACGGGTGTTGCGGGAGCAGATCCCGCCGCACGAATTGGAAACGATCGTCTCCAGCACCGGGGTGCTGTCACAGGGGCGCTCCTCCCTGTTCAACCCGAATAGCGGCCCACACAGCTCTCTCATTTCCGTGTATTTGGTTCCGCCGGACAAGCGGACACGGAGTCAAGTCGAGATCATGAACGAGGTTCGTCCGAAAGTGCTCAAGCTGTTTCCCGGCGTCGCCATGTTTTTCGATCCAGGCGGCCTGGTGAAGCGGGTCACGAGTTTCGGATCGCAGAAAGCGGTCGACGTGGAGATCTACGGCTATGACTTCGAGAAGGCGCGGCAGGCGATCAGGCAGGTGGAAGAGGTCATGCACAAGACGCCGGGCCTGGCCGACATCGAAGTGAGCCGGGAAGAGAATTATCCCGAGATCAATGTGGTGGTCGACCGCGAAAAGGCCGCCCTGCTCGGCATCAGCGAAACCGACGTGGCCAACGCCGTGTTGTTTTCGCTCAACGGCAACGGCCAGACCGATCCGATCATCTACACCGATCCGCAGAACGGCAACGAATATTACATCAGCGCCTGGTTGGCGGAGGAGCACCGGAAAGACCTGACCGATCTCGAGAACATTTTGTTGACGACCAAAGCCGGTGAGCCCGTCCTCTTAAAGAACGTCGCGTCGCTCAAGCTCAACGCCGGGCCGGTGAAAATCGACCGGAAGTATTTCCAGCGGGTCGTGCACATCACGGCCAATCCGGTGAACCGGGATTTGGGCGCCATCGCCCAGGATTTGGAAGCGGCCTTCGCCGACCTGCGCCTGCCGGCCGGCTTCAGCATCAAGCTGGCCGGCCAGATCCAGCAGCAGCGGGAGACCTTCCAGGGGCTTCAATTCGCCACGATCCTCGCGCTCGTGCTGGTTTACATGGTCATGGCGGCGCAGTTTAAGTCCCTGATCGATCCGTTCATCATCATGTTTTCCGTGCCGATGGGCTTCCCCGGCGTCATCCTGATCCTGTTCCTGACCGACACCACCCTGTCGACCACGTCGATGATGGGCATCATCATGATGCTGGGGATCGTGGTGTCGAACGGCGTGTTGCTCGTCGACTACACCAACGTGCTGCGCCGCAGAGGCGAGCCGCTGCACCAGGCGGTCGTCACGGCGGCCAGGACCAGACTGCGTCCTATCTTGATGACCTCGCTCGCCACCGTGTTCGGTCTGCTGCCCATGGCGGTCGGCTGGGGAACCGGCGGCGAAACGAATGCGCCCCTGGCCCGGGCCGTGGTAGGCGGCTTGAGCGTCTCGACGTTGCTGACGCTGTTCCTCGTTCCGACGATGTACGTCATCCTGGAGGAGCGCTTCCGGCGAAGCCTCGGGGAAGAACAGGGCGCTCCGGCGGCACCTCCCGTGCCCGAACCGGCTACTACCGCGTTCTAACCCGTGCTATCGGCAGAAATCGATCCGGCCCTCCGACTGCCGGCTGTCCTCCGCGTCATCTTCATCGCAATCCGTCACCCGCGGCTTCTCCCATCCGCTGCGGCGGACATACCCGGCCACCTTCCGCCAGACTTCCTTGGCGACTTGCCGTCCAAGGCGGCGGCCCCGCAGATCGCCATCCTCAAAATGAATCCCCCCATACCGGCGTGAAAGGCCGGCTTCGTCGGCCGTCTCCTTGAATGTCTTCCAGCGCAGCACCACGTCCGCGGCCGGCACAGCGCCGGGCTCGATCTTGCTGCTGCCGGCCGGGATCGTCGCTGAATGGCCGAAGCGCGGACTCTTCGTGTACAGCCGCAGGATGGTCGCGGCGGCCGCGCTGAACGCGCTGTGACCCGACACATACTCGGGGAACGGCGGCGTCACGAAGGTAGCCGGTTGGTACGGCCGCCAATCTTGGCCCAGGATCAAACCAGTCCCTTGAAACGGACCTTTCCATGCCCGGATCAACCGATCGTGAAACAGAAAATGCACGGCCGTGATCGGCCGGACATAATCGTAATGGCGCTTCGCGTCCCACACGGCGATGCCGGCATCCTGCACGGCATTCGCCAGGGCGAAAAATAGGACGACATCTTCGTCCAAGCCGTGGCCATCGCGGCGAGAGATGACCTGGGCGAACAAGGCCCAATGGCCGGGCGGCGTTTCGGAAGAGGGTCCGTCCGCCCAATACTCGGCGATGGCTTTGTGCCGGTCGGTGAGCTCCGCGCTGTACCCCAGGCTTTCTGTGGTTTGCCTGATATAGCCCTGCGCGTCGGTTGGATAGATGGCCGGCGGCCGCGGGCGGAATTGGCCGCCGGAGCTGAGCGCGAACGGGAGAACCAACCCCCAATGGGGCGCCAGAAACGCTTGCATCGTAAAGCCGCCCCGGCCGTCGGGGACCCGGAGCGGCTGCCATCGATTCGGGTCGAAGATCGTGTCGGGAACGTTCACCGGCACATAGCCGGTGTAGTCCGAATAAGGGCCCGGGTGGAGGTCTCCCAGTTGATTGGAGCCGTCCTGATGGCGGTACTCAAGCAGGGCCCGGGCGGCGCGGTTGCCGATCCCCTGCGGCGTCGCAGGGTCCTGCGAGGTATCGAACGGATCGTAGCCGAGCTCGGCCATCCGGGCTTGGAAGACCGCCGATTGCGAGGGGAAGAGATCCAGCAGCACCCGATAGGCGGCATACGAGACCGCCTGTTCCTTGTTCAGGACGGTGCGCTCTTCCACCGGCCTTCGCAGGCTGCTCCCCAAGAATCGTGCCGACGGCCACCGGATCGTACACCGCCCAGGCGTCGAACATCGCCGTATGCATCATCGCCAGTGCGCGAGCTGTCATCGGAGGTCCCATGCCGGTGTCGCGCACCGCTTGCAATTCGATTCCATTCCACACCACCACCCTGGTGTCCCGCGCATGGCCGGGGGCGGCCGTCCCGGAAACCAAGGACAGGACAACCAAACAGAGCAGAAAAGCGGGCAATCGGTCCACGATGAGCGTCTCCTTTGTCAGGGGTTTGACCAGCTGAGCCATACCCTAGGTGGATCACCGCGGGTGCAGGACTGGGAAATTCCCTTGAGGCAGGCCCGGTTCGACCCTGGTTTTCGGGGAGAGGCTTTGGCTTGGAAAGTGAGAGAACGGTGTCAGGTCAGGGTCGGAAAGAGGGCCTTCAACTGCATGGCGAGCCCGATGTCGCCCGTGATCCGCAGGCGGCCCGACATCAGGACGGACGGGCCGCTCAGTTGCCCGTTCAGCACCTTCATGCAGTCCTCTCCCGCCATCGCCAGCGTGACATGCGGATCCGGGTGACGGCCTTCTTCAACGACACAGGCGCCGTCTTGAATCTTCACTACGTACTGCCCCCCCTGCGGTCCGCTCAAATCGAATTGATACACGGCGTCGAGATCCTCGGCCGCGTCCCGGTCGAGCGCGCGCGGGAGCGCCTGAAAGAAGGCTTTGAGGGCGGGGGGAGTCATGGTCGCGCGGGACCCGTACCTGCGTCGATGCATGGGGACCACTGCCCGCAGTCCCCATGCAGAAGCAAGACGGGACCCGCTAATACCGGAGCGTGGCGGTGGCCATGCTCCGCCGCGCGCCGAAGAATTTCTTTGAAAAGGATTCCACGACGGCGGGATCGTACCCTTTGCAGCTGAAGATATCGAGATAGGCGTTGTTGGTGTCGTTGGCGAAATGGCCGCTGATCAATGACGTGGAAATCAGCTGGACCATCGAGTAGCCCGCGACGCGCCCCTCGCCGAAATTGACGACCTGACACTCGCCGAAGCGGTGCATGCCGATCAGCTCGCAGAGCTCGACGACATAGCGCTTGATATGGTCGGCATCACGGATCAGGTCGGGATTGCAATCTTGAAGGTCGACGGCGGTGCAAAGTCCCCAGGCTTTTCCCTCCCCTACCATGTCTTGGACGGGGAGCGAAGAGGCCCCTGGGGCGCTCGTTGGTAAGATGGTGGACTCGGAACCAGCCGAGATGCTCATAGAGTGGGTGCGCCTTTCTGTGAGAGGGTGAAGGAACCGACTGCCGACTTGCGACGGACTATACCACGATTTTTTTGAAACGGGGCCCGCTCCCGAAAAAAATTTCACGCCGCGGAAGCACGCCGGCTGCGGCGTTTCATCGTCCCCGCTTGGTTGACAAGGTTTACCGGCCTCGGAGAAAATGCCCGCCATGACGAGTACGTCGGACCCCGCGATCGATTCCCTCCCCGATCGGCTTTGCACCTGGTGCAAGGTCCCCATGAAGAAGCGGCTGGTCGGCGGCCGGCAGTTCATCCACTACACCTGCCCCAAGTGCATCTTCCAGCACACGACCAGGCTGGGACCGAAGCCGGCTCCTGCGAAGCATTAACGGCTCAGTAATACTTTTCTCGGTAGATCGGACACAATCCTTTACGTTGAATGAGCGCCGTCACGTCTTTGATCATTGCCCCGTTGCCGCAAAGGTAGACGGCTAGATCCCGGACCGACGTGACCCGCTCCTCCACCAGCGCGGTCACCCGCCCTTTGGCTCCCGGCCATTCGGACCCCGGCTGAGAGAGGGTGGTCACGAAGCTGAAGGCCGGATAGCGCGCGGTCCAGTCCGCCAATTCATCCTGATAGTAGAGATCCCGCTCATAGCGGAGTCCCCAAAACAGGGTCACTGGTTGGCCGGTCTTACGCTCGAACTGCGTGAGCAACATCGAGCGAAAAGGCGCGATGCCCGTTCCCGTGGCGACGAACAGGAGGTGTTTGGCGGGATCCTCGCGGAGGAAGAACGAGCCGGCCGGGCCCTTGAAGATCACCGCGTCTCGCTCCTTGAGACGATAGAGGTACGTCGAGCCAGGCCCGCCCTCGACCAAATTGAAGAGCAGCGTGATGCGATCGCTGATGGACGGGGGTGAGGCGATCGAATAGGGGCGCGTGACGGGAACGGGCATGCCTTCTTTGGGGACCTCGAACGAGATGAATTGCCCGGCCTTGAAGGCCATGGTGCGCGGATGCTCAAGCGTCAGATCCAGCTCGCGGACGTCATGTGTGAGATCACGAATGCGGCTGACGTGGGCGTGGTAGGTATCGACTGCCATGGGGGAGTGGCTCCGGGATTTCCGGACTCCCTTTACCGTAACATATGGGCCGCCTCCATGAGGCGCTAGAGCTTGCCTTCCGCCAAGGCCCGGATCTCTTCCATCCGCTTCCGATTGACGCCGAAATCGCCGTAGCCGGTGCGGGAGGCCGACCGGAAGTGCACGGTCTTTGTCTCGTCGTCCAAGAGAAACTCGACGTCGTCGACAAAGCGAAGCAGCAGGCTGGTGAATTCGTAGTGGAGGTAGGACTCGTCTTCTTCGACGAGCTGGGCGCGAGGCAGCGAACAGACGACTGTTTTCAACAGCTCCCTGGCCTCAGCCTTGGAGGTCCGATAGCGGAACGGCGCGATCGCATGGCGTTCGTCGGCGGCCTGCGTCGAGACGCAGTTGGGGCTGGATGGGCATGGGGCCAACGTCCGCGCTGTCATGACGTGGAAACCTTACGCCCTTGTATGACCGCCCGCAACCAGATCTCGCAGATCAGGACCGCTTCCGGAAAAATCAGAGTCCGGCGCCTTTAGAACGCTCGTCAGTACAGCACCGTCCGGATCGTCGGCGGCTCGTCGCGCTGCGCCACCACCTGCACCGAGACGCGGCCGACGATGCGTCCATCTTCCGTTTCGACGTCCACCCGCCAGTCGCCGGGGTCGAGGCGCTGCTTGAAGGTATAGGCCCGATAGCCGCCTTCGCGGCCGCCGGCGATGGTGATGGGAATTTTATCGGCATGGGCGAAGGGTTTCTCGCTGGTCGGGCGATAGAACCAGTGGTGATAAATGGTGGTCTTGAGCGCGACCGGGGCAAACACGGCGGTGAAGCAATAGATCGGCTCGTCGGCTGGAAATGTCGTATCCGAGCGCTTCCAGATCTGATACCACTTCTTGTCGAACGACAGCTCGAACCGGTCGCCGGTCTTTTTCACTTCATGATAGATGCCGCCGAACTTGAGCGAGAGCGGCACAGGGGGGATCCAATTGAGAACGTAAAACCCGACCAGCAGCCCGATCACGGCCAACGCCGGAGCCATCACGCCGACCGCTTCCCGCCTGGAGCGGTCCGGATTGTCGCGATAGATCAACTGCACCACGCGGAACGTGACGGCCCCGCTCAAGACGGCGCCGGTCAGAAAGACGGCCGCATTCATATAGCCGGTCATAACCGGCAAAAAAAACGTGAAGAACGCGAAACAGACCACGGCGTAGAGTGTGACGAGGAGGCGGAGATTCGACAGGCGGTCGCGGAGGAACTCATTGCCGACGAGAAGCGCGACCAGCAGCGCAAAAAAGACGGCGGTGCCCGTCCAGGTCGCGCTGCGGGAGTAAAAGATCGCGTAGGCGCTGAAGAGGCCGCCCAAGAGGAACTGGCTCGCCATCGGATAGTACGGCCGGCTCGCGAGCGCCCAGCGGGCGAACGGAGACAGCGTCGCCAGCTGTTCCCGATCAGGCGCCGGCTCGATGCCGAGCCGGCCGGTCAGGACGATGAGCACGCCCAGCAGCAGCAGATAGATGAGCAGCAGCAGGTTGTCTTGCAAGCGGTCGATGCGCGTGAGTGTGAGCGTGTCATACGTCACGCCGGACAGGAAAAAGACCGCAGGCATGAAGGGTTTGGAGAGGACTGATCGCACTTGCGCCAGCGGGCTCATGCCCCCACTGTGCGAAATGATGGACGTTTCTTCAATGAAAAATCGGTTCTCGTATGCCGTTACACGAAAGCCGGCAGCGGCGCATAGACGACCGGATGACCGATGACCCGCTCCAGCCACCCGGCCATCGCCTCTTCTGCGAGCGGCGCACGATTCAGGCGGGCTTCGATTTGAAACGATCCATTGAATCCGACGATCCCGATGATGGCGGACGCGTCCTCGCCCTCCGGGACGAGCTCCTGCGTCTGGAATTCGCAGAGAGTGGCATAGAGCCGGCCGTCGGGGTGAATGGCCGATAACACCTCCGGCAAGTCGTCGAGCGGGCAATGAACCGAACAGCGGTACGCGAAGCGGACGCCCGCTTCGATGGATTGGAACTCCGCAAGGGCTTCTTCCGAAAACCCGGTCAGATAAGCGCGGACGCCGGCGGGTTCCGGGGCGAGCGTCGCCGCCAGCTTGCTCGCGGGCACCAGGAATTCGAACGCGTCCGAGGTATTGTACTCGAACTGGCAGGGGCCGAATGCGTCGGGCCAGGAGCAAAAGAACGGAATCGACTGATCGTGCGGCCGCAACACGACCGCGTCTTTTTCGACCGCGGTTTCGACCGGCAACTCCAACACCGCGATGGCATCGAGGAAGGCCGCGCGCCGTTCGTCCAGCCAGCGGCCCCGCTCGGCATCCCCCCGTGTCTCGCCCGGTGTGATGACCTGGCTGGTCTGCAGCCGGACGCGGACGAAGGAATGCGCGTGCCGAAAGCCGAGCCACAACATGTGTTTGGGTTCATGGAGACGCAGCGGCTCGCGCGTCCGCCACGGATGGCTGACCGAACAGTACGTGCCGACGTCCTGATACCGTTGATAGACCGTGTGGTAGGCGCCGGCCAGGAGGAAAAAATCGCCGCGCCAGTGTTCCCGGACGTGGACCAGCGTCGCGTCTTCCGTCGCCCAGGGGTCGAGGTGGTCGAAATCTTCAGGCGACGTAACGGTCCATTCTTCGACGTAGCAGATGACGTCGTTGGCCGGGGCCGCGGGTTTCAACCCCAAGGCCGCCAGCCGCTCGCCGACCGCCAGCGCCTGCGCGAAGCTCATGGGCTGCGTCGTTTCCCACCGCCGCTCACGCATACATACGCCTCGGAGAGAACGCACGGAACTCGTGAAGCGTGAAGCGCAAGGGGGGCCCCCGGCCTCTTCGGCCGCTTAGCACATAGGAGCGACGCTTCACGAGCGACGCGCCACAAGGGGTTAGTGCGCCGGCCTCAGGCTCCGCTGCTCAATCATCGTATCAGCGATCAAGCGGTCGATGCCATCTTTCAAGGTGGCGGCCAGCAGCTCCTCCACATCATCCTCGCTGAACCAGAAGACCGTTTTCGTCTGCGAGTTCTCGACGCTCCGCGTCGTGGTGCTCCGGTCCGCCTGATTCTTGGCTTGGATCGTCAGCTTGCTGCTCGTATTGATCACGGTGGAAAACACCCGGCTCTTGGCGTTCGCGGAAAAATCCTGCACCACGCCGGTGATGACGATATCGGCGTCGGTCGCCGATCCGGCCGGCGCCACGCGCGCGTTCCAGGCCCGCTCGTGCCAGCCGCGGGTTTTCAGCCGATCGGCGAGCGTCTGGGCGATGAATTCGCCCGGCCGCTCGCCGGCGATGTCGAAATAGGTCACACCGCCCCAGAGATGGCTGCGCATGCCGATACGGCCTTTCTCCGACCGGCGGTCTTCGAACGGCTCGATCACGATCTTCACCGGTTCGGCCGCGGCCATTTGCGCCGACGGTGGCTTGATCGAGAGATCGAGATACCGGACCTCGCCTTTTCCGGCGCACCCTGCCATGAGCGATACCCACACGAGCACACAGGCGGTTGACACATGCGATCGTTTCACGTGATCCCTCCTCAACGTAGACAAGTGCACGGCGACGCGCGCCAGTCTACCCAAGTTGTTCAACGGAGACAATCGTGCGGGACGCGGGCACCGGGCTCAGGCCGCCACAATGGGGAGCAGGGCGCGGAAGGTGTCGCGGCTGAACTGCGGCAACTGGCCCCCTTGCAACCGTGGATCGGTGAGCGGCAGGCATCGGATGATTTTCACGAACGACCGTTCAGCCAGCACGGCGGCGATCTGGGCCTTCCGATCGTGCGTGATGGGCAGCGTATAGCCTTCCCCGCGCTTCCATTCCCACAGCGTCGGGGCGAGCGACAGCTCCAGCTCGCGCCCCGCGAGCTGATGGAAGCGCTCGACGATATGCTTTTTGTACTGCCGGAGCCCCGCGCCTTCGAGCAACATCGCGCAGGCGACATGATGGCCCCACCAGACCAGCGTGCGAAAGGTGAACTTCTCCACTCCGTCGAAGTGCTTGGGGCAATCGAGATACTGATAGGGAAAGTCTTCGAGGTGCTCGCCCTTGACGAGCTGCCGATTGCGCATATCGAAGCCGGGCGGCGCCAAGAGCCGCGCAGCGGCCACTTCCTGTTTCAGCGCCTGCTCCGTCGCCTCCAGCATGCCGCGGATCTTGGCGCCGATGGCGGCTTTCTTGCGGAAGAACTGATCATCGGCCAGGAGAGCCGTTTCGTCGGCTGACAAGACGCAAGGCGGGTCGGCGGGCATGGCGGCGCGTCAGCGTTGATGCGTCTCGAACGACGACACCGTCACCTCGTAGTGACGGCGGCACTCGGCGCAGCGGAAACGCACCAGATCCTGAAACACGTCCATGTCGCGGAGCGTCAGCGCCGCCTGGTGCCGAGCGACGCAGTCGGTCAACAGCGCCGCTCCCCGATCGGCCGCGCCGCCGGCCGCCGATCCGGTGGGAGCCTGCGCGGCCGACTCCTGCGGCGTCACCATCCCGAGCGCGAGATGATGCGCGGATTTGCAGGACGTACAGATAAGGACGAGCGTCCGGTCACCCGCCATTCGTTTGATTTGCACGCATAGGGGATGGACCGACCAACATTGCTGGAGAAACGCGCCGCTTCGAATGATCTGCGTCATCGCCGGGGCTCCGACTCCTCAGAGTTTCCACAAGGCGACCATGAGCAGCACGCCCGCCATGTAGGGAATGATACACGAGTACAGCACGACGCGTCTGGCGCCGTCCACCGTCGCACCCCGGGCCAGCTGCTCCTTGTAAATGAATTCGTAGGACAGGATGGCGATCGTGAGGGTGAGCGCGAAGACGCGGCTCGTTCTCGGCCAGGTGTATTGGCCGCTGATCAGAAAATTGGCGGTGAAAAATCCGCTGAACAGCAAGACCGCCGGCGCCAGGACCAGCCTGATGGTCTCGGCCAGAATCTTGTGCCCGTCGCGAGCCGCGCGAGGGGGACCGGATCCGGGTTGAGGCGTCACGACCCGACGGGGACCGGCGTGTCGACCTTCGTCGGGGAAGGGGCGGAGATGCCTTCCTGAGCGGCGCGGCACGCCTTGCAGATCCGCGGACGGGCCTTCAGGAACGAGACTTTGCCGCTGGCGAGGCAACTATAATGGACGAATTCGTCGCACACGGTGCAGCGGGACCAGCCGCCGCGGAACATCGTCTTGTCCCGATACAATCCTTGCTGGCAGACCTTGCAATGGCGCGGCTCGATGGGGAGCAGCATCGGCTCCCAGTCGCCGCCGGCCTTTCGGATGCTCATGGGAGAGGAAGTATAGCGAAGCGGTTGGAAGAAATACAAGGAGCGGAGGTCAGTTATCTCACGGCTCAGCGGATCGGCACGGAAGAGATCGGCAAGGAACCTTGACAGACCTCGGACGAATCTCTACGCTTCACACGTACAATACCGAGAGGAACCTCCTATGGACAAGGGGCTGCGAGGAGAACCGGTCATCAAGGAGTTTAAACGTCGGATCGAGCATCGGTTTCCGGGAGAATTGGTCCGGCTGCTCATGTTCGGCTCGCACGCACGCGGTGAGGCCACTGCCGACTCGGACATCGATCTGCTGGCCGTCATCCGGTCGGAGGATTGGAGACGGGGAGACGACATACGGGATATCGGATACGAACTGGAAATCGAGCATGGTCTCGTCCTCTCTACTCAAGTCATGAGCCAACAGCAGTACAACGGACGAAAAGCATCGGGCTCGACATTCCTCGCCAACGTGGAGCGTGAAGGCATAGCCGTATGACGCAACCCTCCCGTGCTGAGGAGGTGCAGGCTGAGTTCCTGCGAGCCCAACGTTCTCTCCAGGCCGCTGAATCCCTACTCGCAAAGGACTTTCTCGAAGACGCTCTCTCGCGCGCCTATTACGCCATTCTCCACGCTGCCCGCGCGGCGTTACTTGCCGAAGGGGTCACGGTCTCATCTCATCGTTCCGTCCGTCGACTGTTCGGTCTGCATCTGGTCAAGCCAGGCAAGCTGGCCGTTCGCCTGGCAAAGATTCTCGCTGAAGAACAAGATGATCGTTTTCTAGCTGACTACGATGCCTGGTTCCATCCAGAACGAGAGCGGGTCGATAAACGTGTGTCCGAAGCCGGCGAGTTCCTGGCGACTATCAAAAATTATCTCGCAAGATAGTCTGGGTCTGACCCAGCACTGAACCTTCGATTTTTACGCTGCGCCCCACTGCAAGCTGGTCACAAATTTTGATCACACCAATTTCTTAGTCCAATCTAGGGCGCCAATCAGAAGGTCTTCAACAGGCTGTTTCCTCTGCCACTGCCTGTCAGAGGGCGGTTCTTCTCCTGGCTTGCACCAGAAGCCGCTATAAAAGCTGGAAGCTGCTACGCCCAACCGCTCGTTCAGCTAGACAAATAAACTTTCCAAATCGCTGGATGACTGCATGCGGCGGGCCTTAGCCCGGGTTTTCATTTCA
The DNA here is from genome assembly GCF_001273775.1 of Nitrospira moscoviensis. Taxonomy (GTDB): domain Bacteria; phylum Nitrospirota; class Nitrospiria; order Nitrospirales; family Nitrospiraceae; genus Nitrospira_D; species Nitrospira_D moscoviensis. The sequence continues at coordinate 551,714 of NZ_CP011801.1, read as the reverse complement.
TTGAGATCGGCCGATTGCCACAGTTTATCTTTCTTGCGTGCAATAACAAGCCGCCCAAAATCCATCCCATGTTTATCAGCGAACTCTGCTGACCCCTTGGCCTTTGCCCATGAGCCCTTCAATTTATGAAACAGCCGCAGAAGGATACCTGTTTCTTTGATCGAAATCATCCGGCTCTCCGTTTTGACAGATGACCAATCACTCATGGTTGATGCCTCTGTCGGTTTGACTCCCATGCACTCGTTTGCTACTCTCCGCGCCGGTTCGGCACCGGTCACAACTAGTGCACCACTTCCATGGACATTAAGGACTATCTGGAGCAAAAGCGCATCGAGGTCGATCGCTTCCTTGACGCAGTCGCGCCGCGGGCCGACACGCCGCCGACAACGTTGCACGAGAGTATGCGGTACAGCCTCATGGCGGGCGGGAAGCGGGTGCGGCCCATTCTTGCCATCGCCGCCGCCGAGTCGGTCTGCGCCGCAACGCCGCCCGGCATCATGGCCGTGGCCTGTTCGCTGGAATTGATCCATACCTATTCGCTGATCCACGACGATCTGCCGTCGATGGACAACGACGATTTCCGCCGCGGCAAACCGACGAACCATAAAGTCTACGGCGAGGCGATGGCGATCCTGGCCGGCGACGCGCTCTTGACCATGGCGTTCGATTGGTGCAGCCGGCCCGACCTGATGAAGGGGTGCGAACCGCAGCGGCAGGTGCGGTTGATTCAGGAATTGGCCTATGGATCGGGGAATGTGGGAATGGTCGGCGGCCAGGTCTTCGACATTCAGGCCGAGAACAAGGACATCGATTTGCCGACGCTGCAGAACATCCACAAGCACAAAACCGGCATGCTCATTCGCGCCGCCGTCCGCATGGGCGCGATCGCCGCCGGGGCTACGGATCGCCAATTGGACGACCTCACGGGCTACGCCGAGGACATCGGGCTGGCTTTTCAGATCGCCGACGACGTGTTGAACGTGACGGGTACGCGGGAAGAACTGGGCAAAAATCCCAATACGGATGCCGAGCGCGGCAAGAAGACCTATCCGGCCTTCTACGGCGTCGAAGGCGCCCGGAAGCTGGCGGACGACTGCGTCACGCGCGCCATCGCCCGGCTGGCTTCCTTCGGTCCCTCCGCCGATCCGCTGCGCAAGCTCGCGTGGTATATCACGGCGCGCAAAAACTAAGTGATGAGTGATCAGTGATGGGTGATCAGTGATAAGAACACTGCGTCGTAGCCTTCGACTCGCGTCCCAACTCATCACTCATCACTCATCACTCGTCACTTCCCCATGAGAGCATTGGTCACAGGCGCCACCGGGTTTGTCGGCGCGGCAGTCGTCCGCGCGTTGATCAAGGCGGGTGTCGACGTACGGGTGTTGGCCCGCCGGAACAGCGACTTTTCAAATCTTCAACAGTTCAAGATCGACGGTGTCTACGGCGACCTGCGCGATAAGGATTCACTCCAGAAGGCCTTGTCCGGCTGCCGGCACCTCTACCACGTCGCCGCCCACTATGCCCTGTGGGCGCGGGACCCGTCGATTTTTTACGACGTGAACGTCACCGGCACCAGAAACATCCTGGAAGCGGCCCGCGACGCCGGGACGGAACGGATCGTCTATTGCAGCACCATCGGCGCGATCGGACTGCCGCCGGACGGCGGACCGGGCACGGAAGATACGCCCGTGTCCCTGTCGCAGATGGCCGGCCATTACAAGCGGTCCAAATATCTGGCCGAACAGGACGTGCTGACGCTCGCCAAGGCCGGCCTGCCCGTCGTCATCGTCAACCCCAGCGCCCCGGTCGGCAAGGGCGACGTGAGACCGACGCCGACCGGCCAGGTGATCGTCGATTTCATGAAGGGCCGCATGTGGGCGTATATCGACACCGGCATGAACATCGTAGATGTGGATGATGTGGCGGCAGGCCATCTGCTCGCCATGGAGAAGGGCCGCATCGGGGAACGGTATATCCTGGGGACGAAGAATCTCACGTTGCGCGAAGTCTTCGAGATCCTGAGCCGCTTGACGGGCGTCAAAGCGCCCTCCGTGAAACTGCCCCGGGGATTCGTCCTCCCGCTGGCGTACGCCAATCTCGCGTTCGCGCAAATGACCGGCATCCCGCCCCGCATCCCGCTCGAAGGCGTGAAGATGGCGAAGTACAAAATGCACTACGACTGCAGCAAAGCTATCCGCGAGCTCGGCATTCCCCAGACGCCGCCGGAAGTGGCGCTGGAAAAGGCGGTGCGCTGGTTCCGCGATCACGGCTACGCTTAGAAACAGTGCGGAGTGACGAGTGATGCGTGACGAGTTTAACGGTCGGGCCACTCATCACCCATCACCCTTCACCCATCACTTCTGCCAATGGACGTCATCACGTTACTGATCAAGACGATCATCTTCCGCCCCTACGTCTTCCTCTTCCTCGCCGCGTTTCTCGTTGCCGCCGTTCAACTGCTCGGCTGGGCGAGGACCTGGCGGTTGTGGCTGATCAGCTGGCTCACGGCCTTCGTCTGCGAATTCTCCTCCACGCGCACCGGCATTCCCTTCGGCTGGTATCACTACAACGGCTCGACGGTGGGACAAGAGCTGTACATCGCAAACATCCCGTTCATGGATTCTCTCTCGTTCAGCTTTCTGCTCTATGCGGCGTACTGTCTCGCCCTCTGTTTTCTGCTCCCGCCCGATCGAGCGCCGAGCGGGGCCGCGCGGCCGCTGCCGCTGCGATTCGACCTGACCGCTCGCACCGGGTGGCCGGTTCTGCTGCTCACCGCTCTGTTCTTCGCCTGGATCGACATGGTGATCGATCCCGTCGCGCTACGCGGCGACCGGTGGTTTCTCGGGAAGATTTATTATTATCCCGACCCCGGCATCCATTTCGGCGTGCCGCTCGCCAATTACGTCGGCTGGGCCGTCGTGGGGTTCATTTCGCTGACGCTCTATTTCTCGATGGACCGCCGGCTGTCCGCGTTGCCGGCGCGGGCCTCCGCCTCCGTCACGCGGCGCCTGCTGCTCGGCGTCGGCTTGTATTACGGCGTGCTCCTGTTCAATCTCGGCGTCACGTTTTGGATCGGCGAATCCTTATTGGGCGCGACCGGCACGTTGATGTATCTGCCGATCACGGCGCTGCTTGCGGCGCGTCTTCTGCCGGTGGACGGCGCGGCGGGTCAGTAGCATTGGGCCGGCAGAGTTTGTATAGTGGTGGCGAGGTGGGCATGCGGGCGAAGATCGTCACGGGGCTGGTGATCGTCGGGGTCGCGATCGTCGGGGTTCTCGGCTGGTTCGGCTATCTCACGTTTACGACGGGATTCAGCGCCAAGGCGGAACCGCATGCGCTCGAAGTCTGGATCGCCCGGAAACTGCGCTATCTGGCCATCCCGCTGGCCGATCGCAACAAGCCGAACCCGGTGCCGCTCACGCCGGAGGTCGCGCAGGAGGGGCTGGCGCATTTCGCCGACCACTGCGCCATCTGCCATGCCAACGACGGCAGCGGGCAGACGCCCATCGGCAAGAACGTCTATCCCAAAGCGCCGGATCTGCGCGAACCGGCGACCCAGACGATGTCCGACGGGGAGCTCTTCTGGGTCATCCACAACGGGATCCGCTTTACCGGGATGCCGGCGTGGGGGGAAGGGGATCCCGACCAAGACCTCGACAGCTGGAAGCTGGTGCACTTTATCCGGCATCTCCCGCAACTGGCGGCCGACGAGCTGGAACTGATGAAGACCTTGAATCCGAAGACCAAGCACCAGCTGGACGAGGAGGCCTCCTTCGACCGATTCCTCCAAGGCGACGAGACCGCCGGTGCGCCGGCCGCTTCCGATCATCATCACTGATAACCTCATCTTAAAACGGAGTTCCATCATGGTTCGATCCGCCATCATCGCGCTCACGCTGCTCGTCGCCGCCGCCACGGCGTCGGCCCACGGCAGCGGCCAGCATGTGTTGGGCACCGTCACCGCCATCGACGCCACGCACATCGAGGTCAAAACGCCGAAAGGCGCCACGGTTTCGGTGGCGCTCACGAAGCAGACGCGCTTCAAGGCCAAAGGGAATCCCAAATCCACCGAGCCGCCGTCGGTCGGCGACCGCGTGGTGATCGAGGCCACGAAAGACGAGAAGGACAAGAAGACGCTGATCGCGACGGACGTGCACTACTCGGCCGCCAAGAGCGCGCCGGCGGCGTCGGGGCAGTAGGGGCAGTAGAGGGACGGATGCCGCAGATTCACTTTGCCCGGATGGTCCACGAATCGCCCTTTCACGGAGGGACGCGGAGAATTATCACGCGCGTGCTGGTCACCGGTGTCGCCGTCTTTTTGGCCGTGGCCATCGTCCCCGGCATCGAAACGGACAGCGTCAGCGCAGGTCTGGCGGCCGTCCTGGTCCTGACTATTTTGAACCTCGTTCTCCGGCCCGTCCTGTTCGTCTTGACCCTCCCCTTGATCGTGTTCACGCTGGGCCTCTTTCTCGTCGTGCTGAATGCGCTGCTGCTGGAGCTGACCGCCTACCTCGTCAAAGGCTTTACGGTCGGCGGCTTCTGGTCCGCAGCGGGCGGCGCGCTCGTCATCAGTCTGGTCACGACGATTTTGAACAGTTGGTTGATCGACCGGCCGATCGACCACATCGAGGTCGACCGGCGTCCTCCGAAAATCATCAATCCTTGATTGCAGTGCCCTTCCGCGGTTGCTACAATGCGGCCCCGATCGGACAATTGATGGCGTTCATGACCACTTCAGCAACTCAGCCGAAAGCCGCCCCCGAGACCCATCTGCAACGCACGCTGAATTCCGCGCTCAATGACCTGGCGATGGATGCCGCGCTGGCGGCGATTTTCCACCAGGAAAAGGGGCCGCTGGTCGGCCATACCGCGCGGGGATTCACGCCGCGGGACGTGCAAGCCATTCTTCGCACCCTCTCCACCCAATCCTCGGCCGTCCTGGCGGCAGGCGGACCGGAACAGGACGGCGGGCGCACCATGCGGCTGCGGCTGATCACCCCCGGCGCCAAATCGCTCTTGGGCGTCCCGCTGCGCCATCGTCAGCGCACCTACGGTTATCTGGTCATCGGCCGGAAAGAAGGGGCGACCTTCGCCAAGAAAGACAAGGCCATGATGGAGCAGGCGAGCGACGCCATCACCAAATCGCTCGAGCGCGAAGGACTGTTCGACACGAACGCGGTCTTGAGCCGGTCCTATGTGTCGCAGGAGCCCGTTCCCGCCCCGCCCAGCAGCGCGGAAATCTTTCCCGCTCCGGCCTCGCACTGTACGCCCGAGCTGCAGAGCAAGATCGAAGCGGTGCTCGCGGAGGCGAATCAGTACGTGCCGTACGACCGGGCCTGGGCCTGCTGCTACGATCCGCTCGCAGGGAACGTGGAAGTCCTCGGGATGGCCGGAGACGTGAAAAGCGAGCAGAAGGACCATAAGAAGGACCTGAAACCGGGTTTCCGGCTGGCGCTCGACAGCTCCGCTGCGGGCTGGGCCGTGCGCCATCGCAAACCGCGCGTCGACCATGACCTGGCCTCGACCCAGGGCCGCTTCCTCGATCACAAGCATCTCTATAAGGATCGGTATTTGTCCTCGCTGGTCGTCCCCTTTTTCGTGCGCGGTCAAGTCGGCGGCACGCTTACCCTGGGATCGAAAGAGGCGGCGCGGTACCAGCCGACGGATGCGCGGACGCTCGAGCCCGTCATTCTCAAGCTCGCGGACCTGTTGCAGGCGCCGGCCGCCCCACCCCCGACCCCTGTCCCCGCGAGCGATACGGATCCGGCCGTGCCGCAGCCCGTGACGGCCGCCTCATCGGAACCCATCATCCGCAAACAGGAACGCCAAGCGGCGATCGGCGAGTTCAGCGCCTTCCTGGCCACCGAGATCCGTGAGCCGCTCGCCTCGATCCGCGCGCAGCTGGAGGAAGTGACCGGCGAGGGGATTCTCGATTTCGATCCGCAGACGCGGGTCGAAAACGCCATGCGCGACTTGATCCGCGTCGAAGCGATCCTGAACGAGATCCTCGATTTCGCCAAACCGTTGGAGCTTAATCGCCGGCTGTGCCGCATCCCCGAGGTGCTGGAAAGCGCGCTGGTCGTCGTGGGCACCGACCTGGAAGTCACCCGCATCCACGTCACCAAGGACTACGCCAACGTCATCGCCCCGGTCCGCGCAGACGAAGCGAAGCTGCAGCAGGTGTTTCTGAGCATCTTCAAAAACGCCTGTGAGGCCATGACCCCGGGCGGCCACCTCCACATCCAGATCACCCAGCACCGCGCCGGCCGCGGTATCGAAGTCCAAATCCTGATCAAGAACGACGGCGCCCCGATCCCGTCCGAGATCCTCGACAAGGTCTTCGAGCCGTTTTTCACCACCAAGCGCTCGGGCACCGGCCTGGGCCTCGCCACGGTCAAGAAGATCGTCGAGGAGCATGGCGGATCGATCGCCATCGGCAGCGCGCCGGGGGAAGGCACCACCGTCACGATTCGGCTTCCCGGCGTCAGCCGCGGCCCCGCCTTCCGCCATCGCGGACGCGGCCGGCGGCCCCCACGCCGCCATTAAGGGGTCAGGCACCATTTGCGCGCAGCGCCCTACGGGTCGTTCCGACAATGGTGCCTGCCCCCCTTCTTTCTTCGCTTGACAGAAACGGCCCCCCCTGGCTATCATCCCGCCCACTCGGGATTGTCCCAGGCGTTGATCGTTTTCTTAAACGCATTCTCCGGCCACCATTTTCAAAGGAGTAGGAGTATGAAGCTTGTAATCGGCACGGTTGCGACATTGTCCGGTGTGCTGTTCATGCTGTCGATGGCCTCGGCCAACCCGGCGCTTCTCCCGAAGCACGAAGGGTATCCGATGAAGAACAGCGGGAGCCCCGTCAACGGCCAGCCGACGGCGAATGACCCGGGTCAGTCGGATGCGCGCGGAGAATCCACCCTGCTGAAGGCGGCGGCGTTCGATGACAAGCACGTCAAACAGGATCTGAAGAAGATGGACAATGAGCGCATCACGGCGAGCGAGGGCGCGGGCCGGCTCCCGAAAGTCCAGGGCCCGCAGATCCAGATCGCGCCGCCCGTGACCTCCGCGACCAAGATCACCGGCGATCGCAAGATCGACTAGTTCCTCGCATCTCATCAACGGGCGACACGAGGGGATGCGGCCGCGCGGCCGCATCCCCTCGTTGTTTTCAGCGGCGGGAACGTTTCGCCCGAGTCTGCAGGCGGAATCGGAACGGCTTGTGGGCCCATTCACCCGCATAGTCCACGCCGATGCGCGGATGGGCCTCCACCAGGCGCGAGGGGACGCGTGGCCCTCGGTCTTCGAACCAAAGCTGTCGGCCGATCGTCATGTCGATCCGATTGAGCGTGCGGTCGATGGCGAGCGTACGGCACAGGCGTCCCGGTCCGTCGATGAGCGTGCCGTCCACCTCGATGGCCCGGATCAAGACGGCGGCCGGATAGTGCTCCCGTTCCGTCACGACGTTCAGACAGTAATACATCCCGTAAATCATATAGACATAGGAAATCCCCGGAGGTCCGAACAGCACGTCGGTGCGCTGCGTCCTGCCCCTGGACGCATGGCAGGCCAAATCATGCGGTCCGATATAGGCTTCCGTTTCGACGATTTTCCCCGCCATCGTCCCTGTCCCGTTCTCGCGCACCAGATACTTGCCGACAAGCGACCGCGCAACCGTCAGGGTGGAGCGCTCAAAATAGTCGCGAGAAAGAATGGTTCCGGATTTAGACAAGGACATGTCTCGTCAATGTACCTGATTAGCAGCGGCTGCTCAAAACGTCCTCTTTCTCACCCACCCATCCCGGCGCGCCAAGACGCGTCCTTCCCGGCGAGGCCGCAGGAAGCGGGACGACTGAGGCGTACCCTTCTCACCCGCCGCGCCCGGAGCCGCCAAGGCGGCTCCTTTCCCGATGGGGTACGTCGCAGGGAGGCACGCGACCGAGAACGCCGTTGAACGGCGTTTTCAGCAGCCGCTAAAAGTACCACGCCAGCCCGCCGAAGAACGTCCGCGGATTCCCCGGCACGAAGTGGATGTCGCCGACACCGGCCGCTTCATTGCGCAGGCGCGATTCAAAGAAGAACGTCGCCTGCTCCCATTTGGTATCGAGCAGATTCTGGATATAGAAAAACGCTTCCAGCCGGCCGTGCGGCAATTGGATGGGCAGGAGGTACCGCTCCGACAGATCCACGTCGAGCCAGGAGGGCGCCTTGGCACTGCGATCTTCAATCAACGGCCGGACACCCAGATACGTCGCTTGCAATTGGGAGCGCAGGCCCTCCGGCCAGTGGAGCAACAACTGGCCGTATGCCGTATATTCGGGCGCCAGCGGAATCGCATCGCCGTTGCGAAACTCGGCGTGGGTCCAGGTAACGCTGCCGTTGAAATAGAGCGGCCCCCAGACTTGGCCCCGCGCCGCCACCTCTACGCCGCGCCGTCTGGTCGGACCCCGGATCTCGGTCGTGCCCTCGTCGCCCACAAAGACCAACTCGGATTGCAGGTCGATGCCCCACGCGGTGGCCGTCAGTTCGAGACCGTCGGATCCCCAGGGTTTGGAACGCAACCCGACCTCATAGGTCCTGGCGCGGGCGAACGGCGATGAGGCGGGGGTCACCACGGCCCGTGCATCGTTGCTATGATAGCCCTCCCCGTAGTTCAGGAAGACCTCCGTGCGGAACCAGGGCCCGAGAATGACATTGGCCTTCGGCAAGACGATGGTGGAGCTCCTGTGTCCGGCCGGCTGCTCCAGACAGGTGTCGCACAGATTCCGCACGTCGAACGTAACGGTCTCCGCACGCAGTCCCCCGGCCAGACGCAGCCACGAGGCCGGCTGCACCTCGGCTTTGACGAAGGGCGCATAAGAGGCTTCCAGGATATCGCTGGCCGTCGTGATGCCGGTCAACGCGCGTCGAGTTTGTGTGCCGAGCCGCGTGCGGATGTCGTCCACTCTGGTTTGAAATCCAATCGTGCCGGCGCTCGGCAGGCCAAGGACGTCGCCGCGCTGCTTGTATCCGACGTCTCCTCCGTACATCACGCGCCGGTCGAACTGGTAGATGCCGTCGCCATTGATCGGATCGTTGAGAAAAAATGTGAAGTTGGTGAACAGGTCCAGCCGGTAATACTGGCCGTAGATATTCGCAAAAAATTCGCCGCCGGAGACGGCATCGTAATGGTAGTTCAACCGCCCGGTGGTCCGCAGGGTGCGCCCGCCCTCGGACGGATCGATGGCGCCGAAGCGGTCGAGCGATCCGTCGGCGACGGCCCGCAGGGGGATTTCTCCGGACGCGTTCCATTGTGCCTTATGAAAGGTCCCCGTCACGCTCAGCTCATCGCGCGGCGACAGGTTCGTCGTGGCCTTGGCGAGCAGATTCGCCCGGAAATACCGATTGTCGCTCTGAAAGGGCCCGTTCGTGTAATATCCCTCGCCGGCGAACAACGTGCGGACTTTCTCTTTCGTCGGCGAGACCATGAGGAGGTACCGCTGGGTATCGAATTGCCCTCCGGCGGCCTGGACGACGCCTTCCGTGACCACCTGCCTCGTTCGAAAATTCACAGCGCCGGCCGTGGCGAAGTCGCCGACTTCCGGCAGGTAGGCTCCTTTGGTCACATCCAGCCCTTCGATCGTCTCGGGAATGATGAAGTTCAAGTCGGTATAGCCCTGCCCGTGCGCATGCGAACGCAGATTGATCGGCATCCCGTCGTTGAAGAACGCGACGTCGGTGCCGTGGTCGGCGTCGAACCCGCGCAGGAAATATTGATCCGCCTTGCCGGCGCCGCCGGAATGTTCCACGGCGATGAAGCCGGGAATCAGCCGAAGCACCTGCGCCGGACGTCCTTGCGGCTGGAGGAGAATTTCCTGATCCGGAATGAATAGTTGGGAGGAGGCCGCCACGGGACGTTCGCCGACGACGGACACCTCGGGAAGATCGACCTCCGGCGCATCGGGATCATGTGCAAAGACGGGAGCCCGGACCCATACGAAGACGAGGGCCAGCCCGGCGGCCGCAGCCGCAATTCCTCTCCAACCGGCCACGTTAGCGCAGGTCCTTCCCCGTCGTCGTCATGGTGAGCTTGCCGTGCTTGACGCCTTTCACGCTCACCAGGGCGTCGGCGATCTTCCGTATTTCCGACCCGCGCCCCTTGACCACCAGGACCTCCAGGCAGTGGTCGTGATCCAGATGCACGTGCATGCCGGCCAGGATGTGGCCCTGGAAATCGTGCTGAAGATGGGTCAGCTTGCCGGTGAGGTCGCGCACATGGTGGTCGTAGACGAACGTGATCGTGCCGACGGTCTCTTTGTCCTGATCCCATTCCCGCCCGACGAGATTGTCCCGGATCAAATCCCGGAGCGCCTCCGAGCGGCTGGTGTACTTGCGGCGCTTGATATGCCGATCGAACTCCTTCAGCAACCGCTCGTCGAGGGACACGCCGAACCGGACCACGCGCGCCATACCGCGTCCTCCAGTAGCACGATTTTTGTTTTGATAGCACGCACAATTTGAAGCGGTCAACAGCATTATGTCGGTAGGTGTTTTTTGGGACCGGACCAGGGGATTCCCTAGTCCGTATCGCCGGGGTTCTCTTTTAGTGTCCATCCTAGTCAGCAGAGTGCCTACGTGTAATTCTCATGTCTCGACACGATCGCGATGCGCGATCGTGAGAAGGAGGTGTCTGGGCTACGAGTCTGAGGCAACGGATGGATTCATGCCGGGACTTCGCGCGAGAGAGGGCGCACATCCAAACCGGTGTGCATTGCGTAGTGGAGTTGACGGCGATACGGCAGACAGCACCGCACGACCGACCAAGGAGGGATGGAATGAACAGTCGAGGGAACCGAAGGCGAATATGGACAATGGGCACGAAGCTCGCCGCCGCCTGCGCCGCGGCAAGCCTGGCCTGGTGGGCGTGGTCGCCGATCACCGCCGGGGCCTCCAGCCACCGCGAGGCGCCGCTGATTACGGAACTACCGAAAGTGGACGGCACGGATTTTTACATGTTCCGCAGCTATGAATCCGGGCGGGACGGATTCGTGACCATCATCGCCAACTGGTTGCCGCTGCAAGACGCCTACGGCGGACCGAACTATTTCTTCCTCGATCCGGACGCCCTGTACGAGATTCACATCGACAACACCGGCGACGCGAAGGAAGACATCACGTTCCAGTTCCGCTTCCAGAATACGCTCAGAGGTCTCACGGTTCCGGTGGGCGGGCAGAATGTGCCGGTCCCGTTGATCAACATCGGACCCATTTCCGCCGGCAACCTGCAGAATTTGAATATGACAGAGACCTATACGCTCGACGTGGTTCGCGGCAATAGAAGAACAGGCCAGCGGCAACGGGTGAACGCCCCCGGCCCGAATGGGTTTCTGAAACCGACGGACAACATCGGACAGAAGTCGATTCCCGGCTACGCCGCCTTTGCCACCGCCCAGATCCACACCGTGAACTGGCCCGGATGCGATGCCGGACAAGGCCGGGTCTTCGTCGGCCAACGGAAAGAATCGTTCTACGTCAATCTGGGAGAGATCTTTGACTTGATCAATCTGGATCCGCTCGGCCCGCCGGACGCCAAGCGGAACATTCTCGACGACAAGAACATCACGTCGTTCATTTTGGAAGTCCCGATCGCCTGCCTCCGGCGCGATGCGAACAGTCCGGTCATCGGCGGATGGATGACGTCCAGTCTGCGCCAGGCCCGCGTGCTGCGCCCGCAGCCGACCTTCGACCGGCCGACCGTCGAAGGAGGAGCCTGGACCCAAGTCTCGCGCCTCGGCATGCCGCTGGTGAATGAAGTGGTCATCGGCCTGCCGGACAAGGACAAATTCAACGCTTCCAAGCCGGAAAACGATGCGCAATTCCTCACGTATGTGACGAATCCCACCCTGCCGGCACTCATCCAAACCCTGTTTCCGTCGGTGCAGGCTCCCAATACGTTTCCCCGGAACGACTTGGTCGCCGTCTTTTTGACCGGCGTTCAGGGGGTGAACCAAATCACGGCGAATCCGACGCCGGGCGAAATGTTGCGGCTCAATACGAGCATCCCCGCAACACCGGCGTCACAACAGAACGTATTGGGTGCCGCGCTCTGTTTCGTGAACGGGACGCTGACGCTGAACAATCCCGGTTGCGACCCGGCCGGATTCCCGAACGGCCGGCGGCCGATCGACGATGTCGTTGACATCGAACTCCGTGTGGCCATGGGCTACCTCTTGCCTTCGTCGCCGTCCGGACAGCAGCCCTTTACCGACCAAACACGCATTCCCATTTCCTCATTCTCGGAACAGTTTCCGTATTTGGCCACGCCGATTCCCGGCTCACCGCAGAGCGCGACGCCGCAGTAAGGAGGTTCCATGACACGCTCACATTGGATCACACTGATCGGACTCGTGCTCCTGATCGGCGGCTGCAGCAGCGATGACACCACTACCGGGTCCGCCGACGGCGGCGGGACCGGCACGACCGGCGCAGCCGATTCCTTTACCAGCTCCGTCATGCAGGCGGCGTCGTCTGCCTCCGAGACGGCCGAGCCGACCACGGAATTGGCGCAACTGGCGCCGACCACGCCGGAAGACACGGAACCGGTCAATCTGTAGCTGAGGCGAGGGGGTGGGCTCTGCTTGCCCCCTCGCCGGTTGCAGGAACGAAGGCCCATGGCCCAGATCGGTATCTCGTGCGGACGAGAGTGGAAAGCCTGGCTCTGCTCGCTGGCGGGGCATGGGTTGCTGTTGGCCGGCCTGTGGCATGTCGCGTTGCAGGCCCGTCTTCCCATGGGCACGACACCCTTCCGCTGGGACGTGACGCTCGTCGACCGCCTGTCGCCGATCGGCGCAGACCTCTCAGCCGCCACCACGCCATCAGAGGAGGATCAGCCGGCGGAAGCGGCGCATTCCGTCCGGCAAACCGGGTTCTCACCGGCGCGCAACGAAGCCGCAGAGACGCCGCAACCGGCTGTCGCAACCGCCGCGACACGTGCGGCAACCCCGACTCATGCGCCGGTGCCGGAGCAGCCGATCATCCCGTCCACCTTGTCCCCCTCACCGGAAGCGATTCCGGAGGCTGAGCCGGTCCATCACATACCGGCCCAGGAGCCGCCGCCCGTGGCACACAACGTTCCTGTGCCGCAAGAACTGCAGCCGGCTCCGCCTGGCCTCATGCCACAGGCGGTTCCTCCATCGCACAACATTTCCCAAGGCACGCCGCCCGCTGAGATCTTCACGCCGACTGCGACGGCGGAATCCCTTGTTCCCGCACCCGCGCCTCCTTCCGCTCCGGCCATGCATGAACCCTTGGTCGCTCGTGAATCTCCGTCCAGCCGGCCGTCCCCTCCGCCGGCCGAACCATCGGCGCCGAGCTCAGATCCGGGAACCGCTGTTCCTGTTGAATCGAGCCGCGTATCCGATTTGATGGCGGCCCTTCCATCCGCCTCTGATTCGACCGCCCGCATGGCCGCGCCGGTCGGATCATCGAAAGCGCCGGCGGACTACGGCTGGCTCCAACGAACCTTGTCGCGCCGTTTGGAGGAACTCAAGCGGTCGTCGCGGCCGTCCTTCAACCAGGCCGAGCTCAAAGTGTTGGTTAAGGCGGTCGTCTCCAGCGCCGGCGATTTGGTGGAAGCGGAAATCGTCACCAGCTCCGGACTGGAGCGTATCGATCGGGAAGCCATGCTGCTGGTGCAGCGGGCGTTTCCATTGCCGCTCGAACAGACCTTGGATCGCCCGCAGATCGTGATGCGCATCCCGATCACCTACTCTCGCGACTGACGGAGACACCTCATGTGGCGCCCATTCGTGGCGATGCTCGGCTGTTTGATCGTGGGCGAGACCGCCCTGATGGCCGAACCGTATATCCCGGCGCAGGACTCGACCGTCCTCGAACGGCTCAGACTGAACGCCGCCGATCCGGTTGCGCGGCAGACGAGAGCCCTGCGCAAAGAGCTCGCGGCCGATCCACGGGATCTGACCAAAGCCGTGCAACTCGCCGCCATCTATCTTCACCTGAGCCGCACCGACGGCGATCCCCGCTATCTGGGCCATGCCCAAGCGACGCTGGCTCCCTGGTGGCCCGAACCGCTTCCGCCGCCGCCCGTGTTGTTGTTGCGCGCGACGATCCGCCAACGCCTGCATGAGTTCGATCAGGCGCTGACCGACCTCGATCGGCTGATCCAGCGCCAACCGGCTCACGCCCAGGCCTGGCTCACGAAAGCGACCATTCTCCAAGTCCAGGGCCGGTACGGCGACGCGCGGCGCTCGTGCCAGGTTCTCGTGCGACTGGCGGCCCGCCATGTTGCGCTGGCCTGCGCCGCGGACCTCGCCGGCTTGACCGGACAATCCCAGGCCGCGCGGGAATCATTGAAACGTACATTGAGCCGGCCCGGCCTCCCGGCCGCGGAACGAGTGTGGCTGCTCACCATTCTGGCGGAAATGAGCGAACGGACCGGAGCCGCTCCAGAAGCGGAGCGTTTTTTCACCGAAGCCCTGCGTCTCGCCGGGAAAGATCACTATGTGCTCGGCGCCTATGCGGACTTTCTGCTGGATCACGATCGGCCGCGCGAAGTGCTTGCGCTGTTGCAGAACGAGGTCCGTGCAGACGGCTTACTTTTGCGCCTGGCGCTGGCGGAGCACTCGCTCGGTCTGCCGGCTGAGAATGACCATAGGACCATGCTCGCCGCTCGATTCGCCGCGGCGCGGGAACGAGGCGGGAGCCTGCACCTGCGCGAAGAAGCGCGGTTCACGCTGGCCTTGCTCCGCGAGCCCGACAGGGCGCTTGCCTTGGCTCAAGCCAACTGGGCGATCCAACGAGAACCGTGGGATGCCCGCCTGCTCCTCGCGAGCGCGCTGGCCTCGGGCAAGCTGCGCGAAGCCGCTCCGGTGCTGGACTGGCTGAAGCGCCACCATATCGAAGATCAACGGCTAAGACTGTTGGCGGCCAAGTTTCCAGGATGGACATCATGAAACGTGGGAGCCTGATTCTGGCACTGCTTCTGATCGGTGTACCGGCCTGGGCCCACAAGCCCAGCGACAGCTATCTCTCCATCACCGTGCAGGACGATCGAATCGAGGGCCGGTGGGACATCGCCTTGCGCGACTTGGACCTGGCTCTCGGATTGGACACCGACGACGATGGATCGATGACCTGGGGAGAAGTGCGCGCGAAACATCAGGACATCGCCGCCTATGCCCTGTCACGACTGACCCTGCGCTCCGGCGGAGTGGTTTGCCCGTCGACAGCCACCGAGCACCTGATCGACGACCATACCGACGGCACGTACGGGGTCCTGCGCTTCACTGCAGTTTGTGCGGAGGCCATCTCCGAACTCACGGCGGATTATCGGCTGCTCTTCGATCTGGATGCCCAACACAAAGGACTCTTGCGGCTGAGGCAATCCGCGAGCACTCAGGCTGCAATCTTCAGCTCGGAATCTCCCATACAACGCTTTACGATCGGACAAAGCTCGCGCTGGCGGCAGATCCGTCAATATGCGAGGGAAGGGATGTGGCATATCTGGACGGGGTACGATCATCTGCTGTTCCTACTGGCGTTGCTGCTTCCCTCCGTGTTGACTCGCGACGGGACCGGGTGGAAGGCGATCTCCGGCTTTCAAGCGGCCCTCTGGGACGTGGTCGGCATCGTGACGGCGTTCACGGCCGCCCATTCCATTACGCTGACCCTGGCGGCATTGGGCCTGATTGAAGTTCCGTCGCGGCTCGTCGAATCCGTCATTGCGCTGTCGGTCGCAGTGGCGGCGCTCGCCAACCTGTATCCACGCCTCCTGAGCCGCCGTTGGCTCGTCGCCTTCGGCTTCGGACTCGTCCATGGATTTGGATTTGCCGGCGCCTTGAGCGATTTGGGGTTGCCGCAGGGATCGCTGCTGCTCAGTCTGGTGAGCTTCAATGCCGGCGTTGAACTCGGCCAACTGGCCTGTGTAGGCCTCGTCATTCCTCCCGCCTTCTTGTTGCGGCATTCGTGGAGCTACCCGCGGCTGATCCTCGTGCCCGGCTCCTATGTCATCGCGGCGATCAGCCTCATCTGGTTTCTCGAACGCGCCTTCGATCTGCGGCTGGGCATTCTTTAGCTGCATGGAGGGGCGAACTTCACGGACCGGAACAATCCGTGGGTGTCGCTGATGAACGAGGCGAGTCTCAAAGGTCTTCCGCCAAGGCGGCCCGGCGAAAGCGCCGCGCTGCCTGACGGACCTCGTTGGTACGGCATGGGCTGCCAGTGGCGATGCGGACTTCTGCTCCTCGTCGTCTTGGCTGCCGATGGGTGCGCGAGGGACATTCCTCAGGTCGAACCGGAGACCGCCACCCGTTCCGCCGTGATCCTCATCCCGGGATACTACGGGACCAGATTGATCCGCATCGCCGACGGGAAGCTCCTCTGGCTGTCGGCAGGACAGGCGTTCGGCGGCGGTGAACCGCTGACTCTTCCCCTTGCCGATCTGGGTTTGGAGGGATCACGCCTCCGGCCGGACGGCATTCTCCGCCGCATTTCCGTCCTGCCGGGGCTCTATGACATCGAAGCCTACGACACGATCCTCAACACGTTCCATGAAGCGGGACTGACCGCCGTCGCGTTGGACTACGATTGGCGCGGGGACCTGATGGTCCCGGTGGCCCGCCTCCACGACGCTATCACCGGATTACAACGCGCCGGCATCGAACGCATCGCGCTGGTCGCCCACAGCATGGGCGGGCTCATCGCGAGCTATTACCTGCGCTACGGCGTCCAGGATCCCGACAGCGCGGTGGAGACGTGGGCCGGTGCCGCGCGCGTGACCGCGACGGTGCTGGCCGGCGTGCCCTTCGGCGGCTCCATGACCACGTTCCGCAACATGACCTACGGCCGGCCGATCGGGTTCAACAAGACCTTGCTGAACTTCGAAGCCGTCTCGTCGTTTCCGGCAAGCTACTATATCCTCCCCTACGCGGATTCCGACCGGTTGCTCGCGGAAGACGGGACCGAGCGGCGAGGGTTGATCGGCGACAGCCGGAATTGGTCTCGCTATCGGTGGGGCCTGCTGCGGGAGAAAGGCGCGCGCGCTCCCGGTATTGCCGACAGGCGATGGGCTTACATCGACACATGGCTCAAGCGGGCTCGACGCTTCCACGACCTGTTGCAAGCTCCTTCGATCGGCGGGCAGCCCACAACGGCGCCTTTGCTGTCGGTGGCCGGCCGAGGACAAGCCACCTTGGCGAGCGGATACTTCGACGAAGGCCAGACCGGGCCAGCGTCCATCCGTTTCAATGAAGACGCGCTTCCCTCATCGGTCCGGGAGAGAGGAGCAAGCGTGTCACAAGACGGCGATGGGACCGTCACAGCCGCGTCGAGCGCCGTACCCGCCGCCTTTCTCGAACGATTTGCGGTGACGCGCCGAATCTACGAGGCCGAGCACAGCGCGTTGGTGAGCGATCGCGAGATCCGGCGAGACATACGGGAGTTTGTGGCCACAGCCCTGACGTCCGAGCATGCGTGTACCGGTACGCCCAGACGACCAGCAGCCCTTGGACAGGGAGCCGAGCCCATAACAGCGCGGCATTAGATCCGGGAAACTGCTCCGGATAGACGGCCATGTGAATGTTGGCCGGAAAGACCGCGATCAGCAGGGCGATCACGCCCCAGACCGCGAAGCGGCTTACTCCCCTTGAACGGGAATGTAGAGGACGTTCCCCTGCCGGTTGACCAGCAGGAGCGCGAGGTCGGTGGGTTTGAGCGGATCGGCGAGGCGTTGGAAGGTGTTGAAGTTGTTGATCGGCTGCCGGTTCAATTCCAGGACCACGTCGCCGGGCTGGAGACCCGACGCTTCCGCCAGGCTGCCCTCTTCGATATCGGTGACGACGACGCCGCTGTTGACCGCCAGATCCATTTGCCTCGCCAATGGAGGCGTCACTTCGTCGAAGACGACACCGGACAGCGGATGGGCTGTCGCTGCAGCGGCGGCCGCCTGCGCCTTCTTCACCCGCTCGCGAGGCGCTTCCTGGACGACGAGCTCGGCTTGATAGGCCTTGCCGTCGCGGATGAGATCGAGCCGGTGTTTGCTGCCGATGGCCGCCTGCGCGACCAGATTGCGGAGTTGCCCGCTGTCCATCACATCGCGGCCGTCGAACCGCACGACGACATCGCCGCGCTTGAGACCGGCTCGTTCGGCGGATCCCTTCGCCTGGACGTCGGTGACGATGGCGCCCTTCACGTCGGGCAGCCGGAAAATTTTCCCCAATGGCGGAGTCACATCCTGCGTGGAGGCGCCGAGGAATCCCCGCACGACACGGCCCGTCTTGATCAAACTCTGCATGGCGGCGCGCGCCATGTTGCTGGGAATCGCGAACCCGACGCCGACGCTGCCGCCGGTGGGACTCGCAATCGCCGTGTTGATGCCGACCAACTCGCCATGGATATTCACCAGTGCCCCGCCGGAGTTGCCGGGGTTGATCGGCGCATCGGTCTGGATGAAATCCTCGAAGTCCGCCACGCCCACATCCGCGCGGCCGACCGCGCTCACGATGCCGAAGGTGACCGTGCGGCTCAGCCCGAGCGGATTGCCGATGGCGAGAACGAAATCCCCGACGGCGAGATTGCTCGAATCGCCCCACGGCACGGTCGGGAGATTCGTCGCGTTGATCTTCACGACCGCCACGTCGGTCTTGGGATCCGTGGCGACCACTTTGCCTTTGTATTGCCGGCGGTCGGCCAGGATCACCTCGACGTCGACCGCGTCGGCCACCACGTGATTGTTCGTGACGATGTAGCCGTCGGACGACACGATCACCCCGGATCCCTGGCCGTACTGGCGCCGCGCCGGCGGCTCCTTGAACAGACCGAAGGGCAGGGTCTCGTCGCTGAAGGCCTGATCGCGCACCATGACCGTGGAGGCGATGCTGACGACCGCAGGAATGACCTTCGTCGCGGTGGATTTGACTTGGCTTTGGAGATCGTGGCCGTTGGCCACCGGCAAGAGATGGCCGGCCGCCACGCTGGAATCGGGGGACGACAGGCCGCAGAGGAACAGCCCCGCCACCAGCATCCGTACCAGTCTCTTCACGGCCACGTCACGACTCCTTCACGTTGTCTCGGGGTTTCTCGATAACGCCGGCCAGACTATCACGCGGGCCGGCATGGCGCACTCATAATTCGATACGACGCCGTCGCGCGCCGTGCTTACTTCTTCGCGTCCTGCTCCAGGATGCTGCGGATCACGGTGATGACGTTCTCGGCCGTCATATTGGCGCCATCCACTTTGATGTTGCCGTCGAGCAGCAACGACGGTGTCGACGTGAGCTTGACCCGTTCGCCCCACCGGCGACCGTCCTCGAACGCTTTCGCCGGCTTGCCGCTTTCGAGCCCCGCTTCGAAAGCCGCCACGTCCAGCCCCACTTCTTTGATCAGCAGGGCGCGAATGGAGCGGTCGAGCACGCCGTCGATCTTGTCTTTGTGAATCGTGCGGAACAGCACGGCCTTCATCTCGTGGCCCTTGCCCATGCTCTTGGCCTGCTCGTACATATCGAACGCCGTCGGCAATTTGCCGCGGATGACCGGGAACCCGACCATGGTGATCTCGATCTTGTTGCCGAATTCCTTGACGAGCAGCGGAACGCCGGTTTCCTCGAAATGGTGGCAGTGCGGACAATAGAAATCGGCGAACTCGACGATTTTGACTTTGCCCTTCTGGTGCGTCGATGGCTCGTCCTTGAGCAGCTCGTACTTGCCCTTGAGCTCCGCTCGGGCCACGTCGATCGTTCTCAGCCCTCCGAACAGACACGCGCCGACTACCGCAGCCATCGCCCCCCATCGAACGAGAGAGAACCCTGTCATGTCACACTCCTTTGCAAAGGCTGAACAACTGTTGTCCGCTATAACATACTCGGACTTGTCGTCCTTTGCTATAATGCGCCCCATGCACGGACGCCGGCCGCTGCTGTTGGCCTCTTCGTTGTTGATGTTGTGCGGTTGCGCCTCCACCGACGAGGCGGACCAACCGGCGTTGCCCGCTCCGCAAATCGGCTTCACGCAGATCAAAGCCGCTCCCGAAGCCTTCCAAGGCCGAGCGGTCACGTTCGGTGGCCAGGTCTTGGCGGCACGCCGGCTGAAGGACGGCACGCGGATCGAAATATTGCAGTTGCCGCTGGCGTCGTCCCTGCAGCCGATTCCGAACCTGAGCGAGTCGGAAGGCCGTTTTGTGGCGATGCAGCGGGAGTTTCTCGATCCCGCCACGATTCCACCGGGGACGCTGATCACTGTGCACGGAGACCTGACGGGATCGGTGACCTTGCCGCTTGATGAGACGGACTATATCTATCCGCTGGTGGAGATCAAGAACCTGCGCGTGTGGCAGCGGGAAGACCAGCCGGTTCGGATGGCCCCCTACCCCTACATGGGTCCGAGACCCTTTTGGGGCCCGTACTGGCGACCGTATCCGTATTGGTGAGCGAGACGGGCGAGAAAGGCGCGACGAGCAAGACTCGTTGTCAGTTGGGACGCCTCTCGCCGCTCTCGCATGTCCCGCCCGTCTCGCCTCATCTGAACGTCGAACCCACGATCCGCTCGACCCGGTCATCCCGCCCGCCCAGCTCTCGATATTTCCGGTATTGCGCCAAGGCCTTCGGCATGTCTTTGCGATGCAGCTCGTAGAACACGCCCAGATTGTAATGGGCCTCGGCGTAATCCGGCTTCAGGGAGACGGCCCGTTCATAGGCGCGCTCGGCGTCCTCCAGTTGGCTCAAGCTGGTGTAGATGACGCCCAAATTCATGTGGGCTTCGGCGTACTCGGGCCGATACCGGAGCACTTCCAGGAATTCCCGTTCGGCCTCGTGCGGTTTGTTTTGGCTGCGGTAGAGGAACCCCAGGTTGTAATGCGCGTCGACGAGATCCGGTTTGGCGGCGATCGCTTGCTTATAGGCATAGGCGGCTTCCGCCAATTCGTTGTTCCGCTCGGCGATCCGGCCGTTCAAGTACCAGGCGTTGGCATGCTTGGGGTTGGCCTTGGTCAGGCGGTTGAGGGTGTCCCGCGCGGCTTTGATGTCGCCGAGATTGTCGTACAGCGTCGCCAGCTCGAAGAGGGCGTCCTGCTGCGCGGGCATCACCTTGAGCAGATCTTGATAGAGCTTCTTCGCGCCCGTCTCGTCGCGCCGCTGGAGACGAAGCTTCGCTAAATCGAGGTACGAGTCGGCCTGTTTGGGATCCGCCTCGATGGCCCGCGCCAGCGTCTGCTCCGCCTCCACCGACTTGCCCTGCGCCAGATAGACCTCGGCCAGATCGTTCAGCGCCTCGGCATACCCGGGCTTCAATTTGAGCGCGTGGAGAAAGGCGTCCGCCGCCTCAGTCGGCTTGCGGGCTTGAAAGAGCACCACCCCGAGTAGATGGTGCGCTTCGGCCGAGGAGGGACGGAGATGGATTGCCTTCTTCGCCGCCTCTTCAGCCCCCTTGAGGTCTCCCTGCCGCAGCAGCGCCGCGCCTTGTTCGAGAGGATCCGGCGGAGTCGCGGCAGCGACATGGACGGAGAGGGCCAGGGCACATCCGGCGATCACGCCAAGCAAAGGGACGATGTTGAAGTTTCGGGCGGAACCGATCCTCTCCATCCATCCTCCCCATGACGGCGTGATCCCGGACTATAAACGTCGAGGGAGAATAAAATCAATGCGGCGCCCCTCGCTGCCGCACTCACATCCGCTTCGTTACCTTAAAACAATCCCAGCGTCACGCCGCCGTAGATGGCCCGCCCGTAGCCGGCGAAGAAGAGCGTCTTTTGTGCATCCGGCGTACTGTCCGCCACCACGTTCCCAGACGCAGCATATTTCTTGTCGGCAAGATTATCGATCTGGACATAGAATTTTGCGAATCGGATCCATTTGTTGTTTGAAACTTCGACATTCTTGTGGAGGTTCAGCGTCACAATCCAGTAGGCCGGGATGCCCACGGTGTTATTGTTATTCAAGAAGTAACTATTGTAGTAGCTGGTTTCGGCCCACCCTCCCCAACCGGTCGGAAAGTGCTCGTATTCCACCTTCGCGTTGAGGACGTCTGTTGGCACATTTGGAACGGCTTTCCCATCGCGCACGAAGGGAGTCGGCACGCCGCCAACCAGGAATCGATCAGTGAAATTGATGTAACGAGCATCGATATGTGTATAGGCACCTGAGAGCCGCCATCCATCCCCAGGACGCCAATCATAGAACGCTTCGATGCCACGATACTCTGAGCTATCGGCATTGATGGAAGCCGTTCCTCCGGTTGTCGATACCACTTGGGTGATTATTTCGTTCTTGAAGAATACCCAGAACCCGGTCAACTGGACCATGAAGGTCTTGTGCAGTTTTGATTCGGTCCCGATCTCGACGTTCAGGTTTTTTTGCGGTTTCAAATCGAAGTTCGTCCCTGCTAGGCCGGTGAATGGATTTGTCGTCAAATTGCCGAATCCGGGAATGGCATAACCGGTGGACCCCCGGATCCAATGCCGCTGCTCTTCAGTCGGCTTCCACGTCAGTGACATCTCAGGAGCCCAATTGTAAAACGTGCGATCCGCGCTGACCCGGCCACTCACTGCTCCGCCCGTGTAATTGATCGTCTGTACACTAACTTGTGATTGCTCAAATCCCAGACCGGCCGCGAGTGTCCATTTGGGCACGAACTGTAATTCCTCCCGAAACCGCCCTCCGATATTTCTGATGGTGCCACGGTTGTTCTGCAGCAACGTGCCGCGCGTGCCAAAGAAATCCTGCTGATTTGCGAAGGTCTGCCCTTCTTGCTCCATATTGTTCACAAAGAATCCCACGTAGCTCCGCAGCGGCATGTCGCCGAGACGCCCGTCGTGCCGCAAATCGGTGTAATGTTTGTAGTTCGGATTGACGTTGTCGATGATCTGGGTGAAGGATTGATTGATATCCTTCACATCGTAATCAGCTTCCATTGTGAGGACGGTGTTGGCGTTCAACTGGTTCTCATAGATGCCCCCCACGATGGTCCTTCGATCCAGGCGGCGCTGCGCGAGGAGGATGGCGTTCGTCGCATTGTTGATGCCGCCGGCTTGGCGGTGATCCGCAGCAAATTGAGCCAACGTCAGACGGGTCGGCACCTTCGCGTCCAGCCAGTTAGTGATCGCCTTGAAATAGAAGCTTTGATGGTCATCGATCGTCGTCCGAAAATTAAAGTTCAAGGTTTGCGTATCATACGCGCTGTGGCGAATGAAACCATCCTCTGCCACGTTGCTGGCGAACAGCGAAATGTCCATGTTCTGGAACTGTTGACCGACAGCAAACGCGTATTTTTGGTACCCATAAGAGCCACCGCTGAGAAAGCTTTCAAATCCATTGATGTCGCTGCCACGTCTGGTTCGGAAATGCACCATGCCGCCCAGTGCATAATTGTCGTAGAGCGAAGATGAGGCTCCTCTGATCACCTCTACACTGCGCATGAACCAGGGATCATGGATATCAAGCCTCGACAAGCCATCGGATTGGGTCTGTATGAATCCGTCCTCATACAATTTCACATCGCGCACGGCAAACGTGGTCTTGACTCCTGATCCTCTGATTGAAATGCTGAAGTCTCGGGGCCCGTTGGCTTGCCGGAGAATGACGCCCGGCAGCGATTCCATCGACTCTCGCAACGTCCTCGTCGGCTGGGAATCGGTTTCAGCCGCGACCGTAGCGGCGAATGAGACACCCTCCGACCGCTTTTGGAATCGCTTGCTGACAATGCTCATGTCGGCCAGTTCGTAGTGCGGGATATCCTCCGGAGCCTCGGAGACCGCCGGCTCGACCTTTTCTCTTACAACCGGCGACTGTTCCGCTTCCGGCTTCCGCTGCTGCTTTGCCTGACCGATCTCGTCCAGTTCCTGCAAAATATTCTTGAGTTGATCCCGTAGTTCCCGCTCGCGCGGAGTGGCCGCTTCGCCGGCCGGTGCGGTCACGTCTTGCGCCAGACCGGCCGTGCCCGTTAGACCTACCACCAGCGCCGCGGCGGCGACGTGAGGCGCCCACACAGATCTCCATGCCCCCATGATTTGCTTGCTCCTTACATAACGACGGATGATGACGCGCGGAAACGCCGCCGCCCCGCGGAGTCGCCGCATCGAGTGAATGTGTCGGTTCGTGAAAAGTCAGCGAGGAGGAGCGCGGGAGCGGAACGCGCGCGCCGCGACGCGCGCGACCATGGAACTGCGTACGACGACCATCAGCGCGACAAGCTGTAACACCACAGCCGGCGGCGCCGGCACCGGCAGACCGACGGCCGGATTGGCTTGGCAGGCCCAGGCGCAGAAGGCGGAATGGCCGACATGCGACTGATGGGGATGATGGGGAAGAGCCCCCTCTTGGGAATGCGACAGGAGACATCCGGCGGCACCGAGCGCCAGGGCCAGATAGAGGGCCGCCATGCCGATGGCGAGAGGCGTGAGGAGCCGTCTCACTTCACTCCCTCTAGCACTTGATGGATCAGAGCGACGGCCTCATCGCTGTCCCATGCCCGCGGTCCGACGGCGCGCCCGATCTGCGTGCCGTCTTGCGCGAGCAGCACGGTCGTCGGCAATCCGCGCACCATGAATCTGCGCGAGACGTCCTGCGCATCGTCGAACAGGACGGGAAGGCCGATGCCGAGTTGGGCGAGGAATTGTTTGATCCCCTCCGGGTACAGATCGGTCGTAATGGTCACCACACGGAATCGCTCGGGATCGAGCCGCCGTTGGAGCCGCGCGAGCGAGGGCATTTCATCTTTGCAGGGCCCGCACCACGTCGCCCAAAAATTAAGGAGCACGACTTTGCCGGCGAGATCCTCTGACCGTACGGTTTCGCCGTCGAGAGATTTCAAGTCGAACGGCGCAGATGGAGCGCCGGTCGTGCGGCTGATTTTGAGATCCGCAAACAGGTCCTTGTGTGGAGAGCCGGAATGCGCAAGGCCGACCGCCAGAAAGCAGACGCTTCCTATGACGGCCGTCTGTACGAGTCGGAACCAGCGCTCAGGGCACATGCGAGCCACCGTCTTTCGTGGCAAGGTCGGTCGAAGGAAATTGCATCGTCTGCAGCACGAGCCGATGGGCCGGCATCGCGTGTTCTTTCCACCCCAGCGCGACTGTTCCGCGGCTATTCACCGACACCGTCGGAGTCTGACCATTCTTCTCGTTGAGCTTCACCGGCTTGATGAACGACCCGCCCCGATCCAACGAATAGCTCATCACCACTTCGCGTCGAACCGGTGATTGCTCCTCCCAGATCACCACGATGCGTCCGTCCGGATCGACCGCCATCTGCGGATGGTCGGGGAAGGTGCCTTTCGAACGGTTCAGCTGTTTTTTGCCGGAGAAGGTCTTGCCCCGGTCATCGGAGTAGGCCAAATAGATCGCCGGCGTCTCGTCGTCGCCCTCGGTGTACCACACCACGTACAACCGCCCCTGCCGGTCGACACCCAGCGAGGCGGGACGGTGCGGACAGGCGGCGTACACCCACTGGTCGTGGCCCACGATCGTCGCAGGAGAAAACGTCGCCCCGCCGTCCGTCGAGTGCGATACGACCGTTTCGCGCACGTTGCCCTCGAAGATTTTTCGCCAGGCGACGTAGACGACGCCGTCCGCCGAGGTGGCCAATGACGTGCGGCAGCAGACGCAGGTGTTGTCATCGATCTTGAGGTTCTTGGTGACCGTACGGCCACGGTCCGTCGATTTCGCCACGAAGGTTCCCGGCTCTTTTTTCCCTTCGCGTCCGTCGATCCAGGCGAAGTGCAGCACACCGTCCGTCGCCAGATTGATGGCATCGAAGGTATGTTGGATGACTTGCTCGTCGTCGTTGACCAGGATGGAGGGCGCGAACGTCTGTCCACCGTCGCTCGATCGGCTGAGCCGCAGCTCGCCGGAGAACGGCTTATCGGGTGTCATCTTCGGATGGGTGAGCGACCAGGTGACGAAGACATCATTCCCGCGCACGACCAGGGCCGGCGCTTCCTGGCGGTAGTAGGGGTTCTCAGATGGGGCGTTGACCCGAACGGACCGGCCCAACGGGCCACCGGGTGTGTCCGACCGCGCGAAAAAGATCGTGCGCGTGTCCTTGTCCTCTTCCACCCAGGCGGCGGAGACGAAACCCTGCTCGTCGATTTGCACAGACGGACCGACCACATTTTTCACATGATGGGTGGTGACGGATTTCTGGCCGAGAGCGACCTGCGATTCCGCCGCCGCCGTGGAGATCACCAAGGGAACGGTGAGCAGCGCGGCACCGAGGAGAGATGACGGGCCATGGATCATCAGGCACCTAGTTTGCCAAGCTGTAGACGATCGGCAGACTGACGACGATCTGTGGCGGGCCGATCGGATGCTTCATGTGTAATGGGCACGCCAACTTCACCGCCTCCATCGCCGCGGCATCGAGCACCGCATGGCCTGAGCTTTTGACCACAGTCACTTCAGCCAACTGCCCATCCGATCGAATGACGGCTTTCAACACTACGCGTCCCTCGAGGCCGTTCAATCGCGCGGACGTCGGATAGCGTTTCAGCTCGGCCACGCGCCGCCAGAGTGATTCTCCCACCCATCGGTGATCGGCTTTGGGCTCCGCCGCCTGCGAGTGAGCAGGGGGCGACGCCTGCGGCGCCAGCTTGGCAATTTGAGTGGGAGGCTCGGAGGCGGTGGCATTCGCCGAGGGCGCAGCAACGGGCAGAGGTGACTCCTCTATGGCTTTCTGAGCTGGCTGTGCTGGTACCGCCGGAGCGGCAGCAGGAGCAGGCGGAGCCGGCTCTGCCACCGGCGCGGGCGGGACACTCGCCACAGCAGCCGATCGCTCCTGTTCCGGGGTAGGCGCCTGATACGTATAGGCCGGCGCAACCGGTTCAGCCACCGGTGCGACTTCTCGAACCGGCTCTTTGGCCTCTTGCTTGGCGACTTCCTTAAGGACGGGCTCCGGCTCTTTCACCTCCGCCTTCTGGACTTCTTGCGGTTCAATCGGCTTCACCTGCGCCTGAACCATTTCATGAACCGGCTCTTGAACCGGCTCTCGTTTCTGCGGCTCGATAACCGGATGGGACATCTCCACGCTCTGCCGGGAGGCAACTCTGGGCATCTCCGTTTCATGGATCGGCTCGACCGGTCGGACCGGTTGCACGCGCGGCTGGGGCGTGGGTGGCACGGGGGAAGCCGGCGCGGGGCTCTCTTGCCGTACATCTTCCTGCGACGGCTCGACGAGCGCCACGTCCCATCGGAACGGCTCTTGCTCCAGCACGATCGTCATTTTGGGAAGCATCGTCGCGGCGACGAAGACCAGGCCCAGATGCAGGAGCAAGGACACACTCCACCCTTGCATCATCTGTTTCGAATGAATGGCTTCCGGTCGGATTGCGTCGATCATTTCATCCCTCGCACGGCCGCGCTTTACGCTGACATCGAACTATGGAAATCCTGCCGGGGGACGTCCTCCACCGGACACAGCCGGCACAGGACCCAAACACCATTATCAGGATGGGTTAGCGCGCGGGAAGAAACGGCGGACCGCGTGTCGCGACGCTATCGAGCGCGACCTGCGGAAAAAAGAGAGCGGTGATGTGCTGAGAGGGAGCGACCGGGTATTGGGCCACAAGCAGGGGCGCCGCGATGCCGTCCACCGCCTGTCCGGCGGCGCACATCCAGGAGCAGAGGACGGTGCCGTGCGTCGCTTTCTGATGATGCGCGTGATGCGATTCGTGGGTGATCGCCTGGGCCGAGGCGAGGCCGCCGACGATCACAATGGACACCACGAGCAGAAGAGCGAGGACTGATCGGCAATGCGCGTGATTCATCGGTCTTGGACCAACGGAAACTTAGGGGCGAATGCTACTGGAGCGCCGGCCGAAGAGTCAAGATGCCCCCGTGCAGAACCCCTTGTCTTCCTGATAGGATTCAAGAAAAGTTTGCTGTATACTTCCTCGATATTCCACAGAACCGCGCGAGTACTCGCCACATGGAACCGGCATGCTGACACAACTTCTCAATCTCATCTTCGGCAGCAAGAACGATCGTGAAATCAAAGCGTTGATGCCGATCGTGGAGCGCATCAACGCCTTGGAATCGAGCTTGACGCCGCTGTCCGACCAAGCGCTCGTCGACAAGACGCAGGATTTCAAGAAGCGCCTCGCGGCCGGCGAAACGCTCGACGACATTTTGCCGGAAGCGTTCGCGGTCTGCCGGGAAATGTCGCGCCGCAAGCTGAACATGCGGCACTTCGACGTGCAGTTGATCGGCGGCATGATTCTCCACAAAGGCCGCATCGCGGAAATGAAGACGGGCGAAGGGAAAACGCTCGTCGCGACGCTCCCCATGTACCTGAACGCCCTGGAAGGCAAAGGCGCCCACCTCGTGACCGTGAACGACTACCTGGCCAAACGCGACGCGCAATGGATGGGACAGTTGTACCATGCGCTCGGTCTGTCGGTCGGCGTCATCCAGCACGACGCCTCGTTTCTCTTCGATCCGACGTACGACGCGTCCGACAAGCGGCTCCAGTCGCTCCGCCCCTGCACCCGGCAGGAGGCCTACCGCGCCGACATCACCTACGGCACCAACAACGAATACGGGTTCGACTACCTGCGCGACAATTTGATCGTCAGCGACCTCAGCCAGTGTGTGCAGCGCGAGCTGAACTACGCCATCGTCGATGAGGTGGACAGCATTTTGATCGACGAGGCCCGCACGCCGCTCATCATCTCGGGCCCCACCGACCAGACGACGGACCTCTATTACCGCATTAACGCCATCATCCCGCAGCTCAAGCCGGAGCAGGACTACACGATCGAGGAAAAGACCAAGACCGCCTCGCTCACGGAAGAAGGCAACGCCCGCGTCGAGAAACTCCTCGGCGTGGATAACCTGTACGATCCGGCGAACATGGACATGGTGCACCACGTCGTCAAAGCCCTGCAGGCCCATGCCTTGTACAAGCGCGACGTGGACTACGTGGTGAAAGACGGCGAAGTCATCATCGTCGACGAATTCACCGGCCGCCTCATGCCGGGCCGCCGCTGGAGCGACGGGTTGCACCAGGCGGTGGAGGCGAAGGAAGGCGTCAAGATCGCGAACGAAAACCAGACGCTCGCTTCCGTGACCTTCCAGAACTATTTCCGGATGTATAAAAAGCTCGCCGGCATGACGGGCACCGCCGACACCGAGGCGGGCGAGTTCGCCAAGATCTACAACCTCGACGTGAACGTGGTGCCGACGAACCGTAAGATGATCCGGATCGACTACGCCGACGTGGTGTATCGGACGGAGAAGGAAAAGTTCGCGGCGATCGTCGAAGAAATCAAGGAGTGCAACAAAACCGGGCAGCCGGTGCTGGTCGGCACGATCTCAATTGAAAAGTCCGAGCGGCTGTCGGGGCTGTTGAGCCGCACCGGCGTGAAGCACAACGTGTTGAACGCGAAATTCCACGAGAAGGAAGCCGAGATCGTGGCGCAAGCCGGCCGCAAAGGCGCCGTCACCATCGCGACCAACATGGCGGGCCGCGGCACGGACATTCTCCTGGGCGGCAATCCGGACTTTCTGTTCAAGCAAGTCCTCTATCGCGAGGACGGCCTGCCGGAAGAACGCAAGCTCGAAGTGTACGAACAGATCAAGGCCGAGTGCGAAAAGGACAAGCAGGAAGTGGTCGCAGCCGGCGGGCTTCATATTCTCGGCACCGAACGGCACGAAAGCCGCCGGATCGACAACCAGCTGCGCGGCCGCGCCGGCCGGCAAGGCGATCCCGGCTCCTCGCGTTTCTATCTGTCGCTGGAAGACGATTTGATGCGGATCTTCGCCTCCGAGCGCGTCTCGCAGTTGATGCTGAAGCTCGGCATGGAAGAAGGCGTGCCGATCGAACACGGCATGGTCACCCGCGCCATCGCCAACGCGCAGAAGAAGGTCGAGGCGCACAACTTCGAAATCCGCAAACAGCTCCTCGAGTACGACGACGTGATGAACAAACAGCGGGAGGTGATCTACCAGCACCGCCATGCCGTCTTGGCCGGCCAGAATCTCAAGGACGACATTCGCGACATGATGGACGACATGGTGGACTCCGCCATGACCGTCTATTGCCCGGCCGAACAGTACCCCGAAGAATGGGACATGAAAGGCCTCGTCGAGATGATGCAGGGCCAATTCGGCCTCGACATCACGCAGGGGAAACACGACGAGGGGGCGTCGTTGCGGGATCTCGGCCGCGACGCCCTGGCCGACGATTTGAAAAAACTCGTGCATGAAGGCTACGAGCGCAAGGAACAGGAACTCGGCTCCGACTTGATGCGCTTCCTGGAAAAGACCTTCATGCTGCAGGTCATCGACCACCATTGGAAAGATCACCTGCTGGCGATGGACCACCTCCGTGACGGCATCGGCCTGCGCGGCTACGGCCAGAAAGATCCGCTGATCGAGTATAAGAAGGAAGGGTACGACCTGTTCGCCGGCATGATGCAGCGGATCAAGTCGGATGCCTTGGAGCGGCTCTTCCGCGTACAGGCCGTCAGACACGAAGGCCCGGCGCCCGACGCGCCGCCTCCGCCGGTCATCTCCCGCCCGCAGCCCAAGTTGACGTTGAACCGCGGCGAAGAACCGGCCGCCCCTCAGCAGACCGTCCACCGCAGCGACGAGAAAGTCGGTCGCAACGATCCCTGCCCCTGCGGAAGCGGCAAGAAATATAAGAAGTGCCACGGGGCGTGAGGAGGCTCGGGCCGCAGGGGGCGAAGTTCGCCGCCGGCATAATGCGACGACCCGCCACCGCCGCTTGTCACAATTTATTATCCCCCTCCACGCCTTTAAAGCTGCGCCGAAGCGGCGCAATGACGGCGTGCAGGGTCCCTGTATGTGCAGAGGTAGATGGACGGCGCTATGCCGATCGCTGAACTCCAGCCCCCTACGGCCCGCGTAAGGGAAGGATTTACAGAGACGGCACACCGGTTTCTTGGGTGACCTCCGACAGCGTCTCGCAACTCGCCGATCTCAGGCGGCTCTTCACGCGTGACGCCGGTTCGTTACCAGGCGAGGAGTGGCACGGACAAATCATCTTCCTCCCCTTGTGATAAAGGCCGCGGCAGACATCCCGCTAAACCGGGCACCCCCAGTTTCTTGCTGATTCCGCCTTGACTTAGCGCACTTCCGAACGATACTCTACGCCACTTTTGGGTTGCCGATCCGACGGGTGAAATCTACCCGTCAAGGATGGGTGTCTCTGACTCCGCGCCTTGTCTGAAAAGAAACGGATTTCTTGTGACGACCGGGCATCCCGCACTGATTGCCGCCATCGCCGCCGAGATCGCCGCCTCGGGTCCCATCCCCTTCGTCCGCTTTATGGAGCTCGCGCTCTATCATCCCCAATACGGGTATTACATGCGGCCGCCGGAAGCCGGCGGCGAGCGGATCGGATGGTCCGGAGATTTCTACACGAGTTCCGACGTGCATCCCATTCTGGGACAGGCCCTCGCCACGCAGGCCCGGCAGGTCGACGCGCTGCTCGGCTATCCGGAGCCGTTCTCAGTGGTGGAGATGGGGGCCGGCAAGGGATTGCTCGCGCGCGACATTCTTACGGCCCTGTTGAAAGAAGACGACTCGTTCCGCCGGCGGTTCCGCTATGTGCTGGTGGAACGCAGCCCGGCCATGCGGGAATTGCAGCGAACGAACCTGGGACAGTGGCTCGGCGAGCCGGGGCTCATGTCCTGGGTTGAAGACGTGCACAGCCTCGCCGATGTGCAGGGCCTGATGTTCAGCAATGAGCTGCCCGACGCCTTTCCCGTGCATCGCATTCAGATGGCGGAGGGGCGGGCGCAGGAAATCTTCGTGGACTATCGCGACGGGAAATTCGCGGAATGCCTCAGGCCGCTGTCCGATCCGCGACTGCCCCGCCATCTCGAACGGCTGAGCTTGTCCCTGCCGGACGGCTATCGCACCGAGATGAATGTGCATGCCTTGACATGGATGGAGCAGGTCGCCTCCGCCCTCACGCGTGGCGTGGCGATCACGATCGATTACGGCCACACAATGCAGGATCTGTATAGCGCCGATCGCTCGGATGGCACGCTGCTCTGCTATTACTCGCAGATGACGTCCGAAGACCCCTACGAGCGGGTCGGGCAGCAGGACATGACGGCACATGTGGATTTCTCCAGCTTGGCCATGGTCGGCGAGGAGCACGGGCTCCATGTCACCGGCTTTACGAACCAGCTCAGCTTTTTGATGGGACTCGGCGTGGAGGAGATGATGGCCGAGTTGGACCCGGAGAGTCCGGAGTTTCGCGCGGCGATTCATCTGTTGCGGCCCGACGGCATGGGCACGACGTTCAAAGTGCTCATCCAACATAAAGGCATCGAGAAGCCGGAACTGGACGGGCTGCGTTTCAAGCCGTTCTTCGGCGAAGCGCTGGCCGTGAGTTCCGTAGCCTGAGGGTTCAATGACTTGCTGGATGAAACGACCGTTCCCGCGCACTTCACGCGTCACGCGTCACGCTTCACGAGGCCCGTATGGGTAACGCCGCGGTTCCAGCCAACTACGTTCCGATTCTGGTCTTTATCGGGATTGCGATCGCCTTCGGCGCCGTCTCGCTGCTGGCCGGGTGGGTCGTTCGGCCGAGCCGGCCCTACCGGGCGAAGCTGGCTCCGTACGAAAGCGGCAGCCCGCTGTTTCAGGACGCGCGCGTGCAGTTCCCGATGCGGTACTACATCATCGCAATGCTGTTCGTGATCTTCGACATCGAAATCGTCTTCATGTTTCCCTGGGCCGTGGCCTTTCAGAAGCTCGGGTTGGTGGGATTGGTCGAAATGGTGGTGTTCATCGGCATCTTGATCGTCGGGTTTTGGTACGCGTGGAAGAAAGGGGCGCTCGAATGGGATTGAGCGGGTCCTGTCGCCGACCAGCCCATTCGTCCTCGCTCCACCCATCCCCCAGTGGGTCCCTTCCGCTGCGGGCGAATGGGCGCCCGGTCGGCGCCACCCGCTCAGTCCCATTCTCGTAATGGAAGGTAAAGAGAACGATGAGTTTTTTAGAGCGGCAGTTCGAGGCGAACATCATCACGACGAATCTGGACGCCGTGGTGAATTGGGCGAGGAAGTCGGCCCTGTGGCCGATGACGTTCGGCCTGGCGTGCTGCGCCATTGAGATGATTGCGAGCGTGTCGTCGCGGTACGATCTGGATCGATTCGGCGCCGGCGTGTTTCGCGCGTCGCCCCGCCAGTCGGATCTCATGATCGTGGCCGGCACGGTGACGCGGAAGATGGCGCCCGTGATTCGCCGCATCTACGATCAGATGCCGGAGCCCCGCTATGTCATTTCGATGGGCTCCTGCGCCACGTCGGGCAATCACTACAACAGTTACGCCGTCGTGCAGGGCGTGGATCAAATCGTCCCGGTCGATGTGTACGTGCCGGGCTGCCCGCCGCGCCCCGAAGCGCTGCTCGACGGCCTGCTGAAGCTCCAGGAAAAGATCCAACGCGAGAAGGTGTTCGTGAGATAAGCGCGAGACCGGCGGGAGGGTGGGCGCGTCTCGCTTCTCTCGCGCGGCGCGCCAGTCTCGCAAGAGCGACCCATGCAGACCCTGATCGAAACGCTGCTCAAGAAATTCCCCGAAGCCGCGCTGGCGGCGAACGTGGATACCGCGCGCGGAGAAGTCTCCGTCCAGGTGCGCGCGGCGAACATCCTCGATGTCGCCCGCTACTTGCACGATGCGCCGGAGGCTTCGTTCGATCACCTCACCGATATTTGCTCGGCCGACTATCCGTCCGACCAGGAACGGTTCGAAGTCATCTATCATCTCCTGTCGCTGCCCTACGGCAGGCGAATTCGCCTCAAGGCCAGAGTGCCGGAAGACAATCCGGTCATCGATTCCGTCACGAGCGTGTGGCGCGGCGCCGAGTTTTTAGAGCGCGAAGTCTACGACATGATGGGGATCCGCTTTGCCGGCCATCCGGATCTGCGCCGGATCCTCCTGCCGGAAGACTATGCCGAAGGCTATCCGCTCCGAAAAGATTTCCCGACGGAGGGCAAGGGCTGGCGCAGCCAGTTCGACTTCATTCCCCGCTTAGATGAGCTGCCGGTCGAGCAGATCGACGGCGAGATCCCGGACGCGCAAAAGAAACCGTTCCTGGCAGGGACAGGCACATCCGGCACACGCCGGCAAGAGGAGCTGTTGCTCAACATGGGTCCGCAGCATCCCAGCACCCATGGCGTGCTGCGGGTCGTGCTCGAATTGGACGGCGAGCGGATCGTCAAGGCCACCCCGGATCTCGGCTACCTCCATCGCGGCGTCGAGAAGCTCGCCGAAGGCCTGGCCTACATGCAGGTGATTCCGCATACCGACCGCCTGGACTACGTCTGCGCCATGGCGAACAACTATGCATACGTCCGCGCGGTCGAGAAGCTCCTCGGCATCACCGTGCCGGAACGCGCCGAGTACATTCGTACGATCGTCGCGGAGATGCAGCGCATCGTGGGCCATCTGTTTTGGCTCGGCACGCAGGCGCTCGACATCGGCGCGATGACGGTCTTCTTCTGGACCTTCCGCGAGCGGGAAATCCTGCTCGATCTGTTCGAAAAGCTCTGCGGCGCGCGGCTGACGTTGAACTACTACCGCATCGGCGGCGTCGACAGCGATTTCACGCCCGAGTTGGTCCAGCGTCTCAAGACCTTCTTGGAGACGTTCCCCCAAAAAGTGAGCGAGTACGATTCGCTGATCGCCGCCAATCGCATCTGGCTGGGCCGGACGAAGCATGTCGCGGTGATCTCGGCCGAGGACGCCATCAATTTCAGCCTCACGGGACCGACCCTGCGCGGCTCCGGCGTGGCCTACGACGTCCGCAAGCTGGAACCTTACGGCGTGTATCACAAGGTGGACTGGGAAGTGCCGGTCGGCAAGAACGGGGACACCTACGACCGGTATTGGGTCCGGATGGAGGAGATGCGCCAAAGCGCGCGGATCATCGCGCAATGCCTGGACCAGCTGCCGCCGGGGCCCATCATGGCCGACGCGCCGCAGTATATTCCGCCGCCGAAGCAGCAAGTGATGCGGGACATGGAGAGCCTGATCCACCATTTCATTATCTTCACGCAGGGATTCAAGCCTCCGAAGGGGGAAACGTACTGCGCCACCGAAGCGCCGAAAGGCGAGCTGGGCTTCTTCATCATCAGCGACGGCAGCCCGCGCCCCTATCGGCTGAAGATCCGCTCCCCGTCGTTCGTCCACATGGGCGCGTTCGACCACATGGCGCGCGGCTATTTGATCTCCGACATCATCACGATCTTCGGCACGTACGACATCGTGATGGGGGAGTGTGATCGGTGAGGAAGCGGAGGATGCCCTCTTGCTCGCGCAACGCGCACCAAGACCGATCAAATGGAAATAGCGGGCGGTGCTCGTTGCATGCGCGCAGGTGAGGGCACCCTCCGCTCCCTCACCATGTTGGGGTGGAGTGGGAAGAGTGAGATGCTGAAGGAAAAGTACCAAAAAGAGATCGACGAAATCCTGAGCCGCTATCCGGTCAAGCGGTCCGCGTTGATTCCGCTCTTGTACCTGGCGCAGCGGGATCAGGGCTACGTCACGGAATCGGCGATGAAGGAGATCGCCCGGCTGCTCGGCCTGACGCCGCCGCAGGTCTACGAAACCGCCACCTTTTACACGATGTTGAATTTGAAGAAGGTGGGCCGGTTTCATATACAGGTCTGCAAATCGTTGATGTGTGCGCTGGTGGGCTCGGACACGGTGATTGATTGGATCAAGACGAAGCTCGGCATCGCGCCGGGAGAATCCACGGCCGACGGGCTGTTCACCTTGAGCGTGGTGGAATGCCTGGCGGCTTGCGGGACGGGGCCCATGATGCAGATCAACGACGACTATTATGAGCGGCTGACGGAAGAAAAGGTGGATCGCATTCTGGCCGACTTGAAAACGACCGGCAATAGTCCGTTGAAGAGCGGGCCGTACATGTGGCCGGAGCCGGCGGCCAAGCCGCAATGAAAATGAAGCGGTATTTTGCATTTTTAATTTTGAATTTTTAATTTATGCCTCCGCACGAACTCATCCTCCTCAAGAACATGTCGCAGCCGGGCTATACCGGCTCATTGGCCGACTACGAGAAAGCCGGCGGCTATCAAGCCCTGCGAAAGACGCTCGGCAAGGTGGCGCCGGCGGATGTGACCACGACGGTGATGAAGTCCGGCCTGCGCGGCCGCGGCGGCGCGGGCTTCCCGACCGGCGTGAAATGGGGCTTCCTCCCCAAAGACTACCGAGGCCCCCTCTATCTCTGCTGCAACGCCGACGAAAGCGAGCCCGGCACGTTCAAAGACCGGCAGTTGATGGAGCGCGATCCGCACCAGGTTCTGGAGGGAATCGTGCTCGCCTGCTACGCCATCGGCGCCGAATCCGCCTACATTTATATACGCGGCGAAATGGTCCTCGGCTCCAAGATCCTTGAACGGGCGCTCGGCGAAGCGCGGGCGGCCGGCTATGTCGGGAAGAATATTTTCGGGACCGGCGTGGACGTCGAGGTCTGGGTGCATCGCGGCGCGGGGGCCTACATCTGCGGAGAGGAAACGGCGTTGCTGGAATCGCTTGAGGGCAAACGCGGTCTGCCGCGCGTCAAACCGCCGTTTCCCGCCACCCATGGCCTTTACAACAAACCCACCGTCGTCAATAACGTCGAGACGCTGGCGAACCTGCCGCATATCCTGACGCGCGGAGCGGAATGGTTCGCCGCGATCGGCTCGCCGCCCAAGAGCACGGGCACGCGGATCTTCTGCGTCAGCGGCCATGTGACGCGGCCGGGCAATTATGAAGTCCCGATGGGCGTCACGTTCCGGGAATTGATCTTCGAGCATGCCGGCGGGATGCGCGCGGACAGGCCGTTGAAGGCCTTTATCCCCGGCGGCGCGTCGGCCCCGTTTCTCACACCGGACCATCTCGACGTGAAAATGGATTTCGAATCGGTGGCCGCCGCCGGCTCGATGCTGGGCTCCGGCGGCGTGACGGTGATGGAAGAAGGCACGAGCATGGTCTGGGCCGCGCTCCGCCTGATGGAGTTTTTCTATCACGAGTCCTGCGGCAAGTGCAGCCCCTGCCGCGAAGGCAGCTCCTGGCTGGTGCAGACGATGCGCCGCATCATGGCGAAGCGGGGCCGGATGGAGGACCTTGAAACCTTGACCGATCTGTGCAAGAACATCGCCGGCCGCACGGTCTGCGCCTTCGGCGACGCCGAAGTATCGCCCATCATGAGCACGTTGAAATATTGGCGGCAGGAGTACGTAGACCTGATCCGCGAAGCCGAAGCGGCGAATCTGATCCGGCCGGAAGCAGTGGGAATGAGAAAGTAACGTTTTCGTACTTTTAAAAACTATGCCGACCACAGAAACGGTCAGACTCACCATCGACGGCCAGACGGTCACCGTCCCGAAAGGGACGCTCGTGATCGAAGCGGCGCGGCGCGTCGGCGTGATGATTCCGCATTTCTGCTATCACCCCAAGCTGAAGCCCGACGCCAATTGCCGCATGTGTTTGGTGGAAGTCGAGAAGATGCCGAAGCTTCAGACGGCCTGCAGCACGCCGGTGGCCGAGGGCATGTCCGTGCGGACCGCGACGACCGTCGTGAACGATGCGCACAAGTCCGTGCTCGAGTTCATCCTGGCGAACCATCCGTTGGACTGTCCCGTGTGCGATCAGGGCGGCCGCTGCG
Organism: Nitrospira moscoviensis; assembly: GCF_001273775.1. GTDB lineage: Bacteria > Nitrospirota > Nitrospiria > Nitrospirales > Nitrospiraceae > Nitrospira_D > Nitrospira_D moscoviensis. The sequence goes on along the minus strand of NZ_CP011801.1, from coordinate 514,088 downwards.
ACCTGCAAGATTTTTCCCATCAGTACACGGCCACCACCAGCCGCTTCGTCGAAACGAAGCGGATCTTCCAAAAGGACTACTTCAGCCCGCTCATCGAAACACAGATGAACCGCTGCGTGCAGTGCCTGCGGTGCGTCCGCTATTGCGACGAAGTGATGGACGTCAAAGCGCTGGCGCCGGTCGGCCGCGGCACCATGACGGAGATCAAGCACTTCGGCGCCCATCCGCTCGACTGCGAGTTTTGCGGCGGCTGCGTGCAGATCTGCCCGGTCGGCGCCATCACCAGCCGGCTCTCGATGTACGAGTATCGACCCTGGATGCTCAAGCGAGCCGACACCGTCTGCGGCTATTGCGGCGACGGCTGCCAGCTCACCGTGCAGACGAAGGATCAGCAGCTCGTCGAGGTGAACTCGGCGCACGGAGCCGGCCGCAACAACGGCGATCTGTGCGCGCGCGGCTTTTTCGGCTTCCGCGCCGGCAGCCATCCCGAGCGGCTGACCCAGCCGCTGATCCGCCGGAGCGGCGCCCTCATCCCGGCCACCTGGGAAGAAGCGTTGGAATTCATCGCGGACAAGGCCGGCGCCATCAAGTCGACCCACGGCGGGCAGAGCTTCGGCGGGCTGATTTCGGGCCGCTGCACCAACGAAGATCTGTATCTCTTCCAGAAATTCATGCGGGTCGCCATCGGCACGAACAGCCTCGACAGCAGCGCGCGGTACGGCCATCTGAACGGAGTACAGGCCATGCGCCGCGTGCAGGGCACGCACCGCTGGACGGTGAGTTTCGACGACATCGCCGCCGCCGACGTGCTTCTGCTGGTCGGCACGAATATCACGGAGACCAATCCGATCACCGGCTTGAAGGTCAAGGAAGCGGTCAAGAAGCGCGGCGCGACGCTCGTCACCATCGAGGCCCTGGAGCCGGCCGTCGACACGATCAGCAACATCGCCAATCTTGCCTCGCACCATTTCGCCGTGCCGACGACTCAGCTCCGCTCGGCCGTGCTGGGATTGTTGAACGCCGTCGTCGAGCAACAGTTGGTCCAACCGGACCTCGCTCAGCGGCATCCGGCGTTCATCAAGCGCGTCACGGAGGCGTTGCAGGCGATCGGCTGGCCGGCAGTGCAGGCCGCCACAGGGTACGATCCCTCCGCTTACAGGGAGGCGGCCAAGCTCCTCGCCGGCAGCCGGCGACTCGTCATCCTGACAGGCCAAGGTTTGCTGCGCGGGAAGCAGGGTTACACCGCCTCCGTGAATCTGCTCGACCTGTTGCTGCTGATCGGAAAACTGGACCAGCCGGGTTGCGGGTTCGCCCCGCTCGCGGAAGAAAACAACGATCAGGGCGCCGTCGAAATGGGAGCCGCCGCGGAATTGTTGCCGGGTCCGGTGGACGTCACCGACCGCGCGGGGCGGGATCGCGTGGTGAAGCTCTGGGGCGGCGAGCCGCCGCCGAACGGAGGCGCCTCCCTGGTAGAAATGTTGGACCGGGCCAGAGCCGGCATCCTGAAAGCCATGTTCGTCGTGGGCGAGAATCCCGTCGCCAGCCTTCCGGCGCAGGTGCGTGCGGAAGAGTCGCTGCGCACGCTGGATTTACTGGTCTGCCAAGAGCTGTTCCTCACCGAGACGGCCGCCTTGGCGCATGTCGTGCTGCCGGCCGCATCGTCCATGGAGAAGAGCGGCACCTTCACGAATACCGAAGGCCACGTCCAGGCGGTCCGCCCGGCGATCGACCCGGTCGGCTACAGCCGGCCGGATTGGGAGGTGTTCGCGGCCCTTTCCGTGCTGTTGGACTCGCCGCTCGACTATGCGGAGAACAAGGACATCCTGAAGGAAATCCGAAGCCTGATTCCGGGGTATGGCTCTCTCGGGCCCGCGCCGGCGCCGCCGAAGATCGACCGCGCCGCGGTAGACCGCTATCTCGCGGAAGGATTTCAGACCGATATGGCCGCGCGATATGCGATCGAAGCTCCGGTGTCGCGGCCCGACGGCACCGTGCAGTTGGAACTGGTGCAGAGCCTGTTCCATTCCGGCAAGCTCTCCACGCGATCGACCGGCCTCCTCCAAGTGGAGGGCGCCCCGCGGCTGCGCATCAGCCCTCGGGACGCCGCCCGCTTCGCCCTGGCGGACGGAGACCGGGTGCGGTTGTCCAACACGCGCGGTGAGATGACGACACAGATCAAGGTCGTGGGCCGGGTGCCGGAAGGACAAGCTTGGTTTCCGGATCATTTCAGCCAGCAGGCGACGCAATTGTTCGACTGCGCCATCGATCCGGTCACTCGTGTGCCTTCGTACCGGACGACGACGGTGTCGATGATCAAGGTGGCTTGAGAGAGAACGCGCTGGATGCGCATGTGAATGGAGGAGAGCTGTCGTGACTGAAATAGGACTCCGGCTGGCCGTCTCGCTCGCCCAGATCGCCGCCGTCATGGGCATTGTGATGTTGACCGTCATGATCCTGACCCTGGCGGAACGCAAGGTGCTCGGGTGGATGCAGGACCGCATGGGCCCGATGGAAGTCGGCCCTTACGGCATCCTCCAGCCGATCGCGGACGGGCTCAAACTGTTCTTCAAGGAAGACATCGTGCCGGCCGGCGCGAACAAGTTCATGTTCAGCCTGGCGCCGATTCTCGCCATGGTGCCGGCGCTGATCGGGTTTGCCGTCATCCCGTTCGGACCGGACCGGACGATCGAGGTGTTCGGCATTACGGTCAAGCCCTTCGTCATCAGCGACATCAACATCGGGATCCTGTACATCCTGGCCTTCGCGTCGATCGGCGCCTACGGGATCATCCTCGGCGGGTGGGCGTCGAACAGCAAATATTCGCTCTTAGGCGGCCTGCGATCGGCGGCGCAGATCATCAGCTATGAGCTGAACGTCGGGCTGGCCATCGTGGGCGTGCTCATCATGGCCGGCTCACTCAGCCTGGTGAAGATCACGGAGGCGCAGGCCGGCGGATTCTGGCATTGGTTCGTCTTCGCCTTCCCCGCGCCGCAGATCTTCGCCTTCGTGGTCTATGTCATTTCGGCCGTCGCGGAGACGAACCGGGTGCCGTTCGACCTGCCGGAGGCCGAGAGCGAGCTGGTCGCGGGGTTTTTCACGGAATACAGCGGCATGCGGTTCGCGTTTTTCTTCATTGCCGAGTACGCCAACATGGTCCTCGTGTCCTGCGTCGCCGCGGCGTTGTTCCTGGGCGGCTGGAACGCGCCCTATCCCGGCACGCTCCTCGGCCATCTCGGGCTCGAATCGCTCGCATGGATCGAAGGGGTGGCCTGGTTTACCGTGAAGGTGTACTTCTTCCTCTTCCTGTTCTTCTGGCTGCGGGCGACGCTGCCGCGGCTCCGTTATGACCAACTGATGAAGTTCGGCTGGAAAGTCATGCTGCCGATCGCCCTGGGCAACATCGTGGTGACGTCCATCGCCGTCTACATCTACCAACACATGCAGTGACATCGGCCGCTCTATGGCACAAGCAACCGCAATGAAACGGCTCAGTTGGCGTGAGTGGCTCAAGACCATCACGTTCTACGAGATTCTCGTGGGCATGAAGGCGACCCTCTCCCACTTGCTCCATTACAAGCCCATCACGCTGCAGTATCCCCATGAGAAGCGCACGCTGCCGGACAATTATCGCGGCATGCTGGCGCTGTTGCGCTACGACGACGGGACGGAGAAATGCGTGGGCTGCGATCTCTGTGAGGCGGCCTGCCCATCGCGAGTCATACGCGTGGTCAGCGCCGAGGTGCCCGGCGAGCCGACGAAACGGTACTCCAAGGAATATTACATGGACATGACGCGCTGCCTGTTCTGCGGGATGTGCGTCGACGCCTGTCCGGTGGATGCCTTGGGCATGACACGGGAATTCGAGTGGGCGGTGTACGACAAACGGCAGCTGCATCTGAACAAGGAACAATTGCTGGCGATCGGCGACCGCGCGTTCCCGGTGCGGGAAAAGCGCCTGGAGTTGCAACACCCGAACGTGGCATTCTTCAACGTCGCGTTCAAGCACGTGCCGCACAAGCCGAACTGACGGATCGCAGAGAACGGGCACAACAAGGACGGAATCGTGGGGCAGGTGTTTTTCGGCTATTTTGCGGCTGTCATCGCACTGACCGCCGTTCTGGTGGTCGCGCTGAAAAATCCCATCTACAGCGCCCTCTCGCTGCTGGTGATGTTCTTTCACGTCGCCGGCCTCTACGTCACCCTGCATGCGGAATTCCTGGCGGCCGTGCAGATCATCGTCTACGCGGGAGCGATCCTGGTCCTGTATCTCTTCGTCGTCATGCTGTTGAACGTCAAGCGCGACGATCGTTACCACAGCCAATGGCGCGTCGCGGCGTTCCTGGCCGTTCCGCTCTTGATGGAGTTCATCGTCCTGTTGGCGGGAAGCGGCACCGCGACGTCCGCACCGGCCGGCGGCGGAGAAGGACGCGTTCTGCCGCCGGACAATACGCTGGCCATCGGCGAAATCCTGTTCTCCACCTATCTCTTTCCGTTCGAAGTGGCCTCCTTGGTGCTGCTCGTGGCCATGATCGGCGCCATCGTGCTGGCGAAACGGGACATCGAAGGACGTGAAGCGTGAAGCGTGAAGCGTTGCGCGCGAAGCGCTTGGCCCTGTGTTTCCTTCGCGTCACCCATCACCCATCACGCATCACGAGTATTTCATGACCGTTCCTATCTCCTACTATCTCGTCCTGAGCGCGGTCGTCTTTTTGACCGGCGTGATCGGCGTGCTGATCCGCCGGAACATCATCGCGATCTTGCTCTCCGTCGAGCTGATGTTGAACGCCACCAACATCAACTTCGTCGCCTTCTCGGAGCATCTTCAAGATCTGGGCGGGCAAGTTTTCGTGTTCTTCGCGTTGACCGTCGCGGCGGCGGAAGTGGCGGTCGGCCTGGCGATCATCATCGCCCTCCATCGCTCCAAAGCCAGCATCAATGTGGAAGAGTTCAACTTGTTGAAATGGTAGATCCGAAACGATGTTGAATGTTGAGTGTTTCATTTTGAGTGTTCCGTCGCCATTCAACCTTCATCATTCAACCTTCATCATTTTCTAAACCATGCTCTATTCCCTTATTCCCTTGCTCCCGCTGGCCGCCTTTCTCGTGCTGGGCCTGGCCGGATCACGGTTCAAAGAGCGCGCGCATCTGGTGGCCGTGCCCGCCGTGTTGCTCTCCTGCGCGTTGTCCATCGCCGCCTTCATGCAAGTAGCGCAAGGTTCCGTGATCGCGGTTCCGCTGTATACCTGGCTCGTCTCAGGGCATCTGGACATCCATATCGGCCTCTATATCGACCGGCTGACGGCCGTGATGCTCCTGCTCGTCACGATCGTGAGCTCGCTCGTGCACGTCTACACCATCGGCTACATGCACGGTGATGCGGGCTACGCGCGGTTCTTCAGTTACATCGCCCTCTTCACGTTTTCGATGCTCATGCTGGTGTTGGCCGACAACCTGCTTCAATTGTTCGTCTTCTGGGAAGCCGTCGGCCTCTGCTCCTACCTCTTGATCGGCCATTGGTATGAACGGGCGGCGGCCTGCGCCGCGGCGACCAAGGCCTTCATCGTCAACCGGGTGGGCGACTTCGGCTTCCTGCTGGGGCTGCTGCTGGTCTGGTACAGCTTCGGCTCACTCAACTATCTCGACGTATTTCCCGCCGCCCACGAAGCGGGCGCGCTGACGATGAACGTGTTGGGCCCTTTCGGCGGGACATGGGAGATTTCGGTCTTTACGCTGATCTGCCTGTTGCTGTTTACGGGCGCCGTCGGAAAATCGGCGCAGGTCCCGCTGCATGTCTGGCTCCCCGACGCCATGGAAGGCCCCACGCCGATCTCGGCGCTGATCCATGCGGCGACGATGGTGACGGCCGGCGTCTTTCTGGTCGCGCGGCTTGCGCCCTTGTACAATCTGTCTCCCGTCGCGATGGACGCCGTCGCCATCGTCGGCGGCGCGACGATGATCTTGGGCGCCACGATTGCCATCACCCAGACGGACATCAAACGCATCGTCGCCTATTCCACCGTCAGCCAACTGGGCTACATGGTGATGGCCTGCGGGTTGGGCGCCTATGCCTCCGGCATGTATCACCTCCTCACGCACGGCGCGTTCAAAGCCCTGCTGTTTCTCGGATGCGGCTCGGTCATCATCGCACTACACCACGAGCAGGACATGCGCCGCATGGGAGGACTGAAGGACAAGCTGCCGATCACCTATTGGACCTTCGTCGTCGGCTCGCTGGCCCTGGCCGGCTTTCCACTGACGGCGGGGTTCTTCAGCAAGGACGACCTCCTCGTTTCGGCCTGGTCCTCCGGCGCCCTCGGACAAGTCTTGACGGTCTTCGGATTGCTGACCGCCCTGCTCACCGCCTTCTACAGTTTCCGGCTCGTCTTCGTGGCCTTCTGGGGGCCATCACACGTGGATCCGCATCACGCGCATCATGTTCATGAGCCGCCCCGCACGATGACGACGCCGTTGATTATATTGGCGGTGCTGAGTGTGCTGACCGGCTATCTGGGCATTCCCGGCTTCTTGGAGCCGGTGTTTTCGGGCGCCGAACCAGCCGGCGGGCACGGCGAGGCGGGACTCGCAATCATGCTCATGGCAACGTTGATGGGCCTGGCGGGAATCGCCGCCGCCTACTATGTGTACGTCTTGAATCCCCAGTTGCCCGACCGCCTCGCACGCGAGTGGCGCGCCCTGTATCACGGCTCACTAAACAAGTGGTACGTGGATGAAGCGTACGACACGCTGTTTGTACGACCGACCTTCGCTGCCGCGGCGCAGCTGTGGCAGCGGGTCGACATGAGCGTGATCGACGGCGCCGTCAACGGCGTCGCGCGCGGTGTGGCCTGGGGCGGATGGCTGCTGCGGCTGATCCAAAGCGGACAGACGCAGCATTATGCCCTTGCGATGGCGTTGGGGATCGTGATTCTGACGGCGTATTTGCTGCTGTAAGCAATGAAAAATTTAAAAGTGAAAATTAAAAATGGTCGCCGTTTTTTGCATTTGTCATTTTTAATTTTCATTGAGTCACTCCGATGACTGCTTTTCCTTGGCTGACATTATTGATCTTTGTTCCCCTGGCCGGAGCGATCGCGCTCTTTTTCGTGAAGGAAACGAGCGTCCGGATGGCGGCGCTCGGCGTGACGCTCGCCGATCTCGCGATTTCACTCCCGCTCTGGTGGCTCTTCGACGGCTCGTCGGCCGACATGCAATTCACCGAGCGGGTCGTCTGGATCGCCTCCCCGCCGATCCATTACAGCCTGGGCCTCGACGGCATCAGCCTGCCGCTCATCCTCATGACGACGGTGTTGATGCCGCTCTGCGTGCTGATCTCCTGGCGGTCCGTCGAGACGAGACTGCGCAGCTTCATGGCCATGCTCCTGATCATGGAAGGGGCGATGATCGGCGTCTTCGCCGCGCTGGACTTCGTCCTGTTCTATGTGTTCTGGGAGGCCATGCTGATCCCGATGTACCTCCTCATCGGCGTGTGGGGCGGGCTGAATCGATTGTATGCCGCGATCAAATTCTTTCTCTATACGCTCGCCGGAAGCGTGCTGCTGCTCGTCGCCATTCTCGTGCTCTACGTCCAGGGCGGGCACACCTTCGATATTGTGCAGTTGAGCCGCGGCGCCTATTCCACCGCGCTGCAGTTCTGGCTATTCCTGGCCTTCTTCGCCGCGTTTGCCGTCAAGGTGCCGATGTTCCCCTTCCACACCTGGCTGCCCGACGCCCACGTGGAAGCGCCCACCGCCGGCAGCGTGATTCTGGCCAGCGTGCTGCTCAAGATGGGGACGTACGGCTTTCTCCGGTTCAGCCTGCCGATGCTCCCCGACGCCTCTCGGGCCTTCACCCCTCTCATGGTCGTGTTGTCCATCGTCGCAATCATTTACGGCGCCTACATGGCGCTGGCCCAGGCGGACTTGAAAAAACTGATCGCCTATTCGAGCGTGAGCCACATGGGCTTCGTCACGTTGGGCTTGTTCATGTTCAACATCCAGGGCATCGAAGGCGCGGTGATGCAGATGGTCAACCATGGGATCACCACCGGCGCGCTGTTCCTCTGCGTCGGCGTGATTTATGAACGGACCCATAGCCGGGAGATCGCCGATAACGTCGGCCTCACCAAGCCGATGCCGCGCTACGCGACGCTGCTGGTCATCTTTGCTCTGTCGTCGCTCGGCCTGCCGGGAACCAACAGTTTCGTGGGCGAGTTTTTGGTCTTGGCGGGGACGTTTCTGTGGAGCAAGATCGCGACGGCCTTGGCGTCGCTCGGCATCATCCTCGCCGCCGCCTACATGCTCTGGATGGTCCAGCGGGTGGCGTTCGGCGTCCCCTCGCCGCAGTTTCTCCCCCGGCTCCGGGACCTGAACCGGCGCGAGCTGCTCACGCTGACACCGCTGGCGGTACTGGTGTTTTGGATCGGACTCTTCCCGAATCCCCTGTTGACCCGCATGCATGCGAGCGTGGAAAAAGTCATTGCCCGCTCCATGCCGGCGCTTCCTGGTGCGGCTCCCGCCGTCAGCCGCGTCCCGGCGGCCGCGGAGCAGCATCCGATGCCGGTCGCGGCGGAGGTCCTCCGTCCATGACGTTCTCGGCGCACGACTTGTTTCTCATCCTGCCGGAGCTGTTCGTTATTGCGGCGGCCTGCGCGGTGCTCGCGCTCGATCCGGTGATCCCGGCATCGAAGAAAGACGGCCTCGCCTGGCTCAGCTTGGGCACACTGGCGGTCTGCCTGGGGCTCACGGCGTCTCAGATGGGCCAGACCACGACGGCGTTCAGCGGAATCGTGCTGATCGACGCCTACGGCGGATTCTGGAAATTGCTGCTCTATTTCGTGACCGGCCTCACCGTGCTCTTGTCCTATTCCTATCTCAAGGAAGAGCGCCTGCACTTCGGCGAGTACTACGGCTTCGTGCTGCTCGCGCTGGCGGGCATGATGGTGATGGTGTCGGCCGCCGACTTGCTCACCATTTATCTCGGCACGGAGCTGATGTCCCTGTCGTTGTACGTCATGGCGGGACTCAAGCGGACCGAGCCGCGCTCGCTGGAGGCCTCGGCCAAATATTTCGTGCTGGGCGCGTTCTCGTCCGGCATCCTGCTGTACGGCATTTCGCTGTTATACGGCGCCACCGGCAGCACCAGGCTGCCGGCCGTCGCCGCGGCGATCGGGGGGCGGGGCATCGACGATCCGCTGCTGCTGTTCGCCACCATCCTGCTGGCGGTCGGGTTCGCCTTCAAGTTGGCGGTGGTGCCGTTTCACATGTGGACCCCGGACGTCTATCAGGGCGCCCCGACGTCCGTCACGGCGTTCATGGCCGTGGCGTCGAAGGCCGCCAGCTTCGGCGCCTTCGTCCGCGTCTTTGTTGAAGGGCTGGGAGGGCTGAAAGCCAACTGGTCGGCGATCTTCCTGCTGCTCTGCCTGGCGACGCTCGTGCTGGGCAACGTCGTGGCGCTCGTCCAGACCAACATCAAGCGGATGCTGGCCTACAGCAGCATCGCGCATGCCGGCTACGCGTTGATCGGCGTCGTCGCCGCCGGACGGACGGGATCGGACGGCGCCCATGGCGTCGCGAGCGTGCTCTTGTACATCGCCCTCTACGCCTTCATGACGTTCGGCGCCTTCGCCATCGTGGCGATGCTGCGGAAAGGCGGTTTGGAAGGGGATGAGATCGAGGATTTCACCGGCCTCTCGAAACGCCATCCCTTGGCCGCCCTGCTCATGCTGGTGTTCATGGTCTCGCTGGCCGGCCTTCCTCCGACCGCCGGGTTCATCGGCAAGTTCTACGTCTTCATGGCGGCGGTGCAGGCCGGCATGACGTGGCTCGCCGTCGTCGCGCTCATCTTCGCCGCGGTATCGGCCTATTACTATCTCCGCCTGGTCATGGTGATGTATATGCGGGAGCCCGAGCCGCTGTCGATCACCGCGCCGCGCCTCGTTATGTCGCCCGCGCTGTCCATCGTGCTCGCCTGCGCGGTGGCCGGCGTGGTGATGCTGGGACTCTATCCGAATCCGATCGTCAATTTCGCCGCCCAGGCCGTGCTGCCCCTGAAGTAACCCTCGTCTTTCTTTTCACATCTCGGCACAGACCGTGCTAGGCTTACTCCTGTGGGGAGCCTCATGGACGGCCTTCGCTTCGTCATCGACGTGCTGAAAGCCTTTCAACGCCACGGCTGCGCGAGCCTCGCCGCGTCGCTGGCCTTTTTTTCGCTGCTGTCCCTGTTTCCGCTGGTCTTCCTGCTGCTGTACGGGGTCAGCTTCCTGGTGAGCCAGGACGTGATCGGCGAACAATTCATGCTGAGCTTCCTGCAAGGGTTTATGCCGTCGCTCGGGGAACGGCTCGCCGAGGAATTGCACCGCATCAGCGCCCTGGAAAGCGTCCGGTGGCTCGTCTTCCTGTCCTTCTTCTGGTTCGGCGCGCTGGTCTTCTACGAGCTGGACTATGCGTTGAATGTCGTGTTTGAAAGTACGCGGAAGCGCCATCCGCTGATCTCCACCGCCATCTCGGTCGCTTCGTTGGGCGCCACCGGGCTCCTGCTGATCGTGAGCTACGTCGCAACCCAGACCATCAACTTTTTGACCGGCTATATGCCGCGGCTCTGGGGACTGGACCTGGTCGGGCTCGCGGCCCACGATTTCCTCCTGACTTACACGCTGCCGTTCGCGCTGGCATTCGTCACGGTGACCTGCCTGTACCATTACGTGCCCCGGCGTCGCCCGGAATGGCGGGAAGCCATGGCCGGCGCCTTGACGTTCGGCGTCCTGTGGGTCGCCGCAAAACTACTGTTCGTCACCTATAGCGGCTATGCCACCGTCTACGTCCGGCTGTACGGCTCGCTGCTCGAAATCGTGTTGCTGCTGCTGTGGGTGTACTACTCGGCCCTCCTGCTGTTGCTGGGCGCGGTCATCGCCCACAAGTTGCAGCAGCGCGCCCACGTGCCGGCGGCGACGCTCACCGAGACGAGTCCCGCCTGACGTCCCGCAGTCGCGCGATGTCCCATTTCCCGCAAGCCCGTCCAGCAGCCGTTTTGTGCCCGTGCAGGTTCAGGCCTTTTTCTGGCGAGGCTCCCGCTTCCCCGATAAAATGTCTCCCGTCATAAGGAGACCACCGCACGTATGTTGGAAGAATACGGCAAAGAAATCCTGATGCTCGGCGGCACGATCGCCGGCTTCGTCGCGGCCCTGCTGACCGTGATGGAAAAGCTGCTCGACATTCAGAACCGCCTGCACACCAAGAAGGAACGCCGGCCGAGCCAACCACAGGAACGGACGCCGATCGAAGCCATGTCGAGCGTCGATTTCTTTTCCTCGAAGCCTCTCCGCGGGTCGTCGTACTTATTGCTCAATGAAACGAGCGTGATCGTCGCGGCGGGTGTGCTGCTGAACTATGTGGGCTTGACGCTGAGCCGGCATCTGGACAGCATCTTATTCCTCGACATGACGGGCACGGCGCTCGTGGCGATCCTGCTGGGGCCCTGGTGGGGCGCGATCGTGGCGCTGCTTTCCAATTCGGTGGTCAACTGGCTGCTCTATCCGGAGGCCGGCGCCGACGTCGTGATCTTTCCCTGGTCGCTCGTGAACATGACGGGCGCGCTGTTTTGGGGGATGCTGGCCAGGCAGGCCGGCTTTCAGAAATACGTCCGCACGAGCAAGAGCTCCGGTCTGGCCCATACCTGGTTTCTCCTGAGCTTCGGCGTCGCCGGCGCCGTCGTCATGAGCATCCCGGGCACGCTCGTGCAGTCCGCGCTGCACGAACGGTCGATCTTCGCGCTGAACCCGGAAGTGGCCGAGTCGCTCAGCGCCCGCATCGCGCACTGGGAGTCGGCCGTGCAAGTGTATTTGGAATCGCTCTTAGGACTGACCTGGAGCGAGCACATCGGCTGGTACGTGGTGAACTGGTTTCAGAACTGCATCCGGTACATCCCGGACAAGACGATGAGCGCCGCGATCGCGCTCGTGGTGTTGAAGTACGGGTATCCCTTGTTCGAACGGGAATTGATCCACGGCGGGCCCGACGGCGACCGGCCCGGCGACGAACGGATTCTCCCGCTGGTGCTGGGCCTCCTCTACGCGCCGTCGTACGCCGTGCTGATCAGCAGCGAGGACTACGCTGGGATCCTGTACTGGCCTCTCTGGTCGCTGCCCTGGCTCTTCATCCTGTACGGGTATTTCAATCTGCGGTATTGGGGGCCGAGCGACGACGCTCTGCATGAGGCGCGTCTACAGCGGGCGGAACGCTATGCCCGCGCGTTGAAGCCCATCGGGAAAGAGCCGTCGTACGAGTTTTGCCGGCGGCTGACCTTCGCCACGTTGATCGCCAGCCTGCTGTTCGCGCTCTGCCTGCCGGTTCTGCTGATGGATTTCTACCGCGTGACGTTCAAGTTCTTCTGTGTCGTCTACGGCTTTCTTCTCGTCGTCCACCTGATCCGCGTCGCCATCGCGCAGAACATCTCGGTCGCCAGAGCGGATGGCTAGCGCCTCATTGGTCGGTCAGCGGGAGCGGTCTAGTCCTTCCAACGGATGGAGTCCGGTTTCGTCGGGGGAGGGGGCGTCCAGACCAAGGGCGGCTGCTCGAGTGTGGTCGCAATACTACTCAGCAACTGATCCTTCGAAAAGGGCTTCTGAAGAAACGAGCTGGCTCCCAGAACGACTCCATGGTCTTTCAACTGTGCGTGATTGAGACTCGACATGAACAGGACATGAATGCGCTTTCTCACCGCCACGATATCCCGCACGAGCTGAGGGCCGTTGACGCGATGAAATTGAGCCGCCTGGTCTTGAAGACGAAACACGGGGACGGTCAAGACCACATCGACGAGCGCGAGATCGATGGCGGGCTGCGTCACGCACAATTTCATCGCTTCGATACTGCCGGCGGCCTGTAGCACCTTGTGGCCGCCGCTGCTCAGCACTTTGCTGTAGAGCAGCATTTCATCGGGATTATCCTCGACGACCATGATGGTGAGCGCGACGTCCACTGCGCCGGACGGACCGGACATCAATTGCGGCGGAGACACCCGATCGAAGTAGGCGTGAGTTTTGGCGTCACGGTGAATGAATTCCACCCCGAAGTGCCGTCCCTCAGCCCAGCGGACCCGCGCCAATTCGACTTGCACGGCGTGATGCGTATTGGCCTCATAGAATCGTAAGGTCAGATAGCGGCCGGGAGGGAGGACGGTGGCGGTTTCAATCTGGCATCCATTCGCGTTGAGGTCGATGGTATACCCGTGTCCGGTGAACTCTTCGTCCTCGGACGAACTGGAGAAGTCCACCCGCATGCGCACGAGCTTCCTTGATGGTCGCTGCATATGTCCCCTCGTGAGTGACGGGTGTACTGCCGGTACGTCACGAATAGGGGATCAGTGTGGTTCAAAATACGGGCATTTTACAATTGGATGGATAATGCAGGTAAAACTACTAGAGATAATCGATGAATGCTTGGGCGGACAAAGGACTATGGTCGTAGTGCACCGACAGAACCTAGAAAGACTACCGGCCTTCTAGCGACCGCCTTTACGTAGTTGGAGGAAATGCGCAATGGCCGACTGGGTCACCAGACCGACGATCTGATCGTCCTCCACCACCACCAGCCGGTCCCAGCCTTCCCGAGCCATTCGTTCCATCGCTTGAATCACCGGAGCGTCCGGCAGGACCGTCAGCGATGGGGAAACAGGGCGCATCACGTCCGCCACGTTGCGCCAATTCCAGAGCCCCGTGGGAACGTTCTGGACCTCCGAGACTGTGAGCATCCCCACCAGCCGCCCGCTCTCCACCACCGGGAAACCGCCGTATCCATACGGACGGAAGTAGCGATTGACCGCCTCCTCCACGGTGCAATCCGGAGAGATCGAGACGACCGCCTGCACCATCAAGTCCCGGACGGGGACGGTCGCGAGCGAGTGCCGGAGGACCGCCTGTTTGCGGCTTGCGAGGGCGGCGGCAAACAAAAACATGCCGATGAAGATGATCCAGCCGCCGTTGGAGACTAGGGATGCCGGCAGGGCGCCACTGAACGCGCCGATGATCACTCCTACGCCGAGGAGGCCGAATAGGACGCCGAACGCGAGGCCCACCATCGAGGCTTGCTGGGTAGCCCGATGGAAGTCTTTTCCCCAGGCCCACAAGCCCGCCCGCAGAACGCGCCCGCCGTCCAACGGAAACCCGGGGATCAGATTGAACAGCCCCAGCTGCACATTCACCATCGCGAGCAGCGCCCCCAACATGATCAACCCCTTGAGCGCATGCGGCTCTTGGATCGATTCAGCCAGCACGACCAAGCCGAATGACAGGGCACCGAGCAGAAAACTCACGATCGGTCCGGCGACGGCGATCAGAAATTCCGCGCGGGGGCTCGGTGCTTCCCGGCGCATATGCGCCACGCCGCCGAAAATAAACAGCGTGATCTGTTCGATGGGAATGCGATAGCGGAGGGCGACATACGAGTGACCGAGCTCGTGCAACAGCACGGAGACGAAGAGCAGCACCGCGGCGATGCCCCCCATGGCCCAGTATCGCTCCGTCGGCAGGCCGGGCAGTGTGTCGGGCAAATAGCCGGTCGCCAGCGTCGAGGTCACGAACAGAAACACCAGGAACCAGGACGCGTGCACGCGAATCGGAATGCCGAGCGCCCGGCCGATTTCCCATGAGGGCCATTGCATGGCTCACGGTATCAGCCCTGTAAATTGCCGGTCAACCGGGCCGTCCGGCTTCAGGTATACTAGTCGTCATGCGGCGCCCCATTGCCTTCCTCCTGTGGCTCCTGCCGTGGCTCCTCGGCCCGGCGATCGCCTCCGCCCAGGTCATCAAGTCCGGCCCGCCGGCCTGCCCGGCGGTCGCGCTCACCTTCGATCTGTGTCCCGTCCGGAAAGGGCCCGGCTACGACCAGGCGCTCGTCGAGTATTTGATCGAACATCGGATCCCCGCGACGTTTTTCATGTCCGGCAAATGGATGGCCAGGCATGATGAACAGGTCGAGCACCTGCTCGGCATCGGCTTTTTCGACGTCGGCACGCACGGAGAGGCGCATGCCCATCTCCCCCTGCACAGCGCCGACGAGCAGCGGGAGGAAATCAGCCGCCCGGTGACGCTGCTTCAGGAGCACTACGCCCATGAGTCGACGCTCTTCCGCCCGCCCTACGGGGAATACAATGACGTGACGGTCGGGGTGGTGAAGGCGCTCGGCCTGCGCTTCATCCAATGGAGCATTGAGTCCGGCGACCCCGATCCGAGTCTCTCGACAGAGCAGATCCTCGCCCGCGTGACGAAGCGGGTGAAGCCGGGCAGCATCGTCGTCTTCCATGCCAACGGCAAGGGCAAGCAGACGCGCGACGTGATCGAGCGCCTCACGACCGATGTGCTTCCGCAGAAGAATTTGAAACCGGTGACGGTCAGCGAACTCCTCAACTGCAAGCCGGCTCCATGAGCAAGCCGACGATCAGGCCCATGCACTCCGACGATCGCGAGGCGGTCGTGCACCTGCTCGGCGAGTCCGATCCCTGGACGACACTGGGCTACACCAAGGAAGATTGGCATCGGATTTTTTGCCCGATCCCTCAAGGCCGGGACAGCTATGTGATCGAATTCGACGGCCGCGTGGCGGGCATTGCCATCGTCAGAGAGAAATTTCTGCTCGGCGACTACCTGGAGCTCCTGGGCATCGCGGGTTGGGCGAGGGGGAAGGGGTTCGGGGCGCGATTGCTCGGCCACATTGAATCGATCGTCTTCGGAAGAACCAACAATCTCTTCGCCTGCGTGTCGGATTTCAACGCGGCTGCGCGCGCCTTCTATAAGAAACAGGGCTATCAAGAGATCGGCCCCATGCCGAACTTCTTGATCCCCGGCAGCGCGGAGGTGCTGCTACGAAAAACGGCCGGGCCGGCCAGGGGGAAGGGTCAGTAGTCATCGGTCATCCGTCAATGGTAAGGTCGGCATCTGGATTTCCCATGACGAACGACCCTCGACCGATGACGGGTTTCAAAGTCACCAAGCTTCTCCACACCCGCATGCGGGTCAGCGACCTGGATGAAACGATCCGGTTCTACACGAATGTCCTCGGCCTGGACGTCATCGAGCGCAAGACTTCGCCGCGCGGATCACAGCTCGCCTTTTTGAAAGCGCCCAACAGTGATGAGCTGATCGAGCTGACCAGCTTTCCTCCCAGCGGGCCCGTCAAGGTCCAGGAAGACCTCGTCCATCTGGCATTTCAGGTGGAGAGCCTCGACCAGACCATCGCCGCCCTCAATGCGAAAGGCGTCCCCATTACCGACGGCCCGACCAAGACGTCCTCCGGAAGCCGCTTTATCTTCATCGATGCCCCGGACGGGTACGAGATCGAGCTGATCGAACGCCCGGCGGGCGTGAAGATCGTCTAGCACTCAAGTCACTGGCCATCAGTCATCGGTCATTGCTCATCAGTCATTGATCACAAACAGGAGACGAGTTCTCCGCTTTACCCACAATGACTATTGACCAGTGACCGATGACCTCAGTATCGTTCTCGCGCCTCACGCCTCAATGAATGAGTGATAAGAAAGGGAGCGACAGGATGAAGAACGGGTTTTTCCGCGGGCACGGGCTCGGCAACGACTATATCGTGATGGATCCCACGGAGCTGAGCTTTCAGCTCACGCCTTCCAACATCAAAGCGATCTGCGATCGGAACTGGGGACTGGGCAGCGACGGCATCCTCGCGCTCGTGCCCTCGAAGAAGGCCGACTTCGGCCTGCGTATTTTCAACCCGGACGGCAGCGAGGCGGAAAAGAGCGGGAACGGGCTCCGGATTTTCGCCCGCTATCTCCACGCCACCGGCAAGACGAAGAAGAAGCACTTTACGGTTGATACCAAAGGGGGGCTGGTGACGATCGACTTGCATGTCGATCGCCACGGCGATGCGAGCGCCGTGACGGTCGAGATGGGGCGGGCCACGTTCAAGCCGGAAGCCCTTCCCTGCACGTTGAGCGCCGGCGAGCTCATTCAACAGCCCATCGAAGCAGCGGACCGTAAATTGAGCTTCACCGGCGTGAGCGTCGGCAATCCTCATTGTGTGGTGTTCAAGCCGGCCGGCGAGCCCTGGTCCCGCGAAGACCTGCTCACGCTCGGGCCGGCATTGGAACATCACACCCTGTTTCCCAGACGAACCAACGTACAGCTCGCCGTCCCGACCGGACCCAAGGAAATCTCCATCCTCATCTGGGAGCGCGGGGCCGGCGAAACCCAGGCCTCCGGGTCGTCCTCTTGTGCCGCAGCCAGTGCCGCCGTCCGTCTGGGCCTCGTCAAGAGCCCGGTGACGGTCAAGATGCCGGGCGGGACACTGAACATCGAGGTCGCTCCCGACTTCAGCCTGACGATGAAGGGTCCGGTTGCGGAAGTGGCGCGGGGAGCGCTGAGCCCGTCATTCGTGCGGGGATTGCGCTAAAGAAGTCATTGGTCATCAGTCATTGGTCATTGAGAAGATAGATGGGTGTCGCCAAGTCGTTTCAGGACGCGGAAGAGCCCCCTTCTTCCATCGGACGGTACAGCGGTACAATATCGTTGCCTTTTTCCCCTACCGATGACCGATGACTAGTGACCAATGACCACCACTCTCCAATCCAAGCTCGACCACCTCCCGGACAATCCCGGCGTGTATCTGTTCAAGGACGCGCAGGGGGAGATTCTCTACGTCGGCAAAGCGGCGGTCTTGGCCGATCGCGTGCGGTCCTATTTCCAAAAGGGCGTCGATCATAACCCCAAGACCAGCCTGCTCGTGAACCAGATCGCCGACCTTGAGACCATGGTCACCCGTTCCGAGCTGGAAGCGCTGATCCTCGAAAGCAATCTCGTCAAACGCCACCGCCCCCGCTTCAACATCGTGCTTCGCGACGATAAGCAGTATCCCTATGTGCGGCTGCCGATCAAAGAGGATTTTCCGCGGCTGTCGATCGTGCGGCGGGTGCAGAAGGACGGGGCGCTCTATTACGGTCCCTACACGCCGGCCAATGCATTGCGCGAAACGCTGAAGATCATCAAGCATGTGTTCCCACTGGCCACCTGCAGCATCGACATCGACGGGACGGCGGACCGGGCCTGCATCGAATTCGAAATCAAGCGGTGCATGGCGCCCTGCACGGGCAATCAGACCAAGGAGGAGTACCACCAGATCGTCAAACAGGTCCGCCAGTTTTTGGAGGGCCGGGACCACGAGCTGCTCGACGACCTGCGCGCCCGCATGGAGACGGCGGCCGAGCGCGAAGAGTTCGAAGAAGCGGCGCGCCTGCGGGACCGGTTGTTCAAGGTCGAACGCATGCTCGAAAAGCAGCGCATCACCCAGACCTCCGCCACCGATCAGGACGTCATCGGTCTCGCGCGGCAAGGGGCGGCGGTGGACCTGCAAATCCTGTTCGTCCGTGGGGGGCTGCTGATCGGTCGGAAGGATTTCTTCTGGCCGCAATCGGCGGAGACGCCCGATGAAGAGCTGGTTCGGTCCGCCATCGAGCAGTTTTATAACAAAGACGGTCAGCCGCCGAAGGAACTCTTGATCCCGATTCAGTTGGAGGACGCGGCCCTCATCGAACAGTGGCTGACGGACAAGCGCGGCAGCGCCGTCCGCGTCGTGGCCCCCGAGCGCGGCGGCAAGCATCAGCTGGTGCGGCTGGCGGAAGAAAACGCGGCGGCGGCCGCGGCGGAGCATCTGCGCGA
The DNA here is from genome assembly GCF_001273775.1 of Nitrospira moscoviensis. Taxonomy (GTDB): domain Bacteria; phylum Nitrospirota; class Nitrospiria; order Nitrospirales; family Nitrospiraceae; genus Nitrospira_D; species Nitrospira_D moscoviensis. Next base: position 495,415 of record NZ_CP011801.1, on the reverse strand, counting down.
CGTCGAGATCGAACGGCAGGCGGGCGAGGAGCTCAAGCGACTGCTCCATCTGGACCGCGCGCCCCGCCGCATCGAAGGCTTCGACATCTCGAATACGATGGGCAATCAGTCGGTCGCCTCCATGGTCGTGTGGGACGACGGCCAGATGAAGAAGGCGGACTACCGCCGCTTCAAAATCAGAACCGTCGCCGGGGCGAACGATTTTGCCAGCATGCAGGAAGTGGTGACCCGGCGCTACGGCACGAACACCCTGGACGGCAGCGAGACCACGGAGCACCTGGCCCGGCCGGATCTCATTCTGATCGACGGGGGTTTGGGCCAACTCGCGGCGGCGATCGAAGGGCTTCGAGCCGTCGGGCAAGACCGCATTCCCCTCGTGGGGCTGGCGAAAGCCCGCGGCGAAAAAGATGAGCGGGTCTTCCTCGCCGGGAGAAAAAATCCCATCATTTTAAAAGCTCATTCTCCCGCCACCCACCTCCTCCAACGCATCCGCGACGAAGCTCATCGCTTCGCCATTACCTATCATCGCAAGCTCCGCGGCAAAGCGCTCGTCGCGTCCAAACTCGATCAGGTCATCGGGATTGGGGAGATCAGACGAGCCTCCTTATTGAAGACGTTCGGGACTCCGGCTCGAGTCGCCGAAGCCACGGATGACGAGCTGCGGGCTGCCGGACTGGATACCGCCACCATCGCCCAACTACGGGCCTCGCTTTCGTAAGCTGTTGAAACTTTAGGAATCCGCTCTTGGCCGTCGTTTCCTTTTGTCAGCTCGGGGGGACAGAAGCCGGACGGTCCTATGGATTTTCCTGGTAATTCTGTGCTTACATGTTGCCGCGGATCAGGGGGCAGGATCCCATTTAATGCTCGGTAGTGGTAGATATCGGCCTGGGGGGCCCGATATGACTGTCACTTACTAGGGACTCGGATCATGAACCTCCCTCGGACAATCCATTCCGCGTCGCCCTTCCCTACCGACGCACCGTGGCCTTCCGCGGTGAGCGGCCGTTCTGCACCAGGACAGACAGAGGTGGTCCCGTGATCTTCCGCGGCCCCGAAAGTCTTCAGTACCCCTCCAAGAAAGAATTTCAGCACCTAGGCGAGATCATGCATCAGGTGCGCAGCGTGCAGCACCGTGATGAACTTCCTCGGCTTGCGTCATTGATCAACGCATTCATACCGCATCAATTTTCCGCCAGCGGCACCTTTGATCTTTCCCGAACCGACTTGCGTATTGGGCACTCGAGTTATGGAGATGAACATACTCATCTATACGAGACGCAGGGATATGCTTATGACCCCGCGATCCAACTGCTCCAGAAAACTACCATAACAACGGTATCCAGTGCGGATCTGCTTGACCAGGAGATTCCCAAAGAAGTGATCAACCTAAAGCTTGATGCCGGCATCAAGGAATGCTTGACCGTTGGAGTACGTGGAGTGCTCGGAACTTGCACTTACTTTGCGTTCAGCAATTTTGATCGCCGACTAACGGACAAGTTACGGACTGTGATGCAGATCCTTGGTCCTCACCTACACCTGGCTTATATGCGCGCCACATCGTGGGCTGATCACGCACAGCCCATCTCAAAGCTTTTGACACTGACTGATCGCGAAGCGGAGATTATGCGCTGGGTCGCGGAAGGAAAGACGAATTGGGAAATTTCTGTGATACTTCACGTCAGCCTCAATACCATCAAGTTTCATCTCAAAAACGTCTACCAAAAACTGGGCGGCGTTGAAAACCGATGGGCAGCAGTGGCGCAATGGCAGAACGCCGCTCATATCCACCGTTCTGCATCAAACGGTTACCATCCTTCAGTCACAGTCAAAAGGCGTTCCTCGTAAGACACCACCCCTTCCGCACACTCCCTCTTTACAAAGGCTCTCAAGGCGCACTTACAGCAACCGGGCATGCCGAGAGAGGCTCTGACTGCGTTCCGATCGCCGATACGGCTCGCGGAGCGAATACCACTGAAAGGTGCTTGGGGGCCATCAAAAATCCAAAGTGCTCTTCCACTGGCTTGGCGTCCGGCGACTTCGTCACAGAGAAGTTGCGGCAGAGCATCGCAATGGCGGACTTCATCTCTAGAAGAGCCAAGTTTCGTCCTGGACAGAACCGGGGTCCTGCCCCGAAAGGCACGAAGGCTCTCGGATTGTGTCCGCTCACCGGACATCCGCCACCAGCTAACCACCGCTCCGGTCGGAAGTGATCTGCAGACGCAAATTCACTTTCCTGCATCCCGCATTTTCGAGTGAGTAGGAAGATAGCAGTCCCTTCAGGAATGTGAACTCCTCCCAGTTCCACGTCTTTATTCGTGCCCAGAAACAAAATTGGAAACACGGATTTTAGCCGCATGGTTTCGAAGGACACTGCTTCAAGATAAGTCAGTCGTTCCGCGTCACGAATGTCTTGCAACATTCGGCCTTCTCCTAACGTTTCGTCGACCTCATGTTGGATTCGTTCCTGAACCTCCGGATATTCAGTGAGAAAGTGAAGCATCCAAGACATAGTGGCGGCCGTCGAATCCTCTCCTCCAATTAGCATAGTCAGCACATTTCCAAAAATCTCCTCGTCGGTGACATCAGCCTCCCCGCTTACACGCGCCGCCAGCATTGCTTCCAAAAAATTGGTGGGATGGGTGGCAAGCTCGGGATAAGCAGCTAATCTCGCTTGGCTGTGGGCAATGAACTCTGCCAATGCTTTCCTGATAGCAAGCAGCGCTTCATCCAGCGCTCGATCTTCTGGAAACTTGATGAAATGCCAATAGGGGAAAGGAGCGTTGATGCGCTTGTTGATCATGGGGAAAACTTTTTCAAGATGGCGCTGAATGTCGTCTCCCTTGTCTTCTAAGGTGTTCACGTCATAACCAAACGCAAGATTACTCGTCACATCGATGGTGTATCGCATGAGATCATCTTGGGCATTGATCTGTTCTCCTCGGCGCGTCGCATGCTCCCACCGGTGCTTCAGCCGCTCCGTGACTTTGACTAGAGTTGGAAAGAAAGTGCGAAGGTGCGCCGTATTGAGTGCTTGCATAGCGGTCCGCCGCTGACGAATCCATTGCTCTCCCTCCGCCGAGAACACTCCGTTGATACCCATCTCTTTCAACACAGGCTCAATGGAAGCCAATCGACGGTAGGCGGCGGGCCGTTTCTTCAAAACCTCGTTGATCAAATCCGTGTCTGAAACAGCTATCACCGGTTTATGGGCAATCTGGAACTTATACAGCGATCCATATGTCTCAGCCCATCGTTCCAGCACCAGTTGGAGATGTTTCAGATCCAACTGCAACATGTTGCCTAATAGTGGCAGCCCGTCTGGTCCGGGAAGGTCTTTGAGCGTCCGGGGGACACGTGCTGGAAATGGCTGGCGTTTCTCATCGCTCGTTTCCACCGAATGATAGGGGCAAGTGGCAGGCGCAGTCGTCTTCATCTTACCTTCTCCTTTTCGCTTCCTCCGTGGAGGAAGATTGAGTGAAGGGGCGGCAGAATGGGTCATGTGCAATTGAATGCATGAAGTACCCTAAAGCAGTGGGTGAAAGGATGGACCTACCCGGTCGGGTAGGTCCATCCTTTCACTTCTCTTGGTATGGTTTTACGCCAATGAGGTAACGGGTTTTTAGGTGAGCGTGACAAAGGAGAATGACATGACCGGACCGACATCCTCTGCGTTGGACACGAGTACTTTACATTCAGTCCTGCAAGTGTTCCGGCACCGTAAAACCCGCCGATTCGGATGCGGCATGGAGATTCCGGGTGGGCCTTTGCGCTATCGCAGCGAACTCCCGCCTATCCCGCTGTCGAAGGAAGAGATTCACTACCTGTTATTCGCCGGCATCGGTCAGACCGGCATGCATTTGGGTGATATGCAGTATGCTCCACGACCCAACGGGGAAGATGGTCAAGGGATGGCCATCATGAGCTTTCAAGGTAGAACCGTTCCAAGCCCGTGCGCCGCACAAGCTACGCGCCTATTCATGACCGACGATACCGGCCTTTACTTCGTCGCTCGCGTGCCTGATCCCGAAAGCGGGGAACAGCCGGTGCTGATCAAGATGCGGGATGGCCGGCTGGTGATTCCACGTGAGATGCCCTACATGCTGTCGTTCAACCAGTGGTACGCGAACCAGCCCGGCTCCTTGTATCTGATCCCAGTCACCGACGTCGCCAGCGTCTATCTCAATCTGTTGCTCGTCCTGTTCAGTGAAGAATGCGGGTATTTCGTTGTCGATACAGATCGTGGCAGCGCGCCATGCGGGTTGGACACATTTCGCCGAAGCCGCGGCGGTCATCTCCACGATGATCCAGGCAGACGTCGAACTATGACCTTACGTGATTTGGACGGAGCCATTAGTGATACCGCTCTCCAAGAGCAGGCAGTCGCATGCCAAAACATGTTCCTCATGGAGCAAGCCATCGGACTCGGTGGTGGTATCCATAGCGTCGGGAGCGGACGACACTTATTGGGATGGGAACCACAGATCTTTGAGGGTCTCGGATTCCATTTTGAGCCATCATCCATCGCTGGAGTGCGCTCCAATCCGGTGGGAGTCGCCAGAGTATGGGAAGGTCCCTGTCCTCCGTTCACGCTGTCGGTCGAGGACGCCGTCCGTTCATTAATGACATCGAAGTTTGACGAAGGAGGTCCTTATTCGTCGTCCGGCGCGAGGCCCTGGATCGACGCAGTGAACCGAGAACCGATCCGCCGGCATAGTGAACAGGCGGTGGAAGCGACCATCGCGTTCTGCAACTACATCATGAAGGAGTACGGCCGTTTCCCGGCGCATGCGGACGCCTTCAAGACTGTGATTGCATTCCAAGCGCATCACATTGATCCAGCCTTCTACGATCGTTTTTATCCCCAGCCAAGCCTCCCTCTTATTCATCGTGTGCACATGGACCACTGGCACATGCATGAGTCGGCTGCAGACCGAGGGGAAGACAGCGAAAGGAGCGGGCGATGAGGCAACACAGACGCGTGGTCATCACGGGAATGGGGATTGTTTCACCTTTAGGACTCGATCTGCGCACCTTCTGGTACTTGCTCAGCAAAGGATGTAGCGGCATCAAGCCCATTACCTCCTTCGATACTTCCCCGTTCAGCGCTTCGCTGGCAGGTGAGATCACCGATTTCGACCCGACCGATTTCATCCAACCTAAGAAGGCTCGCCGCATGGGTCGGGTGTCTCAATTCGCCGTGGCGTCGGCGTTGATGGCGAGTCGCGACGCCGCGCTCAATCTAGATCAGGAAGATCGGCACCGTGTTGGCGTGTGCTTCGGGACTTCGGTCGGAGGATTGAAAGAGGCGTTCGAAGCCCACGATTCCATGCTGGCGAAACAGTACAAGCACACGAATCCCTTCACGATGACGACCACGTTTCCCAACGCCGTTTCGGCCGAGGTATCGATCGCCTTGGGAACACATGGTGAATGTGAAACGTACTCCATCGGCTGCTCGTCCACGGCGAACGCCATCGGCCGAGCCTATGACCTTATTCGTTCGCATGATGTGGATATCGTTATCGCGGGCGGAGCCGAAGCGCCACTGCATCCCACAATCTTTTCGGCCATGGATGCAGGCCGGACGCTGGCCCCGGACCAGGGAGGCACCATCCGCAACCTGCCTCGCCCGTTCGATCAAGCCCGGTGCGGCATCGTGTTGGGAGAAGGAGCCGGCTGCTTGATCCTCGAAGAACAGCAGCACGCCGAGCGGCGCGGGGCGCCGATCTACGCCGAGTTGGAAGGGTGGGCCTTCACCACCGATGCCTACTCGATGGCGCGCCCGGATGAAACCGGCAAGGAGCACCGCCGTGCGATCGAATGCGCGCTCTCGTCGGCCCACTGGTTCCCGGAAGAAGTGGATTACATCAATGCCTGCGGCCTCGGCACTGTGGAGTTGGATCTCATCGAAACCATGGCCATCAAGCAGGCCATGGGTGCCGCTGCTTATCGAGTGCCGGTCAGTTCATTCAAAGCAGCGCTCGGCCATGCCTTTGCCGCCAGCGGGGCGTTTCAGCTTATCGGCACCGTGCTGGCCTTGCAACATCAGTTCATTCCGCCGACGTTGCATCTGACTCAACCCGATCCGCAATGCGATCTGGACTATGTGGCCCGCATCGGACGTGCACGTGCCATGCAGCGCGCGATGATCAATAGTTTTGGATTCGGGGGGAAAAACATCGTCATCGCCGTCTCACGCGTCGACGTGCCGGTGTCCCAACAGGAGCTGGTGCACGAAAGCCTGGGGACGTACCACGAACCGCTGGCTGCGGCCGCCTTGGCAAAGTCAGGTCATTATGACTTACGGCCTCCAGCAACTCTTATTGAAACTGCACATGAGCTAAGAGCGCTGAATGCATATAGATCTAGCGACGCCAATGATCGGTCTGGAGTCTGCGCAGGAGTTTCTGAGAACACCGCTGATAGGAGGGAAGTCTATGGCACAAGCTAAACGAGTCGAGTATCGCCGGACCATTCCAGACGGACTTCCTGTAGCGTGCGGCGTTTCGGAGGGGCTCCTGCACAGAAAATTTCCGTTCATTCAGTCGGGCAGCAAGCTGGCCCATGCTTCGCACAGACGAGAGCGTGTTGAACGCAGACCCTCTGATTTCTCGGGATTGCACGGCACCCACGAACCGCCTCCCCCTTTTCCATCGAAGATGCTTTCGGACCTGACGAAAGCCGAGCTGGTACAGGTCCTCGAGATTCTCCATTACACAATGGAGGCCAAGACAGGGGAAGACGTGCATCGTATCCTGCAACTTCTCCAAGAGGCCGTGCCTTGCACCAGGGTGATTGGCGGCATAGCGGAATACACTCCGACCGGCGACTTTAAGGAGTTTAGCCGGGTACTGAATGTCAGCTATTCCAACGACTGGCTGTATGCCTATTGCAAAAATGAGTATGCGGCGGTGGACCCGGTCTTACTGCATCTGCCCACCAGCTTGCCGACACTGATATGGAAGCAAACCTTTGCGGCCGCCACTTCTCCGAGGCAACTGGAGTTCATTGAAGAAGCCTGTGCCTTTGGCCTGACCAACGGCATTACCACGGGGAAGCTCGATCGTAAACGAGGAGTGGCAACGTTCTTTTCCTTTGCCGGGGGCGACGCCAATGGCACAGTCCGTTACAAGGATCTCATAGAATATCTTGTCCCCCATTTCCACCGGGTCTTAACGGCAAACACGCACACACCATTGTCAGAGGGCACCAAAGGTTTGTCTCCGAGAGAAATAACGGTGTTGCTCTGGATGAAGGAAGGCAAAACCAACTGGGAGATCGCACATATTGTCGGAGTGAGCGAACGGACCGTTCGTTTTCACGTGGAAAGTATCTTCGTCAAGCTCAATGCCAGCTCACGCGCGCAGGCCGTGGCAGTGGCCTTAGAGCATGGACTGCTTCCGACGGACTAAACAGTTTGGCAGTGCGCGGCTATGCGACCGCAAGCGTCTTTTCCGCTGTGCTTGACGATTGGCGGTGCCGTACTGAAGCATCAAACCGCTCTCTAGGATCTCTTTCGAAGAACCGGCTTTTCTCGAAGGAAACGGAACCGTCCACTGTATTCATCCACTTGGCAAACAAGGGCTGCTTGAGTGGCGCTGTATCGTGAAACTTCTGCCAGTCCAGTATGGCTGCAATCGACAGCGCTCCGGCAGGTGGGAGAGATACGGCAGGGCTGATGGCTTCACAGCAGAGACCTATGCCCCGAAGGACTCGGAGAAAACGACGTTCGACGACCATGTACATATAGCGGACATCGTTCTGCCGAGCCCACTGATACACGCCCTTGATAAGAACGAGCATGAGCCGACTGGAAAGCCCTTTGTCGCTCAACGTGGGGTCCAACGCCAGCCTTGTGATCTCAGCTGTATCGTCTGCCTTTCGGATTTCGCACCCTTCCAGTAGACATGGGCGAAACTCTTTTTCCAGCATGAAGGGGTAAGGGGATGCCACCATCCGAAAGACACCTCGCAGAGCCCGCTCTTGGTCGAATAGTCCTACCGATGTTGCAAAGGTATCGTATTCGTCCACATCCATCCCATCAGCCCGTTTGGCAACCCATTGAAGGCGATGTGCGAAGACTTGGTGGCGAAGCATGTACGACGATTGTAACTCTTGCTCGCGATACAATGTTCTCACAACCAACTCCTCTTCCTGAAACTCGATCGGCCGACTCTCATTTACTGTCAACATGTGCTTCCCTCCCTGTTTGGAATGACCGGGAATCGATGCGGAGGAGATGCACTGATTGAGGGCAGAGGGTCACCTGGCTGATCCGCCAGGTGACGTCCGGCTTCTTCCCCTCTATGATCCGACCCCACGCTGACTAGTCGATGGCATTTCATCTCTTGGGGGACTTCATGCGGCGAGATCATCGGCGATTGCGTCTGATTGGAAGGACGGACCGAGCCACGACGGACAAACCGGGGCCACTCTCGACCAGCCCACGCCCTACCGGGCCGCCTTCGTCCTCCGACATACCCGAAGACCTCGCCCAGGCCTTGCGCGCGTCGGAGCAACGCTTGAGCGCGCTGCTGGAAGATCGGGGGCGCATCGGCCGCGATCTGCACGACTGCGTGTTGCAATCGCTGTACGCCATCGGGCTGAGCCTCGAGCAATCCCGCCGGACCCATCCTTCCGGCGATGCGCGCGCCGCCCGCCCCGCCGGAGCCGAGGTGGTCGACCAGCTGAACACCCTGATTCACGATATCCGGCGGATGATCACCGGTCTTGAGCGGGGGACCGTCGAAGCGTTCGACCTGGGCGCGGAACTGAGCAGTCTGGTCGCCACCTACACACAGATCGGTCACATGCAGATCGCGCTGGACCTTCAGCCGGCGGCGATCGACATTTTGACCGGCGAAGAGGAACGCGAGATCCTGAACATCGTAAGAGAGGCCCTCAGCAACTGCGCCCGCCATGCCCGCGCCACCCAGGCGAGCGTCGTCCTGCAACACCGGGGGCCCCGGGTGCGGTTGACCATCGAGGACAACGGCGCCGGCTTCGAACCCGAGAAGAGGCCCGTCGCGGGTTACGGCCTCACCAATATGGCGGCGCGCGCCAAGCGGCTGGGCGGTCAGCTCACGGTCCGTTCGTGCCTGGGCCGCGGCACGAAGATCATCGCCGAATTTGTGTTGGAACCGGTGTTGACCCCCGTATGAACCCCCAGCCGATCCGCCTCCTCATCGTCGACGATCATGAACTGGTCCGGAAAGGGCTGCGGTCGTTTCTGGACTTGGAAGCCGATCTCCGCGTGGTGGGGGAGGCGGAAACCGCCGCGCAGGCCGTCGAGCTGGTCGAACGCTTGCACCCCCGTTTGGTCTTGCTCGATGTCCGGCTGCCGGACGCCTCCGGCATCGACACCTGCCGCCGCCTCCTCGCCGTCTCGCCGGAGGTCCGCATTCTGGTGTTGACCAGCTACGCCGAGGACAACACTGTGGTAGCCGCTGTGCAAAACGGCGCGCATGGGTACGCGCTGAAGGATGTCAAAAGCGACGACCTGATCCGCGCCATCCATATCGTCGCGGAGGGCCGCGGCTATCTTGATCCAAGAATCGCGCAGCAGGCGCTGCAGTGGATCAGGACCCGGCCGCCTTCGACGCCCGCGCCGAGAGGGCTCGCCCAGTTGTCTCCGCAGGAACGGTTGATCATGCCCCTGCTCGCGGACGGAAAAACCAACAAGGAAATCGCACTGCAGCTGCGTCTGAGCGACAAGACCGTCAAGAACTACCTCGCCAATATTTTCGACAAGCTCCAAGTCAAGCGGCGCACCGAGGCCGTGGCCTGGTTTCTGCGGGAGACGCAGTCGTTCTCTCCCAGCCGGCATCCGTAGCAGTACAGGAGACATCGCGGGTAATGGGATAAGGGGGTAGAGGGGTAAGCGTTACCCCGGTTACCCCCATACCCCTCATTACCCCGTTCTCTCGCCTGCGCCCCCGCCGGATGCATCTAGTATTTCTTCACGCCCGGCTCTATGCTATCGCCTGCGCCAGTTCCGGGGGTCATAGACAGTGAGCCTGCACGAGAACGGCACCATCGACGAGTCGACCGAGCTGAAGACCTTGCGCCGCCAACTGGCCGACCTGCAGCAGGCGCTGGATGAGGCGATTCACACGAAAGACGATGCTCGCGCGCGGCGGGCCCTCCGCGCCGCCCAAGTCGGGACCTGGGAATGGGAGACCGACACCGGGCGCGTCGTCTGGTCGCCCGAGGTCGAACAGATCTACGGACTGGGGCCCGGGACATTCGGCGGCACGTACGAGGCGTTTCTCGAACGCGTCTATCCTCCGGATCGCGATCAGGTCGAACGGGCGGTGGCGGCGGCGTTGGCGACCGGTCAGCCCTACTACATCGAGCATCGCGTCACGTGGCCCGATGGATCCATCCGGTGGCTCGCCGCCCGGGGACGGGCCATTCTCGCCGCCGGCGAAGTGACCGGCATGGCCGGCACCGTCGAAGACATCACCGACCTCAAGCTGACCACGAGCAAGCTGGATCAGCGCCTCAGCCTTCTCCAGGAACAAATGCAGGAGCGCGCCGCCAAGTTGCAGGACGCGATGGAGGCGTTCGAACGCGAGCTGCACCAGCGGCAGCGCGTCGAGTCGGCCTTTCGGGAGACGGAACGGCGGTATCAATGGCTGTACGACAATAATCCATCGATGTACTTCACGTTGTCGCCGGAGGGCATCGTGGAGTCGGTCAACGACTTCGGCGCCTCGCAGCTCGGCTACCGGCCGGAGGAGTTGGTCGGCCGGTCGGTGCTGGCGGTGTTCGAGGCGTCCAACCACGACGCCGTTCTCCATCAGCTGGCTCACTGTGTCAATCATCTCTCCATCACCCATGAATGGGAGCTGCAGAAAGTCCGCAAGGACGGCTCCCGGCTGTGGGTGCACGAACGGGCGCGCGCCGTGAAGGATCCGGACGGGCGATTGATGATCCTCGTCGTGTGCGAGGACGTTACGGAGCACCGCCAGGCGACGCACCTCCTGTCCACCCTGGTTCGCGAATGCGCGCTGCCGATCGTCAGCCTGGACGCCGAGGCGCGTGTGACCAGTTGGAATCAGGCGGCCACGCGGCTCTTCGGCTGGTCTGAAGAGGAAGTGCTCGGGAAAGAGCTGCCGTACGTCCCACCCGGAGAAGAAGCGAATGCCGACGCCTTGTGGCAACAGGGCCGGGAGGGCCTCATTTCCGGCCCGATCGAGCTGCGCCGTTGCCGGAAGGACGGGACGCTCCTCGACCTCCTATTGTGGCCGGTCCTCGCACACGACGACGAAGGACGGACGGTGACGGCGGTGGGGCTGTTCGTCGATCAATCGGAGCTGAAGCGCGCGGAAGCCAAATTGCGCTTCATGCAGACGGTCGTGGATCGGGCCGCCGACATGGCCTTGTGGGTTGCCCCCGATGCACGGCTCTTGTACGCCAATGACGCCGCGTGCCGGCGGTTGGGGTATTCGCGGGGGCAGCTCCTCACCATGCGCGTGAGCGACATCGACCCGGATTACCAACCTGCAAGCTGGCCGTCTCACTGGGAAGAGCTGCGGCAGGCCGGCCAACTGCGGTTCGAGACGCGGCATCGCGCCAGCTCGGGCGAAATCTATCCGGTCGAGATCGTCGCGAACCACATCGTCTTCGACGGCCAGGAATACGCCTTCTCGTTCACGCGGGACATCTCGGATCGAAAGCAGGCGGAGGCGGCGTTGCGGGCCAGCGAGCTCACGCTGCAGCGATTCGTGGAGGAAGCTCCGATCGGCCTCGTCATATTGGACAACCAGCGGCGGCTGCTGTCGGCGAACAAAGCCTTCTGCGAGTTGACGGGATACGATGAACAGGATCTGATCGGCCGGACCTACGAGCTCTATACGCACCCGGACGACTTGCCCCGCAATCGCATGCTGACGGACGACTTCTATCGCGGCGTGCGCGCCGAATATACCATTGAAAAGCGATACGTGCGCAAGTCCGGCGACATCATTTGGGTGTCCGTGAAGGCCACCGGCATCGAGCTGCCCTCCCATCCCGGGCCGCTGCTTCTCGCCGCCGTGCAGGATATCACCGAACGGCGGCGGGTCGCCGAAGAGCGCGAGCGCTTCAGCCAGGACCTGCACGATAACATTCTGCAATCCCTCTACGCCGTCGGCATGCAGCTCGAGGCCAGCAAGTTGTCCTTCGGTCGAGCGCCCCGGAAGTCCAAGGCCTACACCGTGCTCGCCATCGAGCATCTCAACCGCCTGGTCGTCGAAGTCCGGCAGTTCATCGCGCTCTTGCGGCAGGAAACGGTCCCCACCCTGGACTTCGGACAAGCCTTGCGGCAACTGGCCGCGTCGTTTTCTCCGGGCGGCGAGACGGAGACGGAGCTCGACATCAAGGATGCCGTCATCGCGATGATCACCGCAGAGCAGGGTGAGCAGTTGCTCAATATCGCGCGCGAGGCGCTCAGCAACAGCATGCGCCATGCCCGGGCGGAGCACCGGTGGGTCCGCCTGACCCGGGTCGGCGCCGCGATCCGGATGCAAATTTGCGACGACGGCATCGGCTTCGACCCGAAGCGCAAACGGAAGCCGGGCCACGGGCTTGCGAACATGGCCGCGCGCGCCAAGCGGATCCACGCCCGGTTTTCGCTGAAGACCCGGCCGGGACAGGGCGTCAGCATCACGGTCGATCTTCCCATGGAGGGCTTATGAGCACGGCGAAATCGAAGGGGCTTCGGCTCCTGATCGTGGACGACCATGAAGTGGTGCGGATCGGGCTGAGCGCCGTGCTCGATCTGACGCCGGGCATGAAAGTCGTGGGCCAAGCGTCGGGGAAGGCGGAGGCGACCAAGCTGGCGCTGCGCTTGAAGCCTGATGTCGTGTTACTCGACATTCGCCTGCCGGACGGCAGCGGAGTGGACGCGGCGCGCGATATTCTCGCGGCGGTCCCGCAGACGAAAGTCCTGTTCCTGACGAGTTTCGCCGACGACCACACGGTGCTGGAGGCCATTCTGTCCGGCGCGCAGGGTTATGTTTTGAAGGACATCGCCTCCGACGCGCTGGTGCGCGCCATCAAATCCGTGGCCGCGGGACATCCCCTCATCGATCCTCGGCTGACGCACCACACGCTGCACTGGTTGAAGCACATCTACGCCACCCCGGGGCAATCGAAGCGGCCGCTGCTGTCTCCGCAGGAACAGCGCCTCCTGCCTCTGGTCGCCCAGGGCCTGACCAACAAGGAAATCGCCGAGCAGCTGCGGCTGAGCGAAAAAACAGTCAAGAACTATCTCGCGAACATTTATTCCAAGCTCCAGATCGGACGTCGATCGCAGGTCGCCGCCTTCTACGCCGAGAGCTTCAAAGCCTCGGGGGCCGCCATGCCCCCCCATTGACGATTCCTTCAATAATTTCTTCCGTCGGCGGGCCCTTCAACTTCGCCCAGGACAGGCTCCTTCGACTTGGCTCAGGACAGGCCACCCGGCCGTATCAAGTCTCAGCCGCCGCGATCCGATACCAAGACAGCGTGCGCTCGACCCGCCATCGCGGGAGCGGCGGTCTCCGCGCGCGGCGCCCCGGCATTGAGCCCATGTTCGACCTGACCAACTTTCGCCTGCAAGACATGGCCGCGTGCAGTTCGGCCTTGCGGCACCTGGGTGACGGCGCCTCGTCCTTGGAAGACGCGGCCGACCGCGTCGTCCGATATCTCTGCGCCAATCTGACCACGCAGCCGGACGGCGAGCCGGCCTGCGTGCTCGTCCGCCTCTTTAAGACCCATCCTTACGGCCGCCTCGAGCCGGAGCTGCAACGACTCGCGGATCGGCGACTGGGGGAGAGCCCGCCCTCCCCGGAGATGAAATGCCTCACCTTGCTCGGCAGCCAGGGAGTCGTAGCGGGCTGGAACGATCCCGCACGGTCGAGCCGGTTCCGGGTGATTCCGCTCGCCGGCCCTGAAGCGCTGTCGGCGCTCCCGATGTTCGCGCAGCTGTTCGCGCAGTTCCAGATCGATTTGCCGTTCCTCGCGTCCGCCAAGTCCTCGCTGCTGCTCGCCCGGCACGCCACGACGTTCAACGCGTTCTATGTGGCCCAGGCCCGCGAGAGTCCGTACGTTCCGGCCCAACAGGAATTCGTGGTCCCGTTCGGCGTCCAGTCCGTCCTCGGCTACGGCGGCGTGCTCCCGACCGGCGACCTCTTTGCGGTCATCCTGTTTACCCGCATCGCCGTCCCCCGTGCCACCGCCGAGCTGTTTCAGGCCTCGGCGCTTTCGACCACACTGGCGCTGGCGCCCTTCGACCGGCCGGACTTGGTCTTGCCCAGCCGTCCAACCGGAGCGTCGACGCAGACCCAGCCCTCTCAAAGCGATCTGCACCAGCGAATCGCCACGCTCGAAGCCCTCCTCGCCGTGCAGGAACAGGCCGTGGAGGCGCAATCGAGCCGTCTCACCGTCACACTCTCCGATCTCCGCCGGCACAGCGAGGAATTACAGGTCCAAGTGCGCCGGTTCGAAACCCTATCGGATACGTCGCCGGTCGGGATTTTTCAGACCGATCACGAGGGCCGCTGCCTCTACACCAATTCGACGTGGCAACGCATCACCGGGTTGTCGCTGGAGGAGAGCGTCGGCGAAGGCTGGGCACGCTGTCTGGCGGAAACGGATCGCGCGCAGGTCTTCGATGAATGGACCCGCACGGCCCGCATCGGCTCGGATTTCGACATGGAGTTTCGTGTGCGACGGCCCGACGGCGACGTCCGCTGGGTACACAGCCGCGCCCGGCCGCTCCGGCAGGATCCCGGTCATCTGATCGGCTATGTCGGCACGATGGAAGACATCACCGAACGGAAGCTGGTGGACGCAGCGGTACTGAAAAACCAGGCCAATCTTGCCGAGGCACAGCGTCTGGCCGGTTTAGGAAGCTGGGAGCTGAACCTTACGACGAACGTGTTGACCTGGTCGGACGAGATCTATCGCATCTTTGAAATGGAGCCTTCCCGCTTCGGCGCAACCTATGAAGCCTTTCTGGACACGGTCCATCCGGACGACCGCGCCTCTGTGGACAAGGCCTATACGGATTCGCTCAAGAACAAGACTGCGTACGAAATCGAGCATCGTCTTCTGATGAAAGATGGGCGAATCAAATACGTTCAGGAGCGCTGCAGAACCCACTATGACGCCGACGGCAAACCCCTTCGGTCTCTTGGGACTGTCCAAGACATCACGGAACGACGCCGGCTTGAACAGACGCGCTTCAAACTCCAGCAGGCGATCAACCATGGGTTGGACGGCATGGGGATTCTAGACGCCGACGGTTGTTACACCTACATCAATCCCTCTCACGCATCCATGTACGGATACGCTGCCGATGAACTCCTGGGGAAGAGTTGGAAAGAGCTGTACCATCCCGAATGGGCCGCCATGATCGAACACCTTTTCTTCCCGCTCTTGGAGCGCAGCGGACAGTGGCAAGGAGAAGTGGTCGGCAAGAAGAAGACCGGCGAGGCGTTTCATGTCGAACTGTCCCTTGCCCTCCTGGAAGAGGGCGACCCGTCCCGCCGCTCTCTGGTCTGCACCTGCCGGGACATCACCGGGAGAAAGGAGGTCGAACGAGCCCTGCGGGACAGCGAGGCGCGATTTCGCCTCACGCTCGAGACCACGAACGACGGCCTCTGGGACTGGCATATCCCGACGATGCGCGCGAGCTACAGTCCCAGCTGGATACGCATGGTCGGACTCGAACATCACGAGATTCCTTTAAACAACCTGAGCGACTGGAAAGGGCGCATCCATGAGGACGATCGCCCAGCCATCGAGCAAGCGCTCGAGAACCATCTCGCCGGCCACACCACGCATTTTGTGGTCGAGCACCGGCTCCGGCATCGCCTAGGCCATTGGCTGTGGGTCTTGGTGCGAGGGAAGGCCGTCGAGCATGACGGGCAAGGCCGGCCGGTGCGCATGATGGGCACCATGATCGATATCACCGAACGCAAACAGCTGGAACAGGACCTCGTCGCGGCGAAGGATGCGGCCGAAGCCGGCGCACGGGCCAAAGCGGAATTCCTGGCCACAATGAGCCACGAGATCCGCACGCCGATGAACGGAGTCATCGGAATGACCGGCTTGCTGCTCGACACGGCGCTGACGCCGGAGCAGCAGGAGTATGTGGAGACCTTGCGGAGGTCCGGTGAGTCGCTCCTGGCGATTATCAACGACATTCTCGACTTCTCCAAGATTGAAGCGGGCAAGCTGTCGATGGAACACATTGCCTTTGATCTCCGAGTGACGATTGAGGACACCCTCGAACTGCTGGCCGTCACCGCCCAGGAGAAGCATTTGGAAGTGGTCGGCATGGTCGATGCCGCCGTTCCCACGGCGATGGTGGGCGACCCCGGCCGTCTGCGACAGATCCTCACCAATCTCGTCGGCAACGCGATTAAGTTTACCGAGCAGGGCGAGGTGCTCGTGCAAGTCGCGGTGATCGATGAGGACGACACGTCGGCGCTGCTCCGATTTGAAGTCACCGATACCGGCATCGGCCTCACCGAAGACGCGAAATCCAGATTGTTTCAAGCCTTCACGCAAGCCGATGGATCGACGTCCAGAAAGTACGGGGGGACCGGCTTAGGACTGGCGATTTGCAAGCGCCTGACTGAAATGATGAAGGGTGAAATCGGGCTCAACTCTCTTTCGGGAACGGGAACGCGAGTATGGTTTACGATCCGCCTCGACAAACAAAAGGTTCAGCCTAACGCTTCTCTCCCGACGGCGGAGAGCTTGTGCGGTTTGCGCGTATGTCTGGTGGATGACAATGCAACCAATCGGATGTTGTTGCAATACCACGCCTTCGCCTGGGGTATGTCTTATGACACGGCGCAGGATGGCCCGTCGGCTTTGGCGGTCATGCGGAAGGCGGCGGTCCAAGGGGCTCCTTTTGACCTGGCCATTGTCGACATGCACATGGCGGACATGGACGGCATCCAGTTGGGGCGAGCGATCAAGGCTGACCCGGCGCTGGCCTCCACGCGGCTTGTCCTGCTGACGTCGCTTGGCCGACGCGGGGATGCGCACGTCGCGCGATCTGCCGGTTTCTCCGCCTACTTAAGCAAACCCGTACGCAAATCCCAACTGCATGATTGCCTTCGTCTGGTCATGGGGCAATCGGCAGCCATAGCGAGCGCGGCAGGTATGGCTCAGACCTCTCCTCCGCTTATCACACGGCACCACGTGGCGGAGATTCACGCACACATCCGACTGCTGGTGGTGGATGATAATCCGGTGAATCAGAAGGTAGCCGTCCGGATGTTGGAAAAGTTGGGCTATCGCGTGGATACGGCCGGTACCGGCAAGGAAGCCTTGGCGGTATTGGCACGTCGGTCCTATTCCCTCGTCTTCATGGACTGCCAGATGCCCGAGATGGACGGCTTCGAAGCCACGCGATTGATCCGTGAAGGTGAAGCGTCGCACGTGAAGCGTGAAGCGCCCGCGCCCTCCGAACGACATACGCTTCACCCTTCACGCTTCACGCATCGGATACCGATCATCGCCATGACGGCGAACGCCTTGGAAAGCGACCGGCGGCGGTGTTTGGAGGCGGGCATGGATGATTTCATCAGCAAGCCGGTCGCGAACCGCGAGCTCCAGGATGTGCTGGCCCGGTGGCTCAGTATAGCGGCCCAAGACCAAGCCGCGTGACTGCCATGGACACAGGTACTGCTCGACCCCTCGCCCTGCTGCTCATTGAACCGGCCACGGGCCTGGCCGCCAGACTGCATGACCAACTGCTGGACTTGTTTCCCGCCTCGCTGGACATCGGGGTGGCCCGCTCGCTGCGGGAGGCCATGCACCATCTGTCCACACGCCACGTCGACGTGGTGCTGATGGACCTGATGCTGCCCGATTACAAGGGCGTCGACGCCGTCCGCGCCGTACGTCTGACCGCGCCGGCCTGCGCCCTCATCGCCCTGGACGCCGCCGGCGACGAGCGCCTGCTGCTTACGGCGTTGCGCGCCGGCGCCCACGAAGCGCTCTCCGCACAAGGCCTCACGCCGCGGGAGCTCCGTTGGGCCATAGAACGGGCCGTCATCCGGGCGCAGTCACAGCCTGGCCGCTCCACGCCGGCTCCTCCACAGGACTCGCCGGCCGTCCCCACGCGCCTGATCCATGACCTCAACAACGCGCTGACGTCGATCAACGGCTTTGCCGAGGTGCTCTTGACGCGCATGCCGGCCGATGACCCGGCTCGCGGGCCGGTCGAACACATCCGCAAGGCCGGACACCGCGCCGCCGGGCTCTTACAACGACTGCCGATCGGATCGGAGCGCACGCCGGCTCAGCCGCCTTCCATGCCCGACGTTCGCCTCGACGCTTTGAATTGACAGGGTAGGCGTCTCTGACTAGGATACGCGCCGGCTGCGCCGATTCACCGAATGCGGTTCGTTCAGGAGGAGCAATGTCGGAAGAACATACAACCCATTTTCCCGCCACCCGCGCGAAGTCGGCGCCCATGGTGGCGAATCGGCTCGAGCATGTTTTTGAGATGGCGGTGTTTTCAAGCCGCTGGATTCAGGCGCCGCTGTATGCCGGGCTCATCGTCGCCGAACTGCTCTACGCGTACAAATTCCTGGCCGAACTCTGGGAGATGGTCCTGCACATCCACAAGATGGAAGAGACGGTCTTCATGCTGGGCGTCCTCGGACTCGTCGATGTGACGATGGTGGCCAATCTCTTGACCATGGTCGTCATCGGAGGCTACGCCACGTTCGTCAGTAAGCTGGACCTCGAGCATCATCCGGATCGCCCGGATTGGCTCACGCATGTCGATCCCGGCACGATCAAGATCAAACTGGCTGCCTCGCTGGTGGGGATCTCCAGCATCCATCTGCTGAAAGCCTTCGTAGATGTGGCGAATGAAAATCCGGAACACATCAAGTGGAAAATTTTCATCCACATGACCTTCCTCGGCTCCGCCATTCTTCTGGCGTGGACCGACAAAATCATGCAGAAGGACAAGAAGCACTAAGGGGACTGCCACCCTTCCGCCTTGGTGGCTGTCCCCGTTCTTCAGCTGCGGGGCCGGAGGGATAGCGGAGCCAGTGGGACAGGCACCGGCCTTGCCGGAGCCAGTCCCCCACGGTCCCCCACGCGCCTCAGCCGGATGGAGGGAGTCCGGTCCCCACGCGGAGATACAGTGCGACCGCCTGGGTCCGTCGGGTGATGCGCAGCTTCTCGAAGATATTCGCCAGATAGTTCTTGACCGTTTTTTCCGAGAGCCGGAGCGCGAGGGCGATCTCGCGGTTCGTCTTGCCCTCGGCCAGGATCGGAAGAATGCGCCGCTCTTGCGGAGAAAGATGCCTCAGCGCCCGTTCTCCGGCTCGGGATGCAGGAGACACGGACCCTTTGGGCGTGAGCCGCGGACACAGGAACGAGGCGCCGGCGGCGACGGTCCGGATGGCGAGGGCGAAAATCTCGTCGCTCACGTCCGCTCCCACCTGCCCGTAAATGCCGGCATCGAACAGCGCCGGGAACGAATCCACGGGATGCCCCGCATCCGTGACCAGCAACAGCGGCAGGGTAGGGCAGGCGGCCCGCAGCACCCGGGAGGCGCGGCGCGCCGCGTCGGCGCCGACCGTCGACCCCAGCACCATGACATCCGGCTTGACCGCGGCCGCGCCGGTGGCGGCGGCGGCAACCGTCCCGGCGTTGCCGACCAACGCCAAGTCGGGATCCGACGGCACCTTCAGAGCGAGGCCGAGGCCCCGCGGGGGCGCCTCGTCCACGAGGAACACCCGCACCGGGCGATGCCGACGCCCCGGCCCCCTGCCGGCAACCGTGCCTCTGCTCTTCCGGCCGCTTTCCGCCGCTATGGTGCTCATGCCGGTTGCCCGCTTTGTCGATCCGCGATTCTTCCTGTGACTCGATTAGGCTAGCGTGAACGCGAGCGAAAGCATATCAGTGAGATCCCCGAGTCGCTCCCGGGTTTGTCCTAGAGGAGGGCGAGTAGGGACCCGCCGGCTTTGCCCTGTCGTCTACGTGATGAGCCACGAGCGGGGGTCAGGCAAGAAGGCGGTGGTCTGTAGCGTACCGGACGAGCTCGCCTCTCGTCCGGAGGTTCAGCTTGCCCAACAGCCGAGTGCGACAGGCGTTCACGGTCTTGACGCTCAACGCCATGTCGTCCGCGATCCGGGACACTGTCCGGCCCCGGGCGAGCAGGCGCAGGACCTTCAGCTCGCGCTCGGAGAGGCGGCGGTGCACTGCGCCGGACCGTCCGACTGTCGCGACCATGGTCATCTGGTCGGCCAGCGCCGCACCGACGTACCGCCGTCCGGCGAGCACCTGCCGGACGGCGACGAGCAGCTCGGCTGGAGCCCGATCCTTGGTGAGATAGCCTGAGGCGCCGGCTTGGAAGGCTTCCCGCGCGAGCTCGCGCTCGGGGTAGAGACTCACCATCAATACAGGAAGCGGCGGGCGCAGACGTTTCACTTCCTTGAGTACGTCCACCCCGTGCGTACCCGGCAGCGCCATGTCCAGCATGAGCAGATGCCAGGGCTCCCGACGGACGGCGGCAAGGACGGCCGCCGCATGGTCGGCCTCCGCCACGGCGGTGAACAGCCCTTTCTGCAGCAGCAAATGCCTGATGCCCTCGCGCACGATCAAATGATCGTCGGCTACCAAGCATTTGCGGATCTTACGCACGGCGCCGGCTCCGCGCCTACGTCTTCGCCGGCTTGGAGACGATGGTCGCACGAGCAGCCCCCGTCCTTCCTCCTCACGAGGAGGAACTGCCGCCCCCCTCATGATCCCTGGCTCGGATCTGCGTAAGCAGACAAGGTACCGGATTCCCGGCCGCGCAACCATGGAAGTATCGCCTGACCTAATTGTCTCTAGCGCGAAGATGAACGGCCCTAGGAGGGGGAGCGAACGGCACGGACGACGCGGCGCTTCAGGACCACGCCGATCTGGTCTCGCCACCGGCCGTCAGCCACTGCGGCGTCCACACCAGCGCGACAAGCTTCACGGCGATGTCGGCTTTGGAAGGCTTGACAGAGAACGGCTCCAATTGCTCGGTAAGCGGATCGGCGGCGGCGGCCAGTGCGTCGGCTTCGCGCTTGAACTGCGCGTCGAGATCGGCCAGTTGTTGTTGGAGCGCGGCGACCGTTTCTTCCGCATGGCCCACGTCCTGCGATTCCTTGAGGACCCGGCCCGCGCTTCGAATCGCCGTCGTCGCGCGGCCGATGTTGGTCTGGCTGATCGCCTTGCGGCCCAGGAAAGCGCCGAGGATCGACGCGCCGACCGAGATGGCGGCCTGCATTTGGCTGGTGCGCGCTTCGGTCTGTTGCCGTGCCTTCATCTGCTCGGCCCGCCGGACGCGTTCCTGCAGCGCGGCGATCTTCGGCGCGTACTTGTGCCGCAACCGTTCGGCCGCCTGGTCCCGCTGCTCGCGGCCGGCCTGCTGCACCCGCAGGCGGAAGTCCCGCTCGGATTCCCCCGGCGCGGAGACGGCCTTGGTGCTGGGGCTCCTGAGCACATCGAGCTTCTGGGTCCGATAGAGCCAGGCGCCCAAGTCCCTGCTCCAGTCCGCATAGCTCTTGACTTTCCCGGCCCCAGGCGGGACAGTCAAAAACTGCGCGCCCTGCTGCGGTTCCGGTTCCAGATCGGCGACAGCCAGATCCACCTTCGCCGCCCGGTCCCAATCAATCGTCACCGGCCCCTCGGCCATAGGCGCCAGCAGCGTGACGTCCCGGAGACTATCGACCCCGCTCTTCGCGTCGGCAAAGCGAATCTGCGCGGCCCCGAGGAGCATGGGCGTATAGAGCAGGCCGGCGCCTTCCGGTTTCGCACCACGTAGCGGGAGGAAATACTGCGGCACGTCGGGCGGCAGGACGGGACGGGAAGCAGGAGATACCGGGGTAGCGGGGTAACGGGCTAGCGGACTTTCTGACTCGTACCCCGCTATCCCTCTATCCCCATACCCCGATTGCTTGGCCCGTTCCATCAGCGTTTTGATCTGCGCGCGCGTGAGCGGGCCGCGCAGATAGGACAGGCACCAGCGGGTTTCGAACACCACCGGCTCGTCCTCGTGGACGTTGTTCATCAGAAAGATGCGGCTCCCCAGCCCGGCGAGGATCTGGTCCATGCGGCCTTTGTCGAACTTCTTCCCGGAGCCGGCCGAGGCCCCTTCCAGCCCTTCGAGTACGCGCGCTTTGTCGCGTTCCGTCTGCAGCCGGCCGATGAACCAGGTCCCGGTATTGGCCAGACCCTTGTAGTCGAGATCCACGGGATTTTGCGTGGCGAGCACGACGCCCAAGCCGAACGCGCGTGCTTGCTTGAGCAGCGTCAGCAGCGGCAGCTTGGACGGGGGATTGGCGACGGGCGGGAAATAGCCGAAGATCTCATCCATATAGAGAAGGGCCCTGAGGCTGGTGGTGCCGGATTGACTCCGCATCCAGCCCACCGTCTGGCTCAAGAGCAGCGTGACGAAGAACATCCGCTCGGCATCGCTCAGATGCGCGATGGAAAAGATTGCAAGGCGCGGCTTCCCTGACGGCGTGTAGAGCATGGACTGGATGTCGAGCGGCTCTCCTTCCAGCCAGGATTGAAACCCGGGCGCGGCGAGCAGATTGTTGAGCTTCATCGCCAAGGCGAACCGGTCTTTTGACGGGAAGAACGATTCGAGATCCATCACGCCGATCTTCGCCACGGGCGGCTGCTGGATGGCGTGAATGAGCGAAGCCAGGTCGAGATCCTGCCCGTGCCTCCAGGTCCGGTCGAGGACGGTGGACAAGAGAATGTGCTCGCGGCTCTGAATCGGATCGGCTTCGATGCCGAGCAGGCCGAGCAGACCGGTGACCGTGGTGCTGATCCGCTCCCGCAACAGCTCAGCGTCGTCGCGGACCTCGGCCGGCGGCGCGGCAAATGATTTCAGGATCGACACTGACAGACCGGCGTGGCTGCCCGGCGTATACATCGCCACGTCGGCCGCGTCGCGGAGGCGCTGAATGCGCGCGCCGTCCTGTTGCCACGAGGCCAACCCCTTCTTCCACAGCTCCGCCTGCTGCGCCGCATAGTCGTCCGGCGACAGCCCTTTCTTGCGCGCTTCGTCCTCGTTGATCCACGGACGGAACGCGTCGGGGCTCAGGCTCGGGAACGTCAGCATGAGGTTCCCCAGGTCGCCCTTCGGATCGATGATGATGGCCGGGATATGATCAATCGCCGCTTCTTCGAGCAACGCGAGACACAGCCCGGTCTTGCCGCTGCCGGTCATGCCGACGCAGACGGCATGCGTGACCAGATCCTTGGAGTCGTACAGCAACCAGCCCGGCTTGGCCTGCTTGGCGGCGAGATCGTACGGACGGCCGAGATAGAAGACGCCCAGCTGTTCGAAATCCTCGGTGGCGGACGGCTTTTGTTTGGCTGCCCCTGTTTTCTTTTCCTTGGCCATGGCAAGTTTTCTCCGGCCGTTGAAAGATGCCATCGGTCATTCGTCAATGGAGGTCACGACAGCATCATCCTTTCCCCAATGACTATTGACCAATGACCATTGGCTACCACTCTTTGAAGATCAAGAAGACGGCCCCCGCCATCAATCCGAAGCCGGCGAGATAATTCCACTTCAGCGGCTCTTTGAGATAGATGACGGAGAAGACGCAAAATACGACGAGGGTAATGACTTCCTGAATGGTTTTCAATTGCGCCGCGGTGAACTCATAGTGGCCGATCCGATTGGCCGGCACCTGAAAGCAGTATTCGACAAACGCGATGCCCCAGCTGACCGCAATCGCTTGCCATAGCGGCACGTCCTTGTATTTGAGATGCCCGTACCAGGCGACGGTCATGAAGATGTTGGAGATCGTCAGCAAAAGGATCGTGCGCATGGGCCTCCTTGTCGTTCTGATCTCTTCTTTTTACCGGCCGGACACGGCGGGCTAGTTCGGAAGTCGCCATAGCGAACACGGCGAGATGACAGTCTCACGCATGCCGCGTGCGACGGCATGCGACCATCGGTCGCGCTTTATAGGAGCACGCGAAAAGTAAGGCGCCATGAGCGCTCTCGCTCCAACGCATGATGGCGACTTCCGAACTAGCCCGCCGTGTCCGGGCCTCACCCCACCCTCGCTTCTTTCAACACCTGCCCCGTGTACGACCGCTTCGCCTTGGCGATTTCCTTGGGCGGCCCTTCCGCCACGATCTCGCCGCCGCGGTCGCCGCCTTCGGGGCCCAGGTCGATGATCCAGTCGGCGTTTTTGATCACGTCGAGGTTGTGCTCGATGACCAGGACCGTGTTGCCGGCTTCGACGAGGCGGTCCAGCACGTCGAGCAAACGCTGGACGTCGGCAAAGTGCAGGCCGGTGGTCGGCTCGTCGAGGATATACAGGGTGCGGCCGGTGGCCCGTTTGGAGAGCTCGCGCGAAAGCTTCACGCGCTGCGCCTCGCCGCCGGACAGCGTGGTGGCCGACTGGCCCAGCTTCACGTAGTGCAAGCCGACATCGTGCAGCGTCTGCAGCTTGGTCTGGATGAGCGGGATGTGCTCGAAGAATTCCAGCGCGTCATCGACCGTCATGTTGAGCACGTCGGCGATGCTCTTGCCTTTGTGCAGAATTTCCAGCGTCTCGCGGTTGTACCGCTGGCCTTTGCAGACTTCGCAGGTCACGTACACGTCGGGGAGAAAATGCATTTCGATTTTGATCAGCCCGTCGCCCTGGCAGGCCTCGCAGCGCCCGCCCTTGACGTTGAAGCTGTACCGGCCCGGCTTGTACCCGCGCACGCGCGACTCAGGCAGATTGGAATAGAGGTCGCGAATGTAGCCGAACAGGCCGGTGTAGGTGGCCGGATTGGACCGCGGGGTGCGGCCGATGGGCGACTGGTCGATGTCGATGACCTTGTCGAGCGCGTCCACGCCCTTCAGCTCTTTGCAGCCGTCGATCTTCGGCTTCTTGTGGTAGAGCATCTGCGACAGCGAATGAAACAGCACTTCCAGCACCAGCGTGCTCTTGCCCGATCCCGACACGCCGGTCACGCAGGTCATAAGGCCGAGCGGGATTTTCGCCGTCACGTGTTTGAGGTTGTGTTTGTAGGCGCCGACGACCGATAAGAATCCCTTGGGCTTCCGCTGCCGCTGCGGAACGGCCACGGTCTGGATGCCGCGCAAGTATTGGCCCGTCAGCGAATTGGGATCGCCCATCACCTCCTGCGGCGTCCCCTTCGCGATCACATGCCCGCCGTGCGAGCCGGCTCCCGGCCCCATGTCGAGGATGTAGTCCGCGGCGGCCATCGTCTCTGCATCGTGCTCGACCACGACGACGGTGTTGCCGAGATCGCGCAGGCGCAGCAGGGTCTGGAGCAGGCGGCGGTTGTCCCGCTGGTGCAAGCCGATCGACGGTTCGTCCAAGATATAGAGAACGCCGACGAGCCCGGAGCCGATCTGCGTGGCCAGCCTGATCCGCTGCCCCTCCCCGCCGGACAGCGTCGCGGCCGCCCGATCCAACGTCAAATAGTCGAGACCGACGTTCACCAGGAACCCCAGCCGCTCGCGGATCTCTTTCAAAATCCGATGGGCGATGACGAGCTCGCGATCGGTGAACTTCAGCGACACAAAGAACTCCGCCGCGGCGCGCACCGATAGATGCGTCACGTCGGCGATGGACTTCTTGGCGATCTTGATCGCCAGACTTTCCGGCCTGAGTCTCGCGCCGTGGCAGACCTCGCAGGGTTCCAGCAATGTAAAATCCTCTTCCTCAAAGTCCCCGGGCCTCACGCTGTAGCCGATGCCGTCGCACACGGGGCAGGCCCCGTGCGGACTATTGAAGGAAAAGATGCGCGGGGCGATCTCGGGGTAGCTCACGCCGCATTTGATGCAGGCGAGCGCGTCGCTGTACAGCTGGGTCTTGCCGTCTTCCGTCAGCACCCCGACGAGCCCGCCGGTCAATTTCAGCGAGGTCTCCACCGAGTCGGCCAGCCGCCGCATCAGGGCGTCGCCCGGCTTCATGACGAGTCGATCGACGATGATGTCGATGGTGTGTTTTTTCTGCTTGTCGAGAGTGATCTCCTCGCCCAAATCGACGATCTTGTCGTCGATGCGGGCCCGCACATAGCCGGCCCGGCGCATGTCGAGCAACTCTTTGCGGTATTCCCCCTTCCGCCCCCGCACGATCGGCGCCAGAATCTGAAACTTTACGCCCTCCGGCAAGGCCGCGATGCCGTCGACCATTTGCTGGACCGTCTGAGCCGTGATCTCCTCGCCGCATTGGAAGCAATGCGGCCGCCCGACGCGGGCAAACAATAGCCGCAGGTAATCGTAAATTTCGGTGACCGTACCGACCGTGGAGCGGGGGTTGTGGCTGGTGCTCTTCTGCTCGATCGAAATTGCCGGCGAGAGGCCTTCGATCGAATCGACGTCCGGCTTCCCCATTTGCTCCAGGAACTGGCGCGCGTAGGCGGACAGCGACTCGACGTACCGCCGCTGGCCTTCGGCATAGATCGTGTCGAACGCGAGCGAGGACTTGCCCGAGCCGCTCAAGCCGGTGATGACCACCAACTTGTCGCGCGGAATCTCGACGTCGATATTCTTGAGGTTGTGCTCCCGGGCACCCTTGATGACGATGGCATTGGACATGGGCCGCGGATTATATCACGCGGGTTTTGCGTTGGAGAAAGGGCGGATTGTGTGACTACGACCGCCTGCGGGACCGGCGGCGCGCGCCGTCGAGGGCGTCGCCCCAGCGGGTCAGAAAGATCGTGATGAATTCCTGCGCGTCGGCAGGCGGCACGGCCAACTGGGCGAGCGCCATCGCGACGGCCAGGGCGATGTGGTAGCCCTCGGAACGGGATGCGACCGCGCGGCGATAAGCGGGATGGGCATCGTTCAGGACTACGGTGGACTCGACGAGGCGGCCGAGGTCCGGGTCATCGGGGTGCGATTCGAACCGGATGCGCAGACCATAGTGGCCCGGGCGTCGCGACCGCCCTCTCTGTCCCGGCACGACGGCGACGCCGGCCGGAGTTTCGGGCTCCGACTGCGCCGTCCCGTTCACAGCTTCCTCTTCAGCCGGCGGCGGGAGCCTGCCTGGTTGCTGCACATCCGGAACAGCGTCGGCTTCCTCGGAGATCTCCACGCTGCCCATGACCGATGCAGCAAGAAGCGCCTGTCCCTCCTCGGCCAACCCGGCCGGTCCGGCCGGTCCGATCGGCAATCGCTTCTGACCGCCGGCTCGTCGCTCGACCAGCGAGGCGAGCAGCGGAAACTCGTCGGCCAGATCCACTAACACGGTTTCCAGGTCGCGTTCCAGTGGCCGCACCGCGCGGCGTCCGGCCTTGTCGCCGCTTTCGCGGACGTCGCCCCAGTGCGCCAATTGCTGTGACACCGCCTCCTGGATGGCTTTTCGATAGCCAAGATACAGCGCGCCTCGCGCGCCGACACGAACGAAGTCTCCCTTGTTGAGGGTAAGGGCGGCGGCCAGCGCCGGCGCCTCGATCATCCCGGTCACCCGGTCGGGCGCGGCTGGCGTGATGCCGAGCCAGTCCCATCCGCGCTTGATGACCTTGCCGAAGGTGCTGATCGCCAGACCTTGCTGATGGTCCGGAAAGGGAGACTCGCTGCGCGCCAGGTAACCGACCGCCATCGGTTTGCGCTTGCGCGCCAAGCAGACCGCCAACCTCGACACCGTGGCGCCCTCGACCCGGAGGCGCTCCAGCGCTCGGCCGTTGACCTCGAACCGGAAACCCTTCGGATAATGCAGGCTGAGGATCTCGTCGAACTCCGGCGCCAGCAGCGGCTGGTACTGCCGGCGCAGCGTCTCTTCCAGATAGCCATCGTCCAGGAGGGGCGAGAGCGCGTTGTGCAGCTTGAGGCGCACTGCCGTGCCATGATCGGCGACCAATCCCGACGGAGGAATCCATTTCCACGGCGCCTTGTGCCGGCCGGCCAAGTGCCAGCGGCTCGCCACGTGCTCGTTCCCGCGCCGCGTTTCGGTCACGACGTCTTCGCAGACAAGCAGCCCGAGCTTGATCCCGACGCCGGCGAAGCCGATCCCGTGGCCGCGCGTCTTTGTGCTGGACGCCAGATCGTGGTATCGCACCAAATCTCTCCGTCGCATGCCGGAGCCGTTGTCGACGATGGTGAGCGTCGCGCCGGCCGGATCGGCCGTGACGCGGAGCACCGTGGCGCCCGAGTCCAATGCATTGGCGACCACTTCGGTCAGAATGGTTTCCTCCAGCGCGCCGGGGTAGGCGTCGCGGAGGTCTTCGAGCAAGTGATGGAGGTCGACGCGGGTTTCGCCCAAGCGGAGCTCCTGTTCGGCAAAGGGAAGGACGCGGGCACAGTATCGATCGATCCGGCCGGCATGGAGGGACAGTTTAGCGAAGTCTCCGGAATAGGACAATGGAGCAGGACCCGCTGGGCTGGATATTGACACTCTGTTGTCATACGTCTAGTATACGTACTGTTTCGACGGAGGTCGTCATGCCGAAAACGTCATTGCGAAAAGAGAAGTGGACCCTCTCGTTTGATCCCGCCTTGAAGAGTGTGGTTGTCAAAGCCGCCAAACGCCGAGGCGTGTATCCCGTCGCCGTCCTGGAGAGTCTCGTGAGGGAAAAGTTCAATCCGTTCGGATATACGGACGTGAGTGACAGCGCCGCCTATGTGACGACGTTGCGAAAGCACGGCCGCAAGCAGTCGGACGAGGCCTTTTTGGGCGAGATCGAAGCATGGCAAAAGTCTCGCTCCTCGTAGACACTGACATTTTCATCGATTATTTCAATACCGGCCGGTTCGACTCCCTCTTTAATTCAGACCGATTTACTGTGTACTACTCGGTCGTCACCAAGAAAGAGTTGCTGTCCAAGCCCGGCCTCCGCGATACGGAGCGAGCTGCGATCATGGCGGAATTGAAGCGATGCCGACTGATCCCTCTATCGAAGGCGATCACCGCCTGCTATTCCGACCTGCGCCGACATCATCCATCCCTCGAAAAAGCCGATGCACTGATTGCCGCGACTGCCTTGGCGAGACGTCTCCCTCTTCTGACTCGCAATACACGGCATTTCAGAACCGTTGGCGGCCTGGTTCTGTTTACAGCCTGATCATCAGAAGCGGCTGAAACGAAGCTTGACACTGCCTCAAACCCGGTGCTACCACCTGCCATGGTGCCAGCTCGACAGGAATCGGTGCGGGCCGATCAATCGCCGTCACCGCGGGCCGTCTCGACGTGGTCCGGTGATGCGCGCGAGCAGGCGGTGCAGCGGATGTTCACCGCCATCGCGGGCGTGTACGACCTCAACAACACGCTGCTCAGTTTCGGCCTGCATTACAGATGGAAGAAGGTCACCGCTTCGCTGGTCCCCATCGTTGAACAAGGGACCGCTCTCGATGTCGGCACCGGCACGGTGGATCTGGCCCTCCTGCTCGCACCCCGCATGGGGGTCAAGGGGCGTGTGGTTGCCTCTGATTTGAATCATGCCATGCTGGCGGAAGGCTTGAGGAAGGTGGCCGGGAAGGGATTGGCCGGCACGATCACGTGCCTGCAAGCGAACGCCGAACAGTTGGCATTTGCGGACAACACGTTCGATGCCGTGACGACCGGCTTCTGCATGCGGAATGTCGGCAACCTGTCGCAAGCCGTTGCC
Organism: Nitrospira moscoviensis; assembly: GCF_001273775.1. Lineage (GTDB taxonomy): Bacteria > Nitrospirota > Nitrospiria > Nitrospirales > Nitrospiraceae > Nitrospira_D > Nitrospira_D moscoviensis. The sequence goes on along the minus strand of NZ_CP011801.1, from coordinate 465,838 downwards.
GAGATCCGCCGGGTCATCAAGCCGGGCGGCCGCTTTGTGTGCCTGGAGTTTTCCCGGCCGATCTTCGGCTGGCTGCGCCGGCTCTATGATTGGTATTCCTTCAAGCTGTTGCCCTGGATCGGCACGAAAGTCGCGCACGACACCACCGGGGTCTATGAATACCTGCCGGCCTCGATCCGGACATTTCCGGATCAGGAACGGCTTTGCCAGATCCTCCGAGGAGCCGGCTTCCGCGACGTATCGTATAGAAACCTGACCGGCGGGATCGTGGCGATCCACGTGGCAACGAAATAGGTTCGAAGTTGAAACAGTTCGACGTTCGAAGTTGCGGAATCAAACCTCGACCAGCATGAATTCAATTCTTTACATCTTCCTCCCCTGCAAGAAGGTCTATCCCATCGGGATCACCTACTTGGCGGACTTCCTCCATCGCCGGAAGCCGGAGGTGCGCCAGCGGATTCTTGATCTCTCGCTGTATCCCGTGAAGCAGCGGAGCCAGGCGATCCGCGACGCTGCGGCGGCGTTCAAGCCGGACCTGGTTTGCTTTTCCTGGCGCGACATTCAGATCTTTTCGCCTCATGAAGGGGATTCGTCGCTGGAGCATGCGTTCAATTTTTATTTCGCCAGCAACCCGCTGAAGCGCATCGTCGCTTCGATCGAGGGCGTCAAGCAGCTCTATCGTTACTACAGCCATATCTATACGATCCTCTCGTATCCTTGGCTCATCCGGAAGGAATTCCCGAAGGCGCAGATCATGATCGGCGGCGGCGCCTTTACGGCCTTTGCAGACCAGCTCATCGAAAAGCTGCCCGAAGGCACCATCGGGCTCTTGGGCGAGGGGGAGGATGCGATCCTGAAAGTCATTGAAGGCCGGTCCATCGAGGATGAACGGTACATCGTGCGGGAGGGGAAACACATTCGGAAGGGGACTCAGGGTTCGCCGGCGCTGCTCGACGCGCTCACCGTCGATTTGCCGTACCTCACCTCGATCTTCCCGCAGTACCGCGAGTACGAAGGCGAGGCGATCGGCGTCCAGACGAAGCGCGGCTGCCCCTACGACTGCGCCTTTTGCCTCTATCCCTATATCGAAGGCAAGCGGGTGCGCTATCGGCCGCCCGAGATGGTCGTGAAGGATATCTCGCAACACTACCGCCAGTGGGGCACGCGCCGCTTTTGGTTTACCGACGCCCAGTTCATTACGGGCAGGGAAGCCTACCCGCAATGCACCGAGATCCTGGAACGGATCGTCAGCGAGCGGCTGGAGATCGAATGGTCGGGCTACATCCGCACCTCGTTGATTACCCCGGAGGTGGCGAAACTCATGGTCCGATCCGGCGTCGGCGACCTGGAAGTCGCCATCACCTCCGGCTCACAGGACGTGCTCAACAACCTCCATATGGGCTTCAAGTTGGACCGGCTCTACGATGGCTGCCGGTACCTCGCCGAGGCCGGCTTCAAGGGCAAAGTCATCCTGAATTACTCACTCAATAGCCCCAAGGAAACGGAAGAAACGCTGCTCCAAAGCGTGGAAGCCTACAAGATCGTGGCCTCGATCCTCGGGGAGGAGCGGGTCTTTCCCTTGATGTTCTTCCTCGGCATCCAGCCGAATACGGATCTGGAACAGCGGTTGTTAGAAGAAGGGTATCTGTCAGCCGGCTACAACCCGCTGATGTTGACGCCGAACAGCATCCGAAAGCTCCTCTATAACCCTGCGCCGTTGAACAAGATCATTGCCAAAGCTTGCTTGCGGGCTTGGGAACGGAAAGACGGCAGCCGAGACCCCCGGCAGTGGTCGGGATCGTTGTCGCAAAACGCCGGGCGGGCCGGCCAGTACGCCGACTCCAATTTGGTGCGTGGAATTGAGCGGAATTCCGGACGGGATGCCCTCTTGTCGCTGGAGGAAATTCTCAAGTCCCGGAAGTCGTCGCAAGACCGCTCCATCGCCGAGAACACGTCCGTCTCGACCCCCGTCCACTGACCCCTCAACCTCACCAACCTTCTTGATTTCCAAACAGATGCAGTGCTATCATGCGCCCTCTTTTAGGCCGGGTGGTCATTAGTCAACCGTCTGGTTTTATCGAGGCTTATGACAGCCGGGCCGGGCCCTGCGTGCTCCGGAGGAGGCAGCTCAATGTATAAGACGATCTATATTCCGGTCGATAACTCCGACCATTCCAATACAGCGGTCGACGTCGGCGTCCAGATGGCCAAGATCTTCGGCTCCAAGATCGTGGGGAGCCACGTCTATGCCGCCAAGATGCACGACAAACGCTTCAAGCAGATGGAAGCCGGCCTCCCCGAGGAATATCACGATGAGAAAGAGCTCGACCGCCAACGCCAAATCCACGATTCGCTGATCACCCGCGGCCTGCAGATCATCACCGACTCCTATCTCGACTACGTCGATAAGAAGTGCACCGAGGCCAATTTGCCGGTCGAGCGGCGCTCGCTGGAAGGCCGAAACTGGAAAGTCCTGGCTGAAGACATCAATACCAACGGCTACGACCTCGTCATCATGGGGGCCTTGGGCGTCGGGGCCGTCAAGGACAGCGTGATCGGCAGCAACACCGAGCGGGTCATCCGCCGGGTGCGCAATTCCGACATGCTGATCATCAAGAACACCCAGCCCATCACGGGGGGCAAAATCGTGGTGGCGGTGGACGGCAGCCCCTATTCCTTCGGCGGCTTGATGACGGGCTTGGCCCTCGGCAAGGCCTTCAACATGCCGGTCGAAGCGATCTCGGCCTTCGACCCCTATTTCCATTATGCGGCGTTTCACAGTATTTCCGGCGTGTTGAACGAAGAGGCCGGGAAAGTCTTCCGCTTCAAGGAGCAGGAAAAGCTCCACGAGGAGATCATCGACAGCGGCCTGGCCAAGATCTACCAGTCCCACCTCGATATCTCGCGGGAAATCGCCCAGGCGGAGCAAACCGACATCAAGACCACGCTGCTGGACGGGAAGGCCTTCGAAAAGATCATCCAATACGTCCGCAAGGACGTTCCGGCCCTGCTGATCGTCGGCCGGATCGGCGTCCACAGCGACGAGGACATGGACGTCGGGAGCAACACCGAAAACCTCCTGCGCATCGCGCCCTGTAACGTGCTGATCTCCAATCGCAAATACGTACCGCCGATCGATACCCAGGCCGAGTACACGATCGCCTGGACGGAAGAGGCGTTGCGGCGCATGGAAAAAATCCCGGTGTTCGCGCGCGGCGTCGCCAAGACGGCCATCCACCGGTACGCGATCGAAAAGGGCCATACGATCATCAGCAACACGGTCGTGGATGCCGCGGTCGGGCACATCCTGCCGAAGGGTGCGATGGACGCGATGCGGGCGTTGGGCGGCAGCTTGGAGGCCGCGGGGATCGACCGCGACAAGATGCAGGCCGACGACGCGGTGGCGCAGGACCTCATGGGCTCCACGTTGAGCGGCATGATGACGCAGGTCGTGGAAGAAAAGCCCAAGCCGTCGGGAACGACTCAGGCCTATCTGGATCGCATGAGCCAGAACTACTTCGTGTGCGACGGATGCGGCTACATCGGCAAGGGCGACACGCCGGTCAAGTGTCCGGTGTGCGGCGCTGAAGGGGCCCGGTTCAAACAAGTCGATAAGAGCATCTTCGACGCCGCGGCCAAGGCGGAAGGGGCGCTGGAAACCGACCTGGCCTACGACGATGTGCCGATGCAGTGGACCAAGGATGCGAAGGAAGCGATCCGCGCCGTGCCGGCCGGCTTCCAGCGCCGTCGCGCCAAGGCCAAGATCGAAAAGAGCGCGCGCAAGCTCGGCATGACGACCATCACCCTGGAATATGCGGCCCCGATGATCAAGGAAGCGGCGGCTGAAGACTACCAGCCGATCTTCGCCAATAAAGGCGCCGGCACCTCCGCGGAGGCCGAAGCCACACTCGCTGCGGTCAATGGCGACACGAACGGGCACGGGAATCATGAGAACGGCAACGGCCATCAGAATGGCAGCAGCCAGGGTGAAACATCGCCCTATACGTGGACCGCGGAGGCGCAGGCCCGGTTGGATCGCGCGCCCGAAGGGTTCATGCGCGACTGCACCAAGGCCTTGATCATCAAGCACGCCGAAAAGATCGGCGTGACCCACATCACCTTGGACGTCGCCAACGAGGGCATCGAGCAGGCCAAGGGCTACATGGCCGAAGCCATGAAGACCGGCAATCTCAAAGATATGATCGCGAACTTGACGGGCACTGAGAAGAAGGGATAACGGTGTCACGGGATACCGGGATATAGCAACGATACGTTCCCCCTCTATCCCACTACCCCTGCATACCACTCCAATTTCATGGGCAAATCTCTCCCGATCTTCAACGGTTCGCTCTCCGGCACCTTCGGATCCTTTCAGCAGCAGGTGACCCAGTTCTTCACGCCCGCGAACAAAGGCGAAGGCGTATACGACGGGCGGACCGTCGATGACTTCAAGCCTTATCTCGTGGCGCTCAATCTCACCAAGCGCTGTAATCTGAAATGCGACCATTGTTACCTGGACGCCACCACCAAGGCGGCGGGGGGCGACGACGAGCTCACGACGGAAGAATGTGTCCGTCTGATCGACCAAATCGCCGAAGTGAACAAGGGGTGCCTGCTCGTCATCACCGGCGGCGAGCCGCTGGTGCGGCCCGACATCCTCGACATCGCCCGCCACGCCGTAAAGCTCGGCTTCATGGTCGTCTTCGGCACCAATGGGATGCTGATCGATGACCGCACGGCCCGAACCCTGGTGGAAATCGGCGTCATGGGCGTCGGCATCAGCATCGATTCGCTCGATCCGGTCAAACACAATCGTTTCCGCGGCGTGCCGGGCGCGTGGGAAGCCGCCGTTGCCGGCATCGAAGCCAGCAAGCGCAACGGGTTGCAGTTCCAAATCCATTTCAGCGCGCAGCCGATGAACTATCAGGAGCTGCCCGCCGTCATCGAATGGGCGCATCAATTGGGCGCGCGCGTGCTGAACGTCTTTTTCATGGTCTGCACCGGGCGGGGCGAGGAGCTCACGGATATCACGCCGGCCCAGTACGAAGAAGTGCTCGGGTATCTCGTCAACTGCCAGGACAATTATAAGGGCATGCTCGTGCGCGCCCGCTGCGCGCCGCACTTCAAGCGGCTCGCCTACGAGAAGGATCCGAATTCGCCGATTACGAAAGCCACCGGCTACATGGGCGGCGGCTGTTTGGCCGGCACCAATTACGCGCGGGTGACGCCGAACGGCGAATTGACCCCCTGCCCCTACATGCCGCTCTCCGCCGGCAACGTGCGGCAGAACAGCTTTGCCGATCTCTGGGACAAATCGGACATCTTCAATTCCTTCCGCTACCCGCACCTCAAAGGCAAGTGCGGCGACTGCGAATACAGCGACATCTGCGGCGGCTGCCGCGCGCGCCCCTACGTCGATCACGGCGATTGGCTCGACGAAGACCAGTGGTGCCTGTACACCCCCAAAGGCGGCGAAAAGATCAAAGTGGCGTTCAACGTGCCCGAGGAGGCCGAGGTGGCCTGGGACGAGGCGTCCTCGTTGCGCTTGAGCCGCATTCCCTACTTTCTCCGCGCCATGGTGAAGAAAGGCGTCGAGAAGCATGCGCGAGAGAACGGCATCGCGGTCATCACCGTGGAGCTGATGGAAGAGCTCAGGAAGAAGCGCTTCGGGAACGACGCGCCGGTCTTCAAGTTCTAGTGATGAGTGATCGGTGATGCGTGATCAGTTAAAGCAAATCCGGACGCCCCTTGCCGAATTATCGACTCTGACTCATCACTCATCACCCATCACTCGTCACAGGTCTTAACGTGGACGCACTCCAAAGCATCGTCACCGACCTGAATACGCTGATCCCGATCGTCAACCATTGGTTCCATCTCCTGTCGGCGGTCATCTGGATCGGCGGCTTGGCGTTCCTCGTCTTGGCGGTGACGCCCGGTCTCCAGAGGGCCGTTCCGAAAGCTCAAATCAAGCCGATCACCGACGCCTTTTATCAGCACTACAAAAAAGTCGCCGGTATTCTCCTCGTCGTGCTGCTGTTTACCGGCGGCATCAATCTCCACTATGTCAATCAGGTGCTCACCTCCCAGACGGGCAGCGGCGTACAGCACCACGCCAAGTATTTGACCGTCTTCTTTATCAAGCTGTTTCTGGTCCTTTGCCTGCTGACCCTCTTTCTCTACACCGTCATCTTCAAGTCCGACGAGGAAGAAGAGGAAGAAGGGGCGTACGAAGCCATCCCCTATCAACGGGCGGCCTTATGGATGGGCTTTTTCATCATCTTGTGCGCGGCCGCGATGAAACATCTTCACCAGTAGCCGGCCGCGGCCGCCTTCCCTTCTTCATCAGCCTTTCCCCCCCCCGCACTGTATCAAAGCAGATAAGGTCCGTACCCAATCCGATACAGTGCAGACCGGCTGATTTCATGCCTGCTTCCCAAGCAGAAGGCCTGCTCGTTGTTCGATTCCCTCAGGACTTCAATCGCTTATCTCGCACGGCTCAACACAGGGAATCCCACCAGGACGGATGGTACGGGCATTGCTGAGCCAACCGCTACGACTGCCTTGACCGGCCCGCAAAGCAAGATGGTTGACCGATCGTCCATAGAACAGAGTCGGACGTGGCGACGACTGGAGCCGCCGGTTTCCCCCTCGGCGGCGGAGGTGTCCCCTCTGCCCCCGCCCGATACCGCTTCTGAATCGTGCCCATTCAGAACGGCACCGGCGCCTCCAACGGCTGCCACCAGCGCCGTGCCTCCTTCGGGAGGCACGGCCCGTCCTTTTTCTTCCGCGAACGCACGCCGCGGTGCGCAGCCCGGCTACGGGACCGTATGACGCGACGGACGACCATACAAGGCCCCCGACCCCGGAGACCGGTGACTCGGTTGACCGTCACACTTCCCGAACCGTTGTTGAACCGGCTCCGCAACACCGTGTACTGGGTGCCACAACTCACGCTCGCGCGTCTGGTGGAAACCGCCCTTCTTTTGGCTCTTTACCGGTTGGAAAGTGACCACGGGGGGCCGTTTCCGAGACGTCTGCGCGAGCTCAAACCCGGCCGCCCGAAGGCCGCACAGTCTTGCCGTCAGGCGGATACAACGCCGGCCTCTTTCGTCGCCTCATGTTTGTCCGGCTCTGTGGAACTCATCGGGCATGAACCGGTGCGTCAGGCGGCGCGCCGTTTCTTCAGCCCATCCCCGGTGAGCCAGGGGCTTCCAGAGTCGCCGGAATGAAGGGGGTCGGGCATCATCGGTAAGGGGATACGAGGCCGTGTATGACGGAGGGCGAGACGCAACAATCCGTGCTGGTCGTCGACGATGACCCGGACATCCTGACGGCCCTACAAGATCTCCTGGAGTATGAGGGCTTTCACGTCGATTGCGCCCATACGTGCCGCGAGGCGCTCAGTTCCATTGAACAGCGCTACTACAACGCGGTTCTGCTCGATCTGGGCCTGCCGGACGGCGACGGCCACAGCGTCCTGGATCGCCTCCAGCAGTCGGATCCGTCCCTCCCGGTGATCATCCTCACCGCCGCCACGTCGATGGATCGGAAACTCGATTCGCTGACCCAGGGCGCCTTCGCGCACCTCACCAAACCGTACCATCGGGAAGAATTGCGCGCGGTGCTCCATCGCGCCATCGGCATGAAGTCGCTCGCCGCCAAAGCCGAAGGCATCGCGGTCGCGCTGTCGGAAAGCGAAGACCGGTTCCGGTCCGTGGTGCAAGCGGCGTCGGATGCCATCGTGGTGGCCGACGAGCATGGCTACATCGTCTCGTGGAATGACGCCGCCACCAGGATGTTCCAGTACAGTCGACTCGAAGCGCTCGGGAAACCGCTGACCATTTTGATGCCCATGCGGTTCCGGGAAGCCCACGAGATGGGCGTGGAACGGATGCGGACGTCGGGCGAATCCAAATTGATCGGTAAAGTCGTCACGCTCCAGGGCCTCAAGAAAGACGGGACCGAATTCCCCATCGAGCTCTCCCTCGCCACGTGGAAAAGCCGGGACGGCGCGTTCTATAGCGGCATCATCCGGGACATCAGCGCCAGGACCGCGACGGAAACGGCCCTCCAGGAGAACGTGGAGCGGTTTCACCTGCTCACCGACCATCTCTCGCTGGTGTTCTGGATGACCGACACGGCGAAGAGCGAGTTGATGTACGTGAGTCCTTCGTATGCACAGGTGTGGGGCCGGCCGTGCGACGAACTCTATCGCGCCCCACGGGCCTGGTTGGAAGCGGTACACCCCGATGACCGGCCCCGCGTCCTCCATGCCGCGATGACGAAGCAGGCCGTCGGAACCTATCGCGAGGAGTACCGCATCATCCGGCCGGACGGCACGATGCGATGGATTCGCGATCAGGCCTTCCCGATTCGCGACGCGTCGGGCATCGTGCGCCGGATCGCCGGGTTGGCCGAAGACATCACGCACGAAAAAGAGCGGGACGACGCAGCCCGTCACTGTGAAGAGCGGGTCCGCCTGGCCCTCGCCACCGCCGAGCTCGGCATCTGGGATTGGGAACGCGAGTCGGATCGCCTGTATTGTTCCGAACGCACGATGGAGCTCCTGGGACAGCCGGGCGGAAGCCGCTATCTGACTCCGCGAGACGTGCTGGCGTTCGTCCATGAGCCGGATCGAGCCGAGGTGGCGCAGGCCTTCAGCCAGGTGCAGGGGGACGCAACAATCTGCGCCATCCGCCACCGGGTGCGCCGGCCGGACGGCTCGCTGTACTGGCTGGTCTGGTTCGGATACGCCCTCCGAAAGGACGGCGCCGCGTCGCGCCTCATCGGATCCGTGGGGATCAGCGGATGAAACGGATGCCGTCAGGATGATTTCTTGGCGAGCGCCTGCTTGAACACGGTCTTGAGACCGAAATAGGCGAACGAGTCTTTCAGGTTTGAATACAGCCGCTTGAACGCGCCCATCTCCGGATTCGTCACATATTCCATCGTCAGCGCGATCCGCTCCTCGCCTTCTCCCAGCGGCGTCACGGCGTGCCACAGCTTGTCGCCGTTGAAAATGACCATGTCGCCCGGTTCCGTGATGAGTTCCAGGCGCTGCGGCGCCTTGGTGGGATGATCCTTGAACAATTCGCAGACGAGCTTGCACTGCGTCGAGCGATCGACCAGCCCCATGAGGATCGTGTAGCGCGCCCCTTTGTAATAGGACGTGTCGTAGTGGAAGCCGATGTGATCTCCCGGCTCCGTATAGTAATACAGCGCGCAGGAATGGGGATCGTTCTCGGGACAGAGCAGGAGCTTCGCATCGACCAGGCGGTCCAAAAAAGCCCTGAACGAATCCGACCGGTAGAGATCCAGAAACAGCGGCGCCCTCCGTCGCACGGTGTAATAACTGACGCTGCCGCCTTTCTTATGCCCCGGGATGTAATTCCGATTCAGCTCCGTCTTGACGCCCTGCGCCTGCGGCACCAAGACCTCTTCGACGAAGGCGCGGGGCAGGAACTGCCTGATGACCAGGAACTCGTTCTGCTCCCAGTATTCGCGATGGAGTCGGTCGACGTCCAACGCGGCCACCGCCCGATCCACCGCCTCGGTTATTCCCATGGCCATGTTGGACACCACGAGCAACCTCCACGTTCAGTCAATGGTCATTGAAAAGACCGGCCTCTTCTCCTACTCATGACTGTTGACTGATAACCACTGACTCGCCTTTACGACCCGCTCAGCACCGGCGCCTTCACGATTTCGACATCCGGCGGCGCTTTGAAATCGAACAACTCGTTGCCCAATCCGACATTGGGCTTCAAATCGGAGAATTCAAACGTCGCCACATTGCCGTTGATCTCGTGCAACGTGACCGTACGGATGAAATAGGTCTTCGGAAACACTTCGACCACGATGCGTTGCAGGCTCCGCGTCGACTCCTGCTCCTTGGCTTTGGGGATGAGGGTGATCCTCCGAATGCCGCCCACCCCCCGCTCTTTTCCCGGAGTCGGCTCGACTTCGAACGACTCTTCCAGCTTCGCCGCCCCTTGCAGCAATTCCAACGGCGCCTTGGACGCCGCCATCTGCGTGAGCTTGCCCACCAGCACCTGCTTGTGCTCCGGCACGTAGACCTTCACATCGTCGTGGTTGACGTAAATCTCTTCGTTGGCCGGATCCAGATAGTCCCAGCGCAGCCGTCCCGGTTTTTTGATATAGACCTTGCCCGACGAGGTCACCGGCCGCTCGAAGCCTTCGATTCTGGTCTTTTGCGTGAAGTCCGCTTGGAGATCCTTCGTCTTCTCATAGCGGGCCTGGATCTGCTTCACCACCGCGTGCACGTCCTGCTGCGCCCTGTCGTCGAAGGACGGCTCGGCCGCCCACAGGGGCACGGCCAGCAGCAGACAGAGCCCATATCCCGCGGCCAGCCGCGTCACGCTTCCGCCGCTCCCACGGGACCCCGGCGGCCGAGCACTTCGCGGCGCCCGTCGCGGCCCGCCGCCCCGACGATCCCTTCGGCCTCCATCTGTTCGATCATGCGAGCGGCGCGCGGATAGCCGACGCGCAGGCGGCGCTGGATCAGCGAGGCCGAGGCTTGCCCGGTGGAGAGCACCAATTCCTTGGCCTGTTCATAGACCTCGTCCTTGGCCTCTTCCTCCGCCGCCTCCTCCTGTTTGAGCGACTGCAGCTCCTGATTATAGACCGGCATCGCCTGCTTCTTCACGAAGTCCACGACGGCGCGTACATCGTCGTCCGAAACGAAGGAGCCGTGCAGGCGCACCAGGCGGCCGGTGCCGGAGGCGAGATAGAGCATGTCGCCGCGGCCGAGCAACGCTTCCGCCCCGTTGGCGTCCAGGATCGTGCGTGAATCCGTTTTCGAGGAGACTTGAAACGCGATGCGCGCGGGAAAATTGGCTTTGATGAGGCCGGTCAGCACGTCCACGGACGGACGTTGGGTGGCCAGGACGAGATGAATGCCGGAGGCCCGGGCCATCTGTGCGAGACGGGCGATCTTGTCCTCCACGTCCTTCGGCGCCACCATCATGAGGTCGGCCAATTCGTCGATCATCACGACGATGTAGGGCAGCGGCTCCGGCGGCGTGGGTTTGGGTTGCATGCAGCCGGGCTCGCCTTCGGCGACCGTCGTTTCGCCGGCGGACAGTCGCTCGTCTTCCGACAGGAACTGCATGGGCAACTCGGCCTGTTCGACCGGCGGCGTCTCGGCAAAGGCTTCGTGCAGGCCGGCGACTTTGCGATTGTAGGCGTCGATGTTGCGCACGCCCGCTTCGGCGAGCAATTTGTACCGCCGCTCCATTTCGGCCACCACCCATCCCAGGCCTTTGGCCGCCGACTTGGCGTCCGTGATCACCGGCCGCAAGAGATGCGGGATCCCGTCGTAGGACTGGAACTCCAGCATCTTGGGATCGATCAGCAGCAGCTTGACCTCGCTCGGTTTTGCGGAGAACAGAATGCTCAGCAGCATCGTGTTGAGTCCCACGCTCTTGCCGGCTCCGGTCGCGCCGGCGACCAGCAGATGCGGCATTTTCGCCAAGTCCGCGGTCACGGGCGCCCCGAAGATGTCTTTGCCGAGCGCAAGCGTGAGCTTCGAGCGCGCGCGGGTAAAGGCCTCGCTCGTCACCACTTCTTTCATCGACACGGTTTCGCGGGCGCCGTTCGGCACCTCGATGCCGACCACCGATTTTCCCGGCAGCGGCGCGACGATGCGCAGACTGGTCGCCTTGAGAGCCAGAGCCAGATCGTCCGCCAAGTTGACGATGCGCGCGACCTTCGTGCCAGGGGCCGGTTCGAATTCATACATCGTGACGACCGGACCCGGCCGCACTTCCGTCACCTTGCCTTCGATCCCGAAACTGCCCAGCGCGCGGGACAAAATTTCGGATTGCGCCTTCAACTCGTCATCGGACATGCGCGTCACCGGACCGGACGGATCGCTCAGCAACAATTCCGGATCGGGCAGGCGGTATTCGTTGGAATCGGCCTGCGCGGCCACCACCGGGCGTTCGCTGACTTCCTCAGGCTCGAGTCCCATGGGCGCCGGGAGCGGCGCCAAGACGAGCGGAGGCTGGATGATAGGCGCCTCGGGCACCACGGCCGGAGGCGGCGGCATGTCGGCCGGCGCTTCTTCCGCCACCGCCGCACGGCTCGGCTTGGGGCTCTTCGCCTTGCGCCGGTTGCTCGATTCCGGTGAAGGCCCGGCGGCAGAGCGTTCCGGAAGCAGCGCGGCGACCCGTTCGCGAAACGCGGCCCACCGCGAGGGGAGACGGCCGATGACTTCCGTGAGCGAAAGCGGCGTCGTGAGCAGGAGCGACACGAGGAAGCCGGCCATGATCACGATGTGCGCGCCGGTGCTGGCAAAGACGGCGCGCAGGCCGTCGCCGACCAACTGCCCCGTGACACCGCCCGCCATGCCGCGCGACACCATGCCGCTGGTCAGCGTCGGGACGGCGGTCGCTTCCAGATGGAGGAAGGCGCTCAAAAACAGCACGGCGGCCAGTGAGCTGCCGGCAGTCCTCAGTCTGATGCTGACCGGAGTGTGTGAGAAGCACCGGAGCCCCAGCCGGCCCAACAGGAAAGGAAACAAGTATGCCGCCCCCCCGATCATATAGAAGAACCCTCCGGCCAACACCGCGCCGAACGAGCCGATGAGATTGCGCGGAGGATGGACGGACGGGGCGCCGGCCGCCACGGTCTGGGCCTCACCGGGGACGAACGAGAGCAGGCTCAAGAGCGTAAGCAGGCTCAGCGCGATGAGCACCACGCCGATAACTTCGCGTTGAAGATGAGACGGGGGGGAAGGGGCGCGGCGGGCTTCGCCCCGCTTTGCCGAGGTGGAGACACCCATAGGCGCGGATGCTAGCACAGGGGGCAGGTCATTTCAAACGACAGGACGCTCTTCTTGCGGGACCGATCGCAATCCGCCGCATCGATGTTCGACGCTCTTCCAACGCCTTTGGTCCGGCGGTTCGTAATCGTCAATTCTTCGTCAGCGTGCGGACCTCCAGCACCCCGGAAAAGTGCGCTTCGATCGTCACGCGATCGCCGTGTTCGACGATAGGCGTTTCCTTTTGGCAGAGCGTCGTATAGACGGCATCGATCGTTCCCGTATCGTCTTTCACCAGAAACCGCTGCACACACTTTTCCAACTTCGACACGCTGCCGATGAAATGATTCATCTGAGACGCCGTCACCACCCCCTCGACGTTGACCAATTTCATGTTGTAGCCCCTCGGATCGGCCAACAGCGAGCCGATTTTCACAGGCTCGCCGGCCCAAGAGAGACCGGCAAGCAGGCTCACGGCAAAACCGGCCGGTCCCAGCCAACCCATGAGCCTGATGCGACGGACAGACAGCGGTAGTCCCACATGACTCTTCATCGCCAACCTCCTCTATTGATTAAAGCCGAACCTCTCGCAGCACCTGACCGGTTGCCGCGGCGTACGCATCCGCCAGCGTGTGCACTTCAACGACATGAATCGCCCGCTCCGCTCCCTTGAAACTCAAGTGACTGTTGTCCAATCCGTCCGGCACGAGCATGACCGTCTTCTTGAGCTGCTGGCAGGCGTTCATTTTGTCAATCAATCGACCGACCGGCTTGATCTCCAGCGTGGGCTCGATCGCGCCCGACATACAAACCTCCGGACGAATCTGGTCGCCGAGCAGGGCCGCTGCAAGCGCGACCGCATACATCCCACCCGCGCTAGGCCCGTCCACGCCGGTCGGAACCAACAGACGGACTTTGAGAAACCTGGGATCGTATCCCACGGCTCCGGCGGCGGCCACGATGGCGGTCATGAGTGACGCCATGGAGGCAGGTCTGAGATTCCCATCGGTTAAGATCTGCGGCCCATTGCCGCCGGCGAGATACCCGACGGTCAGCCGCACCATTAAGCCAAGCCATGAGCCGGTGATCGACCCTTGGATGGGCCGGCTCACAGCGACGATGGGAAAGGCCAGGGAGACCTCCGAGAACGCGGCCACAGGCTTCCGATCCCGCATGACCCCGGTGTGAGGTGTGCTCGGAGAAGTCGTCGGAGATTCTACGGGCGGCGGTGGAGCGGCCGGTGCCGGCGTAACGTGCAGCGACGAATAGGTCTTGGCCTCTCCCAACGGCGAACATCCGGGTCCAGGATGGTCGATGTAGAGATCCGGCTCTCCCGGTCGCGAGCACACCCACATCTCAGCAAGGACCGTTTGCTCGCAGAGGCTAAGGCAGAGGCTAAGAAGGAGCAGCGCAGTGCGGAGCACGACGATCGATTTGACCCAGACCTCACGCGAGGAAAAATCCATGAGCCTGACGCATGGCTAGAGCGGCGACCGTAAGGAAGACTTATTCCGACAGGGTACCCGCCTGATCGACGTTCGTCAAAGAAACAATGGTTCGTCGCGGGCCGCATCAGGCGGGTATACGGCGGCTCAATTCCACGAATTGCTGCACGGAGAGGACTTCCGCCCGCACAGCAGGTGAGAGGCCGGCCGCTTCGATCGCCTCCATCACGGGCTGCGGATCGTAGCCTTCGTCTCTCAAGGAGTTGGCCAAGGTCTTTCGTCGATGGGCGAAGGCGGCTTTGACCAGCGCGGCGAACTGTGGCTCTTCGGCTGCGCTGAGTCCCCTGTGCGGTCTGGTTCGCAGCAAGACTACCGCCGAGCCGACTTCCGGTCTTGGTCTGAAACATTGCGCCGAGACTTTGAAGGCCTTCCTCATATCGGCGGCATACTGCGCCATCACGGAGAGGACGCCGTAATCCGAGTGGCCCGGTTTGGCCACAAGACGGTCGGCTACTTCGTCCTGCAGCATGAGAACCATGCGGGGAAACCGATCTCGGTGCTCCAGCAAGCGGAACAACAACGGCGTGGAAATATAATAGGGCAGGTTGGCGACGACGATCGTGCCGACTGGAAGCTGTTCCAGCGGATAGGCCAGTGCATCGGCGAGGACCAGCGTCACGTTGGGAAAATCGGCTTGGCGTTCGGTGAGATGGGCATGGAGCCGGGGATCGATCTCAACGGCCGTCACACGACCGGCCGCTTGGGCGAGTGCTTCTGTGAGAATGCCGCGGCCTGGACCGATTTCGAGCACGCTGTCGGTCGGCCGGACCTCCGCCAGCGCGACGATCTTGCGGACGATGTTGGGATCGATGAGGAAGTTTTGGCCGAGGCGTTTGATCGCGGGAGGAGAGTCAGGCCGGCTCACAGGCTATGTCCCGGAGGACGGACGCGGCGCTTGGGCCAACTGCTTGGCGAGCGCGGCGAGAGGGGCGCGATAGCACTCGATCAAGTCGGTAAATTCTTCGACCATATCGTTGGTGAAGGACGGCCCCGGGTGAACGGCGGCGAATCTGTTGCCTTCAATCTGCCCGATCGCTTCGGTGATGAGCGCGACGGTGCGCGCCTTCCACTTCGCCACCCGCTCGGTGCCCGCGACGGTGTTCAAATCCTGGAGCGTCTGTTTGGCGAGCGCATCGAGCTCTTTCAGCTGTTGCTGAACGACGGCCAGGCCTTTAGATGGATCCTGTAACATAATCGAGGGGCTCAGGACGAACGGGCTGACTTCCGCCCGTTCGCAATTTTCGCCGCCAACTTGACCGCTTCCAGCAGACTGCCCGGATCGGCGATGCCTTTACCGACGATGTCGAACGCGGTGCCGTGATCGACCGACGTGCGGATGATCGGCAGGCCGACCGTGAGGTTCACGCAGGTGCCGAAGGCGACGAGCTTCAATGGAATCAATCCTTGGTCGTGGTACATGGCGACGACGCCGTCATACTGGCCCTTCGCCGCCTTGCCGAACAGCGTATCGGCCGGCAGGGGATCGCTCGCGAGGATGCCCTGAGCCTGCGCGGCGCGGGCAGCCGGAAGAATCACCCGCGCCTCTTCGTCCCCGAAGAGACCGTGCTCGCCCGCGTGAGGGTTCAGAGCCGCCACGCCGATTTTCGGTTTGCGGATGCCATAGAGTTGAGTCAGCGCCAGTTGGGCGAGTCTGATCCCCTTCTCGATCTTGTCCTGTGTGAGCAGTCCCGGCAAATCCTTGATCGCCACGTGCGTCGTCACGAACATGATGCGGAGCGGCCCGCCCACGATCATCATGCCCGATTCCTTGGCCTGCGTGAGATCGGCGAGCAGCTCAGTGTGGCCGGGATAATGGCAGCCGGCCAGATTGATCGCTTCCTTATTGATGGGCGCGGTGACGATGCCGTCGATGCAGCCGAGTTGCGCCAGCGTGACGGCCTTCTTGATAAAGCTGACGGAAGCGGCGCCGGTTTCGGCCGCCGCGACACCGGGCGAAAATCGGCCGAGCGGGGCTTCCAATGGATCGAGCACCGCCACCGTGCCCTGGCTCAGCGGCATCGCTTCATGGTCCTTGACGGGAACCGCCTTGAGCGTGAGCTTCAGCGACTTGATCGTCCGTTCCAGGACGGGCATTGATCCAATCACCAACGGACGACAGATGGTCCGCAATGTACGACTCGCCATCGCCTTGGTGATGACTTCCGGGCCGATGCCGGCCGGATCGCCCATGGTGATGCCGAGAAGCGGTTTCTCTTGTTTATTTGGTTTGTTTGGTTTGTTTGGTTGTAACTTCATTGTTTTAGTCTTCCGACCAAATGAACCAAACAAACCAAATAAACCAGACAAACCCTCTCAATCGCTCACCATCCATACAGATACAACGCATATCCTATATAAAGCACGGCCCCGGCGCTCAGCAACCAGGGCCGCCACTGCCCGCCGACCGTGATTTGCAGGAGCGCGAACACCGAAGCCGCCATCGCGAGAAGGATCGTCGCCAGCGCGGACGGCGCCAGGGCCCACTCGGTGCCCAGCAACCCGACGGACACAGGAAAGGTTCCTTGGAAGACCATCGCGCCGGTGACGTTGCCGACGGCGAGGCGGTCTTTTTTCCGGTAGAGCCAGAGAAAGCTGTTGGACATCTCCGGCAATTCGGTCGCCAGCGGCGCGATCAACAGCGCCAGGATGAGCGGTGAAATAGCCAGGGCCGCCGACATGGTTTCGGCCGCCGTCACAAACAGATGCGCGCCGGCGATCAGACCGGCCAAACCCGCCACTGCCTGCACGGCGATGAGAGGGTACGCCGGCTTCGCCGCTCGTTTCGCGAACAGCAACGGCTCCAGTTCGCTCCCCTCTCCGTCGTCTTCCTCGGATGCCCCGAACTTAAGCCGCATGTAGTAGCCATACATCGCGATCAATCCGACGGCCGCGACGATATGCGCCAGCCGGGACGGGACGAAGACCGCCCCCAGCGCCACGCTGTAGCCGATTAAGAAAAAGCCGAGATCCGTTTGGACTTCGCGGTAATTCAAATGAAACCGCGCGGTGCGCTTTCCCGCCCGCGCGTAGAGCACCAACAGGAGCGCCAGAATGGGCAACACCAGCGTGCTGAGCATGAACGGGGCGCCCAGAATCGCGCCGAGCCCCACCTCGGCCTCTTGCCGGCTGGTCCCGAAAAAGATCGCGATGATCGGGATGGAGGTTTCCGGCAGCGTCGTGCCGATCGCGGCGAAGATGCTGCCGACCGCGCCTTCGGAAATGCCCAGGCGTTTGCCGAGCCATTCGATGGCATTGGTAAACAGCGCGCAGCCGCCCAACGTGACGACGATGGAGACGACGAACAGAAGCGCGTACAAGAGCAGGGTCATGACCCTGCTCTCAATGCAACAGTAAACGGGCAAAAGACAAAAGTGGAGATCATCGTCCTTACTTTTTACTTCCTGCTTTTGCCTTTTTACTTTCCCGGTACGCGAGCGCCGCTTCTTCCATCACCTGCTTCAGCGGGCGGCCGGTTTCGTTCGCGACTTGTTTGCAGTCGAGATACTCGGGCGCGGCTTTTTCCCACCCGGCGCCCATCTCGGCGATCTTCATGCGCACGGCTCGGCCGTGTACGGAGACCGTGACGAACCGGCGCGGAAGAATGTGCCGGGCGACTTCTTGAACCCGCACGCCCAGCGCCGTCGTTTCCTGGAACACCACTTCCAGCGCGGCATCCGTCTGGTCACGGGGGGCGAGACAACTGAGGATGATGCCCGGCCGGCTGCGTTTCATGATGACCGGGATCAACGCGACATCCAACGCACCGACGGCAAACAGCCGGTCCATGAGATGCTCATAGGCCTGCGGATTGAGATCGTCGAGATTCGTTTCGATCTGCATCACCCGATCGGTCGGCCGGCCGGCTTGGGGCCGCTCGGCCGAGACAAACACCCGCAGCACGTTCGGCCAGCCTGCGGGATCGTGGTCGCCCGCCCCGTAGCCAATGCTCGCAGCTGCCATCAGAGAAAGCGGGCCGAATTCGGACGCGAGAGTCCGCAGCAGCGCGACGCCGGTCGGCGTGGCCAGCTCGCACCGTGGGCCGTCGGAGTAGATGGGAACGCCCTTCGCCAGCGCCGCCACCGCCGGCCCGGGAACCGGCAACAACCCGTGCGAGGTCTGAATCGTGCCGGAGCCCACATTGATCGCCGACGCCGTGATACGGGTGACATTCAAGAGATGGCAACCCAGGACGCCGCCCACCACATCGATGAACGAATCCATCACCCCCACTTCATGAAAATGAACATCGGCGGCCGCCATATGATGGGCCAGCCCCTCGGCTTCGGCCAGCCGCTCGAAGACGGCGCGGCTCTGCTGCTTCACCGGGTCGGACAACGAGCTGGCGGCGAGGATTTTCCGGATCCGAGCGAGCGTCAACGGCCGTTCAAATCCTCGCTCGATGATCACCTCCACTTTGGTGGCGTGCAGCGCGGCGCGCGGCACCTTGCGCTTCCGCAGGCGATAGCCCTTGAGCTTCAGGCCGTTGAGTCCGGTGACCAGGGCCGCCCACGGCAACCCGGCATCGATCAGCGCGCCGAGCACCATGTCGCCGCTCACACCCGAGAAACAATCAAAATGGAGATGCCGCCCCACGCGCTCCTCATTGGATGCCGGATAAATGGCCGCTCATCTTACCCAAGGCCTCCGTCAACGGCAATCATCCGCGGCGGCGCATTGACAGCCTTCGGGGGCTGTGTTATCCCCTGCATGCCCGTGAACACCCCGTTCGTGCTGAGCTCTCAAGCAAGACGGACAAACAAGCGCCCTTCGACTCTTCGGCCGGCTCAGGGCAGGCAGGCTCCCTTCGACGGGCTCAGGGCGAACGGAGGATCGGCGTGATGCGAAATTGGCTCCTCGGCCTGGTGCTCGCTCTTCCCTTGACCGCGCTGCTCACCGATGACGGACTGGCGAAAGCGAAGCCGTCCCGCGCGCCGCGGCCCGAACCGGAGCTCAAGGTCCTCGAGCTGAACATCAGACCGCTGCCGTACCAGCCAAGCAACGGCCCGCTTGAATTCGCCGTGACCGTCCAACTGCCGAAAGAATTGAACGGCGCGACGATTCTGGAGGTGTCCTCCTTGATCAGCTCCCCGTCGAAGACCTCGCTTCGCTTTCTTTCCCACCGCCAGCCGGTGGAACTTCCGGCGCGGACGGCGGTCGCTGCCGGCAATCCCACCCTGTCTCTCCGGCTGTCCTGGGACGGGCAGGATCACCGCAAACAGCAAGCCGGCCCCGGCACCTATTCCTATGAAGTCCGAGTCAAACTGCTGGCGGAGACGGAGAAAGGTCCGCGCACCATGATGGTCGCCTGGCCGAAACGGGGCACGGTGGACGTGAAATGAAGGGATAATGGGGTAGCGGGACAACCGCGCTAAACGTACTTTCGGCTATCCCGCTATCCCTTACCCCGCTGCCCCAGTATGTTGATCCGGTGCGCCAGGCAGGCGGCGCCGAAGCCGTTGTCGATGTTCATGACACCCACGCCGGCGGCGCAGGAATTCAACATCGTGAGCAGCGCCGCCAAACCGCCGAAGCTCGCCCCGTAGCCACGGCTCGTCGGCACCGCGATCACGGGACAATCCACCAGCCCCCCGACTACGCTCGGCAGCACGCCGTCCATACCGGCCGCGACGACGATCACCCGGGCGGTAAAGAGCCGGTCTTTGCGTCCGAGCAGCCGATGTAACCCGGCGACGCCCACGTCATACAATGTCTCGACGTGGCTGCCCATCACCTCCGCGGTCACCCGCGCTTCTTCCGCCACCGAGACGTCCGCCGTGCCCGCCGTCACGATCAAGACGTGTCCTCGGCGGACGCGCTTCGGATCGTGGACCACCACCACTTTGGCGTCTTCATGGTACCGCGCGCGCCGATCGAGCCGGCGGATCGCCCGCGCGACGGCCGGTTCCGCCCTCGTGGCGAGCAGCGGCCCGCGCCGCTTGAGCAGCGCCCGCACGATGGAGACAATCTGCGCCTGCGTTTTCCCCTCGCAGAGCACCACTTCGGGGAACCCTTGCCGCAAGGAGCGGTGGTGGTCGAGCGAGGCAAAGCCCAGGTCTTCGAAGGGCAGCGAGCGGAGCCGTTGCAGCGCCTGGTCCACGGTGACGCGCCCTTGGTGGACGCGCCGCAGCAGCCGTTCGAGTTCTTCGGGATTCATAGGCCGCCCTTCTCCGGTTTGGCTCCCCGCTCCATCAAGTCGCTGACCGCCTTGCGGCAGGATTTGCCGTCGAACAGCACCGCGTTGATCTCCTGCGTGATCGGCATCTCGACGCCATGGCGACGCGCCAATCCCAGCGCCGCGTGCGCGGTCCGCACCCCTTCGGCGACCGCCTGCATGCCGCTCAAGATCGTCTCCAACTTCTCGCCTTGGCCCAACCGCACGCCGACCATGTGGTTGCGGCTCAGCGCGCCGGTGCAGGTCAGCACCAGATCGCCGACGCCGGAGAGGCCGTAAAACGTCCGGGGGTCCGCCCCCATCGCCACGCCCAAGCGGATGATTTCCGCCAGGCCGCGCGTGATGAGCGCCGCGCGGGCGTTGAGGCCGAGACCCAGACCGTCCACCACGCCGGCCGCCAAGGCCATCACGTTTTTTAGCGCGCCGCCCAACTGCACGCCGAGCAGATCCGTATCCGCATACACGCGCAGCGTGGAGGTCATGAAGGCCTGTTGAAACCGTTGCACGGTCTCGCTGTCGCGGCCGGCCAGGCACACGGCGGTGGGCTTGCCTTCGCTGAGCTCGGTGGCGAAGCTCGGACCGGACAGGGCCATGATGTACGGCGCCATCTCGGCCGGCAGCACCTCTTCCATGATCTGCGTCATCAGCTTGGACGTGTCTTCTTCGATGCCTTTCGTGGCGCTGATCAGCGGCACGATATTCGACAAGCATGGGGCGAGCGCTTTCAACACCGCCCTCGTCACATGAGAGGGCACGACGAACAGGATACCCTCGCACCCTTCGAGCGCATCGGCGATCGAGCCGGTGGCGATCACTGTGCGCGGGAGCTTCGCGCCGGGCAGATAGAGGGCGTTTTCATGCGTCGCGTTGATCGCGTTGACCACTTCCTGCTCATACGCCCACAGCCGAACGTGCAAGCCCTTTTCAGCGAGATGCTTCGCCAACGCCGTGCCCCACGCGCCGGCGCCGATCACACTGATGTGCCGAACTGATCGCATCACCATGTCTTCACTTTGACCCACGAGGCTTCACGTTTCACGCTTTCGCGAGCGGCGCGGATTATAGGAACCCCATTAACAGGCTGTCAACGAAGTGGAACGAGGCTTGGGATTTTGTCAAACGAGGAGAACGGGAAATTACTCAGACCGTCGCGACAATGGCATATCGCTTGCTCTCCCTCCACGAAGAAAATGCGAAATCCCTTCTGCAGCAGCAGCGGCGGACTTAGCATGGGACAGTCATGAACGGGCCTAACACCGAGGAATTGCTATGAATCGGATGAAGGCAGTCGGGCGTTGCATCACCATCGCGGCCGTCACGGTTTTAATTTCCGCCACGCTGCAAGTCTCGAAAGCGTATCCGGAAGCCTACATAAGTGGACAAGTCTGAGCGACAATGCCGTCAGTAGGCAAGGGCTTAACAAGCGGCGAGTTTACAGACTTCTCACCGGCGGGAACCATCTCGGACAGAGAGTTGAGCTCCTCGCTTGTCCTCGGCATAAAAGCGGGCTATTACTTCCCGCGGGCACGTTGGTTCGGGCTTGAAACGGAAGTATTTCATACGACCCCTCATATCAAGCAACAGCAAGTGTCCATAACCATCCAGCCCGGTACGACTTTTAAAGGTATTTCTGTTCCTGGAAGCGGCACCGCAACCGATACTCTTTCAGGCGACCACTTTCGAGTGATTACGTGGGCACCCGTCAATTTCATGTTTCGATATCACAAGACTCGATTGCAGCCCTACGTAGGCGTGGGTCCCGGTGTGTTCTTCGGGCGCATAAGCCAAACAACGCAGGGCTTTGAAGGGTCCCAATCGTCTACCCGGCTGGGTCTCAACGCCAAAGCAGGTCTGGATTATTTCGTCACCAGACACATGAGCGTCTTCGCAGAATGGAAGTACAATCGAGTTAAATTTGCTTTCAAAGAGAGCGATACTCAGCCCGCCTATTCCACCAACTATGATATGCACTTGGTTGTATTTGGCTTGAGCTACCATTTTTAGATAGTCGAACGCATCTTCCGCACGGGCTTACATTGCATTGCGCAGGGCCGTTGTTCATACTTGGCTCTGGCTCATGCAAACCTGCCCCTCTTGCCGGCGGTCGTTGCCGGAGATCAATCGCTTTTGCACGTACTGCGGGCAGCGGCTTGGGGATCGGCCGGCGGCTGAGGAACGGTCTGCATCAAAATCCGGCTCCGCGCCGGAGCAACTCAACCTCAACGTGCTGTACGGCATGGTGGCCGTGTTGATCCTGGCCGTCCTGTTTCCGCCTTGGGAGACCCCGCCGGATCAGCCGCCGGAATTCCTCGGCATGCACTTCATCCTCTCCCCGCCCACCCCCGATGCCATCGTCAGCCGCATGCTCCTCACCATCGAGCTGGTGACCTTGGCCATCGCCGGTCTGTACGGCGCGTTTCTGTTCAGAAAGAAGTAGGTCGGCACTGCTTTTTCGGCTGCTCAAAATGTCCCGATCACAAGGCCGCAGGCGAATGAAAACCGGAGGCGTACCAGTTATCACCCACCCGCCCCGAGCTGCCAAGACAGCTCGTTCTCCGTGGGGTACGTTGAGGATTGTGGCGAGCCGAGAACGCAGCCTGGGAGAAGCGCGTCTCGGCGCGCTAGGGTTGGGCGGGTGAGATCACAGGCATTTTCAGCAGCCGCTAGTCCAAAGCTAGCGTGAGGCACTTAGCCGACCCACCCGACTTCATGAACTCGTCCAAGTGGACGGCGTGCGTGCGGTAGCCTCGCGCCTGTAAGGCGGACTCGGTGGAGGGACATCCGGCGGGGAGCACGACGTCTTTGCCTACGCACACCGCGTTGCAGGCGAAGCGCAGGGCTTCCGGTTCGCGAACAGGAATGCGGTGTGCGGCAGGGATTCGGTCGGCGATCGCCGTCTGACCGTAGGCATCGAACGCGGAGGGGAAATACAGCACGTCTCCTCCGCTCAACGGACAGAAGCAGGTGTCCAAATGGTAGAACCGCGAATCCATCAGCTCCAGCGGAATGATCTCGCGATGGAACCGCTCGCTCAGGATCGAAAAGGCCCGAATGTCGGAACGCTGCCGGTAGCCGCCGAACCAGCACTCCGGAAAGCCGAGCAAATCGCCGGCCCCTTCGAAGTACAGACCCTGATCGAGCGTCATCACCTCGTATCCGTGCGTTCGGAACCAGTTTTCAAAATGGGCTTCCTCCTGTTGCCGCTCGGCGTAGCGGAAGCGGCTGACCACCGCCGTGCGACCGACCACGACGCCGGCATTGGCGGTGAAGACGAGATCGGGCAAGCCCGGCACCGGCGCCATGCGCTCCAGCACGACATTCACGTCTTCTTCGAACACGCGCATCAGCTCATGCCACTGGGTCACAGCCCTGGCATGGTCCACGCGATTGCTCACGCGCATCCAGGGATTGATTTCGTATTCGATGCCGAAATAGTCCGGCGGGCAGACCAGCAAACGACTCATGCGGGCCTCCCTAAATTCCTGGCCAACTCCCCCAGAAACGAGGCGGCGTCCATGACCAACCCGACGGCCTGAAAACTGCCGCGATCCGCCAATTTCGTCGGCACGGAGGGATTCACATCGACACAGACCGACGGGACCGTGGCCGGCAGCAGATTGCCGGTGGCGACGGAATGCAACGTGGAGGCGACGAGCAACGCCAGCCCGACGTCCGGGATCGCGGCCCGCATCGCGGCTTGCGCCCGGACCGCGTCCGTGATAACGCCCGGCAAAGGCCCATCGTCGCGGATCGTGCCCGCCATGACGACATGGACATGCCGCCGCACGCAGGCCGCCATAATGCCGTCTTTCACCACGCCGGACCGCACCGCCGCGTCGATGCTGCCGATGGCGCGGATCCGGTTGATCGTTCGCAGATGATGCTCGTGGCCGTGCGGAACCACCCGGCCGGCGGTGAGGCCATACCCCAACGACGTTCCATAGAGATCGGCCTCCATGTCATGCGCGGCCAGGGCATTGCCGCAAAACAGCACATGGATGAAGCCTTCGTCGATCAACCAGGTCAGCGCGTCCCGGCCCCCTGAATGGATGATCGCCGGTCCCCCGGCAAGCAGCACCTTGCCCCCGGCTTCCCCTCGGCCCATGCGATCCCGCAACTGCCGCATCCGAGCCGCGATATCGGCGATGACGTGGGCATGCGGCCGTTCCGCGGACACCTGCGATTCCATAAAGCCGAACACGTCCCGCTCCGCCGGGCGCCGCAGCGGGGTCACACGGACACCCTCGCGGCCCACCACGACGCGATCCCCGCTGCGGACGTCACCCATCGGCACGGTGCGGGCCGACCAGGCGAGCGGATCGACGACGATGGCCAGATCCATTTCCATCCCGTGCACTTCGAGCCAGCGCCCGTTCACACGCACTTCCGTCGGGAGATGGGTGGTGGCGTAAAAGTGCTCCGGCAGCACGCCGTCCGCCGGAGCCGCTTCCGTGCGGCAGTCGGACTCCCGCTCGATGGCCGCGCCGTGCGGCTGGATGGCCTTGAGGATGTCGTCGAGCAGCGCGCTCGACCCGGCCTGGACGACGATGCGGGCGCGGGACGGTTCTTCACGCGTCTTGCCGATCGTGACTTCCGCGAGATCGAACGTGCCGCCCATCATGAGAATGATGTCGAGCACCTTGGCCAGCAACAGCGAATCGATAATATGGCCGCTCAACACGACCGTTTCCTGGTAATGCGTCATGGTCCTGATTCTACCACCTGGCAGGCATGGAGGGAGGCTGGAAGAGAAGTGTTTACGATGGGCCGAGATCTGCTTTCATGACCTCTCGCAACACGCTGGTGGCATAGGCGCCGGGAGGCAACGCAAACGAGAGGGTGAGGGCTGATCCCTCCAGCGACCAGTCGAGGTCGGCGAGCGGAACCCGGAGCGCGCGGCGCTCGCCGCGAAACCCGCACGCCTTGGCGGCTGCGATGAGAGCTTCCCGCGTCGTCCCGGCTTCCGCCACCACGGCCTCTTCGATGCGGCCCGGCTCACCCGCCGCCCAGGAGACACGGGAGCCGAATAAGATGCCCGTCGGGCTGATTTCAAACCGGTCGGCTCTGGGCTGCTCCTGCTCGGGATCTTGAACCTGAAAACAGGCCCCGTTTTCCAATTTCATCGCCCAGTCGCCGGCATACAGCCGATCGATGGACTCGATCCGCTTCGCGACGATGCGATTGAACAAGAAGGACTGATAGGCATTGAGAAACCACATCCGCCGGTTCCGGCTCATCTTCGCACGGCGGCGTGGGTCGTTCAGCAAGGCCGCGCCGAGCGCGTAATTGTCGCCGCCCTTGCCCTGGCGCTGCGGCCCGAAATAATTCGGCACCCCGCGCCGGCGCAGCGCATCCAGCACGGTGGGCACAGACTCCGCCGCGTGACCGGCGACCTCCCGAATGACGATGCGGAAACGATTGCCGGCGTGGTGCCCGGTGCGCAGCCGGTTTCGATGTCTCCCGAGGATCTCGATCTGCAGCACCTGCTCGTCCGGCTTGAGACCCGCCAGCCGCTCCGGAACAACGCCCTGGAAGGAAATCATCTGCGTGGTGACCGCCCTGGCATCTTTGAGCCCCGCTA
Organism: Nitrospira moscoviensis; assembly: GCF_001273775.1. GTDB lineage: Bacteria > Nitrospirota > Nitrospiria > Nitrospirales > Nitrospiraceae > Nitrospira_D > Nitrospira_D moscoviensis. The sequence goes on along the minus strand of NZ_CP011801.1, from coordinate 439,793 downwards.
CGCCGATCGACTGCGCTTTGACGCCCAGAACGGACGACAGCCGCCGCACCAGATCCGGCGTCGATAGATTTCGTTTCGTGATCTTGCCATAGAGGTGCTCGCCCTCCCCGCACGGCAGATATAAGGGCCGTTCCTCGACCTGAAAATCCTCCGGCGCAGTCCGGATCCGACCCCCGATCCCCGGAATGGACGCGGTCAGGAACGGCTCTGGCCGGTCGGTCACGGCGCCGTCGCCATGCCTCTCTTGTTGTGATGCGGGATTCATGTCCGTAGAAAAGAGGACCCGTCGTTCATGGTATACTTGCCCTGTCGGCCCTGTCACGTCTCGAGTTTCGCCAATGCTCACGGTTGAGGGAAAGAGGCTCATGCGCCGCGCCATGCTGTCGCTCACGATGCTCGTACCGCTGAGCCTCCCCTCTTGGGTTGCCGGCGCCGAGGCCTACGAAGCGAACGGCGTCTTCGATCGCTTCAGCCGTCACATTGAGCGCCAGGTCCAGACGGACAAGATCGCCTTCGCCAAAGCCAGCGGCTGCACCAACTGGTTTTATCAGCAGGAAAAACAGAAACCGGCTCCTCCGGCGGTCCAATCGATCCGCTGGGATCCCGTCCTGCAGCCGCCCAGCCGCGAAGAGTGCCTGCGCGAGTATCCGGGCGGGCTGGAGGCGGTGCGCCAGGATTTTCATCGGACCCAGACCTCCCTGTCCGTCAGTTTGACGTTCTATGAATTCGCCCTCGTCGGCGACCGGGACGACGACGCCCGCTACAGCGGCGAAGAATTGGGCGATCTGTTCCAGTCGCTGGCCTTGACCTATGACCCCACCCACTCGGTCCTCACCCATGCCGCCGCCCTCACCGACCGCTTCGACGCCTGGTACCAATCGCGCAATCTGGAAAGCTTGATGAACGGCATGGGACAGCTCTACGACAAGGGGTACCGCGTCACCGCCGCCGACCGCGCCGAGTTGGATCGAGTCGCCCAATGATGCGACGGCGGATGCCCTGGTCGGATCGCCTGCGGTACTTCGTGGGCCATTGCCTCAGCGAGCCGTTCTACCGCGTCTTCAGCTGGGTGCCGCACTGGGAATACGGCCTTTCCTCCCATGATGTGTCGACGCTGACGCATGCTCATCCGGCGCTGGCCGGCCGCCGCGCGGTCCATCTGAGCGACCTCCATCTCGACCGCTATCACTCGCGCCACGACGGCGTGGTGGAGACAGTCGAGCGCCTCCGCCCCGATTGGATCTTCATCACCGGCGATCTTCTGAACGTGCCGGAAGGGCTGCCCCATCTGTTTCGTTTTCTCGCCCGCCTGCGCGAGATCGCGCCGCTCTACATCACCTTGGGCAATCACGATCATTACAGCGGCGTGCCGGTGTCGCACTACGCGGAGCTGGCGGACCGGCACAAGATCACCCTGCTCGTCAACCAGACCGCCTTGATCGACACCGGCGCCGGCGAACTGGCCATCGTGGGGGTGGATGATCCTTCGCTCCACCGGGCCGATCTGCGCTGCCTGCCGCCTCGGACCGACCGCCGCTTTACGCTTCTGCTCGCTCACGCGCCCAATATCTTGGACCAGATGGAGGCGCATCACGAAGTGGACTTGATTCTCTGCGGGCACAGCCATGGCGGGCAATGGCGCATCCCCGGGGTGCCGACGTTCTGGCTGCCGCCCGGGTGCGCGGGGCGCATCGACGGCCATCATGAAGTCCAGGGCCGGCGACTGTATGTGAATCGAGGCTTGGGCTGGTCGTTTCTGCCCTTCCGGTTCAACTGCCGGCCGGAAATCGTCCTGGTCGAGTGGGAATAGGACCTTACCGCATCCGCTCCACCGCTTCCTTCGCGCGACTGCGGACCGTCTGATCCCAATCTTCCTCCATCACCGCCATCAACCGGTCGCGCGCTTCCGTCGCGCGCAGGCGGCCCAGCCCGAGCGCGGCGCAGGAGCGCACGTAGGCATGGTCGTCGTCGAGCGCCTTCAGAAGCAGCGGCACGACAGTGCTGTCCTGCAAGATACCCAAGTGGCTGGCCGCCATGCCGCGAATGCGATGTTGCTTGTCTCCGACAGCGCGCCGGAGCGTTCCGATCCAGAGGGCTTTGAGCTCGGGAGCGACCGCCTCCAATCCTTCGATGCGGTAGTCGTTGAGCTCGGCGAGCGCAAAAGACAACTCCAGCTTTTTGTCCTGAGCGGTTTCGTTCTGAAAGACCGCCATGAGCCGGTCCCGCTCCCGGCGGACGTGCCGCCGTCGCCGGATTTTCTTGACGATGACCTGCCCCAGCACCACGGCGAGGATGGCCCCGGCCGCGAGGGGCAACGCGTCATCGATGATATATTCCTGCGTCTCGGTGGGAAGCCGCTTCCAGACCCACACACCGGCGATGACCAGGCCGATCAGAATCGCAATGGCCGTAAGATTGGCTTGGCCTCGTTCGTCGCGACGCGTCATGGGAGCAGGATCATACGGGGCTGCGGGTGGGTGAGCAAGAGCCCTCACCGGAGATGCCGCCCTCGACCTTTCGACTCGCTCAAGGCCAGCAGCTTGACGGTTGCTGTGGTTCCCTCTATTCTCCGGCCATGGAATTGCCGGATCTCAAGGACGATCCCTATCTGAAGCTCGTCCGTCCCCTCGTCGAAGCTTATCTGGCCTTTGCCCGCGCCGACAATCGGCACATCAAGACCCTCAAACTGACCCCCTCGCAATTCGACGTGATCGCCACCCTGGGCGACACGGACGGACTGACCTGTTCCGAGTTATCGGCGCGCACCCTGGTGACAAAGGGCACACTCACCGGCGTGCTGGACCGGCTGGCGAAGAAGGGGCTGATCCGGCGTGACGCGGTGGCGGGCGACCGCCGTTTCACCAAGATCCGCCTCACCGACAAAGGCTATGCCCTGTTCCAACGCACGTTTGCCTCCCACATCGCCTTTTTGCGTCCCTTCTTCGAGCGCGCCCTCAGCCGGCAGGAAGTCGAGCAGACCCGCACCCTGCTGCTGCGGCTCCGCGATAGTTTTAAGAAGGATGAGGCGGTCTCGTGATGCGCGTCACGATCCTGGGCTCCGGCACGAATCTCCATCCGACCCGCGCCGCCGCCGGCTACCTGGTCCGGACCGATCAGACCCTGCTGTTCGACTTCGGGCCGCGTACCTTGACGAATCTCCTCAAGACCGGTGTCGACCGCCACGCGATCACGCACATCTTGTTTTCCCATTTCCATGCCGATCACTGTTCGGATTTCCTGACGTTCTTCTTCGACGCGCAGATCGTCACGAAATATCAGGGCGGCACGCGCGGCCCGCTCACCGTGATCGGCCCTCACGGCACGGAGCGGCTGTTTCGCACGCTCTTCGAGACCTTGCCGGGATTTACGGAACCCCGGTTCGCCGTCCGGTTCAAAGAGGTCTCGGACCGGCCTTTCAAAATCGGCGACACCACCATCCGGCCGCGCACGGTCACGCACAGTCCCGATCTGCACTGTCTCGGCTATCGCGTGGAATATGGGGGGAAGGCGGTGGCCTACTCCGGCGATTCGGAATATTGCGAAAATCTCGTGCGGCTCTGCGGCGACGCCGATGCGGCGATTCTGGACTGTTCCTACCCCGCCAATCGGCCGGGACCCGTCCATCTCCACGCCGGGCAATGCGGGCAAGTGGCGCGCGAGGCGGCCGCCACGCGGTTGATTCTCTCCCATTTTTATCCGCTGGCGGAGCGGTATGACGTCACGGCGCAGGCGGCGGAGGAGTTCGGCGGCAGAATCACGAAAGCGAGCGACTTGATGACCATCCGCCTATGAAAGACGTGCCCTGCCTGCCCTGAGCTTGTCGAAGGAAGCTTGTCGAAGGGCATACCCCGAGGTGTCACAACAAACTGTGCATGGTTCGACGGGCTCACCACGAACGGAGGCGCCTTACAAGCCTTCTTCCCGCGGCTCTCCGCCGAGGATCTCGATGAACTTCGTCAACCGGGCGGTCTTCACCGGCTCGTCCATCTTGGCATAGATGGCCAGCAGATTCTTGAGCATGCGGGAGAGGATGGCTCTGGTGGGACTCTTGGCGAGATATTTTTCATCGAACCCGTAGCCCGCCTCCGTCAGGAATCGGGCGCAATTCTTTTCCGTGAGCAGCGCGCCGCCGTTGAAACAATCGATGAAGATTTTATAGCGGTCGGACTCGTACTTGACGAGGAAGTGGCCGGGCATGCCGATACCGAACAGGGGCAGCGCCAGCCGATGGCCGATCAACAGGTAGACGACCGAGAGGCTGATCGGAATGCCGACCCGCCGGTCCATCACGCAATTGATATAGCTGTTTTCGATCTCGTAGTAGTTCTTGGTGTTGCCCCTGAAGCCTTGCTCGGTGAAGACGTACCGGTTCAGGGCGTTGACCGTCTCCTCTCCCGAGGCACGGGACCCGATGCGGTCGCGCACTTCCCGCGCCATCGTATCGAGCAGGCTGCGGTACCGGGCCACGTCGAGCGTCGGATAGGCATAGCGCGCGATGATGAAGGCGCCGGCTTCCAGGCTCATCGCATCGTCGGACCGCCGGGCCTGTTCCGCCAGCTCCTCCTCCAACTTGCCGCCGCGGATTTCTTCGAGGATGGAGGCGATCCGGTCCGCCATCTCGGGCTGTTCGATCTCGGCTTCCTGCAAAAGGGGGACGGCGGACGGGCCGATGTCGATCAGCTTGCCGCTGATGGTCTGCACGATCCGGTCGTCCTCGTCGGACAGGAGCCTGATCAAGGCGCGAATCTGGCTTTCAGGAATGATCATCGTCCCGCTCCGCATCATCCCATCGCCCGGCGGAACGCCTTGGCGCCGCCGTAGAGACACAGCGCATCGAAGATCACCAGTACGACGAGCACCATGCCGACGTGCGGCAGGGCCTCGCTCCAGCCGGACAAGATCAACGGCCGCACGGCATCGATGGCCCAGGTCATCGGATTGAACTGAGCCAGAACGCTCATCCAGCCCGGCATCGCGGCCAAGGGAACCAGCGCCGAGCTCAGGAAAATCATCGGCAGCGAGAGGAACCCGAGCACGGAGAAAAAGTCGCCGTGGCTCTTCACGGAAAACGCCATGGCCATCGAGATCGCGGTGAGCCCGACGCCGAAGAGCATGCCGATGACCAAGATGGTCGCCACCCCCAGCAGCCCCGTGGCCGGCCGGACGCCGAACAGGAACGCGACGCCGAGGATCACTAGCACTTGCAGCGACGTGATCGTCATCACGAAGAGGAAGCGGCTGAGAATGACCGAGCTGCGGTGGATCGGGGTGGACATGAGCCGCTCGAGAAAGCCGTTCTCCTTGTCGAAGAGCAGATCGACGCCGCCGGCCAGGCCGTTGTTCAGCACCGTCATGACGACCACCCCGGCCGCCAGGAAGCTGATGTAGTTCGGCGCCTGCGTGACCTGCGTATCCGCCGCCCGCTGGAACAGGTTCCCGAAAAAGATCAACCAGAACAGCATCGGCTGGACCAGCGTGAACAGCATGCTGAACTTCTCGCGGCTCAACCGCCGCACCCACCGCATCGTCAAAGCCGATATTTCCTGCCAATAGTCCTTCATAGCGTGAAGCGTGACACGTGAAGCGTGAAGCGCAAGCCGCGGATAGACCACGGCCTCTCGCATGACGTTTCACGCATCACGTCTACCCCTCCTTTGCCGGCACGTCGTCTTTGATGGACCGTCCGGTATGGGCGATGAACACGTCGTCCAATCGAGGCCGGTGATAGTCGATAAAGTCCAGCCGGCAATCCAGCCGGTTCGCCGCGTCCAAAATCGCCGGGATCGCTTTCTCGGCCGAGTCCACACGGATATCCAGGCCGTTCGCCGTCGTCTTCACGGTGCGGATGGCCGGCTGATTCGTGACTGCCGCCGCTAAAGCCGGAATCCGGCCGGTTTCTTTGATCGTGAGCGAGACGATGTCGCCCCCGAGGGCAATCTTCAATTCTGCCGGCGCCCCGAGCGTTTTGATCTTCCCGCCGTCGATGATCGCCAACCGATCGCAGAGCTGGTCCGCCTCGTCCAAGTAGTTCGTCGTCATCACCACCGTCATGCCGCGCGCTTTCAACATCCGGACATAGTCCCAAATCCGCAGCCGGCTTTGGACGTCGAGCCCTAACGTCGGTTCGTCGAGAAAGAGGATTTTCGGATCCGGCAGCAGGCCGCAGGCGATGTCGAGCTTGCGCTTCATGCCGCCTGAATAGGTCTTGGCCGGCCGGTCGGCGTGGGCCTCAAGCTCCACCAGCTTCAATAACTCGCCGATCCGTTTTCGCGCGTCGTCTTTGGATAAATGGTACAGCGCGCCGAGCAGCTCCAGATGTTCCCGCCCCGTCAGAAACCGGTCGATCGCGCGCTCCTGCGGCACGTAGCCGATCATCTGGCGAACCCGGTCGGCCTCGCGGACCGTGTCATGCCCAAGCACGGTGGCCGAGCCGGAGGTCGGGTGCAGGAGGGTGATCAGCGTTCGGAGGGTCGTGCTCTTGCCGGCGCCGTTCGGACCGAGCAACCCGAAGATCTCGCCGGCGTAGACCTGGAACGAGAGATCGTCGACGGCAGTGTGGCCGTCGTAGGATTTGGACAGATGACTGACCTCGATGGCGATCGCGCGGTCCATTACTACTCCCAGCCTTTCGCGCCGTGATGATCGTGCAGCATGAATTGGATCAGATCGTTCAGGCGGCGCGCCCGCTGGTGAAGACCGTCGGCTTCCAGGAGAAATTGCTTTTCGAGCGGCGTGCAATCCAAGTAGGTGGAGAGGGTGTTGATCAGCACCTCGTCGCGGACTTCATCGCGGAAAAAACCCTGCCAGGCCGTGCTGTCCTCGCGGGTTTGCAGGTATTCGGCCAGCGCCTCCACCAGACGGCGCCGCACGGCGCGGTCCAGCTCCGGCTCGGCCGCCTGCGGCTTCGTGAGGACGGAGGCTTGCCGGTAGGGCTTGTCGAAGTGCTCTTCCGTGATGTCGCACCGTTCGAGTCCCTGGAGCAGAATGTTCGATCGGCCGTCCGGCAAAGGCTGCACGCTCACCAGTCGGCCGACGCAGGCCACGGGATAGATCGGCGGGTTGCCGTAGTAATCCGTCTCCCATCCTTCCTTGAGCAGGGCCATCGCGATGCATTGTCCCCCGGCCGTGGCATCGGCCACCATGCGGCGATAGCGCGGCTCGAAAATATGGAGCGGCAAATAGGTCTTCGGAAAAAACACCACGTTGGGCAGCGGGAACACGGGCAGCCGCTCCGGAATGGGAAACGGCTCGGCTTTCTCGGAAGACAGAGGACGACTCGATGGTTCTCGGTTGTGGTCGATGTGCATGGGCTCACGATAGCCGAGACTCGTGAAAATTGTCAACGCCGCGCCCGAATCTGAGGCAGTCGTCACAAACGCCGAAACACCGCTTCACGACTGGCGATTTGTGCATCCACGAGGCGCGTGCTATAAAGAATCCGCGATGCGGCGCGCCGCGATCCGACAGCTTCGATCGTTTCCCGCCTTCGGAAGCGGGTCCCGGGCAGTGAGCCGCTCATGGACCTCCGTGCTGGCCGGTTCGATACTGCTCGTCAGCTGGGCGCCGCTTCACGCCGGCTCATCGACCGCCTCTTTTCAACCGGCCGTGGCGGGCTATCAGTTCTCCTTTCCCAAGGACCATGGCGCGCATCCGACGTTTCGCACCGAATGGTGGTACTACACGGGCCATCTCCACACCGCGGGCGGCCGGGCCTTCGGCTTCGAGTTGACGTTTTTTCGGCGCGCCATCGCGCCGGAGGACGTCAAAACGCTGCCGTCGCGGTGGTCGGTCACACAACTGTACCTGGCGCACTTTGCCGTCACCGACGTCACCGGCCGGCGGTTTCACTTCTCCGAAAAACTCAGCCGGGCCGGGTTGGGAAAAGCGGGTGCCGACGAGGGCCGGTTGCATGTCTGGATCGACGACTGGCACGCCACCGCGTCGGACGGCGCCGTGTCCCATTCCCTTTTTGCTCGCGACGGCGATCTGACCCTCTCGCTCGCACTTGAGCCGGACAAGCCGCCCGTGATCCACGGCGAGCGCGGCGTCAGCCGAAAAGGCCCGGCACCGGGACAGGCGTCCCATTATTATTCCTTCACCCGGTTACGCAGCAGCGGCACGCTGACGGTGGGACAGGAGCGCTTCGACGTGACCGGCATCAGTTGGATGGACCATGAGTTCGGCTCGGCCGATCTGGCGGCCGAGATGGTGGGGTGGGATTGGTTCAGCATCCAACTGAACGATCACAGCGAGCTGATGCTCTACCGCTTGCGGCGCAGCGACGGCTCGTCCGATCCCGTGTCGAGCGGCACCGTCGTGGGCCCGGACGGTCGGACGCGGCACCTCGCGTTGGACGAGTTCACGATCGAGGCCACCGACTTCTGGACCAGCCCACACAGTCGAGCCCGGTATCCCGCGCGATGGCGGATTTCGATTCCGTCGCTGGACCTGTCGTTGGACGTGGTTCCCCTCTTGGCCGATCAGGAGTTGAGAACGTCCCGCAGCACGCAGGTGACCTATTGGGAAGGCGCCGCGGCGGCCTCCGGAACGAAACAAGGCCGGCCGGCGGCCGGGCACGGCTACGTCGAACTGACGGGCTACGCGGAGCGCATCACCCAAAAGCTCTGAGCTGCGAGTCCGGCGCTAGCCGGGCTTTTCCGACAATTCGATCGCGGCGTCCGCTTCCAGCGCGAACCGCCCGCGCCCTCGGGCGACCAGCCGGACGTCGGGGCACTTCTGCTCCATCCGTTTGCGCAGCAGGATCAACCGGCTTTCCAGATTGTCTTTGTATTCGGGCAGGCCGATCCAGGCGTCCATCCGCAGCTCGCGATTGGTGAATTCGACGCGGCCCTTCTCCCGGTGCTCGCTGAGCAGGCGCCACAGGATGCGGCCCGGGACATTGCGGATCAAATAATCCCCGTCGACGAAGACGCAGTCGTCCTGGCGATAGAAACAAAAACGTCTGGTGCGCCGTGCGACCGGCGGCCGGGATTCGGCGCGCGCCGGCGACGAGGCCGCCGACTCGTCCGCCTCGCGGCCGAGCTGTTCGATGCCGGTCGCCAATTGCGCGGCGACGATCGTCAGCATCGTGTCCTCGCGCGGCATGAACGCGAGCGGGTCGGTGCTTTCGACCGCGACGACTCCCACGAGCCGCCCCCGCGTCACGAGCGGAACGGCGATCTGCGCCGCCGCGCCGGGGAGACCAGGAAACGGGATTTCGCGGCAGACGGCTTCCGCGCCGGCGACCGCCTGCGCCTGCTCCCGCGCGGCGCGGGCGTAGCGGAGGCTGTGGTCGATCGCCGACAGCCGCAACGCCCGGCGCGAGCGGGCCACCATGCCGATCAACCCCTCGCCGAATCCGACTTCCGAGCCCACGCCGTTCTCCGGGTAGCCTCGACTCGCGATCGTGAACAGCTTGCCGTTGCGCTCGTCGGCCAACAGGATGAGGACATACCGGAATTGCAGCACATCGTCCAACAGCTGAAGCGCCGTTTCGAGCAGATCGTTCAGGGACTCCGCACGATTCAGCCGTTCGGCGCAGAGCCGCAGCCGCTCCACATCTTCCGGCACGAAGAGGCGCGATGGCAATTCCGACGGCGGGGGCGTGGACAAGCGGGTGAAGCCGTCGATCCGTTCGATGCGCAGCACGCGGTAGACGTCGGCCGCCCGCAGGCGGAACACATCCGCCATGCCGGCATGGGACGCGATCGCCTGCAGCTGGAGCGACATCGATTCGAACAAGGAGCCGGACGATTCGGAGTGATCGAACCGCAGGCCCAACCGGTAGCCCTGGAGCGTGCGCGGGTCCAACATCATCGCGCAGGCCAACGGATTCTCGCGCACGTTCCGGTGCGTCTTATTGAAAAACTGATGCGAAATGGCGACGTGCGCCGGATCGACGTAATACACCTGACTGATGAAGGTGATGTTCGGCGTGCCGTCCGCCGCGCACGTACTGAGGGCGGCCGGGACCATGCCTTGAAGACAAGCCCACAGATCTTCCAGGCGCGGCGAGGCCGGTTCCATCGCTACACTCTCTCCCCGGTTCCGGGACCCGGGGTCTGATGGTAGACCTCCGTGACGTCGATTTCGACGGCCAAGGCCGGCTCGGTGATCCAGGCTTCGCACAGGGCAGCCGGTACACCGATGGCGACCAGTTCTCCCGCAAATTCCCGATGCCACACCCGGCTGTGTTCCGCTTCCCGTTTGGTGGCGGACCGTATCTTGCGAACGATGCCCTTCACTTGGCAAGCCACGTGGTCCGTCGGCCTGGTACAGCTGACGGCGATCCGGCCGTTGTCCTTCAGATTGCGCAGCGTCTGCTGCGAAATGGCTTCCGTCAGAAAGATCGTGACGGATGCCCGGTCCTTTCCGACTTGAATGCCCCAGGCGCGGGTGCACTCCGGCATGAGGGCGGCATCCCTCGTCCCGACCACGACGGACACACCGGTTTGCAGCAGCTCGACGATGCTCGGCGGAATCATGGAACGGTCCAATCCTGAGCCCGTTTAAGAAAAAATTAAGGCCACGATAGCACATTCTTAGGAACCGCCGCGCCGCCCCCCATGCTAGCGTTCGCTTGTCGGACGGTGAAGGCCGCACCGGCCCGCAGGCATCCATGATTCACCCGGCCGTGGAAGACGGAAGGAGGTTCCTATGTCACGCGCGTCATTGTCTGCCATGTTGATCGGCTTGTCCGTTGTGGGATCCGCGATGCTGAATCCGGCCGAGGCCGGCCAGGGAGCGGCGGCGCCACGGCAGGCCGGCGCTCCGGTCCAGTTTGTCGCCCACGATCACGGGTACACCGGTCCGGATCGGATTCCGGCCGGGATGACCACGGTCGAGATCGTCAATCACGGGCAGGACGTCCACCACGCCCAGATCGTGAAGCTCGCCGCCGAGAAAACGGTGGAAGATTTCGTGTCGGCTATGAAGGCCGACCCGGTGCACTGGCCGGGATGGGTCAATTTCGCCGGAGGCCCGAACGGGGTGATGCCGGGGGAGCGAGCCTCGGCGACCATGAACCTGGACGCCGGCCATTATATGGTGCTGTGTATCATTCCCGACAGACAGGGCGTGCCGCATGTCATGCTGGGCATGACCAAGCCGTTCACCGTGGTGCCCGTGCGCACGGTGTCGACGTCCGAACCGATTCCCGACCTGATCATGACGCCGCGGGATTTTCATTTCGATCTGTCCAAGCCGATCACGGCGGGGACACAGACCATCCAGGTGAACAACGGCGGCACGCAGCCGCATGAAGTGGTCGTGGTGAAACTGGAGCCGGGCGCCTCCGTCAAGGACTTCATCGCGTCCTTCGAGCCGGGCGCGTCCGGTCCTCCACCCGGGCGCCTGGCCGGCGGGCTGGTCGGCCTTGACCGCGGCCGCCGGGCATTTTTTACGGCGACGTTCGAGCCCGGCCGTTATGCCTTGATGTGTTTCTTCCCCGATCAGAAGACCGGCCAACCGCATTTTGCCGAGGGCATGATCTCAGAATTCACGGTGAAATAGGAGTCGGCGGGAGGATGTGAGCCGGCGGCGCGCCGACCTCACGTCCTCCCGAAAGCCGCAAGGGCACCGCGCTTCTTCCCGGATCCCCGTAACCAAGCCGCACTCTCTACACTGTGATGACAGCCGACATCACGCCGCGCTGACCCGCTCTTCGGCAGGCGCGACGGGCGAGGATCGCCGGCCCGGCCGTGAAACTAGGGGTTTTCCTAGCTGCTAGTGGGCCGCATTTCACGTACAGCCTCCGTGCCGTGCGGTACCTCTCTGATTCTCATCCACCGATGCGGGCCTACCTCCGCTTGCCGTTTCTCATTGCCGCGATCGCCCTGGTGACGGTGGCTACCTGGGTCATCGGCTGGCGATACGTGGAACGGGCCCTTCTCCAGACGGCCGGCGAAGCGCTGGCACTGGGCGCCTCGGAGATCGCCATCAAATTTGATCGGATGGTCTTCGAGCGTTATGCCGACATGCGCATCATGGCCGGCATCTTATCGTCCCCCTCTCACGGCGACCCCCAGTTCGTCCAGACGTATCTGGACCGCATGCGGGAGACCTATGGCAATTATCATTGGCTCGGCGTAGCGGATCGATCGGGGCGCATCGTGGCCGCCTCTCCGCCGACGATGCAGGGGACCGACGTGAGCCGCGCGACCTGGTTCGAGGAGATCCATGCGCGGGCGGCCGTGAAACCCGATGCCATGTTCATGGGCGGGGTCGACGCGTTTGTCACGGAGCACGGCGCGCCGGATACGATCGCCATTTCAGCGGCCCTCTACGATCAGGACGGGTCCTTTCAAGGGGCGATCACCAGCCGCGTGTCCATCCCGGTCCTGGAAGCCATCGCCGTGGAAACGATCCGCAGTTTGCAGGGCCGTCACTCCATGCTGGCCAACATCGAATATCAAGTGCTGGACAACGACGGGATCGCCTACATCGATTCGGACCTCTTGCACAAGGGGCGCATGAATATCGCCGCCCTGCACCTGCCCTCCTTCGAGTTGAGCAAAGGCGGGGAGCCGGGCTATATCGAAGAAGACCATCTGCGGCGCCACATCCGCGTCATGACCGGGTACAGCCTCACGCGCGGATGGGGACAGGCGGACCCCTTTCATTGGACCGTGCTCGTGCGCATGCCCACCGAGGCGCTGATCGCCCCGATCCAGACCTATCATCTCCGGATCGGGACCATCGGTCTGGCGATTCTGTCGCCGATCTTCTATTTATTGATCTGGATGCAGCGACGCCTCCGTCGCGAATGCGACTTGGCCCAAGCCGAACGGCTGAAGGCTACGTCGGCCGAGGCGCAGTACCATCTCCTGCTCCAAACGACGGACCAGGGGATCTTCGGGCTGGACCAAGACGGCCGCTGCACCTTCATCAATCGGGCGGCCGCCGCCATGCTGGGGTACGAAGCGGACGAGCTTCTGCATCGCCCGCTGCATGAGGTCCTCCATCCACCGGAAGATTCCCACTGTTGCCCTGCGGAGCCGTGTCTGGTGAGGCGTGTGTTGGAGACCGGCCGCGGCGGGACAGGCACGGAGCAGGTCTTTCGGCGAAAAGATGGCGCCCCGTTGGATGTGGAATGCTCGGCCTTTCCGTTGGAAGAGGCGGGCAACCGGACGAGCTACGTGTTCACCTGTCTGGCGATCGCGGAACGCAAGCAGCGGACGGAGGCTCTGTTGAGCTACCAGGCGCGGCTCCAATCCCTGGCGGCGCAACTGCGGAAGATCGAAGAACAGGTGCGCCAGCGCCTGGCGACCGAACTGCACGACAACCTCGCCCAGACCTTGGCCCTGTGCCATATGAAGCTGGCGGCCTTGCAGCGCACGGCGCCGGCCGCCCTCCAGATGGCTCTGATGTCCGTCACCGGCTTGCTCAAGGAAGCGCTGAGTTACACGCGCGAGCTGATGAGCGATCTGCGCCCACCCACCTTGGGGAACGAGGGCGACCTGGCGGCGGCCGTGCAGTGGGTCACGGCCAAGCTCGAACGACACGGCCTTACGGTCACGGTGACCGACGACCGGAGGCCCAAGCCGCTGGATCCCGACGCGTTGCGCATCGCCCATCAGTCCTTACATGAGCTGCTCTTCAACGTGCTGAAACATTCGGGCACGACGTCCGCGACGGTCCGGATCCGCCGGCTCGGCCGGTACGTGGCCATGCAGGTGCGCGATCGGGGCATGGGATTCCGCGCGGGCAGCCGGACGTCTCCCACCCAGGACGGAGGGTTCGGGCTCTTCAATTTGCGGGAACAACTCGCCGTCGCCGGCGGCTTCATGCGCGCCGCGTCCGTGCCGGGCGGCGGAGCCCGGGTGACGATTCTCTTGCCGCTCCGCACGGTGGACCGGGTCGAGCACGCCGTTGCACCGGACAGCGGCCTGGCCGGCGAGCCGGCGGCCGCCTCACCGCCGGACCGCTCGGCGGCCCGCATCCGGGTGCTGCTCGTGGACGATCACCAAATCATGCGGCAGGGGCTACGCAGCATGATCGAGAGCGAGAAGGATTACGAGGTCGTGGCCGAGGCGGTCGACGGCGAAATGGCGGTGGAATTGGCGGGCAGCCTGCGCCCCGACGTCGTGCTCATGGACATCAACATGCCGCGGCTCAACGGCATCGACGCCACGCGGCAGATCACTCAACTCAGGCCCGACGTCGCGATCATCGGCCTCTCGATGCACGAAGATCCGAAGCTGGAGCAGCTGATGTACGAGGCGGGCGCGGCGGCCTATCTGTCGAAGGGCACGGCCTTCAATCTGGTCTGCGATACGATCCGCCGGGTGGTCACACAGCGGCAACGACAGGACATCCACGCCTGACCTCGCCACCCCGCCCACACCGGTGCGCCGCTCTCTGAATGGAAGCAGCCCGGGCATCCCCATGGGTGCCCGGGCCGAACCGATTACCGCGACTCGATCGTAATCTGCACGGGCACCGGATTGGACACGATGTCGTGGACCGGCGAGAACGTGGTCAACTCTTTCAGTTGCTCCGCGGGCGCATCCGACTTGATCGCGAAGTGGACACGGATTTGCCGGTAGCCGCGCCGGACGGTATCGGACAGCCCGAGAAAGCCCCGCAGATCGAGATCCCCTTCCAGCCGCGACTCCACGGACTCGATGCGAATGCCGCGCGCCGCGGCGTGATAGACCAGCGACGTGGTCAAACAGGCGGCCAAGGCATGGAGCACGTATTCGACCGGATTCGCTCCATGATCCTCGCCGAGCAGGACCGGCGGCTCGTCGGCGTCCAGGACGAACGGCTGCGTGCGGACCGTGTCTTCCTGCCCCGCGCCGTAAAAGCTTTGGATCGTCGAGCGATTGTGGCCGCCGGTGATCCAGCGATTCGCCGCGCGGAATTGAAATGCGGCCAGGGTGGGATTTTGCTGGACCGCCTGTACGGTGGCGCCCATCCGCTCCACATCGACGCCGTTGACGACTGTGTTGATCGTGGCTTGTGACATGACAGTTCCTCCTTCTCCATCACGGTGATGAGTGAGTTGCCGAAACAAGAGCCGGTCGGCATTCCGGCAGAACCAGTCCCATTGCATGATCACACCCGCTCCAGCGACATCCGGCGGAACACGGCCCCGCACGGCGGCACGGCCGCCGCGGCCGCGAAGTAGGTGCGCTTCACCAAGTCCCACGACAGCGGGTACCGCCGGTTCCACGGGGCGAGCGAGAGACTCCGCGCGAGAAAACAGTAGCCCGCCGCCACCCGGGCGATCGTCCCGATCAGCTGCATCCAGTGGAGCCATTTCAACGGCCCCCACAGCCCGGCCACGAGCATGGCCAGATACGCCGCCCTGACCTGGAGCGCGAAGGCGGTGACGTCGCCGGTGATCCAGAACACGTGGCCGATCTGGACGATCGTGAGCGCCATCGCGAGGCAGAGGCCCCAGGGCCAGCCGAACAACCCGCCGCCGAGGAGGCTGACCGTCGCGAGCCAGTACCACCAGCCGAGATCCTGCATCCGTTTCATGGCCTCGTTCCTTTCGCTGTTGAACCGATGCCATGCCCTACAGCAGCATCAGTGCCAGATCACGACGCAGCGGCACGAGCGACAATTCAACGAGTTAGATGCTGAGGCGGGAAGCGGGGGCTCGTGAGATCTCGTGATTCATGAAAACTCACGAGCGCGATCATGAATGTTCGCAAGGAACGGTTGCGGTCAGCGACGGTCAGGAGGGCTTGTGAATCTTCAGGGCCTTCATGCGGGAGGAAAGGGTGGAAGGATTCATGCCGAGCAGTCGCGCGGCGCCACCCTCGCCGGATACCTTCCAGTTGGTCGTGGCGAGGGCACGCAGGATGTTGGCGCGCTCCAGCTCTTCGAACTCCTTGGCGGTGCGGATGCCTCCTGCCGACGGTTCCTGCATGGCGGCCGGCATCGGCGGCGGAGCGGCAGCTTCCGGCAGGGCGCGATCCAAGTTGAGTTTCCCGTCGGCGGCGGTGATCACGGCGCGCTCGATCACGTTCTGCAGCTCACGCACGTTGCCGGGCCAGCCGTAGGCTTTGAGCCGACGGGCGCAATCGGCGGTCAACGGAGCGAGCGGACGCCCGATTTTGGCGGCAAACCGCTGGGCGAAGGCGGCGGCGAGGCGAACGATGTCGTCGCCCCGTTCGCGGAGGGGCGGAAGGCGGAGGGGGAAGACGTTCAGCCGATAGAACAAATCCTCCCGGAACCGCCCGTCCTTGACGGCCTTGGCGAGATCGCGGTTGGTGGCGGCCAACACGCGCACGTTGACCTTCTTGGTGGCCGAGCCGCCGACCGGATCGAACTCGCCTTCCTGCAAGACGCGCAGCAGCTTCGGCTGCAAGTCGAGCGGCAGCTCGCCGATTTCATCCAGGAAGATCGTCCCTTTGTCGGCGAGGGCAAACCGGCCTTCGCGTCTTTTGGTGGCGCCGGTGAAGGCGCCGGGCTCATGGCCGAAGAGCTCGCTTTCGATGAGCGTGGCGGGAATCGCCGCGCAGTTGACGGTGATCAAGGGCCGTTCGCGCCTCGCGCTCGCGGCATGGACGGCGCGGGCCACCAGCTCCTTGCCCGTGCCGGTTTCTCCCGCGATCAAGACGGTGGCATCGGTCGGCGCGACTTGCGCGATGTCCCGCAACACCTGCGTGAGCGCCGGGCTCTCGCCGATGAGCGCGCCGTCTCGCTGGAGCGCGTCCAGCTCTTCACGGAGAATCTCCCGCTCCGTCTGCAGGGACTGAATCTTCTGCTCGGCCTCGATCCGGTCGCGGACGTTGCGGAGAATCAGCGTGGTGAATTTCTGCCGGCGCACCTCGAAGCGCGAGAGGGTGGCTTCGGCGGGAAAGGACGATCCTTCCGGACAGCGGGCGGTCAGGCCTCCGCTCACCCAACAGAATTGCCGGCCGGGCGGCCGGCGATCCAGATCGGCGATGAGACCCGCCAACCGCCGGGCGTCCTCCTGATCGATGAAGCGGCGAAAATCCTCCCCGATCATCCTGTCCGATCGGCATTGAAAGACCTTCTCCGCAGCCGGATTGACGCTGCTGATGCGGAAGTGATCGTCCAACTCGATGATGGCGTCCATCGCGCTGCCGAGCAGCCGCCGGACTTTTTCTTCACGCGCCCGGACCTCGGCTTCCGCCCGCAGCCGTTGCAGTTCCGCGGCCGCCCGCGCCGCGAAGATCCGAAAGATCGCATGGACCCGCGGCTCTTCGGGAATCGGCCGCCGGTCGATCACCGCCATGTGGCCGAGAATCGTCCCGTCCGTGTTCAGCAGAGGCACACCCATGTAGCTGACGGCACCGGCTTGCCGCAGTTCCTCTTCGTGCGGATAGATCTCCAAAATCCGGTCCGGGAAATGCACCAGTTGCGCCGTGTCGATCACGCGTTCGCAGGGCGTGCCGGCGATATCGACCTCATAGTCCTTGACCCACCCGCCGTCCATCCAGAACGCCAAGGCGCGCAGCCGGCGGGTCTCCGGAAAATATTCGGTGACCCAGGCGCCGTGCGTGCCCAAGGCTTTGGCCAGGTTCTGCACGAGCGCGGCAAAAAACCCGTGCCCCGTTTCGGTGGCCGTGCCTTCGAGGATCGCACGCAACGCTGCATCGGCTTCAAGGCCGTGAAGTGGAAGAGGAGATTCGCCGGACGAGGAGGACATCGCGGAATCGAGTATGGGACGGAGGCCGAATCGGTTGCAAGGGGGCCGACGTTCTGTCGATTTTGGGGCCTCCCGACGACTATCCTATGACCACATCGTCGGCCGGAGGGCCGGGAAAAGGAGCCGTCATGAAATATCTTTGTCTGGTGTATGTCGAAGAAGCGGTGTTGAACGCGATCCCGAAGGACGAACGGCAGGCCCTGTCGGACGAATCGATGGCCTACTGCGACAAGCTGCAGAAGGCCGGCCAACTCCTCGCCGCCTCGCCGCTCCATCCGGTGGACACCGCCACGACCGTGCGGGTCCGGAACGGAAAGGCCTCGGTCACCGACGGGCCCTTTGCCGAAACGAAGGAACAATTGGGCGGGTTTTTGATGCTCGACGTGCGGGACCTGAACGACGCGATCCGCATCGCGTCGAGTTTTCCGGCCGCCCGCATCGGGAGCGTCGAAGTGCGGCCGATGAAAGAGCTCGGCTGCGCGGACTGAGCCGGCTCCCGCCGGCGGATCGATCAGCCGACCGCCCGTTCGATTTCGCGGACGAATCGCCCTGTGGCGGCGGCCACGCCGGCCGGATCCTGTTGGATACGGCTCCCGAGTATGAACAGCACGTCCCGTCCGTACAGCGCTCCCAATTCCGCCACGTGCTCCACCGCGATCCGGCCGGCGGCGGTCGGCAGTGTCGCTGTGATCTGGCGCCACGGCGCGCGGCAAGCTTCCGCGACGGCCGTACAGTCCGACCTCGTCATCGCGTAGCCCGTTCCAAAAGTGGGATAGATCGAGATGTCGGCGCCGGCGAGCCGAGGCAGCCGGCCGTACAGGACGGCGGGCGCGACCCCGCTGTCCGGATCGACCCCGTATGTGCCGAGCAGTGAAGGATGACTGGCGATGGGCAAGGCGCACGCCTCGTCGTCGGCCAGCTCCTGGAGCGCACCGAATCCGGTCAGGCCGGGAGCCACGAGCAGGCCGCCGGCGCCGGCCACCACGGCCCGTCGCGCGCGCCGCCGCATCTCTTCCGGTTCACCGCTCACATGCGGGAAATAGAGGCAGGGCCGCCCGCGCTCCGCGGCTCCTTGCGCCACGGCTTCCGCGCACCGCGCGATCCGTTCGTCGAAGGGACAGAACGACTGGTCCATTAAACCTTGATCGTCCTTGATCAGATCCACGCCGCCACGGGTGAACTGCGCGGCCAGCTCCGCCAGATCCCGCGGCGACCGGCCGAGCGGCTTCAGCACCGCACAGACCAGCGGCCGGTCATGCACGCCGGTCGCGTCCCGGAGTCCTCGGATGCCGAGCCGCGGTCCGCGCCATCTCAACAGCAATTCATCGGGGAGCTCGAACGACAGCAAGCGGACGCCGGCGCGCAGGCTGCTCGTGCCGAACAGGAGATTCAGGAGCCCGGCGCAGCGGCCGCCGAGCAGGCGACCGGGATAGCTGATCGCGGCTTCGTAGCGGGCGGGTGACAGGAGGCGAAAGGCTTCGATCCGGCCCACGACCTCCGCCCGCAGACCGGGGGGAAGGCTCTCTTCGGCGGCCTCGACCGTTTGGTCGAAGCAGACGCGGTCGGCGGCGGCGCGGGCCTCTGCTTCCCGGCCGGTCAGCTGATACCGCGCGACGATTCTCGGTCCTTCGCCGGATTCGCTCATGCGTCCGATGCTCCCGCCGACGTCCTGGGCCATGGCGTGGCCGGGTGAGCGTAGCCGGAGGCGTGGAGAAATGCCAGCCCGCTCAGCGCTCGTTGACGAACCCGAGCCCCGGCCGTTATTTTCCTTCCCATTCACGGACCGCTGCGCCCCTACAGAAAGGACGACGTATGTCGGAGCACAAGATCGCGCTCGAATGGAAGCGGGAATCGGAGACGTTCACGTATGAGTCCTATAACCGGGATCACGTACTGACCTTCGAAGGCGGAACGCGCGTGGCGGCGTCGGCTGCGCCGGCCTATCGGGGCAATCCCGCCCATGTGAATCCAGAGGAAGCCCTCGTGGCCGCCTTGTCGAGCTGTCACATGCTGACCTTCCTGGCGGTGGCGGCCAAGAGACGATTCGTCGTGGATCGCTACGAAGATCGCGCCGTGGGCGTTCTGGAAAAGAACCAGAAGGGCAAACTCGCAATCACCCGCGTGGTGCTGCGTCCTCACGTGGTGTTCGGCGGGCCCACGCCGCCGACGCCGGAGCAGCTCAAGGAGCTGCATGAGCGGGCCCATGCCGAATGTTTCATCGCGAACTCGGTGACGACCGAGGTCACGGTGGAGGCGTGATGGGGAGATGGCCGTGGACGAAGGGACGACCGACCGCGCACGTCAGATGGTGGAAGACGTCTACCGCGCCGAATCGCGCCACGTCCTCGCCACGTTGATTCGATTGCTGGGCGATTTTGACGCCGCCGAAGAAGCGCTTCACGAGGCCTTTACCGCGGCGGTCGAGCAATGGGGGCGTGACGGGGTGCCGGCCAATCCCCGAGCATGGCTCGTCTCCGCCGGCCGCTTCAAGGCGATCGACGGCATGAGACGGCGGGCCCGCTACGACGCCTCGCTCCAGGAGCTCGCCACACACATCGAGACGACCACCAGCGATCCGCTGGAGCAGACGGACGAGCACATCGACGACGACCGCCTGCGGTTGATCTTTACCTGTTGCCATCCGTCGCTCAAACCGGAGGCGCAAATCGCCCTGACGCTCCGGGAAGTCTGCGGCCTCACGACCGAGGAAATCGCCCGGGCGTTTCTGTCCGCCCCGTCCACCCTGGCCCAGCGCATCGTACGGGCCAAGGCGAAAATCCGCGACGCGCGCATTCCCTACGAAGTGCCGCCGCCGTCGGAATTGCGGGAGCGGTTGGACGCCGTGCTCCACGTGATCTATCTCGTCTTCAACGAAGGCTACTCCGCCTCGTCCGGGCCGTTCCTCACGCGGGCCGACCTGTCGGGCGAAGCCATCCGGTTAGGACGCCTGCTGTTGGAGCTGTTGCCGGAGCCGGAGGTCATGGGTTTGGTGGCTCTCATGCTGCTCCATGAATCCCGGCGCGCCGCGCGGACGTCGGAGACCGGCGATCTCGTTCTCTTGGAACGGCAGGACCGCGCGCGGTGGAATCGCGACCACATCAGAGAAGGCATCGTGCTGGTGGAGCAGGCGCTGTCGTCGCGGCGGTTCGGCCCCTACACGTTGCAAGCGGCGATCGCCGCCGTCCATGCGGAAGCCGCGAGCACCACCGAGACCGATTGGGCGCAGATCGTCGCCCTGTACGATCTTCTCATGCGGGTGGAGCCGTCCCCGATCGTCGAATTGAACCGCGCCGTGGCGGTCGCGATGCGCGACGGGCCGGCGGCGGGGCTGGAACTGATCGACCGTATCCTGGCAGGCGGCGAGCTTGCGGACTATCACCTGCTCCATTCCGCCCGCGCGGATCTCTGCCGACGACTGGGCAGAAACTCGGAAGCGAGATCGTCCTATGAGCGCGCCCTCACCCTCACGAAACAAGAGCCGGAACGGCGGTTTCTGGAGCGGCGGTTGAGGGAGCTGGCGGACTAGCGGGTCAGCCGAGAGGGTGCTTCCAGCGTAGACCTGTAAAGCGGGCATGATCGTCCTCCCTGTGGATCAATGCTGACCATGTCTATGGCCTCCGGGGTGGTGGACGTTCATCCCGCTTTCCTGCGATGAATCGTCACCGAATTGCCGTCCGGGTCGGCTACCACGGCCATATGGCAAACCGGGGTCTCCATCGGCTCCAGGTGAAAGCGACAGCCGCTCGCTTTGAGTTGCTTGATCGCCCCGTCGAAATCCTCCACTTCGAGTCCGGCCGAGCCGCCGCCCGGCGAGGGCTTCCACTCCGGCGCGCCGTTGCCGATGGCGAGCGTACCGGAACCGATATCATATTCGACGAAGCCAGCGTCCTCCGTGCCGAAGAACCGCGACTGCTTCAGACCCAACACCTCTTCATAAAACCGGCGAGCCCGCCGCAGGTCCGTAACCGGATAGCACGTGAATGCGATCTCGATCACCTTCATAGTGTTCTCCTTTCGATCTAGGCGGTAGACGCAGCAGTCACCCAGGCCGAACCGGCGCCGTTCGACGAACCGAAAGCCCAGCCGTTCGTAGAAGCATGGAATATCGCTCTCTTACGGGAACGAGTCAATTCCCGTGAGATGAGGCGGACGCTCCTGTCGATTTTGCCTGCCGGCGACGACTATCTTATGAGGTCGCTGACAGCTGACGTCTGATAGCTCACAGCTTATCCGAGACCTTCACGAGGTTTCATATGAAATACCTGCTGCTGGTTCACCACGATGAAGAAGCCTTTGCCAAGATGAGCGCGGCCACTCGTGCGCAGTTGCTGGCGGAGTCGATCCAGCTCTGCCACCGACTCAACGGCAAGGGACAGTATGTCCATGCATCGCCGTTGCAACCGGCCGCGACCGGGGCGATCGTGCGCGTGCGTGACGGCAAACCCACCGTCACCGATGGGCCCTTCATCGAAACCCATGAGCAACTGGCCGGCTACTTTCTGATCGATGCCAAGGATCGTGACGACGCGATTCGCATCGCCGGTCTCGTGCCGGGCGCACGCATTGGGTCGGTGGAAGTCCGGCCGCTCCGAGAGATTACGGGCTTGCCGAGAGAATAGCGCGACTGCTCAGGAAGCGTGAGCATCCGGAAGGAGTAACGCCATCCAACCCACAGCGTAACCATGCCGCGTCGATTCGATCACGTGGACCTTCGGGTGCACAGCCTAGCCGAAGCTCGGCCCTTTTATCGGGCGCTCCTCCCGGCGCTCGGATTCACACAGGATATGACGATAGAAGAGTGGCTCCAGTTCGAAGCACCAGGCTCGGATGGTTCAATGGAATTTTTTGGCGTCACGGAGTCTCCGACCCATGCGGCGAACGAGTGCCGCATTGCGTTTTGGGCAGAGAGTATCCAGGAGGTCGACCGTCTCGCGGCGGCCGCCGTCCAGGCCGGTGCCCGAAACGTCGAAGGCCCCTCGCATGAAATTCCTCAACCGGAGGAAGCGATCTATTACGCCGTCTTCTTTGAAGATCCCAGCGGCAATCGGTTGGAAATTTGTTATCGCCATTGACGACAGCAGGAGTGAATCGGCTTGCGCGACGCTGTCGATTTGAGGCCTACTGGTTCGACTAATTCATAGAGACCCAGTTCAGGGCTACCGCGAACCTGATTGATAAAAGGCGAGCAGACTGTGGACTGCCATCACCAAACCCAAACTCGCCCGTCAATATTGGGCCGGCCGCGCGTACTTTCCAGCATGAAGTCATTCCTGGGAACCGGGAAAGGGCTCGGCGTTCGGTGGCCGCTGATCACGGTGGAGGTTCTCAAAAAATAAACAGTGACCACAAAGACCAACAACGATATGACGACAAAATCAATCACGATTGAGAAGTGACATGACGAAACAACCTGCGAAGAACACAGTTTGTCTCTGGTACAACGGCGATGCCGAGGAGGCGGCGCGGTTTTACGCCAAAACTTTTCCCGATTCCGCCGTTGGCGCGATCCACCGCGCGCCGGGGGACTTTCCCTCCGGGAAGAAAGGCGACGTGTTGCTCGTCGAGTTCATCGTCATGGGCATTCCCTGCATCGGCCTCAATGGCGGACCTGCGTTCAAGCACAATGAAGCTTTTTCATTCCAAGTCGCAACCGCCGACCAAGCCGAAACCGATCGCTACTGGAACGCCATCGTCAATAACGGCGGCCAAGAAAGCGCCTGCGGCTGGTGCAAGGACAAATGGGGCGTGTCATGGCAGATCACTCCGGTGGCGCTGACCAAGGCGATCACCGACTCCGATCCTGCCGCCGCCAGGCGCGCCTTCGATGCGATGATGGATATGACAAAAATCGACATCGCGGTGATTGAAGCTGTGCGACAAGGTTGATTGCTTTCAAGAACGGGGCGACCAGCGCTGAGCGAGCAAACCGCACGCCTGCCTCCCACAAGCGGGGCTGGACGGGGCGAGTTCCCGCGGCTTGCGCACTTGGTGCACGCGCCGCTGCGCCCGTTGATGGGCCGCCACCACACGATATGTGTGACATGAGCCCAGACTGGAACGATTTTAGATCCGCGCGCTCACCGAGTCGCATCGTGGGCGAACCGCTGACTCCGGGAAGCTGTGAGTGTACCGAGCCCGTCGCACGAGCAGAAGGAGCGCACGCACTCATTCCCTTACGCAGGTAACAGGCAGGACAACATCACACGATTCGATTACACTCATCACTCACCATCAAAGGAGGCCACCATGCAGATGCGATATTTGGCAGTGACCACACTGTGCATCATCCTGACTGTTGCCCCGGTTTTGGCGAAGGAGAAGAAGCCTGAGAAGCCGATGGATCCCCAGGCGATGATGGAGGTCTGGAAGCAGTTGGCGACGCCTGGCGAACCGCACAAACTGTTCGCCACCCTGGCCGGCAGTTGGACCACCAAAACCAAAGAGTGGATGGAACCCGGCAAGCCTCCGGCGGAATCCGAGGGCACGGCGGAAATGAAAATGTTGTTGGACGGGCGCTTTTTGTACCAGGAATTTACCGGTCAGATGATGGGACAACCATTCGCGGGTATCGGCATCGACGCATACGACAACATGAAAAAGAAGTACGTCACCGCTTGGATGGATTCCATGGGCACCGGGATTTTCATGATGGAAGGCACGGGCAGCCCTGACGGGAAGACCATCACCCTTCGAGGGTCACATCCGGAGCCGGGCGGAGGACAGATGCATCACCGCGCCATCTGGAAGCTCGTCGACAGCAACACCCAGATTTTTGAGATGTATGGGTCGCATGGCCATGGCAAAGACTCCGGCAAAGAGATGAAAATGATGGAAATCACCTACACCCGCAAACAGTAAGCGGTCGGCAACCGTCGTGATGCAAACTGAGAAACGTCATGAGGAGATCTACGGCCAAGGCAGGAGCGGCGCTGATCGCGGCCCTATCGCTCGTCGGCTGTGCGGAGCTGGCCTACCAGCGGGTGGTTTATTTTGGTTCTCTGGCCGGCTCGCTCAAGACCAACGGACGGATTGCGATGTCGATTTCGCCGCCGCCCGACGACCAGTTGATGAAATGGCTGATGACGAATAGCCAACGGCCGATGGCTGGCAGCCAAAAGCAGATCGTAGGGAAAGGAGCTCGACGATGAATGGCATTCGAGTCTTGGTAG
Source organism: Nitrospira moscoviensis (assembly GCF_001273775.1). Lineage (GTDB taxonomy): Bacteria > Nitrospirota > Nitrospiria > Nitrospirales > Nitrospiraceae > Nitrospira_D > Nitrospira_D moscoviensis. The sequence continues at coordinate 414,995 of NZ_CP011801.1, read as the reverse complement.
GAACAAAAAAAGGCGCGTTCATCCTGACAGCGGATGGCACACGCAAACACTGGGACGTGAGCGGGCCGCATTTCGCCGGTTGGGAGCTCTACCACCTCAAGGGATCTCCCGTGGACCCGAACCGGCTCTACGCGTCACAGACCAGCAGTTGGTTCGGGCAAGTCATTCAGCGCTCGGACGACGGCGGGAAGACGTGGCACGCGCCTGGAACCAAGCCGGAAGATCTCATGGGGCCGGATGGGATGCCGAAGGGGGCCAGCAACATGTTTCTGTACGACTCCTCGGCGGAGACCGGCAAGCCGCTCACGACCCATCAATGGTACGACGGCACGCAAAAGCCTTGGGAATTCAAACGAGTCTGGCACCTGGAGCCGTCGCTGACCGATCCGGATACGGTGTATGCCGGCGTGGAGGATGCCGCCTTGTTCCGGTCCGCCGACGGCGGGAAGACATGGCAGGAGCTGGCGGGCCTGCGCGACGTCAATGGCCGCCTCTGGCAACCCGGCGCCGGCGGCATGTGCCTGCATACCATCATGCTGGATCAGACGAATCCGCAGCGCATCTATGTCGCCATCTCAGCAGCCGGCGCCTTCCGCACCGATGATGGAGGGAGGACGTGGCGCGCCATCAACAAGGGGCTCCAATCCCAGTATGAGCTCCCGGATCCCGATGCCGACGTGGGGCATTGCGTGCATCGAATCGCGATGCATCCGTCCCGCCCCAACGTGCTGTTCATGCAGAAGCATTGGGACGTCCTGCGGAGCGACGACGCGGGCGGGGTCTGGCATGAGATCAGCGGCAATCTGCCGAGCGACTTCGGCTTTCCGATCGACGTCCATGCGCATGAGCCCGATACGATTTATGTTGTCCCCATCAAGAGCGACTCGGAGCATTTTCCGCCCGACGGCAAGCTGCGCGTGTATCGGAGCCGGACGGGCGGAAACGACTGGGAGCCGCTGACCAAAGGCCTGCCGCAGCGCGATTGCTACGTGAACGTCCTGCGTGACGCCATGGCAGTCGATCGATTGGACCCTTGCGGCATCTATTTCGGCACCACCGGCGGGCAAGTCTATGCTTCGGCCAACGGCGGTGACAGTTGGGAGCCGATCGTGCGGGACTTGCCGGCGGTGCTGTCGGTGGAAGTTCAAACCTTGTGAGGCGTGAAGCGTCGTTCGTGAAGCGCACGCGAAGGAGTCGTCCGCGAGAGACGCTTCACGAGAGACGAGAGACGAAATGATTCGAGTCGTGCTGCCGCAACATCTGCGAACATTAGCCCGAGTGGACGGCGAAGTCACGCTGGAAGTCGGAGGTCCGGTGACGCAGCGGGCTGTGCTCGATGCGCTGGAAGCCCGCTATCCCATGCTGCGCGGGACGATTCGCGACCACGTGACGCAGAAGCGCCGGCCGTTCATCCGCTTCTTCGCCTGCGAGGAGGATCTCTCGCATGAGTCCCCCGATGCACCCTTGCCGGACGCGGTGGCAACGGGATCAGAACCGCTGCTGATCGTGGGAGCCATGGCAGGAGGTTAACAATATTGACCGATCATTCCAATATGTGCTAATCACTCTGCCGCGACGGAGATTACCATGCCGCGGCCAAAAGAATTCAACCCGGACGAGGCACTCGACAAGGCCATGCAGGTCTTTTGGCACAAGGGCTATGAAGCCACTTCGATGGAAGATTTGCTGGAGGCGATGGACCTCAACCGGGGCTCGCTCTACGACACGTTCGGCGACAAGCGGCAACTGTTTTTGAAAGTGATGGACCGCTACTGCACCTGTTTCGTTGGACCAAAGTTCTCGCTGCTCGACCAGCCGGGACCTGCCCTACCCCTGCTCCGCCGCTTTGTCCACGGTATGATCGACGGGGCTCTCGCCGATCCGCAACGTCGCGGCTGCCTGATCGCCAATACGGTGATGGAACTGGCACCACATGAGAAAAATATCGCCGGCAAAGTCAACCAGGCTCTGAAAATGGGAGAGGACGCGTTCTTCGGTCTACTGACTCGCGCCCAGCAGCAGGGTGAATTGCGCCCCGACAAAGATCCGCGTGCTCTCGCGCGTTTTCTCACGACCATGCTGCAGGGAACTATTGTGATGATTAAAGCTGGAGCGCCACCGGAGCAGATTACGCAAACCGCAGAGACGGCGCTGGCAGTCTTGAACTGAACGAGGTGCTCTTTTTTTAGCTGGTTTTTGAACGATCGTTCTTGATCGAACATGAAGGAGGTCGCCATGATCACCAGCACCGACCCTGCTTCCCTGCTCCGGCACTCGCTCCGGGCGAATGCCTGGTTCTCGGGCCTCTCTGGATTGCTGTTTCTCCTCGCCGCTCACCCGGTCGCGACATTTTTAGGCCTGGATGCGCCATGGATGGTCCGAGCCCTTGGACCAGGCTTGCTCGTCTATGCACTCTGGCTTGGTTTTATCAGTCGCCGCTCGACTCCCGATTGCCGCGAAGTGTGGAGTGCAATTGCACTCGACGGTGTCTGGGTGATCGGCAGTGCGCTCCTGCTGCTGGGAGAGCTCTTGCCACTCTCCACATCAGGTCTATGGGCCATCGGCATCGTAGCGGATATCGTCGCCTGCTTCGCCGTCCTGCAGATATATGCGCTCTTCACATTCAAGTCCGCTGTGGCACTGTACCCTTCAACTGCGGAAGTTCATCACTGTACGTAAGGGGCCTTCGCGGAGGGATGAACGAACCGGGAGGACGTACCGTGGACAAGAAACCATATTGGCTCGCTGTGCTGGCTTACGTCGTTTGTACGTTTCTTATCGCCGCGCCCTGGCACTTGGTCATCTTCAAACCCCTCTACGACGAACTGGCCATTTTTTCGAGACGGGAGCCGATTATTCCTCTCGGCCTTCTGTCGATGCTGATCCAAGGGCTCATCCTCAGTTATGCCTATCCACTCTTCGCGCAAGGGACTCATTCTGCGGGGACCGGTGCACGCTTCGGTCTCTTGGTAGGGATACTTTTTTCCAGCATTGCCGTCATCGCCGAGGCAGCCAAACACACCGTGACATCGTTACCCCACTTGGATCGCGTTGGAGACGGTTTACTATCTGCTCCAGTTCTCGTTCGTCGGCGCGGTGATGGGTGCGATCTACGCGAGAGGAGTACCAGTTCATGGCCTACGATGAGCGGCTCGCCGAGCGAGTCAGAAGCTTGTTGAAAGGACATCCCGCATTGGTCGAGAGAAAGATGTTCGGCGGACTCGCCTACATGTCGCAGGGCAAGATGTTTGTCGGCATCTTGAACGACGACTTGGTCGTCCGTGTCGGGGCGGATGGCCACGACGCCGCTCTCAAAGAACCACACACCAGACCGATGGATTTCACCGGCAAGCCGATGAGGGGCTACATCTATGTCGGGCCTGGCGGTGTGAAGACCGGCTCTCAATTGCGTACGTGGCTTTCGAAGGGGCTCACTTTCGTCGCCGGTGTACCGCCCAAGAAACGAAAACCAGCACGGTCCACATCAACGACCGTTCACCACAACAGGAGGAGGACATCATGACCGCAATGGAGATCGGCAAAGAGGTGGCCGCCTTGTGCAAGCAGGGGAAGAACCAAGACGCGATCGATCGGTTCTACGCGCCGAACGTCGTGAGCATCGAAGCCTGCGCGATGCCGGGCATGGAGCGGACTCAGAAAGGTATTCAAGCCATTAAGGACAAGAACCAATGGTGGGTCGACAATCACGAGATTCACGGTGGTTCGGTCGACGGCCCTTATCCTCACGACGACCGCTTCATCCTGCATTTCAAGTACGACGTCACCCCCAAACAGACAGGGCAACGCATCACCTTGGACGAGACGGGGCTCTACACTGTCCAGAATGGAAAAGTCGTGAAGGAGGAGTTTTTCTATTCGATGTGAGACCGACTCCGGCACCACCGGCCGGCAAGTGTACGCGTCGGCCGACGGCGGTGACAGGGGGCCGATCGTACGGGACGGCGGGCCGCGAGCCGCTGCTGATCGTGGATGCCATGGCGGCGGGATAGCTCCCGCAGCGGAGCCCGGGCGCGTGTCCTCTAGGTATTTTGCGAGCTGTATTTCGCAGCCGGATTTGTTTGAGTCAGCTTTCGACCACCGGTGCCCGGGGCATGAATGAACGGATCCGATTGGAACGGCTGTGCAGCCGAGACGGGCTCGAGGCCGCCCGGCAATGGGCGCAGTGGGCGGCGGGGCTCTATCGGCAGTCTCTCAGCGATCCCATGCACTATGCGTCGCAGCCGGATTGGCGGCCGCTCTTCGAGCGCAGTCTTCGTGAGCTGACACTGTTTGCGGAATCCGGGATCCTCTCGTGACCCCGTTCGCAACACGCCGCTGATCCTGAAGAACCTTCCTCCACTATCACAAGGAGGTCGGCATGACGTGCACCAGAATCTCCGGTTCGGCCCTGTTGCTCGCATCCCTGTTGGTCGTACCCGGCCTGGAAGCGACCGCTGATCAGACAGCGGTGCCGCCATCCGAGCGAGCGGAGCTCGGCAAACTCGGCGTGGTGCATTTTCCGACCTCGACCCGGTCGGACGAGGCGCAGGCGCATTTTCTGCGCGGCGTCGCCGCGCTCCATTCCTTTTGGTATCCCGTGGCGCTCGAGGAGTTCCGGGCGGCCACGAAGCGCGATCCGGAGTTCATGATGGGGTACTGGGGAGAGGCGATGGCGCACAACCATCCGCTGTGGGGCGATCCGCAGGAGACCGACGCGGCGCGGCAGGTGATCCGGACGATCCGGATGACCCCGGAGCTGACGGCGCGTGAGCGCGCCTATCTCCACGCGGTCACGGTCTTGTACGGGGAAGGCGACAAGGCGGCGCGCGACAAGGCCTATGCCGGCGCGATGGAGCGGATCTATCGGGAGTATCCGGACGATGCCGAGGCGGCGTTGTTCTATGCCTTGGCCTTGATGGGACGCGCCGGCAAAGGCCCGGGTGGCTTGGAGGCGCGTCTGCGCGCCGGCGCGATCGCCTCCCAGGTCTTTGAGCGAAAGCCGGATCATCCGGGCGCCGCGCACTATGTCATCCATGCCTATGACGATCCACAACACGCGCATCTGGCGCTCGACGCAGCTCGCCGGTACGCCGAGATCGCGCCCGCCGCGCCGCATGCCTTGCACATGCCGTCCCATATCTTCCTGCAACTGGGCATGTGGCCGGAGACGGCGGCGGCAAACGAAGCGTCGTGGGCGGCTTCGGACGCCTGGGTCGCACAACGGCAGCTCCCCATCAGCGAGCGCGATTACCACAGCCTGCAGTGGCTGCACTACGCGTATCTGCAGCAAGGCCGCTCTGAGGAGGCTGGGAAGCTTTTGGAGACCATGAGAGCGAGCCTCTCCACATTTCCCAAAGAGGATCAGCGCAATCTCGCCTACGGCGGTTATATCCTGTCCTCCATGGCCGCGGCGCAGTTGGTGGAAACTCAGCGGTGGGAGCAGGCGGACCGGATCCTGGGCTCCGCGCCCCCTATAGACGCCGGCGCGACGCGAGACGCCGGAGGACCGTACCAAGCGCCGGCCGTGCTGACCCAAACCCCCTCGGTCTTTGCCCGCGGCTTGGCCGCGGCGATGCGCGGATCGTCTCAGGCACAAGAGAGCATGGGGGTCTTGCAAACGATCAGCCGCGACCAGACGGACGTTCCTCTTCCGTTTGTGAAGGAGTTGCGCCGGGCTGCCGGGATCCAAGCGCTGGAGATCGCCGCGGCGGGCGATGCCGAGCAAGGAACGTTCGAGGCCGCGATCAGGCGCATGGAGCACGCGATCGCCCTCGTTGACGCCATGCCCGCGCCATCCGGTCCGCCTGCCCTGATCAAGCCCGCCTATGAACTGTTCGGCGAGATCCTGTTGCGCGCCGGTCGCGCCAAAGAGGCCGCCGCGCAATTCGAGAAATCCCTGGCTCGCCATCCTGACCGTGCCCGTTCCTTGCTGGGCGGAGCGCAGGCCGCGGCACAAAGCGGAGAGCCGCGCCGGGCGGCCGCGCTGTATACCACATTCCTCCGGCAGTGGCGGCAGGCCGATCCGCAGTTGGTCGAGATCCGGGAGGCGCAGGCCTATCTGCAGCAAGCTCAGGCCCAGTGACCGGAGGCGGGCCTCATCATGCCCACATCCCACATCATGCGGTACGTTCGCACTACCTTGGTTACAGCCGGCGCCGTCGCGGGGGCTGCCGCCGCCCTCTTGCTCGTTTCACTGATGCTGCCCGTGAAGGTCTGGCGGACAGGGGAGCTTCCGACCGTCCCGTTGCCCGTCGCACCGGCACGAGCGGACTGGCCCGCGCCGGCTCGACTGTGGATCGACACGGATGCGGCCTGCGGGCAAGGTCCCCGGACCGACCCCGATGACTGCCTGGCCCTTCTGCTGCTCGCCCAGGAGGAGCGAGTCGAGGTGATCGGCGCCTCTACGGTCTTCGGCAATGCGCCGCTCGTGGACACGGATCAGACGACGCGAGCGCTCATGGCGTTCATCGAAGGAGAGGGCGGACCCCGCATCCCGGTGTACCGTGGATCGTGGGCGCCAATGGCTCACGTCGAATCGCCCGCCGCCGCTCCCCCGCCGGCCCATGAACGATTGCGCGCGGCGCTGGGGCAGGGGCCTCTCACGATCGTCGCCCTGGGACCGCTGACGAACATCGCGCTGGGGCTCAAGGACCACCCGGAGTTGCATGCGAACGTGACGCGCCTCGTTGCGGTGATGGGTCGGCGAAAGGGGCATGTGTTTCACCCGATCGAAGGCGCCACGGCGCGCTCGTTCCTCGGACACGGTCCTGTCTTTCGGGATTTCAACGTCACGGAGGATCCGGAAGCGGCGGCGGCCGTCGTCGCGATGGCCTTGCCGATGACCTTGGTTCCGTACGAGGCCGCTCGAGACGTCGCTGTAGACCCGGCCATACTGGACCGCATGGCCGACCGCGGCGGAACCGCCGCCTGGGTCGCGCAGCGCGCCCGCCACTGGCTCACCTATTGGCGGGAGGACATCGGCCTGGAGGGATTCTATCCTTTCGATCTGGTGGCGGCGGCCTATGTGATCGAACCGTCGCTGCTCCACTGTGCCGACGTTCCTATCGCCGTCACGGAGGACACCTGGCTGTTCGGGTGGCTCGGATACCGGGGATTGTTTGTCGCAGCGGACAACCAGGCCGACTCACGACCGCAGGCCGCAGGATCCGCGCTCTATTGCCCGGACGTGTCCGAACATCTGGCGGCTTGGCTGGCGGAGCGGTTGACGAGCACGCCGGACCGCGATCGGCAGCGCACCGTCTCCATCGCAACGAGGTGATCCATGACCATCGAGCTCAATCACACCATTGTCCCGGCGCGCGACAAGAGGGCCTCGGCGAAGTGGTTTGCGTCTCTGTTCGGACTGCCGAGGAATTCAAGAAAGGCGCGGACGAGTGGATGACGCAGCAGAAAGGCGGTCGATGTCCGAGGAGGCAGGGAAGAGCGTCCACCTCTCTGTCAGGATCTGGATCGCTGTGGCCCTGTTCTTTGCCGGGTTTCTCGGTCTGGCCGAATACCAACGCAATCCGTTGAACGATCCCGATGCGGCTCGGCAGCGAACGGGAGTCGTGTTGCCGCCCGGACAAGAGCCGGCGCCGACGATTTCATCTCTCGATATCCACGGCCGCCCGGCGGTCATCATCTTTGACCGCAGCCTCGCCGGACGACACCTGTTCCACGACTTGGCGGATCAATCGGACATCACGAAAAATGCAGCGCTGATCGTGGTGACATCCGATAGATCGAGGCCGATCATCGAGGCTGGAATCGATCGTGTTCTGAGTGATCAGGACGGAGCGATCGCCGAGGCCTTCCGCCTGCGCCGGCCGATCGATAAGGGGTATCCCGTCGGCTATGCGCTGGTGGATGCCTCCGGTTCCATCCGCTTCCGCACGCTCGATCCGGGATATGCCCGGCGCGCCTGGGAAATCCGGCTGCTCCTGAGCGACATGAAATCATGAGACCGCATCATGCTCTCTGGCCCTGGGTCCTGTTCGGGACTGCCGAAGTCATCTTGTACGTCTCGTATCAGCGGAGCGACGCGCGGTTTCATTGGTTCCTGCACTTCTTTGTGGGCGCCTCGGCCGCGCTCCTCGTCATGGGGACGCTCATACTCGGATGGGGGCGAAGCACGCGGCATCCGTTACTCTGGATCTTCACCGGTCATATGATTGCCATGTTTCCGGATCTCCTTTGGAACTTCCTCGTGGCGGCCCATCAGCCCTGGATGGATGTCTTTGCGCTTCATATCACGGCGCATTTCATTCCGGGCCGGAATTGGACCTGGTACGCAATGTTTTTGGCCAGCCTGGCCTTCTATCTCTATGCGAAGGGGACATGGGAAGCCGCCGGCGCGTCGGCGCACGGCCATTGCGGTTCCGCCGCCCAGGCGACTATGATCGATGTCCATCACGGTGAGGGCCATGGGTAGGCCGGCCGCATCGCCCTGCGACACATTGGCAGAACAGTACCAGACGCTGTTGGAGATCACGGATCTGATCTCCAGGCGGCGTAGTGTGACCGAGCTCTTCCACGATCTCGCCCAGCGCCTCCCTCGCGTCGTCCCCGTGAATTTCGTCGCCCTGTCCCTCCACGATCCGGAGCGCCAGGTGATGCGGCTGCACACGCTGCAAGCCAACGTCCCCGCCGATCTCATCGGAGGCCACGAAGAGCCGCTCGATGAAACGCCGACCGGCTTGGTCTGGCGCCAGCAACAGGCGCTCATCCTCACGGACATCTCCGACGAGACGCGCTGGCCGAAGGTCATCGGGCGGATGCGGGAAGACGGCATCCGCTCGCTGTGCATCCTGCCCCTCACCACGGCGCTGCGGCGGCTGGGCACGATCGGGTTCGCCAGCGTGCAGCCGGGCGCCTATGACGACACGGACGTCGAGTTTCTTCGGCAGGTGGCGCGGCAAATCGCGGTCACCGTGGACAATGTGCTCCACCACCAGGACCTGACACGTGATCGGGACCGGTTGCGGCTCCTGCTGGAGGTGTCGGAGGCCATCGCCTCGCACCAGGATCTCAACGAGCTCTTCCACGACCTGGCCCAACGGCTGCCTCATGTCGTGCCGTTCGATTACATCAACGCCGTCTTGCACGAGCCCGAGCGCGACGTCATGCGGTTGTGTTTTTTGGTGACGTCGCAGCCCAGCACGATCAGCCCGGGGCTTGAGATCCCTCTGGACCAATCCCCGGGCGGTCTGGTGTGGAAAACCCAACGGCCGCTGGTCGTGAACGATACCGCGCAAGAGGAACGTTTTCCGATGTTGATTGCGAAGCTGCGGGAAAACGGCGTGCAGTCGTTCTGCGTGGTGCCGCTCACGACGGCGCAGCGGCGTCTCGGCGCCATGGGGTTCGGCAGCCTGCACCGGCGCGTGTACCACGAAACGGATATCGCATTCATGCAACAGGTGGCCGCACAGGTCGCGGTGGCGGTGGACAACGTCTTGAACGCGGAGAGCGCCAGATCGGCTCAGCGCCAGCTCGAACACGAGCGAGACCGAGTGCGGCTGTTGTTGGAAGTGAACAACGCGGTGGTCTCGCACTTGGACCTCCGGGACGTGTTTGCCGCGGTGAGCGCCTGCTTGCGAACAGTCATCCGGCACGACGGTTCGGCCCTCGTGCTGTACGAGGCCGCGATGCAGCGCTGCCGCGTACACGTGCTGGATTTCGACAAAGAGGAAGAGTTTGTGGAGGAGGTGCCGGTCACGCCGCAAAGCACGTCGCCCTCGGATGAGGCCATCGCCGCCAGAAAGCCCGTGGTCTATCGCCTGCGGGATCTGGAGCAGTTGGCGGCCGACTCCGACATCGCCCGGCGGCTGCTGGCTCAGGGCGTCCGCTCGTTCTGCTCCGTGCCCCTGCTGTCGCATGACCGGGTGCTGGGCGCGCTGAACGTGGGACGGACGCGCGAGGAAGCCTTCACCCCGGCCGACTGTGAGCTGCTGCATCAGGTCGCGCAGCAGATCGCCATTGCGGTGGAAAACGGACTGGCCTACAGGGAAATTGCCGAGCTCAAAGAAAAGCTGGCGAAGGAGAAGCTGTATCTCGAAGAGGAAATCCAAACGGAATACAACTTCGAGGAAATCGTGGGCGAAAGCCGCGCGCTCAGGCAGGTCCTCACGCAGGTGAAGACCGTCGCGGCGACCGACGCCACGGTGCTCATTCTGGGAGAAACCGGCAGCGGGAAAGAGCTGGTCGCACGCGCGCTCCACAACCTGAGCGAGCGGCGCGAGCGGACGTTCGTCAAACTGAACTGCGCGGCGATTCCGACCGGCCTGCTGGAGAGCGAGCTGTTCGGGCACGAGAAAGGCGCTTTCACCGGCGCCATCGCGAGAAAAATCGGACGCTTTGAATTGGCCGACCGCGGGACGCTGTTCCTCGACGAAGTGGGCGAGATTCCGCTGGATCTTCAAGTCAAATTGCTCCGGGTGCTGCAGGAACGGGAATTCGAGCGGCTGGGGAGCACCAAGACCGTCCGGGTCGATGTGCGCGTCATCGCCGCGACCAATCGGGACTTGGCGGCCATGGTGGAAGGCAAGGCATTCCGCAGCGATTTGTTTTACCGGCTCAACGTGTTTCCTGTCACGGTGCCGCCCTTGCGCGAGCGGGTGGAGGATATCCCGTTGCTCGTCAGGCATTTCACCCAGAAGTTCGCCCAGCGGATGAAAAAGCGCGTGGAGACGATTCCCGCGGCGGCGATGAAGGCGCTGCAGGCGTATCCCTGGCCGGGCAATGTGCGGGAGCTGGAAAACTTCATCGAACGGGCCGTGATCCTTTCATCCGGGAGCGAGCTGGCCGTTCCGCTGGCGGAACTGAAACGCGGTGCCGGCACAACGAACGGTGCGACGGCGAAGCTGGAAGACCTGGAACGCGAGCATATCGTCAAAGTTCTCCAAGACAGCCATTGGATCATCGGCGGTGCATCGGGCGCAGCTGCCAAACTTGGGATGAAACGCACCACCCTCCAATCCAAGATGCAGAAACTGGGCATTGCCCGCCCCAACTGACACGCCGATCTATCGGCGCTGTGCCGATAATTCGGCATAGCGTCGCGAGCGGTAGCGCGCCTGCGCCCCGCCTCTTCTTTCGAAAAGCTCTCGGACAATCCAGTGTTACGAGCCGTCGGAAGCCTGACGCTTCTTGCGGAATGGTCGTTGCTCATCCTTTCCGAACCATGACAGCCCTCCGTGCCGGTCGCAGCGTGGTGATGCGAACGATGGCGCCCGGCGAGGTGAGGAGATGGCGCGGGATGTCAGAGATCCTGAAGAAGGAGGTGCCCTATGCCGTCAGTCGTCTCAGGAACGGTCGTATCGTTGATTCTGGTGATCGCCGGTGCCGTGTGGGCCCTGCTCATGGTCTCTGCCCGGCGCGCTGCGCTCGACAGCGGGACGCGGCGGCGTTTTGGCCTCGCATCGGGAGCGTATCTCGTCGGGTGGCTCGTCCTCGCCTTCGTCCTTGGAAGCAATGGGATAGTGCAAGCCGCTCCCTCGCGGGCATTTCCGGGACTGGTATTCGGCATCGCACTACTGGTGATCACAGGCGCGTGGCTGCTGAATCGATCCTCGGTGCTGAAGACCGTGGTTGCGTCGATTCCGCTGCCCTGGCTGATCGGTGTCCAATGCTATCGGGTGGTGGGACTGATCTTCTTGGTGCTGTATTCCCTGGACCGGATGCCGGGTGAGTTCGCGATACCGGCAGGCTGGGGCGACGTCGCGGTAGGTTTGACGGCCCCTGCGATCGGCTACGCGCTTTACAAGGGTTATCGTTGGTCCTGCCTTGCGGCGGCGGGCTGGAATATATTCGGCCTCATCGATCTCATCGTGGCGGTGACCGCAGGGTTTCTGTCCTCACCAGGACCGTTCCAAACGCTTGCCTTGGAGAACCCCAACGTCTTGATTACGGGATTTCCGCTGGCGGCGGTGCCGCTCTATGCCGTGCCCCTGTCGATCCTGCTGCATCTGGCGGCCCTGAAACGACTCAAGCTTGCCGCGCGGCTATCACTCGATCCGGCCGCCAAGGGGACGACCCTCGGTCGGCTCGCCCCACAGAGCTGTTCTCTGGAGAGTTCCTTCGCACGACAACAGTCGTGCGGATGAATACGTGACGGGATCGCTGTCCCGGTGGAAGCCAGCCGAGAAGAATGGGGCGATCGCATGGGCACCGCGTTCCATTGGATCGACGGTCATGAAGCATGCTTTCTGTGTGCTCGCGGCAGCTTTGACGGTTCTGGCAGTCCATTCAGGGGTGCACATCGCGCGGGCCGAGCCGGTCGCGCCGAGCGTGCATTGGGGGGCGATCGGATATCCGGATCAGGAACGGACGCTGGTCACAGGGCTCACGTTGAATCGCTTCACCGAATTCACCCAAGATGGAAAACGGTTTGGCGCGGTCACGGAATCGGCAGGATTCAATTTTGCCACCATCAGTTGGACCGAGCGCCTCCAGGGATGGCCGGGCTGGAATACCAACCTGACGGTCGGTGCCGGGCCGACCTACCCGGAGCCGACCCGCTCGATCCAAAACGGCTTCGTCCATCACCTGTTGGGTAACGGTTCGGTGCCGGTCGGGCGGCGGCGCGAGGAAACGGACTTTATGATCAACGGCTCGGTCTCGAAATGGATCCACCTGTTCGGACAGCCGGACGTCGGCTTCGCGAGCGTCGGTGTTGCGTCAGGGTCGCTCTATCATGAAGTGTTCGGTCGGATCGGGCTGCGACGGCTTTCGCCGGCCGATCTGCTGCAGCCGGTGATGGGGACGAATCCCGCCCTTCAAGCCTTCTCCCGTTATGTCCGGTTTTCCGCCATGGGACAGTACGGGCAGGTGTTCGGGGGAGCCGCATATGGGAACTCAGCCTTGGCCCCCCAGTCATGGATCGGGCAGGTGTCCGTGTCGCTTGCCGCCTATGACGGCGGCGTCACCCCTCCGGGCTGGGAACTGGAGTTTGCGGCGACGATCGACTCGGGATTGTTCGCCACGTCGACTGGGCGATCCATCGAACGGCGGTTCGGCTCTCTCGCCCTTCGATTTCCTTATGGGATGGTGGAAACATGGAATGACTGGTTGGGCGGCACAGACAGCGGCCCGACCTACGGCGCCCAGATCATGCTCGATGTGCGGAGGATTTATCAGCGACTGGCTGGGTCGTAGGGGAGAGGGGCGCATGGCCAACACGGCATCGAACCAGATCGGCTCAAGCCGGGGCGCTGGCCTCATCCACATGGGTCCGCATGGCGGTCGATTTTTCGGTGTTCGTTCGACTATGAGGTAGAGAACAATCGGCTCGCCGGATGGTCGGCGTGTTCGTCAACCCTACTCACCCGTAAAAGAACAAGGAGAGCTGGCTGCCATGCGATTCATGATCATCGTCAAAGCCACGAAGGACTCGGAAGCCGGCGTGATGCCGAGCGAGACACTTTTGACCGAGATGGGCCGGTTCAATGAAGAACTCGCCAATGCCGGCGTCATGCTGGCGGGCGAAGGCCTTCAGCCCAGCTCGAAGGGGAAGCGCGTGACATTCTCGGGAAATACACGGACCGTGACCGACGGTCCTTTTCCTGAGACGAAGGAGCTGATTGCCGGCTTCTGGCTGTGGCGGTGCCGGTCGATGGAAGAGGCAGTCGAATGGGTCAAGCGCTGTCCCAATCCGGCCGTCGACGGTAAAGACGGCGAGATCGAAATCCGCCAAATCTTCGAAGCGGAGGACTTCGGCGCCGAATTTACGCCGGAGCTGCGAGAACAGGAAGAACGGATCAGGGCACAGATCGCCGACAAGAAGTAGCGATCCCGACCAGCACGTATGGGAGATAGCCTGGAATCCAACGTAGGGACTGCGGCTACGTGTTCTTGAAGCGCAGATCGTCGCGGGCGTAGGCTTGAGCCCATGGGGGCTCTGCCCATTGTCGTCATCGTTGCCATCCTGTCGGTCGGCTGCTTGTCCACCGTGCGCGAGCAGGAAGCCCGCTGTCTCGGCGCGCTGATGGTCGACGTGTGGGAATCCACGCGGACGAGGGACCGGCTCGAAGCAGACTGGCGTGCCGGCCAGTCCGCGCGTGGTCCGGATGCGGCGCCGCGGTGGCGCGGCCTCGGCGACCCGGCGCCGCCGGCCAGGGCGGTATCGCATGCGCCGCAAGACGAGACGGCCTCTTTGAGCGGCGCCGATCGGCCGGACGTCCTGTATCAGCGGCTGGTCGAGTCGCGGCGGCGGCACAACCATGATCGCAATTGGTACAAAGACGTGGCCCGGCGCGTACAGACCAGACTCGAAGAAGATGACATCCTCTATTCCGTCCTCGGCTCGTTCGCCGCCTCGCCGGGGGCGCTGCTGGTGTATCCGCTCATCCGCTGGAACGTCCGCTCCGTTCTCTGGGACGAGGACGATCCGGATGCGGAAGACGACCCGATCCGGCGCTTCTGCCGCATGCGGCTGCGGGCAGCGGGGTGAGCCGTTACTTTTTGCCCAGCGTTTCCTGCAGCAGCTTCTTCCACTCGTCGCGGGCGACCGCGGGCATCGTCGTGATTTGGATGTGTCCCATGGACGCGTTCAGCACGGCGGCCTTCATGGCCGCGCGATTGTCGGGGAATTCCCACACGGCCACGACGTCGTACTCGCCCAGACAGTAATAGGCCTGCACCAACCGGCCGCCCTGCGCCTTGGCATGCTTCTGGACCAGCTCCGCCCGCTCGACGCCCTTGTCCTTCATCGTGGTGAGGCCCTGTTGGGTGAACTTGACCAAGCTGATGTAGGTCGGCATAGCACACCTCCCGGTTGGAATAGTTGATTCATCTTAGGCTCGAACGCAGGAGCCGGGCAAGGCGAGGCGCCACGGCGCCGGCGGGGCTTCCTGCTTGACTCACGTCTCTCGCCTATGGTTAGGTCTCCCGCCACTTTGGTCGCTCGGTTCGATCACGCTCCATGCCCCCTTGGCCTTGCCTGCATCCACGACTCCGGCAGCTCGGACTGCTCGCTTCGCTTGTCTCCTGCCTCTGGCTGACGGCCTGCGAAAAGGACAGCGAGTCGATCGTCTCGATCGCGCTTCATCCGACGAACGCGCACATCCTTTACGTCGCCACGAACGACGCGGTCTATAAATCCCGCGACGCCGGCGCGACCTGGGAGCGGTTTCCCAGTTTCAGCGCGCGCCGCGTCACGACCGTGGCGATCGACCCGAAACTGCCCGCGACGGTCTATGCCGGCACGATGGGCGACGCCGTCTACAAGAGTCCCGACGGGGGCCAGCATTGGCTGCCGCATAACGTCGGGCTGAAGGAACACGTCTCCTTCGTCAATCAGTTCGTCTTCCATCCCCGCGACAACGAGCAGATCTATGCGGCGACGACGGTCGGCGCCTATTACACGAAAGACGGCGGCCGGGAATGGGAAGAGCGGATGGGGGGCATGAAGGAGGTGCACATCGTCGTCTCGATCGCGATCGATCCGAAAGACCCGCGCGTGCTGTACGCCGGCACGACGGGCGGCGTCTACCGGTCGGACGACGGAGCGGCGAGCTGGAAGAAAATCAATACCGGCCTCATTCCGGAGTCGGAGCTCATGGCCGCCATGGCGCTGGGCGTAAACGTGCTGGTGATCGATCCGCTCGATTCCCGCGTCGTCTATGCGGGCACCACGAAGGGATTGTTCATGACCAAGACCCGCGGCGAAACCTGGGAACGGATCGGCCTGACGCTGCCCGATCCCTTCGTGAGCAGCATCCTGATCCATCCGGCGCAAACCGATCTCCTGTATATCGGAGGGCCCGGCGGCGTCTGGAAAAGCACGGACGGCGGCCGGACGTTCCAGACGATCAATAATGGCCTGGCGACGCTCAACATCCGCACGCTCGCGATGAGCCCGCGCAATGCTCAAGAACTCTTCGCCGGCACCAACGGCAGCGGCCTGTACCGTTCGACGGACGGCGGCGAGAACTGGACTCCCATGCCGCTCAAAGCCGCGGCGCCGGCGGGGCCCCGGTGAGTGGCGATTGCCATTCTCCCCCCGGTTGTCAGCGCGAACCGCCATCCCGTATCATCCCGCCGATCATGGCGCCATCCGATCGGTCTTCCATCTCCGTGATCGAACGACTGCGGGAGGAGTTCCGCCGCCACCTGGAGATCTTCTACGCGCAGCTGAAGCTGGCCCCGCCTTACGAGAGCGTGGAAAAGGCGATCCGCGCGTTGACGACGAACCTGCACGCGCTGCCGCCGTTGGAACAAGAACGGATCGCCGCCGATCCCGCTCTGCAATGGGAGCAATTCCGGCGCGCGTTCGACTCGTCCGGTCTGGCGAAGAAGCATCGCGGCATCATCGCCGGGTTGGCGCGTAACCGCGCCGCGCTCGATCTGCCGCCCGAATACGACCACTTTCTCTCGCTCTTTACCGCGTGATGCCCGCGCCGGACTCCAGCCGTTCGCGCAGCTCGTCGTAGACTTTCGCCAAACGGCTGTTTTCGAGGCGATACGAAAAGACGACCGTGACGAGACCGAAGGCCAAGACGAGCAGGGCGATGCCGATGATGCCCGCGCCCATCAGGATGCCGCTCAGCGAACCGAACCCTCCGTCCAACGTGTACCGCACGACGAAGGTGAGCGAGCCGAACGCGACGACCACAAACCAGCCGAGCGTCAGAAGCGCCGACGACCACGGAATGCGCTTCACGCACAACGCGCGCACGTCCTGCCCGTCATCGGACACGTGAATCAACCCTTTCACCGGCCACGCCGTCCGAAAGCTCATGGAGAAGAGGTGATATTGCGGGCGAATGGCGATGGAATTCCATTCGCCGGAAAGTCGCGCCACGCCGTGCGGCAGCAGCAACAGGCCGTCGGCCGGAAACCGCGCGCGCAGCGACGCGACGCTGGTGGCTTTGAAGCGATCCTCCACCCGCGCGACGCTGCAGCCGTACCGAACCGCATCGGGCGTAAGACGGACGAAGTACAACCAATCGCCGACGACCAGCCCGAGAAAGAGAATCGCCGCGAACAACCCGGCCAAGATCATGCGCGTACCTATCCCACAGGAAGAAGCGCGAATCAAGCCGCCGCCGGCTAGAGTCTTTCGGCGAGTCCCCTAGGATATTCCGCAGGGTGTGCCGCCTTGTATGAAGAAGCTGTTGACTCGTTCGTATGGACTTGGCTACAGTACGAAAATCAGAGGTTGGGCGGGCGTCTCGCACTTCTCTATAAGTTTCCCGCCTTCGGGTGTTCTCCCACTGGTCACATTGGCAACAGCCATCCCTGGTCTCCGGGGTGCGCAGGATGTGAATCTTGTGGTGCGTTGAGGAGATAAGGGATTTATGGATCTCAAGAAGGTCGAACGGGTCTACACCTCCTATGCGGGCGTCTACGATCAGATTTTTGGCAAAGTCTTTCACGAAGGCCGCGAATCGGCGATTCGCAACCTGAACGTCCAACCGAACGAGCGGGTGCTCGAGGTCGGCGTCGGCACCGGCTTGGCGCTGCCCATGTATCCGCGCCATTGCCGCATCGTCGGGATCGACTTGTCGGAAGGCATGTTGGCGAAAGCCAAAGAGCGGTCGGAAGCGTTACGATTGACGCACGTCGAGCTGCAGCGCATGGACGCCGGCGCGATGAATTTTCCCGACGATACCTTCGACACGGTCGTCGCCGCCTACGTGGTCACGGCGGTGCCCGACTATCGCAAGGTGGTCAACGAAATGATCCGTGTCTGCCGTCCCGGCGGGCGCATCGTCATGCTGAACCACTTCCGCAACGGGAACAAGCTGATCGCCGCCGTGGAGAAGGTGATTTCCCCGCTCACCAAACATCTCGGCTGGCGCACGGATCTGTCGCTCAGCACGGTGCTGGAAGGCACGACCCTGCATGTCGCCCGCAAGCAGCAGGTGAATCCGCTCAGATTCTGGGCCCTGGTGGAATGCGTGAACGCCAAGAACGGCTATGTCGTGCTGAACGGCGCCGCAGCGAGCTATGCGAACGGGAACGGCGCAGCCGGCTATGCGCACGGCAACGCCGGCGGGCACTACGCCAGCGAGCATTCCGTCTGAGCGCGTTCGTTTAACGCCGGCCGGCCTGCGCGACCCAGCTTTCCCACTGTTCTCCGGGAATAATCGTCGTCCCGACCAGACACCGCCCGCAGTACGACTGCGTGATGTGCTCCGCCAGCGCGGCCAGCACCCGCGAGCCGGCGCCGCCGCGTGACGCCTCCACCCGCAGCATGATGCCGAATCCCTCTCCATCGAGCGCGCTGTAGACCATGACCCGCACACGGCTCGCCGCGGGGTCGCTCGACTCGCCGCTGGGGATGAGATCCCCCTCCCACTGGATGGCGGGATGCGCGCGGCCGCCCCGCTTCACCTCACGCCAGACGCACGGCATGCCGGCGCGGTCCAGCGCCGCCAACAGCCGCTCCAGGCCCGGCCCTTCGCCGGCTTGGCCTTGAAAGGTCCAGCGCGCCACTTCCTGTCCCGGCCCCTGCTCGATCAGCGGAGCGGAGACCTCTTCGAATTCCGCTTCTTCGCACACCACGTACAACTCTCCTTGCGGATCGAACCACAACCGCAGCCGGCCGCCGGTCGCCTCGGCCTGAATGACGGTCAGCGCCGAGCAATCGGCGCCTTCCTGCTCGAAGACGGAAAAATCCGTCACCCCGTTCATCACGAGCTTGGCGACCCGCACGATCCCGCGAACCTGATAGCGGATCGTAATCGTCACGATCGTATCGGCCAACACATCGCGGCCCGACTCTTCGTCGAACAGCCGCCGCTTCGACAGATGGACATCGGTCACATACCCGCCGCGAAACCCGCCCGTATGGCCGATCAGCCAGCGCAGGTCGTCTTCGGATTTGATCGAATGCGTCATGGCGCGGATTGTAACGCAGCCTGATGGGGGACGGCTAGACTCCATGCGCCGGACGGACGCGACCGTGCAAGATAACGGCCGCACGCTTAGGTCTCCGGTTTTCCGAGCTGTCTTTCATACACGGCCAAGTCGGCCGGCGAGAAGCAACAGAAGATCACCTCGCGCACGGTGGGGAATCCAGACAAGGACCGGCGAACAGTCGCTACGGCAAGACTCGCGGCTTCATCGATGGGATATCCATAGATGCCGGTGCTGATGCTCGGGAAGGCTAGGGTGGTAATCCCCTGTGCGGCGGCCACTTCGATCGAGCGGCGATAACAGGAAGTCAGTTGGTCCGCTTCGCCGCTCCGTCCTCCGTGCCAGACTGGTCCGACCGTGTGAATGACATACCGAGCGGGCAAGCGATAGCCCTTCGTCAGCTTCGCATCTCCAGTTTGGCAGCCTCCGAGTAACCGGCACTCCTCAACCAATGCCGGACCAGCCGCCCGATGGATCGCCCCGCACACCCCCCCGCCGGGCAGCAGCGAAGAGTTCGCGGCATTGACGATGGCGTCAACATTCAACGTGGTGATGTCGGCCCGAATAGCGCGGACTGTAGCGGACATGGTTCATTAGCGACGTTGTCGAGATAGGCTAAAAGAGGCCACTTTCTTCTAAGGAACCTTTGAGATCTTTAGGTCCTAGCAGATTTTTCTGGCGAGATGGTCGCTGATTTCGGTATGGCGCGGTACAGCAGAACGAGTGTTTAGTGAAGGATGATGTTCATACGGCGATTGAGGCTTCTTCAAAGTTCCCCCTGCCGCCCCCTAAGGCTTCCTGGCGATTCAGTTCCAGTGCTTCTCGCAGGGTCACCCGAAGCGTTTCGATCAAGGCTTCGCGGCTACGCTCCTGACAGTTTACACCCGGTATTTCTTCGATCCAGCCGATCCACCATCCGACGTCCTGTTTGATCACAGCAGTGTAATTCTGCTCCATGACACGGCTCCTCGGTCGACGATAGGCTTGCAGTGTAGTCTCTTTATCGGGTAGGAGAGTACGAGGACTCCTGATTAATTGTCAACGGAACGATTATGCGCGCCATCTGTCTTCAACACGTCCCCTTCGAAGGTCCCGGTGCTTTCGCCGCTTCGCTGGCTCTGCGCGGCGCGGCACTCGAACGCTATCTCATCCCCAAAGACGGGTTACCGAAGGACGCCGGTGATCTGCTGATCGTCATGGGCGGCCCGATGTCGGTGAATGATCCGGATCAATGGATCGCCGAAGAGACGGCTCTTATCCGCGCAGCATTGCTCGCCGGCAAACCGGTGCTTGGGGTCTGTCTCGGCAGTCAATTCATGGCGAAGGCGCTCGGTGCCACTATCAGACCGGGGAAGGCGCTTGAGATCGGCATGACGCCGATCAAGCTGGCACCGGAGGCTCGGCACGATCCGGTGTTCAAGGCCCTGCCTGATTCGTTCGAGGTGTTCGAGTGGCATGGCGAGGTCTTCGACCTGCCCCAAGGCTGCGAGCCGCTGGCCGGTTCTGCCATTGCGCCGTTACAAGCCTTTCGCTACGGCTCATGCGCCTATGGGTTGCTCTTCCATTTAGAGATGGAAGCAGCCGGCATCGATGCGCTCTGCCGCGAATGCACGCCGGATCTCATCAAGGCGAAGCTGACGGCACAGGAGGTAAAGATCCAGGCGGCGCCGCACCTCCCGACGCTGCATCAGTTCGCCGACCGGCTGATTCACCATCTCGTCTCCGCCGCCAATTGATTCCCGGTCGACTCCTGAAGTAGCCTAGGCGCTCTCGTACCGGAGCGTCAGGCTGAGTCTCCATATCAGAAAGGAGTGCGTCACACTATCATGGCTGGTTTCCCGATCGAAGTCGCAAACCGCATCAAGACGCTTCCCCCGTACCTGTTCGCCGCCATCGATAAAATGAAGCAGGAGGCGATTGCGCGCGGGGTGGACATCATCAACCTCGGCATCGGGGATCCCGATTTGCCGACGCCCGCCCCGATCATCGACAGCCTTGCACAGGCGGCCACGAACCCGAAGCACCATCAGTATCCGTCGTACGAGGGCATGCCGGCCTTTCGTAAGGCGGTGGCCGACTGGTACAAGCGGCGGTTCCGCGTCACGCTCGACCCGGCCAACGAAGTATTGACGTTGATCGGGTCGAAAGAAGGTATCGGCCACATCCATCTGGCGTTCGTCGATCCGGGCGACGTGGTGCTGGTGCCCAGTCCCGGCTATCCGGTCTATCCCGTGGGGACCAGCTTTTCCGGCGGGGTGTCTCACATCATGCCGCTCACGAAGGCCAACGGCTTCCTGCCCGACCTCGACGCGATTCCGAAAGACGTCGCGAAGAAAGCCAAGCTGATGTGGCTCAATTCGCCGAACAATCCCACGTCGGTCATCATGACGAAGGACTACTTCAAGCGTGTCGTGGAATTCGCGCAGGAGAACCAGGTGATCGTCTGCCACGACGCGGCCTATTCCGAGATCTATTACGACGGCAAACGGCCGGCCAGCTTCATGGAGGTCGATGGCGCGAAAGACGTGGGCGTGGAGTTTCACTCCCTGTCCAAGACCTATAATATGACCGGCTGGCGCCTGGGCTTCGCCGTCGGGAACAAGGATGTCTTGGCCGGTCTCGGTAAGGTGAAGAGCAACCTGGACAGCGGCGTCTTTGAGGCGGTGCAGGCGGCCGGCATCACGGCGTTGGGGCTGGACGATTCCGTCACGGACGGCATCCGGAAGATTTATCAGGAGCGGCGTGACACCCTCATCCCCGGCCTGACAAAGCTGGGGCTCGAAGTCGATCCGCCGCCCGCCGCCTTCTATATTTGGGTGACGGTGCCGAAGGGCTATACCTCCGCGTCCTTCACCGCGCATCTGTTGGAAAAGGCCGGCATCGTGACGACGCCGGGCAACGGGTTCGGCGCCCCGGGCGAGGGCTACATCCGCATGACCGTCTGCACGACCAAAGAGCGGCTGGCCGAGGCGGTGGAGCGGATTAAGAAGGCGGGATTTTGAACTACCGTGACAAGTGACCGGTGACGGGTGACAAGTAAGTGCATGTCCGTCCTTGCTTGTCTCGTCACTCGTCACTCGTCACTCGTCGCTATGAGAGAAACTGTCTTCATCGGCTTCGGCTCGAACGTCGGCAATCGCGTCGATTTCTGCGATCGGGCCGTGACGCTGCTAAGCTTGCTGCCGCATTCTCAACTCACGGGCGTCTCGCTGCTGTACGAAAGCGAACCGGTCTACGACCATGCGCAGCCGGGAACAGGGTGGTTCCTCAACGGCGTGGTGCGGCTGGAGACGGACCTGACCCCTAAGAGCCTTTTGACCGTGCTGCGCGAGATCGAACGCTCGTTGGGGCGCGACGAAGAGAATCGCTCGGGCCCGCGGACCATCGATCTGGACATTCTCTTTTACGATCAGATGGTAATCGACGAGCCGGACCTCACCGTACCGCATCCCCGCCTGCACCACCGGCGCTTTGTCCTCATGCCGATGAGCGAGCTCGATCCCCTCTGGGAACATCCGACGTTGCATAAGTCGATCAGCCAGTTGCTGGCCGAGGTGCCGGATCGGCCGGAAGTCCGGTTGCTCTTTCCGCAGCCCTCGACCCGCTACGGCTCCCGCCCCTCGTGCAGTCCACGCGCGGAATCATGAAAATCGTTCGTGCCCCGGCTGCCGTAACCGCCTGGAGCGATCGCCTCCGGCGCGAAGGCGTGACGATCGGCTTCGTGCCGACGATGGGCGCCCTCCATGACGGCCATCGCTCGCTCATCCGGGCCGCGCGGCTCGCCTGCGACGCGTTGGTCGTGAGCATTTTCGTGAATCCCACCCAGTTCGGACCTCAGGAAGATCTGGCGAAGTACCCGCGGCCGATTGCCCGGGATCGGGCGCTGTGCCGGGCGGAGGGTGTGGACATCTGTTTCGAGCCGACCGCCGCCGCCATGTATCCGCCAGGCTTCCAGACGATCGTATCGGTGCCCGGAATCGCCCGCCGATGGGAGGGCGAGGCACGGCCGCACCACTTCGCCGGCGTCGCGACCGTCGTTACGAAACTTTTCGGGATCGTCCGGCCCCATATCGCACTCTTTGGGCAAAAGGATTTTCAGCAGGCCGCGCTGGTCCGGCGGCTCGTGACGGATCTGAATCTGGGCGTGGAGATCGCGGTGCAGCCGACCGTGCGCGAGCCGGACGGGCTCGCCATGAGCTCCCGCAACGTCTATCTATCCGCCGACCAGCGGGCCGCCGCGCCGCTTCTGTATCGGAGCCTGCAAGCCGGCGCCGCAGCGATCCGCCGAGGCGTGCGGGAGGGATCGGCCGTCGAACGCGTCATGGCGGACGTCGTCCGGCGCGAAGCCTCCGTCACGGTCGAGTACCTGGCCGTGTGCGATCCGGTGACGTTGGAGCCTCTGACCGCCGTAGACAGGCGGGCCGTCCTGCTGGGCTCCGTGCGCCTGGGCTCCGTCCGGCTCATCGATAATCTGCTGGTCACTGTCGGGGTGAAGCGTTGACGTGGAGCGTTACGAATAGGGATTCGGATGGACGCTCTGGCCGACGAGCAGGCTCAGGACAAGTCGGCTGAGACGCTGCTTCTCGTTCGCATGGAATTCCAGGAACCGCACGCCCGTCGAATCCGGCCGAAGCGAACAGATCATCGCCGTGTCGACCTTGATCTCTTCCTCATCCGACACCGGGGTGATCCGCAGTTCGAGAAACGTGCCGCGCGGCAACGCCGTCGCGCCCTCCAAGGTGCATCCCGCCATGGAAATATCCGTCACGCGATTGTTCGTCCGTACGGCATTGTCGGCCAGCAGCTGCGCGCGCAGCGAAGTCGGCAAGCGTTTGTATTGCCGGCGATCGACCGCTTGCGTGCCGTTCGGCGACCCGGTCCAGAAGGCATGGAAACGCGCGGTGCAGAGCTGGCAGCGGAAGGGGAAGACGTTGACGCGATTGAGCAGCCGCTCCATAGTCCCTTCCTGGGCGGTGACCCGCACGAAGGGGGTGCCACAGGTCGGACAATGCAGGTGTCTCATGGAACCTGCGAATCGGATGGACCGCGGTGAGCCGCTGCGCCGGTCGTCAGTGCGGGCTCGGCTTGTTGATCCAAGATGGGCTGCAGGCACGCCGGTGAATAGGTCGGCGGCTTGACCCATTTCCCGTCGGCTCGCTTGTAGCCACCGACCTTGCTCAGATTCGAGCGATGCACTTCCCGGAACACCGGCTCCATGTCGATCCCATAGGACACCGCCGTGCCATAGACGACGTAGAGCAAGTCGGCCATCTCTTTTGCGACGGCGGCCAGATTGTCTTGTCCCATGGCCTCCCGCAGTTCATCGAACTCTTCCTGAATCAGGCGCAGGCGCAACTCTTTCGTCCCGGCGGCGGGAACCGCCGGCCGATCTTGGACCAGGATGTCGAACGTGCGATGAAACTCCTCGACCATGGCTTGCTCGCGGGTCATGCGGGCTCCTTTATTCCGATTCGAACGGCAGCGTCTTGCGCGGCAGCAGCTCGGCCGGTTCCAGCAGCGGAATCTCCTTGTCGGACGACACGCCCAGCTCTTTGAAGCGCCGCGCCGCGGGCAGAATGCGCGTCTCCAGCGAGCCGACCGCCCGGTTGTAGGCCGAGACACTTTTCCCGAGTGCCTGCCCGACATCGTTCAGATGTTCCGCCAGGACCGCCATGCGCTCGTACAGATCCTTTCCCAGCTTGCCGGCTTCTTCCGCATGCGCGGCGAGCTGCTCTTGCCGCCAGCCGTAGGCGACGGCCCGCAAGAGCGCGATCAAGGTCGCCGGGGTGGCGAGCACGACGCCGCGGGCGAACCCTTCTTCGATCAAGCGCGGGTCCTGATCCAAGGCGGCGCCGAGAAACTGTTCACCCGGTAGAAACAGCACCACGAACTCGGGTGCGCGGTCGAACTGCGTCCAATAGGCCTTGAGCGACAACTCTTCCATGCGGCTCCGGACCTGGCCTGCATGGCGGCGCAGCGCCTCAGTCCGCTGCTGGTCGTCCGGTGCTTCGTGCGCATCGAGATAGGCGGAGAGCACCGTTTTCGCATCGACGATGATCTGCCGCCCGCCCGGCAAATTGACGACCATGTCCGGCCGGAACCGGCCCTCATCGCCGCCGACCGTCGTTTGTTCGACAAAATCGCAATGGTCCACCATACCGGCTAGTTCCGCGACCCGTTTCAGCGTAATCTCGCCCCACTGACCGCGCACGGTCGGCGCACGCAAGGCCTTCACGAGATTGCCCGTCTCCTGCTGCAACCGTTGATGGGATTCCGCCAGCAGCTTCAAATGCTGATCCAGCCCGCCGTAGGCGGACTGGCGCGACTGCTCTAACAGGCGCATTTGTTCGTCGTACCGCTGCAACGACTCGTGCAGCGGCCGCACGAGGCCGTCGATCGCCTGCTGCCGCTGGGCCAGATCCCCTTCGGCCTTGGCCTGCAGCGCCTCGAACGAGACCTTGGCCAGCTTCAGAAAGGCTTCGTTGTTTTGTTTGAGCGCTTCCCCGGACAGCGCTTGAAAGGACGCGACCAATTCGTGGCGCGCCTGGTCGAGGAGCGCCTGTTGATCGGCCACCTGCTTGACCGTGTCGGCGAGCCTCGTCTCGGCGGCCACGCGGACCTGTCGGCTCTCGTCCAATTCCCGGCGCAGCTCCGCCCCCGCGTCACGTTCGCGATCCAGCTGCTTCCGGAGCTCGTCGACCGTCGCTTCCGCCCGCTGCGACTGGGCACGCAGGCGAACCGAGACCCAAAGGCCGGCCAGGGCGGCGCCGAGCAGCACGCCGGCGGCAGCGACCGTCACAAGCGTAATGATTTCACTCATGCGCTCGCCTCTCGTCACCGCGCCATCGGGCGCGAACATTGACCATCGATCGGTGGTGAATCATGCGGGGGAGAAAGCTGCCGAAGGGTACGCAAAGGATCTCCAAACGTCAAGAACAGCAATTGCCAGAGTCAATCGGCCCTAGCCCTTCTCGCTAAGGATCACGAATCAGGAGGCTCCCCGACGCGGATCGTCCCGGCGCCCGCATCCAGTATGGCGCGCTGTCCATCCTGCAAACGCGCCATGGCGCCCGGCACGTTGGCGACGGTCGGCAGTCCGTACTCCCGCGCAATGATCGCGCCGTGCGACAGCGTGCCGCCGAGTTCGGCGATCAAGCCGGCGGCCACGGCAAAGAGCGGCGCCATGCCGGGATCGATCACCGGCGCCACGATGATGTCGCCCCGTCCGATGCGGCTCCAGTCCTCCGGCGACCGCAGGAGACGTACGGGACCCGTCACGATGCCGCTGCTGATCGGAATCCCCCGCAAGAGACCGTCACGATCCGGATCGGCGGCCGGCGCCGAGCCGCCGGCCGCCTCTTCCCACTCCCTGATGGTATCCGGCACTTGGATGGCGAGCCAGCGCTCCCGATCGACCCGCCGCCGCTGAATCAGCGCCGCCCAGTTCCGTCCGCTCTCCGAAAGCACGGCCGTCCGTTCGTTCACCGTGAGAAAAAAGATGTCCTCAGGCGAACGGAAGATCCTGCGCTCGACGAGCCGCTCACCGAAACACAACAAGAGGTTTCTCGCGGCGGTGGAATAGTGCATCAGATGGTGCCGATTGGCTTCACGCAGCGCGAAGAACCGGCAGAGGCGGCGATACCACCAGGAAAAGACGGCCCGGCGATCCCATCGCCATCCCAAGCGGGTGCGGATGGTCGCAAGCGCCGACGTTCGCACGCGGCGTTGGCGGTCAAGCATGTCTTCGGGGTTGCGCGCCGGTCCTCGCAGCTGAGTGCGTATGACGTCGAGGATGGCATCCGGATGATCGGACATTCTCGGCGACATGATATCGGACTCGGCAATTCCACGGTGGCCATAGTCCTCCAGATATCGATCAAACGCCGCCGTAAAGGTCGACGAGGGAGCGTACCGTCGCAACGCTGCGAGATCCCAATTGTCCTGCACCAGACCGTGCTGGATTTCTTTCTCATGCCGCGCGATGTTGGCCGCCTCAGCCAGCCGAACGATTTGTTGTGCGCTGATCACGGTCCCTTGCCCCCGCAGGGCATCGTTCAGCAGCATTCTCCAATCGTCCCCGAGCCAACGAGGCAGGAGCGAGCTGAACGCCTGCAGACATTGCCCGACTGCCGCCGCGATGCCGAACGTCACCTCGTGGCGATCGAGCCAGCGGCCCAGTTCATCGAGATGCCTCGCCAGCTCGTCCAACGAGTACGATTTGACCCGGTCCTGACGATACGTGCTCGCCAGCTGTTCCATCTCGGCGAACAGACGCGGGCCATCCTTCTGGACTCGTCTCATCTCGGCAAAGATCAGGACGGCGGCCCGGGCCAGCTTCACCCCCGCCAGCCGTTTCACCGCCGGCGGGCGGGCCAGCGGTTCGCCTCCCAGTTGCTCGGTCAATAAGGAGGTGTCGCCGCCCAATTGTCCGATGAAGCTGTGGAACAACGTGACGTTTAGATAGGGACGACCGTGCAAGGTGCGCACCGCCGTCACTCCCTGGGGAATCCGGCAGCCCAGTCGGCGGTACTTCGCGACGATATAGGCCTCCATGAAATATTCGAGGAAGGAGAGGCCTAACGGACTTGGCACGTCCGGCATGGTCTCTTTGAAATTCGCCCGCGACCACTCACAGTCTTCGTTCGTCAGATCCGAGGACGGCCGGACGGCGGTGATCGGCCGGGCCTGCACGACCCACAATTGCCGCTCGTCGAACAACCATTCGAGATCCACCGGATGGCCCAAAGCGCGCTCCACGTCCTTGGCCGTGTGCGCCAATGAGAGGAGCTCTTCGTCGGACAGAGCAGACTGATGCCGGGCGGCGTCCGGGAGAGGGTCGCACCGCAGGCCGTCGCGGGTCACAACGAGTCGTTCCGATTTCTCGGCGATGGTGCGTGTCCGGATGGATACCGGGCGGCCGGTCTCGCTCGTTTCCACGACGTACTGGTCCGGCATGACTCGTCCTTCGACGAGCGGTTCGGCCAATCCCGGCACTGCGTTCACCGCCACGCGGTTGGATCGTCCGGTCACCGGATGGATCGAGTAACAGACACCGGAGACTCGGGCTTCCATCGTGGGTTGGACCACCACCGCCATGGAAGGAGCGGCAGGGGCGGCGGAGCGTTGCAGTAGGTATCGCACGACCGCATCCTCCCAGAGCGATGCCCAGAGATCCGTAACGGCCGCCTCAATACGATCACGGGCGAGACCGAGATGGGTCCGATAGAGCCCGGCAAAGCTCGCCGCGCCGAGGTCCTCGTTGGTCGCCGACGAGCGGACGGCCCATGTGGTATCGGGCGGGCTATGCAACGATTCGAGCTGCGCCTCCCATTGCCCCGCCAACTCGGCAAGGTTCAGCTCTTTGATACGGCGTCGGCTATCCGCAAGCAGCGCCAGCCGTTCTGCTTCCGGCAACCCAAGGGCACTGCGCCAGAGACCGGGCTCGACAAGCGCCTGCCCTTCGACGTAACGGCGATACGCTTCCGTGGTGAGACAGATGCCGGGCGGCACGGGAAAGCCGGCGCCCAACAGTCGAGCCAAGCCCGCCGCCTTGCCGCCAGCCAACCTGGCATCGGAACAATGGGACAACGGAAGAATGAGTGGGCGTGCCATCCGCTCGGATAGTAGCTACGGAAGCAGGAGGAGGTAAAGATCATTGACATTGGTGCCGGTGGGACCGGTGGCGATGTGGCAGCCGAGGGCTTGCAAGGCCGGATAGGTATCGTGCCGCTTGAGCGCGCGCCGCAGATCGACTCCCATCATCCGAGCCACCGCCGCCGTGCCTCCGCTTACCACCGCGCCGGCCACGTCCGTCGGGCCGTCGGTTCCATCCGTCCCCAGCGCCGCCGCCCAGACCTTCGGAAGGCCTGCGATGCCCAGCGCCGCCGCGGCGGCGAACTCCTGTGCCCGTCCCCCCTTGCCTCGGCCGGTGACCGTCACGGTCGTCTCGCCCCCCGCGACGACACAACAGGGCCGCCGTAACGGCGGTTTGTTTCCGCTTGCAATCAGATGAGCCAGAGCCGCCCACCGCCGCGCCGCCTCCTGCGCCTCACCGGTGATGGCCGTCGATAATAGGATCGTGCGGAACCCGGCTCGTTGAGCCGCATCCGCCGCCGCGGCCAGCATGAGCCGATTGTTGCCGACGATCTCGTGGTGGACTCGGCGCAACAGGCGCGCGCCGGGCTTCACCGTTTCCGGGACGAGGCCGCGCCGGCCGCCTCGTAAATGACGGCGCACAGATTCTGGAATCCGATTCCAGATCTTGTACCGCCGCAGCACAGCGATGGCGTCGGCGAACCGGGAAGGATCCGCCGCAGTCGGCCCGGAGCCGATCGAACCAAGATCGTCGCCGATGACATCGGACAGGATGAGCGTCACGATCGTCGCGTTCGTCGACGCCGCCAAGCCGCCGCCCTTCAACACCGACAGATGCTTGCGGACGACGTTGATCTCCTGAATCGTCGCGCCGCTTCTGAGCAACAATCGAGTCGTGCGCTGTTTCTCCGCCAGACTCACGCCGGGCGGGGGGGCCGGCAAGAGACTGGATGCGCCGCCGGACAAGGCGACGATGACGAGATCGCGCGGCGTCAGTTCTTCGACCATCCCTTTGATGCGCCGGCCTGTCCGCAGCCCGGCACGGTCCGGAATCGGATGGCCTGTTTCGGCAATCTCAATGCGCTTGGTCCGGGTTCCATGTCCCCGCTTGACGACAACGAGGCCGCCGTCCACCCGAGGACCCAACAGTGATTCAAGCGCCTGCGCCATGCGGGCCGACGCCTTTCCTGCTCCGATCACGATGACGCG
The DNA here is from genome assembly GCF_001273775.1 of Nitrospira moscoviensis. Classification (GTDB taxonomy): domain Bacteria; phylum Nitrospirota; class Nitrospiria; order Nitrospirales; family Nitrospiraceae; genus Nitrospira_D; species Nitrospira_D moscoviensis. The sequence goes on along the minus strand of NZ_CP011801.1, from coordinate 385,334 downwards.
GTCATACCGGGAAAGGTCGTATCGACGGCGGCCGACGCGGAGCGAGGCGCCAGTGAACGAGACGGCGCGGAGAACCGCCTGGAAGGGATCGGCCGCCTGCAGCCCCGCGGTAATCGTCTTCCGCAGAAGCGATCGGACCGGCGACGCTGGCACGCGCAGCGGCATTACGGAGCGGGCGAGGGCGCTTTGTCCTGTTTAAAACACCGGTTCGGACAAGATTGCCGCGGGACTTTGATCTGGTACGTCCCTCGCGGCAACACGTCTTTCTTGAACTCCGGATTCAACATCCGCAATTCCAGGTAATAGGTCCCGTATTCTTCCGCCACGGAGGTCAGCGCGCGCTGCGCTTCTTTGATATTGACGGTGACGGTTTCGGTCTCCACCGGCGTATAGAGGTCTTTCTTCGTCAGGCCGAGATATTTCTCCGGCTGCGAGTAAATTTCCTTGGCCGCGATGATGCGCGGCACGTAGCGCATGGTTTCCCGCGGCCCGTGCATCTTCCAATAGTCCGTCACTTTCTGTTCCTTGAGCAGTTTCCGCACGCGATCTTCGCCGGCGTTGTAGGAGGCCATCGCCAGGAACCAGTCGCCGTGCTGGAAATCCTTCAGATACCGCAGATACTTGATCGCGGCCTCGGTCGACATTTCAAGATTCCGGCGCTCGTCGCGGACGGCGTCGCTCTTCAGCTGATAGCGCCGTCCGGTGGACCCGATGAATTGCCAGGGCCCCGACGCTTTGGCGCGCGAATAGGCCGCCGCGACGCATTTGCTTTCGACGAGCAGCATGTATTTGAGATCATCTGGCAGGCCCGCCTCGGCGAGCTGCTTCTCGGCCGGCGGGAAACAACGCCCCGTGCGCTTGGCGAGAATGATGCTTTCGCCCTGGTCTTCCAAAAACTGGTAGAACTCGTACTCGATCCGTTCGCGCACCTGCCAATTGTCCAAGGGAACCGGCTGCCCCGCAAACATGAGCTTGTCGGGCAGTTTGAAGGAACTGAGGAAGAACCGCTCCCCTTCCCGCTTGATCTCGGGCAGGATCACCAGACGATCCTCCGGCTCCGGCGGTCCTTCGAGAGGCTCGGGCACGATCAGATCCCGCTCCGTCTCTTTGGCGGCGTCTTTGCCGTCTCCGGCATCCGTCACGGCCTGGGCTTTGAAGGGTATCGTCATGAAGAGACTGAGCACGACGGCGGAACAGAAGACACGTACGGTCGCGGCAATCATGCAGGACGTTCCTCCCGGCAGAGCGTAAGCAGGTGACCCGGCGACGCCATGCTAACAGCTCACCCTACCACCGGCAAGCGGAATGCGGTTCTCGTTCATGGTAGACTCCGGCGGCATGCGAAGCCTCAACGTGTTGAACGCCGCGATCGTGGACTGCACGGCCTGCGAACGGCTGGTCGCTTATCGCCAGGAGGTGGCGCGAACCAAGCGGCGCCAGTTCAAGGACTGGATCTACTGGGGCCGGCCGGTCCCCGGATTCGGCGATCCCACCGCGAGGCTTTACGTGTTGGGCCTGGCCCCCGCCGCCCATGGCGGCAATCGCACGGGCCGCATCTTCACCGGCGACCGCAGCGGCGACTGGCTCTATGGCGCGCTGCACCGGTATGGGTTCGCCAACCAGGCCACGTCGATCCATCGTGACGACGGATTGGCTCTCACGGATTGTTACATCGGCGCGACGGTGCGCTGCGCGCCGCCGGATAACAAGCCGCTGCCCGACGAATTTGAACGGTGCCGGCGGTTTCTGCGGGAAGAAGTCCGGTTGCTGGATCGGATACGGGTCGTAATTGCGCTGGGCAAGATCGCGTTCGACCACTACCTTAAAGTCTGCCAACTCGAAGGCCTGGCGATTCCCTCTCCCGTTCCGAAATTCGGGCACGGCGTTTCATACCGGCTTCCGTGGAGCGTGTTGCTGCTCAGCTCCTACCATCCCAGCCAGCAAAATACGTTTACGGGGAAACTCACCCGCCCGATGTTCCATTCGGTGTTCGCCGCCGCGCGGCGCGAGCTGAACAAGGCCGGTCCTGTTTAGCGCAGGCTACTTTTTGTTCTGCGTCTCCCAGTCGGCGAGGAACTTCTTCAAACCGATGTCGGTGAGCGGATGCTTCACCAACTGCTGGAAGACGGCAAAGGGCATCGTGCAGATGTGGCCGCCGGCCAGCGCCGCTTCCACGACATGCTGGGGGTGTCGCACACTCGCCACCAACACAAATGTTTGGAAGTCGTAGTTTTTGTAGATCGTCAGGATCTGGCGGATCAGTTCCATGCCGTTCGAGCTGACGTCGTCGAGCCGCCCGATGAAGGGCGAGACGCACCAGGCGCCGGCTTTGGCCGCGAGCAGGGCCTGGGTCGGCGAAAAGCAGAGGGTGACGTTGACCTTGATGCCCTCGGCGGCCAGCCGCTTCGTGGCCTTCAAGCCCTCGGGGATCAACGGCACTTTGACGACGATGTTCTTGTGGATCTTCGCCAGCTCCTTGCCTTCCTTCACCATCGCGTCCGCTTCGATGCTCACCACTTCCGCGCTGATCGGCCCATCGACGATATTGCAGATCTCGACGAGGACCTCACGGAAGACCCGTCCTTCCTTGGCGACCAGGGACGGATTCGTCGTGACGCCGTCCAACAGACCGAGGCTCGCGGCTTCCTGAATTTCTTTGACGCTGGCGGTGTCCAGATAGAATTTCATGGGAATTCCTTTCGCTATGGAAAGATGGCTGCGTTTCTTATCGGCTATTCTATGGTGAACTCGACGGCGCTGCAAATTCCTTCTGCGTAGTTTGACAGGTCCCCGACCGGCCGCTAGAATCCGTCAACCGACGACGCGCTCCCGCGTTGATGTGCATACGCCATTCGCCCGAGGAGTTCATGATGCGACGATCGATCTGGCTCTTGTCTCTGTGCCTCCTGCTCACCGCCTGCGGCGGCGGGAATCCCTACCTGGAAGCCTCGCTGAAGCCGGCCGAGTTGCAAGGCAAGGACAAGGCCTGGTTTGAGAAAAATTGGGGCGCGCCGGACGGCAAGGCGTCGCGGTTTTTCGGCGGCGAAACCTGGACCTATTACCGCATCGCCGGTGGAAAATCCGGTCCTCCCCTCTTCAACTTTTCTCCGAATCAGTGCCAGATCACGTTGAAGTTCGACAAGGAAGACAAACTCTCCGACTATAGCTACTCCGGTTGTTAGCGCGACAGTTGTTGCTGAAACGCCGCAGCGCAGGCGCGGCTGCAGAAACAGTAGGTTTGCCCGCCGACCGTCTCGACGAACGCCGTCTTTCTCGGTACGAACGTGTGACAGACCGGATCCTGCACCATTTGGTCGGGATCACCGGACACCCCTCGGTCATCGAGGTGCCGATGCTTGAATTCACGGAAAGCCCGGCGCAGCAGGAAGTAGAGCAGCAGAAGCAGGGCGAGAATCAGCAGGAGTCTATACATAGTGGGCAATAGGCTGCGGGACCACAATCCTATGAGACAGGGTGGGAGGTGTCAAGCGAAAGCCTGGCACGCTCCTTCTGGAATACTACGGGCCGTCGCGGCCCAAAAGGCCCATGGATAGGGCCGATCATGGGGACTCTGCTCTTCGTCATCCAGTACTTCAGAAGGATATGCTGGTATTTCCGGGAATGTTAGAGTGGGCCCCATGAAGACTTGCGATAAGTGCCGCGGAACAATGTTGCCGGAGCGGGCGGTGGATTTGGACGCCGGACTCGCGATCACAGTGTTTGCGTGCCTGAACTGTGGTCGTCGAAAAGCAGCGGACCAGGAACCTCGGCCTTTGACGGCCAGACATTGACCGCATGACAGAATCGAACCCGTCGACTGACGAGCAGACGGTCGCCTCCGGCCTTTGTGAACCGGCGCGATTCGTGCGCCGTGTGACGGCGCCCACCGCTGCTGCCTTCCCCTGACCTCGCTTCCAGCTTCTACCAAGATGGGCTTCTCGGTGCTGAGTCTCGGCTGAGTCAAGACGAGAGATGGTCAGCGCAGGCCCAGCACATCCATCATGTCGTAGAGACCAGGCGGTTGGCGAACGACCCAGCGGGCTGCGCGCAGGGCGCCGCGGGCGAACGTGTCCCGGCTGCTCGCGCGGTGCGTGACTTCGATGCGCTCGCCCATCCCGCCGAAGAGCACCGTGTGGTCCCCCACGATGTCGCCGGCGCGAATCGTCTGAATGCCGATCTCGCCCTTCGCCCGCTCGCCGATGAGTCCCTTGCGCGCGTAGACGCCCACCTGATTGAGATCCCGGTTCACGGCACGCGCGAGGACCTCGGCGATTTTCAACGCCGTTCCGCTCGGGGCGTCTTTCTTCAGCCGGTGATGGGCCTCGATCACTTCGATGTCGTAATCGTCGCCGAGCGTCCTGGCCATTTCGCCGATGACCTTGTAGAGCAGATTCACACCTACGCTCATGTTCGGGGAAAACACACAGGGAACCTGGCGGGCCAGCGACTTCAATTCGTCCAATTGAACGTGAGAAAATCCGGTCGTGCCGATCACCATGGCGCGGCGGTGCTGCGCGACGATCCGCAGATGCTCCAACGAGGCCTCCGGAGCCGAGAAGTCGATCACCACTTCCCCCCGCTCCATCAGCGCCGACAGATTATCCGTGATCGGCACGCCGACCCGACCCGAGCCGGCCGTCTCTCCCGCGTCTTCGCCCAAGGCATGGTGGCCCTTGCCTTCGAGCGCGCCGGTGAGCGTCAAGGCGGTCGAGTCGCGCACCAGCGACACCAGACGGCAACCCATCCGTCCCGCCGCCCCCGCCACCACGACTTTGATCATCGCGCCATGCCCCTCGGTCAGCTGAATCAGATCAACCCGGCGTCTTTCAGGACGCGGACCAGTTTGTCCCGGTTCTCCTGCGCCATCGGGCAGAGGGGCAGGCGCAATTCGGGATCGATCTTGCCCATCATCCCGAGCGCCTCTTTGACGGGAATCGGATTGGTTTCGTAAAACAGCGCGGCAAACAGCGGCGAGAGCTGGAAGTGCAGGCGCCTCGCTTCCTCCACCTTGCCCTGTGCGAACGCCTTCACGAGCGCCGCCATCTCCGCCGGCAAAAGATTCGCCGTCACGGTGATCACGCCCTTGCCACCCACCGCCATCATCGGAAGGGTCAAGGAGTCGTCGCCGGCCAGGAGCGTCAGGCGGTCGCCGCAGAGTTGGACGATGTCCGAGGCTTGTTGAACCGACCCGCTGCCCTCCTTGATCCCGACGATCGTCTTGATCGCCGAGAGACGGGCGACGGTGGCCGGCAGCATGTTGACGCCGGTGCGTCCGGGAATGTTGTAGAGGACCAACGGGAGGTCGGCAGCCTCCGCAACCGCTTTGTAATGGCGATAGAGCCCTTCCTGCGTCGGCTTGTTGTAGTAAGGTGTGATGAGCAGCGCTCCATCGGCCCCGGCCTGCTTCGCGTGCTTCGTGAGGGCGATCGCTTCGTCCGTGCTGTTCGAGCCGGTGCCGGCGATCACCGGCACGCGCCGGTTGGCGACTTCGACCGTCAGCTCGATGACGCGATTATGCTCCTCATGGGACAGCGTCGCCGATTCTCCGGTCGTACCGCAGGGGACGATCCCGTTCGTGCCCTTGGCGATCTGCCATTCGATCAACTCCGCGAGCGTCCGCTCATCGACCTTGCCCTTGCGAAACGGCGTGACGATGGCGACGAGTGAACCGGTAAACATACATCTGCTCCTGTGAACTTCTTACGATAAGAATGCAGGAATCGTCTCGCCTCGGACCAGATCCTCATAGGTCTCGCGCGCCCGGATGACGTGCACTTCGCCGTCCTTTACCAGCGCTTCCGGCACGCGCGGACGCGAATTGTAATTGGATGACATGACGAAGCCGTAGGCCCCCGCGCTCATGACGGCCAAGAGCTCGCCCGGTTTCACGTCGGGCAGCGGGCGGTCCTTCGCCAGGAAGTCTCCCGATTCGCAGACCGGTCCGACCACGTCCACTTGATGCTTGGGCCGATGACCGGCTTCTTCTTTCAAGGGCCTGATTTCATGGTAGGCCCCGTAGAGGCTCGGACGGATGAGATCGTTCATGGCCGCATCGACGATCACGAACCGCTTCGATTCTCCCTCCTTCAGATACAGCGCCTTCGTCACCAAAATGCCGGCGTTTCCGACGATCACACGTCCCGGCTCCATCACGAGCGTCACCTTGAGGTCCCGCACGAGCGGGAACATCGCGTCCGCCAGATCCTGGGGCTGCGGGGGCGTTTCGTCGGCATAGGTGATGCCGAGACCGCCACCGATGTTGATGTAGCGGATGTCGATGCCGTCCTGTTTCAATGCTTCGACCAGCTTGAGAATCTTCTTCATCGCCTCGACGAAGGGTGTCACCTCGGTCAGTTGGGAGCCGATGTGCTTATGGACGCCGACGACTTCGATGTGGCGCAGGGTGGATGCGATCTTGAATTCCTCCAGCGCCCGGTCAGCCGCGATGCCGAACTTACTCTTTTTCAATCCAGTGGAAATGTAGGGATGGGTCTTCGGATCGATATCGGGATTGATCCGCAGCGCGACGCGCGCCTTCAGCCCCAGCGACGCGGCCACGTCGTTGATCGCCTGCAACTCGGCCGGCGATTCGACGTTGAACATCAGAATGTCGGCCTTGAGCGCGTCCCGAATTTCATCGGGATTCTTGCCCACGCCGGCGAACACGATTTTGGACGGCGGCACGCCGGCTTTGAGCGCCCGGAAAAGCTCGCCGCCCGACACGATGTCGACGCCGCTCCCCTCCTTGGCCATGAGACGCAAGATGGCCAGATTCGAGTTGGCCTTCATCGCGAAGGCGATGATGTGGGGAATGTTCCTGAACGCGCCGTCGTAGGCCCGGATGTGACGGACCAGCGTGGCATGGCTGTAGACATAGCAGGGCGTGCCGAGCTCCTTGACGATCCGGCTGACCGGCACCTGTTCGCAGTACAGCTCGCCGTCGCGATAGTGGAAATCATGCATCTTGGAAATCCTCGTGTAAGAATTCGATGCCCGCCAGCGACAGGCCCTGCAGCGAGGCCTCGAACGCGTCGCGGAACTTCCGGTAGCGCACCTTCACGTGCGGGATAGCCGCCTTGATCGCGTCGGAATCGATCAAGGTCCGCAACGCATCCGGCGTGGCCTGCTTGAGGTGCTCGAAATTGATGATGACGTCCATGCGAGCCTTCTCCGACGCCTCCTTGAGGCGCTGCAGCAATTCCTGCGCGTTGAGCCGGTCGAGCGCGCCCTCCAGATCGACGAAGAGCGCCGCAAACTTGTCGTGCCGCTTGGCTTTGATGTTCAACACCAGGTTCTGCGCGGCGGGCTTGTGATCGAGCCGTTGCTTGATGGCGTGCAGCGCGCTCGGAATCAAATTTTCCGTGTCGAAGGTCGGCAGTTTCGCCTGCAGATTCTTGAGGACTTTGGCGGTCGGGGACAGGCGCCCTTTCGGACAGGCGCGCTTGACCAGTTTGCGGAACTCCCGGTTCATTTCCCAGCGGGCGATCAGCCGCTGCTGCGTGCCGGACAGGCGGCGCCAGATGTTCGGCAAGGAGTAGAATTGATGGTTCGCCCAGTGGAAGCCTTCCTGCAATTGCTCGGGCGTCATGCGGCTCGGGTGAAAGACGACGTGCTTCCCGTCATACTTGGCCCAGTCCCGATCGAAAATGCGGCCGGCCGCATTGTAGCGGTCGAACAGCGCCGTGCCGGGCAACGGCGTGAGCACGTTGAAATAGGCCAGCTCCACTTGGTTCTTGGTGAGAAACTCCACCGCCCGCTCGAAGACCGATTCGTCGTCGTTGTCGAAGCCGAAGACGATCCCGGGATTGACCATGATCCCGTGGTCGTGAAACATCTTGATCTCCTGCGAGAACTTCTGCACGCGGTTGAAGGGCTTGTTCGTTTCTTCCAGGCAATCTTCGTCGAGCGATTCCATGCCCACGAAGACCGACACGCAGCCGCTCTCCGCCGCCAGCTTCACCATTTCTTCGTCGTCGCCGAGAAACAAGGTGGACTGGCAACCCCACTTGATCTTGAGCGGCTTCAAGGCCGCCCAGAGCTCCCGGCAGTAGGCGCGGTTGCTGTTGTGCAGATCGTCCACGAAGGCCACGATGCCGCCGTCGTCGATGCCGACTCGGATGCGGAACGTGGTCTTCAACGCCTGCCAGAACGGCTCGTTCGAAATGCGCTCGATCAGCTCGCTCCGCACCCATCGTTGAACCTGAACGATTTCCCTGACCACTTCCTGCACCGGCCGCCGCCTGGTCGTCTTGCCGTTGAAGGGCGAGACGCTGCAGAACTCGCAGTCGAAATGGCATCCGCGCGTCGTAAAGCTGCACTGCCGCGTCATATAGGCGTCGGGGCTCAGGAGCTCAACGCGGGGACTCCGATAGTTTTCCAGCGAGGGGAACGACGTCATCCGGTACTCGCGCTTCATCCGGCCGGCTTCGTAATCGGCCACTAATTCGGGCCAGAGATCTTCCGCCTCCCCGCACACGATTGCGTCGCAATGCTGGAGTGCTTCCTCCGGACAATAGGTCGGGTGGACGCCGCCCATCACGATGATCTTCCCGCGCTTACGGAACTCCGCGGCGATTTCGTAGGCCCGTGGCGCATAACAGGTCATGATCGAGAGGCCGACCATCTCGCAGGGATCGTCGAAATCGATGTCCTCCACCGCTTCATCGACCAAATCGACGTCCCAATTGTCGGGAGTATAGGCGGCGATCGTCGGAAGGCTCAGTTTGGGAAACCAGACGGCACGGCGCTCGGATGCCGTCAGATGATAGGGATTGTTCCGGGGGTACGGATCGACCAAGAGCAGCCGCCGTTTGGCGACCGTGCGTCCATGATCCGGTGCAACCCTCGTCGGCTGGATGAGCTGCTTCATCTGGTCCCTCCTCATGCCGCGCCCGGTCTCGTTCACCGGAAATGCGCGGTGCCGTAGCGTAGAGATTCGTTGTGTATTCGTTTATCGCCCGCCGACCGGCCTCAGCGGCGGCAAATCTACGTCTTGTCCGACGGGCTCCGTCAACTGTGACCCGTCGGTCTGCCGGGTGTCAAGCGCAGATCCCGGCCCTCCTTGCCGGGCCTGCTCTTTCTTCTGCCGCTCGATCAACGGCGCCACGCCGACATCCTCGGGCGGGACGGGGGGGCCCACGGTTCCGCACCCGACCAGGCCGCACACGACGCCGGCGACAGACCACGCCCGCCAATCCCAGGTCGCGCGGCTCATGACAAGGTCTTGGCCCAGTCGCGCAGGCGTCGATCCACCTGCTTGGACGCCGTCCCCCCGATCTGCGCCTTCCGGTCGATCGCGCCGCGGACGGTCAGTCGCTGCAGCACGGACGAGTCGAATTTCTCCGAAAATCGTCGCAGCTCCTCGACCGACAGCTCGCTCAGCTCCCGTCCCTGATCCAGCGCCCATCGCACGATGCGCCCGGTGATTTCATGGGCCTCCCGGAAGGGCACGCCCTTCGTCACCAGGTAATCGGCGATCTCGGTCGCCAGCATACCGCCGCCGCTCAGCGCCCTGGTCACGGCTTCACGATCCACCGCGAGCCGACGCATCAGCTCCGTCATCACTTCCACGGCACGGTCGGTCTGGTCGAAGGCGTCAAAGAGCGCCGGCTTGTCTTCCTGTAAATCTCGATTATAACTCAACGGCAGAGCCTTGAGGGTCGTCAGCAGGCCCATGAGATGCCCGTAGACCCGTCCGGTTTTGCCGCGCACGAGCTCGGGTACGTCCGGATTCTTCTTCTGCGGCATCATGCTGCTGCCGGTGCAAAAGGCGTCGGGGAGGTCCACGAAGTGGAACTCCTGCGTCGACCAGAGGATCAATTCTTCGCTCAGCCTCGAGAGATGCATCATGAGCAGGGCCATGGCGGCGACCGCCTCGACCATGAAATCGCGATCCGACACGGCATCGAGACTGTTCTGCGACAGGGCCGGAAAGTTCAGCAGCGCAGCCGTATATCGGCGGTCGATCGGATAATTGGATCCGGCGAGCGCGCCCGAGCCCAACGGCATGACATTCGCTCTCGTTCGCGCGTCCCTTAATCGGCCCTTGTCCCGTTCGAACATTTCGACATAGGCCAGCAGATGATGGGCGAACAACACCGGCTGCGCGCGCTGCAGATGGGTGTAGCCCGGCATGGCAACGTCGCGGTTGGCCTGCGCCTGGCGAACCAGGACCCGCTGCAATGCTTTCAGCCGGTTGATCATCACAGCGAGTCGATCACGCACGTATACCCGCGCGTCCAGCGCCACCTGATCGTTGCGGCTGCGGCCCGTGTGCAGCTTACCCCCCAACGGGCCGATCAGCTCCGTCAGCCGCCGCTCGATCGCCATGTGGATGTCTTCGTCCTCCGGGAGAAACTTGAACTGATCGCGCTCCAGTTCCGCTCGCACCGATTCCAGTCCTCGAATGATCGCCGCCGATTCACGGCCGGTCAGAATGCGGGCTTTCGTCAGCGTTCGGCAGTGCGCGATACTCCCGTCGATATCGTAGCGATAGAGCCGGCGGTCGACCTCGATGGATCTGGTGAAGGCCTCCACCAGCCGGTCGGTCTGCTCCGCAAAACGGCCGGCCCAGGCTTTCTTCACGCCGCGCGGCCGAGATTTTCCTTTTGCCTGCGGCATCAGGAGGAGGCTTTCTTCCGTTGGGCTCTGATTTTCAACCGAAGCGCGTTGAGCCGGATGAAGCCCTCGGCATCCTTCTGATTGTAGACGTCGTCTTCTTCGAAGGTCGCGATGTCGAGGCGGTAGAGCGAGTTCTTGGACTTCCGGCCGGCGAGCGTGCAGCTGCCTTTATAGAGTTTCACGCGGGCGGTCCCGCTGACGTCTTTCTGGGCTTCGTCGATCGCCGCCTGCAGCATTTCGCGCTCCGGGCTGAACCAATACCCGTTGTAGATCAGGTCGGCGAACCGCGGAATGAGGCTGTCCCGCAAGTGCAGCACCTCCCGGTCCATCGTGAGCGATTCCAGACCCCGATGCGCGACATGCAGAATCGTGCCGCCCGGCGTCTCGTAGACACCTCGTGATTTCATGCCGACGTAGCGGTTTTCCACCAAATCGACCCGGCCGATGCCGTGGGCGCCGCCGAGCTTGTTCAAGTGCGCCAGCAGCGTCGCGGGGCTCATCCGCTTGCCGTCCACGGCGACCGGATTGCCGGCTTCATAGTCGATCTCCACTTCGAGCGGCTTGTTCGGCGCCTTCTCCGGCGAGACGGTCATTTGAAAGATTTCGTCCGGCGGGGATTCCCAGGGATCTTCCAGGATGCCGCCTTCGTAGCTCACGTGGAACAGGTTCAAATCCATGCTGTAGGGCTTGGCTTTGGTCGCCGTCACCGGAATGCCGTGGCGGTCCGCGTACTCGATGAGTTCGCGGCGCGATCGCATCGCCCACTCGCGCCAGGGCGCGATGATCTTCAGATTGGGGGCCAGCGCCTGATAGGTCACTTCAAACCGCACCTGGTCATTGCCCTTCCCGGTGGCGCCGTGCGAAACGGCCTCCGCCCCTTCCTTGAGCGCGATCTCGGCTTGCCGCCGCGCGATCAGCGGACGGGCGATCGAGGTGCCGAGCAAATAGCAGCCTTCGTACATGGCATTCCCACGGAGCATCGGAAGCACATAGTCTTTCACAAAGGTTTCCCTGAGGTCCTCGACATAGACTTTTTTGACGCCCAGCGACTGCGCCTTGGCCTTGATCGCCTGCAGATCCTCCCCCTGTCCGAGATCCGCGCAGAAGGCGATGATTTCGGCCTGATAGGTTTCCTGGAGCCATTTGAGAATGACGGACGTATCCAGCCCGCCCGAGTAGGCCAAAACGATTTTCTTGATCGGTTTGTGCTTCATAATGGGAGGCTACGTCCCGCCTTTCTTGTTGGAGAGCAGTTGTACGAGGATGGCCTTTTGCATGTGCAGGCGATTTTCCGCCTGATCGATGACGACCGATTGCGGACCGTCGAGCACTTCCGCGGTGATTTCCTCCCCGCGATGGGCCGGCAGACAATGCATGACGATCGCATCGGGTTTGGCCTTTTGGAGCAATCGGCCGTTCAATTGATACGGCGACAGGGTCTTCAACCGCCGTGCCTGTTCGCGCTCCCGCCCCATGCTGATCCACACGTCGGTGTAGACGACGTCCGCTTCCTTCACGGCCACCTGCGGATTGTCCATGACTTCGATTTCTGCGCCGGTCGTCTCCGCTTCCGCCCGGGCTCGATCGACGACGTGCTGATCCGGCTGGTAACCCACCGGACAACCGACCGTCATCCGCATGCCCATTTTGGCCGCCGCTTCGATAAGCGAGTTCGCCACGTTGTTGCCGTCCCCGACGTAGGCGATCGTCAGGCCTTTCAGGCGGCCCTTGATCTCCTGAATGGTGAGCAAATCCGACAGGGCCTGGCAGGGATGGCTGTGGTCGGTCAGTCCATTGATGACCGGCATGGTCGCCTCTCGGGCCCATTCCTCGACGGTCGCATGGTCGTAGGTCCGGACCACGATGCCGTCCAGATAGCGCGAGAGCACCCGGGCCGTATCGGCGACCGTTTCCCCCCGCGAGAGTTGAATGTCCGCCATCGGAAGACTGAGCGCATGGCCGCCCAACTGGTTCATCCCCGCTTCAAAGGAGACTCTCGTCCTCGTGGAGGGCTTCTGGAAAAGCAGGCCGAGCGTCTTCCCGGCCAGGAGCCGATGCGGCACGCCGCGTCGCTGCTTGACCTTCAACGAGGCAGCCAGCCGCAGCAACGCTTCGACTTGCCGGCGCGGGATCGCCGCGACGTCGAGCAGATCCCCGGCATAGGCGGCCGAACGGCGCAGGCTCTGACCTTTGCCCGCCATCAGTGATGCGTGTCCTTTCCCGCCAACAACCGCTGGTTGAAGATCGCAGACAACGTGTCGACGAGCTTGTCGATTTCCCGCTGCGTGATCACGAGCGGCGGCACGAATCTCAACACCCGCTCGCTGGTCGCGTTGATTAGGATGCCGCGGGCCAGGCAGTCGGCGACGACGGCCTTGGCGTCGATGTCCAATTCCATGCCCTGCAGGAGCCCGCGCCCCCGAACATCGCGGACCACCCGATGGCGATCTTTGCAATCGGCTAGCCCCTTGGCGAGATATTCACCCATCCGCTTGGCCTGCTCCAACATGCGGCCTTCGAGCAGCACGCGGCAGACCGCCAAAGCCGCCGCGCAAGCCAGAGGGTTGCCCCCGAACGTCGAGGCGTGGGTGCCGGGCGTAAAGACGGCCGCCACGGAGTCCTTCGCAAGACAGGCGCCGATCGGCACACCGCCGCCGAGCCCCTTCGCCAGCGTCATGACATCCGGCTCGACGCCCAGTTGTTCATAGGCGAAGAGCGTCCCGGTGCGCCCCATGCCGGTTTGCACTTCGTCAAAAATGAGCAGAATGTCTTTCTGCGTACAGAGCTCGCGCAGATTCTTGAGATACTCTTCATCCGCCACATACACGCCGCCTTCGCCTTGAATCGGCTCCAACATGACCGCCGCCGTTTTGTCGCTGATCAGGCTCTCGATCGCGCCGAAATCGTTGAAGGGCGCATAGGCGAAGCCCGGCATGAGGGGCTCGAATCCCTTTTGGACCTTTTCCTGACCGGTCGCCGTGATGGTTGCCAGGGTCCGGCCGTGGAAGGAATTCTTCATCGTGATGATTTCGAACCGGCCCGCTCCGTGCTTTTCGTGTCCATAGCGCCGGGCCAGCTTGATCGCCGCCTCGTTCGCTTCGGCGCCGCTGTTGCAGAAGAAGACGCGATCGGCAAACGAGTGGTCGACCAGTATCTGCGCCAGCTTGACTTGCGGCTCGGTGTAATAGAGGTTCGAAACGTGAATGAGCTGTGCGGCTTGGCGCTGAATCGCCTGCACCAGATCGGGATGGCCGTGGCCCAGGATATTCACTGCGATGCCGCCCACGAAGTCGATGTACTCGCGGCCTTCCAAGTCGTACACTTTGGAGCCCCGGCCGCGCACGATCGACACCGGCTGGCGCGCATAGGTCTGCATGAGGTACTTCGCTGCATCGTCTTTCAGTTCTTCAGTCGGCATGGCAAACGTATCCCCTCAGAAAGAAAGGGAAGTTAGCACAGGGTCACGGTGAAAGCAACAAGGAGGACGCCGCCCGTTCCAACTGTGTTAAGCTGCCGCGCCATGAAGATGTGTCCACAGTGCCGTCAGGAGAATCCGGAGGACGCGAACTACTGCCATCAATGTGGAACGGCGCTGGGATCGCCGGCCCCCGTCGCGGAGGCAGTGGCTGGCGATTCCGTCCCTCGGATCACGGCGGTTCAAACCGACGAGGCGTTGTGGCGGCAGTTCATCGGCCCGAATGCCGATCACTATCTGGCACGGTTCAAAAAATTTTCGATGAACGGACAACCGCGGTTTGCGCTCAGTTGGAACTGGCCGGCCTTCCTGTTCATTTCGTTTCTCTGGTTCCTCTACCGCAAGATGTACTTGCACGCGCTGGTCTACGCCGTCGGACCGATGATCTCGACCTATGTCACGGGTGATATCACGGTCGGGATCGTGTGGAGCGTCATGGCCGGCGGCACGGCGAACTACCTCTACTATTGGCACTGTAAGGAGCAGATCGCCGAGATCAAGAAAACAACGAGGCTGAATGACGCCGCGCAGGCGGCGGCCTTGAAGGAGGCGGGCGGCGTGCAGCCCTACGTCATTTGGGTCGGTGTGGTACTCTACCTGATCTTCTTCGCCACCCTCGCCAAGATGATCGAAGGCGGCCCGCCCGACAAGATGCCGACCAAGCCCGGCAAACCGACGGCTGTCGGCAGTGCGTAAGGCCTTTCTGATCTATGCCGGTCTGCTTCGCTGCCATGCCATCCAGGCCTGGAACCACTGAAAATCTTGTTCATATGCGGCGCCGCCGGAATCGGCGGCCTCTTGTTTTTGTTCCAACTGCTGGTAGGTGCGCGGCCAGTTTTTCTGCCACCAGGCTTTGAGCTCGTCCGGGCTGTAGGCCTGCCCATTCTGGTTCAGAATCCCGGCTGCGGTGCACAAGGGAGCGACGAGGGGCCAGTAGCGGTCTTTGCCGAGGCCCAGGCTGCGGAAATGCTCGCGCAGGAGAAAGACGACCCATAATTCGGCGCTGTGTTTCTTGTTGTGCTTGAAGGGCTGCGTCTGGCGGAGAGGAACCGGGTCGAAGGCCTTCACGATCGACGTATAGTCCGGACCGCCATAACTGCCCGCCGCTTCGGCGATGCCTTCGATGATGCCGGACAGCTCCAATTCCGCCACCGGCGACGGACTGCCGCTCTTGCCGGGCGGCGCCTCCGACAGAGGGCTGGGGGTCGCCAGCAATTCAATCAGCGGCTTCAGCTGGCGCAGGCGCGCCGCCGCAGCCTTGAGGATCTGTTCGGACTCGATCCAATAATCGGGATCGTTCTTCGTGAGCCGCTCGCGCCCGGCCGGCGGCAACACCGTGGGCACCCAGTAGCGCATCAGCACGAAGAGCACATAGTCCAGCTGCCCGCCCACCTGTGCGATGCGGTCGAACAACCGTCCGGCTTTCGCGCCCGCGAAGAACGCCTCAGCCCGATCCGCCACTTGGAGGCGCCGGCTCATCGCCCCCCACCAGGCTTCAAGAGCGGGCCAGTTCGTGTCGTTGGGCTGGGCAGTGGCCATCGTGACCGCGTTCCGGTGGGAAGTGGGCGGATGGTACTGCCGCCGTGACGATGAAAGCAACCGCTTGACTTGGGTACACAATCCAGTAAATGTTGAACCATTCTTCTTGGATGGGAGGCTGCGTATGGGGCGTTTGGTCTTGCTGCGGCATGGAGAGTCGCAATGGAATCTGGAGAACCGCTTCACCGGCTGGGTCGATGTGCCGCTGTCGCAGCGCGGCATGCAGGAAGCCAAGAATGCGGGAGACAAACTGCGCGGATTCACATTCGACCGCGCCTTCACATCCGTGTTGGTCCGCGCCAACGAGACCTTACGGATCGTATTGGAGGCCATCGGCCAGACGACCATTCCCATCGAGAAGGACAAGGCGCTCAACGAACGAATGTACGGCGAACTGCAAGGGTTGAACAAGGCCGAAACGGCCAAAAAGTACGGCGACGAGCAGGTCAAGATCTGGCGGCGCAGTTTCGACGTCCGGCCGCCGGGCGGCGAAAGTTTGAAGGACACGGCCGAGCGGGTCCTTCCGTATTATGCACGGCACATCAAACCCTATGTACTGAAAGGCGAGACGATCCTGATCGCCGCGCACGGCAACAGTTTGCGGGCCCTGGTGATGGAGCTGGAACGGTTGTCGCGGGAACAGGTGCTGGAGCTCAATATCCCCACCGGGGCGCCGCTCTTGTACGAGTTCGACCAGAACGGGAATGTCGTGTCGCACCGGTACTTGTGAATTCGCCCGCTAGCCGACGCTATCGAGCAGCTGGCCGTATTCCGCGGCGGGCGCGTAGTCGATCAGGAGGACGAGGAGTTTCTGCCGGTCCTCCGGCGTCACCAACCCCTGGTCTTCAATGAGCGAGGCTGCTTCCGCGCTCACGGCCATGTGGCTCATGCCTTCCTGATCCACGAGACGCGCGTAGCCGGCCCGGCGCTCATCCAATTCCTTTCGATACTCCTCCCAGGTCCCAGGTCCCAGCCGCTGCTGCTCCCACCATTCAGTGCGGATCCGCTGGAACAACGCGTCGCGAATGGCCGCGCGATATTTCTGCGGAATATGCGCATCGATGGCGGCCAGTATCCAATATAAATTGAGCGAGAGGATTTCCCGCGCGATGTGGCGCGCGTGATCCTCCGTCGCCTCGATGCCGTACTCTTCCAACTGAGGAGCGGACAACGGCTGCGGCATCATCTGAAAGAGGGCGGCGGCGGCTTCTGCTGGCGTCACGAGCTGTCGTCCTTTGGTGAAGGTCAACGGAGCATACTGGAGCGTCCCATCGTCTCTCAAGCGGCTTGTCCGCCTTACCGGCCTATGCTAGAGTCCGCTCGCCCTCGGAGAAAGGACACCGCATGGTGACACGGTACTCTCGTCGCGCAGTGGCTTTTCTGTGCGCCGCTCTCGTCTCGGTTTGCCTCCACATCCGCCCCGCGCACGCCGGCAGTTGGGGATTCGGCTCAGACTTAGGTTTGATGACCGGCACCGTGAACGACACGGTGTTCAATCTCGGATTCCATCTCGATTACTATGCCGACCGTAATTTTTCCTTCGGCCCGATGATGCAGATCACGCCGACGGGCGATCTGTTTCAAATCGCGCTGGCCGGGGTGGGAAAGTACCACGTCCGTTTGAGCAACGGCCTCAATATCGTGCCGTTCACCGGGATCGGACTCATTCACGCCAGCCTCGACAAGGGCACCGGCCCTTCGCGCATCGATCGCAACGACACCAGTTGGTATATTCCCATTGGCGTGTCGCTGGAATATCAAGTCGTCCACAACATCGCCCTCGCCACGACCCTCATCGTCAACCTGCACGACATCAATCTGTCTCCATCCCTGCCCGAGCATGATCATACGAGCGTGTCTCTGCTGTTCGGATTCCGCTGGGGCCCGTAATCGATTCTCCTATGCCCTCGACAAAAAGAAGCGGCGGAAGGCCGCTGGTCCTTCCGCCGCTTGGAGGGGGGTCTCCTGATGTCTTACGCCGCTTTGGCCGGCCGCCAGCGTAACCCGACGTTCAAGAGCTCCTGGAGGAGATTCTTATAGTCGTAGCAGGCTTTTTCCGCCGAATCGGCGAAGTCTTCGTCATGCGCGATCTGCGGATTGGGATTCGCCTCGAGCACATAGAGCTGCCCCTGCTCGTCCATCCGCATGTCGATGCGGGCATAGCCACTCAGTCCCAGCGCCCGATAGACCCGTTTAGCGAGATGCTGGATTTCCTCCGCTTTGCCCTCCGGAAGATTCTTCGCTTCGCGCGAAGTGATGCCGTACTTATCCTGATACTTTCGGCTCCACTTGACTCGCTCCGTCGCAATCCGCTTCGCATCCTCCGGCAGCTTGTCGAGAATCAATTCCCAGACGGGCAAGGCTTGCAGTTGGCCGTTGCCGATCACGCCCACGTAGAATTCTCGGCCCTCGATGTAGCGCTCGATCAGCGCGCCGGAGCCGACGCTGTTGTGGATAAAAACCACCCGCTCTCGGAGCTTCTCGTCGTCTTCCACGATCGAGGCCTGCGAGATGCCGAGCGAGGCTTCTTCGCTGACCGATTTCACGATCAGGGGGAACGTCAGCGACTTGGGCCGTTTGACCGCCCGTCCTTGCGGCACCACCATGAACTCCGGATAGGGAATACGATGGAACGATAGGACCTTCTTCGTCAGCGCTTTGTCGCGGGCGAGCATGAGCCCGCGAGGATTGCACCCAGTATAGGGCATCCGCAGCAATTCCAGGTAGGACACGACGTGTTGATCGTAGACGGCCACCCCGTCGAATTCTTCCAGCAAGTTGAACGCAATGTGCGGCTTCCATTGCTCGATCGCCGTGCGGATCACCCCCAAGTCGCTTTTGACGCCGAGCGGCAGCACCTCATGGCCCAGCCTCCTGAGCGTCGAGACGACGTCGTACTCCGTCCGCCATTCCACGGTCTTCAGATCGTGCCCGTTGGCGTGGTCCGGCGGCACGAGGTCTTCGTGCATCAACACCAGAACGCGCAGACGTTTCATAGGGCCACCCGGTGGCGACCGCTTCGCAGAAAATTCATCGTGTGGACGGTCAGCAGAATGGTGAAGTCCAGCTTGGCCTGCTCTTCGGGGATCGGCACGCGCAAGTCCAGCTCGCGGGCGCGCCGGATCATGTCTTCCAATACCTGGTCGATGGTGTACTGGTATTCTCCGGTCCAGGCCGCGACCTTGCGGCGCACTTCCCGTCGAAAGCGATTCAAGAACGTCGCTGCGCTGGGTTTGCCGCCGTGGGCCGGCGCGCTGGAAAACAGCCGTTTGAGGTCCGGGTCGTAGAGCGACTGCCGTTCCACGCCGTAATGGCTGCGTTTGTGCTCATAATGTTCGCGGAGCGTTTTCTTCAGGCTGGAGAGCGGATCGACCTCTTCGCGAGTCGTCACGGGAGGAGTTGTCCCGACCAGCTCGTTCATCAGCTGATCCATATAGCGGAGTTTCTTCAAGACGGGCCAACCGCGATAGCGCTCTTCCCACAGCGAGTCCGGCGTGAGCCACACCGCGAACGTTTCCGCAAAATCCTCGTCGGGATGGCTCTGCGCGTACCACAGATCCAGGTGCCGGACGAAGCTCCGGCTGTACGGCCTCGGTGTGTAATACCGCGGATAGCGCTGCGAGGAACGGCCGAACATCTGTTGGCGCGTCTTCCGCCGGCGGATCTTATAGGCGTTCTCAATGGCATGGCCGGCTTCATGGCGGAGGATACGCAGGCACCATTCCGGCGTGCCCCCCTCCACTTCCAACATCTGCGCCAGTTCCAGTTTGGCCAGGCGGGGATGGGCCAGATAGAAGGGGACGGCAATCCCCGGCACGCCGTCCGGTGTAAACCATTCGTTCGAGAGCCAGAAATGGGGGCGAAACAGAAGACGCCGCTCTTCCAACTCACGAGTCAATTCGGCGATCGGGCCGGCGAGAAATCCGCCTTTGATGTCCACGTGGAGATCGCATATGGGGAGATCCAACAGCGCCTCGTCGGACCATGAGGCCCAGTGGGGCTCTTCCTGTCCGGTCACGGGCGTCTTCAGCACGTCGGCGGCAGCACGTTGCATGGTCCGGTCTCAGCCTCTGATCGCGCCATCTCCGTAAAAAATATAGCATGCGGGCCGCCAATCACCGCTGTACGAGCGGCTGGAGGCCCGCTCGCCGCGCCGGGAGAGGAAAAATTTGTCCCGAGGGGTACAAGAATGAACCGAGAAGGGCGCGAAACGGGCTCCTTAGCCGAAAAACTGTGGCAATCGTGCCATCAATGTCGGCGTCGCGTTCCAAATGTGATCCACAATCGATTCGACATAGGCCTTCGCCGCTTCCAAATCGCGCTCCCATTCGGGCAGGGCTTCATGGAGATCAAGGATCGGCGTCTCGGAGCCGCTCGATACCTGATTGAAGAGCGGTGCGTGCCGGCCGAATGCCTGGGCGATATGCATCTGGTGATCATATCCCATGGCGATGATGAGCGCGGCATCCTGAATCAATTCAGCCGTGAGCCGCCGTTGCACATGCTTGGCGGGATCGATGCCTTTTTGGATAAGTCGTGCTCGGACGATTGGATGGACTGCTTGCGGCTTGGCTTCGATGCCGGCCGATCCTACGAGATAAGGGCTATAGCGCCCCAACTGAGCGCGCAGCGCATGCTCCGCCGCCATGCTGCGAAAGATATTGCCCGTGCACACGAACAGAATCAACGGAAGGGCCTGCTCAGATTTCATCGATCCCCCGGTCCGTCGACAGAGAAATGCGGGAGCAGGTAGAATGCCGCCCATGCGCAACTCGACGACTCCAACGCGCTCTCCCTTGAAGCTCGACGACGAAACAGACAAGCTCCAAACGCGCCTGTGCCGGCTGGTGGGGCAGGCGATCGCCGACTACCGCCTCATTGAAGAAGGCGACAAAGTGATGGTCTGTCTGTCCGGCGGAAAGGACAGCTACGGCCTGCTCGACATTTTGTTGGTCCTGCAACGCCGCGCTCCCGTCCGCTTCGACCTCGTCGCCGTCAACCTGGACCAAAAGCAGCCCGGATTTCCGGCGCACATCTTGCCCGATTATCTCGCAACCCGGGGCATTCCGTATCACATTGAAACACGGGACACCTACTCCATTGTGAAACGCCTCATTCCCGAAGGCCAGACCACCTGCTCCCTCTGTTCGCGGTTGCGGCGCGGCCATCTGTACCGGATCGCCGGCGAGCTGGGCGCCACGAAGATCGCCTTGGGTCATCACCGGGATGATATCGTCGAGACCCTATTCTTAAATCTGTTTTATACCGGCAAGCTGAAGGCCATTCCGCCGAAGCTCCGGTCGAAGGACGGCCGCCATGTTGTCATCCGTCCGTTGGCCTTCGTGAAGGAGTCGGATCTGGCGCGCTACGCCGAGCTGCGGGCATTTCCGATCATTCCCTGCGATTTGTGCGGCTCACAGGAAGACTTGAAACGCAAAAAGGTGAAGGCCTTCCTCCGAGATTGGGAAACCGCCTCGCCCGGTTGCTCGGACAGCATCGCCGCGGCGCTGGCAAACGTGGCACCATCACTCCTAATGGATCGGCGGTTGTTCGACTTCGGCTCGCTTGCCGCGCCGGACGATGTCGCGCCGGAAGGAGACAGCTGGTTGGATCAAGAACCGCAAGGCGCGCTCTGACAGTTTTTGCGTGCAGCCCTGCCCCTGATCGATTCATCGCCGCATGGGCACAGGAGATCGAGACAGCCTCAGCCGATCGGAGCCTCCGCTCTGGTCGATCGGTCTTGCAGTCGTCGTCATTCTGCTGGCTCCCCTCGTGTTGTACTCGCTGGCGCCCAGCGGCCCGCTGCGGGAAGGGGATACGATCTTTTCTGAGGGGCAACAGCGCGTGCTGCTCAGGACGGCATCCGGAGCGTCTTCACTTCAGGAAGGCGAGATCTGCCTGCTCGATCCGGGCAATCCATTGATTATCATCGGGACTCCCGGTGATCAGCCGGACGAGGCGATTCTTGCCCAAGTCCAGGGCAACCCGGCCATCGAATGGCCCTTCTGTCCTCCCCACGCCGAGGTACTCCTCAAAGCCCATCAGATCTATCAGAAGCCCGATGTCCTCAAGCAGGCGCAAGAGCTTCTCACGTATCTTCTGGGTCGGTGAGGCGGCGCGCTCTACGACTTCAGTCGTGCAGCGAACTGTTTGCGGAACTTGGCGACCTTCGGCCCGACGACAAATTGGCAATAGCCCTGCAAAGGATTCCGCGCAAAATACGCTTGGTGGTAGGCTTCGGCTTCATACCATTGCGTTGCCGGAACGATCTGTGTGACGATCGGATCGGAATAGAGTTTCTCACGATTCAACGTCTCGAGGAGCGACTCCGCCACCTGCTTCTGCTCGGGAGAATGATAGAAGACGGCCGATCGGTACTGGGTGCCGATGTCGTTCCCTTGGCGATTCAACGTCGTGGGGTCGTGGATTACGAAGAAAATTTCCAGCAGCTCGCGATAGGAGATGGCGCGCGGATCGAAGGTGATCCGCAGCGCCTCCGCATGTCCGGTGCGACCGCTGCAGACCGCCTCATAGGTCGGGTGATCGAGGCTCCCGCCAATGTAGCCGGACTCTACCGATTCGACGCCGGTGACCTGATCGTAGACCGCCTCCAAGCACCAGAAGCAGCCGCCGGCGAGAGTCGCGATTTCCATGCTTACTCTTCTTCCTCTTCTTCGATATCTTCAATGCCCTCGTAACTCATGTCGGGAAACGCGGCGGCCGCTTTTTCGCAGGCGGTCTCCACCATCTCTTCGGCGTCTTCCGCCGAATCCGCATTGACCAGAAACTTCACCGTGATTGCGTACTGTTGGTCCACACGCCTCTCCTTTCGCTGTTCGCCAGAGTGTACCGCTGTCCAGATGCCGGCTGACACGAATTGCCCACCCGCGCTCGCTGAAGAGCGAAGCTTCACTTTCTGATAGACGCGGTCGCGGTGTCAACCGAGATAGCGCGCAGGAGGGACGATCAACGTGGCGGGAGATGATGCGAGCCCTTGTGAGCCAATGCTGAAGGATCGGCTTAGTCGTTCTGCTCCAGTTCTCCAAGCACCCTGGTGAGTTTGACGGCTTCGTCCTGTCGCATGCGGGTAAAAGCGATGCCGGAGAGCTTCCCCTCCACCCATCGGACGGTCACCTCGTCGATCCGAAGCGGCCAGTCCAAGCCCGGCACATGAAGTCGACATTCGAACGACTCGCCCACGGTCACCGGCATGTCGCTTTCGATCTTGCAGCCCCCGGCTGAGATATCGAGCGTCCGCCCCTGTCCTTCGTCGCGCACACCGGAAAACGTGCCGCGGAATTGCGCGGTGAAGCGCGGTTGAACGCGTCGTTCCCGAGACGATCGCTTCACGGATGTTTTGGCGGATGGAGCGAACGGGGAAGTGAGCCGCCGGCTGGCCGATACGCCCATCTGCTTCTCCGACATCCTTGCCAGACTGTTCCGTTTCATTTGCCAGGCCTCCCATCGCGGGGAACCCCGGCGGTCTCCGCACAAGGCACTTACTTCTTGATGCCCAACAACATGTGCCCCCGGCGGTTCTGCTGATAGCAGGACTCGTCGTGATCGAAGCAGAACGGCCGCTCTTTGCCGTACGAGACGATGGCCACCTGTTTCGGGCTCACGCCGGCTTCGATCAAATAACTGCGCGCCGCTTTGGCGCGTTTGTCGCCGAGCACCATGTTGTAGTCGCTGGTGCCGCGTTCATCGCAGTGGCCTTCGATCTTCAGCACGGCGCCCGGGTGGTCTTTCAAATAACTCGCATCACGATTCAGCGACTCCATCCCGGCGCTTGAAATGGTCCATTGGTCGTATCCGAAGAACACGTCCTGGAGACCGGCTTCCAGTGCCGCCTTTTCCTCTTTCGTCAATTCGGCTCTCCGCCTGACACCGACGTCCGAGGGAGACAGCGATGTCGCGAACCCGCCTTGCGCTTGCGCGAGGCGCTCTTCGGAGGGGTTCTGCGAGAAACCGCTCAACTCGCCGCTCGAGTTCCTGCCCGAAAAGCCGGGAAAGCTTGAGCCGCCGCTGCCCGACACGGAACCCGATCCCGTGGAGGCAGATCCCGCGGTGCCTGACCCCGCAGAGCCCGTTTCGTTGTCGCCGCCGGACCGTAGCCATTTCGTGCCGCAGCCCTGGCTCAGCAACACCGACATGCCCAACACCACCGCTAACCCCGACGTTCTCACCGTTCTCTTCATGGCCCCTCTCCTCTATTGTTCGGCACAGATCCGGACTTGTCCCGATGACGTTGACTCTTCAGGACAAATATAGCACCGGCCCGAAAAACGGCCGGTCCAGCGCATGCTCTCTCGCCGGAGAGCTACGGGTCGATAAAAATCAAAGGCTTAGAAGGTGCGATCTGCGCGGGACAGGGCGGAAGCGACTACGAAGCGACTATGGAGGATCAGGAAGAAAAGCGGGAAACCACTGAGGCAGGTAAACAGAATCGTAACAACGGAAACCGATTTAGCGGAGCGCTTTCCGATCAGACCACCGAACCGGCCGCAACACAGCCCCCAACCCGGCCACCGCACAGATCAACAGGAGAAACGCAAGGGCCAACACCAGGACGAAACCCGCTTTCACATCGTGCAATACAGGGACCATGTTCCTCCCCTCCTCTTGCTCGTCTTATCCGCTTTGCCATCCACACTCGCAGACCCAAGGATGCATCGGATCGGCCTTGCGCAAGACCCTCCCACAACAGGGACACTGTCTAGTCCAGACCCCTCTTTTCCCCTCGTTTGATGACCAGTCGTCCTTGCGCGCTAGCATATCTTCTCGGCTCAAGGGCTCCACAGCATAACAGCGGTATTGTCGCTTTTGACGAGAGTGTAGATCAAGAGCGTTGAACTTTCTATGCCGCTTAGGAGGGGGACCAAGAAGACGGAGCTGTGTCGCTAAGACCTTGACCCAAAGGATTTGGTGCGCCTGGTAGCAGCTCATGGATCAGCCCAGCTCAGAATTCCTGGCGATCGAAGAGTGCGCCGTTGGTGACCTATCTTCAAAGACCTGCCCGCTGCCCCCTTTTGCTGTCTCAGCTTCGGTACTTTTTTGGGAGAAGCGGAAATCGGAGGAGACAGATACGGGACGGTCACCACCTCTGCAGCCGGATACCGGCCGGGCGTTCAGCCGCGATAGATATCAGGTGTGAGCGTCTGAGGGCGACGGCAAAACTTCCTGCAATGCCAACCCGAGGTGATCCAGCGAAAAGGCCTTCTGAATAAAGGCTGTGGCGCCATGGTTCAGCATTTCTTGCTGAACCTCTTCGGCGCTGTGCCCACTAAAGACGACCACGGGTAGCTTGGGGTGGAGTGTCCGCAATTGCCGGAGTACGCTGCGCCCGTCTATCCCCGGCATGTGGAGGTCTAACACGACGGCATCAGGATGCCCTCGATGACATAACGTTAACCCCGTTCGACCATTGTCCGCCACAATGACCTCATACCCTCGTTCCTCCAAGACAGCAGCGAGAAGTTCTCGGTCTCGGGCATCATCTTCGATGACTAAGACTTTGGCCATATGACCCGTTACCCTTTACCTTTCATGACAAGCGCCCGAAGCCGCTCCCGCTGCGCCAACCGGATTGAGGTGAACTCGATTCCGTACCGTCCGTCTTGAGCCCACCTCACGATGACCTCATCAACACGCATTGGCCACTTGTGGTCCGGGAGGAAGATCGAGAGTTTCAACAATGCGCCGACAGCAATCGTTTCAGATGTAGAGATCTGACATCCGCCGGTTGAGACATCAACCAGCACGGCTTCTCCTTCAAAGTCGTCTTTGCCAAAGAAAAACACCCGGCACGAAAGATCCACCCGACGCCCGCGGCGCTCGTTCTCCGTCACCTCATCCGATCGCTCGCTCCCGCGTACTGTGGACGCGTGCCTATTCATAGTTATGGCTCATATTATGCCAGGCTACCAAGGGAGCGGTGTCACTCGCCTTCCCAGGAAGAGGGGTCAGTCAGCTATTCGGACGTAGGGGGGTCGAACCTTAGCCGGGCGCTGGATTGCGCCATGACTTTAGACAGCTCCGAAGGGTGGAGCTTGAAGCCTTCGGGAGGTGTGTCTTGCGAAACGCCGATACAGATACCGACACCGGAGGAGTTTTGCGGTGTCTGACGTGTGACCGTGATCCGCTAAGTCCTTGAAATGATTTGGTGCGCCCGGCAGGAATTGAACCTGCGACCTACGGGTTCGAAGCCCGGCGCTCTATCCAACTGAGCTACGGGCGCACGCCGCTCACTTCAAACATGTCGGGGACCGGTTGTCAAGAATGCGGGCCCTAGGATTGTCATAGCCGTGCGAGAATCTCGTCGGCAATTTGGACGATCGAACGCTGATCGGTCTCGATGACGTGATCGGCTGCCGCTTGATATTTGGGAGTCCGCTCCTGCAACACCTCGTCTATTTCCTCGATGAAGGATTTGGTGCCGGTCAACGATGGGCGTTGCATGTCACGTCCGATCCGGGAGGCAATCGTATCCACGGAAGCCCGGAGCCAGAACAGACGCCCGTTCTTCTTGAGCGCGTCGACGTTCGCCGGTCTCAGAATAGCCCCCCCGCCCGTATCGACGACCAGGTGATCCCTGGCCGCCACCTCCCGGCAGATTTGCGATTCCAGATCCCGAAAGTACTCCCACCCATGTTCGGCGACGATCTCGGGCACACCGCGCTGTGCCCGCTTCACGATTTCCGCGTCTGTAGAGACGGCGGTGCGCCCGAGACGGGCCGCCAGCGCTTTGGCGACCGTGCTTTTTCCCGTCCCTCGATAGCCGATCAAGACGACGTTCATTGAAAGCGCGACTCCAGCACCCGGCGCATCACGTCGATCGGAGCGTGCCGCCCGGTCCAGAGTTCGAACTGTGCCACCGCTTGATGGAGAAACATCTCCAGGCCGGGGATCGTCTTGCACCCGGCCCGCGCGGCGTCCTTCAACAACCGGGTGTCGCGTGGATTGTAGACGATATCCATGACGGCGAGGCCGGCGTGGAGCAGGGGCGGGGGAACGCAGCTCCCATCGACTTTCGGGGACATGCCGATCGGCGTACAATGGATCAGAACGTGGGCTCGAGGCAGCGTTTTGCCGAGAGCGGTTTCATCGAGCGGCCCCTCGTCGACAGGCTGCGCGCAGAAAGCATGGAGGTCTTTCGCCAACGCGATACGCTCCCCATCATCGATCCCCAGCAAGGTCAATCGCTCAAGCTGAGCATCCGCAGCCAGGGCAAAGGCGATGGCGCGCGCCGCGCCGCCGGATCCCACAATCACCACATGCCGGCCGCGCAGATCGACCGCCGCGTCTTTCAACGCGCGCAACGCTCCCGTCGCATCGGTGTTGGAGCCGGTGAGCACTCCCTTGTCTGCGACGATGGTATTGACCGCGCCGATCTTTTGAGCGGTCGGCTCGATCTGATCGAGAAACGGAATCACGGCGACCTTATGAGGAATCGTCACGCTGGCGCCGCGGAAATTGCCCAGCGCGCGAAGCCCACGGATCGCGTCGGCGATCGCCTCGACTTTCCAGGCGAGGTACACGCAATTGACGCCGGCGCTGCGGAAGGCGGCGTTATGAATCGCCGGCGACAACGAATGCTCGACGGGATTGCCGATCACCCCGCAAAACTGAGTCTGGGCGTTGATGTCCATGGTCATCATTCTGGAGGGCGGCCGTCACCAGGCCGTCTTTCCTCCATCGATCATATAGGTGGCCCCTGTCACCCATGCCGCTTCATCGGACGCCAAGTACAGTACGAGGTAAGCTACTTCCTCGGGCGTTCCCGGACGGCGAATCGGGTAATGCGCAAGAATCGGATCCAACTGCTCGGGATTCGCCATCAGCGGAGCCGCCATCGGCGTGGCGATGAGACCGGGATTGACGACGTTGCACCGAATGCCGTCCTGGGCGTAATCGATCGCCACGGCCCTGGTCAGGGCGTCGAGCGCGCCTTTGGACGCGGCATAGGCGGGCAGCATCGGGATTCCGACCACACTGGCAACCGAGGAAATATTCACGATGGACCCGCGCCGCCGCGCCAACATGTGAGGGACGGCGGCGCGCGTCATGTGGAAGACGCCCGTGAGATTGACGTTGAGGACTCGTTCCCACGTGGCATCATCCAGCTCGTGAATCCGGCGGCCGAACTCGCCCACGCCGGCATTGTTGACCAGAATATCGAGCGCGCCGAATTGCCGCACCGCCTGTTCGACGGCCGTCCGCGCGTGCCGATCATCGGTCACCGACCCGGCGACCGCGAGCGCTCGTCCATTCTCTCGGCCGATGTCCTCAACGACCCGATCCAGCTCCGCTTGCCGGCGGCCTGTGACGACCACCGATGCTCCTTCTTTGGCAAATACCCTTACGATCGCCTCGCCGATCCCCGCATTGCCTCCCGTGACCAGGGCGACTTTCCCTGCCAGCCGATTCATGCGGCCCGGTCCTCATCTTCGTCTACCGACTCGCCGCCGGAGTGCTCTCTATCGTCCTCCCCAAGTCTCGGGGTCGGCTCCAGAAGTCCCGGCTCAACCTTGCGCGCCACGGTAATAAACCCGGAATGTGCCACCATGCGATGGTCGGGCCGAACACTGCGCCCTTGCACCGACCAGGTCCGCAGCAGCGTTTCAAAGGTATGGACCATGCCGAAGACGGTCGCCCGTTCCAGCGCCTCGACGGTCTGAATGATCTGCGGCACAGTGGGAACGAAGCTCAGATAGAGGCCGCCGGAGCGAAGCGCCTGCGCCGCATGCGGCACCACTTGCCAGGGCTCCGGCAAATCGAGCACGATGCGATCGAACGGGACACCGTCCTCCGGCAAGGCGATGCCGTCATAGGCGTTCTGGCGCAACGCGACGAGGTTGGACGGCACGCCCATGTAGCGATCGATGTTCGTCATGGCGATGCGCGCGAACTCTTCACGCATTTCATAGGTCACCACGAGGCCCTTCGGGCCCGCTGCCCGCAGTAACGCCATGGTCAGGGCCCCCGAGCCGGTGCCCGCTTCGAAGACCCGCGCGCCCGGATAGATGTCGGCCCACATCGGAATCAAGGCCAAGTCTTTCGGGTAGAGCACTTGGGCTCCACGCGGCATCTTCAAGACGTACTCACCGAAGGTAGGGCGCAGGGCGAGCATTCTCTTGCCGCCCGACAAGGTCACCAGCGTCCCGTCGGGGCGGCCGATGAGCGCGTCATGGGGGATGGTTTGCCCGCTGAACTGGTAGGTTTCGCCGGCCTTCAATGTCAGGGCATACTGGCGGCCTTTCTTGTCCACCAGGTGAACGCGTTCGCCGGTTTTCAACTGCGACATGGCGCGCATTCTAGGTGGTTCATTCCGTGGTTTGCAACCGAACCGGCTTCCTTGATAGGGTGGGAAGCGGATCGCAAAACCTCACGAACTCCTGCCGGGCGACAGGGAGTCGTCGATGTCTCGGATTCACCTCAGGGGGCGCGTCCTGTCACCTCACATCGGTATCATCACCGCGCTGCTTCTCGTCATGGGCCTCGGGGCCTTGACGACTGCGACGATCGTGCAAGCCGACGAGATCGTCCTCGCGACCTACGAAGGCGTCATCAATCCCGTCGCCGCGGAATACCTGCACGATGCCCTCGAATCCGCTCAAGCCGGCGGAGCGAAGGCGTTGATCGTGAAACTCGACACGCCGGGCGGCTTGGACACCTCGATGCGTCTGATCATCAAAGACATCACCAGCGCCTCCATTCCCGTGGTTGTCTTTGTCGCGCCCTCGGGCGGCCGTGCGGCTTCCGCGGGTGTCTTTCTCACCCTAGCAGCGCATGTCGCCGCCATGGCACCCGGAACCAACATCGGCGCGGCCCATCCGGTTGCGATGGGCGGCGGCGAGATGGATACCACGATGAAGGAGAAGGTGGAAAACGACGCCGTCGCCTATATCAAGAGCATCGCGGAGCAGCGCGGGAGGAACGTCGTCTGGGCCGAAGACGCGGTCCGGAAAAGCGCGTCGGTCACCGAGCAGGAAGCGTTGAAGCTCAAGATCATCGATCTCGTCGCGGAAGACGTCCCCGCGCTGCTCAAACAATTGCAGGGAAGAACCGTCACGCTCCCCGCCGGCCCCGTCACCCTCACGACGAAGGACGCCACCGTTCGGGAGTTCCCCATGGGACTCCGTCTGGAGCTCTTGAAGGCGCTCAGCGATCCCAATATCGCGTATCTCTTGATGACGATCGGCACCATCGGCATCCTGGCCGAGCTCTACAACCCCGGCGCGATCCTGCCCGGCGTCGTGGGAGCGATCAGTCTCATTCTGGCCTTCTACTCGTTGCAGTCGCTCCCCATCAATTACGCCGGCGTGCTGCTGCTGATCCTGGGCATCGTGTTTTTCGTCCTGGAAGCGACCGTGACGAGCTACGGGCTGCTCGCCCTGGGCGGGGTTGCCTCGATGATTTTCGGATCGCTGATGCTCATCAAATCGGACGCGGAGTTTTTTCAGATCTCCTGGGCCGTGATTATTCCCGTCGTCATCACGTCGGCCAGCGTCTCGTTGTTTTTGATCGGCATGGGCGTGCGCGCGATGCGGCGGCCGCCGCAAACCGGCAGCGAAGGCATGATCGGCGCGGTCGGCGTCGCCCAAACCGCCCTGTCTCCGCGGGGCAAGCTTTCCATCCATGGCGAGCTGTGGGACGCGGTCAGCGACACCCCGGCCGACCGCGGCGCCCTCGCCAAAGTGCTCCGGGTCGAAGGACTGACCCTGTATGTCACTCCGGTGCTCAACAAGAAAGAGGCCTAACATGTTGCTCAGCCCGCTCACGCTGCTCATCCTCCTGCTGGTGATCGTCTTCATGGGGTTCAAAGTGCTGCCCGAATACGAGCGGGCGGTCATCTTCCGGTGGGGACGGCTGGCGCGCGGCCTCGTGGGCGGGAACGGCCCCGGCGTGATCATTCTGCTCCCGCTCATCGACAAGATGATCCGAGTGAGTCTGCGCACCGTCGCCATGGATGTTCCGCCGCAAGACGTGATCACGCGGGATAACGTCACCGTCAAGGTGAACGCGGTGATCTACTTTCGCGTCGTGGACCCGCAGCGCGCGATCGTGCAGGTCGAAGACTATCTCTACGCCACCTCGATGATGGCCCAGACGACGCTGCGAAGCGTGTTGGGCCAAAGCCAGCTCGACGACCTGCTGGCGAAACGCGAACAGATCAACGCCGAGCTGCAGCGGATCATCGATCAGCAGACCGAACCGTGGGGCGTGAAGGTGACGGCCGTCGAGGTGAAGAATGTGGACCTGCCGCAGGAGATGCAACGCGCCATTGCGCGACAAGCGGAGGCCGAGCGGGAGCGGCGGGCCAAGATCATCCACGCCGAAGGCGAGTACGAAGCTTCGCAACGTCTGGCCGATGCGGCCAATGTGATCAGCCAGAACCCCGCCGCGCTGCAGCTCCGTTACCTGCAGACCCTCGTGGAGATCGCGGCGGAAAAGAACTCCACCACCATCTTCCCGATTCCGATCGACACGCTGGCTCCTTTCATCAAGGGTCTGAACCGGCCGTAGTGTGGCGGATCGGCGGGCACTCTGTGCGGATGCTACACCCTTGCCGCACGAATGAGACATTTCTTCCCGCGCCTCCTCATTAAACCCCTTTAATCTCCCTGCAATTCCGGCCGGATCAGATCCGCCGCTTCTCATCTTCAATCCAGCATCCGTTTTGCTTCGTAGTTATGGGCAGAACGATATGATCTCGCTGAATCCTCCGAGCGCCCCGCGGCTCTAAACAGGAGTGGACAGATGAGACATGACGAGATGAAAGGTGACTCCATGAATAATGAAGAACTCCGCCTGACCGATGAGGTCAACCCCCAGGATGAGGCGGCGATCATTCCCGATGTCGATGCGGACGACTCGCAGGCCAGCGGCATCCTCGAAGCGATCGGTCGCGATAATACGCAGGACCTCCTTCCCGAGGAAAAGCCGGCGCCGGTCATGCGCACGAGCCAGGGCGCCAGCCCCTTCCTGCTGGAATCGTTGTACTTCCGCTCCTTCGGAGAGCGGGCGCTCCTGACGCGCGACGAAGAGGTGGCGTTGGCCAAGCGCGTGGACGAAGGCACACGACGGATCCGCGTTGCCCTTCGTCATGCGGTCAAGGCGTTGACCTGTGCGAAACGAACCCCGGTGCTCACGGAATCGCTGAACACGCTGCAGACGGTGAGACGGCTGAGCGGCTTTTCCGCGACGGCCTTGGACAACGCCGAGAAAGCGCTGCTGGCTGTCATGAAACCGGCGGCCCGTGAGATGAAGCCTGCGGCGGCCACGGCGAAGCGGCTCAAGACGTTATTGACGGAAGTGCAGACGGCCAGGCGAATCTTGGAACAGGGCAAGGACGAGTTGGTCCGCTGCAACCTCCGCCTCGTGGTCGATGTGGCCAAGCATTACACCGGACGGGGCCTCACTCTGCTCGACCTGGTGCAGGAAGGCAACATCGGCCTCATGAAAGCCGCGGAGCGGTACCAGTATCGCAAGGGATTCAAGTTCAGCACGTACGCCACCTGGTGGATCCGGCAAGGGATTACCCGCGCCCTCGCCGATCAATCGCGGACGATCCGCATTCCGGTACACCAGACGGAAGCGTCGAACCGGATTCTGCGCGTGACCCGACGACTTGGGCAACAGTTCGGCCGGCCGGCGAGGCTGGAGGAGATCGCCCACGTCCTCCGGATGAGACCGGAGCGGTTGCATGAAACGGTGCAGGCCTTCCAGGAGCCGGTGGCTTTGGAAAATCCGATCGGAGACGGCGATACAGAGTTCGGAGACATGATCCCCGATCAACAGGCCGTGCCGCCCGACGCCAACGTCCATCGGACCGAAATGACGCAGCAGTTGGATCGCATCCTCGGTCACTTGACGCCCAGGGAGCAGACGGTCATTCGGCTTCGGTTTGGGATCGGGTACGACGAGGCCTGCACCTTGGAACAGGTCGGCCAAAGCCTCTCGGTGACCCGTGAGCGGATCAGGCAAATTGAAGCGAAGGCGCTGAAGAAGCTCAAGACGCCGGAGATCAAGGAGCTGTTCGCCGCCATCAAGTAACTCCTGCATTGGACAGGCACGGAGGATCATCCTCCGTGCCTACGCTTTGGCATTCCCGGCCGGATATGCGACAATACGTTCGCCTATGTGGAATGTCTGTCCGCGCGCAGGTTCCCCGCAGCTCCCGCGGCCGTTCCCATTCGTTCATCCCCGCAGACCCTCCAACTTCCTGTCGATGGCTGCCGCGGCCCTCTTCATGACCGTGGCAGGGGGCCAGTTGGTTTCTGCCGAGGACAAGGTTCTCTCCGTTCCGGCGGTCGTAGCAAAAGTCCGTCCTTCCGTCGTCACCATTTTGAGCCGAGGAGCCCCCGCCAGCCCTCTGCCCCATTCGGCACAATCCGGCTCCGGCTCGGGAATCATTATCGACCAGACCGGCTATATCCTGACCAACAACCATCTCGTTGAAGGCGTGAAAAGCCTGGTGGTGGGTCTACACACCGGCCGCCTGACTCCCGGACGGGTCGTGGCGCGGGATTTCCTGCTCGACCTGGCGCTGGTCAAGATCACGGCCGAGGACTTGGTTCCCGCCACTCTGAACCAGCGGGCGCACCTGGAAATCGGCGAAACGGTGATTGCAATCGGCAATCCCTTGGCGCTGAAGGGCGGCTCGACGGTGACCGTCGGCGTCGTCAGCGCCCTCGACCGTTCGGTGCTGACGCCCAACGGCGAGACGTTGTACAACTTGATTCAGACCGATGCCGCGATCAACCCGGGCAACAGCGGCGGGCCGCTCGTCGATCTGCACGGGGAGGTCGTCGGCATCAACGTCGCCATCGCACCGTCGGCACAGGCCATCAGTTACGCCATTACCCTGGAATCCGTGTACGCCCATATTCAGTCGATGATCCTGCGCGGAGCCGTGACTAGGCCGGATTTCGGCTTCACTCCGGTGACCGTGACGCCCAGTCTGGCCGCCAGTTTCGGGCTGGAGGCGGACCACGGCATCCTCGTGCTCAACGTGGACCCGACGAAGACCGGGGCTCAGGCCGGGCTCCAAAGCGGTGATGTGATTACGGCGTTGGATCAGCATCAGATCTACAATTTGGGCGACTTCTGGCACAGCGTGATGCGGGAAGGAGAACCGCGCACCATGCAACTCACGGTGCAGGGCAAGAGCGGGCTCTCCACCGTGATTCTGCAACGGCCCTCTTCACAAAGGGTGAGCCAGTGAGCGACCGACGGGCTGTCGTCTTGGACGTTTCGTCGGAGACGTTTGAGCCCCGCCTTTTGCTTCCCGGTCGAGTGTTTCTCGTTCATCAGTCGGTCCCCTATGCCGAAGCCTGGGAGCACCAAGTACAGCTGCATCGCGGCCGAGTCGGCGGCGGCCGTCCGGATACCGTGTTGCTCCTCGAACATCGCCCCGTCTACACGCTGGGGCGGCGCACGGATCTGTCGCACTGGGGAGGGCATGAAGAATCGTTGCGCCGCCTGGGAGCGGACCTGCACTGGGTGAACCGGGGTGGCTCCGTGACCTATCACGGCCCGGGACAGATCGTCGTCTATCCGATCTTGAAGCTCAGCGACCATGCGCGCGGGCCGAAGCAGTTCGTCAGGCTTCTCGAAGAGACCGCGTTGCGCTTGCTGAGACAGTGGGGTATCGCCGGTCGCCGGGTCGCCGGAAGGCCCGGCGTCTGGATTGGAGAGGCGCGACCGGCGAAGATCGCGTCCATCGGCATCCGCATCGAACAGGGCGTGACCCTCCATGGATTCTCGTTGAACGTTGCCATGGACCTCTCCCCCTTTCGAGTCATCCAGCCTTGCGGCTTCGCTGATTGCCGGATGACCTCGATCGCCGACGAGATCGGAACAACCCCGGAGCTTCACCGGGTAAAGCAGGACTTGGCCCGTCACCTCACCGAGGTTTTAGGCGTCCACTGGCCGATCACTGCTATCCCGTCGCTCTCTTCATCCACCTTGCCTACGTGAGGGGCCATGCAGGAACTCGACACCCATACGTTTCGGCTGGCGGTCGCGCAATTCGATGAGGCGGCCGAGGCCATGCAACTCGATCCGGCCCTCCGGCAGCGCCTGAAGCTTCCGCAGCGATCCTTGGTCGTCAGTATTCCGGTCCGCATGGACGACGGACGGGTGGAGGTCTTCACCGGATACCGCGTGCAACACGATTCGTCTCGCGGTCCCTGCAAAGGCGGCATTCGATACCATCCGGATGTCAACCTCGGCGAGGTCGCCGCCCTGGCGATGTGGATGACGTGGAAATGCGCCCTTGCCGGCCTGCCCTACGGCGGCGCGAAAGGCGGCGTGAAGGTCGCTCCCAAAAAGCTTTCATCCGGGGAGCTCCAGCGTCTCACCAGGCGCTACGCGGCGGAGATCTATCCCCTCATCGGCCCGGACAAAGACGTGCCGGCGCCGGATGTGGGCACGGACGCACAAATTATGGCCTGGTTCATGGACACGTATAGCCAGCAGGTCGGGTTCGCCGTGCCCGGCGTCGTTACCGGCAAGCCGCTCGTCCTCGGGGGCAGCCTGGGTCGCGAGGAAGCCACCGGCCGCGGCGTAGTCTACGTCACGTTGGAAGCGCTCAAGCATCTCAACATCCCCATCGATCGGACCACCGTCGCCATTCAAGGGTTCGGCAATGTCGGTTCGCACACGGCTCTCATCATGCAGCAGCACGGAGCGAAGGTTGTCGCGGTGAGCGACGTGTCCGGCGGGATTTATAACCCGAAGGGCCTCGACGTCGCCGAGCTGGTTCGCCGGTACCGTATCGCCGGCACCCGACTGCAGGACGCCAAGCTGGGGGACGCGATCACGAACGAGGAGTTGCTTCAACTGGACTGCACGGTGCTCGTCCCGGCCGCCCTCTCGGAACAGATCACCGGCAAGAATGCGCACACGCTCCGCTGCCGGGTGCTGGCCGAGGGCGCCAACGGACCGACGACGCTCGACGCCGATCGGATCCTGGGGGACAACGGCGTGTTCATCATTCCCGACATTTTGGCCAACTCCGGCGGCGTGATCGTCTCGTACTTCGAATGGGTGCAGGATTTACAGCGTTTCTTCTGGAGCGCGACCGACATTCAGAGCCGCCTGCAGTCCATCATCACGTCGGCCTTCCAGCGCACGCTCCATTTCGCGACGGAGCGCCGGACCTCCATGCGCATGGCCGCACTCATGAGCGGCATCCAGGAAGTGGCGGAGGCCCATTCCCAGCGCGGGCTGTATCCGTGACAGAGGGCGGGTTGCGGCGCCCTTCCGTCCTGCGCTAGGCTGGCACACAGTGGTCCACACATCGAGAGAACAGGACCGGCACCGGCGATGACGAGGACCGACATTGCAGAAGCCTGGGCGCAACATTGCGCCGAGGGATGGCCCCGGTTTTCGAGCCCGCATGAAGGCCAACTGATGACCCTGGACACCGTCATCAGCGGTTGCGCGGTGTTCTATCTTGACACACCCGAAGGACTGGACGAGCAGCGGATCGGCATTCTCAAGGACTGCATCGACGACTTGGACGATTTGACCTCGGAGCTGGACGGCGATTCGCAGACCTACTTTCTGCGGCTCCGACAACTCGGCGAACGGCTGCTCGCCACAGCGATCCGGCCGTAAGCGCGGTGCGGGCGCTGCCCGCGGAATCGTGGTTTGTTGCAAGTGTGACCGCCGCTTGGATAGAATGGCGCATTGTTTATCAGCCTACCTCAAATAAACCGCTCGCGCGCCGATCATCACGCCATACGCGTCTGAGATGAAGGAGGAGTCGATGAGGAAGACACGTGGATTCTGGACAGCAGCCTTGGCCGTGGCGGCCCTCGGGACACCGGTCTTCGTGCAGGCGGAACCCTATGAATTGAGCAAGAATGACGTGATGGATCCCAAGAGCATCAGCAGCGAGAATATTTCACTCTTCGGCGTCAAGCTGGGCGATCCGGAAGCCAAGGCCTTGGACGTGCTGGTCAACGAGAAAATCTCCGGCATCAAGGCCGAGCAGGAAGCCACCTTCATTTTTCTGCTCGATCAGCGCAAGCCCACGGGGCCGATGGCCGGCGTGCGGGTCCAGGATGGAAAGGTGGACCTCATCTTCATCAACAACCGTTTCGCCCACAAGACCCGCGGCATCTTCAGAAACGTCCTGAACAGCGAGAGTCCCGACGACATCCGCAAGCTCTTAGGCAAGGAAGAGTACGGGGACGAGAACGTGATGGGCGCCGTGATGGCCTACGACAAGCAGGGATTCCAGGTGAACTATCTCGGGAAGGACATCAACATCGAATTCGCCGCGCCGCACTGAATCCCGCCTCGTTCCGACTCACCCACTGCGATACAGCCGTCCAGTGTCATGGCATGAAGAAGCGCGCGGCCTACCGACTTGAACTGAGCGCCGAAGACTAGCGGATCGCCTCGGTCACGCGGAGTCCGTAATCGATCAGACTTTTGGCGGTGTTCCAGCGACGATTGCTGTTGAGGATGACGAGCAGCAGGTCGCTGCCGTTCTGAGAGACCTTGGCGATGAGGCACCGGCCGGCTTTGGAGGTAAACCCGGTCTTGACGCCTTCGACGCCGGGAATGCGGCCGAGCAGACGATTGGTGTTGTGCAGCACATAGGCCCTGTGCCCGGTGATCGGCGTGATGATCCCCCGTTCCTCCCGGACGAGCTCGCGGAAGACCGGATGTTGCAGCGCGACCTCGCTCAGTTTGGCCAGATCTTCGGCGGTGGAGTAATGGTCCGAGGCGTCGAAGCCGCAGGCGTTGCTGAAGTGCGTGTCCGCCAATCCCAATGCGGCGGCCTTCGCGTTCATCAGCATCACGAATTGACCCTCATCCCCTCCGACGTGTTCCACGGCCGCCAAGCAGGCGTCGTTGGCCGACACGATCAGCATCGCCTTCAGAAGATCTTCCAAGCGGAACACTTCCCCGGCCTTGAGCCGCAGGTGCGTCTTGTGCGCCCGCGCGGCGTTCTTGCTCACCGTCGCCTGGTCCTCGAGACGTCCCTTTTCGAGGATGACCAGAGCCGACATGATTTTGGTGAGGCTGGCCGGCGATAAGCGCTTCTCGGATTCATGCTCGTACAACACCCGCCCGGACCGGAGCTCTTTGAGCAGGATGCTGTGCGCCGGCACGATCCGCCACGGCAACGTCTCCGGCAGGAGACCGACCGCGCGCACCGGGCGCTTGCCGGCAGGCGCGGTTCCCGCCCATACCGCCGGCGTCCAAAGCGCCTGTTGAAGGAAGGCACCGACGAGGAACAACGCGAAGCACGAAAGCCGTCGAAGGAGAAGACGCCGCGCGAAGCCACAAAGCCGAGTGTGCCGCATGAACCGCCGCCTCTTAGAGGGTGAATGATTCCCGCACCTTACCACCTTTTACGCCGCTATCAATCACTTTGTGGAAAAAGCGTAAGAGGTCGGCCAGGTCGATCCAGAACCCGCAGTTGAGGCAGCGGGCGTAAATCCGCCGGTTCACCACCGTGTAGTGCCGCTCGACCATCATGAAGCCCTTGCACTTGAGACATTGCATCATGCACCTGGGCGTTCCGCTCAGCGCAGACGGTTCAGCACCAACGCGACGCATCCGGCCAACAAGCCCCCGCCGAAGATCGTCGTGCCGAAATAGACGACGGCGTTCGTCCCTCCGCTCGGCTGCGTCCCTTCCCACAGATCGCGCAGGCCCCCTTGCACCATCAGCACGGAGAGGGTCATGAGCGACCCGATGACAAACCACCATGCGAATGAGCGAAGGGCCATGAGTCGACAGGAAGGAACGCCGGCTTGCCGGGGGCACTGTAGCGGAGGGTCCGGCGGCTGTCAAGAACGGGCGGCCGACTGTCCCTCTCGTCGCGGCTCGCCGTCTTGCTCTGCCGGCGGACGAACGCCTTTCAGTCCGCGATGGAGAAAAATGGAGACGCTGCCGTCTCCATTGTCGGCGATGGCGAGCCCCGGCTCCTCCACGCCCGTGGTCGTGACGCGAAACGAGGACACGGCAAACGGCCCGCTTTTGGTCCGGTAATTTCGGGGAGGATAGTGGAAGGTCCCGTCACCCTTACCGAACAGAATCGACAGGTCGTTGGACTGGAGGTTGACGATCGCCACGTCCATCAGGCGGTCGCCGTTGAAGTCCCGCGCCAGACCGAAGTTAGGGCCGGCGTCCGCGCCGGAATCTTTACCGGCCTGAAAGGTGCCGTTGCCGTTGCCCAAGAACGTCGTGAAACTGTCCCGTTCGCCGTTGATGACCAGCAGATCGCGCTGCCGATCGTTGTTGAAATCCGCAAAGCTCACGCCCAGCGGTCGTTTGCCGGTGCGGTAGTCTTTGGGATCCCGGAAGGTGCCGTCCCCGTTGCCGAACCAGATGGACACGCCGTTCGACATCGGCCCGCCGTTGGTGACGACCAGATCCAGCTTGGCGTCGCCGTTAAGGTCCGACAACGCCACGGAGGTGGGCGTGTCGCCGTACTCGTACTGAGCGCCGTGCCGAAACTCGCCGGTGCCGGTGCCGAGAAAGATTTTGACCTTGTCGTTGCGGAGTGCGACGACGAGATCGGGGTGTTGATCGCCGTTCAGGTCGTCGCTCGCGAGCGCGACCGGCGTGCGGTGCACCGGGTAATGCGGCCCCTCCTCGAACTTGCCGTTCCCGTGGCCGAGCAGCAGCGCAACTTCGTCGCCCCCCGAGCAGGCCAAGACCACGTCGCCATGGTCGTCG
This sequence comes from Nitrospira moscoviensis, assembly GCF_001273775.1. Taxonomy (GTDB): domain Bacteria; phylum Nitrospirota; class Nitrospiria; order Nitrospirales; family Nitrospiraceae; genus Nitrospira_D; species Nitrospira_D moscoviensis. The sequence goes on along the minus strand of NZ_CP011801.1, from coordinate 345,991 downwards.
TGATTAAAGTCGTTCATCACAAGCGCGCGGGGCTCCTTGCAGACGTTGAGCTGCACTTGGTCCTTGAAGGTCCCGTCGCCGTTCCCCAAGAGGATCGACAGCGTATTGCTCGAAATGTTCGTCGTCACGAGATCGGTAAACGAGTCATGGTTCAGATCGCCGGTCGTGATCGTCGTCGGATTTTTCCCGACTTTATAGCTGGCAAAGTAATAGAAGACATCTGGGGGGTTGTAGGGATCGGCTTTGGAACAGCCCTGCAGTCCCGTCGAGACCAGCGATAGCCAGAGCACGGTGATGAGGGTCAGGCCTTCACGAAACCGATGAGACCGATGCACGAGCGTCCTCAAATGATCATCGCCCCGGACCAAAAGGCCCAGCATGTTCAACGCGGAAGACCAGTATACCGAGGGCTTCTTTCCCGTGGCAATCGCCGCCTCGGGCTTTGAAATCCAGTGTCGGGTTGCGCTAGAATGGCGTTCTTTTGAGGAGGAATCCCATGGGCACTACCGTGAAGATCGACATTACGATGTATGGCATCGCCGAAGTGTTGCACTGGTGCCATGACCGCAACAAAGGCCGCATCTCCGGCGTCGATACCGCCGGATTCGAGAAGATGAAGGCCTTGCTGGCGGAGAAGCCTCAATCCGGCGACTATTTCACTCTGGACCAGTTCTGGAAAAAGAAAGTCACGCTTGAGCTGACCGAAGAAGAAGTGGCGACGATCGACCGCTGTCTCTACGATATCCCGAACTTCGACAACGAACCGCTTCCGCAGATCCGCCACAAGTTTTGGCCGAAACAGGTCGTCACGCACTGACATCCTGTGTGCGCCGGAGCCGCTTCCGCGGTTCCGGTAATCCTCTCGGAGACCTTTTGTTCGCGATGCGGACTTCCGCACAGGCGAGCGCCGGAAGAAGACGGCTTAGAGCGACCCTTCGCCCTTGAGGTATCTGCGGAAGCGATCCATCAGCTCGGCTCCCAGCGTCCCGCCCTCCGGTTTCTTCGTCGAGGGGTCGGCAAAATGTCCGCGGATTTCCTGCAGGCGTTTTTCCGCCTGCTCATTTCCCTGCAGGCGCTTGGTCTTTTGAAGCGCCATCTCGAAGGCGTCGAACGTGAGCTCGTGATAGCCGAACGAACGGATGCGCTTCACCGCTTTCATCATCGCTTGATTGCGGAAGGAGGTGAGGTGCTCGGAGTCGATTTCCTTGAGACCCAGTTTCCGGGCCCGCCGTTCCGCGGCTTTCCTGATGCCGCTGCGCACGAAGTCCGGCGAGGTTTGCAGCCGCTTCCAGGCTTCGTCCGTCCAGGCGATCCGTTCCTGCGGCGCGTCCCACAGCTCGCGTAGGACGGCTTCGTCGATGCGGGCCAGCCCTTTCTCCCGCGCCAGATCCTCGGTATCGCGCTTCAACATGTCGGTCACGAAGTCCAATGCGATCGGCGGCGACTGCTTCAGCTTGTCTTGAAGCTGCGCCAGCGCGCCGTCCGTCCACTCCAGCGGCGGACCGGCCGATTCCTGGAGATCGCCGAGCGCCTCGACCTTTTCGAACAGCTCCACGTTGACTTCCAGGTGACCGCGTTCTTTGGCGATCTCCTCGGCGATCTGTTTGATCATGCCGCGCATGAACTCGGGCACGGCGGCGAGCCGGTCTTTGGCCGCGGCGGTCCAGGGCAGTTGGCCCTGCGCCATCGCTTCGGCGGCCGACGCCATGCCGGCCTCCCCGCCCATGCCGCCCATCATCTGGCCTTTGAACCGATCGAGGATCTCTTCGGTGATCTCTTCATAGCCCAGCTCGCGGGCCTTCTTTTCGGCGAGCCGGCGCACCATCCCGCGGAGGAACGACGGCGCCCGCTCCATCCGTTTCAGCGCGCCCTCGGTCCAGCGGACCTCGGCGGCGACGGACTCCGAGGAATCTGAAGCTGACATGGCGACTCCTTACGGCGGCTATTGGTTCAATAATTCCTTGAGCTCTTTGCCCGCTTTGAAGAACGGCACCCGCTTGGCGGGCACGGCGACGGTCGCACCCGTCTTCGGATTGCGGCCTTCCTTCATACGCCGCGCGCGCAGCCGAAAGCTCCCGAACCCCCGGATCTCCGTCTTGTCCCCGTTCTTGAGCGAATCGCGCACGCAGTCGAAGATGGTATTGACGACGACTTCGGCTTGCCGCTTCGTCAAGGTGGTCACTTGCTCGGAAACCCGTTCGATGATCTGTGCCTTGGTCATGTCCGTTCCCCCTTCGTCGGTGGACAAGTGCCTCCGCGCCCCGCGCGGTCAAAAAGCCATAAGATATTTCAGGCTGACGCCCGGATGGAAGTCCAGCTTGGGAAACAGGCCGGAAAGCTGCGAATCGAGCAGCTCGCGGATCGAAAACCGCCGTCTCGGCTCCACCACTTTCGGCTCCCCTTCGATCCCCACGACGTCGGCGGCCAGTTGGATTGCATCTTCCAGGTCGCCGAGCTCGTCGACCAGCCGGGCCTCTTTTGCCTGGCGGCCGGTAAAGATACGCCCGTCCGCCAAGGCCTGTACGTCCGTCACCTCCAGCGCACGGCCGGCGGCGACCGCCTCGATGAATTGCTTGTGTACGTCGTCCATGACGGTCTGCAACAACCCGCGCTCCTCCTCGCTCATTTTTCGCAACGGCGAGCCCACGTCCTTGTATTTGCCGCTCTTGATGACGACGCCTTCGACGCCGATCTTTTGGAGCAGCCCTTCGACGTTCGCCGTCTCCATGATGACGCCGATGCTGCCGGTCAGCGTGCCGGGATTCGCCACGATCCGATCGGTGGCCGCCGCGATGTAGTAGCCGCCCGAAGCCGCGACGCTCCCCATGGAGGCGATGACCGCCTTGTTGTTTTTTGTCCGCACGCGCTGAACTGCGTCATGGATTTCCTGCGAGGGCACCACGCCGCCGCCCGGGCTGTCGATGCGGAGCACGATCGCCTTCACCGACGGGTTCTCGCTGAACTTTTTCAGCTCGCCCACCGTCTCGTGCGAGTCGAGGATGACCCCCTCCACGCGAATCAAGGCGATCCGATCCTCGGTGGACAGATCGAGGTCGGGGAAAAAGATATTCAACAGCACCAACAGCCCGAAGCCGGCCGCCAGCACCCAGAAGAAGGTGCGCCACGGCCGGCGCTTTGGGCTGCGTTCCGCTGGTGTCAGGTCATCCGCCATGGCGCATCACCTTGTGCCGGTCCGGCTTTGACTAATCGTCCGACTGCTGACGTTTCCGGCTTTGTTTCGCCGCCCGACCCAGACTTTGATCCAGCGAACCCTGCGAGGCGTGATATTCGTCCATCTGCCGGCGATCGGTATCCAAATGGTGCTCGCGCAGGCTGAGCGCGATCTTTCGCTCTTCCCGGTCCACCTTGATGATCTTGGCCGTCACCTCTTCTCCGAGCTTGAACTTCTCTTCGAGCTTGGTTTGCGATTCCAGACCGGCTTCGCTGATGTGGATCAAACCCTCGACGCCGCCCTCCAATTCGACGAAGATGCCGAAATCGGCGACCTTGCTGACCTTGCCGGTCACCGAATCGCCGACGTGGTAGCGCGATGGGATTTCGTCATCCCACGGATCCCTGGTGAGCTGCTTGTAGCCCAAGGACAGCCGCTCCTTTTCCTTGTCGATCCGCAGCACGATCGCTTCGACCTTCTGGCCTTTCTTGAACAGCTCGGACGGATGTTTGATGTGCTTGGTCCAGGACATGTCCGAGATATGGATCAACCCGTCGATGCCCTCTTCCAATCCAATGAAGGCGCCGAAATCGGTCAGGCTCTTCACTTTGCCTTCGATCCGTGTCCCGATCGGATACTTCGTTTCGATCATATCCCAGGGATTGGGCGCGGTCTGCTTCATGCCCAGGGAGATCTTGCGGCTCGCAGGATCGACATTGAGCACGGCCGCTTCCACCTGGTCGCCGACGGCCACGACGCGCGACGGATGCCGGACTTCGTGCGTCCAGGACATTTCCGACACGTGCACCAGCCCTTCCACGCCCGGTTCCAATTCGACGAAGGCCCCGTAGTCGGTCAGGCTGACCACCCGGCCGCGCACCCGCGTGCCGATCGGATACTTGCCGGCCACGTTCGTCCAGGGATCGGCGCTCTTTTGCTTGAGGCCGAGCGAGATGCGGCCGGTTTCCCGGTCGTACTTCAGCACCGTCACCTCGACTTTGTCCCCGACGCTGAACATCTCGGAGGGATGGCCGACGCGGCCCCACGACATGTCGGTGATATGGAGCAGCCCGTCGATCCCCCCCAGGTCGATGAAGGCTCCGTAGTCGGTGATGTTCTTCACCATGCCTTGAATGAGCTGGCCTTCCTTCAAATTGGCGAGCGTCGTCTGTCGCTTCTTGTCGCGCGTTTCTTCCAGCAGCACACGGCGGGAGACCACGACGTTGCCGCGCCGATGGTTGATCTTGATGATCTTGAGCGGGAACGTCTTGCCGACGAGGCCGTCCAGGTCGCGGACCGGATGGAGATCGATCTGCGAGCCCGGCAGGAACGCCTTCACGCCGATGTCGACCATCATGCCGCCCTTGATGCGGGAGATGATTTTGCCTTCGATGCTCTTTTCTTCCTTGTAGAGCTTTTCCAATTCTTCCCAAATCTTCATCTTGTCCGCTTTTTCTTTGGACAGGACGAGATTGCCGTCGGCGTCTTCGCATTCTTCGATGTAGACCTGGAGCTTGTCGCCGAGCTTGAGGTTCTGCAGCTCTTCCGTGGAGAACTGGTCGCCCGGGATCATCCCCTCCGACTTGTAGCCGATGTCGACGACCACCTTGTCTTTCGTGAGGGCCACGACGCGGCCTTCGGTGATCGTTCCTTCCTCCAGATTGCGGAAGGTCTCTTCGTACAACGCCGCGAGGGCGTTGCGGTCTAACTGTGCGTCACTGCCTGTGGACACGGTACCCATGTGAGCATCCTACTCTTCCGGCTTGCGCCGGGTGCTGATGGTGAAATGGCCGGGCTCACTCAGCCTTGCGAGTCCCGGCGGCCGTCCTGTTCGGTGTCTCCTGCGCTGCCTCGTGATGCCCCTTCGGCAGGGGAACATTGCCGAGGGCAGCAATCTGTTCAATCACCGTTCGGCTGACCTGTTCATAAAACCGCTTGGATTCCACCGTTTCTTTGTGGCCGCCTGTCTGGAACGTGAGCGGCGCGCCGAACCGGACGGTGACTTGCCGGAACCTCGGCCACCGAGCCCCGGTCGGGAGGACCTCGAAGGTCCCTTTGATATAGGCCGGCACCACCGGGCAGCCGGTCTGAGAGACGATCACGCCGATACCGGCCTTCGGCTGCCGCAAATGCCCGTCGTGGCTCCGGCCCCCTTCGGGGAAGATCACCACGACTTTTCCCGCCTGAATCAGGCTGATCGCCTTACCGAACGCCTCGCGATCCAACCGTCCCAACCGTAATGGAATCCAGCCCAGCGACCGCAGCATCCCATTGACGATCGGGACCGGAAACAAATCACTGCGGCCGAGATACCAGGCCCTCCGCCTCATGCCGCAGCCGAGCAGCGGAATGTCGAGGTAACTGGCATGGTTCGCGGCGACGAGCACCCCGCCCGTCAACGGCACCTCCCCATCGACCCGGTAACGAAACACGAGCCGCGCAATCGCGCGGGTCAGGAGCCATAAGACCGCATACGCGACGCTGCTCACGAGACGGCGGATACCGCGGCCATCATGTGCTCCACCACTTCGTCGACGCTCAGCGTCGAGGTGTCGATATGGCGGGCATCGGCGGCGGCCATCAAGGGCGCCACGGCTCTGCTGCGGTCGCGGTTGTCGCGGCCGGACAATTCCTGGTGCGTCTTTTCGAGCGCCCCCCCATGCCCGGCGGCGACCAGTTCCCGGTGCCGGCGCTCGGCGCGCACGGAGGCATCGGCGTCCAAAAAAAACTTGACCGGCGCGGAAGGAAAGACCTTCGTCCCGACATCGCGGCCTTCCGCCACCACGGAGCCGCGCTGGCCGATCTGCCGTTGCACCGGCAGCAGCCACTCGCGGACGGCCGGAATCGCGGAGACGACCGAGGCCGCGGCGGTCACCTCCGGCGTGCGGAGGAACGCGGTCACGTCCTGTCCATCGACGAGGACCTGCATGGCGCCGTGCTGAAACTGCATGTGCAGCGTCGTATGGCCGAGCACGCGCGCCACCCGTTCCGCGTCGGCCGGCTCGATCTTGGACTGGAGCACCTTCCAGGCGACGGCGCGATACAGCGCGCCCGTATCCAGATACAAGTAGCCCAAGCGCGCCGCCAGCCGTTTGGCGACGGTGCTCTTTCCGACTCCCGCCGGTCCATCGATCGCAATGATCACGCCCTGGTCCATCCTCCGACTCGGCCCTGCATCATAGGGAGCCGTATTATAGCCCTCGCGCGGGCTCCGTCAACAACGCGGTCAGCGTCGATTCGAAGTCCGGGAACGAGGTTTCTACGCAAGCCGTGTCCCCGATCGTCATGGGTGACGCGGCGGTCAAGGCGCCGATCGCGAGCGACATGGCGACACGGTGGTCGCCATGGCTCTGCGCCTGCCGCGCCGGCTGGAGCCTCCCGTTTTCAGCGGCCTTGCCCAAGCCCTGGATCACCATCCCATCGGATCGTTCCGTGATGCGGGCTCCCATGGCCCGCAATTCCGCGCTCATCGTGGCGATGCGATCGCTCTCTTTGACGCGCAACTCTTCTGCACCCGTGATGACCGTGTCTCCCTCCGCCACGGCGGCCGCCACGCAGAGGACGGGAAATTCGTCGATCGTTTGCGGAATCAGATCCTCCCCGATCGTCACGCCCTTCAACGGCGCGGACCTCACCCGAAGGTCGGCCACCGGTTCGCCCGCTTCCTCCCGGGTATTGAGCACCTGGATGTCCGCGCCCATCGAACGCATGACGTCGAGCAGGCCGGTCCTGGTGGGATTGATCCCGACGTTCCGAATCGTGATATCCGAGCCGGGGACAATCGTCGCTCCCACGACGAAAAACGCCGCCGCCGAAAAATCTCCGGGGATGACGAGGTCGCGGCCGGTCCACCCGACCGCCGGGCGGCCTTGCAGCACCAGCGTGTCGCCCTCCCGGGTGAGAGGGACGCCGAAAAACCGGAACATCCGCTCCGTATGATCCCGCGAGAGCCGCGGCTCGGAAAAGCGCGTGGCGCCCTCGGCGAACAGACCGGCCAACAGCAGGGACGACTTCACCTGGGCGCTGGCGACCGGTGACCGGTAGTCGATGCCGCACAATCGCGTGCCGGTAATCGCGAGCGGAGCCAGCTCGCCGCCCTTACGGCCGGCGATCACCGCCCCCATTTGACGCAACGGTTTGACCACCCGTCCCATCGGCCGGCGGCGGATGGACTCGTCGCCGGTCAGCACCGTAAAAAAATCCTGGCCCGCGAGCAGGCCGGCCAGCAGGCGAATCCCGGTTCCCGAATTGCCGCAATCGATCGGGCCCTGGGGTTCGGTCAGTCCCCAGAACCCTTTCCCGTGCACGGTCAACTGTTCGGGCGTCTCGTCGATCGGGACGCCGAGCGATTGCAAGGCCCGCATCGTATTGAGGCAGTCTTCGCCCCGGCAGTAGCGTGAAATGACGCTGGTTCCCTCCGCGAGGGCCGTGAGCATGATCGCCCGGTGGGTAACGGACTTGTCGCCCGGCACGGTCGTCGTGCCTGCCAACGGCCGGCCGGCGGTAATGGTCAGTGCGGTCATGCTGCTCATACCGTGACGGGAGGACGCGCGTTCAACTTCTCGCGTTCGGCTTTGGCCCGTTCCAACGCCTTTTCGATGCCCGCCGCATCGCCGGTTTGGATCAAGCGTTTTAATTCTCCCAACGCCCGTTCATAGCGTTCGATGAAAGCCACGACGTTGGCCCGATTCCAGACAAAAATATCGCGCCACATTTCCGGCGAGCTGGCGGCAATCCTCGTCGTGTCCCGCAAGCCGCCGCCCGAATGGCCGGCCAAATCAAGCGCAGGCAATTGTCGATCGCGCAATTCTGCCAGCGCGTTCATCAGGGCAAAGGCCGCGACGTGCGGTAAGTGGCTGACGGCGCCCAGAATTTGATCGTGCAGGTACGGATCCATGGTGAGCACGATGGAGCCGGTCTCCCGCCACAGCTCGTGAATCCGCTCCAGCGCCTGCCGGTCGGTTCGCGCCGTGGGGGTTAGAATGCAGCGCGCGCCTTGGAACAATTGATCGGTGCCGGCCGCGACGCCGGTTTTTTCCTTCCCCGCGATGGGGTGTGCCCCGACGAAATGGACGCCGGCCGGCATGGCCTGCTCCGACTGCTCCACCAAAGGGCCCTTCACGCTCCCCACATCGCTCACGATCGCCCCCGGCGCGAGGCAAGAGGCCCAGTCTTTGAGATGCCGATCGTAGGTATCCACCGGCGTTGCGAGCACCACGAGATCCGCTCCGCGCACGCCTTCCTTGGGATCGGAGACATACCGATCGATCGCGCCCAGTTCGACGGCGGTTTTGAGATTCTCCACCCGGCGCCCGATGCCGACGACCTGATCAGCCAAACCCCTCCGGCGCAGAATCATCCCGAGCGATCCCCCGATGAGGCCTACGCCGACGATCGCCACCTGTTTGAAATGAACGGCCATGACCGTGCTCGTCTAAATCTCTCGGCCGACAGCGCGGGCGATGTTGCTGAGATCGTGCATCAGTTCTTTGAACTTGGACGGCTTGATCGATTCTTCCCCGTCGCACAGAGCACATTCCGGATTGGAATGGACCTCGATCAACAGGCCGTCCGCGCCGGCCGCCACAGCCGCCTTGGACATCGGGGCCACCAGGTTCCATTTGCCGGTGGCGTGGCTGGGATCGACGATGACGGGCAGGTGCGATAGTTCTTTCAGGGTCGGAATGGCGGCGAGGTCGAGCGTGTTGCGGTATTGGGTTTCAAAGGTTCGGATGCCGCGCTCGCAGAGCATGACGTTCCGGTTGCCGCGCGACATGATATATTCGGCGGACAGCAGGAATTCTTTGATCGTCGCCGACAAGCCCCGCTTCAGCAGCACCGGCTTGTCATAGGCGCCCACTTCCTTCAGCAGCTCGAAATTTTGCATGTTCCTGGCGCCGATCTGGATGATGTCAGCCTTTTCCAGGAACAGCTCGATGTCGCGGGTATCGAGAATCTCGCTCACGACCGGCAGCCCGGTCTGCTTCTTGGCCTCCACCAGATAATCGAGCCCCTCGCGGCCCAAGCCTTGGAAGGAATAGGGCGACGTCCTCGGCTTGTAGGCCCCGCCGCGGAGCACCGTCGCGCCGGCCGACTTGACCTCGTGCGCGATGCCGACCGTCAGCTCCAGCCGTTCCACGGCGCAGGGACCGGCCATGATGGCGAGCTTCTTCCCGCCGATTTTCACGCCGCCCACTTCGATGATCGTGCCCTCGCGCTTGAATTCCCGGCTCACCAGCTTCCATGGGGCCAGAATCGGCAGGACGCTTTCGACGCCCGGCAGCGCAGTCAGGGGCTGGTTCTGAAGAATCCGGTCGTCGCCGATCACGCCGATGATCGTGCGCTCCTGTCCAGTGGAAATTTGCGACTTCAGCCCCAACTCGCGCAGCCGATCGATAATATGATCGACTTCCCGTTCCGTCGCCTCAGGTTTCAAGACGATGATCATAATTCCCTCGCTGTTCGGCTCTCGCTACGCTACAACCTTTTTCAACGCGTGCAGGAAGGCGCTGTTCTCCTCGGGTTGCCCGACGGTCACCCGCAGCATGGGGCCCTCGATGTGCCGCACGATGATCCCCTCGCGCAACAACGCGTCGAACACCTGCCGCCCGTCGCGCCGGACATCGAAATATAGGAAATTCGCTTCACTCGGCACCGGGTCGAATGCCAGCGCTCGCAGGCCGTTTTCGATGTGCTCCATGCCGGCCGCGTTGACCGCCCGGCTTCTCGCCACGTGTTCGTCGTCTCCCAGCGCCGCCAGCGCCGCGCGCTGCGCCAGCGTATTGGCGTTGAACGGCGGCCGAACGCGGTTCAAATAGCCGTTGATCTCCGGCGTCGTCATGCCGTAGCCGATCCGCAGCCCCGCGAGCCCGTAGATCTTCGAGAACGTGCGGAGGACGATCGCGTTCCGGCCCCGCTTCACATAGTCCAGCGCATCGGGGAAATGCGGATCGCGGACGTACTCGAAGTAGGCCTCGTCGAAGACGACGATGACATCCTCCGGCACGCTCGCCATGAGGCGACGGACCGCCTCGGCCGACACCATCGTCCCGGTGGGATTGTTGGGATTGCAGACGAACAGCAATCTCGTGCGAGGGGTTACGGCCGCGGCCATCGCCTCCAGATCGTGCGTCCACTCCTTGAGCGGCACGACCACCGGCTTGCCGTGGGCGGCGGTGACTTCCATTTTGTAGATGACGAAGGTGCAATCCGCCATGACCGCTTCGTCGCCCGGCGCGAGGAACGCCCGCGCCAACAAGCCGAGGATCTCGTCGGAGCCGTTGCCGAGAATGACCTGGTCCATCGCTACCTTCCACCGGTCGGCGATCGCCTGTCTGAGCCGATAGGCGCCGCCGTCCGGATAGCGATGGAGCGTCGTCTCTGCCCCGGCCAGCGCCGCCAACGCCTTCGGTGACGGTCCGAGCGGATTTTCGTTGGACGCGAGCTTGACGACCCGGCTCAGCCCCAGTTCCCGCTGGAGTTCCTCGATCGGTTTGCCCGGAACGTAGGGGCTCAAGGACGCAATATCGTGGTGGACGTGCAGTGCCATGGAATCAACTGTGCGCGGGATAGGAGCCGAGGATCTTGAGAAACAGACAGCGCGGCGTAACTTCTTCCACGGCCTTCTTGACCCGTTCCTCTTCGATATGCCCTTCCACATCGACGAAAAAGATATACTCCCAGGCCTTCCGGCGAGAGGGCCGCGATTCGATCTTCGTCATGTTCAAGCCATGCGAGGCGAAGGGCCGCAACAGGTCATAGAGGGCGCCCACTTTGTCTTTTACGGAGAGCATCAACGACGTCTTATCCTTGCCCGTCCGCTCGGGCGGCTTTTGCGACAGCACGAGAAAGCGGGTGAAGTTGTTCAAATTGTCTTCGATGCGGGCCTTGACCACCTTGAGCCCGTAGAGTTGCCCGGCCAATTCGGAGGCGATGGCCGCGGACGACGGTTCGTCCATGCAGAGCTCGGCCGCTCGGGCGGTGCTCGCCACCTCGGACACCGGCACGTGGGGGAGGTTCGTTTCGAGCCAATTGCGGCATTGGGCGATGGCGTGCGGATGGGAGTAGATTTTCTTGACATCGTCCAACAGGCCGGACGTCGACAGGAGATGGTGTGAGACCTCTTGAAGCACCTCCCCGTAGATCAGCAGGTTGGAGTCGATGAACATGTCGAGCGTATGATTGACGACCCCTTCCGTCGTGTTTTCGATCGGCACGACGCCGAAGTTGGCGCGGCCCCGTTCCACTTCGCTGAACACGTCTTTGATGCTGTGGACAGGCACATACTGCGCCGAAGAGCCGAATTTCTGCATGCACGCCATGTGGGTAAAGGTGGCTCTGGGGCCGAGGTAGGCGACTTTTTGCGGGCCTTCGAGCGACAGCGACGCCGACATGATCTCGCGATACACGGACTGGATCGCGTCGGTCGGAAACGGTCCCGTATTCTGCTTGGTCAGCCGTTCGATGATCGCCGCTTCCCGCCCCGGAGTGTGCAAGTTGGCCCCTGCGTCCCGCTCCTTCTTGAGCTTACCGATCTCGATGACGCTCTTCGAACGCTCGTTCAGCAGACGAAGGATCTCGTCGTCGATCCGGTCGATTTCCTTGCGATAGTCGGACAGATCCTTCGACATGGGCGACCGTACCTCGAACGGCTGGAATTGAAGACGCTCCGATTTCTCTTCGGACGGCTTGAACCCGCTGGGACAAGTGGTGAATCTTACCGGAACGGTGGAGGCGATTGCAAGGATAGTCCTGTACTTTCAAAAACTTTGGAGCGATCCGCCACGGCGCCGTGCGTGAACGGCGGGTCCTAAATCAGGAGCGTGGAAGGCTTGTGAAAGTGATCGAAGGCCGCCCGAGTGACTTGGCGTCCGCGCCCGGTTCGTTCAAGAAACCCGGCCTGGATCAGATAGGGTTCGTACACGTCTTCGAGCGTGCCCTTATCCTCCTGGACCGCCGCGGCGAGGGATTCGATGCCGACCGGACCTCCGTTGAATTTTTCGATGATGGTGAGCAGGATCTTGCGGTCCATGTCGTCGAATCCCGCCTGATCGATCCCCAGCCAAGCCAGGGCCTCTTCGGCCACCCGGCGGGTGACCCGTCCGCCGGCCTTGATCTGAGCGTAGTCCCGGACCCGCTTGATCAACCGGTTGACGATCCGTGGGGTGCCGCGCGCCCGCCGCGCGATTTCAGCCGCACCCTCACGGTCCATGCCGATCCCCAGCACCCCGGCGGAGCGGACGACGATCGCTTCCAGCTCAGCCGGCGAATAAAACTCCAGGCGATAGACCAGGCCGAAGCGGTCTCTGAGCGGAGAAGTCAGCGCCCCGGCTCTCGTCGTGGCGCCGACCAACGTGAACCGCGGCAAGTCCAGCTTCACCGTCCTCGTGGCGGGCCCCTGCCCGATCACCAGATCGAGTTGATAATCCTCCATGGCCGGGTAGAGCGCTTCCTCCACCGACGCCGGCAACCGGTGGATTTCGTCGATGAACAGCACGTCATACTCCTGGAGGTTCGTGAGAATCGCGGCGAGATCTCCCGCATGCGCGAGGACGAGACCCGAGGTGCTCCGCAGCGCGGCGCCCATTTCTTTGGCGATGATGTGCGCGATGGTGGTCTTGCCCAGTCCGGGGGGACCATAGAAAATCGCATGGTCGAGCGCCTCTCTCCGCTGCTTGGCCGCCTCGATGCAAATCCGGAGCGATTCTTTCATCTTGTCCTGACCGACGTAGTCGTCCAGCGACTGAGGCCGCAGCACGTTCTCGATGCTGCGTTCCTCCTCCGTGATGCGATTCGTCATGAGGCGCTCGCTCATCGAGGCTCTTTCACTTGTTCTCGGGAGCCGGTTGATATTTGGGCGGCGGCGGGAGGGCGCCTTGCCCCGGTGTTGCGGTGCTGCCGCAGTCGGGCGGGCACTTTTTGAATCCCTGAGTCGGATCCGGCAGATTCGACTCCATGCTCCGTAATTGGCATTGCGTCAACCGGCCTCCGTCCTTGCTGCCGCAGCGGGCCGGCACTGACGAACTGCCGATCTCGTTGTACCCCTCCGGACAGGACCCGCAGACCGGCAACATGTTGGCGCCGATAGGCACACATTGCACCAACGTGGGATCTCCGTCCTTGCACACTTCCGGCGATTGCGTGACACCGGTTGTCGCGTAGCCCTCCGGGCAGGCCCCGCAGGTCATCCTGATGCTTTTCGGCTCCTTGGCGTCTTCGGCCAAACCGGCGACGGGGATCGTGGTCAACGCCAGCGCCACAACAGATCGGCCGAGGAAGTGGGTCGTCCGGAAACATCGAGACATGCTTACCCCCTTGTCAGCTCTTTCAGCCCTTCACGAATCAATTCTTGGAGCACAACGGGTCCGTTGGATTTCTTGGAGACCCGTTTCAGGGCGTCCCTCGCGTCCTGCGGACGATAGCCGAGATTGACCAGTGCCGACCAGGCATCCTCGTAGGGACCTCCCAGGTCGGATTGATCCGCCACGGCGCGCGACGCACCGGGCAGGTGAATCTTGCCCACCTTATCCTTGAGCTCGAGCGCGATGCGGCCGGCCGACTTTTTGCCGATGCCCGGCACCGTCGAAAGTTTGTCGACATCTTCCGATTGGATGGCGGAGAGCAGATCGGTCACCGAGAGACTCGACAACACGCTCAGGGCCAGCTTCGGGCCGATTCCCGATACGGTGGTCAGGAGCAAAAACGATTCCTTTTCGGCTTGCGACAAAAAGCCGAATAACTGGATCGCATCTTCACGCAAATGCGTATGGATGTTGAGCGCGGTGGTCTCGTCGAGATTCGGAAGGGCGTAGTACGTGCTGAGGGGAATATGGACTTCGTAGCCGACTCCCTGCACATCGAGCGTGAGGTGAGTGGGGGATTTGAACGCCAACCGCCCCGTCAGAAAGGCGATCATCTCATCCAGTCTGTTTGACCTGTGCCGGATGGCGCCATGCCGCAGGGCCTATCCCGCGGCGGTGGCCGCCACCTTTTCCATCACTTCATCGGGGATGTCGAAATTTGCGTGCACTTTCTGCACGTCATCGTGCTCATCCATGACTTCCATGAGTTTGAGCATCTGCTCGGCGGACTTCTCTTCCAGGCGGATCGTATTTTGGGGAATGTAGGTGATCTCGGCCAAGGCCGTCTCGATCTTGGCATCGCCTAACGCCTTTTTCACCGCTTCAAAATCCTGGGGGCTCGTCACGACTTCATACACCTTTTCACCGACCTTCACGTCTTCAGCCCCCGCATCGAGCGCGAGGCTGAGCAACGTGTCTTCGTCCACCTTACCCTTCTCGATCGTAATCAGGCCCTTCTTCTGGAACTGCCAGGCGACGGAGCCGGCCTCGGCCATGTTGCCGTGGTTTTTGGTGAGCAGGCTGCGGATTTCCGCGACGGTCCGGTTACGGTTGTCGCTGGTGATTTCAATGAGCAGCGCCGTCCCGCCGGGACCGTATCCTTCCAATGAAAATTCTTCGTACGTGACACCCGGGAGCTCGCCGGTTCCCCGTTGGATCGCCTTTTTCATGGTATCGCCGGGCATGTTGGCTTCCTTAGCCTTGGCGATCGCGAGGCGCAGGCGGGGATTGCCGTCCGGATCGCCGCCGGATCGAGCCGCGATGGTCAACTCACGGATGATGCGGGTAAAGATCTTGCCACGCTTGGCGTCCTGCGCGGATTTGTGGCGTTTGATCGTCGCCCAATGGCTATGGCCGCCCATGGAACCCTCCCCTGGATCGGCATCCGATCCAGATCTGCCTCGCGGTTTGATTTGGGATTCGTACAGGTAACACAGGGCTGCCGGAAGTGTCAATTGACGCGCGGGTTCCCCCGAAAGCTCTGGCGGGAGACATCGTCGAGCCGGTGGAACCGAACGGCGAAGGAGGCCGGCCGTCAGGCGGAGGATCGCTCACGACCGTGAAAGGCGGTGTTCTTTCACCACATGCGGAAGGCCCTCATAGTTCCGCAGCGATTTCACCATTTCATCGGCAATAATTTCGTTCCCTCGTCGGCCCAAGTGGACATAGTCGATGTAAATCGGTTCCTGGACGCTATCGAAGACATTTCCCAAGAAAACGATCCCTTCTCGCTCACGTCCTGACAGCCGACGTCGGGCCTGCTCATACACGGCGGTTTGCGACCGGACCATCACGGGAGAATGTCCGTTAATGATGTCTTGCTCATACGGCAAGACCGTTCTCGTCAAGCTGAGGAGATTGGGTTGCCAGAAAAACAACGGCTTGAAGCCGTATTCCGCCGCGAGCGCCTTCACTTGCCTGATGTGGGCCTCGTAGACGTCGAGCACGGCCTTGGCGTTCTGTTCGATATGCGGCGCGACTTTTTCATCCCACGCATGGCTGGCACCACCGCCGCCGGCCAATTTGGCGATGAGATAGTCGCCCAGCAGCTTGTAGGTGGTGCGGTTGAAAAGCTCCACCACCGGGCTCGGTGGGTGGCGTTCCCGCTTATATTTCTCCCGGAGGTTTTCGGGATCGCGCGGGATGGCGGGCGAATAGGCGCCCGCATAGCCGTCATTCACTCCGTCATAGAATATCACGATGTCCGGAGTATTCCCGAAGCTCAGGAGATAGAGCAGTGCGTTCAGTTCCTGCGCGGACACATAGCCGATTTCGCCGAAGTTATAGACGTCGTAGGCGCCACCCAGCGCCGACTGCACGAGGGAGGGGATGGTCTCTTGATCCGGGACGCCGTCTCCCCAGAGCGCGGAACCGCCGAACATGTACACGGTCGTCGTCCCGGCCTCTTTCTGCTGTTTGACCGTGCGTCGAACGCCGTCCGGGCTGATGTTCGTGTAGGTGCCGGTGAATCCGTCTTTCTTCCAATGGACGTACGGCTCGAAGTGGTTCGCCTTCCGCGCCTCGAGTTGCTCTTTCCAAAATGCATGTTTCTCCGGGAAACCGTCGTAGACCGGAAGGTTGGCCCGAGGGTCCGATCCACCGGAGCCGCCGGAGCCCTGCCTGAGGCCCAAGGCGGCCCCGACGGCGTAATGCCCCACGATGAGCAAGAGCAGGGATATTCCCGCGATGCTCCACGCGTCCCTCACCCACACCAGCGTTCTCTCGATGCGTTCGCGAAGCGCCATGGTGATACCGTCGTGAATAGATCCGCTCAAAACAAGGTGTAGATAAACGGGGCGACCGCGGAGCCCTGCGCCAGGATCATCAGCGTGCCGAGCAAAATGAGCACGACAAAAATCGGCAGAAGCCAAAACTTCTTGCGCTCGCGCATGAACGCCCACAGCTCGCCGAGCAATTCCTTCATAGGGCTCCTTTTTCTAGAATTGGCGCTTCATGTGCGCTCCCGGTCGCGCCCCTCGCACGACCCGATAGCTCTCCGCCTGGGGCGCCAAACTCCGCCGCATGGGATCTCTGCCGAGCATTCGCATCACCACCGCCATCGGAGTGATGAGGCCGAAGAACACGACGCTGAGGAGCACGGCCGTGTTGATCCGTCCCAGCACATGGCCGGCGGCCATCCAGATCCGGTAGACCGGTTGCAGAGCAGCGGGCCACGCCACGCCTGACACGATGAGTAGGCCGCCCAACAGAAGCGCCCAGCCTCGGAGGCCCCGACCGAATAGCAGGGGGCCGGCGCCGATGGCCGCAAAGACCCCTCCCACAATCAAACCGAACGAACGAAGCGCCTTTCCGTCGCCGTCCTGCATGGCTCTCTCCCCTTCAATCCAGCGAAAACTCTTCCTGCCAGTTGGAATCTCCGTCCAATGGCTTCTGATCCGCTTTCTGCAGCAGGCAGTTTTCGATGACCAGCACGTCCATACCGGTCCGCATAAAACACCGATAGGCGTCGTCCGGGGTGCAGACAATCGGCTCCCCTCGGACGTTGAACGAGGTATTCACCAGAACCGCGCAGCCGGTCTTGGCTTCAAAAGCTTTCAGGAGCGCATAGTAGCGGGGATTCGTGTCTTCGTGGACGGTTTGAACACGAGCGGAATAATCCACATGGGTCACCGCTGGAATATCGGATCGTGGAATATTGAGCCGCTCGATTCCCCACCGATCACCGTCCTGGTTGGTGGTCGGCAGCCGTCGCTTGCCGGCTACGGGGGCGACCAGGAGCATGTAGGGGCTGTCGACCGCCATATCGAAGTAGTCGGACACGCGCTCTCTGAGCACCGAGGGAGCAAACGGCCGAAAGGATTCCCGGTACTTGATCTTGAGGTTCATCACGGATTGCATTGTGGGATTTCTCGCATCTCCTAGAATACTCCGTCCGCCGAGCGCCCGAGGGCCGAACTCCATGCGCCCCTGAAACCACCCCACGATTTTTCCCGCAGCCAACTCGTCCGTCACCCGATCGAAGAGGATATGATCGGGCAGCCGGCTGTAGGCGGCGCCCCTTGTCGCGAGCGCCTGCTCGATTGTTTCGTCGCTAAAGGCCGGTCCCAGATATGTTCCCTTCATCCCGTCGCCGGTCGGCGCCGGGCGGCGCGGCTGATCTTCGAACCGGTGCCAGGCCGCCAGCGCCGCGCCCACTGCGGCCCCGGCATCGCCCGCCGCTGGCTGGATCCAAAGCCCCGTGAAGGGTCCTTCGCGGAGGATTCTTCCGTTCCCGACACAGTTCAAGGCCACCCCTCCCGCGAGACAGAGCTGGTCCATCCGGGTTTCCCGATGCAGCGTACGGCTCAGCCGCAGCATCACCTCTTCGGTCACGTCCTGAATAGACCGAGCCAGGTCCATCTCCCGCTGGGTCAAGGGGCTCTCCGGCTTTCTGGGCGGCCCGCCGAACAAGCGGTCGAACTGCGATCCGGTCATCGTGAGTCCGGTGCAATAATTGAAGTACGTCATGTTGAGGCGGAATGTGCCGTCGGCTTTCAGATCGACCAAGTGATCGTAGATCGCTTGGACGTACTTCGGCTTCCCATAAGGAGCCAGCCCCATCACCTTGTACTCGCCCGAGTTGACTTTGAAACCGGTGTAGTAGGTGAAGGCCGAATAGAGAAGCCCCAGGGAATGCGGAAAGGGAATCTCCCACAGCGGGGTCAGGGCCTGTCCTTCTCCTACCCAGGCCGACGTGGTGGCCCATTCGCCGACTCCGTCCATGCAGAGCACCGCCGCGCGCTCGTACGGCGACGGATAGAAAGCCGAGGCCGCATGGGACTCGTGGTGCTCGCCGAACAGAATCGGAAGCGACCCGACCTTGGACGCGGTCGGGTGCAGGGAGGACAATTCCTTTTGCAGTTGCGATTTGAGCAGGAGCTTCTCTTTCAGCCACACCGGCATCGCGGCAAGGAACGATCGAAGCCCGGCGGGGGCAAAGGCGAGGTACGTTTCCAGAAGCCGCTCAAACTTCAGGAGGGGCTTATCGTAAAAGACGACGTAGGTCAGCTCGGCGAGCGAGATCCCGCCGGCCTTGAGGCAGTAACGGACGGCCTGCGCCGGGAATCCGGCGTAGTGCTTCTTGCGGTTGAAGCGCTCCTCTTGCGCCGCCGCGACGATCTCTCCATCCCGAATGAGGCAGGCTGCGCTGTCATGATAGTAGGCTGAGAGTCCCAGGATATAGGTCATGCCACCGTCACTCACGAACTGACATCGATCACGGCGGTCAGGCCACGCGATCTTCCATTGCGGCGGGCCGTCCGTCCGGCCTCTTCCCGAACGATCCGATACCCATCGGTATGCCGCTCCACAATCTCGCGACAGTCCTCACGGCTTCGCGGGCCCGCAGGACCCACCTGTGCCGAAACACGTTCACATGATAGAGCCGACGAGCCTCGTTGGTCCATTTCCTGTTCCATTCGACCATCCGGCCGCAGAATTCGACCGTGTGGATGCGCCCTTCGGCAAACAGGGATTGCAAGATCAACTTATGCAGCAAGAGACCGGGTGAGATCCCGTTGAGGCTTTCATCGTAGGCGGTTTTCAAGATCATCAGCGATCCGTTTCGCTCCAGGCACAAGTCGCTGGCGATCGTCTTGCCGTTGGCCGTGAGCTCATAGACGACGCCTTCCTGCCGCTCGCAGAATCCTTCAAGCAACTCGCGATAGAACAGTCCTTGTGCGTTCGTCGCCGACACGGCGCTGCCTTCCCTGCCTTTCCAGCCGTTCGACTCCATCGCACCGTAGCGAGCGATACAATCCGAGACGAGGCCCGGCGCGCGGATCGTCTGAAGCGCCAGGGTGATCCCTTTCTCCGCTAACCGCCGTTCTTGCCGAGCGAGATTGCGGGCGAAGTTGCGGTTGCGGGTTTGCCAATAGTCGGCAAAGCGCCCCTTCACGGCCAGCCAGGGGGTCTCAATATACTCCATCTTTTCGGCCAACCCAACACAGTCCGCGTCGGTGAACGCAGTTGCCAGGGGATCCTGCTGCAATACGGAGAAGCTCAGCGGATAGCCAGGCAGCGATTTCAACAGCGCATGGCTTTGTTCAACGGCCTCGATGTCGTCTTCCAAGACGATCAGCCCGAGCGGACATTGGGAAGGAGTAAAGGTTTCCCATGCGCCCGCCCGCACGTGGCGGAGCAGCGCGGCCCCGCGGCCGTGATCTCTATCGAGCAGTCCCAGGAGTATCCGCTTCGACCCGAAGTGGGACAGCAGCGGTCCGACAAAGGCCGAGTCCAGCAGGATGTGATTGCCGTTGGCGCGGTTGATCTCGTCCCAGAAAGAACGATAACGGGAAAACGTTTCAGCGGCCGGCTGAAATGTCCATCTCATCTCGGCCGCGAGCCTCCGGGGGACCATCTGAAGAGGCTTGGGGAACAGCACAGTCCCAGGATCCCCGCAGACATGGCAGAAACTAGCTGCTCACCTTCCGGCACGCGGCTCGTCCCAGCAAAAAGAACCGGTGTGGCGGGATTGCTCTGATCAGTCAGGGGGGCGCGATGCATCCCCGGATAGTAAGATGAAACGGCGGCTGTGCCGAGGAAAAATCGAATTCCTTCTGTCACCGAATTTTTGGGGAGGACGAAGCGGACGTGTCTATTCGCTATAGAAGAGCAATTGCACGCCGATCAGAAGAATCAATCCAGCCCACAGGAGTTCCCAGCGCGACGAAACGGGGAGCGAGAGGCCGTTCTTCCAGACCCCGACGAGCTTGGAGGAGCCGGCCGTGATGGCGAGCGTGCCCATGATGGCATGGTGGACGGCGATCTTGTCTGCGGAGGGATGAACTCCATGAGAATGGCTGAACAACATCCACCCGCCGATCAAGGCGAAGGCGGGAAGCGGGACCATCCAGACTGCGTGTCTGATCATCCCCGATCGGCGGAGCACTTCGATGCACGCGATCGTCAACGCCAAGACGCCATAGATCTTGTGCTGAAGGATTTCACGGTCGCCGCTGAGAAAGGTCTGGGACAGGCTCATCGATCCAATGGGCCAGGCTTCATGATCACTCCATATCAACAGGAAGATCCCCGTGACTCCCAGCGCTCCGGGCAATAAGAACCCGATCCAGCGTGGCACCGGTGGCGGCAGAGCCAGACGCAGTTCGGCGAGTGCAAGCAGCACCAGCAGCCACCCGGCCACGTGATGGTTGAATTCCGAATAGGCCACCCCGGCGACGGAGCCTTCCCAGGCATCGGCTGACGCCGCTCCACGGTGCTCATGCGGTGAGGCGGAATCATGATCCGGCTCGTACCCCTCTGCGCCATGCTGCGCTGAAGTCGACTCGGTAAAAATAGCGAGCAGCAGGAGCAGCCCGAGAAACAGGACCGGCACCTTACGGGGGAGGGATAAGAATCGAAAGGCCCATCCGGACGGCCGGATGGGCCTTGGTGAATTCGACTGCATACCGTCGAGCGAGCGCGGCTACATGAACTTCATGAACTTGTCTTTCGCGTCATCCATCACCTGCGCCGTGATGGTGGCAAGCCCCCGTTCCTTCGCCAGACGCTCGATCTCCTTGCGTGCCATGGGGCGAATGAAGTCGGGGATGTTTTCCAACCGTTGCTCCGCCTCACGCGACCAGGTCATGCCGTTCGGCGAGTCGTTTTTCGAGTCGTCCATCACTTGAAGCGTGATGGTCTTGAACCCCTGCTTGCGGGCGTAGGCCTCCACGCTGCCCTGCACCATCGGCTTCACGAATGAGGGGAGCCGATCCAGCTTTTCTTTCGCATCGGGAGTCCAGGTGAACTCGGACGGTCCCGGCGTGGTGCCGTTGCCCGGCTTGCCGCCCGTCGCCAGCCCCATCTCGGCCACCATGGCGGAGAAGGGACAGCCGCCGCCGGTCTTCTCGCCCGATTTGGCCGGAGAAGGGGCAGCGGCCACCGGCTGGCCACCCTGGATCTTCTCGTTCAGATAGGCGCCCATCTGGCCGGCACCGGCCTGCGCTTCGTCCTTCAACGTGCCGCGCGTCATTTCAAACGGCGCCGCGGCGTCCGTCCGTCCGCCGAGCTTCACGCCCAGAGAACTGACCATCTGGGTTTCGCCGGGATTGGTCACCATCGAAAACTTCGCGTTGCACGAGGGACAGCCGAAAAAGACCCCGAGCGATCCTTCGCCGGGCTTCTCGACCTTTTCGAAGTTCATGTAGGTTTCGCAGTTGAGGCAAACAAATTTCATAGAGACTCCTCTCTCGGCGGCAGAGGCTTACAGTTTCTCCGCCAAGACTTTCTTATAGTCGAGCAACGTCCGGATGCGGCCGGCGATCTCCTGGTACCGCTGGATCGTCGGGTACGACTCATCCAACAGCGGCGCGCCCTTGTCGAAGGTGCGGGCCAGTTTGCGGTCGAACGGAATCCGGCCGAGCAGCGGCAGATCGAGCACCTCGCACATCGCTTCGGTATTGCCTTCGAACAATTCGTTCAACTCGCCGCAGGAGGGGCAGCGGTACTCGCTCATATTTTCGACGATGCCGAGCACCTTGATCCCCATGTCGCGCGCATACGTCACCGACTTTTGGACGACATCTGAAGCGACCTCCGACGGCGTGGTGACGACGATCGCGCCGGCCAAGTCCGGAATGAAGCCGGCGATCACCGGCGGCTTATCGGCCGCGGCGCCAGGGGGCAAATCCGCGAGCAGATAATCCAGCTCGCCCCAAGCCACATCGGCCAGGAACTCGCGAATGACGTTCATTTCCATGAGACCCAACCAGACAGGGCTCACGTCCATCGGCCCCTTCCAGCGGACGGGTGACGCGTCGTCGAGGAAAAAATCCATCGATGCCACTTTCACTCCCAGCGGTCCGGTCGGAGGCACGGCGCCTTGAGGCGTCATGGTGAGCTGATGCCCATGGAGCCCCAGCATGCGCGGCACGCAGGGACCGTTCAAATCCACGTCAAGCAAACCGACTTGCGAACCTTGGCGGGCGAAGGCCAGCGCGAGGTTGACGGTGGTCATGCTCTTCCCCACCCCGCCTTTGCCGCTCATCACCACCAGCTTGTGCTTGATGCCCGCCATACGGGCATGGACTTGCTTCGTTTGTTCTGTAATCTGCTGGATGACCTTGGCGTCGTCGGAATATTGGAGCTTCCCGAGGATCGTCTTGAGGTCTTTTTCAGGCGCCATATCCATTCCATACCCCGTGAAAGGGAACGTTAAGGGAGGTACGGTAGCACAGCGATTTCTGACGAGTCAAACCACCCAAAGGAAGCAGCACGCATCTGAACAGCCGATTCTTTCTTGCCGCCGGCCGATGCGCCACGGCTAAATGGAATACTGAAACGTCGGCTTGGCTCCGATGGCTTGCGCCAGCACGCCGCGCCGCTTCAGTTCTTCCATGATCCGCTTCGTCGCCGCATCGAAGTCGATGGGACCGCTGAGCACGACGTCGGTATTCGGCGGCGACTCTTCCTCCGACTTGCTCATGTGAACCGCGATGACCGGCGCGGGATGCACCAGCGTCCGGATCACCTGCGAGGCTTCCCGATAGGCCAAGCCGAAGGGATTCGTGGTGGAGACGACGATCAAGCCGGTATCGATGAGGAGTCGCGCCACTTCGCCGTAGCGCCGGGCCATTTCCGCGGTTTGCCCGCGCTCGGCTTCGCTGAGATCCGCATCGAGCCCACGCAATAGGTTCTGGCCGTCCAATAAATAGGCATGCCGGCCGTCGGCCACCAGACGCCCCTCGAGCGTTCTCGCCAAGAACGATTTGCCCGTGTGCCGCCCGCCGGTGATGAGGATGACGGCCGCGCGATGACCGTACTGTTGCGCCCGGTCTTCGACCGTCACTTCGCCTTTGACCCAGGCGAAATCCCGGCGTCTGGCTTCCTCGCGGAGGAATTCCTGATCGTCGTGGACCAGCTCGGTGATGATGCCGCCGCCCGCGATGTCGTATTCGTCGACCAGGACGAACCGGCCGGTCGCTTCGAACGAAGACGACAGGTCGAACGCCACCGGCGCTTTCGTGCGCAGCATCAGTTCGGCCACTTGGTTCTTGTTTACGGTGCTGCTGCCCTGTTGCTGGGCGAGGTCCATCGTGTCGATGATCCGATGGATCGACGCCACTTCGCAGTCCACTTCTTTGGTCGCCACGCGTAATTGATATTTGCGGCCTTTCTCCAGCGGCCGCTTGCCGAGCCAGAAGAGATTGGCCCGAAAGGCCGTCGACACGAGCGGCAGGTGTTCCGCGTGCGCGGCGATCTCTCCTCGTTCCACGAAAATCTGTTCGTCCAGCGTGATGCCGATGGACTGCCCCGCCTGCCCTTCAGTGGGCTGCGGTTCGATGTTGAAGGCTTCCACCGTGCGGATGTTGGCCCGTTTGTTCGACGGCGAGAAGACGAGGTGATCGCCGACCTTGAGCCGTCCCGCCGTAATGCGGCCGGTGATGATGCGGCGTGCGTCGAACTTGTACACGTCCTGCACGGGCAGCCGGAGCGGCTGCTCGACCCGCGCGGTTTCTTTCTTGAATGAACTCAACGTATCGAGGACCGTCGGACCGCTGTACCACGGCATCTGCTCGCTCCGGCTCACGATGTTGTCGCCGAGCTTGGCGCTCACGGGGATGAACTGCGCCGGCACCGCTTTGAACTGTCCCAGAAATTCCCGATATTCCTTTTCGATGCCGTCGAAGACGTCCTGGCGGTAGCCGACGAGGTCCATCTTGTTCACGATCACCGCGAATTGCCGGACGCCCAAGAGCGACAACAAATAGCCGTGCTTCTTCGACTGCTCTTTCACGCCTTCCAGCGCATCGATGAGCAGCAAGGCCGCCTCGGCGCGGGCCGCGCCCGAGATCATGTTCTTGAGGAATTCCTTGTGTCCGGGCGCGTCGATGATGATGTACTGCCGACCCTTCCACATGAAAAACGTGCGGGCCGTGTCGATCGTGATGCCCTGCTCCTGTTCTTCTAAAAAGGCGTCGAAGAGAAAAGCGTATTCGAATTCTTTGCCCTGCTGGCGGCAGATCGCCTGGACTTTCTCCAGCTTGCCGTCAGGGAGTGAACCGGTATCGGCGTAGAGCCGGCCCAGCAGGGTGGACTTGCCATGATCGACATGGCCGA
Source organism: Nitrospira moscoviensis (assembly GCF_001273775.1). Taxonomy (GTDB): domain Bacteria; phylum Nitrospirota; class Nitrospiria; order Nitrospirales; family Nitrospiraceae; genus Nitrospira_D; species Nitrospira_D moscoviensis. The sequence continues at coordinate 321,397 of NZ_CP011801.1, read as the reverse complement.
CGATGACGATATTGAGGTTCTCGGATGGTTTTGAAACGACCGGCGCGTTGCTCATGGCTACATGTAACCATCCTTCCTGAGTAATTCCATGCCGCGGCCTTCGTCCTGCGCCCGTCCTGATCGCTCAGCCACCGTCGTATGGCGCAGCTCTTCGATGATGTCGTCGACGGTCTTCGCGGTCGATTTGATCGGCGTGGTGCAAGGCGCACAGCCGAGGCTGCGGTAACGCGTGCCGTCGCCCTTGTCGAGATAGAGATCGATGAACGGAATATTTTCGAGCTTGATGTATTCCCAGATGTTGATTTCGGTCCAATCCAGCAGCGGATGGATGCGGATATGCGTGCCGGGCGGGAAGGTCGTCTTGTACTGATCCCAAAGTTCCGGCGGCTGATCGCGGAAATCCCAATCGCCGTGTTTGTCGCGGGGAGAAAAATAGCGCTCTTTGGCCCTCGTCCCTTCCTCGTCCGCGCGGACGCCGAGAATCACGCCGGTGTAGCCCTTTTTCTCCAGCAACTGCTTCAGCCCGTTGGTCTTCAGCGCCGTGCAGCAGACGACTCGACCCATCGTATGGTTCATGCCGGCGGCCAGGGCTTCTTTGTTCTGGCCGACGACCAGATTCAGCCGCCATTCGCGGGCCAGCCGATCGCGGTACTCGATCATGGCGGGAATCTTATAGCTCGTATCGACATGGAGCAGCGGAAAGGGCACATGGCCGAAGAAAGCCTTGCGCGCCAGCCACAGCAGGACCGTCGAGTCTTTTCCCATCGACCACAGCATGGCGAGGTTGTCGAAGTGTTTGTAGGCTTCTCTCAGAATGTAGACACTTTGGTCTTCGAGCTGCCGGAGATGTTTCACGACCCTGGCTCCCTTCCTCTGCGTCGTGGTTTACGCGGCGATCGGCTGCTGGACCAATTCTTCGAGCTTGCGGGCCGCCGCTCCGCCCTCGATCGCCGTCCGGGCCAGCGGGAGACAGGATGCGAGCGAGGCGCCTTTGCCGGCCGCGTACAGCACCATTGCGGCGTTCATGAGCACCCAGTCCTTTTGTCCGCCCTGGACCTGGTTGTGAAGAAGGCGCCTGAGCAGATCCGCTTCCTTCTCGCGTTGATCGGGAGGAAAGCCGGCCATGTCCCGCGACGACGCGACGCTCATCCCAAAATCTTTCGGGCTGACCCCCAACGGCGTGAGGCGTTCGTCCCGCAGCTCCAGCACGCGCGTCGTCATCGACGCCGACAATTCGGGGTCGCCTTCCACCCCGCGCACGACGAGCGCGCGGGGAGAGCCGAGCATCCGCAGGGCTTCGGCGGTTTTCTCGAAATGCGGCGGATGCGACAACCCCACCAGCTGGGCGCGCGCCCTGGCCGGGTTCAGCAGCCGCGCGATTGGATGGAAGACGTTTCTCACGCCCAATTCCTGCCGCATCTCGAGGAAGCGATAGACCGGCGGATGATAGAGGCCGATATCGAGATAGGCGAACCCTTTCTGATTCACTTCTTCGGCAACGGCTTTCGCCTCCGCATCGATCCGGACGCCCAAGGCCTTCAGCACGCCGGCGGCACCGAGCCGGCCGGGCACTCCATCGTAGCCATGCATCAACACCGCGGCCCCGGCAGAAGCCGCGACAATGCAGGCGGCCACCAAGGCGTGAAACGTATCGTGCTTGCCCGCATAGGTGGGAACGTCGACGAGCGCCAGATCTTTTGAGATCGGCAGCGGAGCCACATACTGACGCGCGGCGGCGGTGAACGCCGCCAATTCGGTCACCGACTCCATTTTGAAGCGCATCGCAATGAGAAACGCGCCCACCTGAGCCGGCGTGGCGTCTCCCTCGATCAAGGCCTTCATGGCCTGCTTGGATTCTTCCCAGGTCAGATCCTTGGAGACCTTGGGACCTTTGGCGATTTTTGCGAGGATCGGTTGGAACGACATCTTACGACTTGTGCAACCCACACTCGGTCTTGGCAAAATTTTTCCAGCGGCCGGCTCTCAGATCTTCTCCCGGCGCGACCGGCGCGGTGCAATGCGTGCAGCCGATGCTGGGATAGCCCCGATCGTGGAGCGGATTGTACGGCACCTCGTACACCTTGATGTAGGTCCACACGTCCGCCCACGTCCAGCGGGCGAGCGGATTCACCTTCACGAGCTGGAACTTGGTATCCCACTCGATCAAGCCGGCATGGGCTCTGGTGGCCGCCTGGTCCCGGCGGATGCCGGTGATCCAGGCATCGAATCCTTTCAGGACGCGGGTGAGCGGTTCCACTTTACGGATTTGACAGCAGCGATCCGGCTCGGTGGACCAGAGTGCCGCGCCATACTGGTCCGCCTGTTGCTCGGGAGTCAGCAGGGACTTCATCTGAATGACCTGCGCCGGCTTTAAACCGTACCGTTCGATCACCCGGTCCCGCGTTTCATACGTCTCGGTAAACAGGAAATCCGTGTCGAGATAAAACAAGGGCACGGTCGGATTGAGCCGATGCACCATGTCCAACAGAACGACGTCCTCCGCCCCGAAACTGCAGGCGAGCACGATCTTGGGCGCGTAGCGTTCGATCACGGCAGCCAACACGTCTTGCGGCTGCTTCGCTTCGAATGAATCGCTCCAGGTCTTCAACTCTTTGGCGCTGTCCGCCTGTCCGTTCCCAGTCACACAGTGATCCGTTCCGTTATGCTTCGACCTTTTCCACCAGCACGCGGTAATGGGCCGCTTCCGGCTCCAGCGCTTCTTGCAAAAGGATCTTGTGTCCGTCGTTCTTGAGACTCATGGGCACGTTTTTGATCGGTTCCCCGGCGTCCAGCCAGACTTCCAGTCGCTCGCCCGCATCCATCATTTCCAGTTTGAGCTTCGTCTTCACATAGTTCAGCGGGCAGGCGACGCCGCGCAGATCGTAGACCGGCGCGCCGGTGGGAGCGGGCGCGGCCGGCGCAGGCGCAGGTTGAATCGCCGCTGGCTTGGCTGCGACGGCCTGCCGAGGTTCTTCCGGCACGGCGCCGAACTTGAGGTCCTTGCCCATCTTCTCTGTTGCGGCACGGCAGGCATCGACAAAGCCCTTGGCAAAGGTCATCTTCTCCTGCGCCGATTGAGCCGTCGTATCCTTCGGGCCCAGATCTCCCACTTGCTTACCGAGATCCCGGTACATCGATGGGACAATGCCCTTGGGCGCCAGGCGGCGTTCGAATTCCTGAAACACCTCCGCATCGGTCGCCGGATCCAATCCCTCCGTAACCAGAAGCGCTTTCGCCGCGGCCAGCACGGCGCGATACGACTTGTTCACCGACACGGAATATTGATGCTTCTCGACCAGCAGCTTGGCCTGATACAGCTCCTGGTCCGCCTCCAGGATGCCGTTCTCGATCATTTCGAGCGCGCCGCCGGCGCATTCCCCGGGGCCGAGATCCTCGAGGACGAATTCTTCCTCGCCTTCCCAGTCGTAGTAGAAGGTGGGGTCCTCGTGGTAGGGCGGCACGATGGTGTAGGGAATCAATTCGTCTTTGAGTTTGTTCTTGCCGGCGCGGGCGATGAAGGCCGGCAGTCCTTCGTTCGGTCGGCGGTCGCGCCGATAGACGTCGATCAAATGGGAAATCGCGGCCGGCACCGCCTTGGCTGGCAGCTTCACGGTCATCTGGCCGATCTTGGGCGTGCCGTCGACGGAGCCGCCGAGGTGCAATTCATAGTGCGGGGCGACATGGTCGCCGAGCCGCTTGCCGACCCCGTGCAGGCCGATCGTGGAGATATGATGCTGCGCGCAGGAGTTATGGCAGCCGCTGATCTTGACGCTCACATCCTGGAGATCCGCCGGCACGCGGCCGGCCGGAAAGACTTCCGCCAAAGCCCGCGCGAGGCCTTTGGATGAGGTGATGCCGAGACCGCACGTATCGGTGCCGGGACAGGCGATGATGTCTTCGACCAGCTCAGCGCCCGGATCCGCCAGGCCGCGGGACGCGAGGTCCTCGTAGAGGTCCGCGATCATGTCGGCCGGAATCCAGCGAATGACCAGATTCTGGTTGATCGTCGTGCGGAGATTGCCGTTGGAATACCGCTCGGCCAGATCCGCCACAAACAACATCTGCTCGGCCGTGATGTCCCCCATGAACAATTTGACCGCCGCCGTGACGTAGCCGTCCTGCTTTTGCTTCACGACGTTGGTGCGTTTCCACATCTCGAACGGCGTTTCGCGACCGGTTGCATGGACGCCGCTGCCGTTCCCGTTCCCATTCACTGTACCGTTACGGGTCGGCATGATGAGCGGCGGTGGAGCGTCCCGATGTTGGAGCAGCGTGAGGGGCTTGTGATTCGGCAGCGCGAAGCCCATGGCGGTATAGGCCGCCTCCCAGCGCCGCTTGAATTCCTCGAACCCCAACTTTTCGATGACGAACTTCATGCGAGCCTTGTTGCGGTTCTTCCGGTTCCCCAATGTATCGAAGACCTTGATGACCGCTTCGATGCTCGGGATCAACTCGTCCATCGGCGTGAACCCACGGAGCACTTGGGCCAAGCGCGGCGCGGCGCCGAGCCCGCCGCCGGCCACCATGCGAAAGCCGATCGTGCCGTCGGTCTTTTTTAAGGCCAGCAGCCCGATGTCGTGAATGGGCGTGAGCGCGCAGTCGTGCAGGCAACCGGAGAAGGCGATTTTGAACTTCCGCGGCAAACTTTGGTTCAGCGGGTTGCGCAGCAGATGATAGGCGACGGTCTTCGCATAGGGCGTCACGTCGAACACTTCACCCTGGCACACCCCGGCCAGATGGCAGGCGGTGACGTTGCGAACGGTATTGGCGCATGCTTCCCTGGTCGTGAGGCCGACTTCAGCCAAGCCGCGCATGATGGCCGGCACATCCTTCAGCTCGACGAAATGCATCTGGATGTCCTGCCTGGTCGTGACATGCCCGACGCCGGTGGCATAACGATCGGCCAATTCGGCCACCCGGCGGAGCTGATTCGCGGAAATGCCGCCGAATGGAATCTTGATCCGCACCATCTGCACGCCGGGCTGCCGCTGCCCATAGATGCCGTATTGCAGGCGGAAGGGTTTGAAGAGATCGCCGGAGACCTCTCCTGTCAACGCCCGTTGGGCCTCGGCCTCGAAGGTTTCGATTTCTTCAGCGATCGCCGGGGGGATCGGACTGGTTTCAATTTTGGGAATGGCGAGGGGCTGGACCGAATCCATATCTCGTCTCCTCTCTCGTCGTAAAGGAGGGCTGCACGTCAAATGTGGTACATCGGGTTGCGTTGGGCGTCGATCGCTCGTTGGCGCCCCGCCAACTGTTCGACGGTAATCCCTTCGAGCACTTTCCGCTCCGCCTGCTGCACCTGTTCCCAGACATCGCCCAATAACAGTTCCGGTTTGGTGGCGCGTCGGGCGCCGACTCCATGGCCGGCAAATGATCGATGAAACACCGGTCCTTCCAACGCTTCGAGAATGTCCGCGATCGAGACCGCCGCCGGTTCGTGTGTCAGGAGATAACCTCCCTGTGCCCCTCTCTGGCTTTCGACCAAGCCGGCTTTTTTCATCGCATGGAGGACTTGTTCCAGAAAACGGACCGGAATTCCTTGGCGGCGCGCGATCGCCCGCGCCTGGATCGGCATCTCCTTGCCGTTCATAGCGAGGTCAACTGCTGCCAGGATTCCATAAGTTACACGCTGGGACACCTTCATACTCTAGTATTCCGGTAGGAAATACCGCTTCTTATACAGACGCTTGATAGCTTGTGTCAAGACCTCCTTTGTGAACCGGCGACCCGGTTCGGTCGAATGATCTCCTCATCCGATGTCCTATTGTCTCCCGTGAACAACCTTTTTTATGTGCCGGGAAAGTCCCCGCGCATTTTCAAACCCGATTGTCGGAAAGTCAGACCAGTCGGAGATCGCAGCCGATTGATCCAAATAGCAATTGACATCCTGTGCACCCTGGGCAATAATCCCGCCCTCTTCGCGTGGTGCCTTCATGCCGGTCTCTTCATCTGTCTTTACAGTCCTGCTGCTCACGGCCGATGCGGATGTGCAGGCGCAGTTCAAACAACTCTTCAAGGACGCCTCTATCACCATCGTGCGCGATCGCGCTGCGCTTGAAAAAGAACCGCTGAAACGGCCGTTCGACGCCGTCGTCGTGGAGGCTCGGGACGGGCAGGACGCCGCCGCAGCGCTGCCACCATACATCGACCCTTCTCGTACGTTGATCCTGACCGGCTCGCGGACCGTCCTGAAGCGCACCGCCAAGGTGATGCAATCGATGACTCAGCCCAACGGCCATGCGCTGAACGGCAAGTTCCGCGACGCCTCGCTGGAAGGCTACCTCGAAATGAAAATGGGCGACTTCGTCAAAGGCATGCGCAATGGGTCGGCCCGCAATCTGCACCCGATTCTCATTTCTGCGGTCGAACGACCGTTGATCGCCTCCGCGCTCCGTGAAACACAGGGCAATCAAATCCAGGCTGCGGAACTGCTGGGGCTCAATCGCAACACGCTGCGGAAGAAAATCGTCGATCTTCATATTCCCTTGAAGCGCATCAGGACGAAAGCCGTCCGTACGGTATAGCTCCATGAAGTTGGGCCTGTACGCAATCAATGTGGGCGAATCATTCAACTAACCAAGGAGGGGACTAGATGACGAAGGAAGAACTCATCGCGAAGATGGCCGCCTCAGCCGGAATCACCAAAGTCGCCGCCGGTACCGCCCTCGAAGCGTTTACCGGAGCCGTCACGTCCTCGCTGAAGAAGGGCCAAAGGGTATCGCTGGTCAATTTCGGCACATTTACCATTTCCAAGCGCAAGGCCCGCATGGGCCGCAATCCCCGAACGGGTGAAGCTCTCAAGATCCCGGCCGCCAAGGTTCCGAAGTTTTCCGCCGGGAAAGAGCTCCGCTCGGCTGTGAAATAAGTTTTTTATCCGCACGGATCATCCTGCCGTCGCGAAGGAGGCGGTTTTCCTATTGAATGACCGCCTCCTTCGCTGTGCATTTCTTGACACTGCCTCGTGGCCTATATTAGCATGCCCATCCGGACGATAGGCGCGTAGCTCAGGGGGAGAGCGCTACCTTGACACGGTAGAGGTCGACGGTTCAAGACCGTCCGCGCCTACCATCCAACTGAGGGCACTCGTTTGCCTCTCGGAGGCGGGTGCCTTTGTCGTTTTTGGGACAGAACCTTCTACATCCATGAAGATCACACTGAACGACGGTCGCAGCAGCGAGGTGCGGCCCGGTGAAACAGTAGGGGCGGCACTCGCGGCGCTGGGCGTCAGGGATCGCGGCGACTTGCTCGCTGCCAAGGTTAACGGACAGATCGTGGACCTCTCCAAACCTCTGCATGAAGACGCCACCTTGGAGCCCATTACGTTCGCCAGTGCCGAAGGACGCGAAGTCTATCGGCATAGCAGTACCCACATCATGGCCCAGGCGGTGAAGGAGTTATTTCCCTCTGCCCAATTGACCATCGGGCCGGCGCTGGAAGACAGCTTTTATTATGATTTTGCCTTCGAACGGCCCTTTACGCCCGACGATTTGGAGAAAATCGAGGCACGGGCGAACGAAATTATCAAGCGCAATTTGACCATTTCACGGCGCGAGTTCACGAAGGCCGACGCGATTGAGTTCTTCAAGTCGCGCGGCGAGGGTTACAAGGTCGAACTGATCCAAGGGTTTCCCGACAACGAACCGATCTCGGCCTACACGCAAGGCGACTTCGTGGACCTCTGCCGAGGCCCGCATGTGCCCGCGACCGGCCGCGTGGGGGCCTTCAAGCTGCTGACGACCGCGGGAGCCTATTGGCGCGGCGACGAGCGCAATCCGATGTTGCAGCGCATCTATGGCACCTCGTTTCCGACCCAGGCGGAGTTGGATGCGCACTTGGCGCGGCTCGAAGAAATCAAGCGCCGCGACCATCGGAAAGTCGGCAAGGAATTGGATTTGATTTCCGTGCAGGACGAGATCGGTCCCGGTCTGGTCCTGTGGCATCCCAAGGGGGCGGCGATCCGCCTCCTGATCGAAAACTTCTGGCGCGAGCAGCACATCAAGGACGGATACGAATTGGTGTATTCGCCCCATGTCGCCCGCCTGGATCTCTGGAAGACCAGCGGCCACGTCGACTACTACCGCGACAATATGTTTGCGTCGATGAAGATCGAGGGCAGTGAATATCAGCTCAAGCCGATGAACTGTCCTTATCACATCATGATCTACAAATCGCATCTGCGGAGCTACCGGGATCTGCCGATCCGGTACGGAGAGCTCGGGACGGTGTACCGCTACGAGCGGACCGGCGTGCTCCATGGATTGTTGCGTGTCCGCGGATTCACGCAGGACGATGCGCACCTCTTCTGCCGCCCGGACCAGATGGAAATGGAAGTGAGCCGGGTGCTGGATTTCACGTTCTTCATTCTGCGGACGTTCGGCTTCAACGAGTTCGAGGTGTTTTTGTCGACGCGGCCGAAAGAATCGGTCGGCTCGGATGAACATTGGATGCTGGCGACCAGCGCGTTGGAAGCAGCCCTGAAAAACCGCAACATTCCATACGAGCTGGACCCCGGCGGCGGCGCGTTCTACGGGCCAAAGATCGACATCAAGATCAAAGACGCGCTGGGCCGCTCCTGGCAATGTTCGACCGTGCAGGTGGATTTCAACAACCCGGAGCGGTTCGCGCTGTCCTACATCGGCGAAGACGGCAAGCCGCATCAGCCCATTATGATCCATCGCGCATTGATGGGCTCCATCGAGCGGTTCTTCGGGATTTTGATCGAACATTACGGCGGCGCGTTTCCGACCTGGCTCGCTCCGGTGCAAGCCATGGTCATGAATATCACCGATCATCAGCGTGATTACGTCGCCGCCGTGGTCGCTCAGTTGAAGGCGGCCGGCTTCCGGGCCGAAGCGGACCTGAGGAACGAAAAGATCGGATTCAAAATCCGTGAGGCGGAAAAGGCCAAGGTGCCGTTCATGCTGGTGGCGGGGGACCGCGAAGTCCAAAGCGGCACCTTGTCGGTCAGAGGACGGAGCGGGGCAAACCTGGGCAGTATGACCGTGACGGCAGTGCTGGATCTTCTCCGCAAGGAGACCGCCCGGCCGCAGCAGGATCTTCAACCTACACACTAAGAGGTGGCCTATCGTCCCAAAACTGCGCGTGAACCGTGAAATCCGTGTGCGAGAAGTGCGGGTGATTGGTCCCGAGGGCGAGCAGCTTGGCATCCTTCCCACGCCTGAAGCGTTCCGTCAAGCACAGGAGCAGGGCTACGATCTGGTCGAAGTCGCGCCGACCTCCGTGCCCCCGGTCTGCCGTATCATGGACTACGGCAAGTACAAATATGAACTGAGCAAGAAGGAGCACCAAAGCCGGCGGCACCAGAAGTCGACCCAGGTCAAGGAAATCAAATTGCGGCCCCGGACCGACAAGCACGATCTAGAGATCAAGATCCGGCAGATGAAGGGGTTTCTGGAAGAAGGCAACAAGACCAAGGTTACTCTGACATTTCGCGGACGCGAAATGGCCAATCAGGAAATGGGACGGGCGGTGATGAATTCCGTCATCGAGCAACTCGCGGACGCCGGCACGATCGAATATGCCCCGCGCATGGAAGGCCGCAGTCTGATCATGATCGTGGCGCCGAAGCACTGAAGAACAGCGAACGGATTAACCAAAGGAAGACCTATGAAAGCCAAAACGCACAAGGGCGCCAGCAAGCGCTTCGCAAAAACGGGAACGGGGAAGATCGTCCGGCGGAAGGCCGGCAGACGGCATCTCCTGACCCACAAGGGACGGGACCGGAAGCGGCGCTTGAGCGGGACCGACGTAGTGGATACGACCGCCACCATGGCCCTCAATCGGTTGCTCCCCTATTGCTAACACCGGAAATCGAGACGGTCGTCACGAAAAGGAGTATGGATTATGCCTCGCGCAAAGGGTGGATCAAAAACCAGACAACGTCGTAAGAAGCGGATTAAGCTGGCGTCAGGACAGTACGGCGGCAAGAGTCGGCTCTTCCGGTCGGCTACGGAGAGTGTCGATAAGGGCTTGACCTATGCCTATACCGGACGCAAGAACCGAAAGCGGGACTTCCGACAATTGTGGATCGCGCGGATCAGCGCGGCGGTCAGGGCGCAGGGCTTGACCTACGGCCGGTTCATCAACGCGCTGAAGAAAGCCAATGTATTGTTGGATCGCAAGGTCCTGTCCGACATGGCGATCAAGGATGCCGCCGGCTTTGAAAAGCTGTGCGGTCTGGCCAAACAGCACCTGGCTCCCGCCACCGCGTAACTCCGTCCGCTCTTCCGATTTGGCGCACATGGGCAACACAAGGGGCGGCGATCTGCCGCCCCTTGTCGAATGCTTCTTCGCGGCGAGAGGTTATCCGCCGGCCTCAATGAGCTGCGTGAGGTTGAGGTCGAACGACACCACCGGCACGGCGATCTGCCACCGTTCCAGCACTTCCGGATGAACCTCGCCAATCACGCCGAGCGACTGGCCTCCAACGACGATCCGCCCCGCGCGGCCTTCAAGGAAGGACGGATGCTGGACCGGTTCCAGGCCGTATTCTTTGCCCAGGTGATAGCACAGCACGTCGAGGCAGGAGTGGATTTCGGAGAAATGGGCGGACGCGTGGGCGATGACGGCTCCCAGTACGGTTTCGCTGCGGGACCCCAACTCATGAAAACCGTCAGGGATCGCCACCTCGCCGGCTTCGAAGAGCCGATGCGGATAGAAGGCCCGGCTCGACGCGGCTTCGACGCGCAGCAGCGAGGGCAGCATCCATTGCCGCAGGCAGGAAAAGGTCGCGGCCATGGCGTTATCGACCTCGACCATTCGGCCCCATTCCGTACCGTCCAGGCGCATGGCGCTGCAATAGTTCTCCGGCGAGCCGAGAATATTGGAGATGATTTCCTGAAAGCCCATCCCGACCATCAGCTCGCGCGCCCGGTCGGACGTCTGTTCGATTCGCGAGAGCCCTCCCACCGTGAACTGCGCCGGCATGACCGGCAGGAAGGAGCCATAGCCGCGGCTGATCGCCACGTCTTCGACCACGTCCATCGCATGCATGAGGTCCTGGCGATAGGGCGGCAGCTTCGCCTTGACCGTCCCTCTTCCGATCGAGACGTCGTATCCGTAGACTTCCAGAGCCTGCTTGACCGTTTTCGCGCCGAGTTCCTGACCAAGCGCCCGTTCGATGGTGGTGATGTCGATGGTCCGCGGCCGGCCGAGGTCTCGCGGCGCCACGACCCGTTTGCCGAGCGGCGTGGTTCGTGGATACTGCACTTCGATCGGCTCGACGTCGGCGCCGCGGTCGGCTAGATTCGCCGCGAAGATGTTCAATGTGAGCATCACCATCGAGAGGTCGGTCCCGGTCACCTCGACGAACAGTTCTTCGTCGCCCACCCGCACTTCCCCGATCTCGCGGCTATTGATGATGGGAGGGAACGAGAGCGGCTGATGCTGCGCGTCACGCAAGAAGGGCACCAGCTTTTGCCCGGCCAAGATATGCCCATGCTCCAAGCCCTTCGGATGGACCATGAGAATTTCCGACAAGGTCATCACGGTTTCCATGCCCAACGGCGTGAACCGCGCCTCGTCCGGCTTCACCAACTCATAGACGACGGGAAACACGATTTTCGGCAGTTGATAGATCCCGATGGAGACCGTCTTGCGTTTGTGACCGAAAATATCCGCCAACTTTTCCTGTGTTTGAATCAGCTGAGCTAATCCCTGGTCGGTCACTCGGTAACCCTTGGCCATGCAGGCGGCGACGTAGGGACGGACTTCTTCGAGGCCCTGCCCGACGATCAGGCGCTGATGCGACTTCCGTTTGTTCCCAAAGAAGGCATACGGCTTCAGTTTCCCCTGCTGCTTGATGCGGATCTGCCGCGCGATCCCTTCACAGCACCAGAGGTCGGGACGGTTGCTGTCCTGCAACTCGACGCGCAATTCCCCCGTTTCGGGATTGTGCCCCTTCAGCTCGCCCTTTACGAGCGTGAGCCACTCCTCCAGTTGCTCGATCGAGACCACTCCCTTCGCCTTGCCGCCGAGCAGCGCTTCGAAATCGTCTTTGAAGATGGAAATCGTCGGCATGGCGGTGTCTAGAAGATGCCTCGCATCGTCCGAACGAGGTCCAAGTCGTCCGTAAACAACTGGCGAATGTCGTGAATGCCGAGCGCGACCATCGCCATCCGGTCCAGGCCGAGCCCCCAGGCAATCACGGGTACGCCGACGCCCAGCGGCAACGTGACCTCCGGGCGGAACAAGCCGGCGCCGCCCAGCTCCATCCAGCCCAGGCGGGGATGGCGCACGTGCATTTCGACCGACGGCTCGGTGAACGGAAAATAGGCCGGCAGGAACTTCACGTCCTTGGCCTGAGCGACTTCGCGCGCGAAGAGATTCAGCAGTCCCAACAGCGTGCGAAAATTGATGTCCTCGCCCAGCACGATGCCTTCCACCTGGAAAAAGTCGGTGGCGTGGGTGGCATCGACCTGATCGTAGCGGAAGCAACGCGCGATGGAAAAATATTTCCCCGGGACGGCCGGAGCCGACGCCAATGTCCGCGCCGAGACGGCCGTTCCCTGGCTGCGCAGCACCAACCGCTTCGCCCGTTCAGTATTGAACGCATAGTTCCACCCGGTGGACCCGGTCTTCCCTCCGTCCTGGTGCGCCTGGGCCACGCGCGTCAAAAACGGTTCGGTGATTTTCGTCGCGTGAGTTGGCTGCTTGACGAAGTACACGTCGTGAATGTCGCGGGCGGGATGGAACTGCGGCATGAAAAGGGCGTCCATGTTCCAGAATTCCGTCTCGACCAGCGACCCGCGCATTTCCTGAAAACCCATGCTCATCAGCTTCGTCTTCACCGTATCGAGGAATTCGCGATAGGGGTGCTTCCTTCCGATCCCGACACGGGGGGCGCGCAGGCTGATGGTGTACTTCCGGAAGCGCTTCTGTCGCCAGCTGCCGTCTTTCAACAGCTCCGGGCTCAATTGGGAGACCTCTTCCGCCACGCCTTGTTTCAGCAACTGTTCTGCCGCCCCGGCTCCCGCAGACGACAGTGTGAAGGAGCGCGCCACCCGTTCGTCCACCCGGAACGGCTCTTGGGCGTTGCCGCGTTTGACGGCATTGTCTTCGATTACCTGCCGATGGGCCTCGGGAAAGCTCTGCAGCTCACGCGACGACTCGCGGACTTGCCGCAGCAGGGTGCGGAGCGCTTCAACGGTCTGGCTGGGGCGCCCGGTCGACTCGATACACCCTCCCTGAACAATGAGCACGGCCCCTTCTTTCTTCAGTCGTCCGATGGCTTTGCTGACGTCGGAGGGATCCAGCCCATCGTGCGCCTGGAGATCGGGAATGGTGAGCCGCTTGCCCGTGCCGGACGCTTCCCGCGCGGCGGCCAATACCCGCTCAATCGGGGCGCCGGCGGCGACATACTGCTCCCCGACCTTGGTCAGCGACACGATGGGAGTCACGGTCTCCGCGTGAACCGCGATGAGGGACTTGGCCAGCAGCCACTCGATCGCCATGCTGAGCTGAGACGGTTCCAACTCCGCCGCAGCCGCCAGCTGCTCGCTGTCGAGCACGGTCCCTGGCGGACGGGTCCCGAAAGCCGTCAGGACTTTGACTTCCAACGGATGCAGACTGTCGATGAGTGCGGAAATGTCCACCCTGATTGCCTATCGATGGGCGGCGGCTCGCGGCGTCGGAGACGCGACCGTTTCTCCCGCCGCGCGCAGGGCCGCGATGGTGGCGGTGTAGTCCTGCTGGCAGAAAATGGCCGACCCCGCGACGAGAGCGGTAGCGCCGGCTGCCACGATCTCGCGCGCATTGTCGGCTTTGACTCCGCCGTCGACTTCGAGCAGCGCATGGCTCTTGATCTGGTCCAGCATGGTCCGGGCGGCCGCGATCTTCTTGAGCACCGAGGGAATGAACTTTTGGCCGCCGAATCCCGGGTTGACCGACATGATCAAGACCAAGTCGACATCACCCAGGATCTCTTGCAGCGATCCGATGGGGGTGGCAGGGTTGAGCGTCACCCCGGCTTTGACCCCGCGTTCCTTGATGGACTGAATCGTACGATGCAGGTGCGGGCAAGCTTCGACATGGACGGTCAAATAATCCGCGCCGGCCTCGGCAAATTCCGGGATGAAGGCATCGGCGTTGGTGATCATCAAATGGACGTCGAGCGGCAGCCTGGTCACCTTCTTCAGACTTTCGACGATGGGCGGGCCGACGGTCAGATTGGGCACGAAATGGCCGTCCATCACATCGACGTGCAACAGGTCCGCGCCGGCCCGCTCGACCGCTGCGACCTCATCGGCCAAGCGGGCAAAATCCGCCGAGAGAATCGACGGAGCGATGTAAATCGGATGACCCATCACGTTTTCTTTCGCAGACGGGCGGCATAAAAGCCGTCCATTCCGCAATCATTGCCCATGGTCGAGAGCGCGCCGCGAACGGTGACAAAGGGGAGAGCGGCGGGGGGAAGCCACGGGGCCACGGATTCGCGCGTCCATTCGGGATGGGCCTCGCAGAACCAGCCCACCACCGCTTCGGTTTCTTCCCACTCCGTCGAACACGTACTATAGACCAGCACCCCGCCGGGCCGCAAGACAGCGGAGACCCCGGTGAGGAGGTCTCTCTGCAACTGGCGATGCCGCTCAAACATGCCGGTGTGCTTCTTCCATTTCGCGTCGGGATGGCGGCGCAACACGCCTACACCGCTGCAAGGAGCATCGAGCAGGATCCGATCGAATGCTCCCGGGGATGCCGCCTGTTTCAAGGCTGCGATCGGCGTTCGCGCATCACCCAGCACCGGTTGAACGACCGAGGCACCGAGCCGCCGGCAATTTTCCTGGAGCAGCTTGAGCCGCTCCTGCTGCCGGTCCATCGCGACAATGTGGCCTCGGTTGTCCATCAATTCGACGAGATGAGTAGTCTTCCCGCCCGGCGCCGCACAGGCATCGAAGACCACTTGCCCCGGTCGCGCATCGAGGAGCGGCGGGATGAGCTGAGCCGCTTCGTCTTCGACATAGAAGTCACCGGTCAGAAATCCCGGCAAGGAGGTCACCGGTTGGCCTTTGTCGAGTGTCGCACCGGATGGACTGACGGAGGTCGGATGGGCCGGGATCCCCTCTTGCCGCCAACGCTCCAGCAACGCCTCCCTGTCGACACGACGGCGATTGACGCGCAGCGTCACGCCGGGGATCGTGCTGCTCGCCCGGCAGGCAGCCTCCGCCTGCTCGGCCCCCAGGCGCTCGATCCATCGGCGGCAAAGCCATAAGGGAACGGCGTAACGGACAGACAAGGCTTCTGCAGGATGAGCGGCCGCATCCGGCAGCGGTGGTTCCGGCAGACGGATCAGATTGCGCAAGACTCCATTGATCAATCCGCTCCAATCACGCCCCAGGTGCTTGCCAGAGGATTTCGCCAGCGTGACGGTCTCATCCACCGCCGCGCGAGCGGGGATCCGATCCAAGTAGAGAAGCTGGTAAGTCCCCAACCGTAACAACATTTGAACGATCATCGGAAGCCGGAACAGTGGCTTGCCGAGAAGAGCGCCCAACCGCCAGTCGATCGTTTCCTGTCGCCGCAGCACGCCATAGGCCAGCTCCATCACCAACGCGCGATCCCGAGGATCCGGCAAGGCCGCAGTTTTTTGCTCGATCAGCTCATCGAGCCCACGATCGTTGCGTTGACAGGCGAGGAGGACAGCAAGCGCCATGGCCCGGGAGGAGGAGGCCGGTGTGTCGGCAAGCTGAATTGGTTCAGCAGGCATTGTGAGCCGATTGCGATGAGAGCGGGATGTTAAACAGTCTTATGGAGCAGCCGTGCCCAGCTGAAGGCCGGCCGCCACACGATGGCCGGCAAGAAATTGCGCGACCGGCATGCGCTTGGAGTTGGCTGTCTGGATTTCGAGAATTTCCAGAAGACCATGGCCCGTCGCAACAATGATAGACTGTTTCGTCATCGCGACGATGGTTCCCGGCTTGTCCGTGGACGAAGCGGCGTTAGGAACCACCTTCCAGATATTCCACCGCTCCGCACTGAGAAACGTATAGGCGCCGGGCCACGGCGACAAGCCGCGGACGCGATTCGCCAGCGCTTGAGCCCCCATCGTCCAATCCATCAGGCCGTCTTCCTTCTTGAGAAGCGGTGCCATGGTGGCCTCCGTCTCATCCTGCTTTTGCGGCGTGAGGGTACCGGCCTTGAGCCGTGCGATCGTCTCGACAAGGAGCCGTCCGCCGAGCTTCGCCAGGCGAGGGGCTAACGTGCCGGCCGTATCCTCGGGTAGGATCGCGAGCTTCTCCTGCAGCAGCATCGGCCCGGTATCCATCCCTTCGTCCATCAACATGGTGGTGATGCCCGTTTCTGTTTCGCCGTTGATGACGGCCCATTGTACCGGCGCGGCGCCCCGATATTTCGGCAGCAGGGAGCCATGCACGTTCACGCAGCCCCTCGGTGGAAGCCGCAGGATCGGCGCGTGCAGAATCCGCCCGAAGGCCGTCACAGCGATCAGCTCCGGCTTCCAGGCCGAGAGAGCTGCAAGAAATTCCGGTGTCCGGATCTTCAGCGGCTGCAGGACAGGAATGCCGGCGCGCTCGGCGACGAGCTTTACCGGCGGGGGCATGAGGTGCTGGCCCCGTCCCTTCGGACGATCCGGCTGCGTCACCACGCCGACGACTTGATTATCCGAGCGCAGCAACGCCTCCAACGACGGCACCGCGAAATCCGGTGTGCCCATAAAAACGATACGCATGCTTAAGGCTTTAGCACCGCGGTCCTGGGAATGCAATCGCGTGGCCCATCAGCTTGACTTGCCGTTCAGCGCTTTGTTAGCATCCGACCGCGGGGTGGAGCAGCCTGGTAGCTCGTTGGGCTCATAACCCAAAGGTCAGAGGTTCAAATCCTCTCCCCGCAACCAATCGCCTCTCTTTCCTCTCTCCTCTTTGAACCCATTCAGCGACTTGTTGTACTATCGCCAGCGCGACGAAGGGAGTGTTCCGTGCATTTCGTCCGGATCGGCAACCGCGCGCTGAACCTCGATCGCGTCACGCATTGCGAGGTGCAGGTGTGGCACGATGCAGTATCGGTGAAGATTTATATGACGGGGATGGCGAACAATACGCCCGTAGTGCTCAACGAAGAAGAAGCCAAGGAGTTTTGGAAGTACATTGAATACATCGCCGAGAAGCCGGTCTAGCTCGGAATACGTCCAGAGCCGTCCGTTCACCCTCATCTCAAGGTCAGAGTGTCGTTCAGTGCCATCACCGTCGTGCTCGAACGGTAATCCCGATAAAAGCCCATCACCTTCTTCACGTACGTCTTCGTTTCCTTGAACGGCGGGATCTGTCGGTACCGGTCCACTTTGCGTTCGCCCGCATTGTACGCGGCCAGAGCTAGGCGAATGTTTCCATTGAAGCGGTCCAGCAGATAGCGAAGATGTTTGGCGCCGCCGGCGATATTTTCCCCCGTGTCATAGAGATTGCGCACGCCGTGACGAATGGCGGTTTCCGGGATCAACTGCATGAGGCCGACGGCGCCTGCTTTGGAGATGACGGTGGGATTGAAGTCGGACTCCGCTTTCATCACCGCCATGAGGAGGGCGGGCGACAGCCGGTATTCCCGAGCATAGCGCGCCACCGCTTCTTCCAGCTCACGATCGGAGATCGACGCGTGGTAGCGTCCTTTGCCCGTCATCGGCGTGAATGCCGCGTCAGACGGCACATTGGTTATATAGACAGTCCCGTTCGGGCTGACGTAGCGATAAATGTCGGCATCCGCCAGGACTGACGGGGTCGAAGTTACAAGGATCATGAGGGCAGCCCAGCCCGCCAGGCGCCCCTTCCGAATCAACCCATAAGTGGACGTCATCCCATCTCTGCTGGGGGTCGCCAGTCCAGCGATTGTCAGCGTCTTGATCTTCATCTCCTCCTCCTCCATCAGCTAGGTGGCTGACAGGTGTTCCATTGTCTGCTCGCCCGCACGGCAGGGATATGCGCACCTTCCATGCCATTCCGTTGCTGCGAGAAGAATGTCTTTTCCATTGGTAAAGCAATCAGTTAGGTCCCGTCCTCCATCCCAACTTCCGTAGGGAATGCGCTGCTCGGCCACAGGCGTTTTTTGTCAGCGAACCGCACTTTGTCGTATTCGCATTGAGGGAGGACAGATAAGGGGCTCTTATGCTATGAGGAGAGGGTCGGCGTAATAGGGAACTGGGATGCGAGCCAAAGCTTCTCTCTTTACAGCGTTCGGTCTCATCGGCTGCCTGTTGGGCGGGTGCGCTGAGGAATTCATCGTGTATCACAGCCAGAGCGGCGCCCCTCTCATCATTTCCCGCCGCGCATTCAGTCCCGAGGGGTGCTTGGACGAGGTGAAAGCGGACGCCGCCCGGCTGGGGGTGACCTTCCGTCATATCCACGTCAGAGGATCCACCGTCGGTCGTTCGCTCCTATGGCCGTTCGAGCCGGGTTATGCCTGCGAAGCGGCCGTTGGCCCCGAAGAGCTTCCGAGCGGCGCCTATCCCATGGAGACCTTTCACATACCCCCTACGCCTACCACGATGACCGGTTCCTTCAGCGCCGTCGGCCCTTTCGAACGAAACCAGTAGAAAAAAACCCTTTCCAGTAGATTTCACCGTTGACAACACCGGCCGTTGCGCAGTATTACTCCGCCTCCACATGATGTTGTGGGTGCCGAGGAGTCGCATCTTCCCCATCCGTTTCAGAGGAAGGGAGGTGAAAGCGGACAGCCGGCGTATTGGTCCTGCGCGCCGGGTGCCTGAACCGAAGACAACATCATCGCTCTGTGCCGGCTGCATCAGCAAAGAGAGGGGACGGGAATACTTTTCTCTGGACGATCAGAGCAGACAAAGGAGTACGCATGGAAGATCTCGTCATCGAAGAAGAGGGCACATCATCCGCACTGAAAATCACGTTGGGCGACTTTCTGGTGTTCATCAACTGGATGAACCAAACGGAGAAGGCGCTTGATCGCGCAGAACCGCTTCCCGCCCTGCCTGATCTGGACTCGGGCAAAGTGCGCGGTTGGATCCAGTTGGTGCAGCGTTTGGAGGAGCGCTTCCGCCGGAGCGAGGAAAAGAAGCTGGCGCTCGAAGCCAACGTGATCGCGCAAGAGGCACAGCTCGGCCAGCTTCTCTCCCATCTGCATGCGAATATCGCTTCCTTGTATGAAAACCTGGGCCAGGCGCAGAAAGCCGAAGAAGTCCGCCGGCGAGCCGAAGCCCTGCACTGCAGCTAAGCCTTTCTTTGAGGAGAAGAGGCGGCACGACGTGCCGCCTCTTCTCCTGAGGCCTGCTTTCTGCGGCCCCTGACTGCGTTCGATTCCCCCGAAACCAGCAATCGCTTGTTGGCACAACGGCTTACGCTATAATTGGCGCTAGACACAGGTCACCGCGCCTGAAGAGCGATGATCAAGATTTTGCTGGTCGAAGATAACGACGTCGATGCCCATCTGACCCAGGATATTCTGGCCGAATGGAGCATCGAGCAGTTCGACGTGGTTCACGTCACCCGGCTGAGCGAGGCCTTCGGACGTTTGGGGAAGGAACGATTTGACGCGGTGCTGCTGGACCTCTCGCTCCCGGACGGGTACGGGCTGCCGACACTCCGTCAGGTTCAGGCGGCGAACCCCACGATCCCGATCATCGTGTTGAGCGGAGTCAGTGATCAGGCCTTGGCGCTGCAGGCGGTGCAGAACGGCGCGCAGGATTATCTGGTGAAGGGACAAGGCCAACCGGAATTGCTCACGCGCTCCATCCGTTACGCGATCGAGCGCAAGCGCGCCGAAGAGCGGCTGACTTATCTGGCGCAGTACGATCAACTGACGGGATTGGTGAATCGCACCCTCTTTCGCGATCGGCTGATCCAAGCCATGGCCCGCAGCAAGCGCCTACAGCAACCCTTGGGGCTGATGTTGCTCGATTTGGATCGCTTCAAGGCCGTCAATGACACGATGGGGCATGACGTGGGCGATCACTTGCTGAAGGCGGTGGCGGGACGGCTGCAGGACTGCGTGCGGGAGGTCGACACCGTCGCGCGAATGGGTGGAGACGAATTTACGATCATTCTGGAGGGGCTCTCCTGCGAAGGGGATATTGCGATCGTCGCACGGCGCATTACCGAATCACTCGCCCAACCGTTCATTCTGAAGGAACACCAGGCCTCCATCGGCGTGAGCATCGGCATTACCGTCTATCCGTCCGATGACCACGAGATCGATGTCCTGCTGAAACACGCGGATGCGGCGATGTACCGCGCGAAACAGCAAGGGGGCAATTCCTTCCAGTTCCATACGCCGCTGCACGCGTCCGGTCCTTCGCTGTCCTCCACATCGTCGTAAGCACATCCAGCCTACACATCGGGCTACCGTCCGATATCGGCCAGCGGCTGGTCCAACAGAGCATAGGCTCCACGCGGATTCCCCGTGAGCCGGTTGGCGGCAGGCAGCTCTTGGAGGGATGGGTTGGGACGGGAATCGGGCGTCAGGACGAGACCCCATTGCTGGTTGCCGTGGCAGACATTGTCCGCCAACAGGCCTGCGGCATGGTGAAAGAGCAGGATGCCGCTGAGCATATTCCCTTCGCAGTGATTGCGGACGATTTCCGGCTGGCTCCCCGGGTCCCGGACCGCAATCCCGAAATGGTGATTCTCCCGGCACTGATTGCCCACGATGCGCGGTTGCGCGCCGGCAAAGACAAAAATACCGGACTCGCGATTGCGGCAGACCTCATTCTCCGCCAGGACCACGCGACAGTCCGGGCCGTACAGCAGCACGCCGGACAGGATGCCTTCCGTTGCCCGGCAATGGGTAATGACGCAGGTGGAATCGAGCACGTTCATGGCCGCATGCTGATCACTGCCGACGTAGCGGAACGTGATGCCCTCGATCCGTCCTGCTGACACTCGCTGCAAGTACAAGGGACCGCCCCGCCGATTGAAGATCTGCACCGCATCGCGGCCCGCACCGATCAGCCACACGGGCCGGTCACTGAGAAATATTTTGTCCTCATACCTCCCCGGCCGGACGTACACTTGATCATGCTCGGTTGCCTCCTCGAGCGCGGCACTCGGCCGCGGATAATGCCGGGCATCCTGTGCATCCACAATGAGCGTCCTGCCTCCGTGCGGATTGGGAGGAATCGAGTCGGCAGCCGCGCTCATATCCCACCACCGTTGCTGTTCATTCCGTCACCGGCCTGAACGTTTCCGTCGATACGGCGGCGATGACCGTATCGAGGCGGATCAGACACAAGTCGTACAAATCTGTCGGCGGCGCTGGAAGGGACAAAATTTGTTCTGCTTCTGTACCCAGGATTCACGCGTAAGCCATTGTTTTCATGTCTCTTCACCGGAGCATGGCGGCCTCCATATGGCACAGCGATTGCGTAATCACCGGAACGTTCGCCTGAGCAGTAGGGAGGCACCGTATGGCACGGATATTCTGTTCGTCGTTCCTGCTCGTTGCCGTCTTGGGAGTCGCGGCTCCGGCCATCGCCGCTCCAGCCCAGATGCACGATACCTCTCGCCGCTTGTACGACCGGGTGATGGAAGAGTTCAAGCATCGTGACTATGAAGCCGCGTTGGCCGGCTTCCGACTGTTCATGGAACTACACGGCCAGTCCGCCTTGGCCGCCAACGCCCAATATTGGATCGGCGAATGCCAATACCGGCTGGGGCGTTATAAAGACGCGCTCAATTCCTTCTACAACGTCGTGTCGTATTATCCCCTCAGCCCGAAACTCGCGGCATCGACCCTGAAGATCGGCCAGACGTACAGCAAGTTGGGAGATCACGAAAAGGCCCGCATGATGTTCGACCGCGTGGTCGACCAGTACCCGGACAGTTCCGAGGCGGAACTGGCGCGGAAGGCGATCGAACTGGCGGCCGGTAAGTCGGACGCTTCTCCCCAGACGGAATAAGTTCTCCAGCCCAACTCCAATTCACTCTTCGGACTGAAGCCCTAAGAGCGTAGCGAGGTCCGGCGTACTGTAGGCCTTCTGCGCCCGCACCTTCACGACTTTGATCCCCGCCGCGTCCAGCACCGCCTCAATCACCCGTTGACGTTCTACTTGATGGGGACGGGGGGAGGGCTCCTCGATCTGCACCACCTGCTCCACCTGTCTCGACCCCGGATGCAGCAGGACGAAATCCACCCGCTTGAGTGCCATCCGATTGAGCACCTGCGCGCGCGCCTTCCCCATCGCCTCCACGGAGACAAACGCCAGGAGCGGAACCTGCGCCAACACGAGGAACTGATCCTGAACGGCCAACCGGATCATGTTGTAGAGTGAGAGGTCCGATTCAGTCAGCAGCGGGGTCGGGCTGATCTGTACGCCGGGAGAGAGGACCGGCGGCGGTGCCCCCTCGGCCGATGGCCGTGTGCCACGCAGGGAGAGCCACACAATCGCCAACAACGAGGCGGCGCCGCCGACAAGAAGTGTGATCTCCACGTTCAGCGCCTCGGCGCCCTTCCGCCGTTCCGGAGTCGCGCCATCCAGCCGGGACCGCTCGGCACGATGCAGCCCAAAAGGACCGGATGATCGGCGCCGGTGACGGCCGGAACGTTCCCACATTGCTCCATGGCCGTCTGATAACCGAGAATCGCGAAGGCCACGGCCTCCAGCGCCTTGCTGTCCCATCCATGGGTTTCAACGGTCGTGACGGGGAGAGGGGCGAACACGTCGGCCAGATAGCCCATGATCGCCCGATTGCGCACGCCTCCGCCGCCGACAAGGACTTCGTCGATTCGTCCGCCGATCCATCGCCTGGCCGTCCCCACCGCTTCGGCTGTCCACCGGCTGCAGGTTGCGAGCAGATCCTCGATGGACAAGTTCCGCGTCTGTTGCAAGGCCGCCAGCTCGTCGATCATCTTGGCGCCGAACGCTTCCCGACCGGTCGATTTGGGCGGCACTTGAGACAGGTACGGATGGGCGAGCAACTTAGCCAACAGCCTTCCATCGACGCGTCCGCGACCGGCCAGCCGCCCGTCTCGATCCATGGACGACCGTCCGTTCGTCATCCGGGCGATGAGGCCGTCGAGGACCATGTTGGCCGGACCGGTATCGAACGCCACTAATCCCGCATAGCCGCTGCCGGGCGGCAGATAAGTCACGTTGCTGATCCCGCCGAGATTCACGATCAGGCGGGCCCGCTTCGGATGGCGAAAGAGGAGTGCATGGACCGCCGGGGTCAGCGGAGCCCCTTGTCCACCGGCTGCGATGTCGCGGGGGCGAAAATCGGCGACGGTCGTAATGCCTGTTCGCTCAGCGATGACGGCCGGTTCCGCAATCTGTAATGTGGAGCGGATTGCACCCACCCCGGCATCTTTGATGCCGTGCGGCAAATGATGCACGGTTTGGCCGTGCGATCCGATGAGCCCGACGTCTTTGGGATGCACATTGGCCGCGCGGATGACACCGAGCGCGGCATTGGCGAACCATTCCCCTAACAGAGCGTTGAGATGGCAGAGTTCCGATACCGTCCCTGAGACGGAGGCGGCCAGAATGCGTTGCTGCAATGAGCGTGGATAGGGGAGCGGCTGAAACGCCAGCATTTTCACGTGCAGCCCTGATTTCAGGCGACCGATCTCAACGAGGGCCGCGTCGACTCCATCACCGGATGTACCCGACATCAACCCAACGACTTTCATAGCATCCTTTCTTCGGAATGTGACGTCTGTGTGAGGCGAACTTCCAGTGCCAAGCCGGCGCTACGCTAATCGAATGTTCCGTTGCGGTCAAGAAGGCGGCGTCCCTCGTTGACAGGGCGCGATCCGGATGTTACGGTCCGCGCCGATGTTTTCAGTCCGATCCGCAGGACAGCGAGTCACACCGCTTCTCATCGCACTGGTCATGTTCGCCGGCATCATTCCACCGGCGGTAGCCCAGGAGCCGGTCAACATCGTGGTCACCATCCCGGTGCTCAAGGATTTGACCGAACAAGTCGGAAAGGGCCATGTCCGCGTCACATCGTTGCTGAGCGGCTATGAAAATGAACACACCTATTCACCGAAGCCCAGCGACTTGGTGGCGGTCCGGAAGGCGCGGTTGCTGTTCGAAGTAGGGGTCGGACTGGAGGTATGGGTCTCCTCGCTGGTCAAGAATGCCGGCACCCCGTCGCTGCGGGTGGTCACCACATCGCAGGGGATCGGCCTCGTGCGCGATCAACTGGACGATCACCACCAGACCGGTGAGGACAGGAAAGCGGCCGGGAACCCGCACATCTGGTTGGACCCGGAAAATGCCGCCATCATGCTGCGCCATATTACGGAAGCGCTGATCGCGGCGGACCCAGCTCATGCCGCCGACTTTCGGAATAATCAAGCCGCCTATCTCCAACAACTGGATCGCCTCGTCAGGGACCTGTCCATCCGAGTCCGCCAGGTATCGGACCGCCGGTTCATCGCGCATCATCCGGCCTGGCCGTATCTCGCCAGGCGGTTCGGGTTCGAGATCGCAGGAGTCATCCAACTGCAATCAGGGACCGAACCGTCCGCGCTCCATCTGCAATCGCTGATCGCCCGGATCAAGAAAGAGCGGATTAAGGTGATTGTGTCCGAGGTGCAGCTGAGCCA
Source organism: Nitrospira moscoviensis (assembly GCF_001273775.1). Classification (GTDB taxonomy): domain Bacteria; phylum Nitrospirota; class Nitrospiria; order Nitrospirales; family Nitrospiraceae; genus Nitrospira_D; species Nitrospira_D moscoviensis. The sequence goes on along the minus strand of NZ_CP011801.1, from coordinate 296,854 downwards.
GAAGATTCCCGATCTCCTTGCCAAGGAAACGAAAGCCCGCGTCGTCGTGCTGACCACCCTTCCGGGCGGCGTGCCGGGGACGGGAACCTACCTCGACATGCTTCGTTATAATGTGCTCCAATTGTGCAACGCTCTGGAGACGACGTAGTCGATCGAGCGCCTGCCGGAAGGAGCATCGTGTCCGTGGGCCAGTCGCGCGAACCCATTATTCGATTCGATCAGGCCTCTTTCGAATTTCCGGGGGGCGTGGTCGCTCTCAAAGATATTACCCTGTCGATCACGGCCGGCGAGTTCGTCGGTGTCATCGGCCCCAACGGATCTGGAAAGACGACCCTGTGCCGGGCGGTGCTGGGCCTCATGGCGCCCAGCCAGGGACATCTCCATATTTTCGATTGCGCCTGCGACGAACTGCGCTGCCACCATCGGGCGCAGATCGGCTACCTGCCGCAGAAGGGCGTGGTGGACCGGAATTTCCCGGTGACGGTGCTGGAAACCGTCATGATGGGACGCTACGGCGCACTCGGCCTCTTCCGCCGGCCCAGCCGAAACGATCGGGACATCGCGATGGACGCGCTCGCTCATGTCGGCATGGAGAGCCACAAAGATACCGCACTCGGCCAGTTGTCCGGCGGCCAACAGCAACGGGTCTTCATCGCGCGCGCGCTCGCCCAGCAGCCGAAAGTGTTGATCCTCGACGAGCCGACCACGGGACTCGACATCACCACGCAGCATAACGTGATCGAACTCGTCCAACATCTTCATGAAGAGCTAAAGCTGACGGTCTTACTGATCACGCACGACATCAACTTGATCCGCACACGGGTGGATCGATTGGTCTTATTGAAGACCAGATTGTTTGCGGCCGGGCCTCCGGCCGACGTGCTGAAGCCAGATATTTTGAGGCAAGTGTACGGCAAAGACCTGGTGATCACAGACAGGGACCTCATCATCGTGGAGGACTATCATCACCATCATCACTAGTTCAGTAGCTTGATTCCATGCTCGATCTTTTGACCTACGACTTCATGCAGCGCTCTCTCCTCGCGGCGGCGACGGTGGGCGGGCTTTGTTCGATCATCGGCGTGTTCGTGGTGCTGCGGGGTCTGGCCTTCGTCGGAGCCGGCACGTCGCATGCGGCGTTTGCGGGGGTGGCGCTCGGCTATTTGATGGGCTGGCCGCCGCTGGGATTGGCGATTCTGTTCGGCCTGGCGACGGTGTGGATTACCGGATGGATGGAAGAAAAGGGTCGGATGAAGCTGGATGTGTCGATCGGGATTCTTTACACGACGACCATGGCGCTCGCCATCCTCTTCATCGGATTGATGAAGACCTACAATGCCGAGGTGTATGGCTATCTGTTCGGCAGCGTCTTGTCGGTGACGGAGGAGGAATTACGAGTGATCGGGGCGCTCAGCGTCTTAGTGCTGGGCCTCCTGCTGCTGTTCTCAAAGGAACTGTACTTCATCGCGTTCGACCAAGAAATGGCCGAAGCCTCCGGTATTCCGGCCCGCCGTATTTTTTTCCTCTTGCTGACACTGGTCGCATTGACGGTGGTCGTCTCATTGAAGACCGTGGGCGCCATTCTGGTCTTCGCCATGATTCTGATCCCTGCGTCCACCGCCTATCAATTGACGAATAGCTTGACGACGCTGACATGGTATTCCGTGGTGATCGGCGTCGCCACCGCCATCACCGGCGTCCTGATTTCGGCCCGGTGGGATGTGCCCTCAGGTCCCGCCATTGTCCTTCTTGCCACCACAGTCTTCTTTCTGTCAGTGTTTTTCTCGCCGAAGCGTAGGCGAACGACTCTGCACGCACATTCTCATTGAGTTCGGTGCTGCACGTGTAGGTTCATCCGTACAGGCCTGTGTCACAGAGTACTCACCAATGCTTAGATGGTACACCGTGACCGAGGAAACTCACTGCCTTCGCGCTTCTTCGTGCGTTCCCAGTGCAGAATCACCAAGGCATGAGACTTGCGGCTTAGTCTCAGGATAACGATACTGTGTCGTCCATCATACAGGAGGGGTCAATGCACGTACAGGTACGGTCCGGGATGGTGATAGGACTCACGGCAGCGCTTCTCACGATTCTCGCGCCACTGCCGAGCGCGTGGGCCGAGGAGGGCCGGCAAAATTTTGGCGGCATCGAAGCAGGTAAATGGGTGCTCGGAATGCGGGCCGGTTTCGCTCCGCTGACACAATCGATCACAGACAGCTTCCGGAGCTCCACGGATGTTGGTTCACTGGTCAACTTCCAAGCGATGTACAGCCTCAATACGTGGCTGCTGGTCGGCCTCATGCTGGAATGGGAGCGGCACGCCGTCGATCAGGAACGTCCGTCCGCCGACCTGGGGCATCAGGATACCGTTTCAGTCTTGCCGACCGTCGAGCTTCGTCCGATCAAATTCGGCCCCATCAGCCCTTATGTGAATATGAGCTTCGGTGTGAACGTCAACAGCTTTGGCGAAGACCGCGGCGTTGGACGCATTTCTCCCAGCAATACCTTCGCATGGCGCCTCGGCTGGGGCGCCGATTACATGTTGACGAGGCAATTCGCGCTGAACGCCGAGATGGCCTACAAGCGAAACGACGGCCACGCCACGATCAATGGCCTCCGCGTGGACGACTGGAATGCGTCGTCGTTCGGCTTCTTGGTTGGTGCGAAGCTGTTTTTCTAGAAAAGTGCTGGCGTCCCGGTGTTCTGAAGGGGCACCGGGACCTTGACCCGCCTTAGCAGCCGGTACCGCCGACCGGCTATTCAGTCCGAGCCGGTTTATTTCGGCTCCAGACCATGCCGGTCTGTTCTTTCGAGCTGAATCCCAGCTTCTCGTAAAATCCCGGACGTCTGGTGCAGAGCCAGAAGAGTTCCACCTTCTTGAGACGGGGATGGTTGAGAATGCGCTGGACGATGTCCGTGCCGATGCCCTGCTTTTGATAGCCCTTGTCGACGATCACGTCCCAGATGGTGGCGCGATAGACAAAATCGGTCAACACGCGGCCGAAGCCGACGAGCTGGTCACCATCCCAGGCGCAAAGCGCGACATCCGTATGGCGCAGCATTTCACGGGCGTCCTCCAGCGTCCGGGTCTTGGCCCAGGGAGCCTGGTGAAAGAGCTTCAGGAGTTGTTCGGGACTCAGATCCTTCTTTTCAGAGAAGGTAATGGCGCTCTTGAGGGTCGAGGGCATCTTGTATTAAATTACGCCGGTCACAGAAATGCCAAGGGGTGCGAGTGTACGGGGAAACGCATGTCAACGCAAGTCCGTAGCTGCCCGAAATGTTTCCGATTGATGTGGTTGAAAACCGACCAGTACGAGCCGCTTGATGAGTGGACCGTCCGCGCGAAGTGTCCCCACTGCGGCTCGACGGTCCGGTTCAAACTCGTGACCGAAGGAGCCAACGCGACCGGGCCCAAAATGGGCCATTAGCTCTACGCAGGCGTGAGTTGCGACCTCTTTTACATTCCCCGTCCCGCACCGTCCAGCTCGGGCTTGTTCCCAGGAAGAATCTTGTGGAGCGCCGCCCGGTATTCGGCGAGACGTTTTTCGTCGATCCGACCGACTTCGATCTCCTTGTCCCGCTGCATCCGCTCCAGATGATCCAGCACGGCCAGCAACGGCTGCACCGACCCAAGCAATTTTCCTGCTTCGAAAGCCTCCAGCGATTCGATGAGTGACTCGGTGAGTCCCTTGTAGGGCGTCCCGGCCGTCTGTTGCCGGAATCGCGTCACGATCTCTTCATAGTCGTCCACTGCTTCCGGTTTGGGTTTCACACCGGTGGGCACAGCCGCCAGATGCACCACCGGAGGCAGTTTCGAAGCGTAGCTTTTGAGCTGCGAGGTAAGCCCACCGATGGCGTCGAGAACGTCCGCTGTCTGCATGTCCGTATCCTATCAGGACCGGTTCAGTCCATTCGATAGGCCGAAGAGCCGGTCAAGATTTCGCCGATGGCTCGTGCCGCGCCACCGCCAAGGCCTCTGCCACCGCCGCCATATCGGACGGAAAGGATTTGGTGAATTCCTGCCAGGCTCCGCTGGTGGGATGGCGAAATCCCAACGTCCGGGCGTGCAGCATCACCCGCGGAATGTCGATCCCGCCGACCAGACACACCTTGCGTCCGCCATAGGTCGGATCGCCCAGAATCGGATGCCCGATTGACGTGAGATGCACGCGCAATTGATGAGTCCGCCCCGTGCGCGGGTATAAGAGCACATGAGCTGCCGCTTTGCCGTATCGTCGATCGACCGCGTATTCGGTGATGGATGCCTTGGGGCTGGTCGTCCGCGGCGAAAACTTTTTCCGCTCTTTGGTATCGCGGCCGATCGCGAGCTCAATGAGCCCATGGCCTTTCTTCGGCACGCCCCAGACCAGCGCCTCATAGACGCGCGCGATGGTATGCAGCTTGAACTGCGCCGCCAGCGCGCGATGCGCCACATCGGTCTTGGCGATGACCATGATGCCCGACGTTTCCTTGTCCAAGCGATGGACGAGGCCGGGCCGCTCCTTGCCGCCGATGGTCGAGACCGTTCCGCCGGACGTTTGGAAATGATGCAGCAGCGCATTCACCAATGTGCCGGTCCAGTTGCCCGGCGCCGGGTGCGCGACGATACCCGCCGGCTTATTGAGGACGAGGAGCTGATCATCTTCGTAGAGCACTTCCAGAGGGATCGGCTCGCCTTTGAGTTCCAGCGGCTCGGGCTTCGGCACATCCATGGTGATTTTGTCGCCCGGCTTGATCTTGTGGCTGGCCTTGACGATTTGATCGTTGATCCGGATGCGGCCCAACTCAATCAAGCGTTGGAGCGCCGAGCGGGAGATGTCCCGTTCCCGGTTGACCAGAAAGACGTCCAGTCGCTTCGGCTGTTCGCCGGCTGTCACGATGAATTCAGTGATCATTGGCGGCAGAGGTAGGTACCAGGCTTGAGGGGAGTCTTGCAAGCGGCGCACGCATGCCGCGCAGGCGGAGCAGATGGAGAGAATTGGGCCTCTCCATCCGCTCGGGTACGTTGATGAGATGATGGGCCGACAGGGCAGGAGGGGAACCGGCGTCTATTCCCGCAAGGCTCGCTTCAACGATTCGCCCAGCGCATGGAGCGAGAAGCCTTTACGGAGAAAGTCCGTCGCCCCGTATTCTTTGGCTTGGGCCTCATGCTCTTCCGTCCCGACCCCGGTCAGGATGATCACCGGCGTCGCCTGGTCGAGGGTCCGGATTTGTTTGAGCACTTCGAACCCTCCGATATCCGGCATGGCCAGGTCCAGGATCGTCAGGCCCGGGCGATCTTCACGAAAACGAGCCACCCCGTTGCGGCCGGTTGAAGCGGTGATGACTTCATGGCCGCGCCGAGTCAGAACGGTCTGCAGGAGATCCCGAATGGACGGCTCATCATCGACGACGAGAATTCTCGCCATGGATCATACCCGAACAGTGGCGATAGGGTGCTTACGGTCCTTAGCATACCCTTGGACAGGGAGCATGCCTATTGAATTTACAAGTCCGGAAGAGGGGATTGGAACGTTCAGGCAGGAGCACCGCTTCGGCGGGACCGTTCGGCGATTTTTTTTCTGAGGCGCGCTTTTTCAAGGCTAATTTGAGCTTCTTTGGCTTCGGACGGCAGGCCTCCGACCTGAAGACGCCGCTCGGCTTCAGCCACCTTGGCGGTGGCCCGCTCAATATCGATGTCTTCGGCTTTCTCGGCGATCTCGGCCATGATCGTCACTTTGTTCGGCGTGACTTCGGCAAAGCCCCAGAGGACGGCCATGTGGTTGACCTGATCGGCAATCCGATACCGCAACTCGCCGATCCGTAGCGTCGACAGAAAATGGCAATGGCCGGGCAATACGCCGAACTCGCCCTCCGAGCCCGGCGCGATGACTTCATCGACCTCCTGGCTCAAGAGCTGCTTTTCCGGAGTGACGACCTCCAACAGAATCTTGCCTGGCATCTTCCCTTCCTCTATTGCACTTCACCCAGGCGGAGGGAGCGGGATGTCCTCAAACTGCGCGCATGCACCGACCACAGTTTTATCGTGGGGGGTGCGCGAGCACGGAGGACATCTCGCTTGCTCCGCCTATACTTTCACGCCCATCTTTTCCGCCTTCGCCACCACTTCTTCGATGGGCCCCACCATGTAGAACGCCTGCTCCGGGAGGTGGTCGTACTTGCCGTCCAGGATCTCCCGGAAGCTGCGGACCGTATCCTTGAGCTTGACGTACTTACCCGGCGCGCCGGTGAAGGCTTCGGCGACGTGGAACGGCTGGGAGAGGAACCGTTGGATTTTGCGCGCCCTCGCGACGACCGTTTTATCGTCTTCGGACAACTCGTCCATACCGAGAATCGCAATAATGTCCTGCAAGTCTTTGTACCGCTGCAAGACGGATTGCACGCCGCGCGCCACTTTATAATGTTCTTCCCCGATAATCTGTGGGTCCAGAATACGAGACGTGGAGTCGAGCGGGTCCACCGCCGGGTAGATCCCGAGCTCGGCGAGCTGCCGGGACAACACCGTCGTCGCGTCCAAGTGCGCGAACGCCGTGGCCGGCGCCGGATCAGTCAGGTCGTCGGCCGGCACATAAATGGCTTGAACCGATGTGATGGAGCCGCGCTTGGTCGAGGTGATCCTCTCTTGAAGCGCACCCATTTCAGTCGAGAGGTTCGGCTGATACCCGACGGCGGACGGCATACGACCCAGCAAGGCGGAGACTTCGGAGCCGGCTTGGGTGAACCGGAAGATGTTGTCGATGAACAACAGCACGTCCTGATTTTCTTCGTCTCGGAAGTATTCGGCGACCGTCAGGCCGGTCAAGCCGACGCGCAGCCGGGCGCCGGGGGGCTCATTCATCTGGCCGTACACCAGCGCCGCCTTCGATTTGGTGTAATCATCGGGATCGATGACTTTCGACTCTTGCATCTCATGCCAGAGATCGTTGCCTTCGCGGGTGCGCTCGCCCACGCCGGCGAAGACCGAGAAGCCTCCGTGGTGCAGCGCGATGTTGTTGATCAGCTCCATGATGATGACGGTCTTGCCCACGCCGGCGCCGCCGAACAGACCGACCTTCCCGCCTTTGCTGTAGGGTTCGAGCAGGTCGACGACTTTGATGCCGGTCTCGAGCACTTCAGTTTTCGTCTCCTGATCTTCCAGCTTGGGAGCAGGCCGGTGGATCGGATAAGTCTTTTTCGCCTTGATCGGCCCCTTCTCGTCGACCGGTTCGCCCAGTACGTTGATCAAGCGCCCGAGGGTCTCACGCCCGACCGGGACGGCAATGGCCGCGCCGGTGTCCTGAACCTCCATCCCGCGCGTCAGGCCATCCGTCGATGACATGGCGACGCCGCGCACGCGGTTTTCGCCGAGGTGCTGGGCGACTTCCAGCGTCAAGCGCACGGCCGGCTTTCCCGCCGCCTTGTTCTCTTCCTGATTCACTTTCAGGGCGTTGTAAATGTTCGGCAGACGGCCGGGCGGAAACTCGACGTCGACCACCGGGCCGATAACCTGAATGACTTTTCCTGTGCTCATCTTTCACCTTCACTGAAATGTTGAATGTTGAATGTTGAATGTTCAATGACGGAATGCCGTGCAGGACAGCAGCCATTCAACATTGAACCTTGACCATTCAACATTTTATTTGAGAGCCTCTGCCCCGCCGACGATATCCATCAGCTCTTTGGTGATCGCGGCCTGCCTCGTCTTGTTGTAATAGAGCGTCACCTTCTTGATCAGCTGCCCGGCGTTTCGCGTCGCCCCGTCCATGGCCGCCATGCGGGCGCCGTGCTCCGCGGCGGCCGATTCCAAGAGAATGCGATAGGTCTGCACCTGAAAATGTTTGGGGACGAGGGCATTGAGCAGATCACCCTCGTCCGGCTCGTACAGATAGCTGCCGCCCACCGCCGACTCGGTCTGGGGCATGCCGAACTCGACGGCCGGATCGATGGGGAACAGCTTTTCCACGATCACCCGCTGCTGGATGGCGGACTTGAATTCGTTGTAGACGACGTACAGTTCGTCGAAGGTGCCCTTAATGAAGTTGTCGGTCAGGTCGCCGCCGATGTCGAGGGCATGCTCGAAAGACAGCTTGTCGAACACCCCGGTCCATTCTTGCCGGATCGGCCAGGCACGCCGGCGGAAGTAGTCGCGTCCCTTGCGGCCGACGATGCTGAGGTTCACGTGCAGGCCGCGCGCCTCGCATTGCCGGAGGAATTCCGCGCTCTTTCTGACGATATTGCCGTTGAAGGCTCCGCACAGTCCGCGATCGCTGGTGATGACGAGCACTTCGACCTTCCGTCCTTCCCGCTTCTGCAAGAGGGGATGGGCGGCCCGGTTCACGCGTTGGCTCAGATTGCCCAGGACGCCGCGCATCTTGTGCGCGTAGGGGCGCGCGGCCAGGATGCGGTCCTGCGACCGCTTGAGCTTCGCCGCGGCCACCATCTTCATGGCCTTGGTGATCTTCTGCGTATTTTTGAACGCCGCGATCTTGCGGCGGAGACTTTGTAGACTTGGCATCGATTACGAAAGTACGAGTGGGTGAAGTGGTGATTTCATGAAGTATGAAGACATCCGTCTGATTCCCTCACTTCACCAAATCACCCAATCACCCAATCACCGATGTTTACTTTCCCCCATATCCCATCTTCTGTTTGAAGGTGGTGATGATCTCTTTGAGCCGGCCGCCGACTTTGTCGTCGATCTTGCTGATGGTCACGATTTCCTTTTTGACCTCGGGATGGTGCTGCTGGACATAATGGAGCAAGTCGGCTTCGAATTGCTGGACTTTGTCCACCGGCACATCGTCGAGAAAGCCGTTGACGCCCGCATAAATCGAGAGCACTTGATCGGCCACCGGCATCGGCTTGTATTGCCCCTGCTTGAGCAACTCCACCATTCGGACGCCGCGGGCGAGCTGCATCTGCGTGGCCTTGTCCAGTTCGCTGCCGAACTGCGCGAAGGCCGCCATCTCGCGATACTGCGCCAAATCCAACCGCAGCGTGCCGGCGACCTGCTTCATCGTCTTGATCTGCGCGGAGCCGCCGACGCGGGACACGGAGAGACCCACGTTGATGGCCGGCCTGATGCCCGAATAAAACAGATCGCTGCCGAGATAGATCTGGCCGTCGGTGATCGAAATCACGTTGGTCGGGATGTAGGCCGACACGTCGCCGGCTTGCGTTTCGATGATCGGAAGCGCCGTGAGGCTGCCGCCCCCCAGCTTGTCGCTCAATTTCGCGGCCCGTTCCAGAAGGCGTGAATGCAGATAGAACACGTCGCCCGGGTAGGCCTCGCGGCCCGGCGGGCGGCGCAACAACAAGGACAACTGCCGGTAGGCGACGGCGTGCTTCGACAGATCGTCGTAAACGATCAACGCGTGCTTGCCGTTGTCGCGGAAATACTCGCCGATCGCCGCACCGGCGAAGGGCGCCAGGAACTGCATGGGAGCCGCGTCGCTGGCCGTCGCCGACACGACGATGCTGTAATCCATCGCATGGTTTTCTTCGAGCGTCTTGACCACGCGGGCGACGGTGGAGCGCTTTTGGCCGATGGCGACATAGATGCAGAAGACGCCGAGGCCCTTCTGATTGATGATCGTGTCCACCGCGATGGCAGTCTTCCCGGTCTGCCGGTCGCCGATGATCAATTCGCGCTGGCCTCGGCCGATCGGAATCATGGCGTCGATGGCTTTGATACCGGTCTGCAGCGGCTCGCGCACCGATTGACGCGTATTGACCCCCGGCGCTACCACTTCGATACGGGAGGACAGTGACGATTTGATCGGCCCCTTGCCGTCGATCGGCTGGCCGATGGCGTTGACCACGCGGCCGATCAAGGCTTCGCCGACGGGAATTTCCGCGATGCGGCCGGTCCGCTTCACGGGGTCGCCTTCCTTGATGCCGACCTCGTCGCCCATCAACACGGCGCCGACGTTGTCCTCTTCCAGGTTGAGCGCGATGCCGTACAGGCCGCCCGGGAACTCCAGCATCTCGCCGGCCATGGCTCCCTCGAGGCCGTAGACCTTCGCGATGCCATCGCCGACCTGGATGACCGAGCCGGTTTCCTTGACGTCGACTTGTTTGTCGAAGCCTTTGATTTTTTCTTTAATGATCGCGCTGATCTCTTCCGCTTTGATCTGCATGGCTACTCCTTGAATGGGATCTCGGCTAGTCGCGCGTCAACGTCGTGCGCAGGCTGTTCAACCGGCCGCGGACGGTACTATCGACGACGATGCTGCCGATATGGATCTGCAGCCCGGCCAGATGGCCGGCATCGTGCTGAAAGGTGACATCGACATCGCGCTTGAGGGTCTCGCGGAGGCGGGTCTTGATCCGTTCCTGCTCCGAGGACGGCAGGGCCGCCGCGGAGGACACGGTGACTTGCTGTGTACCTTTGGATTGATTGACCAATTTGGCGAAGGCCTCGGCAATGTCCGGGAGAAACCCGACGCGGTTCTTTTTCACCAACTGTCCGAGAAAGACCTTGCCGACCGGCGGGCATCCAAGTCGATCGCCGAGCGCGGTCAGCACCCCGATCTTCTCCTCCATGCCGAACGCGGGCGAAGCCGTGACGTGCCGGAGCGACACGGATTCCTTCAATGCCCGGCTCAGGCCGTTCAGCGTACTCCGCGTCGCTTCGATGTGAGCTGAATCGAGAAGCTCGAAGAGTGCTTGGGCGTAACGTCGCGCAACCGCTGTCTTAATCACTGTCCAGATCCGCTCTTTGCTCTTGAGACAAACGGGAAGCTTCCGTGCGGGTCGCACGAAAAAATGGCCCAGAAACGTATCACTGGATGATGGGAACTGTCAATACGATGCGGCAGGATTCATCACGCGAAGGGTTGGATGATGCCGCCCCCGAGGACCGCGCCGCCGCGATAGAACACGGCGGACTGGCCGGGACCCAGTGCCCGCTGCGGCGAGTCAAAGTCGATCCGCAAGCGCCCCGGTCCGATCGGGCGCACGGTGGCGGGCGCCGCAGGGGTCGCGTAGCGAATCTTGACTTCCGCCGGCGTGGCGTCACGTGCCAGCAGCGTGTCATCGAACAGGTTCAGATCCGCCACTTCGCAGGTGCTGCGCTGCAGCGACTCTTCCCGCCCGAGGATGACGGTGTTGGTTGCCGCGTGGACTTCCCGGACATAGAGACGCTCACCCACGGCGACGCCGAGACCGCGGCGTTGACCGGGCGTGTAGAACGCGATGCCCTCGTGTTCGCCCAGGTAGCGGCCGTGCTCATCTACCATGCGGCCGGGCCGCTTGGCTTCGGGCTTCTCCTTTTCGATGAATGTCCGATAGTCGCCATGACTCACGAAGCAAATTTCCTGGCTTTCCTTCAGTTCGTCGGCGGGAAGACCCAGGGCCTCGGCCTCCGCCCAGACATCGGCCTTCTGCAGGGCGCCGACCGGGAACAGGAGTCTCGGAAGCCAGGCGCCTTGGATGCGATAGAGGAAGTAGCTTTGATCTTTTCTGGAATCTTCCGCCCGGTGCAAGCGGCGCAGGCCGTCCTCGCAGACGGTTTGGACATAATGTCCCGTCGCCACATATTGAATGCCTCGCGCATCGGCCAAATCGATCAACGAACGGAGCTTGACGCGTTCGTTGCAGCGCACACAGGGATTCGGTGTGGTGCCGGCCATATAGCCGGCAAGAAAATCGTCGATCACCGCCCGATGAAATCGGCTGCGGGTATCGATGACTTCGTGGGGGATCTGCAGGCGGCCGGCGACATGGCGGGCGATGCCGACTTTGCAACAGCCGCGCTCCTGCCACTTCTTCGATGCGGCGACGGTTTCGTCTTCGTGCTCCCACACCTGGAGCGTCACGCCGTGGACGTCATAGCCCCGGCGAACCAGAAGGGCGGCCGCGACGGAGCTGTCGACTCCGCCGCTCATCCCAAGCAGCACGGTTGGACGGTCCATAGGACCAGTATTGTACTGGGTGAGGCGTGAAAGGGCCAGCCCGCATGGAGGCCGGCTAGAGATCGGCGCTCCGGACTTTTCCGCGATGGACGGTGAGATCGTGGACGTTCTTGCCGGGCGCGGTGTGGTCTTCCACCCATTTATGGGCGCCCATGTCGCACATGCCGTGGAAATGCGCGCCGTCTTCGATCGAGATGGCCGGCGTGCGAATGTCGCCGATCAGAATGCCGGGTTTGAGAATCTGAATCTTGTCCGTCGCCGTCACCGTCCCATTGATCTTGCCGCTGGTCATCAACGTACCGGCGGAAATGATTCCTTTGATGACCGCATGCTCGCCGACGATGAGGGTGCCGGTGGTGTGGATTTCCCCCTCCAGCCGGCCGTCGATACGGACCGTGCCGTCGAAATTGACGACACCTTTGAAATCGACGCCTTTGCCGAGGAACGTGAAATTCTCCTGATCGCTTCCATCCTGCGTTTTTTTATCGCCGATGGCCCACATGCGTGTCTCCTGCTCCCGCTGATTCCATCTGCGGCGCCCCGTAAACGAGGTTAATTAACTAGGATTAAATACTAGCCATTGACTCTTCGCACCGCGGGTTGTGTCCCGGCGACCCCGATGGGATGCAACTGTGCCTCGCGCTGCGCGTCGCGAACTCCTTGCACCATCTCGAGGGTCCCGTTGAACAGCACGCCTTCCTCGATCGATAGCATCGGCGTTTTCACGCCGCCGTTGATTACGGCCGGAGCCCGCAGCTTGATTTTTTCCTTCGCGTTGATGTCCCCGGTGATCTTCCCTTTGCACACGATCGTGCCGGCGGTGACCTTCGCGGTGATCACGGCTTCTTCGCCGACCAACAGCACACCTTCGGTATGGATCTCCCCGTCGAGGAATCCGTCGATGCGGACGGTCCCGTTGTAGGTGATCGTGCCCTTGAACTCGACGCCTTTTCCGACGAACGCGCTCACGTCCTCGCCGGTTTCCGGCCTCGTGGACTGTGCCGGCGAGCCGTTGTCTTCGACTTCGATCTCGTCGGAGCGTTTCCCGTCCTGCTTATCCTGCTTCCACATAGCGCTGCCTCCTCTTCTCCGCTGACAGGGTCGTTGATAAAGGGTTGGGGACCGTTGTGTGCTGTATCGGTCTGTCTGAAGAAGATATTTAGCGTTGATCGAGAAAAAAGCAATCAATATGCCTTTTCCCGACAAGGCGGGCGGATTCAGGCGGTGAACGAGGCCGCGATCAGGACAACAGCGACTCGGCGAGGCCGTCCAATTCCTGTGAAGAAAAATAATGGATGACGATCTTGCCGGCTTGTCCTCTTGGCTGGATCAGGACTTTGGTGCGGAGCTTTTTCTGGAGCCGCGCTTCCAAGTCCGCAAACGGAGAGACGGTGGCGGACTTGCGAGTCCGTTTTTTTCCGGCCAGGGCCGCTTCGACGAGCTTTTCCACTTCGCGCACAGAGAGGCCGTGGGACGCCGCCATGCGGGCGATGCGGACCTGGCTTTCCGGCGACTCCAGGCTCAAAATCACTTTGGCATGTCCGGCTGAAATGGTTCCGGATTCGACGAGGGATTGCACGTCGGGGTGCAGATTCATCAAGCGCACGGCGTTGGCCACCGAGGATCGGTCACAGCCGACGCGCTGTGCGATGACTTCCTGAGTCAGCCCGAATTCCTTCATCATTCTGGTATAGGCGCGGGCCGTTTCCATGGGGTTCAGGTCTTCACGCTGCAAATTTTCGACAAGGGCCAGCAACAGCGATTCCTGATCGCTGCAATTCCGGATCACCGCTTGGATCGTTTCCAATCCGGCTTCTTTCGAAGCCCGCCAACGCCGTTCTCCGGAGATGAGCTCATACATGCCGTCTCCCTTCCGGCGGACCATGACCGGCTGCAGCACCCCGCTCTCCTTGATGGACGCGGTGAGCTCCGCCAGTTCCCCCGGCGCGAAGACATGCCGGGGTTGGTACCGATTCGGCACGATCGAGTCGACGCGGAGATACTGCACTTCCGCCCCTTCGGCCGGCTGAGCGGGTTTCGCAGACGGCAGGAGGGCATCGAGTCCTTTACCGAGCGCTTTTTTCTCCATGGGAAAGATACTCCTTGGCTAGGGCCACATAGGCCTGTGATCCGGACGAGGCCGCGTTATACAGGATTCCCGGGCGCCCATAGCTGGGCGCCTCGGCCAATGTCACATTGCGGGGAATCACGGCCTGGAACACCTGCGCTCCAAAATGGGAACGAACCTGTTCCGAAACTTGTCGAGCGAGGGTATTGCGAGCGTCAAACATCGTCAAAACAATGCCTTCAAGTATTAAACTGGGATTCCAGGATTGGCGAACACGGTCAATGCTGCTTAGAAGACGACTCAGTCCTTCCATGGCGTAATACTCACATTGAACGGGGACAAGCACCGACTGAGCGGCGTTCAAGGCATTGATCGTCAACAGTCCGAGAGCCGGAGGGCAGTCGAGAAAGACGAAATCATGGAGCCCAGCAACCTTGAGCAAGGCCTCTTTGAGGTGTTGTTCCCGTCCTTCTACATTGACCAGCTCAATCTCAGCGCCGGCAAGATCTGCGTTCGCCGGCAGCAAGAACAGTCCCGGCACATCGGTCTTTATCCAAATATCTTTTGGATTATCTTTTTCTATCAAGCAGTTGTAGACAGTTTTAGTTAATGATCTTGGATCGACACCGAGACCGCTGGTCGCATTGCCCTGTGGATCAAGATCTACGAGGAGGACGGACTTGCCTTGAATGGCGATTGCAGAAGAAAGATTGACGCAAGTAGTTGTTTTCCCAACACCTCCCTTCTGGTTAGCAACAGCGATAATGCGCCCCATCACGTAGACCTTCTCATCATTGTTCCACGTGGAACTCTGTGCTCAAGCTGCCGCTTGCAGAACAGAAACCACCCGCTTTCCACCCTGCCTTGGCAGATCAAATTGAAATTCTTTAACAAGGGACCAATCATGGCGGCCTTCAGCCGCAATGGGCCTGGATGTATAGAGAAGGATCTTTCCACCCTGCTTCAATAGTGAACGAGCGAATCGCAAGACAATGTCATACCTGAGTGCCCTGGTGACCACGTAATCGAACTGCCCGCCGCGTTCAGTGATAAATCGCTCTAGCGTCTCAGCGACAATGCTCACACCTGGGAGTCTTAATACACCGACAACAAAGTGGAGGAAGGAGGCTTTCTTGTGTGCCGGCTCCAACAGCGTCACAAAGAGATCTGGTCGTACAATCTTCATTGGAATCCCAGGGAATCCGGCCCCTGATCCGACATCGAGCACCTTCACTCCCTGACTGATCACGTCTGCTGATAGAGCAGCAAGGGAATCAATGAAGTGCTTCACGACAATATCTTCGTCAACGGTAATGCTGGTCAGGTTCGTGGATGCATTCCAGGCCTTCAGCTGATCAAGATAGATCATAAGCTGCTCAAGCTGTTGATCGGCGAGTGGAATGCCGAAGAGGTCGCGTGTGCTGCTTCGCAAGAATTCGGCGAGATGCCCACGTTCCACGTGGAACAATTACTTGAACGGAAGAAAAAGATCAATATGGAAGGAATGGTTTTAGGCTCGGCTGCCGGTTTTGAATTTCTCAATCGCGACCATGAGCAGCGAGACCGCCGCTGGCGTGACGCCGGAGATTCTGGACGCCTGACCTAATGTCTCCGGACGGACCTTCTTGAGCTTCTCTCTGACTTCTCGTGAGAATCCTGGTATGCCATCGTAATCCAATGTTGGTGGAATGACTTTTCTATCAAACTTCTTCACTTGCGCGACTTGCTTCAGCTGGCGTCGGATATAGCCATCATACTTGATCTGCAGCTCCACCTCATCAGAAATTTCCTGGTCTTCGACAAACGGCATGTCCAACATCTGCAGAAGATGTTGGTACGTCGCGTCCTGTCGCCTGAGGAGCTGGGCGACAGTCTGAGCGGCAGAGAGGTCATCGAGGAATGTTCCTTTGGTTTGATCCACCATCTGGGGCGTCACACGCGGCTTGGTCTCGTGCAATCGCCGGAGTTCCCGGTCGATGCAATCTTTCTTACGGACGAGCCGGTCATAGGCATCGGCATTCACTAGCCCTAGCCGGTGCCCGATTTCCATGAGCCGAAGGTCGGCATTGCTGTGGCGCAGCAACAGACGATACTCGGCCCGAGACGTAAACATTCGATAGGGCTCCAGCGTATCTTTCGTGATGAGGTCGTCGATCAGTACGCCGATGTAGGCCTGAGAACGATCCAGAACCAGCGGCGCCTCGCCCTTCAATTTAAGCACGGCGTTGATGCCGGCCATCAGCCCTTGCGCCGCGGCTTCTTCGTATCCTGACGTCCCATTAATCTGACCAGCGTGGTACAGACCCTTAATACGCTTGGTCTCCAGCGTGGCGTGAAGCTGACGCGGAGGAAAGTAGTCATATTCGATCGCATAGCCGGGCTTCAGCATCTTGGCCTGTTGTAACCCTGGTATAGTCTTTAATATGGCCGCCTGCACATCGACCGGCAGGCTGGTCGAAATCCCGTTCGGATAAAATTCATCCGTGTGGAGGCCTTCCGGCTCGATAAAAATTTGATGGCGTTCTTTTTCTGCAAATCGAACCACTTTATCTTCGATCGACGGACAGTAACGAGGGCCGATCGAATCGATCACGCCGCTGTATAACGGAGATCGATCTAAATTCTCCCGGATGATCTCGTGCGTCTGCTGATTCGTGTACGTGAGGTGACACGACACTTGCGGCGTGGTGATGCGCTGGGTCCGGTACGAAAACGGCGGTGGTGGATCGTCGCCCGGCTGAGGATCCATGACGGAAAAGTCGATCGTGTGCCGGTCCAGCCTGGGCGGCGTGCCGGTCTTGAGGCGCCCCAGCTCGAACCCGAGGTCCCTCATGCAGTCGGACAAATGCTCCGCGGACACTTCACCCGCGCGGCCGGCGGGAAAATGATTGAGCCCGATATGGATGAGTCCCTTAAGGAATGTACCTGATGTCAGAATCACTGCCCGCGCCGCGATCGCGGCTCCCGATCCGGTGACGATCCCGGACACGCGCTCGCCGGACGTCAGCAGCCGATCCACGACTCCTTCGCCGATCGTGAGACCTGGACAGGCGGCAAGCGTGTCTTGCATCGCGCTGCGGTACCTGGCCTTGTCGCACTGGACCCGCAGCGCCCGGACAGCCGGACCTTTGCTCGTATTGATATAGCGGAATTGGATCCCGGCCCGATCCGTATTCCGGCCCATCTCACCGCCCAGCGCGTCGATCTCCTTGACCAAATGTCCTTTGGCGATGCCGCCCACGGCCGGATTGCAGGACATCTGCGCGATCCGATCTTTCTCCATCGTGAGCAGCAGCGTCTTGGCTCCCATGCGGGCGGCCGCGAGGGCCGCCTCGCAGCCGGCATGGCCGCCTCCGACCACAATGATGTCGAATTCCTGCGCCATTCGATCGTTACTTTCCGATGCAAAACTCCGAAAAAATCCGTTCCAGCACTTCGGTGGAGGTGATCGCGCCGGTGATCTCTCCCAACGCGTCGGCGGCACCCCGCAGATCCACCGCCACACATTCCGGAGCGATCCGTGCCTCGATCGAAGCATAGGCTTGCTGCAGAGATGAAGCCGCCTGTTGTAAAGCCGCTTGATGCCGCACGTTCGTCACCACCACGCTTTCGCGCGATTCCAAGGAGCCGGGCGACAGCAGTGATCGGATGCCTTGTTTGACGTCGTCCAACCCTACACCGGTCACGGCGGACACCGGGATCACCGGAGCGTTCGTCCGATGACGAAGAACCTCGGCCAGCCGGCGCCCGCGTTCTTCTCCGAAGAGATCCATCTTGTTCAACAGCACCAGCCGCCTTCCGGCTACCGCGTCCTCCGGCAACTCCGGCGTCCGGTCCGCTGCCACCTCGGCGGCATCCAGCACCTGTAGGATGATGTCCGCCTCCTCCTGCGCCGCCTTCGCCCGTTGAATGCCTTGCTGCTCCACCTCGTCGGTCGTCTCACGCAACCCGGCTGTGTCGACCAGCGTCACCGGCACACCGTCCAGAACGGTCCCTTCTTCAATGACGTCGCGCGTCGTGCCCGGAATGCTGGTGACAATGGCCCGCTCCTCTTGAAGCAGCCGGTTCAACAGGCTGGATTTCCCGACATTCGGCCGCCCGACGATGACGACCCGCGCCCCCTCCCTCAAGACTCGGCCGCTGCGGCAGGTGGTAAGCATGGCTTCAATGGATGCCGTGGTCTCCTTGAGTGATCGCAGCAACTCGTCGCGGCCGACGAACTCGATCGACTCATCCGCGAAGTCGATACCGGCCTCTACATGAGCCAACAGCGTCAGAAGCCTCGCGCGCAACCGCTCCACTTCACGGCCCAAGTCACCGCGCAACTGCTGTTGCGCCAGCCTCAGTCCTTCATCGGATTTCGCCCGGATCGTATCCAACACCGCCTCGGCTTGGGACAAGTCGATCCGCCCGTTCAAAAATGCCCGTTTGGTGAACTCGCCCGCTCGGGCCAGGCGGGCGCCCGCCGCGATACAGGCGGCACAGACCCGGGCCAGCACGAGCGCGCTGCCATGGCAGTGAAGCTCGACCACATCCTCGGCCGTGTAAGATCGCGGTGCCGCCATATAGACGACCAGTCCTTCGTCCAAAGGAGCAGCCACAGCAGACGGCGAGCTCGACCCCGAGAGGCCGGTCGCACTGATATCGGCGAGATGCAGCGTATGGGATGGGACCGATGCTAACGGGAGACCAGACCGCAGGCGGACGACTTTCTCGGCGATCTGGAGCGCGCCGGCGCCGCTGATACGGACGATCCCCACCCCCCCTTCACCGGGAGGAGTGGCGATGGCGCAAATGGTCTCCTCAGGCGCCTGATCCATAGCGGAACCCGCATCACTACTTTTTGCCGGAACTGTCGGCCTGTTCCGGCGCGGCCGGCTTGTTCCGGAAGATGAATCGGTCGGTCACGACTTGCTGCATGATGGTCAGCGTGTTGTTCGTCAGCCAGTACAGCACCAGCCCGGCGGGAAAGTTGATGAACAGGAAGGTCATGAAGGCCGGCAGCATCAGCATGATCTTCGCTTGCGTCGGGTCCATCGTCGTCGGAGTGATCTTCTGCTGAATCACCATGGTCACGCCCATGATGATGGGCAGCACATAATAGGGGTCCTGCGCGGACAGGTCCTGGATCCACAGCATGAAGGGAGCCTGACGGAGATCGATCGTCATATACAGAATATTGAACAGCGCCACGAACACCGGCATCTGCAGGACCATCGGCAGGCAGCCGCCCACCGGATTGACCTTGTGATCACGATAGAGCTTGATCAATTCCTTGTTCAACCGGTCCCGATCGTCCTTGAACTTTTCCTGCACCGCCACTACTTTCGGCTGAATCATCTGCATCTGTTTCATGGACTTGTAGCTCTTGTATTGCAGCGGGACGAACAGCATTTTGATGCCGATCGTGAGCAGGATGATGGTGAGGCCGTAGTTGTGGGTGAATTCGTTCAAAAACCGCAGAACATAGAAAATCGGCTTGGCGACCGCCTTGACGACGCCCCAGCTGCCGAAGATGAACCAGCCGAAGTCGATCGTATCCTCCAGTCCGATTTGCAGGCTTCGCAGCGTATCGTATTCCTTCGGGCCGGCATACAGTTGCAGATCCACCCTGCCTTCGGACGGCGGCGCCGGCAAGCGCACACTCGTGGAAACCAGCTTGTCTCCCTCTTTCCTTACGTGCACGGTCCCGGTCTGTTTGGGAATCAACACGGAAAGGAAATACTTGTCTTGCAGTCCCGCCCATTCAATATGGCCTTTGCGCTCGGCTTCCTGCTCCGGCGTGTCCTTCTCCACCTTTCCGTCGACCAGAGAAGCCGAGCCGATCAGCCCGATGAATCCGTCGCCCCATTCGACGATGCCGAAATTGGTGCCGAGCACCACCGTCATCGATCCGTCGATGCCTCGCTGCGTCAACGCCACGTCGACGAGATAGCTGTCGGCATGGAAGGTCAGCCGCTTTTCCAGCCGAACTCCGGTCGCACCGCCGTCGTAGCGAAACGTGACGTGGCCGGTCGGATGGGCCGCATCCAGGGCGGCAAAATCTTTCTCCACCGCATAGAGGCCCTCGCGCAATTCCTGCGCGGCCGGGCCGTCGGTGCTAACCGTGAGCGGCGCGGGAAATTTCGTTCCCTGCCGCACCAGTTGAACAGGCTGTTGCCCATCGGACGCGCCCCGGTACTGCTTGAGCTCCCAGCCGGTAAGGACCGCGCCGCGGGTGGTGAACGTCGCGCGATACAGGTTCGTCTCGACTTCGAAGACTTCCACCGCCTCCGGTTTGCCCGCTGGAGGAGGGGCCGGAGTTTGAGCCGCCTGGTCCTCGGCGCGCTCGACGGCCGCTTGAGACGGAGCAGCATCGGTCTTGCTTTGAACCGCCGACGGTGGAGCCTCAGTCGCCGGAGGCGACGCCGGGCTCTCGGTCGTCGTGACCGCCGGCAGCGGGGCAAGCCCCAACTCCTTCAACACAAATTCATAGCCAAAGATAATGGCCAGGGAGAGGACCAGGAAAACGATGACGCGCTTCTCCATATCGGCGATAGATCCTTACAGACGTCTCATGTTCACCGGACCGGATCTTCTCCGCCGGGATGAAAGGGATGACATTTCAGCAACCGCCACACGGCCATCCCGCATCCTCGCAAGACGCCGTATCGACAGACGGCCTCCATGGCGTAGCGGGAGCAGGTCGGCTCGAACCGGCAGGCCGGGCCGAGCAACGGAGAGACGAGGACGCGATAGCCCTGTATGAGAGAGAGACAGAGCCCTCGCATCAGACCGGCCTCGACCGCACCACGCGCATTCTCTGTAGCGTCGCCTCCCATACCTGTTTCATCTCTCCAAAGGGCTGGAGCAGCGCCTCGCGCTTGGGAAAGACCAGCAGCGCCTGCCCCGGGAGCAGGTCCGGCTGCGATTGCCGGATCAGCTCGCGGAACACGCGCTTGGCGCGGTTCCGGCGCACCGCGTTGCCGAACCGTTTTCCGACCACAATACCGGCCCGACTCGGCGCGCCCTCCATCTTATACACCAGCAGATTGAAGAAACTGGTGGACCAGCGCCGTCCGTGGCGCTTCACCAGTTCGATGTCCCGGCTGGCGCGCAAGAAGATGCCCGGTCCTCGCTGCTTCGGCATCATCTCTGATGACAACTCCACACCGGCGCGTTACTCGTGATACCGTTCAGGAAAGCAAGTGGCAGGTACGCACGCGACGGATTCAGGGAGCACGCCTCTATCGAAGAAGCGTGGAGGGGCTGGAGATTACGCCCGGACCGCCCACAGTCAGGCCCACCGCCCGGACCCTAGACAGTCAGCCGCGCCCGACCTTTGGCCCTGCGCCGGGCTAACACTTTCCGTCCGTTCTTGGTACTCATGCGTTTCCGAAAGCCGTGCTCGCGTTTGCGCTTCAGTTTGGACGGCTGCTGATAGGTGAATGACATGACGCTCCTCTTTGGTGATTCATTGCAGCGCGAATTAAGTGTCGCATTATATGAGCCGCTTCCAGAGCTGTCAATTTAGAGAAGACCGGCATGGCTGGCCAACGTAAGGCAAAGATGCGCGATGCACAAGGCAAGCTGCACGGGATTTTTGAGGCGCTTTTGCCCTTGCTGCGCCAGACCGCCACAGAACACCCCACGGCAACCGAGAAAACTTTGGCTAAACATCGGATTAGGTGGTTCTTTTGTCCCGTTTGAGCGCATGGCCCGTGGCACTGCCCTTGCCAGAGAGTAGAGGTTTCGCATCCTGCCGCGGCCTGGCAGCGGCCTACGATATCAACCGTGAAAGGGAGGTCATCAATCATGCCGAAAGTGCTCGTGACTGGATTGGCCCTGATTGTGCTGGCAACGTTCGCGACCGGCACGGTCGCTCGCGCGCAGGAAACCGCCCCGAGCATGCCGCCCCCCGCTCCGGCCGCTCCGCCGACCACCGCTCCGGCCCCTGCTGAGCCCGAGAAGAAAATGGACGGCGAAAAGGAAAAGGAGAAGAAGCACAAGAAGGGCAAGAAAGGCGGCAAGGGTAAGAAGAAGGACAAGAAGAACGGGTAGCCGGAGCCGTCCGGTCGAAGCCGCAGGGTCCGCGAAAAGTCCGGCGGCGCCGGCTGCAGGTTGTGTGAAATGTATCGCGTCCGCCTGTTTTGACCACTAGAATCCGAACGAGGAACAGGGCACGATTCGCGCCGCGACATCCGTCGAGTATGACGAGGAGGAGACTATGAAGCTGACCAGACAGATCCTTGGGCCCGTCGCCCTGGCCGTGGTGTTGGCCGCCGGCTGCGCCAAACCGCCGACGGAGCAGATCGACGCGGCGGAAAAGGCCGTGGCGGAGGCGCGGCAAAGCGGCGCCGCCACCTATACGGCGGATGAATACGCAAAGCTCGAAGGCACCCTCGCCGCGTTGAAGAAGGAAGTCGGCGAGCAGGATGCCAAGTTTGCCTTGTTCCGCGACTACGGCAAAGCCGAGCAATTGGCCGCCTCCATGAAGGCCGACGCCGAGCGCGTGAAAACCGAGGCGGCCAAGAAAAAAGAGGAAGCCAAGGCCGCCGCCCTGCAAGCCCAGCAAGTCGCGCAGGAAGCGGTGAAATCGACGGTCGATTTGGTGGCGCAGGCTCCCGTCGGAAAAGATCGCGCCGCGCTGGAAGCGATCAAGAACGACACCGAGGCGCTCAAGGCGTCGCTGAACCAGGTGCAGATCGCCATCGACAAAGAGGACTATCCGGCCGCCCAAACTCAGGCCAAGGCCATTCACGAGAAGAGCCAAGCCGTGTCGGCGGAGATCCAGCAGGCGCTGGCGAAGGTCGGCAAAGGCAAGCCCGCGCCGGCGAAAAAGAAGTAGGCGCTCCCGCGGCGGACGACCGGTATGAACGTGCGGCCACACATCATCTTCATTTTCTGCATGGGCCTCGGCGCGCTCGCGGCCGCCGGCTGCGTCCAGGCCGTGCCGTCCGATCTGATCGCCGCCGTCGAGTCGATCGATCGGGAGCTGATCGCCGTGCGGGCGCCGGAGGCGGCGCCGGAGGACTACGCACAATTCGTCAAGCAATGGGTATCGCTCAGGGCGCGCGTGCAGGCGGAAGACGATCTCATCCGATGGCCCTGGGAGTCGAACGACCTCGAAGAGGCGCTCCACCGGTTGCAGGAGGAAGGCGGCGCGACGGTGAGCCGGCTGCAGGAACGCCTGCGCGCCCGCCGGCAGCTGGCGGAAGCCAAGCTCCATCGCGTGGAAGAACGGCTGCAGACGATCGCCGCGCAGGTGGACTCGATCGACGGGCGGATCGTGCTGGGCGACAAGCCGGTGCAGACCGATCTCCTGCTCAAGCAGGCACGCGCCTTCTTCGAGCAAGGCGACTATGACCGCTCGATCGACGCGGCGGAGAAGGCCGCCCACGCCGTCGCCGCGCAGACGACCGTGCTCGCGCGCGAGCTGGGCCGCTACGCCGACGATGCCCGCATCAGCCATTGGCAAACGATGGTCAAACGGACGGTGGAATGGTCCCGAACCCATCAGGCGGCCGCCATCGTGGTGAGCAAGGCCGACCGTATGCTCATCCTCTACAAGAACGGTCGCAAAGTGCTAACATACCCTGTCCGGTTGGGATTCAATGGGATCCGGGAAAAGCAATATCAGGGCGACGGGGCCACGCCGGAAGGGCGGTACCATATCACCGCCAAGCGCGGCCCCGGTCACACCCAGTTCTACCGGGCGCTGGCGCTGGATTATCCCAACGCCGACGATCGGCGGCGCTTCGAGTCTGCGAAGCAGGCCGGCCGCATCGCCACCACGAAAAGCATCGGCGGCCAGATCGAAATCCACGGAGTGGACAATGAGCTGATGGCCCAGACGCTGGGCTGCATCATGCTCGAGAATCCGCAGATGGCCGTGCTGTTCGAGCGGGTGTCGCCCGGCACGCCGGTGACGATCGTGGGAGCCTTGACCGGCAACAACTCCGTGGCGCTGGCGTTGGCGCAGCTCGGGCAGCAAAAAGAAGACACGTGAGCGTGCCCTATGCCAAGAGTGCTGCCCTCCCTGTCCGCATTCGTGGTGATCGGGCTCCTGGCCTCGACCGTCCCCGGCAGTAGCCAGGTCTCCACCGAGAGGGATCCGCCCGAGCCTTCCGTTCGGAACGACGCGAACCTGCGTGCCCTGCAAGCCCGCTATCGCAGCCTCTCCAAGCAACTGTCCCAGTTGATGCCACAGCAACCGTATATCCTGGTTGATACGGCCCGGAACCATCTGTACGTAAAGCACCACCAAGACATCATGCTCGACGCGATTGCCTCCACCGGCAGCGGGACCATTCTGGACAAGCCCGGCGATGCCAGCGGGCAATGGGTCTTCGATACGCCGCGAGGCGAGTTTCTCGTCCAGTCGAAACTGACGAATCCGGTCTGGGTGAAACCAGACTGGGCCTTCATCGAAGAGGGCCTGGCGGTGCCGAAGAACCCCGCCGACCGGGTGGAGCAGGGAGTCCTGGGCGAATATGCGCTCGGCTTCGGGAAGGGCTATTTCATTCACGGCACACTCTATACGCGCCTCCTCGGCAAAAACGTGACGCACGGCTGTATCCGATTGAACGACGGCGACCTCAAGAGCGTCTACCAATTGGCGCGGGTCGGGACGCCGATCCTGATTTTCTGACCACGCCGATCCGGCCCAGACACCCCTTCATGAGCCGCTGCGCAACCGTCCTCCTGCTCCTCTCGTTCACGACGCCGGGCTTCGCGGCCGAACCGGAACCGTTTCCCAACCTGCGTTTCGACGATCCGGTCTCGCTCCAGGAAGCCGCCCGCGTGTTGGAAGAAGAGGTCAAGCTGGCGGCCAAGCCGCAGACCTATCTGGTAATCGATCTCGCCGCCGCCTCCGTCCTGATCAAAGGCCGCGGCGTCGTGCTGCATCGACTTCCGATCGAACGATGGTCCTTTGCCGCGGGCGAGGATGCGACGGGCGTGTTTCGCATCGTCGAGCGCCCCCCGGTGGTGCGGCGCAAGATCAATCCGACCGCGACCGTGGAGCAAGAACCGATTTCGCTCGCCGACATGCCGGTGGCTTACGATCTGTCCTGCACGCCGGCGCTGACGCTGGCGGTCGTGCCCAGCGTGGCGCAGCATCCTCTCCAATGGGCCTGGTCCTCGCGCCGAATCTGGTGGCGCTCCTTCATCGAGTGGAGCCGCAGCTTCTTCGGCGACCGCGATCGGCCATCGCCGCCGCACCTCCAGCTGACGCTCTCCGCCGAGGACGCCCGATCCCTCGCCTGGTCGTTGGTGGACGGAATGGCGTTGGTGATCCGTCGCCCCGCCGCTTCCTCACACCCGTAAGGATCCGTGCGCGCTCGTTTGGCGTTGCCTTTTTCCTCCTCCTCTACCTAAGATGACCCGATTGCTTTTGAACGGGTTGTTGAGGACCGCTATGGCGACCCCTACCGGACACACACTTCCCCCCGCCTTTGCCGACGCGATCAGCCCGACTCTCCGGCAACTGAACGAGCAGGACTTGATCAACCGAATTTGGGCCAAAGAGTATCGGGTTTGGAAACCGGAGCCGCGGGAGATTGCCGATCGACTCGGCTGGCTGACCCTTCATGAGCAGATGCCGGAGCGGGTCGATGAGCTCCGCTCGCTGGTCTCGATGGCGAATGAATTGCGCATCCAACATGTCGTGCTGCTCGGTATGGGCGGCAGCAGCCTCGGTCCCGAGGTGCTCCGCACGTCCTTCGGACGACAGAAAGGCGCGCCGCGTCTGTGGGTGCTCGATTCCACCGTACCCGGCTGGGTCAAACAGGTGTCCCACGCGATCGTTCCTGCCAGGACCCTGTTTCTGGTCGCCAGCAAGTCGGGGGGCACGATCGAGGTCCTGTCGCTCTTCGCGCACTTCTGGGACCTGGTCTCCAACGCCAAAGGCAACCACGGCGGCCGGCAGTTTGTCGCGATTACCGATCCCGGGACCGGCCTTGAACGGATGGCGTTGGAGTATGGATTCGGGCAGGTGATCATCAATCCTCCGGACATCGGCGGGCGCTATTCCGTGCTCTCGCTGTTCGGCCTGGTTCCCGCCGCGCTGATGGGTGTGGACGTCGAGCGATTGCTGACCCGCGCCGGTGGGATGGCTCAGCGCTGCCGCAAGGCGGAGTCCGCAGCGAACCCCGGCGCGTATCTCGGCGCGGCGATGGGCGCGCTCGCCAAAGCCGGCCGCGACAAGACGACCATCATGGCGTCGCCGTCCATCGCGACGTTCGGCCTCTGGGCGGAACAACTGTTGGCGGAAAGCACCGGCAAGGAAGGCACCGGCCTGATCCCGGTCGCGCAGGAGCCGCTCGTGGCGCCCCGCCTGTATGGAAGCGATCGCCTCTTTCTCTACCTCCGGCTCAGGGGCGACAAGAACACGGAACTGGATCGTCAGGAGCAGGCCCTGCGCAAAGCCTCCCACCCGGTGCTCCGTTTCGATCTGAATGATCGCTACGACCTGGCCGCGGAGTTCTTTCGCTGGGAATTCGCCACCGCCGTGGCAGGGCATGTCCTCGGCATCCAGCCGTTTGACCAACCGAACGTTCAAGAAAGCAAAGACAACACGAACCGGGTCCTCGCCCAGTTCGAATCGGCCGGCCGCCTGCCGAAACAGTCCCGCTCCTCACCGGCCCAGGCCGCTCAGGAATTGACGGCCCGCGCAGAGCCCGGCATGTATGTGGCCATCCTGGCCTATACGACCCCTTCGCGTTCATTGGAGTCGGCGATCCGCCGGCTGCGCGCGGCGCTCGTCTCATGCCATGGCGCGGCGACCACCTTCGGCTACGGGCCGCGCTACCTCCATTCCACCGGTCAGCTCCATAAGGGCGGACCGAACAGCGGGATCTTTCTTGAGTTGATCGATCGTATGACCCCCGATCTGCCGATTCCCGGAAAACGGTTCTCCTTCGGAACCTTGGCCCGCGCGCAGGCCGCCGGCGATCTGGAATCACTCCGGGCCCACCAGCGTATCGCTGTCTCCGTCGAATTCGGCCGAGACCCGGCAGCGACGGTCTCCGCCCTGTTGGCCGCCTTGACTTCCCCTCGCTCGCACAGCCAGCGGCGCCCGGCGAAGCGCCCGGGCGCCAAGAGCCGCCGCTGACATGTCGATCAAGCCTGAGATCCGCATAGCCGGCGACGGTCAGGCTTGGGCGCATGAGGCCGCGACATTCCTGCGCTCCATCTGCGACCATGCCATCCGAGCGCGCGGGCGAATGCTGATCGCCCTCTCGGGCGGCTCCACGCCGAGAACCCTCTACCGCACCCTCGCACAGCCGGAGTGGAAACGGCGATGTGAGTGGCCGCGCCTGCATTTCCTGTTCGGCGACGAGCGCTGCGTGCCGCCCGATCACCCCGAAAGCAATTTCGGCATGGCGGATCGGGAGCTGTTTCAGCCGATCGGAATTCCTCCCGCCCAGATTTCGCGGATGAAAGGCGAGCTGCCGGAGCCGATGGAGGCGGCCTGGCAGTACGAGGACACCCTGAGGAGCCTGACCGATTGTCGGCCGCCTGACATGCCCGAAATTGATCTCATCCTTCTCGGCTTGGGTGAGGACGGCCATACCGCCTCGCTGTTTCCCGGTACTGAAGCGCTGAACGACCGATCCCATCTCGTCACGGTGGGCCGGGCGCCGGCCGGCATTGCGCTGCGCCTCACGCTCACCCTAGGTGTGATCAACCGGGCGTCTGTGGTACTGTTCCTCGTGACCGGATCCGGCAAGGCCTCGATGGTGCGGAGGGTCGTCGAACCGCAATCCGAGGCCGACCGTGCGTTGCCCGCCGCGAGGGTCTCCCCTGCATCGGGCCGGCTCATATGGATGCTGGATCAGTCCGCCGCCGCACAGTTGCGGACGGCGTAGCGACCGGACAGAACGCGACATGATTCTCGCAGGCGACATCGGCGGCACGAAAACCAACTTGGCTCTGTATGACTGGACCACCGAGCGGGTGGACCCGGTCCGGATGGAAAGTTTTCACAGCGCGGATTACAAATCGCTGGAAGACATTCTGGTGGAGTTTTTGACGCCGCCCAAGCCGCCGACACCCCTGGACGCCATAGATGAAGGCGACGAGGGCGAGAAACCCGACGAGCCGCCGCCTGAACCGGTGAAGCTCACCGCCGCCTGCTTCGGCATCGCGGGGCCGGTCATAGAGAACCGGAGCCGCACGACGAATTTGCCCTGGGTGATCGACGGGTCCTCCATCGCCAAACAGTTCGACATTCCGCTTGTGCAGCTGTTGAACGACTTGGAAGCGACGGCCTACGGCATTCTTTGGCTGCGGCCTGACGAGGTTGAGGTGCTCAATCTGGGCAATCCGCCGAAAAAGCGCCAAGCCTTGGCGCTGATCGCCGCCGGCACCGGACTGGGCGAAGGGATTCTGTTTTGGGACGGCAAGTCGTACCGTCCCATGCCCTCCGAAGGGGGGCATGCGGATTTTGCGCCCAACAATGATTATGAAATCGAGCTGCTCCGGTATCTGCGCGGCCAATATCTCCACGTGAGTTATGAGCGGGTGTTATCCGGTCCGGGCCTGCATGCCATTTACGAATTCATTCGGGACACCAAGAAGAACGAGCCGACGTGGCTGGCGGAAAAGATCAAGGCCGGAATCCCGGCGGCGGAAATTGCCGAAGCCGGGCTGAAAGGACAGGCGGACATCGCGAAGCAGGCGCTCGATCTGTTCGCGTCCATTTACGGAGCGGAGGCCGGGAACCTCGCCTTGAAGGCCTTGTCGCTCGATGGGGTCTATGTCGCTGGCGGCATCGCGCCGAAGCTGATTCAAAAGATGAAGGACGGCACCTTCATGAAGGCCTTTACCAATAAGGGACGGTACAAACGCCTCCTCAGCACCATCCCGGTCAAGGTCGTGATGAACCAAGAGACCGGCCTGCTCGGCGCCGCCTCGGTGGCCGCCGCCTTGGCCGCCTATACACCCGCACCATGACGACCCTCCAAGACCTGGATCAACTCAAGCAGGCCGCGGCGCTGAAGGCGGTGGACTATGTCAAAGACGGGATGGTCATCGGCCTCGGCACCGGCTCGACGGCCAAACACATGGTGATCGCGCTGGGCGAGAAGGTGAAGGCCGGGATGACATTGCGCGGGGTGCCGACGTCGCAGGAAACCGCCGCGTTGGCGCGGCAGTCTGGTATCACGCTGATCGATACCGAGAACCGATGGGACATCGATGTCGCGATCGACGGGGCCGACCAGGTCGATCCGGCGTTCAATCTCATCAAAGGCGGCGGGGGGGCGCTGCTGAAAGAAAAGATCGTCGCCGCCTCGGCCAGGCAGTTCATCGTGCTGGTGGATCATACGAAGCGCGTGCCGGCGCTCGGCGGCACCTTTCCGCTGCCGATCGAAGTCGTGCCGTTCGGCTGGGGCAGCACCGCGCGGGAGATCGAGCGCCTGACCAAGAGTCGCGTCGTGCTCCGGGAACGCCAGGGAAATCCGTTTCGAACCGAAGCGGGGAACCTGATCGTCGACGCCCATATCGACCGCATCGACCGGCCGGAGGAACTGGAGTCGGCGTTGAACCTGATTCCCGGCGTGGTGGAAACCGGTCTCTTCGTCGGCCGCACCGATATCCTGATCGTCGGGACCCCGCAGGGCGTCGACGTGCAGTATGCGCCGCGTCGATGAGCGGGCCGGTCGGCCGGCGGCGGCTGCTCCGATGCCTCGCTCAGTGGGCTTGCGCCTTCCTCGCGGTCCCGCTCGCGCAGCGGCCGACTTCCATACTGGCTGCCGCCGGTCGGCCGAAAGAGGAGGACATGACTTCCGAGAGTGCCATCCCGACCATCGATCCCTATCGCCTGCCCCGCCACGTCGTTCCGCATCGATACGAGCTCCGGCTGGAGCCGGATCTGGCGTCGGCTCGCTTTTCCGGCCTGGTCACCATTAGCCTGACCGTCCATCAGGTCACCGACACGATCTTGCTCAATGCGCTGGATCTCGCCATCTCGTCGGCCACGATCGACCGACCGAACACACAACCGCTTACAGCCACCGTTGAGATGGAGGCCGCCACTCAACGGTGCCGGCTGTCGTTTCCACAGCCGATCGCGCCGGGCGGGTGGCGCCTGCATCTGACGTTCGCCGGGATCCTCAACGACAAGCTGCGCGGGTTTTACCGCAGCACCTATACGGACCTCGCCGGAGCCACCCAGACCATCGCCGCCACACAGTTCGAGGCCACGGACGCGCGCCGGGCCTTTCCCTGCTGGGATGAGCCGGACTTCAAGGCCGTGTTCGCCACGACCTTGGTCATCGACCGGGCGCTGACGGCGGTCTCGAATACTCGCATTGCGTCGGAATCGGTGGAGGGCGGCAAGAAGACCGTGCGCTTCGAAGACACCATGAAGATGTCCACCTATCTTGTCGCGTTCATCGTCGGGCGCATCGAATCGACCGCACCGGTGTTTGTCGGCCCAACGCCGCTGCGGCTCTGGGCCGTTCCCGGGAAGCACGCCTTGACCCGCTTCGGCCTGGACATCGCAGCCGCCTCGCTCAAGTTTTTCGAGGACTATTACGGCATCCCCTATCCGGGCGACAAGCTCGACCTGCTGGCGATTCCCGATTTCGCCTCCGGCGCCATGGAGAATCTCGGCGCGATCACCTTCCGCGAAACCGCCCTGCTGGTCGATGAGCGCACCGGTACGCACGGCGAGCTGGAACGAGTCGCCGATGTCGTCGCGCATGAGAATGCGCACATGTGGTTCGGCGATCTCGTCACCATGTCCTGGTGGAACGGCCTGTGGTTGAACGAAGCCTTC
Organism: Nitrospira moscoviensis; assembly: GCF_001273775.1. GTDB lineage: Bacteria > Nitrospirota > Nitrospiria > Nitrospirales > Nitrospiraceae > Nitrospira_D > Nitrospira_D moscoviensis. The sequence continues at coordinate 266,127 of NZ_CP011801.1, read as the reverse complement.
GCCACCTTCATGGAGATGCTGGCCGTGGACGCCTGGAAACCGGAATGGAAACGGTGGGAGACCTTCGCGGTTTCGCGGGCCGCGGCCTTTTCCCTGGATGGGCTGCACAGCACTAGGCCGATCGAGTATCCGGTGCGCGCCCCCAAGGACGCCGAAGCGATGTTCGACGTGCTGACGTATGAAAAAGGCGCTTCGGTGCTGCGCATGTTGGAGCAGCACATCGGCCCCGCCGTCTTTCGCGACGGCGTGCGTGAGTATCTGCGGACCCATGCCTATGGCAACGCCGACACGAAGGACTTGTGGATCGCGCTCGGCAGCGTGGCCCGCCAACCGGTGCCCGAGCTGATGAACGGCTGGATTTTCCAGCCGGGCTTCCCGTTGGTCACGGCGGAGCTGCAGAGCGAGCGGGAACTCCGGCTCTCACAACAGCGCTTCACCTATGTGACGCAAGAGCCGGCGTCCGAGCAACTGTGGCACATTCCGATCCAAATTCGCCTCTCCATCGGCGGTCGCGAGGACTATCGTCGTCTGTTGTTGACCGAGCGCGATGTCACGGTGGCGCTGCCGGCCGGCGTCACGGCCTTGTTCGTCAACGCGGGCGGACAGGGATTCTACCGCGTCCGCCACCGCGCTCCCTTGCTCCGGCAATTGATTGACGGAGGGCTCGCACGATTGGCGCCCATCGAACGGTTCAACCTCGTGAGCGACGCCTGGGCCACGACCGTGGCCGGATTGATGCCGCTCGCCGAATACCTCCACCTCACTGCGCAGTTCAAAGAGGAGCGCGACAAGAACGTCTGGACGGTCTTGCTCGACTCGTTTTCGTTTCTGAATCGGATCATCACGCCGGCCGAGCGCCCGGCCCTCGAAGCCTTCGTCCGCGACCGGGTGGAGCCGGCCGTCAAGGATCTCGGCTGGGATCCCCGTCCCGGCGAATCGGATCTCACCCGCCAATTGCGCGGCGAGCTGCTGGGCGCGCTCGGCAAGCTCGGCAACGATCCGGCCACCCAACGGCAGGCCGTGGACCGCTATCGGCGGTATCGAACTGATCCTGCGTCTGTCGATCCGAACGTCATCCCGGCGTTCGTGAAGATTCTGGCGTACCTGGGTGACGCCGCTCGCTATGAAGAGTTTTCACAGCACTATAAAACGGCGGCCACTCCCCAAGAGGAGCGGCGCTATCTGTTCTCGCTGGCGTCCTTCCGGGATCCGGCGCTCCTCTCGCGCACCCTGTCCCGCACGATCAACGGGGAGATCCGCACGCAGGACGCGCCCTTCATCGTGAGCGCCGTGCTGGGCAACGTCTATGGGCGGGAGCTGGCCTGGACCTTCGTGAAGACCAACTGGGATCAGATGGACCGCCTCTTCCCCAAACAGGGCTTGCGCCGCATGTGCGGCGGGATCGTGGCCCTCGCGACGCCCGCGCTCGAACGGGACGTCCGCGAGTTTTTCGCTTCGCGCCACATCGACCTCGGCGGGAAAACGCTGGAGCAGTATCTGGAACACCTGCGCGTGACCGTCGCCTTCCGCGAGCGCGAGTTGCCCACCCTGAAAGACCGCCTGAAGGTCTGATCCTTTCGTTTGCCCGGCCGTCTTCTCTCTTCCAGCGAAGAACCGCGCCGATCTTCAACGCCTGGGAAGGTCCCTAGTACTCCGCCTCCTACACTGAAGTCATTATCTGGTTTCAGGTAGTCGCGCCTTTATTCCGTTCGATCTGCCAAGGGATTGAACTTGGAAAGCTTTCTGCTTTCCAGGCGCACGGGAATATTCCTTGCGAACGCCTTCGTCATCCTGATCGCGCCTGAGGATGAGCGCACAATGCGAACTGGCTTCATCATAGGCTCCCTCGCCATGGCGGGGATCATGTCGGCCTGCGGCGGAGGAAACGACTCCGCCCCCGCGGGAGGAGAACCGGCGCCTCCGCCCGCCTCGTCAATCAGTGTTCGACTCGAGCCCATCGTCGGCGGCCTCGCGGATCCGGTATTCATGACCTCGGCTCCGGGAGACCACACGCGCCTCTTTCTCGTCGAACAAGGGGGAGCAATTCGAATATTCGATCTGACCAGCGGCGCACTCCTTTCCACGCCGTTCCTCACTATTGCGGGCATCATCATAAGCGGCGGGGAACAAGGGCTGCTCGGGATGGCGTTCGATCCCGACTATGGCACGAACGGGCGGTTCTACGTGCATTACACCGACCTGAACGGCGACATCGTCATCGCCCGATACGAACGAAATCCAAGCAATCCGAATCTCGCCGGCACGACCGGCATCATTCTTCAAACGATTCCTCATCCCTTTACGAACCACAACGGCGGTATGTTGGCCTTTGGCCCGGATGGCTGTCTGTATGCAGGCCCTGGCGATGGCGGCAGTGCGAACGATCCCGATAACCATGCCCAAAATCCATCATCGCGTCTCGGTAAACTGCTTCGGCTCAATCCGCAGACCGGAGGGCCTTGCAGCAACGTGACGCTCAACCCGTTCTTAGCGGGCGGCGCTCCGGAAGTCTGGAGCATCGGGCTGCGGAACCCCTGGCGCTTTTCATTTGACCGCCGGACCGGCGATCTCTACATCGCCGACGTCGGCCAAAGCGCCCGGGAGGAAATCAACGTCGTGCTTCAAGCGCAGGGCGGCGGACGAGGCGTCAATTATGGGTGGCGCTGCATGGAAGGTACCCAGCAGACGTTCAATTTCGACGCGAATTGCGCGCAAGCCACATTGAACGGCCCCGTGCTTGATTACCCCCGTACCGGCGAGGCCTGCGCGATCACGGGCGGCTATGTCTATCGCGGGAGCGCCATCCCCGCACTCGACGGCACGTATTTTTATGCCGATTTCTGCGCCGGCTTCGTGCGAAGTTTCCGCTTTCAGAATGGCCAGGTGCTCGATCAATTTGACTGGCCGACCCTCCGCCCGCCGGGACGGTTCGTCACCAGCTTCGGCGAAGACGCCCAGGGCGAGCTGTATATCCTGACGCAGGGCGGCGGCCTGTGGCGCATTGCGCCGAATTGATGCGCGCGGCCGGCTCGCTCAAGACCGCCCCCTTCTACCTCTCTAGAAGGGTTGCCCCGCCATCCCCCATCCCGGTACCCTCAAGGCGCCGAGCCTTGGGAGGTGCTTGCGTGACCAGCCGCCGCTGCCCGCGCTGCGGGACCATCAAGACGAAACTGGCTCCGCGCAAGACTCTGTCGGATAGCCTCTGTAGCGCCTTCACCATCTATCCCTTCCGTTGTCAGCTGTGCGCGAAACGGTTCCGCACCTTTCTCGGACACCGGGCGAAGCTGCCGCGGCGCGGCTTCGAGCGGGTGTCGGTTTCTTTTCCGGTGTGGATCAAACCACGACCGGCTCCCCCGCTGCATATGGGCCGGGAGGGAGTTCTCGAGAACCTATCCCTTCGTGGGTGTCGCATCCGTGCTGAGACGCCGTTCGCGCTCGGAACACGGGTGGAGTTGGAATTCCAGTACGCCGACACCTCGTTCCCCATCACCATCGATGAGGCAGTCGTCCGATCCATAACGGAGGACGGCATCGGGCTCCGCTTCGTACAGCTACAACGGGCAGACGAGCGGCGCATCAGGCAGATCATCGATCTCTGGCTGCCCGAACAGGCCGAATCTCAACCCTAGTCGTTCTATTCTATTATGGGGGTCGTTCAAAACGGCCGTCCCGCCTTTTCAACGACCCCTACTCGTATCGCAGGACCGCCAACGGAGGTTGCCCCAGTATCCGATATGTACTCAAGAACCCTACGAGCACGGTGAGGGCGATCGTGGCGGAAAAACCGGCCAGGAGAATCATCGGCTGAAGACTCCAGGAAAGATCGAATACGAAGGCCAGCACGCCCCAGGATAGGGCGCTCGCAAGCGCGCACCCGAGCAAGCCCCCCACCGCGCCGAGCAGGGCGTACTCGGCGGCAAACGAACGGGCGATGACGCCCCGCGTGGCCCCCATCGCTTTGAGGATGACGGATTCATAGAGCCGGCGATAGCGCGTGGCCGCCAACGCCGCGGCCATGACCAGAGCGCCGGACAAGACGCAAAACAGCGCGACGGCGCGGATGGCGAGCGACAACCGATCCAGCACAGTCGCAAAGGTCTGGAACACGTCGCCGATATTGATCGCCGTCACATTGGGGAAGGCGGCGACGACCGCCTGTTGCACCGGCACCTCCTGAGCGGGAGGGACGCGCACCGTCGCGACGTACGTGATCGGCGCACCGTCCAGCGAACCGGGCGACAGGATCAAATAAAAGTTCGTCGAAAAGTTGCCCCATTCCACCTTCCGGATGCTGCTGACTGCGGCCGTGATCGCCGTTCCCTGAATATCCAACTCCACCGTGCCGCCGATCCCCAGTCCCAACGCTTTCGCGGCTTCTTCCTCCACCGACACCAGCGGCGTCGAAAACACTTCACCGGGCTTCCACCATGCTCCCTGCACCACCTCGTTGTCTTTCGGCAGGTCGTCCAGAAACGTCAGGACGTATTCGCGCGTGAAGTACCACTTCTTCCGCCGCTCGTCCTTCTCGGCGTCCTGCTCCTTCCGCTCCTCGTCCTCCGTCGCGGCTTCCAGCTTGATCGGATGTCCGTTCACCGCGGACAGCCGGGAACGGACCAGCGGCGTGAGCTGCGGCGCGGAATCATGAGCCAGCTCTCCTATCAGCCGTTCAAAGCCGTCCTTCTGATCGGGCTGAATGTCGATGAAAAAGAACGTCGGCGCATTGGTGGGACGATTTTCCCCCACCTGCAGGAGAAGCGACCGCTCCACGAGCGACACCGTGACCACGACCATCACGCCGATGCCGATCGCCATGGTGATGCCGACCGCCCCGCTCCCCGGCCTGATCACGTTGCCGAGCGCCTGGCGCAGAGTCAGGGCGGCGGGACGCGGGCTTTTCTTCAGCGCCTGCACCACGGCGGAGGCGGAAAGGCGTAAGACGATGACCGCGGCGAGAAACGCGCCGATGAACAAGACTCCGACTTTCCACGACCCCGCCTGCCACATGGACAGTCCGACCAGGCCGATGCCGATGCCGGAAGCCGTCGCCCCTTTCACCCGGTCGATCGTCCTCCATGATCGCCCCCATTGAGAGACCCGATCGGGTTGATCGGAAGCCAACGGCGCCACATCACGGCGAAAGATCATCGCGGGCTTGATTTCGCGGATCGTGAGCAGCGGCCAGAGGGCGAACAGCATCGTGGACAAGAGCCCCAGCGCCATGCCCTTCCCAAGCGGAACCAGCGACGACAGGCCAAGGTCCGCCGTAAACCCAAGCTGCGCCAGCAGATCGGAGGCCAAGAAGCCGGCGATGACCCAGGGCAGCGCCTGCTGGAGCAGAATGCCGATGACCAGACCGGCGGCGCTTCCGATCGAGCCCAATATCAAGGCCTGCAGGGCATAAGCCCAGATCACCGTCGCCGATCCGGCACCGACGGTTTTCAGAATGGCGATGGTGTTCAACTTTTCAAGGATAAAGGCGTGAACGGACGTAGCGACGCCCAGCCCTCCGATGAACAGGGCCGTCAGTCCGATGAGCCCCAAATATCTCGTCAGTTGCTCGAGAAACTGCTTGAGCTGCGGTTGGGCGTCCCGATAGCCCGACACACGGGCCGCCTCGGACGACAACCGCCCGCGTAATTCGTAGACCAGCGGCTCCGGCGCCAAGCCGGACGGGACCTTCAGCAAATACCGCTCCCGAATGCGGCTGCCCACTTGGACCAGCTCCGTCGCGCGGAGCCCTTCCTGTGAGATCAAGACGCGCGGCCCCAGGCTGAAGGCGTTGGCCATCCGATCCGGCTCCGTCCGGACGACGCCGGTGATGGTGACATACGCCTGCCCGATCTTGAGCCCGTCTCCGACGCGGAGTCCCATCCGGATCAACAGAGACTCCTGCACCACCGCGCCGTAACAGGTCTCGGGTGCCGCCGCGCCCTGGCATCCGGCACGAGGCGCGAGCAATTCTTGTAGGCGCCCCTCCGGCTCCACGTTGACGGAGCCATAGAACGGATACTGCGGCTCGACCGCCTTTAATTCGATGATTTGAGTCGGCTGTCCCTGACCCGGTGCCGGCTGGAGTGTTGCCGCCATCGCGACCAGCTCGCTGACATGCGTGGTTTCGACACCGCGCTCCAACAAGGAATCGAGGACGGCCCGGCCGTCGGCACTGATGGGGCGCGACAGCCGAACTTCGAGATCGCCGCCCAACAGCCCTCGGGCTTCTTTGGTCACGGCCCGTTCGACGTGCGCGCCGAAGAGCGACACGCCGACCAAGGCTCCGACGCCCACCGCGATGCACACGAGAAAATAGAGAAAATGCCGCCAGCCGGCCCGCGTTTCCCGCCAGGCCATGGTGAGGACAAACGGGATCACGCGGAGGAGTCTCCCGCATGCGCGCCGATCGGCGGCAGGGAATCGGCCTCGATACGCCCGTCGCGTAAAGACACGACCCGCTCCATCGATCCCGCCAACGCAGGATCATGGGTGACCAGTACCAGCGTCGTGCCGTGATCGCGATGGAGCGAGAGCAGCAGCTCGATCACCTGCGTGCCGGTCGCGGTATCCAGATTCCCCGTCGGCTCATCCGCCAGCAAAATCGGCGGCCGGCAGGCAAAGGCCCGCGCGACGGCCACCCGCTGTTGTTCGCCGCCGGAGAGCTGCACGGGATAATGGTCCATGCGGTCGGCGAGCCCCACGGCCGCCAGCAACTCGGCGGCTCGCGCGCCGGCGTGGGGATCGCCGGCGAGTTCCAGCGGCACCGCCACGTTCTCGCGCGCCGTGAGGGTGGGGATCAGATGGAAGGATTGAAAGATGTAGCCGATGTTCTCACGCCGAAACCGCGCCATGACCGTCTCGGACATGCGGGTAATGTCGACGCCGTCCAATTCGATGGAGCCCGACGTCGGGCGATCGAGCCCGGCCATGAGCCCGAGCAAAGTGGACTTGCCGCTGCCCGACGGCCCGACGATCGCCACCGTTTGTTTCGCCGGAATCGTCACCGTCACATCGTCCAGAATCGTGACGGAACGGCCGGCCGCCTCCAGCACCATCGAGACATGGCTCACCGCAATCATGAATCACTGCTCCTTCCCGTCCCTGTGCGAGGATTGGCTGGTATTATACTAGGAGTCCGTCCGACATTGCCGTTCGCCACAGTAGAAGATCACTGTCCGACAGACTCCTAGACGGAGGCGCGATTCCGAGTGAACCAGCGGCATATGATCTCGACTCGATGGCTCATCGGCCTGTGGTGGTGTCTTCAGGTCGTCCTGCTTCCGCCATGGTCGCAGGCGGACGAGCCGGCGCTCCGCATCGTGGCTTTCGGCGACAGTCTTACGGCGGGACTCGGCGTCGGCCCTCATGAATCTTACCCCGCGCAACTGCAGCAGCGCTTGGACCAGTTGGGGTATCGCGCTCGCGTGATCAACGCGGGCGTGAGCGGCGATACGACCGCCGGCGGCGTGCGCCGGGTGCCGTGGATATTGAACAGCAAACCGGACCTCGTGATTCTGGAACTCGGCGCGAACGACGGCCTGCGAGGCTTGAGTCCGGCCCAGACGAGACAGAACCTCGACCGGATTATGCAACAACTCTCTGCGGCCGGGGTGCAAGTTATTCTGGCGGGCATGAAACTGCCGCCGAATTACGGAGCCGAGTACAGGAACGGCTTCGAGGCGATCTATCCGGCCTTGGCGGCGCGCCATGACGTGCCGTTGATCCCGTTTTTTCTCGAAGGCGTGGCCGCGTCAGCCACCTTGAACCAAGCGGACGGCATTCATCCGACGAAAGAAGGGTACCGGGTGATCGTCAGCCAGATCCTGACGACACTGCAACCCATACTGGATCACCGGAACGGAAGGGTTTCCCCCGCCCAGCCTCAGAGGCCGGGCAGGAGATAAACACACTGGGTGTCCGAGGGAATTAAGACTTTTTCAGAAACGTGTCGTACACGCCGTAGGCCAGGATCAACCCGATCAGCGTATAATACATGCCGGTGATCCCGCTATAGTCGACATGTCCGTCGGCCGCCGGAGCGTTCGCCGACACCTGAGAGGCAGCGATCAGAAACAGCGTCACCGCTATCGCACCAACCTGCGCAAGGACCTTCCTCATGGCACTCCTCCCTATGGCAAAAAAGTGGGCGCATTGTACTGAAGTCCCCCGCGATGGCGCAAGAGGACTCTGACAGGCTTCCGTTGTGAAGAAAACGGCAGGGCCGGGTTATCGGGAGTCGTGGGGCTTGGCGGCCGATTTGAGCGCCTCGGCCACTTCCTTGAAGGACTGCGCGAGCTTATCGAGTTGGGCGCCTTTGCCGAGCAGGTCGCCGGCCACCGCTTTGATCTGGGTATCGTACCGGGCCACCTCACCGGCCAGCTCGCCGACCTTGGCCAACATGCCCTTATACATCGCCACTTCACGTTGCAGATCCTGGGACGCCGCCTGCGCCGCCTTGGCCTCGGCGATCGATGCCTGAAGCTGCTGCGTCAAGCGGCCGACGTAGGCTTCACGATCCCTCATGTCCGCTTCGAGATTGACCTGCACCTCTTCGCTCTCGCGCCGCCGGTCCTCAAGGTTGCGTATGGTCTGAATCCAGGTGGCGACCTCGCCGGGATGCAGCTTGGGAGCCTCGGGGATCGGCGCGCCTTTTTCAATCGCCTTCATGGCCGGTTGAAGCCATTCCACGAACTGCATCACCTCACTTAATTTGACATCAGGCGGAGAGGCCTCGGTCGTGGAAGCTTGGGCGTTGCCGGCCGGATGGGTCTGGGTCGTGGGCTGCGGTTTTGCCTCCCGTGATTCTGGAGGTTTGCGCGACTGACGGGGATGGGCCCACCGGTGGTACTCCAGCAACACCGCGATGGAATGCCGGCACATCGGTTCTTCCGGCAGCGTACAGGAACACTTGGAAATGAGGTGGCCGTCTTTGAGCCGGATGGTTTGTTCGTAGAGACCCGAGTTGCCGATGACGGCGGAAGAAATCTGCGCGTCGTCGGCCTCCACGATACGGACGCGGTTTTCGGTCAGATACTGGTGGCCGATTTGAAAGGCCGAGGGTTCGGATACGCCCTGGATCATCTGCGGATCCAGGAGGCCTAATCGATCGGCGCTGCAGGGTATCTTGTTTCGCATCGGCGGCGCGCTCCGGGCACAACGCGTGCTCCCAGTCTGACGAGCAAGCCCCGTCCTGTCAAGGACAGCCTGGTTTAGCACGGGAACGCGAGGTGGCTTGGCCGGTCTAACGGCAGCGTTGGACCGGCCCCGATCCCGCCGTCGGCGTGAGCCACAGGTAATCGGCGATCGGCTCCTTGAGAAGCTCCCGGATGTCGTCCGTCCGGGTTGGATCATAGGCAGTGAGATAGACGGTCGCTTGACGGATGTCACCGCCCAGACGCCGCGCCACCCGTCTGGGAACGGGAAGGTTGTACTGAATGTGCCCGCCGCCGGTGTAACTCACTACGATGTGGCGGCGTCCGACTGCGTTGCGGCCGGTGTCACGAACCGCCGCCGCCAGCGTTTTCGCCATGCCTTCGTCCCGAACCATCGAGGCTTCATACATGGTCCGATAATCTTCTTCGGCTCCTCCTCCGTGACAGCGGCGAAGCTGATCGAGGATCTTCGCGCGGTAGGCCGGATCATCGACGATTTCTTCCTCGGTCAATCCCCATCGTTTCCAATCGTCTCCGTCGCGGGCTTGGGCCAAGCCGAGCTTCACCACCCGCCGGATGAGCGCCTTGGGAGGGTTCAGCGCCCGCAACGGCAGATGGCGCGCTTGCGCCAACGTCACGAGCGGTTCATAGTTGTCGAACTCACCGCCCCAGTTCGCCTTCCATTGGGCCTGTTCGAGAAACGCGCCCCTGCCGACGCCGGGGTCCGCCAGATAACGATCCACCGCCGGCTGCGCATCCCACGCGAACATTTCCATCCCGAGCACCGGACTGAAACCGTCCGCCAGCAATCCGGACAGCACACCGATGGCCGCCTCAACGTGGTGCCGGTTGTAGTGTTCCTCGCCTATATAAATGATGTCGTACTGTTCCAACTCCTTCAGCAGTTCAGCAGGAGACACCACACGGCCGCTCTTCGTCTCGATCACTTGCCCGGCTTGCCATGGCTCGGCCTGTGAAGCAGTGGAAACGGTATGAATGCCGGGGCTGCAGCCGAGATTCAGAACGAGGATAATGAGCGCCGGCAGTCGCGCCGCAGAAATCCACGATGACACAAGCATGCTCATCTCCTAGCACAGGGCCGCGACGGGCCACAAGCCTTGCCTTGACGATGCCGTGGGCCCGCCACTATCCTGCACTTCGTCGTCATCGCCTGCTTCGGACTCTTTCATGACGTCTTCGCCGGACCCTCTCACCGAATTTCGCCAACTCGTCAGCCGGCGCGCCAAACAGTCGGCGGCCCAGTGGGAAGGGTCCCGGCGTCTCATCCAGGATGATCTGGTTCCTTCCACGCTGGAACGCCTGCGCGTCTGTTCTCAAGAGCACGCGCTGCCCGGGCCCGTCCAAGACCGGTTGCGTCTGGCCCTCGGTCAACAAGCGCACCGCATTCATGATCTCGATGGGGATGCCCTCAAGCAGCTGACCGGCTTGCCGGCGACCAAAGCCGTCCGGGCGCTGTGCGTCTATTTCGAGTTGGTCGAGCATCCGGCGGCCCGCTGGCCGGTGCCGACGATGTCGAGTGACATCGTCGAACGCATTTCGGAGCAGAGTCCCAACCCCTTCGATCTCCTGCTCGGGAGCGAGGTCGCCTCCGTGCTGGATCTCGGCGCGGGCGACTTGTCTTTCGCCGCCGAGTTGACCGATCGTTATCTCCCGCACTTGCAACAAAACAATCGTCCTCTCATCCTGCATTGCATAGACCGTCTCCATCCCTATTCCAAGCTCGGCGGCCCGCTCCATCCGGAAGCGGAACGGCTGCGCTCCTTGCGGGAGCGGCTGGGCCCTTCGTTCGGATTCTTCGGTGATCAAGACATGTTCGCGCTCGATTCCCTGGACGAACAGGGCAAGCTCGCCCCGCGCTATGCGATCGCGGCCTGCTGGGCGCCGGCCACTCCGACCTTCGCCTATGAGCCTTCCCGCTTGTCCGCGGCGACGATCGCCGAGCATTTGAGACGCACCAAGGGGACGTTCCGGCACACCAAAGTGGAGGGCGAAGCGGCGCTGGAAGTGAAGCACGGCGACCGGACGCTCCTGTTTCCTCCCTGGAAATTCGAGATCGTGGGTCCGTTGGCGCTCCTAAATCTCCTCGCGCGGCGCGGCTCCTTGTGCGTCCTCGGCGCAGTGGATGCGCAAGTCTTCTGGGAAACTCTGGCGCAGCTGCTCGACGACGATCGCTATCGACCGTCCGAAACGCCGTTCACGCCGGACAATATCCCGGAGGTCTTCGGCGAGGTCTATCGAAGACTCGACCGGATGCCGATCGGTTCGTCTCTCAACCTGGCGGACGTTAGCTCGATGCGAAAGGCTGTGGGTGTTCCCTCCTTCCGCCACGTTCAAGTACGGCGAGGCCCCACGTTTCCCGACGCGCCTGCCAGCAGCACGGCCCGCAAATTTGCTTCGATGATCGAGGAAACGACCCCCTGGTGTCTGGCGTTGGTCCCATCATAACCACCGGCGACCGCGACATTAGGTGCGAAGAGCGCGAAAAATTGACCGTCTTACGACCCTTTGCTAGACTTCAGCGGTGTCTGTTGACCACCCATTCACCCGTCATCATCCCATTTAATTTCCCATCATGAACGCCACCCAAACGGTCCAGGCCATTCAGGAGAATATTGCGCGGGTCATTAAGGGCAAGCCGCAGGTCATCGAGATGACCGTCGTGGCGCTCTTGGCGCGCGGGCATCTCTTGCTCGAGGACGTGCCGGGCGTCGGGAAAACCACGCTCGCCCACAGCCTGGCCCGCTCGCTCGACTGCTCCTTCAAGCGCATTCAGTTCACCAGCGATCTGCTCCCGTCCGACATCGTGGGAGTGTCGATCTTCAATCGACAGAAACAGGCCTTCGAATTCATGCCGGGTCCCATTTTCGCCCATATCGTGCTGGCCGATGAAATCAATCGTACGACGCCGAAGACCCAGAGCAGCCTGTTGGAGGCGATGAGCGAGGCGCAGATTTCCGTGGATAACCAGACCTACCCGCTGAGCCAGCCGTTCATGGTCATTGCTACGCAGAATCCGGCCGAATACCACGGGACGTTTCCACTCCCCGAATCACAGCTCGACCGATTTCTGATGCGCCTGCGCATCGGCTATCCCACGCCGGACGAAGAAAAGAAAGTCCTGGACCGTCCACAAGGTCTCCATCCCGCCGAGGAGCTGCAACCGGTGCTCGCCGCCCAGGATGTGCTGGACCTGCAGGCCCAGGTGGACAAGGTGCTGATGGAAGAAAGCCTGATGGACTATCTCCTCGCCATCGTGCTGGCGACCAGGCAGACCGAGTTGTTGTCGTTGGGCGTGAGCACCAGAGGCGCCTTGGCGTTGAGTCGGGCGGCCAAAGCTCTGGCTCTGGCGCGGGGGAGGACGTACTGCCTGCCGGACGACATCAAGGAGCTCGCCCCGGTGGTCCTCTCCCATCGCGTCATGCTGGCGCGGGGACAGGGATTGCGCCAGCGCAGCTCCGAGCAAGCCGAACGCCTCATCCGCGACCTCGTCGAATCGGTCCCCGTTCCGGTCTAGGCTCCGGCTCTCCGCCCCAACGTCTGGTGACGCATGCTGTCTCGCCTTCGCACGATCGTTCACCGGCTCACGCGACATCGGTCCACGCGCTTTACATCGGAGGGCGTGCAATTCCTGCTGTTCACGCTCGCAGTCGGTGTGGCGGCGATCAATACCGGCAACAATCTCTTCTACCTGCTCCTGTCCATGATGCTCAGCCTCATTTTATTGTCGGGTATCGTGGCGGAACACTGCCTGCGCCGGTTGGAGTTCCACCGACATCTCCCCGATGTGCTGTTCGTCGAGGAACCGGCCACGGTCTCGCTGGTCATTAAAAACGGGAACGGCCGGCTGCCCAGCTTTTCGCTTCAGCTCTTCGACGTGATCGACGGGCAGGATATCGACCGCGGGTTGGCGATTCGCCAGCTGCTTCCCGGCGGAAGCGGGCTCTTGTCCTATCCGCTGACAGCCCGCAAGCGCGGCTTCTTGCAGTTGGACGGCATCCGTGTCGTAACGTCCTTTCCTTTCGGCCTCTTCGTAAAGAAAGCCTTTTATCCGATCCAGGGCGCCACGGTCGCCTGTCCCAAGATCACCCCCCTGGATGAGTCGCTCGTGCAAGGCCTCGTCTCAGCCGGGCGCGAGCAGCATGCCTATCGGCGAGGGCATGGCAGCGATCTGTACAATCTGCGCCTCTATCACTCGGGAGACGACTCGCGCAACATCCATTGGGTGACGACGGCCAAGACGTCCAAACTGATCGTGCGCGAGACCGAAGCGGAGGACCAACGCCGCGCCACGATTCATCTCCCGACCACGGCACCCGCGACGCACGAGGCCCAATTCGAAGCAGCGGTGGCGTTCACCGCGTCCTTGATGGTCCATCTGGCCGAGCGCGGGTATCATCTCCGGCTGGTCGCCGGCGACGCCGCGTCCTCCTTCGGGCAAGGCGAGCCTCACATGATCCAGCTGTTGCGTACGGTCGCGCTCTGCGAACGGCGCCCGCCCGGAAGCGCCGCCCCATCGGCGGAGGCCTCGTTCGATACCGGCCAGGCCGGAGAAGCTATGACGATTTTCGTACGGTCGTGGGATGGAGCCGATCCACCGGCCGGGCAGGGCGTGACGGTTCTTGATGCGGCTCATGTCGTCGGAGTCTCGCATGTCGTTTGATCACGCGCTGCGGCTTACGTCCATTCTCTTGGCGTCGGCCTCTTTCATCGGCCTGGCGCTGGGAGCCAGCCTGCCGGAGTGGCTGGTGCTGCTGACCGGCTCCGTTCTCATTCTGGTGCTGGTGCGCGCTTTACGGGTACAGGCCATGGAGCGTCTGGCCAATCTCATCGTCTTGTCGACGACGACCTGGAACATCCTGCTCATTCTCGGCTTCGCCGGGTTCTGGATGGATGCGCTGTGGATCTCCGCTGAATTCCTCCCGGCGGGCATTCACTTCCTCTTGGTCCTCATGGTGATCAAGCTGTGCAATTTACAGACGCGCCGCGATTATCTGCATCTGTACGCCATCAGCCTGATGGCCATCGTCGCCTCCGCCGCCTTGACGACGGATCTCTGGTATCTCCCCATTTTCCTCGCCTATCTCTTGACCGGCGTCTGGACGCTGCTGCTGTTCCAGTTGTCGAAGAAGTCGGACGACACACCCGGCCAGTCCGAGCATCAGCCACCACCCCACAGCCACGTCACTCCGCAGTTGTTCTGGCTGGCGAACGGGCTGGCGGCCGCCGCCCTTTGCCTGACCCTCGTGATTTTCTTTGCGATTCCCCGGGTGAGCGCGGGATTGTTTCAGAAGGGCTATGGCGACAGCATTCGCACGTCCGGATTCTCGGACACGGTCGACTTGGGCGCCATCGGTCCCATCAAACGTGACCCCAGCATCGTCATGCGGGTGGAGCTCTCCGAACGATCCGCTCGTGACGTGGGACGATTGTATCTTCGCGGAGCCGCCTACGACCGGTACGACGGGACTTCCTGGACGAATCAACTGACCCATCGGCGCTCCCTGGCGGAGACGGCGCCGATGACCTTCTCGGTCCGCCCGAACCCGTCACGCCCGCCCGCCAAGTCCGCCGCCGTCCGGCAGAACATTCTGCTGGAGCCGTTGGACACGGCGGTGCTCTTCGCGGCCCCGTTTGCGGAAAGTGTCTCCGGCCGCTTCTTAACCGTCCATGCCGATGCGGCGGGAGCCTTGTCGCTGCCGTTCCCGGCCTCGTCGCGCATTGAGTACTCCGTCCTGTCCCGGATCAATCCGCTTCTTCCGGCCGATCTGCAACCCCAATCCGTCGCCTATCCTGAATCCTTCATCCGGCACTTCTTGCAGATTCCTGGGCAGTCCGAACGTCTCGCTGCGCTCGCGGTGGCCGTCACGCAGGACAAATCCGGCCGCTACGAAAAAGCCCTCGCGATCGAACAATATCTCTCCACGAATTTCCGCTATAGCCTCGATGTCCCGCTCTCCGACCAGGCCCGGCCGATCGATGAATTTCTTTTCACGCGGAAGACCGGCTACTGTGAGCACTATGCGACGGCCATGGTCTTGATGCTCCGCGCGATCGGCATTCCCGCTCGCCTCGTGACCGGGTTTCTGGCGACCGAATGGAACGAGTATGGGAACTACTATGTGGTGCGCCAACAGGATGCCCATGCCTGGGTGGAAGTCCACCTGCCCCATTCCGGTTGGATCACGATGGACCCCACGCCCAGCGTGACAGAAGCCGTCTCGGTGCCCGGCTGGCAGGCGTTCAGCCGGATCGTGGACAGCTTCCGGCTGCGGTGGAATCGCTTTTTCGTCCAATACAGCGCGGCCGACCAACTCGCCGTCGTGCGGGAGTTGAAAGCCGGCGGAGAGACGGTGCGCACCCGCGTCTGGGATTCCTTTGCATCGCTTCTGAATCCGCTGGCGAACAAAATTGGCAGTCTTGTGGCCTATGCCGGCGAAGGCAACGTCCGACTCATGGGCAAGTTTCTCGGCCTGGTTCTTCTGGGATTGGGGGCTATGATCTGGCTGGCTTGGAAGCGCCCATGGAGAGGGTTGGGATCGACCGCCGTACGCAGAGAAGAACAACCGATCACCCGGCTTTACAAGGCCATGCTTCATCACTTCGCGCGAAACGGCTTCGCCAAACCCGACGCGAGCGGGCCGCTCGAGTTTCTTGCCCTGATCCGGCAGGAATGGACCCAGGCCGGCGCCCCCGCGGCGATCCTCACGGACCTGTACTGCCGCGGACGATTCGGCCCGGCTGCGTTGTCGGAAGAAGACCTACTCCAAGCGCAGCATTCGCTTCGGGAATTACTCGCCTTGGAGCGGGCGTAGAACACCGCTCCTCTACGTCGTCGTCAGGGAACTCCACAAGCCCGTCAAGTCGACATTCCCCCCCGTGAGGACCACGCCGATCCGTCGGCCGGCGAGCCGCGGTTCCGCGCGCAGGATCGGAGCCAGCGCGACGGCGGCTGATGGTTCGATCACTATTTTTATCCGCTCGAACGCAAAGCGCATCGCTCCGACGATCTCCTGTTCGCTGACGAGAAACATGCCGGCGAGATGCTCGCGGAGGATCGGCAAGGTTCTGCTCCCCAAGCTCGTTCGCAATCCGTCGGCGATAGTCCGGGGGTTCGGCATCGGAGCGATCCGACCCAGCTTGATCGACTCCCCGGCATCCGCCGCTCCTTCCGGTTCACACGCAAAGATCTTCAGCGCGGGACGAAGTTGATGTCCTGCGACGCAGAGCCCGGACAGCAGCCCGCCCCCACCGACCGGCGCCAACAGCACATCGACCGACTCGACCTGGTCGAGCAGCTCCAGCATGACCGTCCCTTGTCCCGCCATGACATCCAGGTTGTTGAACGCATGGATAGAAGCGGCCCGCTCCTCGGCCTGGAGATCCGCCACCTTGCGTTCGGCCGACTGCCGATCGTCGGTGGGCCATACGATGCCGCCATAGCCGACCACGGCTTCACACTTCACCGCCGAGCGCGGCGCCGGCATCACCACATGGGCTGTCAGATCAAAAAGGCGGGCAGCCAAAGCGACACCCTGACCATGATTGCCGGACGAGAGCGTCACCACAGTCCGGGCAGTCCCGCCGGACTTCACACGTGAGAGGGCATAGTAGGCGCCGCGAAACTTGAACGCGCCGGTCCGCTGAAGGTTCTCGCATTTCATGAATACATGCGCGCCCGCCAGCCGATCGAGTTGTCCGCTGGTCACAACCGGCGTCACATGCGCGACCCCGCGCAACGTGTCCGCCGCTCTAAGGATGGAAGAAAACGACAGGGTTTCATTCATGCCACCACCGCGGTGAGCGCCGTCCTGTCGGCTACCGAACGAATATAGTGCTTCGGCTACGTCCAGCCAACACGCCCATACCGGTTCTCTTCATTGACAGGGCTTACGGACTTTTCATAGGCTGTGCGGAAGGAGGACGGTATGGCGTGGTTCATTCTGCTCTTGTTCGCACTGGTGCCGACCGGGGCCCTCGCCCAGTCGCAGGAGGGCGCGAAGCCCAGCGCCGTAGTCAAAGGCGACGTGCTGTACTGGGAAGGCGAGGAGTTGGTCGTCAAAGAAATGAGCGGCCGCGAAGTGCGCTTGCATGTGAACGCTGAGACCAAGATCGAAGGAGTCGCCGGCAAGCTGAAGACCGGTGACAAAATCGAGGCGGCGATGACGGCGGACGGGCATGCAGTCTCGATCAGGCTACAAATCCCGAACGGCGGATCGGGTCCGGCACCCTGACCTCTGTCCTCCGGGCATCCCCGGCAAGGGATGATGAACGGCATCCGGATCGCACGAAGTGCGGTTTGGAGCGGGAAACGGGATTTGAACCCGCGACCCTCGCCTTGGCAAGGCGATGCTCTACCACTGAGCTATTCCCGCTCGATCATGGCGTGTTGAAGAGGGGCGGATTCTACTGACACACAGCTGCGCTGTCAAGCAACGATACGGCTCTGAATCCTCACAGTGTTAGGTTACAGCTCCAGAAACCGTTACTCTGCAGTAACGTCAGATATTTCCCCTTCAGTTCATCACAAAGTTTTGATTTCGTTAGTATTTTTGTGTGTTCTCATTTGAGGATATTGTAATTCTGGTACCAGAACTACTCAAGAGCAGGCTCTCTCCTCTCTGGCTTCCTTTCTCCATGTAAGAATATTCTCTTTATTTGTCTTACGTTTATACTGCTCTCCTGTTTCAGAAGACCATCCGGCCCTATGGTTTGGTTATTGCGAACCATAATAGACCGTTATGCCCACCAGAACTGAAAGATTCGCCTCATCCGCGATCCGTAAATCAACCCTTTTTATTCGGTCTGGTTGGCAGCTTGAGGACGGAAGGGGGTGGGAAAAATTTCAGGAGTTTGAGTCAGGAAGCGTGGGCTGACGGCAGCCCTCAACTTAGGAGGTGTCCACAATGTTTTTGTCACGTCGGCAATTCTTGAAAGTCTCCGCGGGGACCGTCGCGGCCGTGGCCGTGGCGGACAAGGTCCTGGCGTTGACCGCGTTGCAGCCGGTCATCGAAGTCGGGAACCCGCTGGGCGATTATCCGGACCGGTCGTGGGAGCGCGTCTATCACGATCAATACCGGTATGATTCATCCTTTACCTGGTGCTGCTCCCCCAACGACACACACGCCTGCCGCATCCGGGCCTTCGTCCGGAACGGCGTCGTGATGCGGGTCGAACAGAACTACGACCACCAGACCTACGAAGACCTCTACGGGAACCGCGGGACCTTTGCCCACAACCCGCGCATGTGTTTGAAGGGGTTCACGTTCCACCGCCGCGTGTACGGCCCGTATCGGTTGAAGGGCCCATTGATGCGCAAGGGCTGGAAGCAATGGATGGACGACGGCTCCCCCGAGCTGACGCCCGAAACCAAGCGCAAGTACAAATTCGACAGCCGCTTCCTGGACGACATGCTGCGCGTGTCCTGGGACACGGCCTTCACCTATGCCGCCAAGGCGATGATCATCGTGGCCACCCGCTACAGCGGTGAAGCGGGCGCGCGGCGGCTGCGCGAGCAGGGCTATGCGCCGGAAATGATCGAGATGATGAAGGGCGCGGGCACGCGCTGCTTCAAGCACCGCGCCGGCATGCCGGTCCTCGGCATCCTGGGCAAGATGGGCAACACCCGCATGAACGGCGGGATCAATGCGTTGCTCGACACCTGGATCCGCAAGGTGAGCCCGGATCAGGCGCAGGGCGGCCGCTACTGGTCGAACTACACCTGGCACGGCGACCAGAACCCGGCCCATCCCTGGTGGTCGGGGGCGCAAGGCTCCGACATCGACCTCTCCGACATGCGCTTCTCCAAGCTGAACACCAGCTGGGGCAAGAACTTCGTCGAGAACAAGATGCCGGAAGCGCACTGGAAGTTGGAATGTATCGAGCGCGGCGCCCGCGTGGTCGTCATCACGCCCGAATACAATCCGACCGCTTATCGCGCCGACTACTGGATGCCCTTACGGCCGGAGTCGGACGGCTCCTTGTTCCTGGGGGCCATGAAGATCATCGTCGATGAGAACATGCACGACATCGACTTCCTGAAGAGCTTCACCGACGCCCCGATCCTCGTTCGCACGGATACGTTGCAATACCTCGATCCGCGCGACGTGGTGGCGGACTACAAGTTCCCGGACTTCTCCAAGAGCTACTCGGGCCGGATTCAGTCCTTGAAGCCGGAGCAGATCGAGCGCTTGGGCGGCATGATGGTCTGGGATCTCAACAAGAAGCAGGCCGTGCCGCTCCATCGTGAACAGGTGGGCTGGCATTACGTGAACAGCGGCATCGATGCCGCGTTGACCGGGACCTACCGTGTCAAGCTGCTCAACGGCCGCGAAATCGACGCGATGCCGGTCTGGCAGATGTACCTGGTGCACTTCCAGGACTACGACCTGGACACCGTGCATCAGATCTGCCGGACACCGAAGGACCTGATCGTCCGGTGGGCGCGGGATTCGGGCACCATCAAGCCCGCCGCGATCCACAACGGTGAAGGCACCTGCCACTATTTCCATCAGACCATCAATGCCCGCGGCGCCGCGATGGTGCTCATCATCACCGGCAACGTCGGGAAGTTCGGCACCGGGCAGCACACCTGGGCCGGCAACTACAAGGCCGGCACCTGGACGGCCACGCCGTGGTCCGGCGCGGGTCTGGCCGTGCACACGGGTGAGGATCCCTTCAACATCACCACGGATCCGAACGCGCACGGCAAGGAGATCAAGACCAAGTCGTACTACTACGGTGAAGAGGTCGGCTATTGGAACCACGGGGATACCGCCCTCATTGTGAATACCCCGAAATATGGGCGGAAGGTCTTCACCGGCAAGACCCACATGCCGACGCCCAGCAAACTGCGTTGGGTGACCAACGTGAACGTGCTCAACAATGCGAAGCACCACTATGACATGGTGCGCAACGTCGATCCGAACATCGAGACCCTGATCACGCAGGACATCGAGATGACCTCGGACGTGAACCACAACGATATCGCCTTTGCCTGCAACTCCTGGATGGAGTTCACCTATCCGGAAATGACGGTGACGGTGTCCAATCCCTGGGTGCAGATCTGGAAGGGCGGCATCCGGCCGCTGTACGACACCCGCAACGACCTCGACACCTTTGCGGGCACGGCGGCGAAGCTCAGTGAAATGACGGGCGACAAGCGCATGAAGGACTACTTCGCGATGGTCTATCTGAATCGCGTGGACGTCTATGCGCAGCGCATGCTCGACGCCTCCAGCACCTTCTACGGCTACAGCGCCGATACGATGCTGAAGTCGGAAAAGGGCTGGATGGTGATGGTCCGGACGTATCCGCGGCATCCGTTCTGGGAAGAGACCAACGAGTCGAAGCCCATGTGGACCCGCAGCGGCCGGTACGAGAACTATCGCATCGAGCCGGAAGCTATCGAGTACGGCGAGAACTTCATCAGCCACCGGGAAGGCCCGGAGGCCACGCCGTACCTGCCGAACGCCATCTTTACGACGAACCCGTACTGTCGGCCGGATGACTACGGCATTCCCATCACGGCGCAACACCACGACGACAAGACGGTCCGCAACATCAAGTTGTCGTGGCACGAGATCAAGCGGCACAGCAATCCGTTGTGGGAGAAGGGGTACCAGTTCTACTGCGTGACCCCGAAGACCCGGCACCGGGTGCACAGCCAGTGGTCGGTGAACGACTGGGTGCAGATCTACGAGAGCAACTTCGGCGATCCGTACCGGATGGACAAGCGGACGCCGGGCGTGGGCGAGCACCAGTTGCACATCAACCCGCAGGCGGCCAAAGACCGCGGCATCAACGACGGCGACTACGTCTATGTGGACGGCAACCCGGTGGACCGGCCCTATCGCGGCTGGAAGCCCTCGGACCCGTACTACAAGGTCGCGCGGTTGATGATCCGGGCCAAGTACAACCCCAGCTACCCGTACCACGTCACGATGGCGAAGCACGCCCCGTACGTGTCGACGGCGAAGTCGGTGAAGGGCCACGAGACCCGACCCGACGGCAGAGCGATTGCGGTCGACACCGGCTATCAATCCAACTTCCGGTACGGGGCGCAGCAGTCCTTTACCCGGAACTGGTTGATGCCGATGCACCAGACCGACAGCTTGCCGGGCAAACATGCCATTGCCTGGAAGTTCAAGTGGGGCTATCAGGTCGACCACCACGCGATCAACACGGTGCCGAAGGAATGTCTGATCCGCATCACCAAGGCGGAAGACGGCGGCATCGGGGCGCGCGGGCCGTGGGAACCGGTCCGGACCGGCTTTACCCCGGGCCAAGAGAACGAGTTCATGATCAAGTGGCTCAAAGGTGAGCACATTAAGATCAAGGTGTAAGCCCGTTAACCATTTGATTATGAGAAGGAGGAGTCACAATGCCAGAAGTCTATAACTGGCAACTGGGACGGAAGATGCTGTATCCCTACGAGGAGCGGCATCCGAAGTGGCAGTTTGCCTTCGTGTTCAACATCAACCGGTGCTTGGCGTGCCAGACCTGCAGCATGGCCGACAAGTCCACCTGGCTCTTTTCCAAAGGGCAGGAGTACATGTGGTGGAACAACGTGGAGACCAAGCCCTACGGCGGGTATCCCCAGTTCTACGACGTGAAGATCACGCAGCTGATCGAGCAAGTGAACCCGGGCGGGCAGGTGTGGAACGTGCGGGTGGGCCGCAAACACCATGCGCCCTACGGGGTGTTCGAAGGGATGACCATTTTCGACGCCGGGGCCAAAGTGGGCCAGGCGGCGATCGGCTACATCCCGACCGACCAGGAGTGGCGGTTCGTCAATATTTATGAGGATACGGCGACCTCGATGCGGGCCTTGGTCGAAGGCATCGACAAGACCGGGTTCTCGCGGGACGAGCCGTGGAAGATGACGGGCAGCTCGCTGCCGGAGCATGAAACGTTCTTCTTCTACCTCCAGCGGATCTGTAACCACTGTACGTACCCGGGCTGCCTCGCGGCCTGCCCGCGGAAGGCGATCTACAAGCGGCCGGAAGACGGCATTGTGTTGATCGACCAGAACCGCTGCCGGGGGTACAAGAAGTGCGTGGAGCAGTGCCCGTTCAAGAAGCCGATGTACCGGGGCACGACGCGCGTGAGCGAGAAGTGCATCGCGTGCTATCCGCGGATCGAAGGCAAAGATCCGTTGACGGGCGGCGAGCCGATGGAGACGCGCTGTATGGCGGCCTGCGTGGGGAAGATCCGCATGCAGAGCCTGGTGCGCATCGGGGAGGACGGCCTGTGGGCCGAAGACCGGTGGCATCCCCTGTACTACGCGATCCGCGTGGAGCAGGTGGCGCTCCCGCTATACCCGCAGTGGGGGACGGAGCCCAACGGCTACTACATTCCGCCGCGGCACAGCCCGCGCGGGTATGCGCGGCAGATGTTCGGCCCGGGCGTGGACAACGCCATCGAGAAGTACCTGGTACCGAGTCGGGAACTGTTGGCCGTCCTCCAGCTCTGGCGAGCGAGCCAGCAGATCATCTTCCGGTACGATGTGATTCCGGGCCCGAAGGTGTTCGAAACCCAGATCCACGGGAAGCGGTTCGAGATGTACAACGACACCGTGCTGGGCTTCAACAAGTCGGGCAAGGAAGTGGCGCGCATCCAGGTCGAAGAGCCGATCTACATTCGGCCGGCCGAGCGCGTAACCTGGCTGTAAGCTTCAGCTAGGGATCGCTTCATGGAAGGGCGAGGTTCCGAAAGGGGCCTCGCCCTTTCTGCTTCGGCAATAACCTCCAGCCAAAGAAGCGTGATCAGTTTCAAGTAGGTCTACCGGCTGACAAGAACGGGGAAGACAGTACAAAAGGCGCGCGTCATACCCAGCGGCCGTTCGCCTTTAGCCTCAGACACACGTGCTCCATCTGCGCACTTGACGGCCCATAGGGGACCCAGTAGAGTGATCGCACCAATCGCTTGGTTTACCGAGGGCTCTGGCGTGACCTCTCATCAGCAGGCGCTCCCATTTGCGGCGCAGGCTATACCTTTCAACGAATTCCTGGCTTCGGGCAAGCTGCCGGACGGCTACCTGACCAGCGAATATATTGCTCAGCAATTCGTCGAACGTCTCGTTCATTACGTCCTCAGTGTACCGACAGGTAGTTATACGATGGCTCAACTCAGCCAGTTGCTCGAGCAGCTGGACCCCCGTGCGCAAGTCTTCTTCTTTAAACGACTCAAAGAGACCAGCCCGGAAAGCCTCAAAGACTTCGCTCCCCTGTATTATGGGTTCATGAACGAGTTCCATTCCCTTCTCTTCACATAAGGCGTAAAAAGGGTGTAAAAAAACCCTTGTGACGCCCTCAATCTCATGTATAATTCACTGGTTCACTTACGAGAGAAGGGAGCCTCAATGAATCCATCCCTACAGCGAGCCGTGACCAGTTTTTACAACTTGGTGTATGAAGCCCAAACTTTCGCGACCGCGATGGCGCGCATCGATACCGCCGAGCAAGAGCACTATGCCGGACGCATCGAGGGCCTCAACTGGGTCCTTGACCGTTGTCAAGAGCTCGAAGAAATGGACGCGAATCTCACGCCTTCTTCCCTACAGCGTGTGTTGGGAGAAGTGAAATCGGACCTGGACCATGAGCTTTCGGTGCAGAGGCGTGAGAAGGGTCGTCGAGCGGATGGCCGAGAAGAAGCGTTGAACTTTGTCGCCGATTACCTGTCCAGCCTCATCACGGCGACAGAGATCGAGTCTGCAAAGACATCGGTATAGTCCTCCCGTTTGCGTTCCGGTCTTCCCGACGTCCCCCGCAGGATCTTGTCTTGTATGGCGTTGATCCGAGAGTGGGTCATTTTCGCGCTATGCTTGGGAATAGGCGGGCATATTGCGCTGGCCTTCGTCCTTCACGCTCCCGATCTGTGGCCGTGGAGCAGGGCTGGGTTGTACGGTTTGCTCAGCGGATTGGCCGTCTATGTGATGGTCCAACTGGCACGATGGCTCTGGCACCTCCTAAAGAACAACAGCTCCTCTGATTCTCAGCCTCGCCGCTATTGAGGGTTTGTTCCGCACCGTTGACCATCGGGAGGGCTCTGCCTAGAATAGCGCCATGCAACCTCCTCGAAAACCACCGCCTCCATGGCCGCCCGGCGTGGGGCGTCGGTCGACCAGGTTGAGCCCTTCGGCGGACCAGCAGGATCAGTTCGAGTCACTCAAGGCGTCGTTGCTGTACTGTCCCCGTTGCCGCGTCGCAACGCCGACAAGGGAGCGGCTGTTATTGGTTCTGCCCACCGGCAATCTCTACGAGTATCTCTGCATGCAATGCGGGACATCCACGGGATCCAAGACCGAAGGCCCGCAAGCTTCCATTACGACGCCGGGCTCCTAGCAAAACCGCCGGTCGGCATGGCGGATACGGAACCCGCGGCCGTGCCCTGAACCCGCTAATTGACTTGTTCAAGCGGAATCCCTTCGTCGATGAGCATGACCGGAATGTTTTCCCTGATGGGATACAGAATTTTCTGATCCGCGCGGACCAGTCCTCCATCGAGAGGCTCCGCCACGCTCTTCTTCCCTTTGTTCTGCAGTTTGCCGCGACTCACCGCCTCATTGATTTTGTTGACCAAGACCGGGTCCGCCAGACTGACCGGCTGCTTGGTTTCCGGACAACACAAGATGGCCAGAAGATCTTTGTCGATGCTCATGGATGCCCCCTCTCTTCACGAGATGGTTGTAGCATAGAGCAGCGCCCCACCAAGGACAAGAGGATCCGTTGTCCCTTCCGCGTGGCGATTCTGTTACACTAGGGCCGGACTGTCGGGTTTCACCGTGATCCAGCCTATGCTCACCACGGCGTGGAAAATTTTCCTCACGGGCCTGTTGCTCATCGTGCCTGCCTGGGCGACTCTTTTCATTCTGCTCGCCCTCTTTCGGGCGTTAGACAGCCTGGTCGGAGCTTATATACCATACCCGGTGCCCGGACTCGGTGTGCTCCTGCTGGTGCTCCTCTTGCTTTTCGCGGGCGCTCTCTCCACCCATGTGTTGGACCAACATGTGCTGGAGCGCCTTGAACGACGCCTGGAACGAATTCCTCTGGTCCAAAGCATCTATTTGACCCTCAAGGGCATGACGGATCTCTTTCACTTCCGGTCCCGGTTCGGCCGAAGCACCGTTGTGGCCTTTCCGTTCCCCCGAGATGGACTCTGGGCGCTGGGCTTCGTCATGGGCACAGCTCCCGCCGCTCTCCAAATCGGCACACTGGGCCGACTGCTGATGGTGTTCGTCCCGACGGCCATTCATCCGTTCACCGGCTACCTGGCTTTTGTTCCGGAGGACCACGTGCATCGGCTGAATCTTTTGCCGGAGGACGCGATGAAAATGGAATTTTCCGCCGGTCTCTTCAAGCCTCAGCGGGGCTGGTTACAGTCCCCGCGTTGACGAACACCGTGGAACCCGTATCGCCCCTTCTCGTCAGACCCGCTCGCATGGAAGACGTCGACACGATCGTCTCCTTCAGCGCCGCCATGGCGATGGAAACCGAGGGCCGACACCTCGACCGCGAGCGCCTCCGGCGTGGAACTGTGACATTTCTCGATTCCCCGAGGTATGGGTTCTTCCAGGTCGCCGAGGCGACAACCGAAGGGCGCATTGTCGGCCAATTGATGGTGACCTATGAATGGAGCGATTGGCGCGACGGTGTCTTCTGGTGGATTCAAAGCGTCTACGTGGATCCGGCCTGGCGTCGGCAGGGGGTCTTTCGCCGCCTGCACGGCGCCATCTTGGCCCGAACCCAGGCTGATCCCGCGGTCTGCGGAATCCGGCTCTATGTGGACGAAACCAATCGCATCGCGCAGACCGCCTACCGGCGGGTCGGGCTGACTCCGTCGCCCTACGTCGTCTTTGAGCAGGACTTTTTATATCCCCGTCGGCCGGTCTTGCAGGACCGTCCCGATGAAGCCTAACCGAGGAGCGTTATGTCGGGGGCCAAGACACTGATCGGCTTGCTCGTTCTGCTCGTGCTCACACAGGGCTGTGCCTTCGTCCGCGGCACTTATGGAGAAGAGGTGAACCAAGGAGACGTGACGGCGATCAAGAAAGGCGTCAGCACGCGGGCGGACGTGGCTGCGGTCCTGGGCGCCCCGGACAAGATTGTCGAGGCGAACGATCATGAAATCCACCATTACTATCGATTCGACGTGAAATCGGGCTTTGTGCTCTTTTTTTCCAGGACCAACATCAAGAGCGAAGATGTCTTTGTGATCTATGACAAGGCCGGCATCGTCGAAGAAGTCCTCGTCGGAAGAAAGAAGCCGCCGCTCGAGTTCCAATTCTGGCCCTTCGACTGGCCCTAGCCATGTTGGCCGTGGTCCTCCGCAGCGTCCTCGCGTTCATGCTCGCCGGGAGCTTGGCCGGCTGCCTGCGCGGTCCGCTGGCGTGGCAGCGGCTGACGTTGAATGACCACATCTCGGAACAGGAGATCGCGTTCATTACCGACGGAACGACCCACCTCACGGAAGTCGTCGGCCGCCTCGGCGCTCCGGACGAGGTGCAGTCCGTCGGAGAGTCCGTCATCGCACGCTATCACTTTTCCGACGGCAAGTATTTCCGTGCCGATTATGGGTGGGGATTGCGCTTCGTGATCCCGTTCCTCGCGCCGGATCTCGTGCTCGGAGGCGGCGGGTTCGGCACGGATATTTTCCAAGTGACGTGCGACGCTCAGTGGGTCGTCCGCGAGCATGCCTTTGCCTGGCACGCCAATTCCTCCGAGTTCCGTTTCTGGCCGTTCCGCGAGTCAGCCCGCTGAACGAGGGATCGGATTGCCGCCCTCTGTCCGTCTGGCTATAATGCCGTCCCATGTCCGATCCGCCTGCTCGGGATTCCGGCTTCCTTGACGCCATTCTTGCCGCTCCTTCTTACATTCCCGCCGATCGCGATCTCGACTTTCTCCAACGCGAAGAACTCCGTCCCTTCCGCCTCGGGCTTGAGCTGCTGAAACCGGAGTTGATTCAAAAAGAGCAGGGAATCCAGTCGACCATCGTCGTCTTCGGCAGCGCCCGGCTGCAAGAACCAGCCACCGCGCGGGAAACGCTCCGGCTCGCCGAAGACGCCGCGGCTCGGGCTCCTGGCGATGCGGAGCTCGCCCGCTCGGCGGCCGCGGCCCGCCGGCAGCTTGAGCTGTCCGCCTATTACGACATCGCCCGCGAATTCGGACGGCTGGTCTCCGCCACCTGTCAAACCGACGGACGGTGCGACTACGTGATCGTCACCGGCGGTGGACCCGGCATCATGGAGGCGGCAAATCGGGGGGCGGCGGATGCGAGAGGCAAATCCATCGGCTTGAACATCACCTTGCCGCACGAGCAACGGCCGAACGCCTACATTACGCCGGAGTTGTGCTTCCAGTTCAGGTATTTTGCCCTGCGCAAGATGCACTTCCTCATCCGCGCCAAAGCGCTCGTCGCGTTTCCCGGCGGCTTCGGCACGATGGATGAGCTGTTCGAGACGCTCACGCTGCTTCAAACCGGCAAGGCCGTCGGGCTCTCCGTGATTCTCATCGGGCGGGCGTTTTGGGAACGGGCGATCAACTGGCACATGCTCGTCGACGACGGCTTCATCAGCACGCAGGACTTGCGCCTATTCCATTTTGCCGAAACCGCGCAAGAGGCCTGGGACCTCATCCTCGAACACCATCGCCCGAGGCCAGCATGAAGCTCTCGTTCTACGGCGCGGCCCGGTCGGTGACGGGAAGCCGCCATCTCATCGAGACGCCCACGTCCCGCTTATTATTGGACTGCGGCATGTTCCAGGGACGGCGAGAGGAAGCGGCCCGGCAGAATCGCGAGCTGGGATTCGAGCCGAAATCCCTGTCGGCCGTCTTGCTGTCGCATGCGCACATCGACCATTCGGGAGCGCTCCCCGTGTTGGCCAAACACGGCTTCTCCGGCAAGGTGCATATGACGCGAGCTTCGGCCGACCTGGCCGCCATCATGTTACAGGACGCGGCTCGCATTCAGGAGAGCGACTGCGCCTACGTCAACAAGAAGGAACGGCGGCGCGGCATGCAATGCGTCCGTCCGTTTTTCGATTCGGACGACGTCGAGGCGATCACCCGGCGGTTCGCGGGCGCCCGCTATCGCGATGCGCTGAAACTTGAGCCCCGCGTCACGGCGTCGTTCCATGACGCCGGACACATCCTGGGATCCGCCGCCATCCGCGTCAAATACACCGCGCGCGGGAACACCACGACGGTCCTGTTCAGCGGAGACTTGGGCCGTGCCAACATGCCGATCCTGCGCGACCCGGATCCGCCGCCGCCCTGCGACATCCTGATCCTCGAATCGACCTACGGCGACCGGCTGCACGAGCAGGCCGCCGAAGAGATGAAAAAGAAGGCCGAAGCGCTCATCTCCCATGCCAGAGCCCACAAGAGCAAGATCATCGTGCCGGCCTTCGCCGTCGGGCGGACCCAAGAACTGGTCATGCGGATCAAGGAGCTCGTCACAGAAAGCCGCATCGAGCCGATCCCCATCTATATCGACTCGCCGCTGGCGGCGCGGGCGACCGCCGTGTTCCGGCAACACCCCGAGTGCTACGACGAAGAGACCTCTAAGACGTTTTCGGCGGACGGCGATCCCTTCGCCTCGCGGTATATTCACTTCGTCTCCACCGTCGAGGACAGCAAACGGCTGAACGCGATGAGAGGCCCCTGTGTCATCATCTCGTCGTCCGGCATGTGCGAAGGGGGCCGGATCCTGCACCATTTGAAACATGCCATTCAGGACGAGGCCAACGTCATTGTATTTGTGGGATTCCAGGCCGAGCATACGTTGGGCCGAAAACTCGTCGAGGGCTGGGACGTCGTGCCGATTTTCGGCGTGCCGACGCCGCGCCGCGCTCAGGTGGTGAAATTCAACGGGCTCTCGGCCCACGCCGACCGCCACGATCTGCTCGCCTATATCCGGGCTATCGACCCCTTGCCCGGTATCGTGTTCCTCGTGCATGGAGAAGAAAAGCAGGCCCTTTCATTGGGCGCAGCCATCCAGGCCGAGCATCCCGCGCTCGACGTCCGTATTCCTCACCGAGGCAGTACCCATGACGTGTGACGGCTTCGGATCGTTTCGCAGCGGCCCGCCGCTGCACGCGGCGCTGCCGGCTTTCTGCCTTCTCGCGCTCCTCGCGGGCGTCACGGCCGCCGCTGCGGAATCAGGTGAGGGGCGCCACCGCGTGCGGGAACTCGGCATCACGGTGGGACAGTACGACCCGGGCCCGCTGAACGCCATTACTGATGTAGCGGGCGTCACAGTCGGACATACGACGCTCATCCGCGGCGAAGGGCCGCTCAAGCCGGGCGAGGGGCCGGTCAGAACCGGCGTCACCGTCGTCATTCCCCGCGGCGACGTGTGGCACAACAAAGTGGCGGCAGGCGCCTTCGTCTTGAACGGCACCGGGGAAATGACCGGCGTGTCATGGATCGCCGAATCAGGATTTCTAGAGTATCCGGTGGCGCTCACCAATACGCTCAACGTGCCGCGCGTGGCCAATGGAGTCATCAGCTGGATGATCCGGAAGTATCCTGAAATCGGCATCTCGGACGATACGCTCACACCGGTGGTGGCGGAATGCGACGACGGGCGATTGAACGACATTCAAGGCCGCCACGTGTCCGAGCAGGATGTGATGGCGGCCTTGGACAACGCCGCCGGAGGTCCGGTGCCGGAAGGCGCGGTGGGTGCGGGAACCGGCATGGTGTCGTACGGATTCAAGGGGGGCATCGGCACCGCGTCACGGAGTCTCCCGAGCGGCGAGGGCGGGTATACCGTCGGCGTGCTCGTGAATGCGAATCACGGCCGCCGGTCGGAACTGCTCGTCACCGGCGTGCCGGTCGGCCGGTTGTATGAGGTCCCCCCACCGCTGGCGCAACCCGTCCACCCGGGCCTGAGCGAAGGCTCCATTATCATCGTGATCGCCACCGACGCTCCGCTCGATGGCCGCCAGCTCACCCGGCTCACGAAGCGCGCGGCGCTGGGGCTTGCGCGCACCGGCTCCACCGGCAGGCATGGCAGCGGGGATTTCATCCTGGCTTTCTCCACGGCCAACGTGATCCCGCACTATCCAAAAGAACCGACGTATAGCCTGACCCATCTGGCCGACACCTATCTGAATCCCTTGTTCACCGCGACGGTCGAGGCCACGGAAGAAGCCATCCTGAATGCCCTCACCATGGCGACGACCGTCGTCGGGCGGGACGGCCACCGGGTTGAGGCCATTGATCTCGATCGCCTCAAGACGCTGGTGGGCCGCGGCCGTTGACGGATGTCCGCGACTTGCATTTTGCTCTCGCGGCTCGTTATTCTGCCGTGGGGTCGGAGAGGTGGGGACCAGCGATGAACGAATACCAGATCGGCGGCGGACTGCGTCTGCTGACGGCGGTGGAAAAAACCGATGCCTTTGCCGATTTTCTTAAGACCCGCATGGTTCGAGCCTTGGAAACTGAAGATCCCACGGAGCTGCACTATCTCCTCGCGCAACTGGACGACTATTATTCCTATATGTGGCGGTATTACAAAAAGCTCGCCCAGGCCCGCTCGGAGCGGATGGACCCAGGCGTCTAAGCTGTCGGGTCGCGCTCATGCCTAGCCTTTCTTCCACCTCATCCCGGCCGACGACCGGTTTTCACTTTGCCGCCTCCCTTTCACGGAAAACCGACACCGAAGCGGCCGCGCGGGACCTCGCCGACGACATTCAAGCGAAGCTCAACGCCTCACCGTCTGATCTGGCCTGCTTGTTTTTTTCCTCCCATCACCGCGGGCAGGTCTCCTTACTGTCGGAGATCCTCGTCGAACGACTTCGCCCGCGCCTGATGATCGGATGCAGCGGAGAGGGAGTGATCGCCGGTCCGGAGGAGTTGGAAACCGCCCCGGCGGTGGCGCTCTGGACAGCCTGTCTCCCGGCTGTCACGGTCGAGCCGGTGCGGCTGACCTTTTCGCCGGCGCAGGATCGATTCGATTTAGCCGGATGGCCGGATCCCGATGTACCGGATGCCTCCTTTCTTCTGCTGGCCGATCCTTTCACGACGCCGATGCAGGAAGTCCTCACGATGCTCAATCACCGCTATCCGGGAACCCCGGCTGTCGGGGGCTTGGCCGGAGGCGGACAGGATGCCGGAGAAAATCGCCTGATCCTCCAGGAAGAGGTTTTCGAGGACGGCTTGGTCGGCGCGCGTCTGTCCGGTCCGTTGGACGTTCGTCCGATCATCTCCCAGGGCTGCCGCCCCATCGGTGAGCGCTATGTGGTGACCAAAGCCGAGCACAACCTCATTCACGAATTGAGCGGCGCGCCCGCCCTCCAACGCCTGCAAGCCGTCTACGAGTCGTTGGGAAGCGAGGACCGGCGCCGGGCGCATCGCGCGCTCCACATCGGCATCGTCATCGACGAGCAGCGAAATCACTTTGAGCGGGGAGATTTCCTCGTGCGTAACCTGGTCGGGGCCGACCAGGCGACCGGAGCGGTCGCCATCGGCGATATCGTGCAGGAAGGGCAGACGGTACAGTTCCATTTGCGCGACGCGCAGTCCGCCAGCGAAGACCTGAATCTCCTCCTCGCCGCGGACCGCGCCCATCATCGTAATCCGCCGCTCGGGGCCCTGATGTTCAGTTGCTGCGGGCGCGGCCAGGGGTTGTTCGGGCGGTTGCACCACGACTCGGAGACGGCCGCGGAGCGGTTGGGCACGATTCCGCTGGCCGGTTTTTTTGCCCAGGGTGAAATCGGCCCGGTCGGCGGACGGAATTTTCTCCACGGGTATACGGCCAGTTTGGCCATTTTCGCGGAGCGGCCGACCGGCACGATTCACCACTAGGCGGGCTCGCGGTCTCAAGCGTTGCACCAGGGAGTAGCCATGACACGTTGTATAGGCCGACTCATGATCACGATCACGCTGATCGGCATACCGGCGGCGGGATGGGGAGGGAATGTGGCAGAAGCGGACAAGAGCGCACAGGAAATCACGACCGCGTCGGGGTTGAAGTATGTCGACCAGGTGATCGGCACCGGAGAAGCGGCCGTCGCGGGCAAAACCGCCACCGTGCACTACACCGGCTGGCTGACCAACGGCCAACAATTCGACAGCTCCGTCGACCGAGGCCAGCCCTTCTCATTTCCCCTGGGAGCCGGGCGCGTCATCAAGGGATGGGATGAAGGCGTGCAGGGAATGAAAGTCGGCGGCAAGCGGAAGCTCACCGTTCCGGCGGAGCTGGGCTACGGCGCACGAGGAGCAGGCGGGGTGATTCCTCCCCACGCCACGTTGATTTTTGACGTCGAACTGCTCGGCCTGCGGTAGCGCATGCTGCAGACGCCGCTGATCAGACAGCATCGGACAGCCGGCGCCAAGCTGGTCGAGTTTGCCGGATGGGAAATGCCCATCCAGTACAGCGGCGTGGTCGACGAATACCATGCCGTCCGTTCCCAGGCCGGCCTCTTCGATGTCAGCCACATGGGGCGCGTGCTGGTCGCGGGATCCGGCGCAGCGGCGTTTCTCCAACGCACCACGACCAACGATATCGGCAAGCTCGCCGTCGGCCAAGCCCAGTATTCCATGGTCTGCAACGAACGCGGCGGCATCAAGGACGATATCTTCGTCTACCGCCGCACCGCCGACGACTATCTGCTCTGCGTCAACGCCTCCAACCGCGGGAAGATCGTGGCCTGGCTGCTCGAGCAGCGCTCGGGGGGCGGCACGGTCGTCCTCGAAGATCAATCGGACGCCCTCGCGCAACTCGCGCTACAGGGTCCCCGGTCGCGTGAGATTCTCGCCTCGCTCGGAGCTTCCGAAGCCGCGAGCCTCAAGCTGCATCGGTCCTGCGATGCGAAGGTGGCCTCGATCCCCGTGTTGATCGCCAGAACAGGCTACACCGGCGAATTGGGTTTCGAGCTTTATGTCGCGGCCGATCAGGCGGCCTCCTTGTGGGAACGCCTCATGGAGCAAGGTCGCACCTCAGGGCTGAAGCCGGCCGGGCTGGGAGCCAGAGACTTGCTGCGACTGGAGATGGGCTATTTGCTCTACGGTAACGATATCGGCGAAGAGACGACTCCGCTGGAAGCGGGCGTGGAGTGGACGGTGGATTTTTCCAAAGGGGAGTTCATCGGACGGGCCGCTCTTCAAGAACAGAACGAGCGCGGGGTCCCGCGGCGTTTCGTCGGAGTGGAGTTGCTCGAAAAGGCCGTCCCGCGCCACGGATATAAGATTCTTGACCGGAACCAAGCCGAACCGATCGGAGAAATCACCAGCGGCAACCTCTCGCCGCTCCTCCAAAAAGGGATCGGGCTGGGCTATGTCCCATCCCCCTATGCTCAACCAGGCACCGTCCTCAGAATCGACATCCGCGGCAAAACCCTTCCGGCCCAGGTCGTCAAGACACCGTTCTATAAAAAACCCACGAGCGTATAGCTGATGGCTGAGAGCACGAACACCATCGGAATCTTTTTGTTGTTTGTGCTATCGGCTATAAGCCGTTAGTCGTCGGCTCTTCATGATCAGAAATATCTACAACGGCCGCGTCGTGACGCTGAACATCGAGACCGTACAGCTGCCCAACGGCGTGACGGTGGATCTGGAAACGATCCGCCATCCCGGCGCGGCGGCGGTGGTCCCGGTGAAGGACGACGGTACGGTCGTGTTGATCCGCCAGTTCCGCCATGCGGCCGGTGGCTTCATCTATGAAATCCCGGCCGGCAAGCTGAATCCCGGCGAGGACCCGCTCCACTGTGCGTCCCGAGAACTGGAGGAAGAAGTGGGCTATCGAGCCGCGTCCTTCGTCCTGCTCACCAGCATCTTCACGGCGCCGGGCTTCGCCGACGAAGTCATCCATATTTATCAAGCCACCGGCTTGACGAAGGGACGACAACAACTGGATCGGGATGAGGTCCTGGAGGTGGTCGAAATGCCGTTGGCCGAAGCGGTCAGGAAGATAGCGGAGGGAACGATTCGAGACGCCAAGACGATCGTCGGTGTGCAGGCGGCCTATCTTCGGGGAATCGCTCGGTAGGGGAACCGCCCAAGAGGTCCCCCGCAGGACGCGGGGAACCTCTCAAGCCAGCTAAGCCTCGCCAATGGACGGAAGTTACTTGCCCTTCTCGTCCTTCTTCTTCTCGTCCTTCTTCTCGCCGAAGGTGTCGGCATGGCCGCCCTTCTTCTCGTCCTTCTTGTCCTTCTTCTCCTCACCGTAGACCTGCTCGATGAGCTTTCCGCCGGACTTCTTCTCGTCCTTCTTCTTTTCATCCGCGAAAGAAGGCGCGCTGAAGGAAATCGCCACTGCCACCGCCATGATTGCCATAAGCATGCGCTTCATACGAAGTCACCTCCTTTAAGGTTGGGGATTCACGCCGACCATTCGGCGTTGGCCTCGAGAGTGAGCAAGCTTGGTGCCGACCGACATGCCATTTCAAATCGTTTATCTTTCCATCACTTAGATCGAACTTGCCTTATGTATGGAATTCACTCCTCCCGCGCTTTTCTGTGGCGGAATGGTGAAACCCCCACTAAACTGCCTCAAGCCTATGAAGCGGCGCCGCACCACGTTTGGCCGTCTCCCGGATCACATGAAACCGGGCATGCGGATTCTCTTCGTCGGCATCAACCCGGGGCTGCGTTCGGCCCTTACCGGTCATCATTTTGCGGGCCATTCCAACCGATTTTGGAAACTCTTGTACGAGTCCGGACTGGTCACCGAACCGCTCATGTATCGGGACGATTGGCGGCTGCCTGAATGGCGCCTGGGTCTCACGAATATCATCGCCCGCTGCAGTGCCGGCATTGACACGCTGGAGCCGGCTGAATATCGCCGAGGCCTCAGGAGTCTCCTCCGAAAAATTCGGCGCTATCAACCCCGCCTCGTAGCGTTGCTGGGCGTGACCATCTTTCACATCATTTTCCCAGATGAAGATTACGGGGAACTAGGCAGAACCCGTGCCCGCCTGGCCGGCGTGCCGGTGTTCCTCCTCCCCAATCCCAGTGGGCGCAACGCCCATTACTCCCATGCTCGGATGCTGACCGCCTTTCGGGATCTCCGCCGGGCCGCGGCGCGGTGTTCGCCGCGTTAGCCGGCGGCTATTTACGTATTTCTTTTCATCTGCTCCCCGCTGCACTACAGCGCAATCCCACCCTCGCTTGCCCGAAATGCGGGTGGGAACAGATCGGGGACCTCGACTGCCGACGATGCGGGATCGTCTTTTCCAAATATAAACCGCCGTCTCCGGCCGCAGAACGGTCCCGCTCCGAAAGAGATGTGCGGCGAGTGGATGCGCCTGCCTCGGGCATGATCGCCCGTCTCTTGGCCTGGCTTCCATGGATCTCGCTTCTCGGCACAACGACGGTGCTGACGCTGATTCTTCGCCAGGCCCCGCCGCTCCCGATACAGACCGATCCACAGGCGGCGGAGCGCGTGGCGGAGAAGATGGCTCAGTTACAGCTGGCGATGGAGGGCGGCCTGCCCCGGACGGTGACGCTCAACGAAGCGGAGCTGAATCAGTGGATGCGGGACAATCTCGCCGTCGCCGTAGCCCATCAAGCGCAGCAAGCGGGAATCTCAGTACCGCCCGGCCACGAGGCTACGATTCACGAGGTGCAATCGGCGCTCAAAGACCTCCGGGTCGCGCTCACCGGCCATCAGCTCCGGGCCTACGCGCTCTTTACCTTGTATGGGAGAGATATTTCCCCTGCAACTGGACGGAGAGCTCGAAACGCAGGGCGGCATGCTGCGCCTGAAACCGACGGCGGGAAGCTGGGAACACTACCCATTCCGTCGGCGACCCTGAACCAGGTCGTCCATCAGCTCTTCGACTCACCGCAGAATCGCGACCACTTTCAATTGCCGCCGCAGATCGCATCCATCAGGGTCGAGAATAACCGTTTGGTCATCGCCACCCAGTGAAACGGGCTACGGCTACCTTCTAGAACCGTCCCGCAAATCGTGCTATCTTCAGCGCGCCCTGGAAGGGCTATCCGTCACTCGTCCATATGTCAGGGGAGCGTCTATGTTGTTGAGCGGGAAAAAAGGCCTGGTCATCGGTGTGGCGAACAAACACAGCATCGCCTGGGCCATCGCGCAATCCGTGTCGAACCAGGGGGCTCAGCTCCTCTTCAATTATCAGAATGAGCGCTTGCGGGAGAACGTCGAGGAACTCGTCGCCACCATGCCGGGCGCCAAAGCCTTCCCTTGCGACGTGGGGAACGATGCGGAGATCGCTGCGCTGATGCAGCATGCGCAGAAGGAATTCGGGCGGCTCGACTTTCTCGTTCACTCCGTCGCCTTCGCGCCAAGGGAGGAACTCACCGGTCAATTCGTCAATACGACCCGCCAGGGGTTTGCGATCGCGCTGGATGTGAGCGCCTATTCTCTCGTCGCCGTCACGAAAGCCGCGCTGCCGCTCATGACCGACGGCGGCTCCATCGTCACGCTGACGTACCTGGGCGCCGAACGGGTCGTGCAGCATTACAACGTCATGGGCGTCGCCAAAGCGGCGTTGGAAGCCTCCGTGCGCTATCTGGCGCATGACCTTGGCCCGAAAAACATTCGGGTGAATGCCATCTCCGCGGGACCGATCAAGACGCTCGCCGCCCGCGGTGTATCAGGCATCAGCAAGATGGTGGACCACCACAAAGAATTTGCGCCGCTGCGCCGGGCGACCGAACAGGGAGAGGTAGGGGACACCGCGTTATTCTTGGTCAGTCCCTTGGGCAGGGGCATCACCGGTGAGGTGATTTATGTGGACGGGGGTTATCACATTTTGGGATCACTGGCTTCGATGGAGTAACGTGAAGCGTATCTCGTAAAGCGTGAAGCGCATGAAACTCTACGAGATACGGACAACGGCTACTCAATCGTTCGCCTGAGCGCTTTCAGGCGCCCTCGCTTCGCTTTACTTTCCAGCCGCCGCTGTTTTGAAATCTTGGTCGGCTTCGTGGGTTTTCGTTTTTTCCGGGGAATCGCCACGCTTTGAATCAGGCTGCGCAGCCGTTCCAGCGCGTCTTCCCGATTCCGCTCCTGGGTCCGATGCTGTTGCGCCTTGATCGTGATGATGCCGTCGGCCGAAATCCGATGATCCTTCAGCTTAAGCAGCTCTTCTTTGTAGAACGGAGGCAACGAGGACGCGCGGATATCGAATTGGAGATGGGCGGCCGTTGCGACTTTGTTGACATTCTGCCCGCCGGCCCCCTGGGATCGGACGGCATGAATGTCTATTTCGGAATCGGGAATGGTAACGTGAGACGATATGTGCAGCATCGAGAGCATCTACAAGGGAACTACATATCAGACTGACAATCTTCCCAATTCCCATAGGCTTTTCCGTTCCGAGGAGAGATGAAAGCAAAATCCAGCGCGTTTGGGGAGCTACTTTTGGGGCCACTTTTGACAATTATGCAACCGTGCAATACACCAAAGCTGGCATAAAAGTCTCCGTCAAAATCAGACTTCATGAAAGTGATTCCTGTGTCGGGCTGTCCGATACCGTCAATTGAAATATGTAGCGTCTTTCCAATTTTATATTCGCATTTGAGAGATTTATCTGCAGCCTGCTCACACCGCCTCTGATTCGACACAAGCTCAAGCGTTGTAGGCTCTCCTTGCACAGAGTCAACATGCGTCAACAGTAGCAAAAGTATTAAAGACGATAATGCCATGGATGCTTTCCTCTGAAGAACTATGCTGACGTGGTTCATAAATTGTCCTTCTTGCTAATCTAGTCCAATGACGACGTTGACCCTCTTCTTCGAGTAGTAGGGACTCGCGCCCACAGCAATAGGCTGATTTGGCGATCGACGACGATGTCGTCCGTGCCACTTGCCTTTGCTCCAGTGTAATAAGCATATTCATCCGATATTTGACACCATTCCCAGTTCGATATTGAGCCAGATTTGTTCTTCATGCCCCAGGCATTTTCAAAGTGGTCACCGTCTGTAACGACGAGAAAGTCGATGTCGGATCTGTGATATTCAGGACAGCTTCTAAGATAAGCCAATACAGCTGGACTTCCGAAGGCGAGAAGATCCCAATCCGAATCTGGCTTCGCTGTGCCGTTCGCTCTGGAACCAATGAGCCATATTGACTGCAAACCATCGCATGCCGCTGTCAAAAGCTTTATAAAGTTTCCGATACTGTCGCTACTTGATGACTCGGCTTCCCGTACCATAAGACACGGCTCTATGACACAGCTCTTGCTTTTTCTTGCAGCGCCCTGTCCATGGCCGGACAAACTACACTCCTCGATCTCGTACCATTAGGCCTTCATAATGCCCCATAATAAATAAATCAGACGCCGAAAGTCTCATGCTGAAGTAACCATGGGAAGCAGAAAAGCCTGGAAGGTAAGGCTATCGAAAGCAGCGCCGCGGCGTACCGTGCCTTATGATGTCGTCACGGCAGCTTAAGCGGTCATTTCAGGGGCAGCTCTTAAGCGACTGCGGTTCCGTTCGATATTGTGGTGTGTGTATGTGTGGGTGACTCGGCAAGTCGGTGAACGGTCTCACCCGCCCGCCTGACCGCGCCAGACGCTATCTGTCACCGGGCGAGCGCAACGAGAGGGCCCCCGCCGGGAGATGAGCGGAGCAGGACGGTCGGGCTGTTCGTCGAGATAGGACCCGAAGCTTACTGCAGCTCCGGCACGCGATCAATGATGCGGAGTTTCACGTCGTCGCCGAGCTGGATTTGCACCATTTTGGTCGAAAGGCTTTGCCGGATGTGGAAGACGTCCTGCGCGGTGAACTGGAGCTGGCCGCCGCACCGTTCGACGAGATGATACAGCAGCAGCGTGGTGAGATACTGGACCTCGTCGTCGCTGGCATGTTGGCTGAAGTTGAGAATCTGAGGCATCGCCGGTTAGCTCTTCGTTGCGAGGCCTACTTATCGCCGAACCGGCACAGAGAGAACAATGCCCCAAAGGAAGGGGGTTGGGCGTGACAAAATTGAACACCGGCTCCTTACGCTGACAGCTCCTGCACCCTCGCCAATGTCCGGTCGATTTCTTCCGGCGTATTGAAGACGCCGGCCGCCAGCCTGGCGTATTGCGTCGCGTAGGGTGTCACGCTGCCGACGATCCCGCGCTGCCGAAGTTTCTCCACCGCCTGACGGGGCGTGAGCCCCGCCACTTCGAAACAAACGATTCCGGCGGAGAGCTCCTGCGACAGCGGCGTGTGCAGGATGATGTGTTTCATCGCGGCGAGGCCCTGCTTCAGTTGCCGGCTCAATTCGGCGATGCGCTCCGTCACCCGCTGCCTGCCGATCGCCTCATGGAACGCGAACGCTTCGTCGAGCGCCCAGCGGTGTTCGAAAGAATGAAAGCCGCCGGGAGTCAGATAGACGGGCTGGGGCAGCGGCTTGGGCGGGTAAAGCTGCATCCACTGGTCATAGGCTTCGGTGTTGAAGGTCGGAATGATCGCGTTCGCGATCGGCCATGCGCGGGGATGGCCCCAGACCAAACCGGTTCCGCGCGGACCGAACATCCATTTGTGCGTCCCGGCGATCAGAAAGTCACAGCCGACCTCGTGTACCTTGAAGTCTTCCACGCCCAGCGCGTGGACGCCGTCGACGCACAAGAGCGCGCGGTCCTTCTCGTCACGATTGCGATTGATCTGCGCGATGGCGCGGGCCATGTCCGCGATCGGCAGCTTGAGCCCGGTGCCCGAATGCACCCAGGTCACGGCGACGATCCGGGTCTCGGGTCTGATCTGTTTGACCAGGCGCTCGATGAGTTGGTCGCGGGACGCCGTGTAGGCCGTCTCATACAGCGTCACCTTGCGCACCGTGGCGCCGGTCCGTTCGGCGCGCAGACGCAGCGACATGTCGGTGGAGTAATGGTCATGGGTAGTCGTCAGGATTTCCTGCCTCGGCCGAAGATCCAGGCCTCCGTACAGCAGCCCCAATCCCATCGTGGTGCTGTCGGTGAGCGCGATCTCCGTCGGCTCGGCCCCCAGATAGCGCGCCGCCGCCCGCAAGACGCTCGCTTCCTGTTTTTCTTCGTGGTCCAGCCAGTAGCCGAGCGGGTCCGCATCCAAGCCGGCGCGATGCCGCTCGATGGCGCGGCGCACCGGGGTCGGATGCGAGGCCAAAAAGAAGCCGGCGAGATGGATCAATTCCGGCGACAGAGGAAACTGGGCTTTGACTGTCTTCCAGTCGTCGAAGCGGACGGCGGGGTCGGCGGCCACGGTGTCAGGCAGGCCGCGCGCAAGCGCGGCCGCGCCCAGCGCCAGCCCGGTCCGGACGAGAAACTGACGCCGATCGATGCCCTGCATACGCGTCCTCCTCTCCCTGTCAGGCGCTGACTTCCACTCTACTGCCGGAATGAAACGAGCGGCAAGGAGGGTCGATCAGAGTCGCGTTACTGCGGCGCGGGGAATTCCGTGGAGTCGGCCAACTCGTCGAGCACTCGATCGGCATGGCCGGAGTCGGTATGCGGGCTGCCGAGAAAAAACAACACCGCCTGATCCGGTCCCATCACGGCCAGCGCGCGTCCGGAAAGGGACCCGGATTCATAGGAGGCGGTCAACCGGTTTCCCTTCTTCGCGACGGTTCCTGTCGGCTCGAAGACGAGATCGTGTGTCAGCGGCTGTGGTTCGGCCAGCAACTCCGTGAGCTGCTCTTCGGTCATATGGAGGAGCATGAAGACCATGATGAACCCAGCGCCGGAGTCGGACACGGCCACGATGGTCTCAGAGTCATCGGGTCGTTGTGCTTGCCAGCCGGCGGGGATCACGAAGGAGGCGCGGCCTTGGGGAATCAGGAGCCGGGTCCCGGGCCCGTAAGACTGGCCGGGCTGTCCCTCCACGGCTGGGCTGGAATCGGCCGTTGCGACGGGCACTACATCTGCCGCAACGGAAGCGAGGCAACACCAGAGGCTCAGGAAGAAAGAGCCGGCTTGTAACCCCAAGAGACGCGGCATGTATAGGGGGGACGAGTGTGATGCTAAGACTGGTAGCTCTCCATCGGAGGACAACTACAGACGAGATGGCGATCGCCATAGGCTTCGTCGATCCGGCCCACGCTCGGCCAGAACTTGTTTTGGCGCACCCATGGAGCGGGAAAGGCCGCCTGTTCTCGGCTGTAGGGACGCTCCCATTCGTTCGCCGTCACGGCGGAGGCGGTATGGGGCGCGTTCTTGAGCAGATTGTTCGTCCTCGGCTGGCGCCCCTCGGCAATGTCTTGAATCTCGGCACGGATCGAGATCAGCGCCTCGCACAACCGGTCCAACTCGCCCTTGGCTTCACTCTCCGTCGGCTCGATCATCAACGTGCCGGCCACGGGAAAGGACACTGTCGGCGCATGGAAGCCGTAGTCCATCAAGCGTTTCGCCACATCCATCGCTTCGACCCCGGCGCTTTCTTTGAACGGCCGGAGATCCAGAATGAATTCGTGGGCCACCAGGCCACTGGTGCCGGTGTAGAGGATGGGATAATGCTTTTCCAACCGCTTGGCCATGTAATTGGCGTTGAGAATCGCCACCTGCGTGGCCTTCGTCAAGCCGTCCCGGCCCATCAGGGCGATGTAGACCCAGGAGATCGGCAGGATGCTGGGGCTGCCATAGGGAGCGGCGGACACCGGGCCGATCGCTTCCGGGCCGCCCAGCTGGGTAACGGGATGGCCCGGTAGAAAAGGCGTCAGGTGCCGCGCGACGCCGATGGGCCCCATGCCCGGGCCGCCGCCGCCGTGCGGGATACAAAACGTTTTATGCAAGTTGAGATGGCAGACGTCGGCGCCGATGTCGCCCGGGCGGCAAAGCCCGACTTGCGCGTTCATGTTGGCGCCGTCCATATAAATCTGTCCCCCGTGCGTGTGCACGATCTGGCACATCCGGCGGACACCCGGTTCAAACACCCCATGCGTCGAGGGGTAGGTGAGCATCAAGGTCGAGAGCCGGTCCCGGTGCTCGGCCGCCTTCGCTTCGAGATCGGCCAGATCGACGTTGCCGTGCCGGTCGCAGGCGACGGGCACCACGGTCATACCGGCCATGGCGGCGCTGGCGGGATTGGTACCGTGCGCCGAGACCGGAATCAAACAGACATCCCGATGGCCTTCCCCCTGCGCGCGATGATAGGCGCGAATGACCATGAGCCCCGCATACTCCCCCTGCGATCCCGCGTTCGGTTGCAGGGAAATCGCGGCGAAGCCCGTAATCTCCGCCAGCCAGGCTTCCAGCTGCCGGAATAGTTCCTGATAGCCGCGTGTCTGTTCAGCCGGCGCAAACGGATGCAGCGAGGCGAACTCCGGCCACGTGACCGGCAGCATCTCCGACGTCGCATTCAGCTTCATGGTGCAGGAGCCGAGGGGGATCATCGAGTGGACCAAAGACAAATCTTTGGCCTGCAGGCGGTGCAGATACCGGAGCATCTCATGTTCCGAGTGATACCGGTTGAACACGTCATGCGTGAGATACGCGCTCGTCCGCGCCAGCGAGGGGGGATAGTCGAGCGCGACCGCCGCTGTCAGATCCTGCACGGTGAACGAGATCCGATCGTGGCCCACAAAAATCTCCCACAAGCGGCGGACCTCGTCCGGGGAACTGGTCTCATCGAGCGACAGGCCGATGGACCCGTCTTCGTGGCGCCGCAGGTTCATGCGTTGCTCGTCCGCCCGGGCCAGAATCTGCTCAGCTTGGGCGCGGGGGACCGGCACGCGGATCGTATCGAAAAAGAGCTTCGGCGCCACGTCGAAGCCCAATCGCCGCAGCCCTTCGGCGAGCACCAATGTCAACCCGCGCACCCGTTCGGCAATGCGCCGGAGACCGTTCGGACCGTGGTACACGGCATACATGCCGGCCATGATCGCCAACAGCACCTGGGCCGTGCAGATATTGCTGGTTGCTTTTTCGCGGCGAATGTGTTGTTCCCTCGTTTGCAGCGCCAGGCGGCAGGCGGGCTTCCCCGTCACATCTCTTGACACGCCCACGATCCGGCCGGGCATTTGCCGTTTGTACTCTTCTTTGGTCGCCAGAAACGCCGCGTGCGGTCCGCCGAATCCCACCGGCACGCCGAAGCGCTGGGACGAGCCGACGGCGATATCGGCGCCTGATTCGCCGGGCGAGCGGAGCAGCGTGAGCGCGAGCAGATCGGTCGCCACCACCACCAGCACGCCGGCGTGATGCGCCTGCTCGACCAGCGCGCTGTAGTCCCCGACATAGCCGTCCGTAGCCGGATACTGCAGC
This sequence comes from Nitrospira moscoviensis, assembly GCF_001273775.1. GTDB lineage: Bacteria > Nitrospirota > Nitrospiria > Nitrospirales > Nitrospiraceae > Nitrospira_D > Nitrospira_D moscoviensis. Next base: position 222,822 of record NZ_CP011801.1, on the reverse strand, counting down.
AGCAGTCCGCAGAGCCGCCCGTCACGGACATCGAGGGTCCTCGTCATGCCGACGCGGATCGTCAGACCGAGCGGCTCCGCCCGGGTCTGCATCACGGCGATCGTCTGCGGATGGCAATCTTGAGAGACAAAGAATTCCTTCCGTTCCTGGCCGGCGGCGCGGACGATCGTGTGGCACATGGCCATCGCTTCCGCCGCCGCCGTGGCTTCGTCCAACAAAGAGGCGTTGGCGAGGGGCAGGCCGGTCAGATCGGCGACCATCGTTTGGAAGTTGACCAGCGCTTCCAGCCGGCCTTGGGCGATTTCCGCTTGATAGGGCGTGTACTGCGTATACCATCCCGGATTTTCCAGGATGTTGCGCTGGATGACCGGAGGCGTCACGCAATCGTAGTAGCCCATCCCGATCAACGAGCGATATACGCGGTTCGCCGAAGCCAGACGTTTCAGCTCGTCCAGCACCTCCTTCTCGCCCCGGTTCAAGGAAAGATCAAGGGGGCGGCGGAAACGGATGTCGGCCGGCACGGTGGCATCCGCCAGCGCATCCAGCGAAGGCAAGCCGAGCACAGCCAACATCTCCTGGATGTCGTCTTCGCGGGGCCCGAGATGCCGGTGGACAAAACGATCGGAGGGGTCGAGAAAATTCCGCTGTGTCATATGACAAGTGTATCGCCTGGAGGCGTCGGCTGAGAAGTGACTGTCACTCAGCGGCAAGGGTAGCACGGCAGCGAGCCTTTTCCAAGATCGTTGTGGCAGACAGGCGGAGGGCGCCGCGAATCGAGCCGGTTTGATTGCATTCCGTTCGTTTTTCGCTATGGTGGGATCGATAATAGCGGCGGAACCGGTCCGCCGTCTTGTATGGCTCTTGCGCACAACACCCGGCCTGAAGAAGCCCCAGCCCGCCCGGCACCGCCGCGAAGGAGATCCGGTCCTGCAGCCGGCCCCGCCATGGCGATTGCCTCCATCATCGTGGCGGTCGTGATCGCCTATGCGGTGTTCGACCAGCGGCTTGCGCCGGGCCACCGATGGGTTCCCTTCGGCACGAGCGGCCCGGCGGCCCCTGACCTCGCGTCCGATCGGCCGCCGGCTCAGAAAGACGCCGACCGTCGGCTCACACGCGAATCCATTGAATTCCTGCTCGACACTCTCGATCAAGCCAGGCGGCGCAAGGACGCGGATGGCCTGCTCCGGCATCTCGCCCCCGAGGCCGTCATCACCGTCCATATCAAGCAGGGAGCCCAGCAACAGCTCGTGACCTTAACGCGCGAGGAATATCGGACCGCCCTGAACATGGGATTCGCCTTTCCGAGCGCGAACGATTATACCCGTGTCAGCACCCACATCGCGCTGGCGCCCGACGAACGGAGCGCCAAAGTCTCGCTCAAATCCACGGAAACTCTCCGCCATCGGCACCGGGAGCTGAAGATCGAGGGAGAGGAGACGTGGATCATCCGGATGCGCGGCGACAAGCCCCTGATCGTCTCGCTCGAACAAGTGGTGCCGGGCGATTCGACCTAAGCAAGGATCCTCCTTCTCGCCGAGTCCCGATCCCGGTCCCGGGCCCCTCCCGCTGCAGATCCACACATCATGGTTTGATATAATCAACGACCGCCGGAGCCCCCATGCGCGTCCTGGTCATCGAAGACGAAACGAAAGTCGGCTGCTTCATCAAGCGCGCGCTTGAGGAGGAAAGCTACGCCGTCGATCTGTGCGAGGACGGCGCGAAAGGGCTGGAGATGGCGCTGGGCACGAACTACGATCTGCTCGTGGTGGATTTGATGCTGCCCTCCATGCCGGGCCTGGACATCGTCAAGAATCTCCGGCGCGAACGGGTCCAGACGCCGATTTTGATTCTGTCGGCGCAATCCCAGGTCGATCAGCGGGTGAAGGGCCTCGATGCCGGCGCCGACGACTACCTCACGAAGCCGTTCGCCATCGACGAGCTGCTGGCTCGCGTGCGGGCCCTGCTCCGCCGCGGGGCCACCGAAAGCCCCGGCATCCTCCAGGTGGACGACTTGATGCTGAATCCGGCGACCCGCGAGGTCACGCGCGGCGGGCAGCGCATCGACCTCACGCTCAAGGAGTACGCCTTGCTGGAATACCTGATGCGCCACACGGGACGGGTGCTGACCAGGCCGATGATCTCCGAACATGTCTGGAACCACGACTTCGACACGTTCACCAACGTCATCGACGTCTACGTCAATTATCTGCGCAACAAGATCGACCGCGGACGCCCGCGCAAGCTCATCCATACGATCCGCGGGAGCGGCTACATGCTGAAGGCCGACTGATGCCTCTGCGCGTCAGGCTCACACTCTGGTACGGCAGCGCGCTGGCGACTGTCCTGATCATCTTTTCGATCGTGCTCTATGCCATCACGGCGCGCAATCTCCGCGACGCCGTGGATCAATCTCTCGAGGAAACCGCCGCGACCGCGGTGCGCTCGCTGGAGGACCGCGGATTCCTCCCGCTCATTGACGAGGAGGAATTGCTGTCGCAGTTTCCCGAGCTGGCGCGCATCGACAAGTTCTTTCAAATCTTCAGCCCCTCCGGGACCATCACCATCCGCTCGCCCAATATCAAGCAACATGAAGTGCCGCTCAGCCGCGCCGCGCTCGAAGCCACCTTCAAGGGACAAACGATTTTCGAATCCGCCAAGTATCCGAATGAACCCCCCTTGCGCCTGATTTCCGTGCCCATCATCTACCGCGGGAATCTCCTCTACATCGTCCAGGTCGGGACCTCCATGGAGTCGATCGAGGACACGCTGCGCCGATTTCTCGTCCTGTTGATCGTGGCCATCCCGATCGCCCTGGCCGTGTCCCTGGCCGGGGGCTGGTTTCTGGCGGGCCGCGCCCTGCGCCCGGTGGATACCATCACGCTGGCCGCGCAACGGATCGCCGCCGGCGACTTGAGCCAGCGCTTGTCCGTGCTGGATTCGCCGGACGAGATCGGACGGCTGGCCGGCACGTTCAACGATATGATCGGCCGCCTGGATGCGTCCTTTCGGCAGATCCGCCAGTTCACGAGCGACGCCTCGCACGAGCTGCGGACGCCGTTGACCGTCATGAAGGGCGAAACCGAATTGGTGCTCCGCCGGCCGCGGCCGCTGGAAGATTACCAAACCGTGCTCGAGAGCAATCTCGAGGAAATCGACCGCATGACCCATATCGTCGATGAACTACTGTTCCTCTCGCGCGCCGACATGGGCGAGGTCAAGATGGAGTCCTTGCCCGTGGCGCTGGAGTCGCTCGTCGAGGACATTTACCGACAAGCCACGTTGCTCGGCCAGGATCGGAACGTCGAGGTCGTGCTCGGGACCGTCATGCCGGCCGTCGTGCAAGGCGACGAGTTGCGCCTGCGGGAGCTGCTGCTCAACCTGGTCGAGAACGCCGTCAAATATTCCCATCCGGGCGGCAAGGTGGAAGTCTCGCTGCTGAACGACGGGCAGCAGGCCCGGCTCTCGGTGACGGACCACGGCATCGGCATCGCCAAGGACGATCACAAACGCATCTTCGACCGGTTTTTCCGCACCGACGAGGCCCGCGCGCACACCAAGAAGGGCACGGGTCTCGGCCTCGCCATCTGCGCCTGGATTGCCGAATCGCACAAGGGCCGCGTGGAGGTGCAGAGCGACGTCGGCCAAGGATCTACCTTCACCGTCGTCCTCCCGCTGAGCCGTCCTCCGGCTTAGCGACTTTTAATGCGCCGCTAATCGTATTCTCATTACCGGTTGTTACGTTCCCTCGTAGTTCAAAGCAGAGGGATTCACGAGCCCTCCACGACGGCATCCATCGTTGTATCCACGGTCGGCAGCTTTAACCAGTACCACAAGGAGGCAGTATGTCATCACACCTGCATCGGATGGTCGGTCCAGTGATTGGAATCGGCCTCATGAGCGGCGCCCTGGTCTGGGGCGGCCACTCTCTCAGTGCGTCCGGCGCGGCCGCGGCGGTCGCCTCGCCCGCGGCCGTCACCGCGCCGGCCAATGGCTTTACGGAGGTCGCGAAGCAAGTCACTCCCGCGGTTGTGAACATCACCACCGTCATGACGGAGAAGATTTCCGACGGACAATCCTTGCCCGACGAATTGCGCGAACGCATGGAAGAATTCTTCGGGAAGCCCTTCGGACCCCGAGGTCGGGGGCAGCAGAGTCCCTGGGAACATCGCGGACCCCGGGGAGGCCAAGGATCGGGCGTCATCATCTCCTCGGACGGATACATCCTCACGAACAACCATGTGATCGCAAACGCCCGCGAGGTGAACGTCACTCTGCCGGATAAGCGCGAGTTCAAGGGCAAGATCGTCGGGACCGATCCGAAGACGGATCTCGCCGTCGTGAAAGTCGACGCTCAGAACCTTCCCGTGGTGCCCTGGGGCGATGCGTCCAAGCTCCAGGTCGGAGAGTACGTCTTGGCGGTGGGCAATCCGTTCGGGTTGAACTCGACGGTCACGCTCGGGATCGTGAGCGCCGTCGGCCGCGGCCACATGGGCATCACCCAGTATGAAGACTTCATCCAGACCGACGCCGCCATCAACCCGGGCAACTCCGGGGGCGCGCTGGTCAACACCAAGGGCGAGCTCGTCGGCATCAACACCGCGATCTTCTCCCAGAGCGGCGGGTATCAAGGCGTGGGCTTCGCCGTCTCGGCGACGATGGCCAAGCCGATCTACGAGAGTCTCGTCAAGACCGGCAAGGTCGTCCGCGGCTATCTCGGCATCGGCATCCAGGATCTGAACCAGGACCTGGCCAAGTCGTTCCACATCAAAGATTCCAAGGGCGCGCTGGTCAGCGACGTGAAGGAAGATAGCCCGGCCGATCAGGCCGGCCTCAAGCAGGGCGACGTGATCACCGAATATCAAGGGACGCCGGTCGAGGACGCGGTGGTGCTGCAGCGCCTCGTGACCAGAACCCCGGTCGGCAGCAAGGTGCCGGTGAAAGTGATTCGCGACGGCCGTGAGCGCGAGCTGACGGTGACCGTCGGCGAACAGCCGGACACGACCAGGATCGCCAGGGCGGATTCCAGCGAAGGCGACTATGCGTTCGCCGGCGTGGCGGTTCAAGACCTGGATAAAGACACCGCCAAGGAGCTTGGCCTCAAGGGCAAGCCGCAGGGCGTGGTGGTGACCAAGGTCGAGCCGGACAGCGGCGCTGAAAAGGCGGGGCTCATGCCGGGCGACGTGATCAAAGAGATCAACCGGCAACCCGTCAAGTCGGTGAAGGATTTCGAGAAAGTGTCGTCCGACGTGAAGAAAGGCGACACGGTGTTGATCCTCATCAACCGGCGTGGGAATTCGCTGTTCCTCTCGGCGAAGGTGTAATCCCGCAAGCAAGAAGGGGAGCGGGTCGTCGACCCGCTCCCCTTCTTGGTTCGAACGCGGCGGTTCAACAGCCTGTTAGTCGAACACCACCGTCTTTCTCCCATACACCAGCACCCGGCGCTCGATGTGCCGGCGGACCGCCCTCGCCAGCACGATTTCCTCCAAATCGCGCCCTTTGCGCACCAAATCTTCCACCGTATCGCGATGGCCGATCCGGATCACATCCTGTTCGATGATCGGACCTTCGTCCAAATCCTCCGTCGCATAGTGCGCCGTCGCCCCGATGATCTTGACGCCGCGCTCGTACGCCTGCCGGTAGGGGTTGGCCCCGATAAAGGCGGGCAAAAAGGAATGGTGAATGTTGATGACCGGGCAGCCGACCTGCGCCAGAAAATCCGCGCTCAGAATCTGCATGTAGCGCGCCATCACCACCAATTCCACCTGTTGGGCCTTCAGCAGCGACAGGACTTGCTGCTCCTGCTGCGGCTTGGTTTCTTTCGTCACCGGACAGACCATGAACGGAATCTTGAACAGCTCGGCCCAGCTCGCGCAGGTGTCATGGTTGGAAATGATGAGCGGAATGTCGATCGGCAGCTCGTCGCGCCGCTGACGCTGCAGGAGATCGGCCAAGCAATGGTCCTGTTTGGACACGAGAATGCCGACGCGCGTACGCCGGCTCAAGGGCCGGACTTCATACCGCATGTCGAAGACCTTGGCGACCGGCGCAAAGGCCGCCGGGATGTCGTCAACCGGAATTTGCAGCCCCTCGGTCGCAAATTCCATCCGCATCAGAAAATCGTTCGTCTCTTCGTCGGTATGGTGATCCGAATCGAGAATGTTCCCGCCGAAGTCATGGATGAAGCCGGCCACGCGGGCGACGATACCCTTGCGATCCTTACAGTGAACCAGGAGGACGACGGAATCTTTTTTATGCGCCACGATCACGTCCTGCGAAGAGATGTGGTCGAAATCTCACAGAGGGCGACAGAGCCGCAGTGAGACGCGAATTACTTCAGAATACGCCCCACCAGGTCGTAAGTGCCCGCATCGGTAATCTCGACGTTCACAAATTCGCCCGGTCCGGGGCCGGGCGCGTCCTGGACTTCGTCCTCGTTGAGGTAAACCACGCCATCGATTTCAGGAGCCATCCCTTCATGCCGGCCTTCGAGCAGCCATTCGGTTTCTTCGGACGGCCCTTCGATCATCACCTTCATGTGCGATCCGATTTTGGCGCGGCCTTTGGCCGCCGCGATGCCGTCCTGGATGGCCAGCAGCTCGTTGCGGCGCTCGTCCATGAGCGTGCGATCGACTTTGTCGTCGAACGCGACCGCCGGAGTATCTTCTTCATCGGAATAGAGGAAGACCGCCACCCGGTCGAACTCGGCCTCGCCGACGTAGCGCTTCAGTTCGTCGAAGGCCGCCTCCGTCTCGCCGGGAAATCCCACGATGAACGCGGTCCGGAACGTGACGCCCGGGATCCTGGAGCGGATCCGCTCCACCAGACGCTCGATCGCCGCGCGGTCACCCAGCCGGTGCATCCGCTTCAGCATCCGATCGTTGATATGCTGAAGCGGCATGTCGATGTACTTCGTGATGTTCTCTTCCCCGGCATAGAGATCGAGCAAATCGTCCGTCACTTGCTGCGGATATAAGTAAAACGGCCTGATCCAGCGCAGGTCTTTCACCTTCACCAGCTCGCGCAGCAAGCTCGCCAGCCCTTGTCGCAGGCCCAGATCGACGCCGTAATTGATCGTGTCCTGCGAAATGAGATTGATTTCCTTCACCCCGTCCGCAGCCAACCGCCGCGCTTCCGCCACGATGGATTCGATCGGCCGGCTGCGTTGCTTGCCGCGCATGAGCGGAATCGCGCAGAAGGCGCAATTGCGGTTGCAGCCTTCGGCGATCTTCACATAGGCGCTGTGTGCCTTGCCGAGCCTGATGCGCGGCGCCAGCTCGTCATAGAGATACGGCGGCTGGCTGATCCACAGACGCCGCTGCCGCTTCTTGGGGGCCAGGAGATCTCGGCAAATCTCGGCGATCTTCCCGAACTCGCCGGTCCCGACTACGCCGTCCAGCTCCGGCAGCTCCTTGAGCAGATCGCCTTGATACCGCTGCGCCAGGCAGCCGGCCGCGATGAGCACGCGGCAGGCGCCAGTTTGCTTGAGATGCCCGTGTTCCAGAATCGTATTGATCGACTCCTGCTTGGCTTCTTCGATAAAGCCGCAGGTGTTGATAATGACCACCTCGGCGGTCTTCGGGTCCCCGGTCAGTTGAAACCCTTCGCTCACCAGCGTGCCGAGCATGACTTCGGAATCGACCTGGTTCTTCGAGCAGCCGAGATTCACAAAGCCGATCGTGGTCTTCGCGTGGGGACTGGCTCCAGCCGAAGCCTTCGGCGAAGGCCGGACGTCGGCGAGCTCAGCCGAGCCGTGCCTGCCCCCCTGCGCTAGCACATTGGGCTTCGCACGCCGCGGAATGATGAGCGGTGAAGACATGCAGGGCAGTCTACGGGAGGGTCAAAAAGACTGTCAATGAGACGCGAGACTTGCGCCGGCCCCGCCAACTCGCCTACAGTGCCATCATGATCCGCACGTTCCAGGGTGTCACCCCGACCATCCCACCGTCCTGCTTCATCGCAGACACCGCCGTCCTCATCGGCAATGTGGTCATGGGCGAGGCCTGCAGCGTGTGGTTCAATGCGGTCATCCGGGGCGACGTGCATTACATCCGGATCGGCAGCCGGACCAACGTCCAAGATCTCTGTATGTTGCATGTCACCCATGATACGCATCCGCTCGTCATCGGAAACGACGTGACCATCGGGCACAACGTCGTGCTGCACGGCTGTACGATTCACGATCGCGTCTTGGTCGGCATGGGCGCGATCATCATGGACGGCGCGGTGATCGGCGAGGACTCCATCGTGGGGGCTGGCGCGCTGGTCGTCGAAGGCACGGTCGTCCCGCAGAAGAGCCTGATCCTCGGATCGCCGGCGAGGATCCGGCGTCCCACCACCGAGGCCGAATTGGCCTGGATCAAGGAGTCGGCGGACAACTACGTGAAGTACGCAGGCCAATACATGGTCACTGCCACCCAGGCAAGAACCGGCTTCCGGCTGTGATCATTGGCCCTACCCCTTCCCGACTTTCATGAAACAGAGCGGGTCACCGACGAGCGCTGTGGCGTACTGCCGGCGCTCCACGCGATAGGGAATTCTCCTTCGATGGCACCAGTCCGCAATCCAGATAACTTCTTCCGTCGATGTCGTGACCCACCCGGGCACTTGGAGCTTGGCCAGACACCGATTGACGATCGATTGCACGATCCGGCGTTCGCGCTGGAACTTGACCGGGTCGAACGTGACCGGATCGGCATTGCCGTAGGACAGCGGCGCCAGATGGGGAAACCGCTCCGGATCGTTCAGCACGCTGACCATCCACACATGGTCGAACCGCCCTTGCGCGAGAGACGCATCACTGGCGCGGAAGCGCACCGGCAGGCCCTCACAGGCACGATTCAGCACCGCGACCTCTGCACGCCGGAGATTGTACGGTTCGACCAGTCGCCGACCGTCCAGCGCTTCCGCAAGGAGGCACGGCAGCTCCGCCACGCCGGCGCCGACGTAGAGGCTCCGCCCGCCGACCGGCAATCGTTTCAATAACGCCTCGGCCACCACCGTGCCGAATCTGACGCAGGGCTGGCGCTTCGCCGCCCAGAACTCATCGCCGCCCTCATGGCAATACACCGGCCCCAGCCGCTTGTAATCGAGCCTGCCGAAGATGGAGGCGATCGCCGTCTTTGTGCCGCGGAGTATGCGAGTAGAGTTCATGGATGTTCCATTTTCCCGGCCAGCGCCATCACCGCCGCGGCAATGCCGTCGGCCACCGACGCCATGAAGTCGAGATTCAATGTGTCGAGCCGATCCGTCGGCTGGTGATAATGGGGATTTCGAAAGTTTGCCGTGTCGGTCAGCATGACGGCCGGGAAGCCCTGCTCCCAAAAGGCTGTGTGGTCGCTCCGTCTGGTATCGGGGAGCAGCTCGCCATTGCCCGGTACGATCAGGGGGACGATGGGGAGGCACCGGCTCATCGCCTGCGCAACGGAGCCGGTGAAGGCCTGCGATCGCTCATTGCCGACCACGGCGAGGAAGTTTCCGGTCGTCGGAACCGGAACCGGCACGCCCGGAGGAGTCTGCTGCGAGCCTTCCGCCTGGCTAGCATAGCCGACACATTCCAAGACGATGGCGCCGTCGATGGATTGCCCGCTGGCGGCCAAGTGAGCGGCATACGCCCGGCTGCCCAGCAGGTTCTGCTCTTCCAAACTGAAGGCGATAAACTGGACCGGCCGTTCAAGGGCCAGTCTGCCTACTTGACTCGCGACATCTATCAGCACTGCCAGCGAACTGGCATTGTCGTCGGCGCCCGGCGAGCCGGCGACGGTATCGTAATGGGCGGCCAGGATGAGAGGTTTACCGACGCCGGATGGACCAGAAAGGGTGGCAACGACGTTCTCGTAGGTATCGCCCAGAGCTGGAAATCGATGCCGGGTGACCGTCAACTCAAGAGTCGCGAAGCGCTGGCGCAGATAGTCCGCAGTCTCGCGTAATGCGGCGGGAGAGGCGAGGGGATGCCGCTCCCTGACGAGGCGGTGAAGATCGTGAGTAAAGCGGTCGGCGGCGGCGGGCACGCAGTCGGTTTCCCGGCGACAGAGCTAGGTCACGATCTCGGTGCCGATGCCTTTATGCGTGAAGATCTCGAGCAGGATCGCGTGGGGGATGCGGCCGTCGATGATGTGGGCCTTGCCGACCCCCCCGGCCAGCGCGTCGAGACAGGCATGCACTTTCGGCAGCATGCCCTCGGTAATCGTGCCTTTCTTCACCATCCGCTGCACGTCTTTGCGCGAGACCGTCGAGAGATGGCGGCCCTTGGCGTCGCGAATGCCCTTGATATCGGTCATCATGACGAGTTTCTCGGCGCGCAAGGCTCCCGCGACCGCTCCCGCCACCAGATCCGCATTGATATTGTAGGTGTTCCCCTCACGGTCCGTGCCGATGGGCGCAATGATGGGGATGTAGTGATCCCCTTGCAGCTTATGCAGCAGGCTCGGGTCCACCTTTTCGATATCGCCCACCAATCCGAAGTCGCCGTCCCCGTCTTCCCCATCCAGATCGCGTTCCAGACTCTCCGCCCACGCCTTGGCCGTGAGCGGCTTGCTCAGGATCAATCCGCCGTCCTTGCCGCTCAATCCCACGGCGCTGCCGCCGTGCCGGTTGATCAGATCCGTGATCTCCATGTTGATCTTGCCGGCGAGCACCATTTCGACGATTTCCATCGTCGCTTCGTCGGTCACCCGGACGCCGTGGCGGAACTTGGCCTCGATGCCGAGCCGGTCCAACATCTTGTCGATCTGCGGCCCGCCTCCATGGATGATGACCGGGTTGATGCCGACGTACTTGAGCAGCACGACATCCTGCGCGAACCGTTCTTTCAGCGAGGCGTCGGTCATCGCATGGCCGCCGTACTTCACGACCACGGTCTTGCCGCGGAACGTCCGGATGTAGGGCAGGGCCTCGATCAGGACGTTCGCTTTTTTGATGAGTCGGTTCATGCGTTTCTCCTCGCTGTCAGCTCTCGGCTGTCAGCAATCAGGCCCACACGCTGATCGCTCAAAGAATGTAGCGGCTCAGATCCTGGTCCTTCACGATGTCTTTCAAACGTTCCCGAACATAGCCGGCGGTGATCTCCATGCGCTTGTCCGGCCACTCCGGCCCTTCGAACGAGATCTGCTCGAGCAGCCGTTCCATGATCGTGAAGAGGCGCCGCGCCCCGATATTCTCCGTCCGGTCGTTCACCTGCACCGCGATGTCGGCGATTTCCTCCACGCCTTCTTTGGAGAAGTCGACCGTCAGCCCCTCGGTCGCCAGCAGCGCCTGATACTGCCGCACCAGGGCGCCCTTCGGCTCCGTGAGGATACGCACAAAATCCTCTTTCGACAAGGGGCTCAGCTCCACGCGGATGGGGAACCGGCCCTGGAGCTCCGGAATGAGGTCCGACGGTTTCGCGACGTGGAACGCGCCGGCGGCGATGAAGAGGATATGGTCGGTGGCCACCGGCCCGTGTTTGGTCGTGACCGTGCACCCTTCAACGATCGGCAGCAGGTCGCGCTGTACGCCTTCACGGGAGACGTCCGGCCCCATGGTCCGTTCCCGCCCGGCGATCTTGTCGATCTCGTCGAGAAAGACGATGCCGGTCTGCTCCACTTTGGTGATCGCTTCGCGCACCACGTCATCCATATCGATCAATTTCTGCGCTTCCTCCTGCGCGAGATGCTTCAACGCTTCCGGCACTTTCATCGGGCGTTTCTTCTTTTTGCCTTGGAACATGCCGCCCAACATGTCGCGCAGATTGCTTTCCAGCTCGTCGAGCCCGCCGACGTTGGAAATCACGCCGACCGGGAGGGTTCGCTCCTTGACCTCCATTTCGACCGTGCGCTCGTCGAGCTTCCCTTCGCGGAGTTGCAAGCGGAGCTTGGACCGGGTGGTGTCAGGGGTATCCGCCGGCGCCTGGGCGGCCGCATCGCCCGCAGTGTCGAAGAAGCCAGGCCTCGGCGGGGGCGGCGGCAAGAGCAGGTCGAGCAGCCGCTCCTCGGCCTGCTGTTCGGCCTTTTGCTGTACGACTTCGAGGCGTTGCGTCTTCACCATGTTGATCGCGAGCTCGGTGAGATCACGGACGATGGACTCCACGTCGCGCCCGACATAGCCCACCTCGGTGAACTTCGACGCCTCGACTTTGATGAAGGGGGCCTGCGCCAGCTTGGCGAGCCGCCGGGCGATTTCCGTTTTACCGACGCCGGTCGGCCCGATCATGATGATGTTCTTCGGCATGACCTCATCGCGCAGATCGGGCGACAGCTGTTGGCGGCGCCAGCGGTTCCGGAGCGCGATCGCGACCATCCGCTTCGCGTCCTTCTGCCCGATCACATACCGATTCAGCTCCTCCACGATCTGGCGCGGTGTCAGGCTGTTGACGTTCAGCTGGCCGATATCTGGCGTACGCGATTCCACGATACGGTTATCCTCGTAATTCCTCGACGATGATCTGTTCGTTCGTATAGATGTCGATGCCGCCGGCAATCTTCATCGACTCGGCGACGATCGTCGCGGCGTCGAGCGCTGAATGATGGAGCAGCGCCCGGGCCGCGGCCAACGCATAGGGGCCGCCAGATCCGATGGCCAAGATCCCGTCTTCCGGCTCCACGACGTCGCCGGTGCCCGAGATGATGAAGGAGTGCTCCCGGCCGGCGACGGCCAGCAGCGCTTCCAGACGCCGCAGCACCCGGTCGGTCCGCCAGTCTTTGGCGAGCTCCACCGCGGCCCTGGTCAAATTCCCGCGATGCTCTTCCAACTTGCTCTCGAATTTCTCGAAGAGCGTGAACGCGTCCGCGGTGGCGCCCGCGAAGCCGGCCAGCACCTGATCGTGATGCAGGCGGCGGAGCTTTTTCGCGTTGTGCTTCATCACCGTGGTGCCGACCGTGACCTGCCCGTCGCACCCCATGGCCACCCGGCCGTCGCGCCGCACACCGAGAATGGTGGTGGACCGAATCCTCATGACGGCGGCTGGTCTTTCTTGGCCCGCGATCCGGCCCCGGTTTTGGCCCTTGGATGGGCGCGGTCATAGACAGCCATGAGTTGATCAGCAGCCAGGTGCGTGTATTTTTGCGTCGTGCTCAGCGAGGCATGGCCCAGCATTTCCTGAATGGACCGCAGATCCGCGCCTTCATCCAATAAATGGGTCGCATACGAATGCCGGAGAGCGTGGGGGCTCACGGCGCCGCCGGCCAGACGGCTGGAGTACTTCGCCACGATCCGCGCCACGCTGCGCGTCGTCAGACGCCCTCCTCGATGATTGAGGAAGAGCGGCGCGGACCGCTCCCGGTGACGCGCGGACGGCTGTAACGACCGGCGATAGTCCTGAATGGCCTGCAGCGCGACATCCCCGATCGGTACCACCCGCTCCTTGCGCCCCTTGCCGCGCAAATGCGCCAGTCCCTCAGCGGCGTCCAGATCGGCCACATTCATCCCGACCGCCTCGCTGACGCGCGCGCCCGTCGAATACAGCGTTTCGAGCACCGCGCGATCCCGTAGGGACAACGGCGACGATCCGGACGGCGACTCCATGAGAGCGCCGGCATCGTCTTTCGTGAGCACCCGGGGAAGGGCTTTCGGCAATTTGGGACTGCGGATGTCCTCGGCAGGATTCCACTGCACGACCCGTGCACGGACGAGGAACCGATAGAAACTCCGCAGACACGCCAACTTTCTCGCGAGCGACGAGGCCTTTTCGCCCTGCCGATCGAGCCAATGCAGATAGCGTCGGAGATCCTGAGCCGTCACGTGATCGGGGTTGAGGGAGTCGCCGGCCGGCCGGCCTTGGTGAAGGAACGAGGCCAGTTGGCGGAGATCGGACCGGTAATTCCGGACGGTTTCCGGCGACGCGTTGCGCTCCACTTGGAGAAAATTCACGAAAGCCCCGATCGCGCCTTCCATGATTCGAAGTCCTCTAAGGCCCGTTCGGCGATCATGCGGCGCTTCTTCTCTTTGTCCCTGGGCGCGGTCGCCAGCGGAGGGAAGAGGCCGAAGTTGGTGTTCATCGGCTGAAAATGGCGCGGGTCCGACAGGGCGATGTGCGCCACCAGACACCCGTGCGCCGTCGTCGGCGGCGGGCTGACCAGCGGCAACCCCGCCAACGCGCGCGCCGCGTTGATGCCGGCGAGCCCGCCCATCGCGGCCGACTCGGTGTAGCCCTCCACGCCCACCAACTGCCCGGCGAAAAACAATGTGCCGCGCGCTTTGAATTGCAGGGTGTTCAGCAGCAGTTGCGGCGAGTTGATGAAGGTGTTGCGATGCAGGCTGCCGTAGCGCAGAAACTCCGCCTGCTCCAAGCCGGGAATCATGCGGAATACGCGCTTCTGCTCCGGGTAGGTCAACTTGGTCTGAAAGCCGACTAAGTTGTAGCAGGTGCGGTGGACGTTCTCGGTCCTCAATTGAACGACGGCGTAGGGCCGGATGCAGGTCCTCGGGTCTTCCAGGCCGACCGGCTTGAGCGGCCCGAACTGCATGGTCTGCCGGCCGCGCTCGGCCATCACTTCGATCGGAATGCAGGCCTCGAAGTACGGCGTTTTTTCGAATTCCTTCGGCCGCACCTTTTCGGCCGCCATGAGTGCATCGTAAAACCGATTGTACTGCTCCTCGGTCATCGGACAATTCAGATAATCGTCGCCGCCCTTGTCGTAGCGGGAGGCGCGGAAGGCGATATCCATGTTGATCGAATCCGCGTCGACGATCGGCGAGATCGCGTCAAAGAAGTAGAGATGCTGGGACTGCGTAACCTGGCGGATGGCGTCCGACAGCTTCTCGGACGTCAAAGGACCGGTCGCGATGATGCACAGGCAGTCCCTCGGGATCCCGGCGATTTCTTCGCGCACAATCCGGATATTCGGATGGCTTTCGAGCGCGCGTGTGACGGCCAGCGAAAATTGATCCCGATCCACGGCCAGCGCCGATCCGGCGGGAACCCGCGCCTGCTCCGCGGAGGCGATAATCAAGGACCCCAGGCGGCGCATTTCCTCTTTCAGAATTCCCGGCGCGTTGTGCGGGTCCCTAGATCCCAACGAATTGGAGCAGACCAGCTCGGCCAAGCCGCCCGTCTTATGGGCCTGCGTCATCTCTTTGGGACGCATCTCATAGAGTGTCACCTTCGCGCCCCGGTTGGCGGCCTGCCAGGCCGCTTCCGAGCCGGCCAGACCACCGCCCACGATGACCACGTCATCTCTCATAGACCCGTGCTCCTTGCGGGGAAAAATAGAAGGGCTCATTCTAGAAACCGTGTTTTGGGGAAGTCAAGGCAGAGGCGGGCGGGAGGTCCGTGTTGCTCCGTTTCGCAACGCCGTGCTAGACTCCGCTGGCGTGGGCGATTAGCTCAGTGGTAGAGCGCTTCCTTCACACGGAAGAGGCCACAGGTTCGATACCTGTATCGCCCACCACCCCCCCTCCAGCGGCGGCCCTTCAAACCGATTTCCTTAAGGCAGGTGAAACCCTCCGGTTTCTGGACAGATGTTCGGATGTCGGCTACACTTCCCCTGTATTTGTCTTGAAGGAACGCCGGCGTAACGGTGGACCACAACAAGCGAGGTTCGGTATGAGAGTAACGTCGTACGCATTGGCTGTCGTCATCATGGCTGTTCTGGCTTCGGGCTGCGGGACAACTTCCCAGCAAGGCGCGTATCCGGATGACCGCGAATATACCCCCCCGACCAGCATTTATAACGTGATGGACAGCACGGCGCTGGTCTATTCCGATCCGGCTGCGGCCTCGCCGGTCTACGACAATCCCTTTCGCTGGCTCGGTTTTCTTCTCCACCCGATCGGACATGCGTTCGACTACGCGATTAACCGGCCGCTCTACACACTCGCCGGCACGTTCCCCTATCTGTTCGGCTACACCCCTGAAGACGCGATGGTCGATCAGCAACGCCGGTAAGCCCGTGTGATCTTCTGCAAGGCCCGCTGTCTCCTCGTGAAGCGGGCCTTCGTGTTTCTCCCTTCGCATTGCCCCCATCAAATCGTGTATGGTTTGAAAATCCCCCGTCGTCCTACGCCCATATGAGCCGTGCGTTTGCGAATCTCGCCTCCTCGTGCCGCGCCATGCTGGCGCTCGCGCTGCTCTCCGGATGCGGCACCGCATCCGTGCGGCCCGATTTGCCGCCGTCGGAAAGCGACCTGACGCTGTTAAAATCGGCCCTGTGCGAGCGCACGGCAGACTTCCATGCCAAACTCCCCGCGGCTCCGAAAGCGGGACGCGCGTGGGGAAGCGGGCAGGAAATTCGTATCCAGCAAGCCCAGAGCGCCTCCCATGCCGACGAGTCCTATTTCTTCGATGAAGACGGCCGCTTGGTCGGGGCCCTCTTCACGTTCCCGCAGGGTCTGGATCTGACGCCTTATCCCGTGCTGCGGCGCACCCTCTCGCAACTCAAGCCTTCGCTCGAGTTTTATCTGACGGTGGCGCAACTGGCGACCAAAGCCAACATGGACACCAGCGCGTTGTTCGAAACCGGCGACGAAAAAAGCACCACGCAATATTTGGTCACCGGGTCGCGGGAACGGCCGATCTTGCTCGCGGCCTCTTTCACGATCGACCCGTATGTCCGGCTTTTCTCGCCGTATCGCCGAGAATTTTTGGATCGCTTGCGGAATCCGTCCGGCGGCGCGGGCGGCCGGACGGTCGAGAGTCAGGGCAGCGAAGACAGGGAGCCGTTCGTCTCGCTGCAGCAATTCGCGCGCGGACAAGCGGCGCAACTGGCTTATTGCGGCGACAAGAACTACGACATCGCCGCCGACGCCTATCAGAAAGCGATCGCCGGCGGCTTTACCAACAAAGTGTGGCTGGCGGAGGCGCACCATAAGCTCGGACTGGCGTGGGAAGCGAAAGGTGAGCTCGAGAAGGCGAAGGCGGAAATGCTTCAGTCCTTGGCGATCAGGCCGAATATTCCCGAGGTGTTGAACAATCTCGGGACCGTCCATGAGAAGATGGGCGACAAGGCGGCCGCGTTGGGCCTCTTCGAACGGGCCGTCACCCTGCGGCCCAACTATGCCGTCGCCCGCTATAATCTCGCCGAAGCCTACGAGCCGACTAATCCCAAACGCGCCCTCGCCGAATACGAGACATTCCTCGCGCTGGTGGAAGGCAATCCCGACGAAGAGGCGCGAGCCGCCCATGTCCGCGAGCGCATCAAACTCCTGAAGCGTTGATGTTTCCCTCGCCGTTTCCCGCTTGCACACAAACACATTTCCTTAGGCCATTCAGCTTCCCCTCTGATAGCTTGCTATTTGTCTTGCTAACCATAGAAGAGGGAGGAGTTATGCGCCGCGCGTTGATCTGTGCCCCGTTGCTTGCCGCATTGCTGACCGCCCTGCCCTTGAACGAAGCGCAAGCCGAGCGTAAGTGGGAGTTTTCGTTCGGAGCGTTCGGTGGGCGGGCTTATCACGCCAATACTACGGCGAGATTCAATTACGCCATCACGCCGGCGGGGTTCGAACCGGTCGACGCGAAAGCGATCGGCCTCAACTTCGATAACTCTGACTCCTTTGGCGCCAAGCTCACTGCCTGGTACTTACCCAGACGGCTTAGTTGGCAGCCCCAGATCGGCGTCGAACTGGACTGGACCAGTTTTACGGCTGACCTCCAACCTCAGACTGTTCCGGGGGAGGGCGTAGGCAAAATGAGCGGGTTGCCGCTCGGCGCGATGACGTTCGGGAGTACCAGTGAGTTTGCAGTGAACCAACTGGCCGTGAATTTGCTCTTCCGCTATCCCATATGGGCCACAACGGACATGCCGCAAGGGCGATGGTATCCCTATGTAGGGATAGGGGGAGGCGTCCAACGGGCACGTTTAACCGAGTCGAGCACAGGGCACCGAGAAACAAGCTATTCGCCGGCTTTTCAAGGTCTTGTCGGTGCTAAAATCTTTCTGGTCAAAAACCTGGCGGTCTTCGGCGAGTTCAAATGGACGCAGGCATGGCATTCATTTAATTTTGCCGGACTCGGCCTTCCCTCGGATTACAAGGAGCGCTATACCATCGCCACCGGACATGTGGTGGGCGGCGTGGCTCTGCACTTTTGAAGGCCCGCCAGCAAATTACCGACGGGCTCGTTCTTCCTGCTCTTGGAGAGTCTTGCACTCGATGCAGAGGGTCGTGACAGGACGGGCCTTGAGGCGTTTGTACGGGATCTCGCCGCCGCAGCGCTCGCAGATGCCATAGGTGTTGGATTTCATCCGCTCCAGGGCTTCTTCGATCTTCTTGAGCAACTTTTGCTCGCGCTCGCGGATCCGCATCGAGAAATTCTGGTCCATTTCGGCCGACGCCTGATCGCTCACGTCGGGGAACGCCTCCTGGCCGGATCGCTTCGTCAGCGCATCGCCCACCTCATCGAGGATGGCCGCCCGCTGACGCTCGAGATCCCGGCGGATATCGGGATATTTGGCTTTCTTGCCGGCCGACTGCTTCGCGTTGGTTCGGGTAACGGAAAGCGGAGTGGAGGGCTTCGTCGAAGCGGCCCGTTTGGACGACGCACGTGCCTTTGTTGCCATAGTCGACGACGGAGTGAATGCCGAACGAGGCGCGACTATAACAGGACGCGGAAGAGAGGGTCAACGGGAGGAGAAGCCGGGCCGGTTACAAATCCCGCCGGCCTTCGATCGATTTCAGGAGCGTCACTTCGTCCGCATACTCGATATCCATCCCGACAGGGATGCCATAGGCGATGCGGCTGACGCGTATGCCGAACGGCTTGAGCTGCCGGGTCAGGTAAATCGCGGTCGCTTCGCCCTCGATCGTCGGATTCGTGGCGAGAATCACCTCCTCCACGCCGCCCGCTTTCACGCGCTCGACCAGTTCTTCGGCCCGAATGTCGCCCGGACCGACGCCGTCAAGCGGCGACAGCGCGCCGAGCAGCACATGATAGAGGCCGCGGTACGCGCCGGCCCGCTCCACCGCGTAGAGCGTGCTGGGTTCCTCGACGACCAGAATCTTGGTCCGGTCCCGTTTGGGGTCCAGGCAAAATTCGCAGAGCTCCCCCTCGGCGATGTTGCGGCATTGCCGGCAGAAGGCGAGGCCGTCCTTCACCGCCCGGATCGCATCGGCGAGGCGCAAAGCGTCCTCCCGTTCGGCCTTCAAGAGATGAAAGGCCAGCCGCTGCGCGCTTTTTTGCCCGACGCCCGGAAGGCGAACCAGTTCTTTAACCAGTCGGGCCAGCAATCCCTGTTGATCGACCGCCATATGTCAGTAACTGCGAATCCCCGGGAGGCTCATGGCTCGACGGCTACATCAACCCGGGAATCTTCAGGCCGCCGGTGAGCGCCTTCATCTCCCCTTCCATCAACTCCTTGGCTTTGCGCAGCGCGTCGTTCGTCGCCGCCGCCACCAGATCTTGCAGCATCTCCACATCGCCGCTTTTGACGACTTCCGGATCGATCGCCACGCCGACAATCTGCATGGCGCCGTTCGCCGTCACCGTGACGATGCCGCCTCCCGCCGTGCCGCTGGCGGTCTTGGAAGCCGCCTGTTCCTGGATCTTGGCCATCTGCTCCTGCATGGCCTGCGCTTGCTTCAGAATGTTGCTCATATTGCCGAAGGGATTTTTCATTCCGCCTCCTTCTGGGGCACGGTTCGGACGTCGGCCAACTCCGCGCCGAACATTTCGAGGGCCTGCTTCACCACCGGATTCGACCGCACGCGGTCGAACAGCACAAGCCGCTGGTCCTGTTCCTTGGCGGCCCGGATCTGCGCCATCGTCGGCCCCGCAGAATCCGTGTCCGAGAGCTCGACGACTCGGACCCGCATCGAATGCCCCGTCTGTCGTTCACAGAGCTTGGCCAACGTCTTCAGATTGTCCTCTTTCTCCAACATGGCCCGCGCCGACGTCACTTGCTTCGCAAACCCGATCGTCACCACCCCGCCTTCGAGGCCGACGAATCGACCGGCTTCGAGGAACGGAGCGATATTCGGGTAGGCCGCGGCCACTTCTTCCTGCACCGACTCCCAATCCAACGTCGGCGCAGCGATCGTGGCGGTACCGGCCGGCACAGACGCCGGCGGTGCCACGGCACCCGCTGCCGACTTCGGAGTCTCGGGCGGCTTCGAAACCGCCTTCTGGCCAGCCGCAGGGGCGGCGGGCGAGACGGTCTTGGAAACCGGCGGCGTTGTAGGTCGTGGAGTGGGGGTCAGCGCGGCCTCCGTTTTGACCGGCTCGCCCTTCGCAGGAGTCTTTTGAGCAGGAGGGGGCGAGGCTGCTTGAGCAGCAGGTCGCACGGATGCATCGGGCGTTTGCGACACCCGCGTGGCGCGCACGGCCGCCGCTTCTAGCACGAAGCGAGGATGGGCGCTCAAGCGCAGGGCATCTTCCGCCTGGGCGAAGATGGTCAACAGATCCTGAAAGCGCTCGGGGGGCAGGGCCGTGGCTTCAGCGGCGAGTTGTCGCAGATCCTCTTCCGAAGTTTCGACCAAGCCGCCCAGATCGGCGGCGGGCACGACGGACGCGACCAACAGATTGCGCAGGTGCTCGACGATCTCTGCACAGAACGCCTTCAGATCGTGACCTTGATCCAACACCTTCGCCAGCACGGCCAAGGCGGCGGGACTGTCCTGCGCCAGAATGGCGCGTATCATCCCGCCTACCAACTCGAGCGGAACGGCTCCCAGCAACACTTCGAGATCGGCATGGCCGACGGTCTTGCCTCCGAATGCCACGGCCTGATCGAGCAAACTCAACGCATCGCGCATGCTGCCTTCGCTGGCCCGAGCCAGCGCCGTCAAGCTGCGGGGCTCGATGGTCAAGCCGTCCTGATCGGCGACGTGGCGCAGACGCTCGATAATCTCCGCGCGGGCGATCCGGCGGAAGTTGTAGTGTTGGCACCGGGAGAGGATGGTGGCCGGGATCTTGTGGATTTCGGTCGTCGCGAAGATGAAGACCACGTGCGGCGGCGGCTCTTCCAAGGTCTTCAAGAGGGCGTTGAAGGCCGAGTTGGACAACATGTGCACTTCATCGATGATGTAGACGCGGTACTGCCCGCGAAAGGGAGTGAACTTGACGTTTTCGCGGATCTCCCGGACGTCGTCCACGCTGGTGTTCGACGCGCCGTCGATTTCGATGACATCGACCGAGTTGCCCTGGGTGATCTCTTGGCAGTTCACGCACATGTTGCAGGGACGGCCGGTCGGGCCCTGTTCGCAGTTCAGCGCCTTCGCCAGAATGCGCGCCACGGTCGTCTTGCCGACGCCGCGCGTGCCTGAAAAGAGATAAGCATGGGCGATCCGCTTGGTATCGACCGCGTTCATCAATGTCTGGACGACGTGGGGCTGGCCGATGACGTCGACGAACGTGCCGGGCCGGTATTTGCGGGCGGAAACTTGGTAGTCCATAAAAACAGTGATGCGTGATGAGTGAAGATTACAGAAGTTCTAGGCGTATCCGCCCGCATTCGCTCATCACTCGTCACCCATCACTCGTCACTTCTTTTGCAAGTGGGGCCAGGTGATCCTGCGGCACACAAAACGTTCTGCTTACCGTTGCTTCCTTCCGGACCTGGCGGGGTTCACAGGGTTCTGTTGCACAGGGCCCAGCCCCTAAAACACTTACGGTGCTTTATCCGCTCGCCAAGAACATTACAAGGGCTCGCGGTCGCGCACGCTTGGTTTGGCGGAGAGGGTGGGAATTCGACGTCGCGCTGTTCGCGCTCCTACAGAGGGGGCCAGCCCCCTCGTACGCTCCCCACGCGGGGGATATTTCCCCCGCGGGCCCCCTGTTCGAATCCCACCCTCTCTTCGAAACCGCCTGCGTTTACCGTTTAGCTTTTTCCTTTTGCCTGGCTCGCCGACACGAGCGAGCGCTGTTTGGCGGAGAGGGTGGGATTCGAACCCACGGTCCCGTTGCCGGGACGCATGCTTTCCAAGCATGTCGATTCGTCCACTCTCGCACCTCTCCGCGTCGATCGTCAGAAGAAAAGGCATCTTAGCACGCCGGATTTTGGAGCGGCAAGGCGACGGACGCAGAGTGCGCGCGGACTGGACCGGCTCCTCCAGCGGTTGACCCTCTCTCGGCTCGTTCCTATACTGACCGCCACTAAGGGAGGTGCCGAATGAAGATCGTGATCGGACTCGTCGTTGTTCTCGTGCTGATCCTCGGCGCGATCCTGGCGCTGCCCTTCCTGATCGATCTGAGCCGGTATCAAGACCGGTACAAGCCGGCGATTGAAGCGGCGCTCAACCGTAAGATTGACATTGGAGAGATCCGCCTGACGATCTGGCCGCGCATCGGCGCCCGCGTCGGCCGATTCACCGTATTGGACGATCCGGCCTTCGGGTCCGGCCCGTTTGCTTCTCTCGCGTCACTGCATGTCGGCGTCCAACTGCTGCCGCTGCTGAGCGGCCGGGTGGAGGTGGAAGAGATCACCCTCCGCGAACCGGTCATTACGGTGGTAAAAAACCAGCGCGGTGTATTGAACATCGCCACCATCGGGCGGCCCGGCGTCCCGGCGCCCGAGACTCCCTCGCGCGCTCCCATCCCGTCGACTGAAGGCCCGTTGAGAATCCTCGGCTTGTTGGCGGTGGATCGTGTTTCCATTGATGGCGGGACACTGACTTATCGCGATCTCTCGACCCCGAAGCAAACCGAGTACGTCCTGCAGGACGTGGATGCGTTGCTGACTTCTGTTCGGCTCGGCCAGACGCCGACGCTGCATCTCGACACGCTGGTGCAGCCGTTGAACACGCCCGTGACACTGGACGGCCATTTCGGCCCGCTCAAAGAGACGACCGATCTCGACGCCATCGATCTTAGCTTGGCGGTGGGAAAGACGACATTCGCCATCACAGGGAAGACGGCGGGGCGCAATGCCAGTATCAGTATTAGCTCGGCGGACATCAATACCGCCGAGCTGCCGATTGCACTGCCGTTGCAGAAGCCGGTCTCAGTGAAGGACCTGCACGTCGCCGCGGAAGCTCGGGGCCAGGATGTGTTGCTGCAGGGGCTCTCCTTCCGGCTTTTCGACGGGCAGGTCACGGCCAAGGGTAAGCTCACGAGCGGAGCCGACGCGCCGCCCTTCGAGGCTACGGCGGCGGTCCAGGGGCTGCAATTGGGTCCTGCCTTGGATGCCGTCGCCGCGACACAGGTTTCGCTCACCGGCACGGCCGGAGCCGACCTGGCGTTGCGCGGCCGCGGCTTCACTATGCCGGACCTGACCAAAGCCTTGGAGGGGACAGGACGGATCGCCGTCAAGGACGGCAAGATTGAAGGCGTGAATTTGCTGCAGGAAGCCGTCGCGATCCTCAAGATCGCCGGCATCGCCATCGACAATCCAAAAGCAACGGCCTTTTCGACGATCGAAACCGATCTGACCGTCAAGCAAGGCCTTGTCATCGTGGAGCGCCTGCTGATGGACAGTCACGACTTTCAAGCGACCGGCGGCGGCACGATCGGATTTGATCAACGGTTGAATCTGGCCCTCAACCTTCACCTCTCGCAGGAGCTGAGTCAACAACTGGCCGGCGCCTCTCCGGTGATCAAGCTGGCGATGAAAGAGGGGCGGGTCACGCTGCCCCTCACCGTGACGGGAACGGTCCAAGCGCCTTCCTACGGGCTCGACATGAAGAGCATGACCGGCAAGGTGCAGGAACAGGTCCAGAAGAAGGTCGAGGAAGCCGTCGGCGGGCTGCTGAAAGGCACCACGAAACCGGAAGACTTGAAGCAGCAGGGGAAAGAACTGCTCAAAGGCCTCTTCGGCCGATAGGGTGCCGGCGCCTCCGCCGCTTCTAGGCATGACTCAGCCGGAGTGGCCGTGCATCAGTCCCGGGAATCCCTGCTCGGTGATCCGCCCGTCTGTCCCGACGCTCCGTTCCGATCAACGTGTGCCTGGCTAGGCCCTTGCTAGTGCCAGCACGTTTCGGCTATAGACCCTCAACCTAAGGTCAAACAGCCCTAGGTATTTACCGAGGCTGTCGAGGAGGTTTTGGCGACATGAACTGGCTCATGTGGTTGGTTGCAGCGCTCTGGTTGCACAGCATGGCATCCGTGTCCGCCGCGGAGCCAACCCACGTCGATGTGGTGACGTTGAAGGACGGCAGCGTGATCATGGGCGAAGTGATTGAAATGAGCGGTGGCCTCCTGCACATCCAATCTCCCGCCGCCGCCGACATGATCAAAGTGAAATGGGCGGAGGTCCGTATGCTTCGGATTTCGCATCCGCTTCCTTTCCATCTCAAAGAAGGCACCGTTCTTGTCGGGACGGTGGAAGAGGGCGCGGCGGGGACGTTGCGCCTCACGGTCGAGCCAATGCAGGGAACCCTGTCCGTGCCGATGGAGTCCGTGACGGCCGTCAATCCGCTGATTCAACGGCCCATCATTTACATCGGCGCCCTCACGGGCGGCTTCTCTCAAACGACGGGCAACAGCCAGCTGCGGAACGCCAGCCTCCTCGGGGATTTCGTGGCCCGGAGCGAGCAGTTGCGGCTGACGATCAACGGACGATACGTCTACGGCGACAACGCCGATACGCTGATCGCGCGCAACGCTCGCGTCACGACCAAACTGGACTTTTTCATCACGAAGCGGCTCTTCTGGTTCGCCTCCGCCTACTTTGAAAACGACCGCTTTCAAGATCTCAAGATGCGGACGGCGCTGGCGTCGGGGCCCGGCTATCAGATCATCGACGTCGGCGACTTCGGCGGCATCCTGAAAAGCATGAGCCTGTACGCGGAGGCCGGTCTCTCCTACTTCAACGAGGATTTTCGCACGGCGCCCGACACCAGTTCGTTCCGCGGCCGCTGGTCCGTAAAATTCAACTGGCCGCTGTGGGATGACCGCATCACGCTGTACCACTTCGACGAATTTTACCCGTCCCTCGAAGATTTCAGCGATTACTATCTGACGATGGACAACGGCGTGCGGTTCAAACTGATCGAGGGCTTCGTCAGCAGCTTCCAGATCACCACGCGGTACAACAGCCGCCCTGCGCCGGGCACGGGAGATACGGACAATTTGTATCTCATCACGCTGGGGTACAGCTTCGATACCACTCGGAAGCGATAGCACGCGCACTTCACCTGCCATCCTTGCAAGGAGGGGTTATGTTGAAAGAGTTCAGGGACTTCGCCATGCGAGGCAACGTGTTGGACATGGCCATCGGCGTCATCATCGGCGCCGCGTTCGGAAAAATCGTCTCGTCGCTCGTCAGCGATGTGCTGATGCCGCCGCTGGGCCTGTTGTTGGGGCACGTCGATTTCTCCAGTCTCTTCATCAATCTATCAGGAACGCCCCAGCCGTCGCTCGCCGCCGCCAAGGTGGCGGGTGCGCCGACACTGAACTACGGCGTGTTTCTGCAGACGGTGTTCGACTTCATCATCATCGCGTTCGTCATCTTTCTGTTGGTCAAGCAGGTCAACCGCTTCAAAAAGCAGCCGCCTGCCGGGTCTCCCACGACCAAAGACTGCCCCCATTGCCTGTCGACCATTCCCATCAATGCAAGCAAGTGCGCGCATTGCACCTCCGCCGTCTAACGGCTTCGTCGCTCATCACTCAACAAGGAGAAGACGCTCATGAAGCGAATCACCACTTCGATCCTGGCGGCCACCTTGGCTGGTGTCGCCGGTTGTTCCACCTGGGATAAAACCGCCATCTGTTGCGACGGAGGGTACGAATACCGCCATCGTCATCAATGGGACGCCGACAAAGCCTCTGCGGAGATGGCCGCACGGCTCGCAGCATTGGAACGGGAGCGGCAGCGCCTGGCCGACGAACTGGACGCGGCGCGGAAACAGACGGGCGCCCTGAGCGGCCGTGTGAGCGATCTCGAGCGGCAGCTCGCCGACCGCGACCGCGACCTGACCGCGCTTCGCTCCGCAGCCGGAGATTCCGCGCGGCTCGCCGGGCAACTGTCTTCCGCGCAGGGAGACCTCAGTCGGGCGCAACAACATGCGAACGATCTCGAACAACAGTTGGCTTCCGCCAGACAACGAAACACGGACCTGGAAGCCCAACTCGCGGCCTTGAGCGGAGCGGCGGGAGACAAAGATCGGCTGGCGGCCGATCTCGCGGCGACCAAACAGCGGAACGCGGAGCTGGAAGCGCAGCTTGCCGCAGCGCACTCTGAGGCTTCGGGCCTTCTGACCGCTTCGGGAGAGAGGGATAGACTGGCGGCGGACTTGTCGGCCGCCGAGCAGCGTGCAGCGTCCCTCGAAGCACAACTTGCCGGCCTGCAAGGGATATCCGGCGAAAAGGAGACTCTAGCCATGGAACTGGCGGCGACCAAGCAGCGCCTCGCCGAACGCGAACGGCAACTGGCCGAGCGCGACAAGGAATTGTCCGGGCTGCGTGGCGATCTCTCCGCGGAAATGGCGAAATTGAAGGAAGCCCAGCGGGGATTGATCAAAGCGTTGCGGCCGCAGATCGACAAGGGCAACATCATGGTGGATCTGAACAACGAGCGGCTCTTGATCAACCTGGCGTCCGGCTATCTCTTCGGCTCCGGGGAAGACCAGCTCAAGCCGGCCGGCGCCGAAGCGCTCAAGCAGGTCGGATCGATTTTGAAGGACTTCCCGGAGTACAAGGTCGCGGTGGACGGCCATACCGACAATCGGCCCATCCGCAGCGAGTTGAAGAAGAAATTCCCCAGCAACAAGGAACTGTCGGAAGCGCGGGCCGCGAACGCGGCGCTGGCCCTGACGGAGGGCGGCCTCGCCGCCGCCGAAATCCACGGCTACGCGGACACGAGACCGGTGATGGCGAACACGACGGACGCGGGACGCGCCAAGAATCGCCGCGTCGAAGTGCGGGTGACGAAGTAAGCGTCGAGTCGCGAACAAGAGCGGGGGCACGTCATAAACGATCCCCCGCCGGGTCCCTGTTTAGAGCTTGCAGGTATTCTGTTCGACCGTGCCGGCGACCGCGTCTCCCGGGACGGTCGCCAGAATCTTATAGTGACCGAGTCCCATCTCCTTGCCGAACGCTTCCCCCACCAGCACATCCTGCACGTGTTGGTGATCCCACGCACGGAAGTACGAGCGGCCTTCTTTCAACCCGTCGAACTCATGCCCTTCCAAGGCCTTGATGACTGCGGCGGTATCAGTCGTTCCGGCACGCCGCACCGCTTCGAGGATTTGCATCATCGCGGCATAGCCGAGATAGCAGCGGGACGTGGGCGTATGGTTGTACTTGTCGATGACGCCCTGAATGAACCGCTTGGAACCGTCTGTGTTGATCTTGGGATCCCAGATGAGCCCCCACACGCCCGCGTTGTTCGCATAGCCCAGCGGCCGCCCGATCTGCTCGCCGCCGATCAAGCCGCCCACGCCGATTTTGTCTTTGGCCAACTCCAGTTTGGTATAGCCTTTCAAGGCATTGACCAGATCCCAGCCGTAGAGATTGAGGACGAGCAGCGTCGGATGTTTGTCTTTCGCCGCCGTCAACGCCGACGTAAAATCCGTCGCGCCGAACGGCAGGAGCGCCTCGCCGACGAACTCCACGCCATGCGCCTGCCCCGCCGCCACGATCGCCTGCGCCATCGCCTTGCCGTCCAATGTGCCGGTCGTGAGCATGTACCATCGCGTCCCGTAGGCTTTGGCGAGTTGCGGCACGACAGCCTTCGCCAGCATGACGGCGTTCGGCATGAAGACAAACGTGTGTGAGTTGCACGCCGCGCCCGTCAGGGCCGGCTCATGCGAAGCGGTGACCATGAAGAGCTTGTTCTCCTTCTTGGCCACCTCGGACACGGCCAGCGCGCAATCGGCGTTGAACGTGCCCATGAGAAAATCAACGCGGTCGTCTTTGATGAACTTGGTCGCGGCCTTGACGGCCTGCTCGGGACTCGAGGCGTCGTCGGCCTCCAGGATCACCACTTGCCGGCCGAGCACTCCGCCGCGCTTGTTGTAGAGATCGACGGCGACGTTCGCGCCATGGACGTCATGGATGGACGACGTTTTATAGGGGCTCGACAGCGGATCGATGATGCCGACCTTGATCGGTTCGCCTCCGGCGGCGCGCGCCTTCCCGTCCAAGCCGAGCACCTGATTGATCAGATCCCCGAAAAGCAGCGCCCCGCCGGTCGCGGCCGTGACTTCCAAGAATCTTCTGCGCGAACATGGTCTCATACCTACCTCCTGTGGTCGACCGGCGATACCCATGCGCCTGATCATCATTTGATGCTGACACGGGCGGCTCCGAGCCGGTGATGGCCGGCTCGGAGCACGATAGGAGGGAGGAGAAGGAATGTCAACCGACGGCTAGCTGTATTGATCCCATGTATCGCACTGTTTGATGGCCCAGAACACGGCTTCTTTCAGCTTCTTCAATTGGACGTTCTCGGGGTCGCGGATGGCTTGCAGCTTCTTGTCGATGTCGTAGAGCGGCTGGATCGACCGCTTATCGGGGATTTTCCCGAGCGCCCAGGCGACCTCGGTCAATACGGCCCAGTCGGTTTTCGGGTCGTTCAATTTCGCGAGCAACGGCAGAACGACCGAGGCATCGCCGTGGATGCCGCCGATTTGCCCGAGCCCCTTGGCGGCCGCTGCCTGGACTTCGACTTGCGGCGCGGTGTTCATCATGTCCACGAGAAGGGGAATGCCGTCTTTGCCGAGGTTGCCCATCGCCACCAGCGCCTGTTTCGCCAGGTCGCGATCTTTCAGCGCCTCTTTCAACTTGGGCAGCGCTTCATCGGCCTGCATTTCGCCCAAGAGCGACATGATCTTGATCTTGCGGGACTGACTCGTATTCGGCGCGTCGAGCAATTTCAGCAAGCGGTCCGGTTGCCCCCATTCGGCCGTGAGCAGGAGCGGGAATTCGTACTTCTCCAGCACGTCTTTCAGTTTTGCCATGGCGAACGGACCGGGCTCGCCGGCTTGCGCCGCTTGCGCGGCCGCGGCGGCGTCCTCGAAATCGGTGCGCACTTCTTTTTGCCATTTGATCTTCATCCCGCCCAACAGATAGGTCAACTGGCACGCCGGTCCTTTCCAGAGCCGGGACGGGGCGTCGGGCAGATCGGCGTCGCCGCCGGAAGCCGTCGTGCCCTCCCAGGTCTTACGTTGCTCGCACTTCACCCGAAACACGACGTCGTGAGGCTTCCCGCTGTCTTGCACGACGGTGTATCCCAATTCACCGAGGCGGCGGGCGGCGACTTCGGCGAGAGGGCCGGCATCGACGGAGCCTTTGTCGGTCAACGCGATCGCATCCACGAGCACCGTCTGGATCTTGGCGAGTTGTGTCTTTTGTTCGGGCGTGAAGTATTCCCGGTAGGCGGAAGCGGCGTTGACCCATATCCCCATGACGGCGGGGATCACGACAAGCAGCTTGGATAGCTGTCGCATATACACACCTCCTTCACGAAAGGCGTACCGCGCATAAAGGAATAAACGGAACGGGAGGATGAATCCGGATCGTGAGAGGACTCATACCCAGTTCTTACAGATGTGTAGGCATTATACCTCGTCCACCCGCAAACCTCATGCCCCAGGTTCCTCCCGCGTAGATCCGCCCTCCTCCTCCAGAAGAAATACCTGCGCGCCGTCCGCGTCGCTGGCACCAAAACCCACCAGTCGTATGGGTTGACACTTGGATACTCCCGACGGTACAAAAGCTGTACAACATCGCGTGTTTTTGCTGTCTCAGGCACTACCACGACAGCCCCGCGGACATCCCCACCGTGCGAGAGTGGCGGAACTGGCAGACGCGCGAGACTTAGGATCTCGTGGGTAACCGTGGGGGTTCAAGTCCCCCCTCTCGCACCACCACCACGATACCGTCGCCGGGATGCCGGCCACAGGGTAAAGGACAAGGATCTATGACGATGAATCTGGAGGTCACCGAGCTCGGCCCGATGAAGCGGGCGCTGAAGATCGAAGTGCCGGCCGAGGAGGTGACGCAACGGTTTTCACGGGCCTATACCGAGCTCAATCGCCAGGTGCAGGTCCCCGGCTTTCGTCCGGGCAAAGCGCCGCGGGCCATTCTCGAGCAGCGCTATGCGAAAGCGGTGGAAGAAGATGTGATCCGGAGCCTGGTGCCGGATTTCTATGATCGGGCCATCAAACAAGCCGGCATCAACCCGGTGCTCGTCGAAATCCCGCCGCTGGAGCGGGTGAAAATCAAAAAAGATTCGCCGTTCACCTTCACCGCCACGGTGGAGATCAAGCCGAAAATCGAGCTCCGCGATTACAAGGCGCCGAACCCCATCTCGCTCAAGCCCGACAAACGCACGGTGGCCGACGAACAGGTGGACCGCGCGTTGGAGGTCCTGCGCGAGCAACAGGCGCGGCTCGACGCCGCACCGGCCGGCACCGCTTTGGCGGAGGGGGACTACGCCGTCGTCGATATGGAAGGATTCTTGGAAGGCGCGCCGCTCGAAGGCACCGCCAAGGAAGGCCAGCTCCATCGAATCGGATCGAAAGCCGCCATTCTGGGGATCGACGTCGACGCCCACTTGATCGGCAAGACGGAAGGAGAGATCGTCGAAATTCCACAGGCCTATCCGGCCAGCCACCCCGATCAGCGCGTCGCCGGAAAGACGGTCACGTTCCGCCTCGCCGTCAAAGGCGTGAAGCGCAAGATTCTGCCGGCCCTCGACGATGAATTTGCGAAAGACTGCGGGCCCTATACATCGCTGCAGGAGATCAAGGACAAGCTGCGCGCCGAGATGGAAAAGGCCCTGAAGAAGGACATCGAAGAGTCCTACAAAGACACGATCCTCAAGCGTCTCGCCGAGACGCATCACTTCGACCTTCCCGAGACGCTCGTTCAGCGGGAGCTCGACGCCATCGTGCGGCAAAAGCTGCAGGAACGGCAGCGCGGCAAAGCCACCGATCTCTCGCCCGCCGTGGAAGCGGAGGAGATCAGAAAGATCCGTGAGGAGCACCGGGACGAGGCCAATCGGCGGGTCAAAATCGGCTTGATTCTCGAAGCGATCGCCGAGAAGGAGGGGCTCTCGGTCAGCCAGGAGGATTTGAACAACGAGGTGTCGCGGCTCGCCACGGAGCTTCGGCTCCCGATGGCCGACCTCGTGAAGATGATTCAAGCGGGGGGCCAGGATTCCATCGAGGAGCTGCGGGCACGAATTCTGGCCGACAAAGCGTTGGACTTCGTCTACCGCCATGCGGTGATTCAAGGATAGGGGCGGAAGGCGGCCCGCCCCAAAGGCCGCCGCAGCCGTCACGGAAAGGATTTGACGACATGCTGGTGCCGATCGTAGTGGAACAAACCAATCGAGGCGAACGCGCCTACGACATCTATTCGCGCCTGCTCAAGGATCGGATCATTTTCTTGGGCGCGCCGATCGATGACGTGTTTGCCAACCTCATCATTGCGCAACTGCTGTTCCTCGAAGCGGAAGATCCGGAAAAAGACATCAATCTCTACGTCAATTCGCCGGGCGGCAGCGTCACCGCCGGCCTGGGAATTTACGACACGATGCAGTACGTGAAGCCGCCGATCAACACGATCTGCCTGGGCCAGGCCGCCAGCATGGGCGCGCTGCTGCTCACGGCCGGCACGAAAGGCAAACGCTTTGCCCTGCCGAACGCCCGCGTGATGATTCACCAACCGCTGGGCGGCTTTCAGGGCCAGGCCACGGAGATCGACATCCATGCCCGGGAGATCCTGAAGATCCGCGAGCGGCTGAACGAGATCCTGGCGAAACACACCGGACAATCGATCGAGAAGATCGCGCACGACACCGAACGCGACTACTTCATGTCCGGCGAAGAGGCGAAACGGTACGGCCTTATTGACGAGGTCATCACACGACCACCGAAAATGGTCAAGCCGGCGGAGTCCGGCGACGGAAAAGACGCGGCCAAAAAGTAACACAGGAGGAGGCATGGCCAAGCAGGAGAAGATGGACCGACATTTGCGGTGTTCGTTCTGCGGAAAAAGCCGGGATGAAGTCCGGAAGCTGATCGCGGGACCGACGGTCTACATCTGCGACGAGTGCGTCAACCTTTGCAACGACATCATCGCCGAGGATTGGGAAGAGGCCAAGGAGGAGATCTCGTCGAGACTGAAAAAGCCGGCCGAGATCAAGCACCACCTGGACCAGTACGTCGTGGGCCAGGAGCGCGCCAAGCGGATTCTCTCCGTGGCGGTGCACAACCATTACAAGCGGATTTCCTCCAAGGAAAAAGAAGTCGACGACATCGAGCTCCAAAAGGGCAACATTCTGATGGTCGGCCCGACCGGGACGGGGAAGACGCTCCTGGCCCAGACGCTCGCCAAGTATCTCGACGTGCCCTTCACGCTCGCCGACGCGACCACGCTCACCGAAGCCGGCTACGTCGGCGAAGACGTCGAAAACATCATCCTCAAGCTGCTGCAGGCGGCGGATTACGACGTGGAGCGGGCGGAGCGCGGCATCGTCTACATCGACGAGATCGACAAGATCAGCCGGAAGAGCGACAGCCCGTCGATCACCCGCGACGTTTCGGGCGAAGGCGTGCAACAGGCGCTTCTGAAACTGATCGAAGGCACCGTGGCGAACGTTCCGCCGCAAGGCGGGCGCAAACACCCGCACCAGGAATTCATCCAGGTCAACACGAGCAACATCCTGTTCATCTGCGGGGGCGCGTTTGTCGGCCTGGACCAGACCATCGAGCAGCGGCTCAACCGCAAATCGATGGGATTCGGCGCGGAAGTGCGCGGCAAGAGCGAAGTGCGCCTGGGGGATCTGCTGGCGAAAGTGCAGCCGGAGGACTTCCTCAAGTACGGTCTCATTCCGGAGTTCGTGGGACGGCTGCCCGTGGTGGCGACGCTGGAAGAATTGGACGAGCGGGCCCTGATCCGCATCCTGACGGAGCCGAGGAACGCCTTGACCAAGCAGTACGAGAAGCTGCTGTCGTTCGAGAAGGTGAAGCTGAAATTCACCGACGGGGCGTTGGGCGCGGTCGCGCGGAAGGCCTACGCGCAAAAAACCGGCGCGCGCGGGCTGCGGGCGATTCTGGAAGAAGTCATGCTGGACGTCATGTACGACGCGCCCTCGCAGAAACAGATCAAGGAAGTGGTCATCACCGAAGACGCGATCGCGGGCAAAAACCCGCCGATCCGCATCTTCGAACAGGACAAAGACGCCAAGAGCGCGTAATTCGCTGAGGCCCGCGCGGCCGCTTTTCGAGCGGCTGCGCGGGCCGGCAGTCCTCCCGAGGTCGACGCCCCCTTCGCATCGATTCCCTCCGGCGTGTTCTGCAAAAGTCGAGGCTTTGCTCGACAAGTCTGCATACTGAGCTATACTGGCGGCATACCGGTGAAGGGAGGGCTCCGTGAAATATCCGGTTTCGTCCAGTCTGCGCCACAAGGGGAAAGTCCTGGAGCTTGACGCGGCCCGCGAAGTCGTCACCTTGATGGGCATTAACGGGGAGCCGATCGGGAGCCTATCGTGGGATTTTGTGATCGACCAAATCCTCGCGTACCGTAAGCCGCCGGTGCAGAAAGAAGTGCGGTCAGAGCCCCGCATTTCGCTGGCCTTCAAGGTCCGCTACAACACCCCGGAGGGGCAGCGCTTCGAAAGCCGGGCGGGAGGCATCGGCGGCGGCGGCCTCTTTATCGAAAGCCAGGCGCCCCTGCCGGTCGGGACGAAGCTCGCGATGGAATTCTCGCTGCCGGAGCAGCCGTCCGAATGGCTTCCGGCCAAAGGCGTCGTCGCGTGGGTCTGTCCGAAAGCGGATCAATACACGTTCAGCCCCGGCATGGGCGTGCGCTTCTCCGACATCAACCCCGATACCAGGGATCGCATTTTGAAATTGGTCAAAATGGTGCAGGGAACCGGCCGAGCGGCTTGAACGGCGTCAGCTCACGACAGGACTGGGTATGAAAGTTCCGGTAACCTCCACGGCAGGGCATCAAGGCAAATCACTGACCATCGACACGGACCACGAACGAATCCTCGTCCACGATGCGTCCGGTGCGCTGTTGGGCGCCATGCCTTGGGGAGCCATTATCGAGCGCGTGTTGGCGTGCGACGACGACGGGCGCTTCGCCCATTGTCGAACGCACCCGCGGGCGCCGCTGGCCGTGAAGGTGCGATACACGACCCCCGAAGGCAAACAGTTCGACAGCCTGACCGGCGGCATCGGCGGAGGCGGCCTCTTCATTGAAAGCGGGATGCCGCTGGCTCCCGGGACGGAGCTCGCCGTGGAGTTTGCCCTGCCCGATCGCCCGTGGGAGAAATTGAAGGCCAAAGCCAAGGTCGCCTGGACGCGCAACAAGCCCGAGCGCTACCTCCTGTTTCCCGGTATGGGAGTGCAGTTTACGGAGATCGATGCGAAGGCCCAGGCTCTGCTGGTGGATCTGGTGGAAGCCCTGAATCAAAGCCGGACGCCTTCGTAAGGGACGCAGCGGTCTTCCCGACCCATCCGGTAAGCGTCGCACTCGTTTCCTTCTCCACGACTCGTTTCAACTCATCGACCACCGACTCATCTCCGACAAAGCCGAGCCGATAGGCCGCCTCGACGCGGACCGCCTCCACGGCATCATGCAGCAGCCGATCCATCAGCACCGGCACGGCGCTCTGCCCGCCGATTTCCGCCAGGGCGGCAAGGGCCCATTGCCGTACGGCCGGATCGGGATCCTTGGCCCCCTGCGACAGCGCGCCGGTCGCCAGTCCCCGGGGGTCCTCAAGATACAGGAGGGCATGGGAGGCCGATCGCCGGAAATCCGGATCGGGGCTGGTCAACACCTCACCGATCGCGCGGACGTGCCGGCTGTTTTCCTCCGCCCCGCTCAATCCCATCGCCGCCGCGCGGCGAACCGGCGGCTCCGGATCTTTCAAGAGTGAGATGAGCTGATGGGTCGTTGCCTCGCCGAAGGACGGCAGCCGGGCAACACTACGCGCGGCCGCCTCCCGCACCGCCGGCTCCGGATCATGGAGCGCTTGGACGAGCGCCGGTTCGGCCGCCGGATCACCGATCTTGCCGAGGGCCTCCGCGGCGGTGCGCCGCACCGAGGCATCCCGGTCACGGATCAGTTCCATCAGAACCTGAACAGCGGTGTCAGGAGAGGGCGCCGACTCCCGATAGCAACCGGCCAGCAGCAGGCAGCTGCAGGCGAGGAGGCATCCAAAGAGAGCCGGCGACATGCGGAAGTTCGTCAGAAGGTCGCTCTGAGGAGATTACGCAGGTTTCGGCGGCTCTTCCTGCACAACCGGCATTTCCTTCGCCGCCTCGATAGACTGTTCGATCTCTTTTTGCGCGGCATCCATCTCAGCCTGAATGGTCCGCATCTGCGGGTCTACGCTGTTCCGCACATCCGTCACCGCCTGGCGGAAGGTCCGCAGCATATCGCCGACGCCTTCTCCAAGACTCTGCATGTCGTTCGGAGAAATCCCTCCGCCTTGCGCCTGCGCGGCCTTCGCCTTGAGCGCGGCCTGTTGCGCCTGTACCCGCGCGACGGCCTCTTTGTTCACGATCGCCGACGGCCGTTTCGCCGCCGGCTTGGCCTGCGCGCCGGGCGGCAAGGGTGGGTACTGGGCGCGCGAAACGGGAGCCGGCGCAGCGGCGCGTTCTTCCATGGAGACCACTGGTTGTGCGCCCGCCGGCGCAGAAGTCTGCGTGGCCGCGGGGGAGGGAGCGGCAGTCCTGGGTGCGGTCTGAGGTCCCTGCGGGCCCATGTTATACAACAGCGAGGCCGTGGTGCCCGGCGTCATTTCCGGACCCGGTACATACGGTACGTTTGGTTTTGGTGCCGTCCCTGTCGCCGGAGCGGCCGGTTGCGGCGGAGAAGGAGCCGCCGCTTGAGTTGGCACCGGTTGCGGAGGAGCCGTCTCCTGCTGGGTAGCGACGGGAGGAGGAACTTCGTTGACTTCCTTCTTGAAGCCCTTCAAGGCCTTGCCGACCCCCTCGCCGATCTGCGGCAGCCGGCCGGCTCCGAAAATAATCAGCACGATGGCTAGAATGATGATCAATTCCGAAATGCCCATCGTCCCGAACATGCCGGCACCTCTCGCTTAAAATATCGATGGCAGTGAGTGGGTTGACTCTAGCCGCCACAAGAAGGTGGTGTCAAGAAAGCGCGGCCATCACAAGATGGGAACGATCTCCGTCTGGAGCGGTTGCCCGTACACCAAGGCCTCCCGATCTGCGAGATACACATCCAGTTCGCTTCTGATCCCGAATTCCCCCGGCAGGTAGATGCCGGGCTCGATGGAAAAGCAGGTGCGCCGCATGAGCCGGCGGCTGTCCCGGGTTTCCAAATTGTCGATGTTGGCTCCGTTGCCGTGCACCTCTTCTCCGATGGAATGACCGGTCCGATGCACGAAGAAGTCGCCGTAGCCGGCTTGCCGGATTTCATTGCGGCACACCTCGTCGACTTCCCAACCGAACGGCAGCCGTCCGTTGTCCGCCCGTTCACGGACAAAGGCCAAGGCCGCATCTCGCCCGCGCCGCACCGCCGCGAACACCGTCCGCTGTTTGTCCGGGACGCGGCCCGCCGTGTAGCCGGTCCAGGTGATATCTCCGTAGACCGAACCGGATTCCCTCCGCTTCGCCCACAGATCGATCAGCACCAAACAGTCGCGGCCGATCGGGGATGAATCGGTGGCGCTCGGTCCGTAGTGGGGGTCCGCGCTGTGCGCATCGATGGCGACGATCGGTGCGCTGGAGGTCGTCATCCCTGCATCGTGGATTCTTGCCAGGATGAACTGCTGCACATCGTATTCGGTGAGGGACCGTCCCTTCAGAACGGACGCCGCCACGTGGGCGAACGCCTCGTCGACCATGCGCCGCAGGGCGACCGTCGCATACTCGTGCGACGCCCGCTGTTCTTCCGTCCACACCGCTTCGAACCGCTGGACCAGGTCGGCCGAGCTGACGACCTCCGCGCCGAAACTTCTGACGAGCTCCACCGTGCCGGCATCGACCCGCGAGACATACGGCACGGCGTTGAGCGGCGAATACTGCATCGCGATGCGCCGGCGGCCTTTTAATATGGAGCCGAGTGCCGTCCGCTGTTCGTCCCATGAGACATACAACCGGTCCTGCCCGGGCAATTCGTCAAGTGCATGCGGTTCGATACGGTGGAGCAGCTTCACGGGATCGCCCTGCGCTGGAATCCAGTAGTACCAGCGCCTCGTCACGTGCCGAGCGGGATCGAGCAGGAGCACGCGATAGGCGAGCGGATCGCTCACGCGAAAGTCGTAGAAGAGCCACCCGTCAAGCCCGTCGCTCTCGCGCAGCGCCTCTTGGATCGCCGCGATCCGCTGATCGTGTGCCGCCAGCATGATGGCCGGCATCTTATCGTCGGCCGGCAAAAGGCGTCAACGTGCGGGACGTGTTAGAATGCGGGCGCATGCCGCTCGCATCGCCGCCGGAATCCGGACCCTACCGCGTCACTCTGTTCTTCGGGCCGGACCCGGTCGACGAACAGCCGCACCACGTCGCCTGCGTGTTCAATGTCAAAAAACGGAGCTGGAAAGCCGGCATCCAGGTGTCGGTGGAAATCGGCACGGCGCAACTGTCCGCGCTGGCCGAGCAGCTCGGCCTCTCCGATCGTCTCTCCTCGTGCATGCGACACATCGATCCGGAGCAACGCGCCGATTATGAAGCGCGTGTGCCGGACCTCTTTGCGCAGGCGGTGGCCTGGTGCAAGCT
Source organism: Nitrospira moscoviensis (assembly GCF_001273775.1). Lineage (GTDB taxonomy): Bacteria > Nitrospirota > Nitrospiria > Nitrospirales > Nitrospiraceae > Nitrospira_D > Nitrospira_D moscoviensis. The sequence continues at coordinate 185,337 of NZ_CP011801.1, read as the reverse complement.
CGATCTGCAACTGGACCGCGGCATCACGCAGGAAAACCAGCGGCTGCCGGCCGGCGAGCTGGAGACCGAGCTGGCCGCCGTCATGCCGACAAGGACCGAGTATGTATTGTCCTACATCTTGACGGAACTGGACGTGGCCGACGGCGGCGCATCTCCTTCATCGCACTGACTTCGCGGCAAGGGCGGGGGGTTTGCATTCATGGATGAATTTGCTATAACGCATGCGGCGCCTGTGCGGATGTTTGCGCAGGCCTGTTCGAGAGGAAGGAGGATTTTCACGTGAAACACGGTGGACTCTTCGGTACCGTCCCGCTCGTCACAGTGATCGTCATCGTCGCGTTCTGCTGCATGGTGACCGTTCCGGCCTGGAGCCAATCATCCGCCACCGACACCCAGCAGGGTACCGCCTCCGGCGCCGGCATGCAGGCGGCGTCCGCCGTTGCGACCATCCTCTACTTCCCCCTCAAAGCCGCCTTCGCAATCGGCGGCGGCATCGTTGGCGGCCTCGCCTACGCCTTTTCGGGAGGCAGCGAACAAACGGCGAAAAACATCTGGATCCCCAGCATGTACGGCACCTACGTCATCACGCCGGAACATCTGTCCGGCGACCGGGCCGTGCGCTTCCTCGGTGTGGCGGCCGAAGAGCCGGCTCCGGCCGAAGCGGCTCCGTTGGCCGCTCCTGTAGAACCAGTCCGGTGATATGAAACCTGTCATCGGCGTGACGCCGGACTTCAATGCCGGTGAGAGGACAGACATGGGCGGCAGCGAGCCAACGTACTTCCTGCGCGCCCGCTACATCAGGGCCATCGAAGAGCTCGGCGGCATCCCGCTCATCCTTCCGTTGGTCGCCGGGCGGGCCGCGCGCCGGCGGCTGCTCGACGGCGTCGACGGCCTGCTGCTCACCGGCAGCGGCCCGGATCTTCCCCCGCGATTGTATGGAGAACGCCAACGTTATCCGTTCCCCCTCGTCAGCGAGCGACGGGCCGATTTTGAGTTGGACCTGGTTCACCAGGCCAACGCGCGGGATCTGCCCCTGTTAGGGATCTGTGGCGGCATGCAGACCGTGAACGTCGCCTGCGGGGGCAGTCTGTTCCAGGACATTCCCTCGCAAGTGCGCGACGCGCTGCAACACCGCCAGAAAACCACGGCCGTTCACGTGGCTCATTCCGTAAAGGTGGCGCCGAACAGCCTCCTCAGGAAGATCGTGAATCAAGCCACGCTGAAGGTGAACAGCTCGCACCATCAATCGGTGAAAACCGTAGCCCCGTCCCTCGTCGCCAGCGCCGTCGCACCGGACGGCATCGTCGAAGCGATCGAGTCGCCCGCGCACCGCTTTCTCTTGGCGGTGCAGTGGCACCCGGAATTCCTGTTCGAGCGGCATCAGGCCCATCGCCGCCTCTTCGAAGCGCTGCTGCGCGCCGCGAGACGGACCGGCGCGTGATCGCTTTCCGGTCCGTAGCCGGCACCCTCCCTGCTATACTTGACGGCATATGGAACCTCAGGCCTTCGATCCAGCCGCCTCTTCGGCTCAGCCGCTCACCAAAGGCTCTGTGATCAACCGCCTCTTCCGCACGAAACCTATCGATCAGATCCTCGCCGACGCCGACCATCCCGACCATCGGCTGAAAAAAACACTGACCGCCTGGGATCTGACCGCGCTCGGGATCGGTGCGATCATCGGGACCGGCATTTTCGTCTTGATCGGCACGGCGATCGTCGGCGACACACACCGGCCAGGCGCCGGCCCCGGCATCATCCTCTCGTTCGTTTTGTCCGGCCTGACCTGCGCGCTGGCCGCCCTCTGCTATGCGGAGTTCGCCGCGATGATTCCCGTCGCCGGGTCGGCCTATACCTATTCCTATGCGACCTTGGGCGAATTCCTCGCCTGGATTACGGGGTGGAATCTGATCCTGGAATATGGCGTCGCCTGCGTCGCGGTCGCGATCGGCTGGTCGGGCTACTTCAACAATCTGCTGCTCTTGGCCGGTTTTGAGCTGCCGCATTGGGCCACCCACCCACCCGGCGGTCCCGACGGCGGCTTCGCCAATATCCCGGCGGCCGTCATCGTGCTGCTGGTCACCGTCATTCTGGTGATCGGCATCAAAGAAAGCGCCCGAGCGACCGGCATCATCGTGGCGCTCAAGCTCGCCGTGATTCTGTTCTTCATCGGCGTCGGTGCTCCGTCGGTGAACGCCGCCAACTGGGCGCCCTTCATGCCGCAGGGCTTCGCCGGCGTCGGCGCCGCGGCGGCCATCATCTTTTTTGCCTACATCGGATTTGACGCCGTCTCCACCACCGCTGAAGAGGCCCGCAACCCGCAGCGCGACCTGCCCGTCGGCATCATCGCGTCGCTCGCCATCTGCACCGTCCTCTACATCGCGGTCGCCGCCGTGCTCACGGGATTGATTCCCCATACCCAGATCGATATCCATGCGCCCGTCGCCGATGCGTTGCGGCTGGTCGGCTTCAAATGGGGCGCCGCCATCGTGGCGATCGGGGCGGTGGCGGGGATCACCAGCGTGCTGGTGGTGATGATGGTAGGGCAGATTCGGGTGTTTTTCGCGATGTCGCGCGATCGCCTTCTGGGACCATGGCTTTCCGCGGTGCATCCGCGCTTCGGCACGCCGCATCGCGCCACGGTGATCACCGGAATCGGCGTGGCGGTGCTGTCTGCCTTTATTCCGATCAGCGATGCCGCCGACATGACCAATATCGGGACGCTCTTCGCCTTCGTCCTCGTCTGTCTGGGTGTGATCGTGCTGCGCTATACCAAGCCGAATCACCCGCGCCCGTTCCGCCTGCCGCTGATGCCGCTGGTGCCGATCCTCGGCATGCTGGCGTGCCTGGGCCTCATGGCCTTCCTTCCCGGGCTCACCTGGATACGTTTCGGGGTCTGGACCGCCATAGGCGTTTTGGTCTACGCCTGGTACGGACTCCGGCACAGCAAGCTCGCGGCCGGCGCTGCAGGGCACTGATCTTTGTGGTCTTCAGGAATTCGTCTGAGAGCCCGACTGGGGTGTTGAAGCGGTTGCGGGAGCCGGGGCCGGGGCCGGAGCAGGGGAGGAAGACGTCGCAGTCGAAGCCGCTGAGGCAGCGGGAGCACCGGTGGCGGGAGCGGTTGAAGCGGCGGCAGCCGGCTTCGGAGGCGCGGCCGGTTTCGGAGGCGCCGGCTTTTCCGGCTTAATACCGCCTTCCCAGGCGGGGCCGGAATACATGTCGGCCGTGAGACCTTTGCCCTTCCACTTTTCCTCGAAATCCGCGGCGGCTTTATTGGGCGTCTCTCCGACTCCCACCACGTCATTCCAAGGATAGACTTGGGGACCGATCTGGCAGCCGGACTCCGTGCGCTTCAAGTACAAGGCGATCGGGTTGCCTCGATAGGGGCCCAGATAAATGTGCACGCAGCCGACGTATTCCAGCAACGCAGCCATGCCGCCTCCAAGAGGGCGCATGATGCCACAAGAGGTGAGAGGAGGGCAAGACGAGAGGCGACCGCCCGGTTCACGAAGAGACGCCCGCTGCCGCCGTCTTGTCCCCCTGGCGCGTGCGGATCAAGAACACACCGAGCGTCAGCACCATGATGACCGCGACGTTCATGCCGACGTCCATCAAATATTGATAGAACTGCGTCTCAGTCATATTCGATTGGTGGGACAGCTCCGCGCCGGCGGTCAGCACCCGCCTGGTGCAGGCGATGATGCCGACGGCTAAATAGGGCTCGAGCGAGAGCACTTCGGTTTGAAGGAACCGGATGACGGTCCGGAACAGCTCCAGGAGGATGATGACGAGCAGCAGATCGTTCAGCAGCCGGAGCCCGGCCGGCAGCAGGCCGATATGCGAGGACTTCACGGCGAAACTGTACCAGGCGTGGGCGAAGATCAACATGCCCAAGAGCAGTAGGCTGAATCCCGCGGTAATGTAGCCCAGGCGGTCCAGCCATTCCATGTAGCCGCACCACCGTTTCATGGTTTCGCTCCGATACGCGGCCGAGTCCGCCGTTGCCATAGCGCCCCCTTTGTCCGAATGATCTTGCAGGCTGTTGAAAAAGCCCGCCAGCGGCGTTCTCGCGTCGCTCAGAGGCTCAACGTACCGGTTAGGAGTACGTCTCGCCTCTTCGCTAGCTGCGGCCTTGCTGGACGGCCTTTTTGAACAGCCTGCTACGCGTTCCCCGCCGGACTGTTGGGCTCCGGCTCCGGGGCCCGCATCTGGCCGAACTTCAGCTCGCGCATCGAAGTCATGGTCAGCGAGTGGCCGCAGCAGCGGATTTCCTTGAACCCGGCGCCGCCGTCCATGATCATCACCCGCAGGCCGCAGGAATCCGGGTAAAGCTTTTTCTCGTCCAAGACGACCGCCGGCGGCAACAGGCCTTTCTTGCGTCCGGCGGGCGAGCCCATCTCGGCCACCACGTCCTGATCGGTCAGCTCGTGATCGCAGCAGACGATCTTTTCAAACCCGTCGCCGCCGCCCATTACTTTCACGACCAGGCCGCAGGCCTGCGGATGCCGCTTGTGCTCGTCGAGAATATCGCCCTTCTTCACAGCCATCGATCAATCCCTTCGTCGGGCAAGCGGTGTGGCAGGCGAAACGAGAGGCGCAGCCGGCGCTCACACCGGCGTTTTCGCCAGGCGCTCTCGCGCTTGGTCAATGGAATGCAACAGGGCCCGATGGCTTCGGCACCCCACGGTCAGCTTGGCATCCGAGATCACCACCGGGCGATAGGGCAGCAGGAACCGTTGCTTGAGCCGGGCGATGCGATTCAACGATTGCTCCAGCCGTTCGGCGGAAATCGTCCCGTCCGCCACAGCCTTGTCGAGCGCCGTGATCGCGGCCACCTCGCGGTTGCGATCTTTGCAGATGAGCGGCATGTCGCATCCCGCGAGAATCGCGCGGACAGTGGCGTCCTCGATGCCGTAATGGTCGATGATCGCGAGCATTTCCAGATCGTCCGTCAGCACGACGCCGTCGTACCGCATCTCTTCCCGGAGCAACCGGCCGATGATCGCCGGAGAGAGCGTGGCGGGCCGTTGATCGTCCAGGGCCGGATACAGCACATGCGCCGTCATCATCGTCGCCACGCCGTGAACAGCCGCGGCGCGGAACGGCGGGAACTCGATCTCCTCCAGCCGCTCGCGCGATGCCGTGACCACGGGCAATTCCTTGTGCGAATCGGCGTTGGTGTCCCCGTGGCCCGGAAAATGTTTCCCGCAGGCGACGACGCGCTGATCTTGCAACCCGCCGATGGTCGCCAGCCCCAGGTCGGAGACCAAATCCGGAGTCGTCCCGAACGCCCGGTCGCCGATGACGGGATTCGCCGGATTGCTGTTCACGTCCAGCACCGGCGCCATGTTCATGTTCACGCCCACCGCGCGCAACTCCTTGGCCGTCGTCGCCGCGGCGGCATAGGCCAATTCCGACGACCGGCAGCGCCCCAGCAGGTCGCTGGGGGGAAAGATCGTGAAGGACCTCGGCAAGCGGGAGACGCGCCCTCCCTCTTGATCGATCGAGATCAGCAACGGGGAATGGGAACTACACCGCTGGAGATCGTTGGTCAACTCGACCATTTGCTCCATCGATTCGAGATTGCGCGCGAAGAGGATGACGCCGCCGGGCTTGTACTCCTTGATGAACGAGGCGAGATCCGGAGTGACCGCGGTCCCGTCGAAGCCGACCATAAAGAGCTGCCCGATTTTTTCCCGCGACATCATCATGCCGTGCCCCCCGCCGGCGATTTACAGCGTCCGATCGATCAGATACTGAATCAGCAACCTCGTGCCGATCCCGGTGGGCCCTTTCGGAATATAGGCGCGCTCGCGCTCGCTCCAGTCGGTGCTCGCGATATCGAGGTGCACCCAGGGACTGTCGCCCACGAATTTGCTCAGGAACAACGCGGCCGTGATCATCCCGCCCCCGCGCCCGCCGATATTGCGCATGTCGGCGACATCGCTCTTGAGCTGCTCGAAATATTCGTCCCACAGCGGCATTTCCCACACCCGCTCGCCCGCACGCAAGCCCGCCTTGCGAATGGACTCTTTCAGTCTCGCGTCGGTTCCGAACATGCCGATGGCGAATTGCCCCAGCGCCACGACGCAGGCGCCCGTGAGCGTCGCGATGTCGATGAGCGCAGCCGGCCTGAACCGCGTCGCATAGGCCAAGCCGTCCGACAGAATCAGCCGCCCTTCCGCGTCGGTGTTCTGCACTTCCACCGTCTTGCCGGAGAGTGTCTTCACCACGTCGCCCGGCCGCATCGCGCGGCCGCCCGGCATGTTCTCGGCCACCGGCAAAATACTGATCAGGTTCAGCGGCAGCTTCAGCCGGGCCGCCGCCCGTATCGTTGCCAGCACTTCTGCCCCGCCGGTCATGTCGGCTTTCATCTGCTCCATATTCTCGGCCGGTTTGAGCGAGATGCCGCCCGTGTCGAAGGTGATCGTCTTACCGACGAGCACCACCGGGCGCTCGTCCTTCTTCTTCGATCCATGATACTGGAGGATGATGAACTTCGGCGGTTCATGGCTGCCCTTCGCCACGCCGAGCAGGGCGCCCATCCCGAGCGCTTCCATCTCCTTCTGCTCGAGAATTTTGACGCTCACGCCGGTTTCCTTGGCGACCGCCTTGGCCTCGTGGGCGATCTTGGTGGGCGTCATGACGTTGGACGGATGATTGCACAGATCGCGGACGAACACCGTGGCTTCCGCCGTGGCGACACCGCGACGGATGCCCTCGATCAACGGGCGGGTCTGCGCCTTCTGCGGCGCCAGGATGGTCATGGAGCCGATCTCCCGATTCGCGGGCTCGCTGCGGTAGACCGTGAACTGATAGGTGCCCAGAATGGCGCCCTCCGCCATCGCCTGCCCGACATCGATGGGTGAGGAACCTCGCGGAGTCACGCTCGGCAGCGCCACCGTGAAGGACCCGGCCTTCGCTTGGCGGACCCGTTTCGCCGCATGGCCGAGCGCCTGCCGGATGTGGTCGAGCCCGAGATCCTTCTTTTTTCCGAGACCGACCAGAATGATCCGCTTCGCCGGCACCCTGCCCTGCGTGTGAACCAACATCACTTCATTCGCCTTGCCTTCAAACTCTTTCGACTGCACCAAGTCCCGGAGCACGCCGCCCAGCGCCTGATCCAACACCGCGGCATCCTGCTTCGCCAGCGGCTCGCCTTCGCAATGCGTCAGCACCAGCGCCTCGGCCGTCTCCGCCTCGACCCGTCCTGCTTTCGCTTCAACCTGCATGACGTTCATTCATCGCTCCTTCATCTCTCGCGCTCCACGATTCACAAATCACGCTTCACGTCTTCACACCCCTCGCATGTCGGGTGCCCAAATAAACTTGTGCATCTGCAGCTGGAATCGAACCGGCAGACGGTCCGCCAGAATCCATTCGGCCAGATGTTGCGGATCCAGGACGCCGAAGACGGGGCTGAACAGCACGGTGCAGCGCTCGGTCAAACCGTACCGGATCATGACGTCTTTGGCCCACTCATAGTCGGCGCGATCCTGCAGGACGAACTTCGCCTCGTCCTGCGATCGCAGGCGTTCGACGTTCGGCCAGTGCATCCGTTCGGCCATTCCGCTTCCCGGACACTTGATATCGAGGATGATGTGCACCCGCTGGTCCACTGCCGCCGCATCGAGGGCGCCGCTGGTTTCGAGCAGCACCGTGAATCCTTCGTCGCAGAGACGTTTCAACAACGCGGCCGCGTCCGGCTGGGCCAGCGGTTCTCCACCGGTGACTTCCACCAACGGGCAACCGTAGGCCCGGACTCTCGCAATGATGTCATCGATCGACTGTTCCGTCCCACCGTAAAAGGCGTACTCGGTGTCACACCAGGTACAGCGCAACGGGCAGCCGGTCAGGCGCACGAACACACAGGGCCGGCCGGCAAAGGTCGACTCGCCTTGGAGGCTATGGAAAATTTCCGTGACGCGCAGCATAAGACCACACGATTTGATTGGATCCCCTGTTACGTCCACTCCACAACCGGCCAGCCTCGCCGCCGAGCGACACGGGCCATCCCGCGGATGGGGTTCACCACGGTCGGGTGCCCTACGGAGCCCAAGAGGTCCAGATCGCCCGGGCTGTCTCCGTAGGCATAACAGGCGGAAAGATCCAGTGCCAGATCCTGCGCCAATTGCTCCAGGAGCTGCCGCTTGCCCTGTCCATAGGGAAGAGGCGGGACAATATGACCGGTGTAGAGTCCGTTCACCTGCTCCAAGACTCCCGCGAAGCAGCGGTCGACTTGCAACGCGCCGGCGATCGGCTCGATCAGAAAATCCAGCGAGCCGCTTAAGAGGATGATCGCATGGCCGGCCCGCCGATGTTCGTCGATTCGGCGCATCGCAGCCGGCGAGACGGACGGACACAATCGCTCCCGGCAAAACTCTTCCCCCAACGGTTCGATGACCTGCGCCGGTTTGCCGGCCAGATACAGCTTCCGCTCGCGGAGCGGCTGCAGCGACGCCGACGGCCAATGACGCGCCCACCATCTCAGACTGGCGCGGAGCTCCGGCCAGCCGACGACGCGGCACCGCCACAGCCATTGAAAAAACCGCACTTCGCTGGCCAATCCGGGCAGCACCGTATTATCCACGTCGAAAAACGCGGCGACCTGACTGGCGAGGCGGTGCGATGTGCGGGAAGTGACAACGGCCATAGCGATAGAGAGCGAATCGGCACTCGCGTGTTGTGGACCTGAAGCCGGACGGATTCTACCGGAGGGGTGTTTCGTTGACAACAATTTTACGGGCCTTCTATAATGTCGTTCCCTCTGCCTGCGAAGGACTTCCGGCCGGCTTAAGTTGCAGGATGTTCAAACAAGTCTGCGACAGGGCCGCAGCAGAGTGAAGAGGCGACGCGTACAGTCCTCGTACGTGGAGCCTCAGCACGATGCGAGAACGCCGTCGCAGGCTTGTTTCAACATCCTGCTTAGGGCCGAAGTGGTGGAATGGCAGACACGCACGTTTGAGGGGCGTGTGGCGCAAGCCGTGCGGGTTCAAGTCCCGCCTTCGGCACCAAACCAAGCTTGCTCGTACCGCCGACTCTTCATTGATTTTTCGTCTTCCTTGTCGGCGGATAAGACCTTCGGTGTTTCTTGGTTCCCTTTTACTTAGTATCCGCGGCTCATCAGGCGAAGCCTCTCTTCGAATTATTGCCGCCGGATAATTACCACCATGATTCTTCCGTCTCGACTTGCTCGTGCCGCCCGCTCTTCAGTGATTTCCTAAAACTAGGCCTGGACTTTTACCTAGCTTCGTAGGACACTACCGCCCGCCTTCACCGATTTCACCGACGGGGTGTTCGGCATGTCGTGTTGGAGTCCGGCTGTGCGCCGCCATGTCCCGCCGTCGAATCGTCTCAGCCGCGCATTCCTGCCCAGCGATCGTCCTCCTCACCGTTCACGCCGGCTCGCCCCCCGGACATCCGTCGATTCGCAGCGCCGAACCGTTGACAAACGCGCCACCCGGCAAGGAATCGTGCCATGAGCCAGACCGGCCACATGCCCGAACTGGAATCGCTGCGGTCGCAGGTGGCGGACCTCACCCGCGCGCTCGCCGAGCAGGACCGCTCCCTCCAAGCACACTATACGCGCCTCGAACAGGAGCGAGCCCGCGCCGATGCGGAGCTCCGCCGACAGCTGCAGCAACTCTCGGCGGTCCAGGCTCTGGCTCATGTCGGCGGCTGGGAATGGGATCTCGCGTCGGGTGAGATGGAATGGTCGGACGAACAGTTCCGGATCTTCGGCCATGAACCGCAATCGATGTCGCCCACCCACGAAACGTTTTTGACCGCGTTGCTTCCCGAGGACCATGACCGCATTCTCGCCTCCGTCAACGAGGCTTTACGGGGTACGGCCGCTTACAACGTCGAATGCCGGATCGTCCTGCCGAACGGTGAAGTCCGCACCATCCATTGCCGCGGCGAAGTCGATCGAGACGCCGACGGCCGGCCCGTCCGCATGTTCGGAAGCACATTGGACATTACCGAGCGGAAGCAGGCCGAGGCGGCGCTGCAGCAGAGCGAGGCGCACTTTCGCGAGCTGATCGAGCATTCCTCCGACATCATCACCGTGTTGGACCTGGACGGTACGATCCGATTCGAAAGTCCCTCGTTCGAGCGGCTGTTGGGATACGCCGCACAGGAGCTGAATGGGCGGGTGGCGTTCGATTTCGTGCATGAAGACGACTTGGCGGCCGTCCTGGAACGGTTTGAGACCATCGTGCGGCAACCGGGGGAACCCCGGTCCGCCGAATTCCGTTTCCGGCACAAGGACGGATCCTGGCGCACGTTCGAGGGGATCGGCCGGGCGGTTCGGGACGCGCAAGGACAGATCCGTGTGATCGTCAATTCACGGGATATTACCGAGCGCAAGCGCGTGGAGGAAATTTTACGCCAAAGCCGCCAACAGCTGCACGCCATCGTAGAAGGAACGTCGGATGCGGTGTTCATCAAAGACCGTGAAGGCCGCTACCTCCTGTTCAATGCCGCGGCGGGTCGTTTCGTCGGCAAAAAACCGGAAGACGTGCTCGGTCACGATGACACGTTCATCTTTCCGCCGGACGATGCGAGAGCCGTCATGGAAAAAGACCGCGACGTGATGGCCAACGGCAAGACCGCCACATATGAAGACCACGTCACGACCGCAGACGGGACGTATCGAACGTTCCTCTCCACAAAAGGCCCGCTGTTCGATGCGAAGGGAGCTGTCTCCGGTCTTTTCGGCATCTCCCGCGACATCACCGAGCGCAAGCAGACGGAAGCAGCCTTGCGGGCCAGTGAAGAGTTCGGGCGCGTCGTGCTGAATTCGCTTTCCGCCCACATCGCCGTCCTCGACAAGGACGGCACCATTGTGGCGGTCAATGACGCCTGGCAGCGGTTCGCCGCCGCGAACGGCGCGCCGAACTCGCCCGGGATCGGTGTTGGCGTGAATTATCTCAACCTCTGCGGGCGCGCCACGAGCGACGACGAGCCGGCACAGTATATTCTCCGCGGCATCGAGGGTGTCCGCGCCGGGCGGCGGTCCAGTTTTTCGACCGAATATGCCTGCCACTCCGCGACGGAGCAGCGGTGGTTCGTCCTGCGCGCCACCCCCCTGGCCGGAGAAGCCGGCGGAGCGGTGATCACGCATGAGAATATTTCCGAGCGGAAGCAGGCGGAGGATGCCCTCCGGCGGACCCATGTCTTCCTCCAATCCATCATCGAAAATATCCCCTACATGATCACCGTCAAGGACGCCCGCGACCTGCGGTACATCATGTTGAACAAGGCCGGGGAGCGGCTCTTCGGCCGCCCGCGGCAGGACGTGATCGGCCAGACCGCGCACGACGTGCTGCGGGAAGCGGAGGCGGACCGGGTCTTCGAGGCGGACACCGAGGCGCTCATGCAGCCGGACAGCGTGACGCGGTCCGAGCAGGTCCTGCTGAACCACGGTCACGAGGAACGCCTGCTGCTGACGAAAAAGATTCCCATCCCCGGCGACGACGGAAAGCCGGCCTATCTCCTGACGATTTCCGAAGACATCACCGAGCGCAAGGCGGCGGAGGACGCGTTGCGGGCCAGCGAGGAACTGTTTGCCAAAGCGTTCCGCGCCAGCCCGAACCCGGTGGGCATCACCGAGGTCGAGTCCGGCCGCTGCCTCGACGTGAACGACGCCTGCCTGGAGCTCTTCGGCTTCCGCCGCGAGGAGGTTGTCGGCCGGACCACGCTGCTGCTCGGCATTTGGCCGAATCCCGAGGACCGCCTCCGGCTGATCGACCGGTTGCGGACCGGCGGACCGGTGCGCAACTGGGAGATGAGTTTTCGGACCAACAGGGGTGAGCTTCGCCACATCCTTGTCTCGTCCGATCTCGTTGAGCTCCGCGGCACCCGCTGCCTCCTGACCGTCGGACACGACATCACGGAACGGAAAAAGGCCGAAAGCGCGCTGCGGGCCAGCGAAGAACTCTTCGCCAAGGCCTTTCGATCCAGCCCCTATCCCATCGTGCTGTCCGAGCTGGAATCCGGTCTGTTTCTCGACGCCAACGACGCCTCATTTGAGATTTTCGGCTACACCCGCGGGGACCTGGTGGGTCGCACGGCCGACGACGTGCGCCTCTGGCCCTCCCCCGAAGACCGTCTGCGATTCGTCCAGCGCTTGAAGCAGGCGGGTTCCATCCGCAACCTCGAGGTCGGCTTACGGAACAAGGCGGGCGAGGTCCGCCGATGTCTGGTCTCCGCCGAGCTGATCGACCTGCACGGCACGCCGTGCATGGTCACGGTGGGGCACGACATCACCGAACAGAAGCGGGCCGAAGAAGAGCTCCGGCAGTCCCATGCGTTTATCCGCCAAGTCATCGACATCGATCCCAACTTCGTTTTTGCCAAAGACCGGGCGGGGCGCTTTACCTTGGTCAACAAGGCCGTCGCCGACGCCTACGGCACGACGGTCGAGGCCTTGATCGGAAAGACGGACGCCGATTTCAATTCCCACCCGGACGAGGTGGAGTTTTTCCGGCGCCTGGATTTGGAGGTGATGGATTCGCGGCAAGAGCGGTTCATCCCGGAAGAGGTCATCACCGACGCCGTCGGCAGGACCCGCTGGCTGCAGACGGTGAAGCGGCCGATTCTCGACGAAGCCGGCCGGGCCACGATGGTGCTCGGCGCCGCGACCGACATCACCGAACGCAAGCGGATGGAAGAAACGCTGCGCCAGCGCGAGCGCGACCTGCGCGCGGCCCTGGAAGAACGGGAGCGCATCAGCCAGGACTTGCACGACGGCATTTTGCAGTCGCTCTATGCCGTCGGACTGGGATTGGAATCGTGCAAGCCGCTGATCACCCAGCGCAGGCATAAAGACGCCTTCGCGACGGTGGCGCAGGCGGTGACTCAGCTCAACGCGGTGATGACGGAAGTGCGGAATTTCATCGCTGGCTTGGAATCGCAGGTGCTGCAGGGCGGAGACGTGGAAACCGCCGTGCGAACCGTGATCGCCACGCTGATGCACGCCCATCCCATCCGGTGCCGTGTCCGCATCGAACCGGACGCGCTGCCGTCGATTTCCAAGGAACGCGCGCTGCAATTGCTCAACATCCTGCGCGAGGCGCTGAGCAATGTCGTGCGGCACGCCCGGGCGACGGCGGTGTCGGTGTCGCTGCGCCGCCTGCGGCGGACGATCCGGCTGCGCATCGACGATAACGGCGTGGGGTTCGACGTTCGCACCGCGGCGGGAACCGGATACGGCCTCGGAAACATGGCCGCGCGCGCCAGAAAAGTCCGGATCGAGTTTCACGTGCAATCGACCCCGGGCGAGGGGACGACCATCATTCTGAACGTACCGAAGGAGGAGCCGCATGCTCACCGTGAAAGCCAAACCGATTCGCCTCTTGCTCGTTGACGACCACGAGGTCGTGCGGGTCGGCTTGAAAACCGTATTGTCCCAGCAAAGCGGCGTCGCCGTCGTTGGGGAAGCGGGCACGATGGCCGCGGCGGTCCAGGACGCCCTCCGGCTCAAGCCCGACGTGATTCTCATGGACGTGCGCCTGCCGGACGGCAGCGGGGTGGAGGCCTGCCGCGACATCCTCGAGCAGAATCCCAACACGCGGGTCATTTTCCTCACCTCGTACGCCGACGACGATTCCGTGCTCGCCGCGGTAGTGGCCGGCGCGCACGGGTACGTGTTGAAAGAGGTCGATTCAGCGGCCTTGATCCGCGCCATTCACCTCGTGGCGGAGGGCCGCTCCATCCTCGATCCCACGGTCACGGAGCGCGCGCTCCGCTGGCTGAGGGGGCTCGGCACGGCGCCGCACGCGGCCGGCATCGAACAGTTGTCAGCGCAGGAAGAGCGCGTGCTCGCATTGGTGGCCGAAGGGAAAACGAACAAGGAAATCGCGAACGCCTTGGGGCTGAGCGACAAAACGGTGAAGAACTATCTCGCCAACGTGTTCCAAAAACTGCGGATCACGCGGCGCGCCCAAGCGGCTGCGTTCTTCGTCAAACGGCAAGGCTAGCCGGAGACATTCGGCTCTAACACCGTAGGGGCAAAAATTAATACCTCCATTCGCCTTCCATATCTAGAGATTTTCGCAGATTTTCAGTATCTTACGTTCTCAGCATGGCAGCTGGTTCGGGCTCCCGTTCGGCCGTCGACACAGGCCGCGGGGTCTGGGAGGATTGTATGTCGGCCGCCTGTCGCAAGCCCATATCCGGTGTGCCTGCGCTGAGAGCGATTCCGCTTCTCTATCGGCGCAGGACCTCGGGCCCGCTTCCCATCACTGTACGTCAGACCCCGTCGTCGGGAGGCGGTCAGACTTCGTGGAATTGAACACCGTTCTCTTGATCGGCGCTCTGCTGCTGCTCGGCCTCTCCACGTGGCATGGATGGCACCAGCGGCGCGACGGGGTGCTGAAGAGCAAAGTGATCGCGGCCGCGAGTTGCGGCGTCGCGATCACCGACGCCGCCGTCCCGCGCCATCCGGTCATCTATGCGAACCCCGCGTTCCGGCTGCTGACGGGCTACGCCGACGAGGAGGTGCTGGGCCAGTCGCTCTCCCTGCTGCACGGTCCGCAGACCGACCGGGTCGCCATCGAGAAACTCGCCCTGGCGCTGCAGGACGGCCGGCCCTGCCGCGTCGTGGCGCGCCACTACCGCAAAAACGGCGCGCCGTTTTGGAACGAAGTCACCCTCTCGCCCGTCAGAAACCCGCTCGGCGAAGTGACCCAGTTCATTTGGGTCATGACCGATGTGACCCAGCGCCAGCAAGCGGAGCAGAGCCATAAGGCGCCTCCCAACTCCTCCCCGGCGAGCACGCTGGATACACACCTGCAGTCCGCCCAGGCGCTGGCCCACGTGGGGAGCTGGGACTGGACCATCCGTGACGGAACGCAAGTGTGGTCGGACGAGCAATACCGCATCTTCGGCTACGAGCCGGGCTCCGTCATGCCCACGTACGAGACCTTCACCGCGGCGCTCCATCCCGACGATCGCGCGCGCGTCGTGGCCGCCGTGGAGAAGACCCTGGCCGACGGCGCCCCCTACGAAGTGGATTGCCGGATCGTTCAGCCGTCCGGCACCATCCGGTTTGTGCGCTGTCGCGGCGCCGTCACGCGCGACGCGGCGGGGCAACCGGTGCGCATGGCCGGCACCGTCCAGGATCTCACGCAGTACAAGCTCATCGAATCCGTCGCCCAGGAACGGGAGGCGCAATTCAGGCTGGCGGTCGAGTCGGCCCCCAACGGGATGTTGATGGCCAACCAGGACGGCATCATCTCGATGGTCAACGGACAGATTGAGCGCCTGTTCGGCTACACGCGCGACGAACTGCTCGGGCGCTCCGTCGAATTATTGGTGCCGGAGCGGTTCCGGTCGGCGCATCCCGACGCCCGTCGCAGCTTCTTCTCGGTTCCGGCCACCCGCGCGATGGGCACGGGTCGCGAGCTGTACGGGTTACGGAAAGACGGGACGGAGTTCCCCCTTGAAATCGGGCTCAATCCCCTCGAGACGTCATCGGGCCGCATGGTGCTGGCGGCGATTGTCGACATCACGCCCAGACGCGAAGCGGAGCGGACTGTCCGCGAAAGCCAACGTCGCTTGGACCTTGCCGTCGAAGCCGCCCATGTCGGCATCTTCGAACACGACCATCGAACGGACACCCTGTACTGGTCGCCGGCGCTCCGGGAGATCTACGGTCTGTCCGCGGACGAACCGGGATCCTTGCAACGGTACCTCGAATTGATCCCGCAGGAGGACCGAGGAGCCGTGCTGGATGCCTTACGCCAGGCGCACGATCCCGCCGGAAGCGGACAATTTCTCGTCGAGCACCGACTGGTGAGACCGGATAAGTCTATCCGGTACGTGAGCGTCCGTTCCCATACCTGGTTCGAAGGCGACGGGTCGGCGCGCGCCCCGGTCCGCACGATCGGCGCCGTCGTCGATGTGACCGATCTGAAACAGGCCGAAGCGTCGCGTCGCCACGCCTCGAAGATGGAAGCGATCGGCACGCTGGCCGGCGGGATCGCCCACGAGTTCAACAACAGCCTGACCGCCGTCCTGGGATTCAGCGAGCTGGCGCTGCCGCTGATTCCCGCCGACAGTAAGGCGCATCGTCATATCGAGCAGGTGGTGGCTGCGGGCCGGAAGTCCCGCGAGCTGGTCCATCAATTGCTCACGTTCAGCCAGCAGAGCGACCACGTGAAACGCCCGCTTTCGCTGCATACGCTCGTGAAAGAATCGTTGAAGCTGCTGCGCCCGACGATTCCCGCCTGGATCGAACTGCGGGAACGGATCGCCGCCCCGACGCGGCCGATCTCCGCCGATACTACGCATATGCATCAGCTGATGTTGAACCTCGTGGAGAATGCCCTGCATGCGATGCGGCAGTCCGGCGGCATCCTCGACATCCGGCTCGAAGATCGGGAGCTCGACGTCGAGCAGGTGAGCCCCTCCGGCCGCCTGGCGCCCGGGTGCTATGTCTGCCTCACGATCCGGGATACCGGCGAGGGGATGGACCCGGAAGTGGTCCGCCGCATCTTCGATCCGTTCTTCACGACCGAGCCGCTCGGCGAAGGGCGGGGCATGGGACTCTCCGTTGTGCACAGCATTGTGACGGCGCACGGCGGCACCGTACTCGTGGAGAGCCAGGTGGACGTCGGCACCACGGTGTCCGTTTATCTTCCGGCGCTGCCCCCGCGCGCCGCGGCGCCGGCGACGGCGGATGTGCCGCCGCCCCACGGGCATGAGTGCATCCTCTTCGTGGACGACGAGGAATCCCTTGCCCGGTTCGGCGGCGAGATGCTAGAGTCGCTCGGATATTTTCCGGTCGTTCGGATGAACGCGGCGGACGCCTGGCAGGCGTTCAGCATCGCTCCGCAGCGCTTCGATCTCCTGATCACCGACCAGTGCATGCCCGGCATGGGCGGCGACCTGTTGGCCGAAGAGTGCCGGCGGTTGAGGCCCGACCTGCCGGTCATCCTGTGCACCGGATCGGACCAGCGACGGTCCGCCGCCGAAGCGCGCGTGCAGGGGCCCGCAGAGTATCTGTTGAAACCGCTCGCGCTGCACGATCTGGCCCATGCCATCCGCCGTCTGCTGGATGCCCGCGACACTGGCGGATCCCCGCGCGCCGCGCAGACCGCCGTCACCCTGTTCGTAGAAGAGGACGCCGATGCCGTCAGTACTCGTCGTTGACGATGAAGATCAGATCCGTCAGCTCATTCGCGAAACGATGGAGCAGGCGGGGTACGAAGTCCAGGAAGCCCGTGACGGCAAAGAAGGCTTGGAGCGGTACCGTGCCAAGCCCGCCGACCTCGTCATCATGGACATCCTCATGCCCGACCAGGACGGCCTCGAAAGCATCATGACGCTGCGCCGGGAGTTTCCCGCCTCCAAGGTCATCGCCATCACGGGCGGCAGCGACATGATCGGCATCCTGAATTTTCTCGACGTGGCCAAGATGCTCGGCGCCCGCCGCACCTTGCAGAAGCCGTTCGAGATGAAAACCCTCCTCGAGGCCGCCGCCGCCGAGCTGAGCGCCTGATCGCATCCGTCTCCATCCCCGCCGCCGCGCGTTGACATCTCGGCCGTCACTCGTCAGACTCGCGCTCACAGAGGAGCACGATCATCCATGATGCTGCTGAACCAGCTGCTGGGCACGACTGTGGCGGCCATCGGATTCTGGCTGCTCTGGGGCGCCGTCGCGCCGGCCGCCGTGCTGGTGTGGATCGCGGCGGTGGGCGGCTTCCTCTGGTGGAAGGCCCGGACCGTCACCGAAGTGTGGGCCTGGTCGACGCTGCTCTTGGGATTGGAAAGCTTCGCGTGGCCGGTTGTGCTGATGGTGCAATTGAAGTCCGCGGCGGCCGCGCCATCAGACGACGACATGGGCACCGTCCTCTCGGCCGTCGTGCTCGGGCTTTTTTCATCCGTCTTTTGGATGTCCTTTGCCTACGGCCTCTTCAAACGGGCGTGGAGCAACGAGCCGGCTGAGCAGCCGGCGGATCCGGCCCCCGTCCAGCCCACACCGGACCCGATCAAAGCCAAGAAAAAGCGCTAGCTCATCTCGACAGGATCGATGTCCACGACGAACTTGGCCTGCCTCTTTGGATATTCACGCTCCAACTCTTCCACCGACCGGCTGATTATGTTGCACAGCGCCGTTCGGTCCGGGCCTTTCACCAGCATGTGCCGGCGGTGATGTCCGCGCGGGCGGCCGCCCAGGGCCGGCACCGGCCCGAGGATCGTGAGGGTGTCTTCCGCACCGGTTGTCTCGCCCAGCTTGATGCGCCAGCGCCGCGCCGCCTCGTCGACGGAGTCTGAAGACTTGCCGGACACCGACAGGCCGGCGAGATGCACGGCCGGCGGATAGCCCAACAACCGGCGCGCCGCCAACTCCTCGCCATAAAATCGGCGCGGCTCGCCAAACGTCACCGCTTCAATGGCATGGTGTGTCGGCAACAAGGTTTGCAGCACCACCTTCCCTCCATCGGCTGCGGGGCGGGCCGCGGCCACCGCTTCTTCCAACAATTGGTACGTCCGTTCGGCCGCGCGAAAGTCCGGCACATGCAGGCCCACGTCCGCCTGCACGATGCCGACGAGTCCCATGGCGGGAAGCGGCCCGCGCTGAAAGACCGCCTGCGTACCGACGACGATGTCCACTTCCCGGCCGTACACCTGAGCCCATAATCGGCGTGCCTGGCTCGGCCCGCGGAGTGTGTCGCCGTCCAATCGCGCAATCCTGGCCCGGGGAAACAGGCGGCGGGCCTCCAACTCCACCCGTTCGGTTCCTTCTCCAACCGGATTCAAGCGGGCCGCCCCGCACGTTGGACAGACGTCGGGTAAGCCGCATCGCTCGCCGCAGTAGCGACAAGCGAGCTTCGCGGACTCCCGATAGTAGGTCAACGCCACCGCGCAAGAGCCGCACCGCGGCACCCATCCGCAGTCCCGGCAAGCCAGCGCGCCCGCATAGCCTTTACGGTTCAAGAACAGCAGTACGCCGGCCTCCACGGCGAGGGCCGCTTCCATCGCGCGGACGAGGGGATCGCTCAAGAGCAGACCGGCCGGCTCGCGCCGAAGATCCACCACGTTGATTGCCGCCCTGGCTGCAGCGGACCGATGGAACAGGCAGTCGTCGGCGTCCGGATCGCGGTACGCTTCCATCGAGGGGTGGGCGGAGGCGAACACGACCAGCGCGCCTTCGAGCTCCGCCCTCATCGAGGCCACCTCCCGGGCGTGATAGCGCGGCTCCTGCGGCTCTTTCAGCGCCGGGTCCTCTTCGCCTTCGATCCAGATGAGACCCACCGAGGGAACCGGCGCAAACACCGCCGCGCGCGTGCCGATGAGGATCGAGGGTGCTGTCACATTCTGCGTCGCTGTTCCGGCGCCGACCGGTTCAAGCAGGCCGATGGGCAGCTTGGTCGCGGCTTCCAGCAGGTGACGCAGCGATTCGGCCTTGGCCGCTTCCCCGCAAACAATGAGGGTGGACTTCTTCTTTGCATGGGTCTGACGGATGGCGCTCGCAAGCAAGGCCTGACGCTGGAGCCACGGCGCATGGACCAGCAGGCGGGCGGGAGCGGGCTGGTTCAGCGCTTCTGCAATCCGCGCGGACCAGGCGGGATCCGGCTGCGGCAGCTCCCGCCCATGCAGATCGGGCAGAGGCTGGGCGGTGTGAGCCCTTGTCGCGGCTGCTGTGGCTCTCGGCCCACGGTGCTTGCGGGTGTTGACCGCCTTCGAGCGGCGGGGAACGATGAGCCGGAGACATTGTCCCCACGGAGCCGCATAGGCGTCCGCCACCCGGCGGGAGAGTGCAAAGAGAACCGCCGCGACCTTCGCATCCTGCGCGCCGTCCGCCATAGAGCTGATGTCTTTAATGATGGCCGGGTCCACGCCGGCGGGAGGGAACGGGCTGAGGGAGACCACCGTCGCCGCCAACGTGCCTCGGCCGAACGGCACAAGCACGTGATGTCCGACGGCGATGGCCCGGTTCAGTGCGGCCGGAATGCGGTAGGTGAACGACTTGTGGATATGGCGTGGAACGAGGACATCGGCGTACAGGGGAGACGAATCACCGGGCACCGCGACGCCGCTATGCATGCGACATTGTAGCAGCGCCGCAAAACAGAGGACAGGAGGTAAGGGGTAATGGGGTGGCGGGATTAAGGGGGTACGGCTACCCCTTTATCCCCTTGTCCCCATACCCCGTATCCTATTGAAGCGGCGCCCCGTCTTGAGGCGCAGGATCGTGGGTCATGGGTTGATCGGGCGCCTTGCCATCACCGGCAGGCTGGTTGCCGGCGTCCGGCCCATCGCCGAGAGGAAGCGGAGCCGCAGGTCCCACCGAGAGCGTTCCGTCTCCCGTGTCTTGCGGAGTGGCTTGCGGAGCAGAAGAGGAGGCGGCGGAGTCGCGGGCGCTGATCGCCGGGGGGCCGCCCTCCGGTTGCTGCGCCTGCTGCGGCCTGTCCACGGAAGCCGGCGGCTCGTTCTGAGGGGCATGCAGCAGAATTTCCACGCGGCGATTTTTTGTCCGGCCCTCTTCGTTCGTGTTCGCCGCCGCCGGCCGGCTGTCTCCGTATCCGACGGAGCTCAGGCGCGCCGAATCGATGCCGCCTTTTTCGATCAGGTAGCGGACGACGCCGCTCGCGCGGGCCTTCGATAATTCCCAATTGCTCGGATAGCGGGACTTGAGCGAGGGACCGATCTCGACGTTGTCCGCATGTCCCTCCACACGCACCAAGCGGGCGTCTCCGCTGGTCCGGAGATACTCGATCAGTTGGTCGAGGAGCTTGTAACCTTCCGGCTTGATGGCCGCCTCGCCCGAATCGTAGCGCAGCAGGCTGGGCAGCTCGCCCAAATTGATCCGGCTCTCGCCGGCGGCATCCTGCACTTTGAGCTTGCTCGCCACCAGGTCGGCCGGAAGGGGCGTGGGCTCGGCCTTCGCCAGGACCGCCTGGGACGACTGCGGAGCGGGCGCCGGCTCCGCCGGCTGCATGAGCGGCGAGGAGGCGCCGGTGAATTGGAATCGATCGCCTCTCATCGTACGGGTCGTCGCCTTCGTCACCTTGGCTGTAGCGGTTCGGTCTTCGACCGACAGGACTTTCAGCTGGCCGATCTTGCGGGATGGGAGTCCGGGGCTCTTGCGGCGCAGTTCCAGCAGATCCCCGGGCAGCAGGCCGTCAACCCGACCGCGATCGAGATAGACGACCTCGCCCTGTGACAGAAGAGTGACGGCCTTGTCGGCTTGCAGCTCGACGATCATCCCGGAGACATCGCCGACCTCTGCGACGGCTCTCGGCTCCTCGGCGGCGGGAGGGGAGAACCGCATCACGAGATCGCCGGGCGAGACGGCCCCGTAACTTCTGACTGTTTCGACCGTCACCAGATCCGGATCCACTTGCACGACCTTCACGACCGCCAGCCGGATGGTCGCAAAACCCAGATACTCTCTCGTCATCGGATGAAACACCCGTCGAACCCGGCGGTAGACGGTGAACAGATCGCCCATCGCCACGTCGCCCGGATGATCGAGTTTCAAATAGAACTGGTCGAGCCTGCCGAGGATCATCCGATTGCCGGTGGTCTGATTGTCCCCGGTGATGAGGTTGACGATCCCGTCGCGCGGCGTGGTTTTCTGGATGGAGCCGGCGGAAAAGGCCAACGCCGCTTCACCGAATCGGACCGAGTTGGCGTCCTGCGCCTGAGTGGTCACGGGTGAGAGCCCTACGGTGGCGGCGAACAGAACAACGATGAGTCGCGTAGGATGTGTCATAGGATGTGTCCTTGTTTGAGGCTAGTCGCGCTTCGCACACGATAGCAAATCACCTTGTAGAGTCAAGAATTTGGACCGTTTCGGTGGCGTTGACCCTTGCGCGAGACGGATGATAAGTTTCCATCGCGTGGGGGTATTCACATGAGCGGACACGAACCGATGGACGGAACGCCACCGCAGGGACGCCGGATCGACACTCAAATCCATCGCCGCCGAAAGGCTCGGGCGCTGTCCCCTTTGGAATCGGAATGGGACAGCTCGCACCCCGGACCGCCGGAGCAATTGCGCATGTCGCGGACGGCTGAGCCTCCTGCCTCGAAAGAGAAGAACGGACGTTGATTGTTTGCGTCTCCTTCGACAGGCGGGAGCGTGCATGCGTCGCCTGCGATGACGGCGTGCCCCCTCGATCTTCCGTAGGGCTTTCGGGTCGTTTTTGTTAGGTCCTTTGTCCGCTTGCTATCCCCGCGATCCCGGCACTAAGATCTCAACTCTTCTTTGCTGGTCAACATCTTGTGAGACGGACACCATGAGCGGCACAGAGCTCCTCTTGGAGTATTTGACCAGATATTTTCCGATCTTGTTGTTCGTGTTCGTCGCCCTCGCGTTCGGCGTGGTGACGTTGCTCATTAGCTACTTCGTGCAACCGAAATACCCCGAACCGGAAAAGCTCTCGGCGTACGAATGCGGATCCGAGCCGTTTTCCGATGCGCGCATGCCGTTTCCGGTCCGCTACTACATTTTTGCGATGCTCTTCGTCATCTTCGACATCGAAGTGATCTTTCTCTACCCGTGGGCCGTGGTGTTCAACAAACTCGGCATGATCGGGCTTGTCGAAATGATGATTTTCATCGCCTTGTTCCTCGTGGCCTACATCTATGCCTGGCGCAAAGGGGCGTTGGAATGGGATTGATCCAACTGGGGCGGCACGACAAAGACGGCGCCCCCGACGTCATTACCACCACCGTTGAAAAAGCGGTGAACTGGGCGAGGAAGGGCTCGCTCTGGCCCATGACGTTCGGCCTGGCCTGCTGTGCCATTGAAATGATCGCGGCGGTCTCGTCGCGCTACGATATGGACCGCTACGGAGCCGGCGTGTTTCGCGCATCGCCGCGCCAATCGGATCTGATGATCGTCGCGGGTACCGTGTGCCGACGCATGGCTCCGGTGATTCGGAAGATCTACGACCAGATGCCCGAGCCCAAGTACGTCATCGCGATGGGCTCCTGCGCGACGTCGGGCAATATTTACGACAGCTACAGCGTCGTGCAAGGCGTGGACCGCTTCGTGCCGGTCGACATCTACGTGCCCGGTTGCCCGCCGACGCCCGAAGCTTTGTTCGACGGCATCCTGAAGCTGCAAGAACGCATCATGCAGAAGCGGGTCTTCGTCAAACAGCCTGAGCAGGTGAAGACCAGCCTGAAAGCGTAAGCCGGTTATGCATCCATTGATTCAACGGGTCCAGGAAAACATGTCCGCCGGCGTTGTGCAGGGGACCGAATGGCGCGGGGATGTGGCGGTGACCGTCCGGCGGGACAAAGTCCACGAGGTCGCCCAATTCCTCCACGACGATCCCGCGATGGATTTCGACTACATCGTGCACGTGAGCTCGGTTGATTGGCCCGACGACGAGGAACGATTCGAAGTGGTGTGGGAGTTGTATTCGATCCGCAAGCGGCACCGCATCCGGCTGAAAACCCGGGTCCCCGAATCCGATTGCATCGTCGATTCGTTGACGGATATCTGGAAGGGCGCCGATTTCATGGAGCGGGAAGTCTATGACATGATGGGCATCCGGTTCCGGAACCACCCGGATCTCCGCCGGATCCTCATGCCGGACGACTACACGGAGGGGTATCCCTTGCGGAAGGATTTTCCTCTGCGCGGCAAAGGCTGGCGCGATACGTTCGACTTCCTCGACGAAGTTCCCCGGTAAGGCGGCAACGATGGCATTCGAAGATCAACGGACCACCGTCTATAAAGTCGATCCGGAGCACCCGGAAAGCGAGACGCTCCCGACGCTGCGGACGGAAGAACTGCTGCTCAACATGGGGCCGCAGCATCCCAGCACGCACGGGGTGCTCAAGGTGATTCTCGAATTGGAAGGCGAGCGGCTGGTGAAGTCCACACCGGTGATGGGATTTTTGCATCGCGGGGTCGAGAAGTTGGCGGAAGAAGGCACCT
This sequence comes from Nitrospira moscoviensis, assembly GCF_001273775.1. GTDB lineage: Bacteria > Nitrospirota > Nitrospiria > Nitrospirales > Nitrospiraceae > Nitrospira_D > Nitrospira_D moscoviensis. The sequence goes on along the minus strand of NZ_CP011801.1, from coordinate 161,432 downwards.
ACCACCAGTTCATCCCGCATACCGATCGGCTCGACTATGTCTGCGCGATGTACAACAACTTCGCCTACTGCCGCGCCGTCGAAAAGCTGATGAACCTGCAAGTCCCGGAACGGGCGGAGTATCTCCGGACGATCGTGGCGGAAGTGCAACGCATCATCGGCCATCAGTTCTGGTTGGGCACGCAGGCGCTCGACATCGGCGCCATGACGGTCTTCTTCTACTGCTTCCGCGATCGCGAGATTCTGCTCGACTGGTTCGACGAATTGTGCGGGGCGCGGCTCACGACGAGCTGGTACCGGATCGGCGGGGTCGAGCGCGATCTGACGCCGTCGTTGATTCAGAAGCTCAAGCAGTTTCTCGATTACTTCCCCCCGAAGATCGACGAGTACATCGTCTTCTTGGAAAAAAACCGGATCTGGTTGGCGCGCACCAAAGGGGTCGCCGTCATCTCGGCGGAAGACGCGGTGAACTTCGGTCTGAGCGGACCGACCTTGCGCGGGTCCGGCGTGGATTACGATCTGCGGAAGTACGAGCCCTACGCCGCCTATCCCAAATGCGAGTTCAGCGTGCCGGTCGGCAAGAACGGCGACACCTACGATCGGTACTGGATCCGCGTGATGGAACTGTACGAGAGCGTGAAGATCATCCGGCAATGTCTGGAACAGATGCAGGAGGGGCCGATCATGGCCGACGTGCCGAGCGTGACGCTGCCTCCGAAGGAGCGGGTTTTCACGAATCTGGAGGCCATGATCCAGCAGTTCAAACTGTTCTCGCAGGGGTTCAACGCGCCCCCGGGCGAAATCTATTGCGGGACGGAAGCCCACAAGGGCGAGCTGGGCTTCTACATCGTCAGCACGGGCGGGGGGAAACCCTACCGGCTCAAAATCCGCGCCCCGTCGTTCATTCACATGGGCGCGTTCGATTTCATGTCGCGGGGTTACATGATCGCGGACGCGATCACCCTCTTCGGAACCTACGACATCGTGATGGGGGAATGCGACCGGTGAGAATTTGTGATGGGGTGATTGAGTGATGTGATGAAGTGAACGGACGGATTTCCCCACTTCGCCAAATCACCACATCGCTCAATCGTACTTGAGGCAATCAATGGGACTGAAACCAGCGACCAATCCGGACGTCGAAGCCGCGACGATCGAGCTCAGCATCGACGGCAAGACCGTGACCGCGAAGGACGGGGTCTCGCTGTACGACGTCATTTCGAGCACGGGCAAGATCGTTCCGGCCATGTGCTACCACTACACCTTCGACCCTTTCGGCTCCTGCGGCATGTGCTTGGTCATGCAGGAAGGCAAGAAGGCCCCGGTCCGCTCCTGCACCGCCAAGGCCACGGCCGGCATGGTGATCCGGACCGAGGGAGACGATCTGTTCCAGGCCCGCAAGAAGGCCGTCGAAAAGCACCTCTCGGTGCACCCGCTCGACTGTCCCGTCTGCGACGCGGACGGCCATTGCGAGCTGCAAGACATGGCCTTCCAGCACGGGGTGACGAATCTCGCGAACGCCAAGCAAAAGTTCATTCCGGAAGACACCCGTAGCCTGGTGCTCGACTTCAACATGAACCGCTGCATCGCCTGCGCCGAGTGCATCAACGTCTGCAAGGACGTGCTGATGATCGACGCGCTACAGTTCATGAAGAAGGGCGGCTTCAACCAGGTGGTCGCCAAGGGCGACCTGCCGTTGTCCTGCGAATTCTGCGGCGACTGTCTCGCCGTCTGCCCGGTCGGGGCGATCACCAACAAATTTTCCAAGTACCTCTACAAGCCCTGGCAGATGAAGAAGACGACGACCACGTGCAATTATTGCGGGGACGGCTGCCAGATGTACCTGGAAACGAAAGACGCGGAAGTCATCCGGGTCACGTCGCCCCTGTCGTGGAAAAACAAGTGGGGCGACCGGTCGGAAACCGCCAAGGGCCACGGCGGGCTCTGCGTGCGCGGCCGGTTCGGCTTCGAGTACCTGGACGCGAAGACCCGCCTGACACAGCCGCTGGTCCGGGAAGGCAACCAGCTCGTCGAGAAACCGTGGCTCGACGTCATGCACCAGGTGGTGGACCGGTTCGCCGAGATCAAGCAGAAGCACGGGGCCGACGCCATCGCCGGGGTCATCACCGCCCGCTGCACCAACGAAGAGCTGTATCTGTTCCAGAAGCTGATGCGCACGGTGTTCGGCACTAATCAGCTCGACAGCAGCGCTCGGTATGGGCATCTCAATTTCGTCTGCGCCTCGAAGCAGGCGGTCGGCCTGGGACGGACGCCCAACGATTGGGAAGACTTCACCAAAGCGAAGGCGGTGCTCCTGATCGGCTCGAACATCACCGAGACGAACCCGTTGACCGCGGTGCGCATCAAGGAAGCCATCCGCGTCTACAAGGCGCAGGTCGTCACGCTGGACTCGGCCGTGACGAACATGGCGAAGCTGGCCTCCCATCCGTTTTTGATCAAGCCCGGCACGGAAGGCCTGGTGATCGACGGCTTGGTGAAGGCGGCGATCGAGCAGGATTTGGTGGATGAAGAAACCGTCGGCAAGCATCCGAAGGCGTTCTCTGCGTTGAAATCGGCCGTGGCGGGACTGTCGCTGGAGCAGCTGGCGATGCAGACGGGCCTGTCGGCGGACGATTTTCGCGAGATCGCCGGCATCTTTGCCGAAGCGCCGCGGTCGATTGTCATCTGCGCCGAAGGGATCGTCCGCCGCCCGCAGGGCTATCAGAACGTGCTGAAGCTTCACGACCTGGCCTGGATCACCGGCAAGCTCGGCAAACCGGGCTGCGGCGTGAACACGCTGACCGAAGAAGCCAACGAGCAGGGCGCCGTCGACATGGGTGCGGCGCCGGAGTTTCTGCCGGGACAGGCCCGATTCGATGATCCGGCCGCGCGCGACCGCTTCGCCAAAGCCTGGGACGGCTCGCTGCCCGCCGCGCAGTCCGGCGCCTCGCTCATGGAGATTCTGAGACGCTGCAAGAGCGGCCAGATCAAGGCCCTCTACGTGATCGGAGAAAATCCGCTCGCCACGCTGCCGGCTTCCGTGGAAGTGCGCGCCGCGTTGGAGCGGCTGGAGTTGCTCGTCGTCCAAGATCCGTTCCTGACGGACACGGCCCGCCACGCACATGTCGTCTTGCCCGCCTGCACCTACGCCGAAAAGGACGGGACCTTTACCAATTTGGAAGGCCGCGTGCTGCGTGTCCGCCAGGCGATGGAACCGGTCGGCGAAAGCCTGCCGGACTGGCACATCATGACGGCGCTCGCCAGCGGCCTCGGCGCCCAGTGGGACTATCAATCGCCGAACGACATCCAGGCCGAGATCATGAAGTTGCTGCCGGGGTACTACAACCTCGGCCAGCCGCGCAAAGTCGTTCCTCAGCCGGATCACTATCTCGCCAATGGATACAGCGCCGAGGTGGCGACGCGCTACCGGCCGGCGCCCGCATCGGCCGACTCGAAGCGGCCCTTCGCTCTGATGATGGGGCAAGTGCTGGTCCATTCCGGCAAGCTGTCGACCGAAGCGCCGGGGTTGATCAAGATCGCGCCGAATACGGGCAAACTGCGGATGAACATGCAGGACATGGAGCGGCTCGGCCTCAACGAAGGCGTGAAGGTGCGCCTGACGTCGGAGCGGGGATCGCTGCAGCTCGGCGTCCAGCCGGATCTCTCGGTGGCGCCCGGGACCTGCTTCTTCCCCGAGCACTTCAACGAGCCGCCGGTAAAAGATTTGATGACCGTGTCGGTCGATCCCGCGACCGGCGTGCCGGCGTTCAAACTGACGTGGGTCGGCATTGAACCGGCCTCGCGGGATGTGTAGACTCCCGCGGCGGTGAGCAGGAGAGAACGATGAGCGTCGGAACATTGACCAAGAAGATCCTCCATGCCGCGTTGTTCTACGAGATCTGGGACGCGATGAAGGTCACCTTCCGGCACATGTTTCACCGGCCCATCACGTTTCAGTACCCGCGCGAGCAGCGGGCGATTCCGGATACGCACCGGGGCGCGCTCGGCCTGCTGCGCTATGACGACGGGCGGGAACGGTGCGTCGGCTGCGACCTCTGCGAGGCCGCCTGCCCGTCGCACTGCATCAAGGTGATCAGCCAGGAAGACAAGTCCCGTCCCCTGCAGCGGTACGCCAGCGAGTTCTACATCGATGTGACGAAATGCGTCTTTTGCGGCTACTGTGTCGAGGCCTGCCCGGTCAACGCGCTCGCGATGACCAAAATGTACGAGTATTCCACCCACGACAAGCGGACTCTGCTCTTCGACAAGAAGCGGCTCTACGAGATCGGTGAGCGTCATCTGGATGACGCGAAAAAATATCTGTACGCCCACAACCAGGAGAAGAATGCTGAAGAGAGCCGCGAGTACCGATACTACTTTCCCCAGTCGGTGCTGAAGTCGACACAGCCGCCTCCCAAGCATCTGAGTTGAGCCGCCGACATGGTCGTTGTGTTCTTCGCTTATTTTGCCCTGGTCAGCATCGCCGCCGGCGTGCTGACCGTCGCGCTGAAAAATCCCGTCCATTGCGGCCTGGCGCTGCTCGCTCTGCTGTTGCACGTCTCGGGGCTCTTCGTCCTCCTGAACGCGGAGTTCCTCTGGGCCGTCCAGGTCATCGTCTATGCCGGCGCCATCCTGGTGCTGTACCTCTTCGTGCTGATGCTGCTGAACCTCAAGACCGACGAACGGTACTTTCACTCCTCCTTCATGTACTTCCTGGCTCCGGCGGTCCTGGGGTCGCTCTATGTGCTGGCCCTTCTCCTGCGCTCGCCGTTCGGGGGCGCGAAAGGGGACGCCCCCACCGCCGCCGTGCTCGAGGAGGGGGCCACGGCCGCGGTCGGGATCAAAATGTTCAGCGACTATTTGCTTCAATTCGAGATCGTCGGCGTCTTTCTGCTGGGCGCGATCATCGGCGCCATCGTGCTGGCGAAGACGCCGAAGCCGATCGATGAAAGAAGTGACGGGTGACGAGTGATGAGTGACGAGTTCAAGAAGAAACCGGTTTCAAAGCCATCACCCATCACGCATCACGCATCACGAGGGCTATGATTCCGCTCAACGCCTACGTCGCGGTCAGCGCTGTGCTCTTCCTCACCGGACTCCTCGGGGTGTTGATCCGGCGCAACTTCATCATCGTGCTGATGGCGGTGGAGATCATGTTGAACGCCGCCAATATCAACCTCGTCGCCTTTTCGCACTATCTCGAATCCATGGCCGGCCAGTTGGTCGCCCTGTTCGTGATCGCCATCGCGGCCGGTGAGGCGGCGGTCGGACTGGCGATCATCATCGTCGTCTTCCGCGGAAAAATTTCCACGAACGTCGACGAAATGAATTTACTCAAGTGGTAACGTGACCGACTTAACCGATCTGCTCATCAAACTCATTCCGGTGTTCCCGCTCCTCGCCGTGATCGCCAACGGCCTTTTCGGGAGCCGCTATTCCCACGAGGTCGCGCACCGGCTGGCCTGGGGGTCGGTCGGGTTGTCGTTCCTCTGCACGATCGGCGTGTTCAGCGACGTGCTGCGCACCGGCACGGCCCGTGAAGTGATCGCGTACCAATGGATCTTCGGCGGCGACCTCACGATCAATCTGGCCTTTCTGGTCGATCCGCTGACCTGCGCCATGCTGCTGGTCGTGACCGGCGTGGGGTTTCTGATTCACGTCTATTCCGTCGGCTACATGCACGGCGAATCCGGATTCACGCGCTTCTTCACCTATATGAACCTGTTCATGGTCTCCATGTTGCTCCTCGTGATGGGGAACAACTATGTGGTCCTGTTCATCGGATGGGAAGGCGTGGGCCTCTGCTCCTATCTCTTGATCGGCTATTACTACGACAAGGTCTCGGCGGCGAAAGCGGCGACCAAGGCCTTCGTCGTCAACCGCATCGGAGACGCCGGCTTCCTGCTCGCCATCTTCCTCGTCTTCGTCAACTTCAAGACGCTCGACTATACGAAGGTCTTCGCGCAGGTCGGCCAGCTGTCCCCGGAGATGGCGACGGCCATCGCCCTGTGCCTGCTCGTCGGCGCGGTGGGGAAGTCCGCCCAACTCCCCCTGTACACCTGGCTGCCCGACGCCATGGAAGGCCCGACTCCGGTCAGCGCGCTCATCCATGCCGCCACGATGGTGACGGCCGGCGTCTATATGATCGTCCGCAACCACGTCATCTTCGATCTGTCGCCGACGGCGATGACCGTCGTCGCGCTCATCGGCGGCTGCACAGCCTTGTTCGCCGCCACGATCGGCCTCGTGCAGACGGATATCAAACGGGTGCTGGCCTATTCCACCGTCAGCCAATTGGGCTACATGTTTCTGGGTGCCGGCATCGGCGCCTACACGGCGGCGATCTTCCATCTCATGACCCATGCCTTCTTCAAGGCGCTCCTGTTCCTCTCGGCCGGCTCGGTCATCCATGCCCTTTCCGGCGAGCAGGACATCCGCAAGATGGGCGGCTTGGCCTCGAAGATTCCCTGGACCCATCGCTTGTTCCTGATCGGCACGATCGCCATCGCCGGTATTCCGCCCTTGGCCGGCTTTTGGAGCAAAGACGAGATCATGGCCCATGCCTTCACGCACCACCAGTATCTCCTCTACGGCATGGCGGCGGTCGGCGCGCTGCTCACGTCCTTTTATATGTTCCGCCTGACGTACCTGACGTTCTATGGGCCCTCCCGCATGGATCACCATACCGAGGAACATGTCCACGAATCGCCGATGGTGATGGTCGGACCGTTGATGGCCTTGGGGCTGCTGTCGCTCCTCGGCGGCGCGCTGGGATTTCCCCCCGAGCACGGATGGCTGCACGGTTTTCTAGCCCCTGTCGTGGGAGCGGGCGGCGAGCATGAGGCCGGCGCGGGACTCGTCCTGACGCTCATGATGGCCGCCACCGGCATCGCGTTCCTGGGCTGGGGGCTTGCGCATTACCTCTATCGCATCAGTCCCGGCACGGCCGATCGGTGGGCGGAGAAATTCTCCGGCGTCTACCGGACGTTGCTGAACAAGTACTATGTCGACGAGCTGTTTGATTTCCTGTTCGTCGAGCCGACCAAGCGGTTGGGCGAAGCGCTCGACTGGTTCGACCGGACGGTCGTGGACGGAATCGTGCGGGGCGTGGGCCGTCTGGCCGACTGGGGCTCGGCCGGTTCCACGTGGGTCGAGAAGCACGTGATCTATGCCGGCTTGAATATCATCGGCTACGGCAACCATCTTGCGGCCCGCGAAGGCCGGAAATTGCAGAGCGGGATGGTCCACCATTATGCGGCGATGATCGTCGCCGGGCTCTTTCTCTTGGCCCTGGTGGTCCAGATCGTCATTCAACTGTAGGAACAGGCGCGGACGAGTATGCTTGAAGAACTGGCGGCCGGTTTTCCCTTCCTTTCCTGCCTGCTCTTTCTCCCGGTGGTCGGCGCCGCCGTCCTCTGGCTGTTCGACGAAGAAGATATGGTGCGCACCGCGGCGCTCTTCGTGTCGCTGGTGGAGCTCGTCTTTGCCGTCTTCGTGCTGATCCGTTTCGTGCCGGAATCGGCGGCCATCCAATTCGCCGAACGGATCCAGTGGATTCCCGCCCTGGGCATCAGCTACCACCTGGGCGTGGACGGAATCAGCGTGCTTTTCGTCGGCCTGACGGCCTTCCTCACCGTGCTGGTCGTAATCTATTCCTGGGACACGGTCCGCCATCAGGTCAAACTCTATATGATGTGTCTCCTGGCGCTCGAAACGACGACGATGGGCGTCTTCGTGTCGCTGGATTTGATCCTGTTCTTCGTGTTTTGGGAGCTGATGCTGATCCCCAGCTACTTCCTGATCAAGCTCTGGGGCGGAGGCGCGGAGCGCCACTATGCGGCCTTGAAGTATGTCCTCTATACCTTGTTGGGCAGCGTCTTCATGCTGGTCGGCATCGCCCTGCTCAATATCAATTTCCATCAATGGGCGTCCCTCCATCGGACGGACCAGGTCTATTCCTTCGATCTCCTGGAGCTGCTGACGGTGCCCGTGCCGCTCTCGCAACAGATCCTGATCTTCTGGCTCATGTTTTTGGGCTTTGCCTTCAAGGCGCCGGTGTTTCCTTTTCATACCTGGCTGCCGGACGCCCTCCTGGAAGGGCCCATCGGCATGGCCGTCGTGTTGGCCGGCTTGAAGCTCGGCACGTTCGGGTTCATGCGGTTCAGCATTCCGCTCTTGCCCGATGCGGCCAAGAGCGAGACCGTCGTGACCGTGGTCGTCGTTCTGGGCCTCTGCGCGATTCTCTACGGCGCCTGGATGGCTTTGATCCAGCCGGACTTCCGGCGGCTCTTGGCCTATAGCAGCATCAGCCACTTAGGGTTCGTCGTCGTCGGGCTGTTCGCGCTCAATTATCAGGGGCTCCAGGGCAGCCTGCTGACCATGATCAACCTCGGCTTCAGCACGGCGGGGCTCTTCTTCATCGCCGGCTTTCTCTATTCGCGCCAACAGACCACGCAGCTCTCGGCCTTCGGCGGCATGGCCAAACAGGTGCCGCTCTTGGCCACATTTTTCCTGCTGATCGGCTTGGCCTCGATCGGGCTGCCGGGCACGAACGGGTTCGTCGGGGAGTTCCTCATCTTATTGGGCGCGTTCAAGGCCAAGTGGTGGTTCGGCGCGATCGCCGTCCTGGGCGTCATCTTCGGCGCCGCCTATTTTCTCTGGTATTACGAGCGGGCCATGCTGGGACCGGTCGGGAAAGCCGTGAAAGACACGATGCAGGATCTGCAACTGCGGGAGCTCGTCATCGCCCTGTCGCTGTCCATCATGATCATTTGGATCGGCCTCTATCCCGCGCCGTTTTTGCGGATCATGAACGGCTCGGTGCAGGCGTTGGTCGATCGCCTGAATCACGGTACGGTCGCCGCAGACTATACCGATCACTCATCACGGTTCGACAAGCTCACCGTCCCGAGCCGTGTGGAGGGACCCGTCACTCGTCACTGAAACCATGGCCGACTACACACTGCTCTACATTCTCTTCGCACCCTTCGCCGGCGCCCTCGCGCTGATCTTCGTGTCGAACCGGCAGCCGCTGCTGGTCCGCGGCATCGCGGCCGGCTCCGCGTTCATTTCCCTCGTCGCGTCGCTGTACCTCTTTTACGCCTACGATCCGGTGAAAGGCGGCTTCCAGTTCGTCCAGCGCTACGAATGGTCCAAGCAACTGGGCATCTCGCTCTATCTGGGCGTGGACGGCATCGGCACGCCGCTGGTGCTGGCGTCGTCGATTCTCTTGTTCGCCGGCATTTTCGTGTCGTGGCACATCAAGGATCGGACGAAGGAGTTTTATATTTGGCTCTTGATTCTCGCCGCGGCCACGATCGGTGTCTTCATGTCGCTGGACCTCTTCTTCCTGTACTTCTTCTACGAGATGTCGGTCATCCCGATGTACCTGCTGCTCGGCATGTGGGGCAGCCACACGAAAAAGTATCTCGAAATGACCGATCCGGAAGGGCTCAAGCTCCGGGATTCCGTCGGCTTTATTTTCAACTTCGCGTCGAACAGCAAAGAGTACGCGGCGATGAAGCTCGTCCTCTTTCTCTCGGCCTTCGCCGTCGTCGCCCTGATGGGCATCCTGTTGATCTACAAGTACTCGGGCCTGAACACGTTCGATATTCTGGTCCTCCGCGAGCAGGCCAAGCTGATGAACATTCCGGTCCTCGGCACGACCCTGGACAAGATCATCTGGGTGCTGATTTTCTTCGGGTTCGCCTCGATCGCGCCCCTCTGGCCCCTGCACTCCTGGTCTCCCGTCGGCCATGCGGCCGCGCCCGCCGCCACCAGCATGCTGCACGCGGGCGTCCTGATGAAGCTGGGGCATTTTTCCATCATCCGGGTGGCCTTTGAAATTTTGCCGGAGACCACCAGAGAATTGATGCCGATCGCCGCCGTGCTTTGCATCTTCAGCATCGTCTACGGCGGGTTCGTCGCGTTCTACGCGAAGGACACGAAATACGTCATCGGCTATTCCAGCTCGAGCCATATGGGCTACGTCTTCCTCGGCATGGCGGCCCTCGACTACATCAGCCTGAGCGGGGCGGTCATCTACATGTTCGCGCATGCGATGGCCACGGGGATGCTCTTCGCCATGGCCGGCTGGGTCTACGACCAGACGCACACGCGCGACATTCCCTCGCTGGGCGGGCTCTCCAACAAGATGCCGTTCATCGCCGCCTGCTTCATCGTGGCCTGCATGGCCTCGATCGGCATGCCGGGCACCGTCAATTTCATCGCGGAAATCATGATCATCGTGGGCAGCTGGAACAAGTACCCCTTCCAGGTCATCATCGCCGTCCTCGGCATCGTGCTCACGATGGCCTATCTGTTCAAGATGATGCGCGGCCTCTTTTATGGCCCGATGGACCAACAATACAGCCATTCCCACGACGCCGTGGCCGCCGTCGATCGCCTCCCGCTGCTGGTCATGATCGCGGTCAGCATCGGCTTCGGCATTTTCCCGATGCACTTGTATAACGTCGTCCGCTCGGGCGTGGATCCGCTGGTGGCCAAGATCACGCAGGTGGTGCCGGTGGCCTCTCAGGAACGTGACACGTTAAGCGTGAAGCGTGAAGCGCAGGCGGACGCGTCACGCGTCACGCATCACGCGTCACGGAGCAATCCATGACCTTCGACTTGACCATTTCGCCCGGCGATCTCCTCTTGCTTGCGCCGGAGATTCTGCTGACCTGCTGGCTCTGCGTCGTCCTCATCGTGGACTTCGCCTTTCCGCGCCTGCCGAAGGAGCAGCTCGCATACTTGAGCGTGGTGGGGCTCGTCCTGACCTTGGGGGTCCTCGCCTGGCTGGACGTCAACCAGATCTCGGGCGCGCTGTTCGGCAACATGTTCGTGCTCGACCGCATGGCGCTCTTTTTCAAGATGTTCATCGTCGGCGCGACCATTCTGGTGGTGTTGGCGTCGATGGAATACGTCCACCGCTTCAGCTTTTTCCGGGGCGAGTACTACTTCCTCGTCGTCATGTCGGCGCTCGGCATGATGTTCATGGCCTCGGCCAACGACCTCCTGTCCATGTTCGTCACGCTGGAGTTTTCGACCTTCGGCTTCTATATCCTGGTGGCCTACCTCCGAGAAGATCTCGCCTCGAACGAAGCCGGGCTCAAATTCTTCATCCTGGGCGTCTTTGCCGCGGGGCTGTTGGCCTACGGGATCAGCCTGGTCTACGGCGAAACCGGCAAGCTGGTCTTTTCCGACATGGGGGCGGTGCCCGCCACGCCGGGGCTGATGATCGGCTTCCTGCTCATCTTCGCCGCCCTCGGCTTCAAGATCGGCGCGGTGCCGTTCCACTCCTGGATCCCCGATACCTATCACGGCTCACCGACGCCGGTGACGGCCTTCCTGTCGATCGCGCCCAAAGGCGCCGCATTCGCCATTTTGCTCCGGATCTTCTTCGTCGCCCTGGCGGCGTTCAAACCGATGTGGGTATTCCTGCTGGTGGGCGCCTCGATCCTGTCCATGACCTACGGCAACATCGTGGCCATCGCGCAGCGGAATATCAAACGCCTCCTGGCCTACTCCGGCATCGCGCAGATCGGCAACGTCCTCATCGGGCTCGCCGCCGGCACCAAAATGAGCACGGACGCGATCCTGTTTTACCTGCTGACCTATCTGTTCGCGAACATCGGCGCCTTTGCCGTGGTCATCGCCGTCAGCCAAGCCATCGGCAGTGATGAGATCGACGACTATCGCGGGTTGAACCGCCGCTCGCCGTTTCTGGCGTTCGCCATGCTGCTCTTTCTGCTGTCGCTGGCCGGCGTGCCCCCGCTGGCCGGCTTCATCGGCAAGCTCTATATTTTCGTCTCGGCGATCAAGGAGGGGCTGTACACGCTCATCACGGTGGGCCTCATCAACATCGTGATCTCGATGTACTACTACCTGATCGTCGTCAAGAAGATGTACATCAACGAGCCGATCGATCCGTCGCCGGTGTCGATTTCCGGACCCATGAAGGCCGTCGTCTATGTCGGCCTGGCGGGCACGCTGCTGATCGGCATCTACCCGCAACCCTTCATCGATTGGGTCGTGTCCGCCACGCTGATGTTTTCGCAGTTCGCGGCGCCCGCCGTCGCCGCGCCGCCGATCCCGCCGGTCGGCGGATAGTTTTCTGCTTTCGCCTCTACGAAGTTCTGCTAGAATGACGCGTCGGACAAGCGGGGACCGCTTGTCGCATCGCCGCCCCGCGGTCCGTCCCATCCCATGGAATCGGCCACCCACGATCGGTCTTCAGACACCCTCGCGCCGGCGCAGGCGCCCCCTGCGGCAGGTCCTGCGGGGCGCGCAGGCCGCCTCTGGAGACAGGCGGTCGTCTGGTTCCGCTCCCTGACGATCGAGCGGCGGATCCTGGCCGGCTTCAGCCTGGTCTTCACCGGAATCCTGGTCATCAGCGCGGTGTCCTACCGCAACACCACCGTCCTGCTTTCCAACAGCGCGCAGGACCAGCGGAGCCACGAGTTGGTGCAGCTCCTCGGCACGATCGACGGCGCGATGGACGAGGCGGAACAGAGCCACCGCCGCTACCTCGTGACGGGGGAAGCCGCCTATCTGCGCGCCTACCGATCCATGGTGGAGGAGAAGCCGACGTTCGTCCGGTACCTTCAGGATTTGACGAAGGACTCGCCGGAGCAGCAGGAGCGCGTCGCCAGGCTGGAGCGGCTCATGCAGCAACAGGTCAACGCCGAAGCCGGCGCGATCGCCCAGCGCGACGGGGGCGGCTTCGAGGCGGTGCGGAAGCTGGCGCTGGAAGGCGCCGCGAAGCGCGAGCTGGCCGCCATTCACCGCATCATCGCCGACATGGAAGCGCACGAGCGGGAGGCCCTCCGCCGACGGGTGGTGCAATCCGCGGCCTGGACACGCAGTACCATCGGGCTCCTCGGCATCGGAGCTCTGCTGCAGCTCGTGCTCCTGGCGGCCGTCTACTATCTGATCCGGCACGACATCACCGAGCGGCGCCGCGTCGCCGCGGAGCTCCAACGGCGCGGCGAGTTGCTCGAAGCGGCGAACAAGGAGCTGGAAGCCTTCAGCTATTCGGTGTCGCACGACCTGCGCGCGCCGCTGCGGCACATCGACGGGTATGCGTCGCTGCTGCGCAAGGCCGTCGGCGAGTCGCTGAACGAGAAGGCCGCCCGCTATCTGCAGACGATTTCGGATTCGGCGAAACAGATGGGGCAGCTGATCGACGATCTGCTGGTCTTCTCCCGCATGGGCCGGCAGGAGATGCTGCACACGACGGTGAACTTGGATCAGCTCGTCAAGACGATCCTTTACGATTTGCGTCTTGACTTGCAAGGGCGCGAGATATCCTGGAGAATTGAGACGCTTCCGGAAGTGCCGGGCGATCCGGCCATGCTGCGCCAGGTGTTCATGAACCTCATCACGAACGCGCTGAAGTTCACGGGCACGCGGGCGCTCGCCAGGATCGACGTCGGCGTCGCTCGCCGGACGCCGTCGGAAGTGGTCCTGTATGTGCGCGATAACGGAGTGGGGTTCGATATGCAATACGCCGCGAAACTGTTCGGGGTCTTTCAGCGACTGCACCGCGCGGATGAATTCGAAGGGACGGGCATCGGGCTCGCCAACGTCCGGCGCATCGTGCACCGGCACGGCGGGCGGACCTGGGCCGAGGGAGCTCCGGACAAGGGCGCGACCTTCTACGTGGCGCTCCCCACGAGGAGGCCGCAGTCATGACCGCCGTCAAGCCGATCCTGCTGGCCGAAGACAACCCGCGCGACGCCGAGCTGGCGCTGGCGGCCATGGAAGAGCAGCACATTTCCGACAAGGTCGTCCTGTGCCACGACGGCGCGGAGGTGCTGGACTATCTCTATTGCCGCGGGCAATTCAAGTCCCGCCTCAAAGGCAACCCGGCCGTCGTGTTTCTCGACCTCAAGATGCCGAAAGTCAACGGACTGGAGGTCTTGCGCACGATCAAGGCCGATAGTAATCTGCGTCCGATTCCCGTCGTCATGCTCACGTCGTCGCGGGAAGAACGAGACCTGGCCGAAAGTTACGCCTTGGGCGCCAACGCCTATGTGGTCAAGCCGGTCGAGTTCCATCAATTTTTGTCCGCCGTGAAAGAACTGGGCACGTTCTGGGGCATGATCAACGAGCCGCCTCCGGAAGGATCCTGCTCGAGTCGCTAACCCGCCGATCGAGGTTCCGTGGCTGCACCGCTCAGAATCCTGCAGCTTGAGGACAATCCCGTCGATGCCGAGCTGATCGCCGCGACGTTGGCGGAGGGCGGCATCGCCTGCGAGGCCGTGCGCGTCGAGGGGCGGGAGGCGTTCGTCGCCGCGCTGAAAGCCGGCGGCATCGACATGATCCTGGCGGACTATTCCCTCCCGGGCTTCGACGGCATCACGGCGCTGGCCTTGGCCCGCAAGATATGCCCGGAGATTCCGTTCATCTTCGTGTCGGCCACGCTCGGAGAAGAGCTGGCGATCGACGCCATGCATCGCGGGGCGACCGACTACATTCTCAAGCAGCGGCTCGGGCGGCTCGTGCCGTCGGTGCAACGGGCCCTGCGGGAGCTCCACGACCGCGCGGAGCGGATGCGCGTCGAAGAGGCCCTGCGGCAAAGCGAGAAGCAGCTCCGGCAAGCGCAAAAAATGGAAGCCGTCGGCCGCCTCGCGGGCGGTCTGGCTCATGACTTCAACAACCTGTTGACGGTCATCATGGGGCACAGCCAAGTGCTCTTGAGCGAGATGGGATCGGCCCATCCGCTGCGAAGCAAGATCGAGGAGATGCAAAAGGCCGGCGACCGGGCCGCCACGCTGATCCGGCAATTGTTGACGTTCAGCCGCAAGCAGCCGTCCGAACCGAAAGTCCTCGGCCTCAACCCCATCATTGCCAACTTTGAATCGATGCTCAGGCGGTTGATCGGCGAGGACATCGAATGCCGCTTCAAGCTCAGCCCGGAAAATCTGCGCGTGAAAGCGGACCCGGCCCAGCTGGAACAGGTGCTCATGAACCTGGTGGTCAATGCCCGCGACGCCATGCCGAACGGCGGCACACTGATCATCGAAACCGCCTCGGCGAACCTCGGCCGCACCCCCGTGTACCACGTGAGCCCTCTGCCGCCCGGCCCCTACGTCCGGCTCTCGGTGAGCGACACGGGCCACGGCATGCTGCCCGACGTGCAGGCTCACATTTTCGAGCCCTTCTTCACGACGAAAGCCGAAGGCAAGGGGACGGGGCTCGGACTGTCCACGGTCTTCGGCATCGTCACCCAGGCGGGCGGCGGGTTGGACGTGATCAGCACCGTGGGCAAGGGGACGCGCTTCGACGTCTATCTGCCCAGCGTCACCGCCGAAGCCGAAACCGCGGCGTCCCTCGCCGCGCCGCGCACGTCCGTCAGAGGCCATGAAACGATCTTGGTCGCCGAAGACGATGCGAGCGTCCGGGAGCTGGTTCGCGACGAGCTGCGGAAGCTCGGCTATGAAGTGCTGGAGGCCAAAGATGGGCTGGAAGCCTGCATGGTCGCGACGCAGCATATGGGGTCGCTGCAGCTGCTGCTGACCGACGTGGTGATGCCGGGGATGAGCGGCAAGGAGCTGGCGCAGCACCTCCGCGTGATCAAGCCGGAGCTGAAATTGCTGTTTGTCTCCGGGTACACGGACGACGTGGGTCTCGGGGCAGGGGATCAGGCCAGCACCTATCTGCAAAAGCCCTTCACGCCGGAAGTCGTGGCCAAGGCGGTCCGCGAGCTGCTCGATGCGCAACCGGCCGGCGCCAACGGATCGCACCGCCCATCCAACCAGAGGTCCCGCCCGGCCTCGCATGCCGATCGACGGTGAGGAGTGGGCCGTTCCCGCGAACCTGAATCGCACGACCCCATGCGCCCATCAGCCCGCATACAGCCGGCCGTACTCCTCACACTCCGCTGTCTGCTAGGCATCGCCTGCCTGTGTCCGAAGATCGCGACGGCTCACGACCTTCAGTGGGAGCGGCTGGCCGAAGGACTCGCCGTCTCCGTCTGGAAACCGGGGGCGATCTGCGCGGAGGTTCCCCCTACGTTGGTGGCGGACATCGATCCGGCGCGCTACCGTTTCTCCGTCCACTTCTACGGGCAGGAAGGGCTGGACCAACCGCCGACGATCGAGGAATGGCAGAAGCGGACGGGCCACCATCTGCTGTTCAATGCGGGGCTCTTTCGCGAAAACTTTTCGTACCTCGGCCTGCTGTACAAAGACGGTCGTCCCTTGAGCGGTCGGCGCCATACCACCTGGCAGGGACTGTTCGTCGCTGAACCGACGACTCGGGACGGCCGACATGCGGGGGTGCTCGATCTCTCGGTGGATGCGTTCGATGAACACCGGCCCGCCTACAAAGAAGCGGCGCAAGCCCTCATGCTGCTGGACCGAGACGGACACGTCCGCGTCCGGCAGACAGGAAAGCGGGCGTTTCAGACGGTGGTCGCAGAAACCGCCGGCGGGCACATTCTGGTCTTCAAGAGCCTGGACCCGGTCACGCTCTACGATCTCGGGGCCTGTATGAAGGACGGGCTTCCCTTCATCCGTCAAGTCATGGCCATGGACGGCGGTTCCTCGTCGGACTTACTGATCCCTGAATCCCTGTGGAAAGGACGCGGGCAGGGCCCCTCGGCATGGAAATCCCTCTTCGCCGGCACGACGGCGATTCACATCCCGCTACCCGCGGTCATCGGCATCAGCCCACGATAGAAACGCTGAAACGGCTCTCCGGCCGAAGACGCCGGACGCTCACCATCTCGCGCCCGTCCGGACGAACCGTTTAAGCGTTTCCACTGGTAACTTATGAACGGCGGGGACGTTCGACGGGATAGCCCGCTTCCATCCAGGCGTTCATGCTGCCCTGCACGTTATACACGTGGCGATAGCCCAAGTCCGCGAGCGTCTCGGCGGCGATGTTGCTGCGGTGTCCGGATTGGCAATAGACCACAATATGGTCGTTCGGTTGTGCGCCGATTTCCCGGTGGCGTGTCTTGATTTCTCTGAAGTCGATATTCAAATCCGTGCCGGGAATGACGCCGGTGACATGTTCCTCCGGCGAGCGCACGTCGACCAGGACGAAACCCTTCTTGTCGGGAGACAGGGCTTTCGCTAACCCGGCTTGCAACTGCTGGACAGTCAACAGGTAGGAATGGTACGACCAGGCGCCGCCGCCCCACAGCAGGCTGCCGGTCACCAGACATCCGGCGAGAAGAACTTTGAGCGTGTTCATAGAGCCTCCTTCGTCCGACGTATGGTTGGCATCACACATGCTTGAAACCATGATAGGAACCGTATGAAAGCCTGGTCAAGATCTCTCTTGGCGATTGCGGCGGCCCTGCTGGCCGGCTGCGCCGACGGGGCGAAGCTGGTGCAGGAGCATGACCGTGGCGGCGTCGTGGTTTATCCCTTCAAGAGGGAACAGGGGGCGCTGCTGTCTTCGTTCCGCAAGGACGCGCTCGGCCTGATGAGAGACAAGTGCGGCGGCGGCTACAGTATCGTCCGCGAGGGAGAAGCGAAGGGCCGCGTGCGGATGGCGAATCCGATCGAGGGAGCGCAGGACATCGTTCAGGAGCGCCGCTGGGGCATTCAGTTTCAGTGTAAGTGATTCCGCATCGCGACCTGCGTTCGACCCTCACACCTTGGCGGGCTGCTGCCGGATCAAGTCGTCGATCGTCAGCAGGCTGAGCAGAGTCAGTCCCTCCGCCTCCACCTTCTTCCGGCCCTCCTGCTCCTTGCGATCCACGATGACCAACGCGTGGCTGACGGTCAATCCGGCGCCCCGCGCGGCCGCCACCGCCTTGAGCAACGACCCGCCGCTCGTGAGCACATCATCCACGATCACGGCGCGCTCGCCCGGACGGAATGCGCCCTCGATCAGTTTGCCAAGCCCGTGATCCTTCGCCTGCTTCCGCACGACGAAGGTCCGCCAGTCGCGCGACGGCTGAGCCGCGAAGGCAAAATCCGAGATCGTCGTGGCGATGGAAATCGCGCCGATCTCCAGCCCGCCCAGGCAATCGAGCTCCACCGGACGCAAGGCGTCATAGGCCAGGCTGGCGACGAGCCGGCGGGCGGCGGGATAGGCCATGAGCGAGCGGCAGTCCACGTAAAACGGGCTCGTGAGGCCCGACGCCAGCTTGAACCCCCGTTCAGGATCCCACCTGAACGACTGGGTTGCATGGAAAGCCTTCGCTAATTGGTCGCGCACGACGCCTCCTCTGTCGAGTGAACGAGCGCGGTATTGTACACAGAGGCCGCCTCCGAGTGAACCGTTCTTTTCCGGCATATTCGTTGACCGAACGAGGCTTCCGGGCTAGGGTCAATGCGTAGATGCGGGCGCGGTGGCGCCGGCGGATTTTTTCAGCATTCCTGTCAGCAGGAGCCCTTCATCGCGGGGGGACACGTGGTGGATGGCCGCCTCGGCGGAGGAGTCCGTTCGATGTCTTCCGGCGGTTGTTCCTGCTGGTCGGGCGTGAGCGCGCGCGGCTCCCGCGACGGGTCGGGATGGACGGCGCAGCCGGCGAACCCAGCGCCCAGCAGAGAGGCGAACGATAGAAGGAGCCACCCCATGCGGAGACACGGCCTCATACGATGACCCCTTCGCAGCGGCTGAGCGGCCCCCATTGTCGTATCGGTACCGGCTTCTGTCAACTTGAGCCGGGGCATCAGACGGCGCGCACCGTGCGGACCCGATGGAAACGCCTCGTACTGATCGTGATCCTCCTGGCTCTGTCGTTCGACGCCACGTGGGGCGTCCGGGACGCTCAACCTTCCTCGACCCTTCTCGTCAAAGGCTTTTCATTCTCCGGCAACACGGCCGTCTCGTCCGAAGATCTGGAGGTGGTCACGCAACCCTATGTCGGCCGGAGCTTGGACCTGTCGGGGCTCGAAGCGGCGGCCGAGCAAGTGGCCGCCTACTATCGCCGGAAGGGCTATACCCTCGCCAACGCCTACATTCCGCAGCAAGACATCAAGTTCGGCGTGGTCACCATCGCGATCCTGGAAGGCCGGCTCGGAGACATTTCCGTCACGGGCCACCGCCATTACTCCCTGGACTTCATCCGCGGCAGCTTCGCGGAAGCCATGGAAGAAGGGGTCATTCGGAACGTGGCGTTGGAGCGGGCCCTTCTGTTGCTGAACGACTATCCGGATTTGAAGGTGTCGGCTGTTCTGGAGCCCGGCCGCTCCACCGGGAGCACCAACATCGTGGCCCAGGTCGAAGACCGCCGGCCGATCCACGCCACGCTGGACTACAACAACTTCGGTTTCAACAACATCTCGCGCAATCGGTTCGGCGCCGGCGTCGAAGTGGGCAACGCGCTGTTCGACGGAGCGGTCTTCAATTTCAACGGGATCATAGGAGATCATCCGGACCGCCTGCAATTTCTGATCGGCGGCTATGCGCTTCCGCTGGGCGTGCACGGGACCAAGCTGGTGCTGGGCGGCTCCGCCGGCCGGTTCGACGTGGGAGCCGAGCTCGCGGCGCTCCAGATCCGGGGCCGGATCAAGACCTATGACATCTCGGTCACCCATCCCTTCATCAAAACCCGGTTTCAGTCGTTGCTCGTCGACATCGGATTCTCCTCCAAAGACAATCGCCTCTTCGTGCTGGGGGACCTGGTGGGCAACGATCAGGTGCGGATGGCGAAGGTGGGCGTCAACTACGATCGGTTGGATTTGTCCGGCCGGAGCTATGTGTCGTTTTACGGCTTTCAGGGACTCGGGGAAGTGCTGGGCGCGATGGACAACCATGCGGCCCTGACCACCAGGCAAGGCGCCGATAATCGGTTTACCAAGGGCGCAGTGGCCGCAGGGCGCATTCAGAGCTTGGGCCACGATGTCTTACTGATCGTCAAGGGAACCGGGCAGATCACGACCGGGCCGCTGGTGGTGATCGAGCAGATGTTGCTCGGAGGACCGGATTCGGTTCGGGGGTACCAGCTGGGAGAACGGTTCGTGGACGAAGGCTACACGGCCACGGCGGAAACCCGGATTCCCCTGCTGCCGTCCCTCCTGCCTGCCACGCAGGGAGCCATTTTTATCGACCATGCGGCTGGACGTCTTCGGAATCCGCAGCCGGGTGAACAGGCCTCCAGCAGCTTGACGGGGGCCGGCGTAGGGATTCAAACCGAGTTGCCATACTATCTCTTACACCTGCGATGCGATGTCGGGTTCCCCTTGGGGCCGAAGCCCAACGGAGGGACCGTGGCGGGTGACCGATCACCCATCTTTTATCTGCAAGCCACGGCGCGGTTCTAGGGTGCGAAATGCCCCTTTCGAGGCAGACCTTTGGTGGAATGCGCGCCGACCCTTGGTCTGCGACACTTGGATCCACATGATTGCGATACCTATCCGCCGCCGTCGATTCACACTAAGAAACGGGTATCTGTCCCGCGTTCTGTGCGGCTGGCTGGCTGCGCTTCAAATTCTACTGCCCACCGTGGCCGCCGCGCTCCCGACGGACGGGCAGGTGGCGGCCGGCCAGGCGACTCTGCAGACCACGCCCAAAACCCTCACGGTGCAACAGGCTACCGACAAAGCCGTCCTCAATTGGAGGAGCTTTTCCATCGCCGCCGATGAAGCGGTGCGGTTCGTACAGCCGTCCGCCACATCGATCGCGTTGAACCGCGTGCAGGGCGTCGATCCGTCCATCATCCTGGGCCGCCTGGAGGCCAACGGACGCCTGGTCCTTCTCAATCCGAACGGCATCCTGTTCGGAGCGGGATCGCAGATCAACGTCGGAGGCCTTCTCGCCACCACCTTCCAGATCCGCGACGAAGAGTTCATGGCCGGACACTTGCTGTTTGCCCACGATCCTCTCAAAGAGCTGAAGACGGTCGTCAATCGCGGCGCCATTCATGTTTCAGAGCACGGATTCGTCGTTCTGGCCGCTCCGGCTGTGTCGAACGAAGGAGTCATCATCGCCAACCTCGGCACGGCGCTGCTCGCTTCCGGCCGGCAGCTGACCGTTGATCTGATGGGCGATGGCCTCATCCACTACGCCGTCGGGGACAAGGTCCTCGAGCAAATGACGGGACCGGACGGTCAACGGGTCACGTCCGCCGTGAACAATTCGGGCACGATCCAAGCCGACGGCGGCCAAGTGATCCTCCGAGCCACAGCCTCCGGCGACATCTTTTCGTCCGTCGTGAACCAGAACGGCGTGATTCGGGCGCGCAGCCTCCTCAATCAGGGCGGCATGGTTCGATTGGACGGCGGAGACAGCGGGCTGGTTCACGTCACCGGGACGATTGACGCAGCCGGTACCGCCGGCCGCGTCGCCGTGCTCGGCGAGTCCATCGTCATGGCAGGCGGCGCCCAGATCGACGTCTCAGGCGAGGCCGGCGGCGGGACAGCCATCATCGGCGGAAATTACCGCGGAGCAGGACCCGAACAGAACGCGATCTCGACGGTCGTCGCACCCGATGTCACCATCACCGCCGATGCAGTGACAGAGGGCGACGGCGGCACGGTCGTCATCTGGTCCGACGGCCATACCGGTTTCGGCGGCAGCATTTCAGCGAAGGGCGGCCAGTCCGGCGGTAACGGCGGATTCGTCGAGGTGTCGGGCAAGAGTACGCTGAGCTTTGAGGGCACGGTGGACACGTCGGCGCCGGCCGGACACACCGGAACGCTGCTGTTGGACCCGACCGATATCACGATCTCGACCGCCGCAAACTCCAGTATCACCGCGGGGCCGACCTTCACCGGAACAGCGGCCACCTCCAATTTGAACGTCACCACGCTCCAAACCACTCTCGGCACGAACAATGTCATCGTGGACACCACGAGTCCCTTCGCGAGCGCCGGCAACATCACGGTGTCCAACCCCGTCACCTGGGCCAGTGCAAATTCATTGGAGCTGCGCGCGCATAACGACATCACGGTCAACGCCGGCATCTCAGCCACCGGCTTGGGCGTTCTGCGCTTGTTCGCCAATCAGGACGGCACCGGCGGCGGGAACGTGGCTCTGAATGCGGCCGTCTCCACGCGTCTCGGCGGCATTGAGTTGTCCGGTGTCGGCATTTCAAGCCTGGCGGCCGGCACGATCACAACGACCGGTGCCGCAAATCAAAACGCAGGCAACGTCACGATCACCGGGACAGGCGCCGTGAGCCTGGCCGGAGCCGTGACGGCGAACGGCGGAGCGGCGGGGGCCGGGACTCCCGGCAGAGCCGGCGGCACTGTCTCGATCACCGGAGCGACCGGCGTCACGACCGGCACCGTCACCGCCAACGGCAGCAACGGCAACGGAGCCAATCAAGCCGGAGGCAGCGCAGGGACGATTACGATCACGAATACGACGTCTGGGAATCTTACAACTGGAGCGCTCTCGGCTCGGACTGGGAATGCCAACGGGACCGGAGCAGGCGGGGCAGCGGGCAGCATCACGGTGACGCAAAACAACTCGGCTGCGGGTGCCTTCCTACGGACCGGAGCGATCAACACAACGGGAGCATTCAATGGAAATGGAGGAACTGTAGACTTGTCGTCCCAGAGCGGCCTGCAATTCTCGGGCGGAGCCACAATACAAGCGAGCGGCGGCACGGCCCGTCCGAATACATCGGGCCGATCTGGAGGCACAATCACGCTCTCCGGCCGTACGGTCACCACGACCGGCGCCATTACGGCGAACGGCAGCAGCGGTAACGGCGCCAACCAAGCCGGAGGAAACGCCGGGACCATCTCCATCGCTTCCAATGGCGCGCTCACGACTTCCTCCGGCGCCATCACCGCCAGCGGCGGCAACGCCGGAGGAGGGAATGCAGCCGGGGGAACCGCGGGTACGATCACCATCGCGAACAACTCCTCCACGACGGGTAATGTCATTACCGGCGCGCTGACCGCCCGTACGGGGAATGCCGCCGGCACCGGCGGAGCAGGTGCGGCGGGCAGTATCACCGTCACTCAAAGTAATGCGACGGCCGGCGCCACGCTCCAAACAGCCGCCATCAACACCAGCGGCGGGACCAAAGGGCCAGGAGGAGCGGTGCAGCTGAACTCCGCTAGCAACGTGAACGTCATAAGCACCATCACGAGCTCGGGAGGCGCAGCCGCAGCGGGCGGCACGCACGCCGGCGCCGCAGCCGGGAATGTGACCATTACCGGCGTCAACCGCACGGTGGCCGGCGTCATCACCGCCAACGGCGGCGCTGGCGTCGGCACGAACCAAAGCGGGGGCAACGCCGGCGCGGTATCGATCACCGGCGCGGGGAGCTCGGCGACGGGCGCGATCACCGTTAGAACCGGCGCGGCGACCGGTGCCGGAGCCGGTGGTGTGGTTGGTTCCATCACTCTTTCCGGAACCACGGTGAGTTCCGGCGCGCTGAACAGCTCGGGGCAGGCCAATGGCCACGGCGGCAACGTCTCCGTTAGCGCGACGACTGGGGCGGCGGCGCTCGCCACCATCACGACCTCGGGTGGAGCCGCAAACGCCGGAACAACCGGGCGCAACGCCGGCACGGTCGCCGTCACCAGCGCCGGGAATGCATCAATGACAACCATCACGGCCAACGGCGGCAACGGCAACGGCGCCGGCCAAGCCGGCGGCACCGGAGCGAATGTCAGTGTCACTTCCAGCGGCGGCAATGTGACGGTCGGGGCCATCTCGGCGATCGGAGGAAACGGGCTCGCAGGCAACGCCAACGGAGGCAATGGAGGAGCCGTCTCCCTCGATGCGGGCGGGGCCGCGCCGACCGTCACTCACGCGAACATTACGACAACCGGCGGCAACCGTTCCGGGACCGGCACAGCCGGATCAGGCGGGACCGTCACCGTGGCGGATGCCGCGCTGCTGTCCGCCAACACGACCGTCACCGCATCCGGAGGCAGCGCCGGTCTCGGGACGGGAGGCAACGTCATCTTTGGCAGCACGGTGAACGGGAATGCCGCCGGCCGCACGCTCACAGTCAATACGAATGGCCAGACGACATTCTCCGGGGCGGTCGGCGGCACGATGCCGCTCGCCTCCCTGACCTCGAACGCGACAGGAACCATCCGGGTCGGCGGCAACGTGACGACCACCGGCACCCAGACCTACAACGACCCGCTAACCCTGCTCGGCGATTCGGTCATGACCGGCACCACACCGACTTTCGGGTCCACCGTAAATGGAAACGGCTTTAATTTGACGTTGAACTTCAGCGGCACGACGACGATCAACGGCGCGAACTTCACCAACATCAACAACTTCGCCGGCGGCAACGGGGGGACGACCACCCTCACCGGCGGCTTCATGACGCTCGGTTCGCAGACCTACAGTGATGCCGTCACCCTGACCGGCACCACCACTCTCACAAGCTCCGGTGGCCAGGCCATCACCTTCACCAGCACCCTCAACGGCGCGCAGGCGCTGACGCTGAACACGGCCGGCACCACGACGTTCGGAGGCTCTGTCGGGGGCACGACTCCGTTAGCCGGCTTGACCGCGAATGCCGGCGGGACTACCGCCATCACCGGCGGTTCGGTCAGGACATCCGGAAACCAGACGTACAATGACAACGTGACGATGAACCAAGCCACGACGCTCACCTCGACCGGCGGAGCGGTCACGTTCGGCGGCAACGTCACGAATACGTCGCCCGGTGCCGGGATCACGGTGGATGCGCCGACGATCAATCTGACCGGCGGGACCACAATCGCTACGACGGCCGACGGGCCCGTCAATTTCTTTACCGATACGTTCAATCCCAACGGCGCCGGCGTCAACATTGGGACCGGCACCTTGTCTCTGGCCCCCAACGTGCTCACGAGAACCATCGAGTTCGGCGACGTGAACACCGGCCGCGTCACCGACGTGTACTATGGATCGACCTTCGGCAGCGTAACGGCGGGCAGCGTGACGATCGGACGGCCGGCCCACACGGGCAACATCTTTGTGACCGGCGTGGCGGCGGCGCCTAGCGCGACCAATATCGTCAATGGCGGCGCCGGCTCCATCACGTTCGAGACTACCCCCTACGTCAGCGGCAACAATCCAGTTGGTGCGCTGAGCGGATCGGGAGGGATCAGCCTGGGCAGCAACCTGACGGTCGGAACCGGCACGCTACGGCTGACGACGACAGGCGCCATCACGCAGACCGCCGGCACTGTCACGGCCGAGACAGCCGGCTTGTCGGCCGCCACGGGTATCAGTCTCCCGCAGCCGGCGAATAACGTCACGACCCTAGCCGCACAGACTGCGGCTGGGAACCTCGCCTTCACGGAGGTGAACGGCTTCACGATCGGCTCGGTCGCCGCAACGGCGGATGGCTTCCATCCTGCCATCACCGGCCTGACGGCCGGCGCCGGCACCATCACGCTGCAAAGCGGAGGCCCAGTCACGCAGACGCAACGGCTCCTGGCCTCGACCTTGAGTCTCCAAGGCAGCGGACCCTATACGCTGACCCACGCCTCGAACGACGTCACCACCCTTGTTGCCAATACGACAGGCAATGTCCAATACACAGATGCCAACGCGCTACTGCTCGGCACCTCGACGGTCACGGGCAATTTCGACGTCGCCACCAGCGGATCGATCATGCAAACCGGCGCGGTGGGCGTGACCGGTGCGACCACGCTGGCGGCCGGCGCCGCCAACGACATCACACTGACGAACGGGGGCAACGACTTCGGCACAATCGGCGTCACGAGCGGCAACAACGTCGCGCTGACCGATGCGAACGCGCTGACTCTGAATGCTTCCGCCGTCACGGGGACATTCACGGCGAACGCCGCCGACCTCACAGTCGGTGGGACGGTGGCCTCGACCGGCGGCAATCTGACTCTCGCGGCGACCAATTCGGTCACGCAGCTCGCCGGCCTGACGGTGAACGGCGCCAATACGATAACCGTCACGGCAAGCGGCGGCCCGATCACGATGGCGGCCGGCGCCACCAGCAGCAGCGGAACCGGTTCGATTACCTATACGGCGGGCACCGACGTGACGCTCGGCTCATTGACGACCGGAGGAAGCGTGAACGTCCTGGCGAACGGCGGATCGGTGCTCAGCGCGACAGGCTCAGGAACGAACGTAACGGCCGGCAGCAATTCGACGCTGCAAGCCTTCAACGGTGTGGTCGGTACGCAGGCCGCACCAGTAACAGTCGATGTCAACCTCGGTACCTTGAGCATCCGGGCCACGAGCGCGATCGCCGGGATCTCGGCCTTCCTCACCGGCACAGTCCTCCCGACCAACACCTTAACGGTGTTGAGCGTTCCGCCGGGAGCGATCTGTTTCAACGGGTGTCCGGTGGTGTCGAATGGAGCCGCACGATTCTTCAGCCAAGCGACAGGAGTCTTTGCCTATCTGAATCGCGACGCCATCGTGCCGGCCTATTACCTCGACCCCTCCGGCGCAGCGCAGATTTCGCAGATCACGGCCGAGTATGTCCCGCCGACCGTGCTCGCGGAAACATCCGTCAGCGTAGACGGCTCGACGCAGAGCGTGGCCCGTGAGATCCCGCCCTGCTATCCGGCCAGCGCCTGCAAACCCGGCGCGACCATCCTGACTGCGCCGGCCGATGAGCAGGATCCGGAGTCGCCAGCTGCGAAGTAACCGGACGCACGTTAGAGGTATCGTTTCAGCTGCTGTAACAAGGTCGTCGCAATCTGCTCCAAATCGAACGGCCAGGCATAGCGGAGTGTGATGCCCGGATGCTGGGTCTTGAGCCGTTCGAGAATCTCCGGAATTTCAATTTCCGAGTGTGACCCGCCCGGCGTGAACATCGTCGTGACCACGGTGATGTGCGCCGCGCCCTGCGCGACAAGATCCTCCACCGCCTCTTCCAGCGACGGCGCACAGAACTCGTTGTAGGCGACGGCGAACAACGCGGCGCCCAGATGCGGTCGCAACGCGGTTGCCACCGCTTCCAGTCCCAACCGGTACGGATCCGTGGTGTCCGTTCTCGGCCAGCGGCGGATCTTGGTGTCGAGCTCAATCTCTTCCGCCGACGGAAGAAGCTTGGCCGCTCTCCGCTGCGCTTCCATGCGCTTGAGTCGCGTGACGAGTTCCTGCGGGCAGTCTCTGGGAATGCCGCCGTGGCCGACCAAGACAACGCCCTGTTTCCCCATCGTGTCCTCCCCTCAGACGTGATTACGCAGTTTGAGTTCTTTCGGATGCGGGTTCAGATAGACCTGATCGCGCAGGTAAGTGATCCCGTGCCGGACCGCGTGATGTTTCACGAGCGTGAGCGGCACGACCAAAGGCACCAGCCCCTGGCGGTAGTCCTCCACCACATCGTCGAGCTCGCCGCGTTCCGTCTTCGTCAATCGCTCCTTCATATGCCCGATCAGATGCTGGAGGACATTGACGTGCTTCCGTCTGGTCGCCGTCACTGCGAGGGCCTCCATGAAGAGGACGCCATAGCGCTCCAGCAAGTCCTTCGGGCGATAGCGATCCGCCTGCGCCACCAGCCGCCCCAATTGCTGGTACTGCTCTCGGCTGTGCGCCAGCAGGAGATATTTGTGTGTCGTATGGAACCGAACGATGTCGTTCCGGGTAACCGGCCCGCGCGCCAATTCGCGCCAGCGGTGATAGCAGAACACCCGTTCGATGAAATTGTCCCGGAGCACCGGATCGCAGAGGCGCCCTTCTTCTTCCACGGGGACCGAGGGGAAGCGCTCCAGAAAGGCCTGCGCGAACAGGCCGACGCCGTTGCGGCTCGGCATGCCGTGCCGGTTGAAGATCCGCACCCGCGCGATCCCGCAACTGGGCGAGTCCTTCTTAAAGATGAAACCCGACAATTCGGCGGCCTCGAGCAAGCCAAGCTTCCTCGCCGCGAATTGGACGAGCGGCTTGGTCATGTCCCTGTCCGTCTTGATCGTAACCAGTCTCGGCCGCGACGCCTCGCCGACCAGCCGCATGGCTTCACGGGGCGTGCCGAGGCCGGCTTCGACCTCCGGACAGATCGGCACCCATTCGACATGCCGGCCCAACACATCAGTGACGAAGCGGTCGCGCTTGTGCCCGCCGTCGTAGCGGACTTCCTCGCCCAAGAGACAGCGGCTCACGCCGATCCGGATCGGAAGCGGGGCCCGGGCTGGAGGAGGGGTCTTCGGTCTCATCGCTGCGCCGCCTTTCCGAGTGCCAGATATTCCAGACGGGCCTGCCGATGATCGACGATCGGCGCCGGATAATCCAGACCGATGCGTGAGCCCAACCGCCGCTGCTCGCCGTCCGTCATCAGGTGCGGTTCGTGGATTGCCGGCGCCGGCACCTTCGCGAGCGCCGGCACGTAGCGCCGGATGTAGTCGCCCTGCGGATCGAATGTTTTGCTCTGCAGCACGGGGTTGAAGATCCGATAGCCGCGCATCGCATCCGTGCCGGTTGAGGCGCACCACTGCCAGTTGCCGTTGTTGGCCGCGACATCGGCATCCAGCAACTGCTTCATGAAGTACCGTTCGCCGCTTTGCCAGTCGATCCGGAGATCTTTGATGAGGAACGACGCGACGATCATGCGGACGCGATTGTGCATCCATCCGGTGAGTTTCAACTGCCGCATGCCGGCGTCCACGATGGGATAGCCGGTCCGGCCGTCGCACCAGGCCTGAAACAGCCGGTCGCGTTCCAGACCCGGTTGGCGCGGCGGCGGGACGGCAAGGCTCCTGAACGGACCGTCGACGACGCGCGGAAACGCCGACAACACTTGCTGAAAAAACTCGCGCCAGACCAATTCATCGATCCAGGTCAGGACATCCGGGCGTGAGACGCGGCCGCCTTGCGCCAGAGCGGCCAACGCGGCATGAACCGCGGTGCGAGGCGACAACGTGCCGAAGCGGAAATGCGGCGACAGTTTCGAGCTGCCGTCAATGGCGGGACGATTCCGGCCATCGACGTAGGTATGGATCGGGCCCGCCACGAACCTGCTCAGCCTC
The DNA here is from genome assembly GCF_001273775.1 of Nitrospira moscoviensis. Taxonomy (GTDB): domain Bacteria; phylum Nitrospirota; class Nitrospiria; order Nitrospirales; family Nitrospiraceae; genus Nitrospira_D; species Nitrospira_D moscoviensis. The sequence continues at coordinate 132,607 of NZ_CP011801.1, read as the reverse complement.
TTGCGGGCCTGCCGCTCCCCGGCCTCGATCCAGGGCGTGAGCGGCTCATATCCCAACTCGTGGGCCGTGGGAATTGGACGGGGAGGGGAGAGCGGCACGGCCTTGTCCCCCGAACATCCGGAAGGAACCGGCAGCACCGGCGGCTTGGTCGCCTGCCACTTCGCCCACCAGCGCGCGCGATAGGCGCTGTACCGTTGAAGCGGCTCTCCGGTGGCGCTCCGGACTTCCTCCGCCTCGAACACGACATGGTCCTTGAAGGTCCGCACAAGCACCCCCATCTGAGCCAGCCGTTGTTGGACGAGCCGGTCCCGTTCAAGCGCGCGCGGTTCGTAATCCCGATTCCAATAGACCACATCGATCTTCCACTCACGCGCGGCGCTCACTACTTCTTCGACCGGCTCGCCGCGACGCCATTGGAGCGGGAGCCCACGAGCGGCCAACGACTCCGCCAGATCCTCCAGGCAGCCGAGCATGAAATTCACGCAGGCGGACCCGAAGACCTGGGACTGTAGCAGGGGCTCGTCGAAGACGAAGAGCGGGATCACCTGCCGACATTCCTTGCAGGCCGCCGTCAGAGCCGGCTGGTCGGAGAGCCTGAGATCCCGCCTGAACCAGACAATCCCGTGCATCAGGGCGATCCCTCCGAAACGGACGGCCCGGTGGTCGGCAGCACCGGCTGATCCGTGAAGAGCTGCCGGCGCCAATACAGATAGATGATGAACAGTGCGGTGGTCGCCATGAATCCGGAGCGGACCGGGTGGAACCCGAAGGTGAACTGGTTCAGCGCCTCACTCACGAGGCCGAACCCCGCATAGGCCAGGCTGAGGCCCCAGGCCCATGGGCACAGCCAGAGAAACCCGTAGCCGATCAGCAGATGCACGGCAGGGGAGTGGAGTTTCACCAGAAACGCCAGCGGGCCGGTCACGATGGTCCCGAAGAGTTTCAAGGCGTATGAGGGGAACAGGACGATGACGACCAGATCGACCGCACCGACGATCAGGAACAACCCGCCCATCAACTTGATATCGACGCCGATCGGCCTCGTGTCCATCTTTGCCTCCTACCGCATCCAGACATTCGGAATCCCTTGCCACCAGGTCTTCGGATTGGCGGCCCGCCATCGCGCCTGCTCCTGCCAAAGCCGGTCCGATTCGGCTTTGTCCAGCCTGGCAGCCATCGCGGCGCTGACATCGGACTGTTGCCGCACGCTCGACTGAATCATCTCCTTGGCCATGCGGGCCAGACCGCCGGGAGGATCCACCAGGTCTTCCGTGTCGCGATAGGCCAGATTGAGGTAAAGGTGCTCGACCGCCATCCACTGTTCTTCTTGCGACAGGTGTTCCAGATAGGCATCGATCGCCTGATAGACATAGGTCAGATGGATATAGGTGGACGCCGACGGGGCCTCGTCGATCTGTCGCTGACAGACGTCGAGCGCCCGCCGATAATCGCCGGCCGCCAGAAACAGATTCGCCTTGCCCAGAGCGGAACGCATCGTCGCGGAAACGGTCGCTCCTGCTTCGCCGAAGGCCGCACCTCTCTCGCCCAGGACGACCAACAGCGCGAACAAGCCGATGAGCAGAACGCGAGACATCACGACGCCCTCCTATCTGGCCGGACCGCCGTGAGCTCCCGACGGAGCCTTCGGGAGCTTGTCGCCCGCCACCCGCGTGACGGCAAGCTCACGGACCCCGCCGTCACCTTTGACTCCCACCTTCACGACCGTGCCCGCATCTCCCCGGATCATTCTGACGACCTGTTCGTACGTCTTTCCCGAAACCGCCGCTCCGTCCACGGTCACGATCTCATCGCCATGTCTGAGTCCAGCTTGCTGAGCCGGTCCCTCCGGATGGACCATTCCGACATAGAGCACAGCCGGATCACCGATACGCTCGGCTCCGACCTGCAGCGACACGCCGATCACGCCACCGGGCAACTGGGCCTCATCCCCATGGGCAGAGGGAGCCTGGCTCATCGGCTGGTCGGCAGCCCGCACGGCACCGGTGAATAGAAGACCCGTGACCATGCCTGCAACGAACAGCACGCTCTTGATTCTCATGGACGTTCCTCCTTCGTGAACTGTTATCGATTTGCCAATCCGAGTAAACCGAGCCCCACACACAGCACCAGCGCGTTCAGATAGACCGACCGTTGATGCAATCGATTCCATGCCCGTTGGAGGACGGGATCGACCGCCCCTCGTGACTCCTGCTCCTTCAAGCGATCCCTCATGGCATTGCTCTGAGGGGTGAGCGGAGAGCGGCAATAGGTCTCGGCGGCCATCACCACGAGCCACAATCCGGCAGCCAGATGATGCAGCGCGTCTGTCTCCTCTGTGATTCCCCGCATGATCACGGACGCAAGACCGGTACAAGCTGCCCCGATACCCAGCGCATAGTATGCGGGAAACAGGTGGCGGACCACCTTGCCGAACGCCTCCTGGTCAAGATTCTTCGCAAGGACGGGAGCCACGACGAACGACAGGAGCACGACCTTGCCGATGAGGACAGCCGCTGCCAGCACAGACAGGTATTCCATCACTAACCGCATGTCAGTGGCTCCTTTGGCCCGTCGCAACGAGCGCCCGCAAGGCCGGCTCCAGTGTGGGGTAGTGAAAGACATAGCCGCCTGACAGCGCCTTCGCCGGATTGACCCGTTGTCCGGTTGTCATCAGTGTCCCCAGCTCACCCAGCATGATCTTCAGCGCCAGGCCCGGCACGGGCAGCCAGGACGGCCGACGGAGCACTCGTCCCAGCGTTTCGCAGAACTGGGTCATCGTGACTGCCCCCGGCGCAACGGCGTTGACCGGGCCAGAGACACCAGGGTTGGCGAGCGCCCAATGGATCAAGTCGATATGATCCCGGCGGTGAATCCAAGAAACCCATTGCGTTCCCGGCAGGACCGGGCCGCCCGCGAAGAGTTTGAACGGCCGCAGCATTTTCGGGAGGGCGCCACCCTCCAGCCCGAGCACCATTCCGGTCCGTAAGAGAATGACCCGTGTCCCGAACTCAGTCGCCCGGCGCGCCTCTCCTTCCCAGGCGAGGCAGAGGTCGGCCAGAAACCCCCGACCGCGTGGCGCACTCTCATCCAGCACTCGATCGTCACTCGCGCCGTAATAGCCGATCCCGGAGGCACTGATCAGGGTCCCGGGCTTCGACGACCGGTGGGACATGGCCTCGACCAAGAGACGGGTCGCCAGCACGCGACTGTTCCTCAGCAGCTCCTTCCGGGCATCGGTCCAGCGGGCCTCGGCGATCGGCGCGCCGGCAAGGTTGATGACGGCATCGGCCCCCTCGAGACTATATTCCCAGGGTCCCGCGTCCCGGCCGTTCCACTCGACTGCCGCCACAAGGGGCCCCAGCAAGTGCGACGCCGATCCGGCATTTCTCGTGAGGACGGTGACCTGGTGCCCATCCTGTACCAACAAGGGACACAAGGCCTGACCGATGAACCCCGTTCCACCGGTGAGCACAATGCGCATGGTCGTTCTCCTTACACCACGACCGCCACTGGGACTTGCTTCACGTCAGTCATTCTGCCCCACTTCACTGCCGGTGCCGGTTCCCCCCGGCCGAACCGTTTGAATCACCTTCATCGACACGCTGCGCGTACTTGCGTTGTTTCGCCCCGTACAGGAGATTCGGCGCCGGCTTGACACGGTTCCGAAGGATAACGGGATCGATCACTTCTCCACAGCTCGTGCAACGCAACGCGGTCATGCCGATCTGACCCGTATCGTCCTGCAGATCCATGTAGTGTTCCACGACCATCAGCCCCCCGCAGCGCGCGCAGAGGTCGCCGGCGTGCGAAACGGAAATTGAAAAATGGTCCGGTCTCCCATTCGACTCCATGGGAACCCTCGACAACCGGAACGCCAGGTCACCGGAGGCGTCCTATTTGACACGGAGCGCGCTCTATCCATTCGACCGTCGCACAACGACGACCTTTCTCGACCGCTGCCGTTGCGCCAAACCGCTCAGAGTCCCGACCACCACTGCCAAGATCAGTAGCGTTGTCATCTCGACCTCCATCTCGCCGCCGACGAGACCACAGCGACATTCATGTCCTTCGCTCCTCGTGCCCACCGAGGGGACGGGTCCCTCCAGCGGGAAAGACCCGTCTGCCTCAGCGGGAGGCGCCGTGCGGAGTCGCGGCGCCTCCCGGTCAGAGAAAGAAGACCGGCCTCCAGATTCCTGCAAGGATCGTTCAGCGCTATCACGCCCCACTTGTTATCTCTATTTCTGTTGGGCCTCCCCTTCGAGACTGCGGGCACAGCGAAAGCCGGTGCCATGCGTCTGCAGCGCAAAGCCTCCACGACCGCGCGCCGATGCCGTGATGTCGGCCAACGGGCTGTGCCAGGAGCCGCCGCGAATCGACCGGACCACTCCCTTCTTGTCCGGTCCTTGAGGATTCCTGGCCGGAGCATATTTGTAGTAGTCCGGGTCGTACCAATCGGCGACCCATTCCCGGGCGTTCCCGGCCATATCTTTCACCCCGTAGGGCGAGTCTCCATCAGGGAGAGACCCGACCGGGTACAACGTCTTTTCATCCACCCACTCCCGGTCGAAATTCGCGCGCTTCGCCGTCGCCGGTTCATTACCCCAAGGAAACCGACGGCCATCGGTCCCGCGAGCGGCCTTCTCCCACTCCGCCTCTGTCGGGAGCCGTTTCTTCGCCCAACCGCAGTAGGCCTTGGCGTCGTACCAGGTTGTCTGCACGACGGGCAGTTGTTCGATTCCCTTGATGGACGTCAATGGACCTGAACCATAGGGATTCGGCGGATTCCTGTGGCCCGTCGCCGCCACGAAGGCCATGTACCGTTCATTCGTCACCTCGACGTGATCGATCGCGAAAGCATCGAGATACACGGACCGCTGCGGCCACTCATCGGCACGGCCTTTCCCTTCCGGATTCCCCATCAGAAATTCTCCGGCGGGAATCGCCACCATGGGAACCGGGTCCGGCTCTTTCGAAGCCGCCGGCGGCTCCGCCGTGACTGGCCATGACGCTCCCGCGCAGGCGGTGACGACGATCGCCGCGATGAGGCCCCAGCGCGTTGTTGTCCTCCTCAGACGTGGTGTCATTTCTTCTGCTCCTTGCTCCCCTCGATGGCTTGGGACGTATGGATTTTTATTTCACCGACCAGACGATCCACCTGGCGCTTGTCCCCCCGCTCGGCCGCCTCCTGGGCCTGAGTCACGAGGGTTCTCGCCTCATGCAGATGCTGCTCAATGTCCGCCTGCAGGGCAGGAGAGGCTACGGTTCCCCCCAAGGCCGCCCGGTGATACACCTCCCACGCGTGGTCCACCGCATGCTCGGCCTCATGGACCGCCTTGGCTTGCTCCGGGTGCGGATGGCGGGCCGGATCAATGGGCCCGGCCTGAACCGACACCGTTCCCACGAGCGCGCTGCATAGAATTCCCAGAACGAGAGTTGTGCTGTGCTTCATCTGTATGCCTCCGATACGATCACACCGGTGACGGGGACGATGTAAGGTCGCCTCACGACTGCTTCAACGACTGCTCGATCAACGGGCGCAGCTCGAGGAGCTCCACGTTCTTGGGATCGATGGCCAGTCCACGATCCACGGCCTGCCGGGCCTCTGAAAACCGCTCTCGCCCCATCTCCACCAGGGCGGAGACATAGGCATCCCTGATCCGCGCTGATCAACCTCGGGCGGAGCGGCTTTCGCGCAGCGGAATCCCAGCCCCACGCCATAGCTGTTATTGAGCGGGTGATTCCAGAACCGGTGCGTCGCCCGGACCGTTCCTTCGGGCGCAATCCAGGACCCGCCGCGAATGACCCGTTTTTCCCCCACAGTTAACCGGTCGACATAGGTCCCCGTGCCTTCCATCCATATCGGTTTGGCCGGACCGCTTGGATTCACCATGGTTTCAAGCCGGCCGTAGTAGCGGGGGTCGTACCAATCCGAAACCCACTCGAAGACATTACCGGCCATGTTGTAGGCCCCGTAGTAGCTGACTCCATTTGGATAGGAATCGACGGAGGCTGTCGCATCGTGATTCTTGCCGTAGTTCGCCTTCCCCGAGTCAAACTCGTTTCCCCAGGGATAGAGATTGCCATGAGGACCGCGGGCGGCTTTCTCCCATTCCGCCTCGGTCGGCAGGCGCTTTCCCCGGTACTCACAGTAGGCCTGGGCATCGTACCAGTTCACCCCGACCACCGGCTGTTCCGGCCGGTTCAAGCGAGGATCATCCCAATAGGCGGGAGCGGGGTGCCCTTGGGCTTTCACAAACTCGCCGTACTCCTTATTGGAGACCTCGTACTTGTCGATGAGGTAGGAATCTAACATCACCATGTGCGCTGGTCCTTCATCGTTCAGAGCCTCGGCGGACCAAGGCGTATTCATCCGACGGGCATAGGGAGTGAGCCTCTTGCCTGAGTCCGCGGGCAGCTCCTTGTCGAGCCCCATCACCGACGGCCCCTGTGCGACGTACACCATATCGTTGGGGATCAACGATTCTTCGGCATGGCTCGTTCCGGTCGCCAAAGCCAGGACCGCGGAGACGGCAGCCCATGTCATGGTTCTTCCAGGTTCCATCACAATCCTCCATCTAGAACACTTGCCCTCGAGCAGGCTCTTTTCAGCGCCCACCGGCGGCGCCGCTATTTCTTCTTCATGCTCTTCTTGATCAGATCCCGGGTCGCGAGATATTCCTTGTTGCCGGGATCCGCCGCCAGCGCCTTTTCGATCGAGGCCATCGCATCGGCATGCTTCTCAGCACCCATCGCGACGAGGGCCGCAATGAAAGCATCGCGCCCGGCTTGCGCGGCTTCATCCGAAATCGCCGCCACGGACTTCGCGCAACGGAACCCGAGTCCGACCCCATAGGAGTTATTGTCCGGCTGATTCCAGAACCGGTGGCTCGTATGGAGGGAGGTTTCCGGCGCCAACCACGACCCGCCGCGCAGCACCTTGACCGGGCCCTGATTGGCAAAGTTGTAGCCCTTCTCGGCCCCTTTGGGATTCAGCGCAATGCTCCCTTTGTAGTATTTCGGGTCATACCAATCTTCGACCCATTCAAAGACGTTCCCCGCCATGTTGTAGACCCCGAAGCCGCTGGCGCCCTCCGGATACGCATCGACGGGCATCGTGCGTCCGACGTTCTGTCCGTAGTTGGCTTTCTTAGGATCGAGCTTGTGGCCCCAGGGATAGTGATTGTCGCCGTCCGGTCCCTTGGCTGCCCGTTCCCATTCCGCTTCAGTGGGAAGCCGCTTGCCTTCCCATTTGCAGAAGGCGTTGGCGTCGGTCCAGCTCACTCCGACGACGGGCTGGTTGGACTTGCTGAGTCGAGGATCGTCCCAATAGGCGGGCGCGGGGTGACCGGTCGCACTCATGAACTCCTTGTACCGGGCATTTGAGGCTTCATACCTATCGATCGAATAGGCCTCGAGCACGACTTGATGCTTCGGTTCGTCTGAATGCTCGTTACTCCCCATGGTGAACTCCCCCTTGGGGATCAGGACCATATCCTTGTCGCTGCCCGGCTGGTCCGCCGCTGCCGCCATAGATTGAGAGCCGGCCATTAAGGCGACTCCGAGTCCGATCTGAAGGATGGTGTGACTCCGCATGGAAACCTCCTTGGAAGCACCAGGACATTCTGGTGGGTTGATGGCTGCGCTACGCCGATACACTTCCGACTGACTGCGAGACTCTCGTTCCTCTCAGCCCCACCGCGTGGTGTTGAGTTCGCCGGTTTTGAAGAATCAGCGGGTCGACAACCTCCCCGCACTGCACACACCGCCGAGCCGCACAATCCAACTCACCGGTGCTGTTCAGCAGATCCATGCAGAACTCGCGAACCATGAGTCCCCCGCAACGAACGCAGCTCATCTGATTAGCGGTCGGGAACCAGTCTCTCGTTCCGTCCCGTTCTTCCCTCGCTGTTCTCGCGTCCGACGCCGTTGCCATGATCTTCCTCCTATTGTGATGTTTACTGTTTGTTCAATGTATGTCCAATGTATAAAGTATAGTTGTCCAATCTGTCAATGGTTAATGTAAAAATATTTGACAAAGATTGGACGCGGTGGATAGTATGCTCATAAATAAATGAATACACATAGAATTCACAGAGTTTCCAAGCTGACCGGCTTGTCGAAAGATGTCGTCCGGGTGTGGGAGCGCCGCTATGGGCTTGTCAAACCTTTGCGCAGCGCCAACCGCTATCGGGAATACACGGATGAAGACGTGGCGCTGCTTCGCTTTCTGAAGGAAGAGCTGGATCGCGGGCAATCGATCGGAGCGCTGGCGGTGGAGGGGCGCGAGGCGGTGCTACAGCGCATGCGGGCGACCGCTCCTCCCGCACCGCAGCAGCTCACCCCACACGGTCACCTGCTCGACGAACTCGTCGCGCTGCTCGATCCGCTCGACAAGAGCCGGTTCGAGCAAAAACTCAACGGCGCAGTGGCCGTCATTCCGTTCGAAGAGGCCGTGCAGCGCATCCTGCTTCCGTTGCAGCGACGCGTCGGTGAGCTCTGGCATCAAGGCCGGGTGAACGTGGCGGTCGAGCACTACGTGACCAAACTCGTGCAGCAGAAGTTGTTCTCGGTGATGAATCAGCTTCCCGTGAACGAGCTGGGGCCGCGCGTGCTGATCGCCTGCCCCGAGGACGAATCGCATGAAATCGGCGCGCAGGCCGTGGCCTACATTGCCGTCACGCGGGGCTGCCACGTGTACTATCTTGGGCCGAATCTCCCCGCATCCGACCTGTCGGCGTTTTGCGAACGGATCAAGCCGGATCTCGTGCTGCTCTCGCTGACCGAAATCAAATCCGACGCGGCAACCCGGCGGCTCCTGCAGGACTTGTCACCGTTGGCAGCACAGTGGCCCGTCGCCATGGGAGGCGCCGGCGCCCGCGCGATCGAACACTTGCTAAGAGAAAACCGGATAGAACTGCTCGACGATCTGGCCGCGCTTCACAGCCGCCTGATAGATCTCGTCTCGAAACGGCTGCTGGCGCAGCGTAGCTAGACCCACGTCTCTTCAACGTACAGGAGTGAGGAGGTTAGGAGGGCGGCTACGGGAGTTGAATTGGTGTGGTGCCGAAGCCGGGATTTGAACCCGGACACCCTTGCGGGCGCTAGACCCTGAATCTAGTGCGTCTGCCAGTTCCGCCACTTCGGCATGAGGGGATGTTGAAAAAGCCCGCCAGCTTCGTTCTCGCGAGCCTCAAAGACTCGACGTACCGGCCAAGAGTACGCCTCGCCTTCTCGTTCGCTGCGGCCTTGCTGAACGGCCTTTTTGAACATCCCCGATGCAATCTTCGCAGGCGCCCTGCGGCCTCATTCAAGGCCATTTTAAGCGTGCCGCGAAAGAAGAACAAACCGAGGAGTTGCGATTATCCTGAATTCCCGGCCGCTGCGTCAAGCAAGATGACGAGAATCAAGACGCGGCCGGGGCTTCAAGCTCGTTGAGGGCCCACCGGCGTGACGTGCTGAGCTCTCTTGGATCACCGCTGACGATGATCCGCTCCCGGACCAGCCCTGCGGCCGCCAGCAGGGCCGGGGCGGGAATCTGCGGCGCTTCGTCGGCGATCAGGACATCGAACCGGACGCGGCTGAACAGTGGATCGCTCGCGACCCGTAACGGCGTGGCAACGACCAGCCGGCGGTTTTGAATAAAGGCTTGGCGGTTGGTGTCTTCTTCCGCAGCGAGCAACTCGCGGATCTTCTTCGTTCCGCCCAGCTTGGCGATTTCTTCCTTCAGCTCGTCGAATTCCGGCCGCATATCCCGGGGGACGGCCGCTTCCGGAATCAATTCTTCGATCCGCGCTTTGGCGATCTCGAGCTCCTTCGTCAGCTCGCCGATCTGCTTCTCATAGAGCTGTTGATATTGATGCAGCGACTCCACGTTCTTTCCGACGGCCTGCATGCTGAGGCGGCGCAACAGCGGGAGGTTTTCGTAGTCCGCCAACGTGGTCTTGACGCTGGCCATCTTGGTTTGGAACTCGCTGAGCTGCGTGAGCAGTCGCCATTCGAGCAGGCGCACTTCGTCGAGATCTTTTTGCTTCTGACCCTTGTAGGCCAGAAACGGGGTGAGCTCCCGAAACCGTTCGTACTTCTTCCGCAACGACGCTTTCTCGGCCCGGGCCTTGGCATAGAACTGATGCATTTGCGCTTCGAAGCCCAGCTCCTGCAGCGGCACGCCGGCGCTGTGCGGCGTGATGGCCATTTCGTAACGGCTGATCCACATCTTGTAGCTGAGCCCGCCGGCTTTCATCGTCCGCGCGATGGCTCCGGTCACCTCATCGGCTTGGAGATGGTCGGGACTGAGCAGGAGGATCCGCTTGTTGGCCCGGATCAGTTCCATCGCGAGGGAGGCCAGCTTGTGCCGGCGGAGTGATGGATCCTCCAACCAGACCGTGGTCAGCACCGATGACGACGAGGCGCTGCCCGGCAGTCCTCCCGGTTGGGCCGACTGCAGCAGGGGAACGAGCCGTTCGGCGGGACCCAAATTGTAGGCGTCCGCCTTTGTTGTCATCTGGTGCAGCCGCTGGGCGGACGTTTCCAGCAGCCCGCTCAAATCGGGAATAAGGGTCACGGAGGCGAGCGAGGCCCCGAGTGCATCCACGACTTGCACCCACGCGTTGGCGCCCGTTTGCCGAAGAACGATCCCCTCCGTCGGCTCGGTCCCGTCGGACGGCAAGATGGAAACGGGAAGATCTGTTGTCAGTGCAACACCGGCCGGCAGGACAAACTCATACAGATGAAGGCCGCCGATTGTGTAGACGTGGCGGGCCTCTGACGCCACAATAGGCCGATCTTGGCCTTCGTCGCCGGCTCGCCGGCGATCAGCGTCGAGCCGGTCCCTCCACAGTTCAATCAGATCTTTTGCCGCCATGCTGGTCTTGCGCCGAACCGGCCTATGATAAAGGCCGTCTCCGACCGCTGTCTACCGCGCGACGGGCGCGCTGTCGCCGCGATTACGAATTGACTTTTGACAGTCGCCCCAGTATTCTCTTTTCCTTTCCAACAGAAGGAGTTAGCGGTATGAAAGTCATTCTCCAGGAGACGCTCGAAGGCGTCGGTCACCTCGGCGATCTCATCAATGTCGCCGACGGATTTGCCCGCAACTACCTGTTGCCTCGCCGCAAGGCGGTGGAGGCCAACAGCCGCAGCATCAAGGCGTTTGAACATGCCAAACGGGTGGCCGCTGAAAAAGCGAAGAAGGAAAAGCTTGAAATCGAGGCCCACGCGAAAAAAGTTTCAGCGGTCACGCTGACGATCGAAGCGCAAGTCGGGAAGGACGACAAGATGTTCGGCTCCGTGACGGCCAAGGATATCGCCGAGGGCTTGGCCGCGCAGGGCTTTACCGTGGATCGCCGCAAGATCCAACTGGCCCAGCCGATCAAGGAACTGGGGACCGTGACGGTGCCCATCAAGATGCCGCGAGACGTGACGGCCACCGTGACGGTTCGCGTGGTGAAGAAGCAGGAAGCGGACACGGCCGCCCCGGCCTCAGCCTAAACGGAGACTCCATGCGGGATGCCATCGGATCATTGGATGCGCTGAAAACCACCGATCCCGACGTCTATGCGGCGATCGAGGCGGAAGAGACGCGGCAGCGCGAAAAGCTCCTGTTGATCGCCTCGGAGAACTTCGCCAGCCCGGCGGTCTTGGCGGCCCAGGGGTCGTTGATGACCAACAAGTACGCGGAAGGCTATCCCGGCAAACGGTACTACGGCGGCTGCCAGCACGTCGATACGGTGGAATCGCTGGCAATCGAGCGGTGCAAGCAGATCTTCGGCGCAGAGCATGTGAACGTGCAGCCGCACTCCGGTTCGCAGGCGAACATGGCGGCCTATCTGTCCGTGCTGAAAGCCGGCGATACGATCCTCGGCATGGATTTGGCTCAAGGCGGGCACTTGACGCACGGGAGCAAGGTGAACTTCAGCGGCATCCTGTTTCGCGCCTTTTCCTACGGCGTGGACCGGCAGACGGAAACCATCGATTACGACGCGGTTCAGAAACTCGCCGAGGAATGCCGGCCCCGCATGATCGTGGTGGGCGCCAGCGCCTACGCCCGCACGCTCGACTTCCCGCGCTTTCAAGCCATCGCGAAATCCGTCGGGGCCTACTTGATGGTCGACATCGCTCACATCGCCGGGTTGATCGCCGCAGGCCTGCATCCGAACCCCGTCCCCTATGCCGACTTCGTCACCACGACGACGCATAAAACGCTGCGTGGGCCGCGCGGCGGCGTGACCATGTGCAAGGCGGAACATGCCAAGGCGGTGGATAAGTTCGTCTTCCCCGGGATGCAGGGCGGGCCTCTCATGCACGTCATCGCCGCCAAGGCGGTGGCCTTCAAGGAGGCCCTGTCGCCGCCGTTCAAGCGGTACCAGCAGCAAGTCGTCGCCAACGCGAAGGCGTTGGCCCACGGGCTGATGGAGCGCGGGTACACAATCGTGTCGGGCGGCACCGACACCCACCTCATGCTCGTGAACCTCACCAACAAGGGGCTCACGGGGAAGGAAGCGGACGCGGCCTTGGACGCGGCCGGCATCATTGTGAACAAAAACGCGGTGCCCTACGACGAGAAACCGCCCGCCGTCGCCAGCGGCATCCGGCTGGGGACGCCGATCGTTTCCACGCGCGGGATGCGCGAGCCGGAAATGAAACAGATCGTCGAGCTGATCGATCGGGTGTTGCAGCACCGGCAGGAGCCGGCGGTGCTGGAAGAGGTCCGCGCGCAAGCCAAAGCCTTGTGCGACCGCTTTCCCATCTTCCACTCCTACTAGCCCACATCCACAAGGGCGGGATCGCCATCTGTGAAGTGTCCGTTCTGCGACGAACTCGAAGACAAGGTGGTCGATTCGCGCATGGCCAAGGAAGGCGAGGTCATCCGCCGGCGACGGGAATGCCTCGGCTGCAAGCGCCGCTATACGACGTATGAGCGGGTGGAAGAAATTCTTCCCGTCGTCGTGAAGAAAGACGGCCGGCGGGAGTCGTTCGACCGCACGAAAATCCTCTCCGGGTTGAAGAAAGCCTGTGAGAAGCGGCCGATCAGCACGGCCACGATCGAGGCCGTCACCGATCGGATCGAAAAACGCATCCAGGAAATGGGCGAAAGCGAGATCGAGAGTCGGGTCGTGGGCGAGGAAGTGATGAAGGAGCTGCACCAATTGGACCAGGTTGCCTATGTGCGGTTCGCCTCCGTCTACCGAGAGTTCAAGGACATCGACCAGTTCATGGACGAGCTGAAATCCCTGGCCCAGCAACGTCGCGAACGGTGACAGGCCTCCTCCGGTTGCTTTTGTTTCTTCCCTGCCGTCTTCCCGTCGACGTATGCGCACACCGACACTCAGTCACCGGACGGTTTCGACACACGACACAGGACCCGCCATGAACGCGGTCAGACCGAAATCAGCGCCCCTGCGACGGACGGCCTCGAACCCAGCCGCGACCCATGTCGCCATCATCGGAGCGGGGCGGGGCGGCACCGCCCTCATGGAGATTTTCGCCAACGATCCGCTGGTGCAAATCGTCGGCGTGGCGGAAATCGACCCGCAGGCCCCCGGCGTGAGCCTGGCCAAGCGCCTGCGGATTCCCGTGACGCGCGACTACCGCAAGCTCCTGGCGATGGAGCGGGTGGACTTGATCATCGATGTCTCCGGCAACGCCGAGGTTTCGCAGTTCCTCCAGGACTTCCACCGGATGGGCGTGACGATCATCGGCGGTGCCAGCGCCAAGTTCATGTGGGAACTGATCGAGGCCCGCATCCGGGCGACGGCCGAAATCGAAAAGACGTTGAACAAATACCAATCGCTGTACCGGTTGTACGTCAAAGAAACCGGCACCGCGGTGAGCGAGGAGCGGACGCGGATCGCCTGCGAGATCCACGACGGGCTCGTCCAGAGCCTGGCCGGCGTGAACTTCAAGCTCGACCTGTGCCAGCAGCTGCTCCGCAAGAATCCCAAGGCCAGCCTGGCGACCATCAAGGAAAGCAAGGCGCAATTGAAGCTCGCCATTCAGGAGGCGCGCCAGGTCATCTTCAATCTCCGCCCTCTGCACTACGACAAGATGGAGCTGATCCCGGCCTTGACGAATTATTTGAAGTCGTACGAAACGCAATCCCGCATCAAGGCCGATTTCTCGGTGAGCGGCGACGAGCAAATTCTGTTTCCCCGCACGAAGATTTTTCTCTTCCGCATCATCCAGGAAGCCCTCAGCAACGTGCGCAAGCACGCCAAGGCCAGCCGCGTGTCCATTCAACTGGAGATCGATCTGGAACGGTTGCGCGTGACGATCACGGACAACGGCGTCGGCTTCGACATGGAGGCGGTCCTCCGGGATCCGGAAAAGTGGGACCATTTCGGCATCAAAGGCATTTTGGAGCGCGCGCGGTTGGTCGGAGGCGAGGGGCACATCACATCGAAAAAAGGGCGGGGCACGAAGATCGTGGTCGAAGTGCCGCTGGTCAAGAAGGAGGCTCCGGGCAATGGAAAAGATTAAGGTGCTGATCGCCGACGATCATCGCGTCGTCCGGGAAGGGTTGGCGGCGATCCTCAAGACGAAAGAAGATATCCACGTCGTCGGAGAGGCGCAGGACGGGATGGAAGCCGTGGAAAAAGCCCGCGCGCTTCTGCCCGACGTCATTCTGATGGACGTGAGCATGCCGCGCATGGGCGGCGTTGAGGCCACCAGGCAGATCAAGCGCGAGTTCCCGCATATCGGCATCGTGGCCCTTACGATGTACGAAGAGCAGCAGTATATCTTCGACCTCGTGCGGGCCGGCGCCACCGGGTATCTCTTGAAAGATTCGGAATCGTCCCAGATCGTCGCCGCCATCCGGGCCATCTATCGGGGCGAGTCGCTGATTCATCCTTCCGTCGCCAGCAAGATCCTCGCCGAGTTCTCGTTGATGGCGCAGAAGAAGGGCAAGAAGCCGGCCTGGGTCGAACACGATCTGACGGAGCGCGAGATCACGGTGCTGCGGTTGGTGGCGGACGGCAAAACCAACAAGGAGATCGCGAACAACCTGGACTTGAGCGAGAAGACCGTCAAGAACCACGTCCGCAACATTTTTCACAAGCTGCAAGTCTACGACCGGACGCAGGCGGCGATCCTCGCCATTCGCAAAGGGCTCATCGAGCTCGACCCGCGGCCCTGAGACTCCTGTTTTAAAAAAACAATTAAGGGAACCAAGAATAATTATGGGAACTTAAAATAAATACGGAAACTTTTTGACCAGCCGGTTTACCTGCCGTCTTTCCCAATCTCTTCTGTTGGCTAGTTCCCCCTTGCTTGCTCCAGAAACGATGCTATAACAGCCTTCGCATTGCACATGGGTTGCTTTTCATTAACTCATCGACTGAATTCATATTTCTCATGAAAGATCGCGAACGTCAGCTACGCTTTGGGAGACACCTTCGTCGGCTTCGTGAAGAACGAACCCTCGGCCTACGTGAGTTAGCGCGCGAGGTTTCGACTCTTCTCAGAGGACGCGGCCTTTCTGCCACCTATTTGAGCGCAATTGAAAACGGAGCAAAACCTGCGCCCCGTCCGAAGGTCCTAAAGGCATTAGCCCACGTTTTAGCAGTCAGCCCCGCCGAAATTGAATGGCTAGCGCGAGGATGGCATGTCGAATTGTTGTCACGTCACCTCTCCTCTCACGCCGCATACGGGTCCCTGCTAAGACAAATGCGGCAACGTAAGGCCTCGAGGCCTGAGCTGTTAAGCGCCCTAGCGGCTATTCAAGCAGAGATTCCGCTCAAAACGAACGAAGCATGTATTCTGCATTTTGATAGTGGAGGCGAGGTCTTGATAGTAACCAGGCCCAGCAGATCATCTCTTCAGTCCATTGTCGACCCTGAAGAGGAACTCGTTTGTCTGCCAGAGTGATAGTTTTTTCTTGACTCAAGTGTATACTTTTAGTGTACACTTCTGGGGGCACTGAACAGGGTACGAGGGGCTTTGTGGCGGGACCCATCCCAAAAGTCACCGAAGCACTCATCCAACGCTGGATTCAAAATGGCCGTGGCCAAGGAGAAGGAGGTCTCTATTTTCCTTGGTACACGATCTTCGATGTGCGTGGCCCCTCGCTCCGCACGCGCATTTGGGGTACGAAGGTTCACCGTATCCACCATCTTCTCAGCCTCCTTGAGCTCATCCTCTTTTATCATAACGAGTTTCGCCCTTCGGTATTAGATATCAGAGAGCAATTCCCCCTCTTCCCCAGGGAAGAGTGCTTTGACATCGCGGATCAGCTTGGGATCAAACACCCGACCGCTCCCAAAACGGACTGTCGTATTGTCGTCACAACAGACCAATTTGTCACTCTAGAAAAAGGCATGGGGCGGCACTGGGAAGCGTGGAGCGTCAAATACGTCTCCGACTTGCAGGGGCGGAGTCTCGATAAGCTCGAAATTGAACGACGGTACTGGCGTCGCCGGGGCATTCCATGGCGCCTCTTTACGGATAGAGATCTGACACCAGCGATGCTGCATAACTATCGCTTTCTGCATCCCTACCGCGAACGGAGCGCGCTTCAGCATCTTCCCGATGATTTCATCGCGTATGTATCTCAACATCTGCGCGCCGAAGTCGCGCATCATACAATCCTCTCTAAGCTGTGCACTCCCTGCGATCACATTGGATCGCAGAAACCAGGCAGCGCCATGCAGGTGGCGCGGCACCTATTAGCGAATGCCACGTGGCCTCTCGATATGCATCAGCCCCTAGGGCCTCGAGCACCCTTAGCATTTCGGATGGCATAGGAGACGCGATGGACATACTGCGGTTATCCTTGATCGCTTGGAGAGACCCGAACAATCATGACCTCTATGTCGATATCAAGCGTGTCCTCTGGATATCACCGGATAAACACTCTGTCATCACGATCTCGCTGGGGATCAAGAAAGGGATGCCGCAATCATGCAGCATGAAAGACCTCTGCGAAGATCTAGCCTATCAACGCGCTGAGATCACCACGGACGACCCATTCGCCTACCTGCATCGAGACGAGTCTTCTCTTTCTGAGAATGAACGAGCGTCCCGTGACCGAATTCACGCCGTGCTTGGCCCCCTCTTAGAGATTCACTTCGAAGCGCTGCTGTGTAGACAGAAACGCGGTGCCTTCGTCACACGGATTATGAAAGACCATAAGTGGAAGAAGAAAGAGATCTATAAATACCTGCGCCGCTATTGGCAAGGCGGATGTGTGAAGAACTGCTTTCTGCCTGATTGGCACCTGCGCGGCGGGAAAGGCAAACGGAAATCCTGTTCTCCTGACAAAAAGCGAGGGCGGCCGTCTGATGCCTGGTTGACCAATCGGTCCTCAGACTGGGGCATTAATGTGGATGCGGACATCCGAGCGCGCCTCATCAAAGGGATCAAAGAGTTCTACAAAGATGGTCGAACGTTTACGAGCGCTTTTGAGGATATCAAGCGGAAACATTTTGTGCAGGAAATGCTGTTACAGAATGGCGTATGGGTTCCTCAACTGTGGTCGGTCCTTCCCACGATCGAGCAGGCCAGATACGTCTACCAGACCGAATTCCTGGATGAAACCAAAAAGCTTCTTAACAAGGTTGGCCGTCATCGTGTCAATCTTCAACACCGCGCCCTCATAGGAAATCCCAATCGTCTCGTCATCGGCCCCGGTAGCCTCTATCAGATCGATGCCACGGTCGGCGATATCTATCTGCGAAGTCAGCTGGATCCCCAACGCGTGATCGGCCGGCCAGTCATATATCTGGTGGTAGACGTCTTTAGCCGTATGATCGCCGGATTCGCCGTACTCATGGAGGGACCCAGCTGGATGGGTGCGATGCAGGCGCTCGAAAATGCCTTCTGTAACAAGGTGGAATTCTGTCAGGGGCTTGGCATTACCATTTCCCCCAATGATTGGCCCTGTGAAGGCCTACCTGAATCCATCCTTGCCGACAACGGAGAATTTCTTGGATACAACGCGGAAAGCCTGGTGCAACTCGGCGTGCCCGTCCATCAAGCCGCCCCACTGCGACCGGATTGGAAGGGACTTGTAGAACGCTATTTCAGGACCGTGCATGACAGGATCAATTGGGTTCCTGGCTATGTGCATCCCGATCGGGACCGAGGTGATCCTGACTATCGCCTCGATGGAGCCCTCACCCCACGATCGCTCAGGGAATTATTGGTCTGGTGTATTCAACAGTACAATCTGCACCACCATCTCGATCGCTATCCCTTGACGCAAGCCATGATCGAGGATCACATCACACCGTACCCGGCAGCATTGTGGAATTGGGGGGTCCAAGAAGGGTCTAGCGCGCTTCGCGCGGCAGTTCCTGACCAAGTCCGTGCCTGTCTCCTCCCACGAGACACCGCTCGGGTCACACGCCAGGGCATTCGCTTTAAGAGCCTCTATTACATGTGTTCGACGGCACTGACACAGCAATGGTGTGTCAAAGCCTCTCTTCGAGAATGGACCGTCGATGTCGCCTACCACCCACGCAGTACCAAAATCTTATTTGTTTGCTTGAACGACGGTCGGACTCTCGAGCCTTGTCAGTTGCTGGAACGTGTCAATGAAACCTCGTGGCAGGGACAAGACTTGTATGATGTCGAAGATTATTTCAAGATTCGCTCCATAGAAGGGAAAGTTGCCAAACAGTCCAAAACCCAACGGACAGCTAGCTTCGTCTCGAAGCAAGAAGCCATTGTGGAAGCGGCGGTCCAGGCCCGAGATAGCCACGTACCATCGATCAGCAAATCGGCTCAGTTAAAAGCCATCGGCCACAACAAGCGCCTCGAGCAACAGTATGAGCAACAACAACACGTTGCCAAGTATTTGCCGGCGCCGCAGGCAGAGCCAGGACCTCCGCCGCCGGACAGCCAGGACGAGTATGTGCCTCCGGACAAACCCTATGACCTGCTGCGCCAAATGCGAGAAAGGAGGGCCGCCCAATGGAAGAATCCATCCACCCCCCTATGATTATCCGCCGTGGTCGGTGGGAAATGGCTCACTACCAAGACCTCTTGGACATCCCGATGTACAACATTCCGACCATCCGTGCCCTACCACGCATTTTCTCCCGAGAAGACACGATCACCGCGCTCGCGAAAATGCCCGCCTATAATCCCAAGAATCGGTCCGCTCGTGCCGAAGATCGTTTACACATGATCCAAGCCGACATGCTCGAGTGGTTCGAGCCACTTCCGATCCACATCGACCTAGAGCAACGGCTTTCGCGTGTGATCCGAGGAAGTCTGCCCTATCGCAACCCGTTCAAGCCGGGATACTACGGTGAAGCTAACAACAAAATCGACGAGTTGGAAACGCTCATCCGCATGCGGACCCCCACCGTGGAGCAGAGAACAACGGCCTTGGGCTTTGCCATGATTGGCATGAGCGGAATGGGAAAGACGACCACGCTAGAACGGATCTTCGCCACGTACCCGCAAGTCATCCTTCACAGGGAATATGAAAAGCACCCATTTCCCTTTCAACAGCTAGTCTGGGTACACATGGATTGTCCTCCAGACGGTTCATTGCGGGCGCTATGCCTCAACTTCATCACGACCGTCGACGACATTCTTGGCACTACCTATCGCAAGACCCACGTGCGACGGATGACCACAGCCGATATGTTGATGCCCGTCATGGCAATGATTGTGAGTAATCACAATCTGGGCGTTCTCGTCGTCGAAGAGGTGCAGAATGCCAATGCCGCCACAAGCGGCGGGTCAGAAGCGCTATTGAATGCCCTTGTGCATTTGGTCAACACCATCGGTGTTCCGATCATCTATGGTGGGACCTTTGCCTCTTGGCCCTTACTGACCCGGCAGTTCCGACAAATCCGGCGAGGCTCGGGGCAGGGCGACTTTATGTGGGAGCGCATGGATCGCAACACTGAGGATTGGGCGAACCTGATCGAAAGCATGTGGCAATTCCAATATACCCGTCATAACACGCCCATAACCTCAGAGCTGATGGATGTCTTGTTTGACGAATGCCAAGGCATCACCGATTTCGCGATCAAAGTCTTCATGTTAGCCCAGTGGCGTGCCATTACTACGGGGCGTGAACGCATCACGTCGGCTCTCATCCGTTCGGTCGCACACGATAGCCTTCGGAGCTCTCGCCATGTCCTTGATGCCTTACGCGGCAACGTGACACTTGAGGATCTCACGAAGTTAGGAGACGTCTATCCACCTGACATGTCTCTTTTCAATACAGAAAAGCCCGTTAACGCTTCGGTTCCAACTGAACCAACAATCGCGTCCACTACTGGATCGGATCACGCAGAACAGACACTAGCAACACCAGGCCGATCTAAGCCTAAGGGGTCCCATAGCAATGAATCCTTATCACAGGACTCTACCGTCGTCCCAGCCGAGGTGCCCGCAGCGACCGCCGAACGGGTGAATACCGGTACAGATTCTGACTCGTCACCCGCAGAACCGACGTTACGCCAGATAGCTCAAGAGTGTGAAAAAGCGGGGATCTCCCTGCATACAGGCCTTCAGGTGCAAGATCTTGGCTTTGCATCTCTTTAAATGGTGGAGCAGAAGATGAACCATTGCCTACCTCACGGCTATCCAGAAGAGTTGCTGTATAGCATCTGTTGCCGCTTTGCAGAGAGGCTTCGCCAGCCTTCGGTGGTGTGCTTTAAAACTCTTTTGGGGACATCGAGCGGTCCGGTGCGATGGGATCTGCCTCGCAACCTAAGTACCTTCGGTCGAGAGTTGCCGCCATGGCACCCGCTGACGATCCGCCGGCTTATCTCCGAGCACACACTGCTAAATTTCTACCGGCATTTCGTCGATGCCGACATGTTGACGCACTTCCGGACGTTCGTGTATGAGGGCGCTTCGTTGCCGTGCGACGGATTGTTTGCCTGGCTCACTGGCCATTTTGTCGCCAGCGCGTACCTCAAATACTGCTGGGCGTGCGTCCAAGAGGATCGCAAGATGTATGGAGAAACGTACTGGCATCGTGCTCATCAGATCCCGGGCGTGCAAACATGCGCCACACATCAGGCGTTTCTTGCCACCAGTACCATTGTGAATTTTGGGAAAAGTTATAGCCAGCTTGCCCCTCGTTCGGCAGAGCAAGCGGTTCAAGAGGTCGCGCTCACGCTAGTCGATAAACACAAACCTAAGGATGTGAGGTGTCATGAACTGGCTCTCCTCGCCGATGAGCTGCTGCATACACACGGCAGCGATGTGATGCCGCTAGAGCAGCTCAAGCTCTATACCGCGCGGCTTGCTGAACAACAGTTGCGTCTGCCATGGTCCACACCGAAGCACCTCAAAGAGTATTTTAAGAAGGTCACGTGGATCGGGCCAGGTGGCATTCGCAGCGACAATCCATATTGCGGGCTGCTCGATATGTTAGCCGCCTACGGCCCAGACACACCTTTAAAGGTCGCCTGGCTGTCGTTCAAGGAGATTGGTGTGATGCCAGAACATCCAGGCCCCCCTCCAGAGAACAACCAGGGGTTTTTCCCAGACCATCTCTTTACACGACAGCCAGCGGAAACACCCCGAAGGCATGACTGTGCGCACCACATGTCGTTGGACGCCATCCTCGCAGAAGTGAAAGCCCTTGCCATTCGCGTTGCCGCTATCAAGCAGGAGTCTTTGGATGATTGCGCCGTGGCCAGTCCCGTATTCGGACGAGACACTCTATAGCTGGATAGCTCGATACCGTACGCGTATGCGGCATCCCTCCATCCAGTCACTCATGGAGGACCTATTTGGATCCCCAAGCACCGCTGTCTCTACAGATTATGGCTATGGGATCGAACATTTCGCAGCGAAGTTGAAGCCGTGCTTAGCACTTTCCCAGGTCGACCTTGTAAACAATCACACCCTGTTTCCCATCTATGCCCCTTTTCTGCAGCCACAACAGGCCCGTAATCTTCTGAAGGTGATTGAAAAAGGCTTAGCGAAGTGCCGGCGGCCCCCTCTCAACCCCAGACGAGATAGTGTGACAGTACCGGAATTTCTACGGTTCTGCCCGGAATGTGCCATGGAGGAGCGAACCATGTATGGCGAGTGCTATTGGCACCGTCTGCATCAAGTTCCTGGCATTGAAGTGTGTGCAAGGCATGAGGTCTGGCTTGAGTCAACGTCTGCGCCAACCCGGAGTCTCGGCGCGTGGCATACGTTCTCGCTTGCCCAAGACACAGTACCTACCGCAGAGAGTCGTTCACTTTCTGCTCACGAACCAGGCAGAAGCCTCCTTCTCCAGCTGGTCCATGATGCTGAATGGCTTCTCCAGCAACCCTCTCTTTCTGTCGATCACTCAGCGCTGTGGAAGCGTTATCGCTTTCTACTCAGAGAACAAGGACTCAGCAGTTATCGAGGAAAGGTTTCGATTGGTAAACTCCTCGCGCGCATCCATCAGACAATCCCCATGGCAATGCTATCTCGAAACGAAGGCACCTCTGGGCGCCTAACCTCAGGAAGAGGCCTTCTTAGCCTCCTGCGCAAGCCGCGGGGAGGATTGCCCCCCCTGTACCATTTGCTCATGATCCAATTACTTGGAACGACAGCGGAAGATTTCTTTCACATGCCACCCGAACCTGAAGCTTTCGGTATTGGCCCATGGCCGTGCCTTAATCCCATTGCCCCACATTACCGGACTCCGGTGGTCACGAAGTGCTCGATCGATGTGCAAAAGGATGGCGCACGTCCCGTGGCAACATTTTCGTGTGACTGTGGATTTCAGTATGTACGAGTCGGACCAGACTGGGGACCGCTCGCTCAGTATAGCTATACCCGTGTAGCCCAATATGGGGCCTTATGGGATGGCAAGTTCAAGCGCCTCTGGTCAACAGCAGAACTTACGCTGCAGTTCATTTCTCAAGAGGTTGGAATCGCAGAAAAGAATCTGTCATTGCATGCTGCCCGGCTCAAACTCCCCGTATGGAGAAGAGAGCATGGACGGGCCGCCACACCGGGTCGCAAACGCACCTGGCGCGGACGCCCGGAACGGCCCGCAGGAGCGTCACTTGCCTTAGCACGAGAGAGCTGGATAACTTTGTGTCACCTGACCCCCCTTTCAGGATCCGAATTAAGAGAAGAGCGCCGACTCTACCACTGGCTTTTTCGACATGATCATGCCTGGCTCATCGCTCAACCTCGTCGGCCGAGAATCCCTCGTCTGGCTGGATCACACACGAGAGTCGACTGGATAGAAAGAGATCAGTTTCTTGTCCATGTTCTTGAAAGACAACCCTTACTTCCAGCTCTGTCAGGACATCACCGCATCTCAATAAACAAGCTCATCAGACAATCTGGATACCGACACCTCATTCAACCTAATTTACACCGCCTTCCCGCGACTCGTGCCACACTCAATCGAATCGTCACCTCTCATATGCCAGAAGACTAGAAACGAACGGAGGATCGCATGACGATGGGTATGATGCAGGGGTATCGCCAAGCAGTGCAAAAGTTTAGTGGCATTAAGAAACTCACTGACGAGGCCATGCAAGATTGGCTCGATATTGCTTTGCCAAAACTGCCGCCACGCACACAACAGATGTTCGTCGATGAGGTCTTCTTCCTGACAACAGGATTGCCGCCCTCGTATGCGGAGAGTGAGTGCCCTCAACCGCCAAAAAGTGGTAGAGCATCGCGTGCCAAAACCAAAACTATGATGATCGACGCGCAAGCTGTGTATTCCGCTGAATCCGGCCACCGATTCCGAGCGAATCCGGCCACCCCTCGGAGCCCCGCGACGCAGGGCCTCAGTGGTCTGTCTTCAGTGGCCGACTTCCGTCCGATTTTGCCAGCCGTTTGCGCATCGATTCTCCTTTGAGCGTGATCTTATAGGCGTTGTGCACGAGCCGGTCAAGAATGGCATCGGCCAGCGTCGGCTCCCCGATCGCCGTATGCCAGTGATCGATCGGGAGTTGACTGGCCACGAGGGTGGCCCGCCGCCCGTGGCGATCATCAAGGAGTTCCAACAGATCGCGGCGCTGTTCGTCAGTTAAGGGAGCCAGCCCCCAATCATCGAGGACCACGAGGTCCGTCTTCGCGAGACTCCGGAGCAGGCGCCCATAGCGGCCATCGCCTTTGGCCACCGCCAGCTCCCGGAAGAACCGCGGCAGTCGCAAATACAAGGCGGAGCAGCCCAGCCGGCAAGCCATCTGGGCCAACGCACAGGCCAGATACGTCTTGCCCGCGCCGGTGGGCCCCACAATCAACACATTGTCATGCTGACGAATCCACTGCCCCGTAGCCAGGGACGCGATGACGCTTTTCTCCAGCCCCCGCGGATGGCGATAATCGAGATCTTCCAAGGTGGCACTGCCGGGGAACCGGGCCTGGGCCAGCCGCCGCGCCAACCGGTGATTGTCCCGGACCGTGCACTCGCGATCGACGAGCAGCCCCAGTCGTTCCTCGAAGCTGAGCCGCTGCACCTCAGGCATCTCCAGTTGTTCCGCCAAAGCGGTGGCCATGCCGGTGAGCTTCATCGCCTCCAGCGCCGTGAGTGTGGGATGACGTAACATCAGAACCCTCCTTCCTGTTGATAATAGGTGGTGCCGCGCAGATGGTCGTGCGCATGCGGGAGTGGGACCGTCGGAACCGGCTCGGGGAGCGGCTGCTGGTCGAGGCCGGTCTGTAAAATGGACTGCACGCTCTTATAGGTGAACGCCTCCAGCACCTGCGCCCGCCGACAGGCGGCCTCCAACCGCGCTGCGCTGTACGTCCGCTCCAGGCGGAGAATCCCCAGACAGGAGCGATAGCCTTGTTCGGGATGCGGCCGCCGCGCCAGGAGTTCGGCCACGACGGTGCCGGTCGCGGGCCCGACGGTCTCCGCCCACTGGATCAGCCGGGAGGGCGACCACGCCAGATAGCGTTGGTGCGCCGAGGGGAGATGCGCGGTGACCGTGGTGTGGCGGCCGCGCTCGGCACTCCGCATATGGCTGGCCACCCGCTGCCCCTTGTAGAAACACTCGATGGTGGCCGCCGTGAGCCGGACATCCAGGGCCTGATGGACCAAGGCGGAGGGGACGCTGTAGTAGTGGCCCTCGACCTCAAGATGCGAATCGATATTCACTCGGGCGATCCGCCACTCGGCATAGACGTAGGGCTCGGTCGGCAGCGGCTGCAAGGCCGGCCGATCCACGGCCTCGAACTGGGACTGCCGACAGCCAGGGAGCTTTTTGAAGGGCCGGCGATTCAGCCGGTCCAAACAGGCGGCGATGGCCGTATTGAGCTCCGCCAGACTGAAGAAGGGGTGATGCCGCAGGCAGGCCAGGATCCAGCGTTCGACGAGCAGCACGCCCGCTTCGACCTTGGCCTTGTCCCGCGGTTTGCGCACCCGCGCCGGGATTACCGCGACGCCGTAGTGCCGGGCCAGATCGGCGTAGGTGGGGTTCAGCTCCGGTTCATACCGGCAGGCCTTGGTGACGCCGCTGCGTAAATTATCGGGCACGAGGATTTCCGGCACACCGCCCAAGAAGGCGAAGGCCCGGACATGCGAGCCGGTCCAATCGGGGAGCGTTTGGGTCCAGGTCGCCTCGGCATAGGTGTAGCTCGATGCACCAAGAACCGCGACAAAGATCTGGGCCTGTCGAATCGTCCCGGTCTGCCGATCCTGGACCGGCACGGTCTGGCCGGCATAATCGACGAAGAGTTTCTCGCCCGCCCGATGCTCCTGCCGCAGACACCGATCCAGGGTGGCGCGCCAGGCCCCGTAGAGATCACAAAAGCGGCTGTACTGATAGCCGTCGGGGTGCTGCGCTTTGTATTCCTGCCACAGCAGCGCCAGGGTCACGCCCTTGCGCGTCAATTCCTGATGCACCGTGGCCCAGTCCGGCATGGCCCGCGGCGGGCTGGTCGGCGAGGGGGCCGCCGGATACAGCCGGGTTTCCAGCTGCGCGTCATCCAGCTCTTCCGGCAACGGCCAGGACAGCCCAGCCGCCGTGGCGCGATAGAGCGTTTCCGCCACCGTGCTGCGCGCCACCCCACAACTGGCCGCGACTTGTCGGTTGCTGAGCCCGCAAGCCCATTTGAGTCGCAATAGGTCTTTGATTTTTCGCATGGTCACTCGCTCCGCTGGCATCAGTCCCTCCCCCCTAGTAAATGGAGGGGACACGATACCCAGGTTGAGGAGGACCTGTGTCGCGGGCGGCTCCGACAGGAGCCCGTGGCGGATCGCCGGCTTATTCCGAGGGATGTCGGCCACCGATTCCGAGGAGACTCGAAACAGTGGCCGACTTCCGGTCGGAATCAGTGGCCGCGTTCCGTCGGAATGGGTGGCCGACTTGCGTCGGAATCAGTGGCCGGCTTGGGTCGGAATACGCACGCAAGCGACACAGGAGGCCTTTGATCTACAGCAGCGGGTAAGTGACGTATTGGGTGGCGAAGTCGCAGCAACGGCATGGCTGATCCGTAAACATCGGGCGCTCAAGAACAAAACTCCGCTTTCCATTCTTGGAACCACGGCCGGAAACGCTCGCGTGGAGCAGCTCTTGAAGAGGACTAAACGATCTCCACTTCCCGTAGACGCGCCACTTCAGAAAAAGAAAACCGTTGCCAGTCGAAAGGCTCGCTCCGTGAGCACGATCCGGAAGGCGGAAGATTGAGGCTAGGTAGTTGATCAGCTTATGGAGCACCGTCCTTCGGACGATCCTGTGGATGTCTCTAGATTCCATTCGGTCTGGCGAGAGAGGTCTCATCCCACAAGGATGAAGACTTCATTGAGATGAGCAGACAACAAGACAGCCCTCGTAACCTTACTCCGGCCATTATTCATGTCCGCCTCTCCGCTGAGCCCCTTTCACCCCAAAAGCAGGAACAGGTACGCCAAGAGGTCCAGGAGATCTTGAAGCGGCGTCAACACTATCTAGACCTGGCTCGCAGGTAACACCACCTTAATGATTGAATAGGGCTTGTCGTTAAGCTGGCCCGTGGGGTTTCTTTGTTTCCACGAACGCAATAGTTTCTAGGCAGGGCACTGAGCTTGCGTGGATCTCAGCTGAAACAAACTCGGCGCTGATCGGATCAATCTCAGTGGCGTCTAGGTGTTCCAATGCTGTGAGGATTTCCTGGAGGGAATGACCGGCACGCGGTTCAAGTATCACATGGAGCCGTGAGGGCACCTCGGGTTGTTGAGAGGATTCGTACATACTGGGATCATACCAAAACGAGGGTGTCGATGAGCAGACAACTCGAGAACCCGCACAGCATCACCCCGGCGATTATCCCTGTTATGCTCTCTTCTGACCCGCTCTCATCAGAAAAGCAGGAGCGCGTGCGTCAGGACATCCAGGAACTCAAGCAGCGGTGGCAACACCACCAGGACGAGATCCGAAAGCAGGCTACGTTAAATAATGAGTCGGATGACGTCAACCGGATCACGTAAGGCGTGGGGGGGCGTTTAGCCTTCCGCCATTCCCATGGCGGAATGGGCTGAGCCTCAGCCCAGAGCCCCATTCGCTTCTCCCCTGCGTCTGTTTCGAGCTCCTCTAACACCGCATTTCTCGGTGCATATTTGCAATACCACCAACACATTCCTACTTTCACGAGTTGCTGTTTGAGATTGCCCCCATCCGGTAGGACGACATCTGCGAGAGTCCGATCATAGCGGTCCTTTCCGAATGTCCGCATTGTGACATCTTTCCCAAGAGTGAGGGTAGATATGCCCTTTGTGGCACCCTTTCCTACGGTGTGTTGGTGCCCACATTCGGGCCGCCGCTCGTGCTTTGGAGGCGAGAGCAGCGGCCCATTTCGTTATGGCCATTGAGGAGGTGGGTTTAGCGCTAGCTTTCAGGCGTTACTTTGGGAAAGACGCCGGCGGCAGAACATGTTGCCACCCTTCTCCATTTAGAGCAGTTAAAAATGCTTCAAGATCCTCTCGTTCTTCGTCCGAAAGAAATAGTGAACCGATCGTATTGTCTTGAAACGGATTCTTTACTCCCCCATGGTTATAGAAATTGATGACCTCCCTCAAGGTGTTAAAGCGACCGTCGTGCATATATGGGGCCGTACGGGAGATCTCTCGCAAGGTAGGTGTTTTAAATGCTCCAATATCCTCAGGCTGATGGGTTATGGCATATCGTCCTAAATCCACGTGACTCGATTCCCAACCAATTCCCAAATTATGAAATTGTTCATCTGTATAATTTGGTCCCGCGTGACATCGTATACAACGGCCCTTTCCTTGAAAGACACGAAATCCCCGTTGGGCTGACTGCGTCAAAGCGTTGAGGTCGACACCGTAATCGAAACGGTCTACAGGGCTATTGCCGGACAATATCGTTCGTTGAAAATTTGCGAGAGCGATCCCAACATTTTCTATAGTGATGTTTTCGCTAAATACTTCCATGAATAACTTGCGGTAGCCCCGAATGGACCTGAGCGTCTTCACTACGTCATCGTAAACGAGAAACCCATGCTCTACGGAGTTTACTAACGGACCGAGGGATTGTTCTTCCAGCGTGGCTGCGCGCCCATCCCAAAACAGCTGCTTGCCAAAGACACGATTGATGACCGTCGGAGCATTACGGTCGCCAGTCAAACCTCTGACCCCTCTTGAGACCGGGCGAGAGTCCGTAAACGCCGTTGTAGCGATGTGGCAACTTGCGCAAGCAATTGATCGGTCGATGGAGAGCCGCTTGTCGAAAAACAACAGTCTTCCGAGCTGGATCTGCCCTTCGGTCAATACGTTTCCAGCAAGAAGACGGTCATTGGGATTCTCGAGGCCTAAGAGGGATTTCAGAACGACGGGTGTCCGCGTGGAAGGAGGTTTCTCCTGGGTGCCGGCTGTCGCATATGACGCCCCCACGAATTGAATGATCGCCCACGTGCTGATCGTCAGTATCGAGCCCAAGACGATTCTCATGTCTATGTTCCTTCCGGTACTTCTCCGCGCTGGTGGAAGACAGACGTCTCTACCCAAACCCCGTTTACAACTCGCTGGGCAACCGTTTCGTACGCAGATTTGTACTGCATCAAGCAGTGATGTGTCGTCACCAAGATACTATTCAACCGAAGGCTGAACGCCACGTATCCTGTTGGGTCTAATGGAGCTGTAATGTCTCTCGGGTGATTAACTATATGATGCACGGGAATCCGATCGACGTACAATCCCGGGATATACGATCCCTTAGGTGTTGGCAATAATGATTCTCCGATGTACGTACGGGAGCTTGGGGATTCGACGCAGACCAGAATCCCTTCTATTGTGAAGCGAGTCTGCCGTTCAAGCGCCCAAATCATCGCGGAAAGGGCATTGACCAACTAGGGCATTCATAGAGTGTTTCTGAGCCTGGTTTGGTGGAAAGGTATAACGATGATCTACATTAAGACCCTCAAACAGCTCCTGTCTTTCTGGAAATCTCTGTCATCAAACAGTACGCTTGCGGGTCTCTTGGCGTGTCATTCGTCGAAGAACTTCATGAGAGCGCCGTTAAATAAATCCGCGCCTGAACTCCGTAGAAGTTCAGGCGCGGGTCTCCGAACAACGCTCTACTTTCCTGCCGCTGCGATGGCTGCTCGAATCACAGGGTAGTGCTTCGAAAATACAAAGTCGGTGGCATTGGCCTCATGACATCGGTTGCACTCATCGACCTTATTCGGTAAGGATACTTCCTTGAGTGGATAGGAATGTCCAAAGCTGAAATACCCCCAGTGTCCTGGGTCCTTTGGGAAGCGCTTGGTATCCAGGACCGATACCTCAAGGCCAATAAATTCTCCTTGGAAATATCCAGCCCCGCTGCTGGCTTCTTTCTGCCCCACGCTGACTAATTCTTTCACCAACACAGTCCCGTCACGGTACTTCCCGGTCTTTTCCAAATAGGCAAAGCTTTCGGGGTCCATATAGACGTTGTGAAATTCCGGGAAGTTGGCTTTCCCATCATTCATATCATTCGGCGTAACCGGCGTGCCGACATAGACCCACTTCCGATAGGCCGCTGGCGAGAGCCTCTTCATCTTACCTTCTGGCGTATACTCGACCGTTTTCGAGCCCCCATTCCCCTCTCCAGCTTGGGCGACTACACCGACGCTCCCCGAATACCAAAGCAATCCTCCGAGTAACGCAGCAATCACTAACGTGCTCTTCCTTTTTGACATGCTGTACATGCGGCCCCCCTTAAATGTTTGTAGGTAGAAGACAAGTAAACCAGCTGCAAACTGTTTGTAACAAATTACGGGGTAGCCATCAGTCATGTGTATGACAAATGATTAATTACTTTTTATGTAGAGTAACCTGCACGGTCAGGGACGCGGCATTTCAAGATATGAATGGACGCGCCTGCTCAGAGAGATTGTGAGTTGAAGCGGAAGCTAACGAGTAGCTATTTCTGGCGGCATAGAATATCTCAATAGTTACAAATTATTACCGTAAAGCGTATCATTCGCTCGACTAGCTGACCAATCGACTAACTCAGGGTGTGCTCATATGGATCTTCCTCAAGCCCTTGCTCAGCGTACACTTTCAATCTGGAAGCAATTGTGCTCTTTTCGGCGGCACACCCTCAAGCACGGAGCGGAGATACACCTGTCGTCGACCAACATGAAATTCTATATCGTAGATAAGGGCTTTGTGCGACTCACGTCCATTCAATTAGATGGAAAACGGGTAACAAGAATGATTCTTGGAAAAGGAGGGATGTTTGGCCAGCTACCGTTTGTTCCGAGTCTCTTTAGAACCGATGAGGACGCACTGGCCAACGGACCAACCTGCGTCCTTGAGTTTGATTTTGTGTCTATGGAAGAAGCGTTGGGAGACAACACGGCCGCGCAGCGCCTTCTGGTGGAACTCCTTGGAGCACAGTTACAGATGCTGTCTCGCAGACTGCAGTGGCAGCAAACCAATCCGCTAGACAAACGTATAGCTCTGGTCCTTTATGACCTCTTGTGCTTCGGAGGGAGACCCTGTCCCCATGGCCCGGGTTATGCCGTTGATATTCGGGTAACGCACGAAGAGCTTGCGGAAATCATCGGAGCAGCCCGTCCAACTGTGAGCGCCATCTTAAGCATTTTTCACCAAGAACAACTTATCTCATCCACGAGAGCGTTCATATGCGTAAGAAATCTTGAACGGCTAAAACACCGTTTAGCCTATTGACCAGCCGAAGAACGGAAAGATCCATCCAATGCGTTCCTGCGCAAGGCACTAGCTGCCGGATTATATCCCAAATGTTACCTTGGCAATCCTCCGCCAGAGATAGGAATGTTAGCTTCTCGGGTGCCTGGATCATAGCGAATGCACAGGCTGCAAGCGTTCCGCTCTCACACCCGATTCCTCCTCGCAATATCTGACCAGGCTAATTCCCGTTGTTTTCGCAGGGGCCATACTCACGGCTATGGGCACAAGTCGCAAAAGCACTCGAGGGCTGGGTATTGACGAGAACTAAGGAAAGTCTGATTTATTCCGGTTCTGACATAAGTAAATATTGAAAATCAGGGAACTCCTACGCGTTCCCGTCGAGGAGAATATATTAATCAGACTTTCCCTAAGAAAGAACCTGACGCGATTGCATTTCGCTTTTAAAGCTATCTACCTTACCATCCTTTCCCCCGATGCATGGATACGCTCCATTATCACCGTAGGTATCTTCTAATTTATTATTTACATACGTCATATATCTGACAGACGCGTGCACATGCCTTGCGATATTTTCTCACACTATGTCACTCATTCGAATGAATCATGGAATTTGTCGTTTTCCTATACGGAGCAAATTGCTCAGAAGTGTACGCAGCGGCGTGGTGATCAAATATCAGTGCCAGTGGGCTTGATCGAGGCAACTGAGTCATATCAGATCTGATTCAGATCTGAGCTTAACCTAGGAGGTGTGCACATGAGCAAGGCTGGATACTTAATTGTCGTACTTTATTTCGTGCTCATATCAATTGCCCAGAGCAGTTCATCGCTCGCCGAGGGGGAACAGCCCTTTTCTCCAGCTGTCGATGTTGCAACGGGAGCACTTCACGTTCCGGAAAACTATACGGAGTGGCCGACGTTGGGAACGTGGGCTCACGCGAACACTGGTGAAAGTCTTGAGAAGATGGGGCCGGGCCTCCACGAATACCATACGGTATACACTCAGCCTGAGACCATCGCCTACTATAAAAAGACGGGACGGTTTCCCGATGGGGCCGTGCTGGTAAAAGAATTACTAAATGCGAAGACTATGGCGATGACAACGGGACCGGCGGTCGGTCACGCCACCACTATTAAAGGGTGGTTCGTGTTAGTGCGCGATACCAAAGGGCGTTACAAGGAATCGAGTCTGTGGGGAGATGGTTGGGCCTGGTCACTTTTCAATGCAGAGGACCCCAACCATACAGTGTCTAAAAATTACAAGACTGATTGCATCCCTTGTCACGTACCAGCGAGGGAACTTGCGCGGTCCAATGCACCTGATGCAGACAAATGGATCTATGCATTTGGTTATCCCGTTCTCCAGAAGAAGTGATTGAGGCCGATCTGCTCGGATTGTCAGCTCAGATCCGTGGGGGCAAATCGAGGGTTTAAGAAGAAGTGGTTCTCCGAAAACCTCGAGTGGGCATAGGTATCTATATTTGGTCCGAAATGAGAACCGCACCGAGGCCCTAATACGATAGCCATGGATCTTAATAGCACGGTATCACGAGAGGAAGAGATGGTTCGGCTCGAACACACCTACGCTGAAGAGCTTCTAGGATGCTATGTTTCATGGCACCCGGTCCATGTCGTGAAACCTGTCCTGCTTCAGCTGAACTACCCCTTGGCTCGCCAGTTAGGTTTTGCCGTCGACAATGTAGATTCGTCACGTTGGGCTGCCATTTTCTCTGGGAATGCACAATTACCCGGATGTTTTCCGTTGGCTCAGGCATATGCCGGACACCAGTTCGGGGTATTCTCTCCGACACTGGGAGACGGCCGTGCGCTCCTCCTCGGCGAGATCGTGGACCGCCTAGCGCGTCGATATGATATTGCACTGAAGGGTTCAGGGCCAACGCCCTTTTCACGGGGAGGGGACGGACGGGCGGCAATAGGTCCGGTCCTTCGGGAGTACCTGATTGGGGAAGCCATGCATGCTCTAGGGATCCCCACCACGCGCGCCTTGGCAGCGGTCGGCACTGGGACAATCGTCTATCGGGACACACCGTTGCCTGGCGCTGTTTTGACGCGTGTAGCAGCGAGCCATTTGCGGATCGGTACATTTGAGTTTTTTGCGGCCCGTGGAGAGTTTGATCAGGTGCAAAAGCTCGCAGACTACGCAATCCGACGACATGATTCTGAACTGTTCAATCATCCGGATCGGTATGTCGAATGGCTGCGTGCCATTGCAGATCGTCAAGCACAATTGATCGCCCAATGGATGCATGTCGGGTTTGTTCATGGCGTGATGAATACCGATAACGTGACCATTTCAGGAGAGACAATCGATTATGGACCATGTGCATTTATGGAGACCCATGATCCACAGGCCGTCTTCAGTTCGATCGATCATCAGGGGCGCTATGCCTATGGAAATCAGCCTCGTATTGCACAATGGAATTTTCTGCGATTGGCTGAAACGGTATTGCCGTTGATAGCCGAGCATGATCCCGGTCGCTCATTATCAAGGGTAGTTGATATCATCGAGGCCTTCCCTGCGCGTTACGAGATTCATTGGTTGAGTATCGCGCGGGATAAATTGGGGCTCATCACGAATGAACCTGACGACGGTATTCTCGCTCGAGATTGGATCGTACTACTGGAAGAATCCGCAGTCGATCATACTCTGGCCTGGCGAAGGCTTGCCGACGCTGCGGAGGGGAATGAACAAAGCCTAGCATCGTTGTTTGTCACGACGACGAAATTGTCTCGCTGGTTGGGGCGTTGGCGTGAACGAAGCCGACGAGATCCGACACGGGTCCTGACTCAAGCTGAAAGAATGCGGCGCGTGAATCCCCTGTACATTCCACGGAATTACCAGGTGGAAGAGGCTCTCACGGCGGCGACAGTTCATGCCGACCTCCAACCCTTTGAACGACTGCTGGAGGTTTTAGCGCATCCGTTTGAGGAACGCGCCGATTCAGCCTCCTATGCCGAACCGGCGCCTGCTGAGGCCACGGCCTGCTACAAAACATTCTGTGGTACCTAACTACATCTGTCGTAGATGTGGGCGCTAAAGGCTCTTGGGAGGGCCTGGGTTAGGACACGTCTTATAGGTGTCCAGGAAGGGGCAGCCTTTTGGATTGCATTCTTTCTGTGGCTAGTTTCATTGCGAGGGATTTGCTTCCGTCAGCTGGGCGAGCGGGCGAGCAGGCGAGTGTGCCGATGAGTGGGCTGAGTGGGAGGATAAGATGAAAGTAAGCGGTCGCCGGTAATAAGAGTGTGGAAGTTATGATTATGAAGTTCATGAGAGGCCTGAGGAAAGCCAGCAATCTACGAACCACTAAACTAGGCTGAACCACGTTCATGAATGGAGACCGTCATGAGCCGAGCAGAGACAGTGATTTTAGCGGGTGGATGTTTTTGGGGGATGCAGGATCTGATTCGTAAACTGCCCGGTGTGCTCTCCACGCGAGTGGGCTACAGCGGCGGCAACGCACCGACTGCGACTTATCGCAATCATGGAACCCATGCCGAAGCAATCGAAGTGGTTTTCGACCCAGATCGGCTGCCGTTTCGAGGCTTATTGGAAACATTTTTTCAGATCCACGACCCCACAACCATCAATCGTCAGGGCAACGATCGAGGAACGTCCTATCGTTCTGGGATTTATTACACGTCCGATGAGCAGGGGCTGGAGGCGGAACGGATAATCGGAGAGATTGATGCCTCGGGAATTTGGCCAGGAAAGGTAGTCACGGAAGTCCACCCCGCAGGACCATTTTGGATAGCGGAGCCCGAACACCAGGACTATCTCAAGCACAACCCTCAGGGGTACACCTGCCATTTCGTGAGACCTAACTGGAAACTCCCGAAGCCGGCATGAACGTATGAGTCACTAGGAACGGATACATCTGCCCAAGAGGATAGATATGAATCAACGGGCGTCATCGCTTCTCAAGGCTCCGGAACTACGCGTCAGCCGATGGCTGGATGGTTATGGCCGACCGTGTGCTCCGCTGAAGCTAGCTGATCTTGGCACAGGATATAGAATCATCTTTTGTTTCCAACATTGGTGTCCTGGATGCCATTCCACTGGTTTTCCGACAATGAAAAAGCTGGTGAAGGCCCTCTCTCCAAAGGGATTTGGCTTTGCCGTTGTGCAGACCGTCTTTGAAGGCAAAGATGTGAATACATTCGAACGGATGCGGGACGCTCAGCTACTCTACGATCTTCAAGTGCCGTTCGGATACGACGCGCCGGAACGCGGATATCCTACGATCATGTCTGATTACCACACACGTGGGACTCCATGGTTCATCGTCATCAATCCGTCTGGGGAACCTATCTACGGAGGATTTACGCTCGACGCGGAAGGTCTTATTGCGTCCGCGGACTATCTCTCCTCGGTTACCACAGAGCCGGCCTGACAATCGGCTGCGTCGGGGAGAAGGATTCCACCTCCCATCGTGCTTACAGGAGATTCGAAATAGCACCTTGCTGAGACGCGCTGGAAGTGTGCTTCCGAATTATCTGAAACTTGTACGGGGCAGTGCCAGAACGGTCTTCAGCACGTGCTCCTGTCGTTACAGCGATTTCCGTGAAACGTCTTTAGCGTTGATATGTGTTCAGTGCTCGAAAGGCACCCACTTTTTACAAAATAGGAGGCGCAACGAACATGAAAGCCCAAGGTCGATATTTATACATCCAGACCAACGACATTCGTGAAGGCCAGAATGCAGTGCTAGGCTATACACGAAACGACGATGGGACGCTCACGCCCTTGCCTGGCAATCCATTTTATACAGGGGGAACGGGCATCAACAATGACACCCATGGCAAACTCGGCCCACATGACAACGATACCCCGCTGATTGTCAGCCAGGACGGGAAGCGTCTCTTTACGGTCAACACACATAGCAACACCATCGCCGTCTTCGATATTCAGTCCGATGGGACGTTACGGCATGTGAAAGGATCGCCCTTTTCGTCGCGCGGCGTCGCGCCGAACAGTCTTTCGCTGAGCGGAACGACGTTGCTCGTGTCAAACCGGAATGAAGATTATCATCAACTAGAGGCGTTGCGTGGCACGGCGAAAGCCAGCTACGTCTCATTCACGATCGAGCAGGACGGCACATTGCGATTTGTCTCTAAGATTGACGTGGAGAACTCACAGAAACCGACGCAGGTCTATGTCCCATCCGCATATCCTGACATAGCGTTCGGCAATGACTTCCAGGTGGATGTGGATTTCGATGGTGAAGGAACGAGATCGTTCTTAGCTGGACTCAAACCGAGCGTGCAAGGCCAACTCCATGTCTTTCAGGTGGGGCGAGACGGCCGGCTAACCGAGCGACGCTTGGTGCAACTACCAGAGACGAATCCCGGCTATAAGTACAAGGACATGGACGGCGTTCCGTCGATGCCTTTAGGCATCTGGGCACATCCTACGGAACCACTGCTTTATGTTGGGTTTGTCACCCGCAACGAATTGGGTGTCTACCGTTTCAATAAGGAAGGAGCGATGACATTTCTTGGCTCCGTCCCCAATAGCGGTCAGGATATTTGCTGGGTGTTGCCCAACAAAGAAGGCACTCGCCTCTATACGATCAATAATTTGCCTCGTACCGACAAAGACGATAAGGCAGCAACCGTGAGTACCTACGATATTTCCGGAGAGCGGGCCGTGAAACCCATCGAGATCAGCCGATTGCAGCTTCCACATCCAGGGGAGTGGTTTATTAACAACCGAATGTTCAGTCACCCAGGAAGCACGGCATTTCAATGCGTTCTGGATCCAAAGGAACAGTTCCTGTATGTCATCTGCCAACGGATCAATCAGACTGACGAGAACACGCGCGAAGAGGGAAATATTTTACATTGTCTACGGGTAGATGGCGAAGGCATCCCGTCCGTTGCACACTCCCGACATCTTGGTCAGGACGGGGTGTACTATCGGTCCCGGCCGCAGGGTATCACCACGTGTGACCAATCATGATGACGTACACATTTGATGCGAACATGATCATGCAGAGGGATAATTATTCGATCCACCTGGACAGCGAGTGGTGTTGATAATAGTGCTCTAGTCACTATTTGAGACCACGAGCTGGCTTTCAAGCAAAAAGGAGAATGCGATGAAATCGATCGGCAAAATGGTTGTACTCGTCGGGACCCCTCATCTTATCGGCATTCATGGTAGGAACAGGCTCCGCAGCCGAAGAGAAGATTGTCTTCAATAAAGATGGTTCCTTGAATCGGCCAGTTGGGTGCCGTGGCTGGATCCATGTAGGATCAGTCATCCTTCCGAAAGGTCTGATGAATGTCCTCGACAAGAAGCCGATACTGACGGCCGAATAATTAGATACCTATGTAATCCCTTGGCCCTATGACGTGTACATGAAGACCGGCAAGTGGCCTGACGGAACGATCGGTCCTCCCCCTGTTCTAACAACCACCCTAAAGTGTCCGTGAAAGCCCAGGAAGTCCACGATCGACTCTTCGAGTCGACGCGAAAAGGCTACGAAGCCCACAATTCCAAGGAGGATGATTGCAATCCGATACAGTTCCGGCATGAGGACGCTTTCAAATGTTAGGCGGGAGAAGCTCCCTGTAACCGC
Organism: Nitrospira moscoviensis; assembly: GCF_001273775.1. Taxonomy (GTDB): domain Bacteria; phylum Nitrospirota; class Nitrospiria; order Nitrospirales; family Nitrospiraceae; genus Nitrospira_D; species Nitrospira_D moscoviensis. Next base: position 94,987 of record NZ_CP011801.1, on the reverse strand, counting down.
GCGTCGCCTTACCACAAGTAAGCCCAGAGATGCTCATTTCTTCAGAATCGTTCCCTTACGCAAGACAGTCTTCACTCTTCTTCTCAGCACCGGCAAGAGATCGTGTTCAAACCACAAATTGCGTTTCAACCAAATATTATTCCTCGGACTAGGGTGCGGAAGTGGAAGCCGGTCTGGCCAAAATTCCTTCCAAGCTTTGACAGCCTCGGTGACGCTCCGAAATGGGGATTCCTGTAAGTGATAGTCGAGAGCGTATTGACCAATTACGAGTGTGAGCTTGATATTGGGCAACATGGCTAAAAGCTCGGCTCGCCAGGCCGATGCACATTCTGGACGCGGAGGGAGATCCCCAGACTTGCCGGCCCCAGGATAGCAAAACCCCATGGGAAGGATCGCAATTTGATGGGCATCATAAAAGGTTTTTCGATTCACCCCTAGCCATTCTCGAAGGCGGTCTCCACTCGGATCATCAAAGGGTACACGGGTCTCATGGGCTTTTCGCCCCGGTGCCTGCCCAGCAATTAAAATAGAAGCCTTCGGGTGAATCTGTAGAATCGGTCGTGGCCCGAGAGGAAGGGTCGGTTGGCATATGGTACAAGCCTGAATATCTTGTAGGAGAAGGGAAATTCGCTTCTTCATGGTCTGGGCCATTTTATTGGTGCTCCTGATTCATGAGCAGCTAAGGCTCCTATAATCTGAAGATGAAAAACAAAGACATCGATAGAGCGGACAGCCTGCTTTTCCACTTTTTCGCATGGTCGGTGTTCTTCGATCACTGGTGATTGTCATTTCCCTGCAGTACTGTTTACCAGGTTCGGTAAAGTATTTCTGTTACTAAGGCTGGCGTTAGTAAAGCCTCATGCGGCAGCATAGAGGCATGAGGGCGCATGAAAGAACCGGCGGACAAGATGGGGGCGACGTTGAAAGCTGCACAGAATCCCATGCGCGCGGGTCTTCAACTCCGTTTTTGTCCGGGCGATCCCCCGGCCCAGCTCGGTTTTGACATGAGCCCATGCCAGTTCGTCGGGGTTCAAGTCTGGCGAGTACGGTGGCAAGAAGTGCACCTCCAAGCGTCCTGCCTGCCGTGTGGCAAACTGCTGAACCCGTCTCGCCTTATGCATAGGATGGCCATCGAGGATCAGCACAATCTTGCGGGGCACCACTTGCACCAGATGGAGTCGTGAGCAGGCCGACGGAATCCTTTGTGGCGGTCTTCGCCTTCTCATCGACCGCGGCGACCGAATGAACGGTCAGCACCGACGCAGCGACACCTGACCACTTCAGAAAATCACGACGGGAAACATTAGCTTTATACATGTTGTCACCCTTTTCTATTCAATATGCCCATGAATATCGATTCAATCGGGCAATCCGACGATTATTTCCCCCTCTCCAGTGCAATACCTGCATGCCTACTGTATTCCTGCTTCCGTGCAACGAGTGCCTGCCTCAATAATCTTATGCGTGGCCTCCGGCTTGCCATCCTTTAAAGCCCGTTGCGTAAAATCTTAATCACTCAGCTTTCACCAGACATCAACGAAACGTTGTGCATTCTAGTCAATACCTTCCTCAGGGTCTGTCATATACAGGACAAACCATTGCAATACCGTGAGAATCTTAGCGCCAATTTAGATAACAAACCGAATGATCGTACTAGGGTCGGGACTCATTAAGCTTTGGCCTTCCCTCGGGAAACGAGATGTGCTTCATTCGGGCTGGAGGTGGCCATGAGGGAAGTGTCTCTGTTGACCCAGCAGCAGTTGAACAGGATCAAGCCGTATTTCCCCGTCTCGTACGGCATCCCACGTGTGGATGATAGGCGGGTGATCAGCGGGATCATCTGTGTCATCCGATACGGCCTGCAATGGAAAGATGCGCCACCGGCCTATGGTTCGTACAAGACGCTTTACAACCGCTTCGTGCGATGGAGCCGGGCTGGGATCTTCAATAAGATCTTCCACGAGGTAGCACAGTAACACGGGACAACCGAATGCCTCATGATCGATGCCACGCATCTGAAGGCCCACAGAACCGCGGCCAGCTAGCTTACTTAAAAAAGGGCGCTGCCCCGCTGCATTGGCCGCACGAAAGGCGGCCTGAACTCGAAGCTGCACACCGTGTGCGACGACACTGGGAAGCCGGTACGTCTGTTGCTAACCACCGGGCCGACGAGTGATTACACCGGCGCGGGACACTTGCTCCTCAGTCTTCCTCGAGCCCAACATCTGATCGCCGACCGTGGGTATGACGCCGATTGCAGGTGCTGGATCGCGTCATGAGCCAAGGCCTGAGCCCTCGCTCCATCACCGTCGATCATGGCACCGAATTCCAATCACGCGCCTTGGAGGATTGGGCTTATCGACGTGGTGTCCAGCTCGACTTCATTCGACCGGGGAAACCAGTCGAAAACGCGTTCATTGAGTCATTTAACGGGCGGCTCCGCGATGAGTGCTTGAACGTCCACCAGTTCGCCTCGCTCGCCGAGGCCCAGGCCATCATCGAAGCGTGGCGGATGGATCACAATCACCACCGCCTGCACAGCTCACTCGGGCACCTGACCTCGAATGAGTTTCTCGCGCAACGTCAGGGACAATCGATCGTCGAAAAAGTCGTCTGCTCTGGTTAAGGACTGTCTCGTTACGGGACCAACGTCAACAGGCCTGCACACGACTCACCGAGAAGGCGTCCTGAAGCTGGCGGGTAAGTTCTCGGCGGGACGTGGGCTTCAAGCCTATTTCACAGGGCCTTCGACCGCATGAGCTTGTTTAGTGGGAGATCTGCCCAAACCGCTTCAGCTAGCTGTTCTCTTCCTCTTCCTGCCTAAACCTGCAGGGCTCACCCACTCGGAGATAAACATACCTCTCCTTTCAGATGTAGAAGGTTGCTCGGCGATGCCGAGCTGCTGGCAGATATCTCCGGTAGGGGGACGAATTCAGATTGTCAGAGGGCGTAAGCGATTGGCTCGTCGGTGCACTTTGGCCGCCTTATCGATCCACTCCTTTCGCAAGGGACCGCCAAAGCCGCTAGCGTCCCCCCGCTTTAACTTGCCGTCGTTTCCTAGAGAGCAATACATGACTTCAGACGGTATCTTTGCTCTCCAGATGAGCTTACACAGCCCTGTGTCTGACCTGATTACCATAGTCTTTTTCCGTATCGTTACTATCATGCCCATATGACAGGTTTTTGAATTGTCGGATATCTGACAGACTGATATCAGAAGACAGGCATATCATGTCAAACGATGGCCATTTAGAAAGTTGCCTGAGCGAGTGAGATGGGCAATCCACGCAGCAAGTATCTCATGTTGCAAGTTCTTTCCCTTAATAGAATGAGTTGCGAACCATCATGCCACGAGAACATCGTCATGCCGTCATCATAGTAGGAATTTTCATCGTCGCAATGCTCACAGGCGTCTGCCCCGCGCTTGGTGGGCCAACGGCATTCGAAGCGCGGGATGTGCTGACAAAGGGTACGATCGAATTAGGAGTGGCCGCAGGGTTTGATCAAGCCACAACGGCGATAGGGAATGCGCCGTCCGCTGATCGAAGCGCCGTTTTCGTCATGCCGAGGCTAGGCATGGTGTTGACTGATCCCGTGGCATCTGGCTGGTGGCAAGGTAACTTCGAGTTTGTGGTTCAGCCAGTGTTTGCTCGATTTACGAGGCCCTTTGCTGCGGAAGCCGCTGGGGGATCTTTTCTTCTTGCGTATAACTTCCTGTCATTAGGTCGATGGGTGCCTTTTGTGGACGCGGGGGCAGGCATGATTTGGACCAATCTTGCACCACGCATTTCGGAACAGAGCACTCAATTTGAGTTTACGTTGGAGACTGGACTTGGTGTTCATTATTTTCTTTACGAACACGTGACTTGGACAATGGGTGTACGGCTACATCACATCTCAAACGGCGGGCTTGGTGATCGCAATACAGGAATAAACGGAGTTCTTCCGTATGTGGGCATTTCGTTTTTTACCCCTAAATGGTTTTGACTGAATGTGCCTTGGGGTCACAACGCCTCTTACCGGCAGGTCAGGAACCGAATATAAGAGAAAGGAGCAATAGGCTAATCGGTGACGGTGGCATTTTGTAGAAATCTTTTTAATCTCCACGACTATAGCAGCGGGGGGGTCATGTAAACCGGCAGTGTACCATGGGAGGATATGGTTTATGTTCACATGCAAACGTTTCTTGTGTTGGTGTTTTGCAACATTGATGGGGCTTGCTTTCCCCTTTCCAAGTAACGCAACGGCGATGGAAACAATAGAGGCTCGTCTCACGACACCTCCAGAAGTTCCTCCTCCCACAGGCCGGACTCAACCAGCGCATGTTGTTGTACGTGTCCAGGCAAAGGAATTGATTGGTTCCATCGGGGATGGCGTCCAATACAAACTGTGGACGTTCAACGGAACGGTTCCTGGGCCTATGGTACGCGTGCGAGTGGGGGATACGGTCGAGGTTCGCTTAGAAAATCCAAAAGAGAATAAATTCGCGCATAACATGGATCTCCATGCGGTTAATGGACCCGGTGGAGGGGCAGGAGCGAATTTAGCGTTTCCCGGAGCCACAGGGGTGTTTACGTTTAAGGCATTAGCACCGGGTCTTTTTATGTATCATTGCGCGTCCCCCGTTCCCAACCCGCACATTCATCTTGCCAATGGCATGTATGGAATGATCCTCGTCGAGCCAGAGCATGGATTGCCGAAAGTTGATCGGGAGTATGCCGTCATAGAAAGCGAGTTCTTCACCAAGCCAAGCGAAGACAAAGATGTCTTAGAATTTTCGATGGAAAAGGGGTTGGCGGAACATTCCGACTACGTCGTGTTCAACGGGCACACCGGATCGTTATTAGGTAAGGGGGAATTGAAGGCCAGTGTGGGAGAAACTGTTCGCCTGTATTTCGGGAATATCGGACCCAACAGCGCCTCCTCTTTCCACATCATCGGAGAAATCTTCGATAACGTTCATACGGAGGGAACGATCGGAGGAACTGTAAACCATCATGTGCAATCAACGCTCGTTCCGGCTGCAGGGGCCACGATCGTAGAGTTTAAGGTCGACGTGCCTGGGGCATACGTCTTGGTGGATCATAGTTTTTTCAGGGTAGCCAAGGGCGCGTTGGGGATTCTTAAAGTGGGTGGAAATGATGATCCTAGTATTTTTCAAGCACACCCCGCTCCATAGAGGGGGGAGAGAATAACGACCGCCCATGATTGAACGACTGCCTGCTTGTGTGTGTTTTAGCATGGGCAGGCAGTTTCTTTTTGCTGCGGATTTGAGTCGTTCTTCGCGGGCCAAAGGAGACGATCACGATGCTGAACTGGTCCAACGTCATTCATCTGGCTCATACGGGCAATCCCAGTCCTGATCGGGCCATCATAAAATCTACCGAGGAGTGGAAGCGGCTTCTTTCGGCAGAACAATATCGAATAACGCGCCTCAAGGGGACCGAGCATGCGCATAGCTCGCCTATGTGCAATCTATTTGTCCCCGGCCTATACGCGTGTGTGTGCTGTGGTACCGTGTTGTTTGACTCAACCGGTAAATTCCCGTCACAAACGGGATGGCCGTCTTTTACTCAACCGGTTAAACCCAATGTAATCGCGTATCATGATGACAACGCTCATGGCATGCGCCGCATTGAAACAACTTGTAACGCATGTGAAGCCCATCTTGGGCATGTGTTCCCGGATGGGCCAGCCCCCAGCGGCCTTCGATATTGCATTAACGCTCTTTCTTTGGTGATGCTAGAGCAAGGCCCGGTTGAGACTCTCTGACAGAACAACTGGCTCAGAAGTATCGTGGTATGGCAATACAGCAAGCATGATTTCTAAGGCCGATCGATTCTCTTAGGGAGGTTATCCATTGTGGGAGATAAGGACAAGAAGCTAACAACTAACGCAGGGGCGCCTGTCGTCGACAATCAAAATGTCATGACGGCTGGCCCTCGGGGCCCTCAATTACTACAGGACGTCTGGTTTCTAGAAAAGCTTGGTCATTTCAACCGGGAAGTGATTCCTGAGCGGCGCATGCATGCCAAAGGGTCTGGTGCCTTTGGGACGTTCACGGTCACGCACAATGTGACCCGGTACACTCGCGCAAAACTATTTGCTCAGATTGGCAAGACCACAGAACTGTTCGCTCGTTTCACGACCGTGGCTGGCGAACGCGGCGCTGCGGACGCTGAACGCGATATCCGAGGGTTTGCCGTGAAGTTTTATACGGAGGAGGGAAATTGGGATCTGGTGGGAAATAATACTCCCGTGTTCTTTCATCGGGACCCGCTCAAGTTCCCTGACCTTAACCACGCCGTCAAACGTGACCCTCGTACAAACATGCGCAGCGCTAAGAACATGTGGGATTTTTGGACTTCCCTCCCAGAAGCCTTGCATCAAATTACAATCGTCATGAGTGAGCGCGGAATTCCGGCGACCTATCGACACATGCACGGGTTTGGGAGCCATACGTTCAGTTTCATTAATGAACAAAGGGAGCGTCACTGGGTCAAGTTTCACTTTGTCTCACAGCAAGGCATTCGTAATTTGACCGATGCAGAGGCAGAGGCCATGATCGGCAAAGACAGAGAGAGCCATCAACGGGACCTCTTTGAGAGTCTTGAAAAAGGCGATTTCCCGAAGTGGGCTATTAAGGTGCAGATCATGCCGGAGGGTGACACACGAAAGGTCTCGTATAATCCGTTTGATCTCACCAAAGTCTGGCCTCACAAAGACTATCCGTTGATGGATGTGGGGACCATGGAGTTAAATCGTAACCCAGCCAATTTTTTCGCCGATGTTGAACAGTCAGCATTTAACCCGGCCAACGTTCCTCCTGGGATCGGTTTTTCACCGGACAGAATGTTACAGGGGCGCCTTTTCGCGTACGGGGATGCCCAGCGGTATCGGCTAGGAGTCAATCACCACCTGATCCCCGTTAATGCCCCTCGTTGCCCAGCCCATAGTTTCCACCGTGATGGCGCCATGCGAGTCGATGGCAATCATGGGGGGACTCTCAGCTATGAACCCAACAGCGGTGGTGAGTGGCTGGAGCAGCCAGAATTCCGAGAGCCGGCGTTGAGTCTCGATGGTGCAGCGGATCACTGGAGCCATCGTGAGGACACGGATTATTATTCGCAGCCGGCTGCGTTATTCCGCCTGATGAATTCTGCACAGCAAACCGCCCTGTTTGGGAATACGGCCCGTGCCATGGGGAACATTCCCAGAGAGATTAAGATCCGCCATATCGGTAACTGCTATAGGGCGGATCCTGCTTACGGGGAGGGAGTGGCTAAGGCGTTGGGCATCGCACTCTGCGAGGCGTTGCAATAGTTCGTTCTTCCTCGGTCGGACACCTGGCCCCTGAGGAGAGCGCGTAGCGGATCCACGTGTTTTTGTAATAAACGATATGGCCGCTGTTTCCCAGGGCTAAGCCTGAGAGGGTTCCATGAGTTTAATCCAGAAAGGTATCCTCGAGCCGGTGCCAGAACAGGCGCGATATCTGTTTTTTACTATGGCGCCGGGAGGCGATTTCACCAAGGCATTGGTGAATCTTCGTAAGTTCATCGACGGCAAGACGACTGTTGTGGGGATTGGCAACTGGCTTGTCGCTGCGTTGAATCGTGAGGTGCCTGGCCTTCGTCCATTTCCAGCCTTTTCTAAAACTGACATCAACATGTCTGCGACACCTGCAGCTCTCTGGTGTTGGGTTCGAGGAAACGACCGAGGAGAACTTTTCCATCAGACCCATGATATTGCCGGAAGTGTCTCTCCTGCTCTGCATTTATTCAGGGTGGTTGACGCTTTTCGATATCGTTCGGGATTTGACCTACTTGGGTATGAGGATGGAACTGAGAATCCTGAAGGAACCGATGCGGTCAATGCCGCGGTAGCGAGCGGCCTTGGCCTCGGACTTGACGGCGGCAGTTACGTGGCTGTGCAACAGTGGGTCCATGACTTCAGCCGATTTCGAGGTCTGGACCCATCGAAGCAAGATGATGCTATCGGCCGTCGAAGGGATGACAACAGCGAGCTTCCTTTGGCGTCACAATCTGCGCACGTCAAACGGACCGCACAGGAAAGTTTTTCGCCGCCTGCGTTTATCGTGAGGCGATCGATGCCTTGGATAGAAGATCAACAAGGGGGGCTCATGTTTGTGGCATTTGGCCGTACCTTTGACCCGTTTGAGGCTCTTCTAGGCAGAATGGCTGGTGCTGAAGATGGAATAACGGATGCGCTGTTTACCTTCACTCGTCCGGTCTCGGGAGATTATTTCTGGTGCCCGCCGATGGAGAGCGGGCGCCTTGATTTGCGGGCGCTCGGCTTGCAGTAATTCCCCCTCCACGCTATTGGGGATGCAAAAGAAAGCTGCCAACTTCTTGAACTCAGTCGTCGCGTGTGATGAATGCGATCTCGTCCAGCACCCCATCCCTCTGCATGATGGAGGATGGGCGCTCTGTCGTGGGTGCGAAGGTCCGCTGTATTATCGTGCTCAAGGGGGCCTCGATCGCGCGTTCGCCTTTGCACTGGGCGCCCTGGTCTTGTTTCTTGTGGCCAACGCATATCCGATCATCGAATTGGAAATCCAGGGCAACAGAATCTCCTCCAGCCTCTACGGTGCGATCACACAATTGTGGCATCAAGACATGAAGACACTCGCTGCGCTCATTGCCGCGACAACGATAGTCCTTCCTACCGTGGAGTTGGTCATCATGCTGTCGATTCTGTTTGCGTTGCGCCGCGGTGCTACCCCGGTAGGGATGTCCATGCTGCTTCGGCTCCTGCACGAAGTGCGGCCATGGAGCATGACGGAAGTATTCGTCTTGGCGGTACTGGTCTCGCTCGTGAAGTTGGCCCATATTGCCCATGTCGTCGTAGGTATTGCGCTGTGGTCATTCGGCGGCATGATGATATTGCTGATTGCCGCAGGCCAAGCGTTCAATCTCCAAGAGCTGTGGGAGCACGTGAATCCCGAATGACACCAGCCATCCCTACAGTGAAAGCGCTCGGGCTCTACTCCTGCCATACCTGCGGCCTCATCTCGAGGCCATCGCAGCAGGGGGACTCTGATTGTGCCCGCTGTGGCACCCATCTGCGCCTGCGCAAGCCTCAAAGCGTCGCACGTGCTGCGGCCTTTCTTGTGGCAGCTTATATCCTATATGTACCCGCGAACGTCCTGCCACTCATGGAAACGGGTTCCTTGTTCGGCGCTCAGGAAAACACGATTGTGAGCGGCGTGATCTATCTCTGGACGTCCGGGGCATGGGCACTTGCCTCAGTGGTGTTCATCGCGAGTGTGTTGGTGCCGCTTTTGAAATTATTCGCACTGACGCTGCTGGTGGCGACGGCCTGGCGCCGGTCGACTTGGCGGCCTTATCTACGGGCCAAAGTCTATCGGATGGTCGAGCTCGTCGGCCGCTGGTCCATGCTCGACGTCTACGTGGTCGCCGTGCTCGTGGCTCTTGTGCAATTACAACCACTTGCGGCCATTTCGGCCGGGCCTGGCGCAATCGCCTTTGGGGCAGTTGTCGTACTCAGTATGCTGTCAGCCAGGGCATTCGACCCACGGCTGATTTGGGATCCTGTGCACGAAGCGAGAAGCCTTGATGACTAACCGTCCACACGACACCGCGATCCCAGAAATACCAGACGCCGTCGCTGCGCCAAAGGGGCGGTGGTATCTACACCTTGTCTGGCTCGTCCCTATTATCGCTGCCTTGATCGGAGGGTGGTTGGCGTTTAAGGCTATTTGGGATCAGGGACCAACCATTACCATCACGTTTCGAGCCGCCGAGGGGCTTGAGGCCAACAAAACAAAGATCAAATACAAGGACGTCGACATTGGGGAAGTCAAACAAGTAATGATCAGTGAAGATTTGACACAGGTCATTGTCACCGCGGAGATGTCGAAACGGTTTTCTCCGTATCTGAGAGATGATACCCGGTTCTGGATCGTCAGACCGAGGATTGCCTTCGGCCAGGTTTCAGGAATTGGCACATTGTTCTCTGGCGCCTACATTGGGTTGGATGTTGGGTCTTCCGCGGAGGCGAGAAGGGATTTTCAGGGCCTCGAAGCGCCCCCTGTTTTTACGGGCGATGTAGCCGGCAGACAATTCATCATCAAAGGGCCGGATCAAGGGTCAATCGATGTGGGGACATCGGTGTACCTTCGCAGAGTGCCTGTGGGACGGGTGTTAGCGGCCAACCTCGATCAAGATGGAGCAGGAGTCACACTTACTGTTTTTGTGGAGGCTCCGTACGATCGATTTGTTACCGAAAATACTCGATTTTGGAACGCGAGCGGGGTCGATGTCACGCTGGATTCGACCGGGTTTATGGTCCAGACCCAATCCCTTGCCACCATCGTACTTGGCGGCATCGCATTTGAAACCCCCGACGGTACGGTGGCCATGGAGGAAGCCAAGGAACATACGATTTTTCGCCTATTTGAAAATCGGGCGCAGGCGATGAAAGCGCCAGACAAGCAGGCTATCCGATTCGCCGCAAGCTTCACAGAATCTTTGCGTGGACTGACTGTTGGTTCTCCCGTCGAATTTCACGGTATTTCGGTTGGAGAAATCACGTCTATCGGAGCGGAGTACGATGCACACACCCAGACGTACCACTTTCCGGTCGAATTCTCCCTTCACCCCGATCGATTAGCCAGACATTTCAAGAACAACTTAATGCGAGAAGAAGATACTGGCTTGACTACAAAGGACAAAATAAACGCACTCGTAGAGCACGGGCTGCGCGCGCAATTGAATACGGGAAGCTTCCTCACGGGACAACTGTTTGTCGCGCTAGACTTTTTCCCTGACGTTGAAAAAGCTGCAGCGGACTGGACCAGGGACCCGCCTGAGCTACCGACCATTCCCGGTGGTCTTTCCGGAATTGAGCGAAACCTTTCGAACCTGGCTAAAAAGCTGGATAAGGTTCCGTTCGACGCGATCGCAACGGATGTCCGCCATACGCTCCTATCCATGCGCACCGCACTGCAGCGTACGGAGCACCTGGTGCAACGGGTTGACGAACAGCTTCTACCGACAGCGCTGGCAACTATCGCGGAATCTAAACAAGCGTTGCAGTCTGTGGAGCGCCTCACGGCATCCAATTCACCGCTCCAACAGGATGCGCGGGAAGCGATGCGCCAGCTAGGGAGAGCCTCCCAATCTCTTCAGACGTTGGCTGATTATTTGGATCGCCACCCGGAAGCACTGATTCGCGGGAGAAAGGATGACAATCCATGAGCCTTGTCCAGGCGCGACTTGCCATGGGGGTGGTTTTATCCGTGCTCATCGCGGGTTGCGGGGCCTCGCCTCCCATACAGTATTACATGCTCAATAGCGTTGTTGTAACTGGAAAGGAACGCCCCCATCTTGCTCCGAATCTATCGGTCGGGCTTGGTCCGATCACGCTACCCGAGATGATAGATCGCCCACAGCTCGTGGTGCGGACCAATACTAACCGCGTCGTCGTTGCCGACACCCATCGTTGGGCCGGGCTGCTTAAGAACGAAATTCCCCGAGTCATTGCGGAGAATCTTTCTCGGATACTTGGCTCTACGAACATTCGGTATTATCCTCAGCACGGATCGGACACGGCCGAAACTCGAATCTATGTCGACATCCAGCGATTTGAGTCCGTCCTCGGTAAGGCCGCCACAATTGACGCCATTTGGACTATCCAACGGGCCGGTAGCACAGGACGACAGACCGATAGTGTGCACGTTCAAGAATCTGTACCCGATGAGAGTTACGACGCTGTGGTTGCCGCGTATGGTCGGGCTGTTTTCGCTGTGAGTCAAGCCATTGCCTCAACTCTCCAGGCGGCTGAGGCGGCAAGCTCAACTCCTTGAAGTGAGTCGACATACTTAGGTTCACAGCAGTGGGCGAAGGGATTGGCAGTAAATGCCTGCGTGACACTCCCACAATTCCGTGTGGGGATCTTGTGAGTAGATGGCCGTTCATATGAGCCTGATTGATAAGGAATATTGAATGAATGCTCTAGAAGTCTTAGTCAACTACGGACCGTGGATACTATTCATTGTCGTATTTCTAGAACAAGCAGGGATTCCAATTCCTGCTATTCCTCTTTTGGTGACGGCAGGTGCTTTGGTAGGTGCCGGGAAAATGCATGTCGGTGTTGCGCTGCTGATTCCCCTCTTCGCCGCTGTCCTTCCCGATCTTGCCTGGTTTTACTTGGGGCGGTCGAGAGGGGGGAAAGTGTTGGGCCTTCTTTGCAAGGTGTCTCTCGAGCCTGATTCCTGCGTGAGGAGTTCGGAGAATCTGTTTCGACGCCATGGCACTCGCACGCTCCTGGTCGCGAAGTTCATCCCAGGCCTAAGCACCATTGCGCCTCCACTCGCGGGCATCGTCGGAATGTCAATTCCCATCTTCATCCTGTATGACACGGCTGGATCATTGTTGTGGATTGTGTATTCCGCTGAATCCGGCCACCGATTCCGAGCGAATCCGGCCACCCCTCGGAGCCCCGCGACGCAGGGCCTCAGTGGTCTGTCTTCAGTGGCCGACTTCCGTCCGATTTTGCCAGCCGTTTGCGCATCGATTCTCCTTTGAGCGTGATCTTATAGGCGTTGTGCACGAGCCGGTCAAGAATGGCATCGGCCAGCGTCGGCTCCCCGATCGCCGTATGCCAGTGATCGATCGGGAGTTGACTGGCCACGAGGGTGGCCCGCCGCCCGTGGCGATCATCAAGGAGTTCCAACAGATCGCGGCGCTGTTCGTCAGTTAAGGGAGCCAGCCCCCAATCATCGAGGACCACGAGGTCCGTCTTCGCGAGACTCCGGAGCAGGCGCCCATAGCGGCCATCGCCTTTGGCCACCGCCAGCTCCCGGAAGAACCGCGGCAGTCGCAAATACAAGGCGGAGCAGCCCAGCCGGCAAGCCATCTGGGCCAACGCACAGGCCAGATACGTCTTGCCCGCGCCGGTGGGCCCCACAATCAACACATTGTCATGCTGACGAATCCACTGCCCCGTAGCCAGGGACGCGATGACGCTTTTCTCCAGCCCCCGCGGATGGCGATAATCGAGATCTTCCAAGGTGGCACTGCCGGGGAACCGGGCCTGGGCCAGCCGCCGCGCCAACCGGTGATTGTCCCGGACCGTGCACTCGCGATCGACGAGCAGCCCCAGTCGTTCCTCGAAGCTGAGCCGCTGCACCTCAGGCATCTCCAGTTGTTCCGCCAAAGCGGTGGCCATGCCGGTGAGCTTCATCGCCTCCAGCGCCGTGAGTGTGGGATGACGTAACATCAGAACCCTCCTTCCTGTTGATAATAGGTGGTGCCGCGCAGATGGTCGTGCGCATGCGGGAGTGGGACCGTCGGAACCGGCTCGGGGAGCGGCTGCTGGTCGAGGCCGGTCTGTAAAATGGACTGCACGCTCTTATAGGTGAACGCCTCCAGCACCTGCGCCCGCCGACAGGCGGCCTCCAACCGCGCTGCGCTGTACGTCCGCTCCAGGCGGAGAATCCCCAGACAGGAGCGATAGCCTTGTTCGGGATGCGGCCGCCGCGCCAGGAGTTCGGCCACGACGGTGCCGGTCGCGGGCCCGACGGTCTCCGCCCACTGGATCAGCCGGGAGGGCGACCACGCCAGATAGCGTTGGTGCGCCGAGGGGAGATGCGCGGTGACCGTGGTGTGGCGGCCGCGCTCGGCACTCCGCATATGGCTGGCCACCCGCTGCCCCTTGTAGAAACACTCGATGGTGGCCGCCGTGAGCCGGACATCCAGGGCCTGATGGACCAAGGCGGAGGGGACGCTGTAGTAGTGGCCCTCGACCTCAAGATGCGAATCGATATTCACTCGGGCGATCCGCCACTCGGCATAGACGTAGGGCTCGGTCGGCAGCGGCTGCAAGGCCGGCCGATCCACGGCCTCGAACTGGGACTGCCGACAGCCAGGGAGCTTTTTGAAGGGCCGGCGATTCAGCCGGTCCAAACAGGCGGCGATGGCCGTATTGAGCTCCGCCAGACTGAAGAAGGGGTGATGCCGCAGGCAGGCCAGGATCCAGCGTTCGACGAGCAGCACGCCCGCTTCGACCTTGGCCTTGTCCCGCGGTTTGCGCACCCGCGCCGGGATTACCGCGACGCCGTAGTGCCGGGCCAGATCGGCGTAGGTGGGGTTCAGCTCCGGTTCATACCGGCAGGCCTTGGTGACGCCGCTGCGTAAATTATCGGGCACGAGGATTTCCGGCACACCGCCCAAGAAGGCGAAGGCCCGGACATGCGAGCCGGTCCAATCGGGGAGCGTTTGGGTCCAGGTCGCCTCGGCATAGGTGTAGCTCGATGCACCAAGAACCGCGACAAAGATCTGGGCCTGTCGAATCGTCCCGGTCTGCCGATCCTGGACCGGCACGGTCTGGCCGGCATAATCGACGAAGAGTTTCTCGCCCGCCCGATGCTCCTGCCGCAGACACCGATCCAGGGTGGCGCGCCAGGCCCCGTAGAGATCACAAAAGCGGCTGTACTGATAGCCGTCGGGGTGCTGCGCTTTGTATTCCTGCCACAGCAGCGCCAGGGTCACGCCCTTGCGCGTCAATTCCTGATGCACCGTGGCCCAGTCCGGCATGGCCCGCGGCGGGCTGGTCGGCGAGGGGGCCGCCGGATACAGCCGGGTTTCCAGCTGCGCGTCATCCAGCTCTTCCGGCAACGGCCAGGACAGCCCAGCCGCCGTGGCGCGATAGAGCGTTTCCGCCACCGTGCTGCGCGCCACCCCACAACTGGCCGCGACTTGTCGGTTGCTGAGCCCGCAAGCCCATTTGAGTCGCAATAGGTCTTTGATTTTTCGCATGGTCACTCGCTCCGCTGGCATCAGTCCCTCCCCCCTAGTAAATGGAGGGGACACGATACCCAGGTTGAGGAGGACCTGTGTCGCGGGCGGCTCCGACAGGAGCCCGTGGCGGATCGCCGGCTTATTCCGAGGGATGTCGGCCACCGATTCCGAGGAGACTCGAAACAGTGGCCGACTTCCGGTCGGAATCAGTGGCCGCGTTCCGTCGGAATGGGTGGCCGACTTGCGTCGGAATCAGTGGCCGGCTTGGGTCGGAATACGCATTGTGGATCGCTATTTCCGAGGGAGTGGGATTCTTATTTAGCAATCAACTGGAGTCCATGATGGCTCTTTTCGATCAGGCTGGTGAATGGATCCTCGTCACTGCTCTCATCGGGATTGCCATTTTTATCGGGCACAAATTTCATCGTAGACAACAGGTGTTGCGTGAACATCGGATGGCGAAGATTTCCACCGATGAATTGAAAGACATGATGGATGGCGGGCAGCCGGTCAAGATTATTGACGTCAGAAACCTCCTGTCGCGTGAGACGGACCCCGAAAGTATTCCGGGCGCCATACACTTGCTATTCGAAGAGATTGATCATCGCAAAGATGAGCTGCCGAGAGATCACGAGGTTATCCTGTACTGCACGTGCCCGAACGATATTTCCAGCGCCCGCACCGCATTAAAGCTGAAACAACACGGCATTCAACGTGTTCGGCCTCTTGAAGGGGGACTTGATGCGTGGAGAGAACGGAGGTACCCCACTGAGCGAATTGACCTCCCGAGACTGTAGGTTTATGTAGTGAGGCTCGGCCTGGATAGGGCGTGATCATGAAAAGAGCAAGACAAGCTCTCTAACATACCCGGAGCCCGTAGGCCTCATCAGCTTGCAGGAGAACCAGGTATGCGATGGACATGGGTTGCCTGACAGAGCTCAAGATCCGGTACCTGTGCTGAGGGGAGGACCATCTCTTGGGTGAGGCACAACCAAGGACTCCATCTGTTTGATTAGAAGCGGAAGGCACTACCAATCCAGACCGTATTCACGATAGTGAGATCTTTCTCAAAAGTCAGTTTTCCTTGTGATCGAAGATAGCCAAGCGTGAGATCAATTCCTTGAGTGAGCGCGTATCGTCCTTCAATCTCACCCTGCAAGGTTGTATCATGGGCGCCTCGAAAATCATCATCAGGTATACCCGACGTCAACGAATTCCTTTCATAGTCTATTCCGCATCTAATCGAAAGCCTCTCTGTTAGACGCGCAACGATTTCCGCCTCAAGGTAATGAATGTACCCGGAGACGTCCTCGCCAAATTCAGGTTGTTTTCGCCCCCTCGCAAGGCCACGCTCGAGGTGGTAGCCGAGCATAAAGGTGAGTCCTTCACGAAACTCCCACTCCATATGCGTACCCAGTGTCCAAAAGAACGTGTCCCGTCCAGAAAATGCTTCGTTGTACGAACGGGTTCCGTATCGATTAAGGAGACGGAGCGTCAAATTATCAAGAACCTTACGCTCTAATTCAATTGCTCCAAAATGAGTTGTGACACGCTCTTGCCCGATGCGGGATTCCCCCAGTCTGCTCTCTTCGTGGGTCCCTAAAAGCAGGTTGGGACCGTAATGATACCGAAGCCTCAGCTGTGTATTTGCCGGGAGCGCTTGCGTAATCTGTGCGCCGAATGTGCCGTGATTGAATTCAGGAGTGTTCTCGAAAATAAATCCTTGGGCACGAATGGCGGCATCAAGCTTACCCCACGAGGGGAGAAAAGAGCGGGTCGCCTGAATCACTGGCTCGACGACAAAGCTGCGCCCTTGCCTGGGAATATCAAGGACCGGCTGTGTTGGGTCCTCAAGCAGTGATAGACGCTGCGAGGCAGAGAAATTGGATACGTTATCAGTATAAAATGTGTTTAACTCTCCGCTAAACTTCCATGTAGACACAACCGATTCGGTGGGCTCGGCCCCCATCAATGAAGCGGGCCAGAGGAACAAAGCAAGAAACAATGCACGCCGGTCACGAAAAACAAACCTCATATCAGTTCCGTTCTCCTTCGACTTGGGAATCTTATTCGCCCGCCCTATGCTCCTAGCCAAGGTTTGAAAGTCCGCTTTATAGAAGATCTACTTGCTGCGAGACAGACATGCCTTGCACCGCCCCGACCCTAGGGAAACTGGTGCTGAGGGGGAGAACCTCAGCACAAAGCAAGGATAGGAGTGGGGAGGACGGCGCAAGAACCCGCCGCCCTCCCTCCACCATAATGTGTAGGTTATTGCTTGAGAGACCCGTGATAGAGGCTTTGCAGCAATTCGCTATTCCAACCACCTTCGACCATGACATGACCAGCCGCACCAAACTCGACCGCTTCGATCAGATTGTGATTGAGATACACGTATAAACCAGGCTGCTTAAAGGTATATAAAGCCGCACCTGCCGCACCTCCTCGCACAAACCACGTCTGCACATCTTTTAATGGCGGAGAGGAAAACGAGCCTGTTTCCCACACGTAGTCTCCGTGGCCACCGATAAGGTGAGGCCGGGTATCTCGGTTTCCTTGCATGTGGATAAACAACACTCGCTCGCCGACTTTCGCTTTCATGGCGTCCTTGCCTGTTAATCCTCCGACACGTCCGTTAAAAACAATGTGAGATGGGGTGAGGCTATGCATCGAGGCAACCCAGTCGTTCAGATCTTCGCCAGAGAACGAGTATTGTTTAAACTTTCCCGTGGCATCGCGTGGCACATAAAAATCATTTTCTCCGATGTAATAGGCTCGATCATAGGTTAAGGAATTACCCTTTTCGTCGGTGAGCCCCTGGCGAGGCAGGACCAATATGACTCCCGTCATCCCATGCGTGACATGGTAGGGGGTCATGATTCCCTCTGGAGCGCAGTGATACAAGAACGTACCTGATTTCGTAGCCTTAAAACGAATGGTGGCTTGATTGCCTGGTGTCACAGTCGTCAATGCCGCTCCTCCAAGTTTTCCAGTCACTGCGTGCAGATCGATGTTATGCTCCATCAGATTGGAAGATGGATTTCTAATCGTTAATTCAACGTAATCTCCCTCATGAGCGACGATAGCTGGAGCAGGGATTGAGCCGTTGTAAGTCAGCGCCATAATCGCTGTGCCGTCACTATCCAAAACCCATTTCTTTTCCTGCACCGTCAGCTCAACGACAACCACTTTAGGATCACCGGTCGTGGCTTGATCGTGTAGTGGCAACATAGGCGGAGGGACGAGATCAAGCTTCACTCGCTCGAGCTTAGCAACTAAATCCGCTACTTCCTTGGAAGCGGCCGTGGTCACCATACTTAAGTCATGGCCGGCTGTATCCATGTTGGAACTCTCATGTGCGAGCGTTCCAAGATAGGCGACGACGTCACGACGCGCCTGGGCGTCCTCGACCATGATCGGCATCTTGCTATGCGCCTTTGGATTGCCTAAATAGAGCCGAACAAAATCAGACGGTCCATGCAGCCATTGCGTAAGTAAATCCTCGGTCCAAATGAGCCCTTTTGCGTTGGATTCCTGAAGGGCATGACTATAGTCGTATCCAGGGTAGGAACCTGCTTTCCTGCCGACCACCCCATTTAGAACCGGCCCAAATGCGTTTTGTGCCGTCTCGCCAACTTGGTGACAGGCGAGGCACTGCTTAAACAAGGCCTTCCCACGCTCCGGGCTACCTGGGAAATCTTTCGCCGCCACGGCAGGGCTCAACCAAGCCAGAAGGCCAACCATCCCTGCCAATGCCAGAAACAATCTTGATGAGTTCATTTTCAAACCCTTTCATTTCCTAGGAACGCCATGACCAAGCACGTGGAGCGTTCAGGGAGGATAGATCCTGCATCAGCAGGCTGTGTCAGTGGGGCGACACTGAACTTTGGCTATAGTGGTATACTGAGCGAACATTTTTTAAGTTTTGCACATTACAGCCATTGATCATCCCCAACCAGAATCCGCGTCAGCACCATATGATCAACGGGCGTGCTTTTTGTGGTTCAAGCGTTTAAACACTTTCACGGATACTAATAGGTCGTCCAAATCCAAGTCTGTCAGCTTAATGACAAACAACCAGCAGAATGCCTGAGTTGAGAAACAGTAATGGATTCAGAAACGCGAGATGCCTTCAGCAGCTCCAACTCAGTCGATTTTTGGCCGGATGAAAATGAGCCTGGCAAACAAGAGAGGGGACAACCTGAAATGTAGCCGTATTCCACAAGGAATATGGCCCGCGGATAGCGCGGCAATGCGGAGTGGCAGGCCCTGGATGATGATTTAACCCATGATCTTGCCAACCGTCTAAATCGCGAGTTCCACCATCGGTGGCGCGGTGGTTGCCGAGGGTGAGAATTCTCGGGATGGTGCGGTTCACCGCATACACGCCATTCAGCGCATTCGTGTCTGACTAGATCGACTCGAAAGTGGAGGAGTGGAGCGGATTAGGCTGGGGCCGCCTGTGATCAACTGGGACTAACATCTGACGGCGCATCGTCTGCCGGCCAACGCAGAGATGAGATCCAGCGTATCGGGCCTTATGAGCCAAGGCGGGAATGTCCCCGCCGTCGATCAGCTTTGGGATCTAGTATGGAAGAAGATTAGAAAACATGCACGCGTCCGGTTAAGCCTTGTACCTCTAGTGACTTTTCTGTATGAAGATGATCTCCTTCATATGTCCAGAAAATCCGTTGAATGGGTCTCATTTTGGAGTTGGCAGGTGAGGTTTAGGCTGGAGTGGTCCGCCCCCAGGGGTTAGGCCACCAGGCCAATTTAGTCACGCCAAGAATGAGATTTCACTGAAACCTAGGCCGCTGGGAGTTTTCTGAAGAAAAGAAGAAAGAGAATTAGTTTCCATATTTTTTGTTATGAATTTGGATCTCGCTGGATTGGCCGATTTGAAAAGTTTCCATATCTTCTATCTTTGCCAGGTTGTATACCAACGTGATATCAATTGGTTAGAAAAGAGGAAGTTTCTCTAAATTTTGTAATGCCACAACTCCAGCATCCTTATTGAGCCACTCGCACGAGGATTTTTCCCATGGGCCCCTGCGCCAACCGGGCGAATCCTTCCTTCACCTGCTCGAACGGGACGATGGAGTCGACCTGCGGCCGCATCCCCATGGCATTCAACCGGCCGGCGATCTCATTCCATACTGCCTGGGCGACCGACGCACCGTAGTCTCCTACCGACACACCGCCCAATCGAACGCGCCGGAACAAGAGGGTGGCGGTGTTAAATTCCAGGACCGGCCCGCCGCTTCGGCCGACCACGCTGATCCGGCCGCCATGGTTCATCAGCGCCACGATGTGAGGAAACAACCCGCCTCCCACGCTGTCGACCGCAAGATCGACCTTTCTCGTCTTGAGGGCCGCCGTCACACCCTTCACCAAGTTCGTATCCGTCGGATCGAGCACATGGTCCGCTCCGAGCTGCTTCAATTTTGCTCTTTTTCCCGCGTTCCGTGACAAGGCCACCACCGTCAGTTTCATCGATTTGCCCAGTAACACCGCCGCCACGCCCACACCGCCTGAGGCGCCGGTCACGAGCAGGACCGATCCGGCAAGAGGCGGAGCCGGCGGATCGGTCCACTGGGTGAGCGCCTGCCAGGCGGTCAAAAAGACGAGCGGCGCGCCGGCCATCTCTTCGAGCGACCAGCCCTGAGGAACGCGGGCCACACTGTCCGCGGGAACGACCACCTGCTCGGCCAACGTTCCCCACCGTTCGACGCCCACGTCGCAGCGCAGGACCCCCACCATCTCACCGGGCCGTATTCCCTCGACCCCGGCTCCTCCCGCGATCACCTCCCCGACACCGTCACGGCCAAGAATGTGGGGGAGTGGCGGCTTGGCGGGGTACAGGCCTTTTGCAAGAAACGCATCGGCCGGGTTCAGCGCGGCCAATCGCACTTTCAGAAGCAGATCCGCTGGCCCCGGTTCAGGATCGGGCGCCTCACCGAACCGCAGCCGTTCGACTCCTTCATAAGAGTCCATCAACCAGGCGCGCATATGTTCCCTAGATGGCTTGCTTCTCCGGACGGAGAGGGCGCTTTTCCGGAGATCGGTAATCTTGAAGCGTGCGGGGGATGATTCCGTCTGACAAGAACGCATAGGTTCCATCGACCGCCTTGGCCCCGACGTCCGTCACCGGCCGGTCGCGATTCCACATCAGCTCGCGAGTCTGCCGGGCGACGCGCGGCTTCGTCTCACGGAAGATCTCGTCCGCCAGGTCCCATGCCTCCGCATGTCCCGTCGTCCGCTCCTGCGCTTCCGCGTAGAGCGCGGTCGTTGCGATGACGAGCAGATCTTCGCCGACCTCCTCGATGCGATTCTGCCGTCCTTGGTCATCCCGGAGCGCTGGCCCATGCCGCATCATGGCGTAGAACGTCGCGCGCGCGAGCCGCCGGCTCGCGCGTTCGACGAACGCCAGCCGTGGTCGGACCTTCGCATGTTGGAATACCGAACCGGACGGCCACGGTCGACGCCGCCATTGCCGCAGGTACCAGGGAACATAGAATCGGACCAGACGCCAAACCTCCGCCACTCGGCGCAGGCCGGTCACCTTCTCATCAAAGTAATTCCGGGCGCGCTCCAGATGCAGATTGAGGCCCTCGCGCGCCACGAACGGCCGTAAAATGTCCGTCGCCCCTTCGCCGATCCGGTACATTTCGGCGTCGCGCACCAACTGTTCGATGCCGAAGGCCGGCTCGCCGCGCACCCGTTTGGAGTCCGCCGTCTCATAGCCCATGCCGCCGAACAGCGTCTGGGCATCTTTGAGGAACCGGATCGTCTGTTCCGAGCAAAAGATTTTGGCGATCGCCGCTTCGATTCTGACGTCGTAGCGGTGCTGATCGGCCATGCTCCAGACGGCGGAGGCCAGGGCCTCCATCGCCAACAACTGCGCTGCCATACGGCCGACTCGCATGCGCTGTGTCTGGCGCTCGCCGAGGGGCTTTTGAAACGTGACACGGCTGTTGGCCCGGTCGAGCGTCGGCAGCCATGCTTGCTTGGCCATGCCCAGACAGATGGCCGGGATGCTGACCGCCCGGCCGACATTGAGAATGGTCAAGGCGTATCTGAGCCCCCTGCCGACCTCTCCGATGAGATTCTCGGCCGGGATGCGGACATCGCTGAACGTCATGTAGGCGTTTTCGATTCCCCGGCAGCCTTCGAACTGACAGCGCTGGCGGACCACGACCCCGGGGGTCGTCATATCGAGAATCAGCGCGGTGGGAACCGAATCGTCCGCTTCTTTGCCTTCCGGCACCGGCACCCAGACCGATTGTCCGCCGCGCTGTTCGCGTTTCGCCGGCACACGGGCGATCAACGTCACGTAGCGGGCGATGGGCCCGTTCGTGCACCAGAGCTTTTCGCCGTTCACGATGAACGCCGACCCGCCGGCGTCCAGCACCGCTTCCGTCCGGATATTGGCGGCATCTGATCCGGTCATCGGCTCGGTGAGGGCGAAGGCCGATACGGCTTCGCGGGCCACGATGGGCAGGTAGCGGCGCCGTTGCTCCTCGCTGCCGAACAACAGCAGCGGCATGGCGATGCCGATGGACTGGGGCACCGCCACCGTCAAGGCCAGAATGTTGCTCCACCCGGCGATGAGCACGAGGGCGCGACCGTAATAGCTGTAGGACAATCCCAGCCCGCCGTATTCTTTCGGAATCTTCATGGCGAACGCGCCGAGCGCGAACAGTCCCTTGATCACCGAATCGGGGATCCGGGCGGTGCGTTCGATCTCGTCGGGGTCCACCTGTGTGGTGAGAAAGCTTTCCAGACGCGGGCGAAACTCCTCCCACGCGGCCTTCTGTTCCGGGGGTTCTTCCGGGGTGAGCAACAGCGAAAAATCGGGCGCCCCGGCAAAGACGCCCGCCATGAAGCTCCGCCCCGTAAGCCGCTCGCGCGCTTCTTCGATGCGCTCGAGTCCTTTAAAGAGTTGCGTCATCCGGCTCTCCTCAGGATGCCGCCCGCGCGAGAGACCGATCCTCAAGCTCCTCAAACCGGGCCGTGAAGTGGCGCAGCATCGGCGCCTCGTAGGTCATGGCGAGACCCCGGATGCCCTCGCGCCGCCGGTACAGGTCGATGATCGATTCAGCCACATAGGCGATCTGCATGTTCGTATAGACTCGGCGCGGGATGGCCAGCCGGACCAGCTCGAGCTCCGGATGGAGCGTGCGCCCGGTCCCGGCCTCTTTCGTTCCGAACATCACGGTGCCGATTTCGACTCCTCTGATCCCGTGCTCCCGATACAGGGACACGGCGAGCGACTGGGCGGGAAACTCCGCCTGGGGGATGTGCGGCAGAAACTCTTTGGCGTTGAGATAGACGGCATGCCCGCCGATCGGTTTGACGATCGGCACGCCGGCTTGATCCAGCAGCTCGCCCAGATATCGGACCTGCCCCACCCGGAAGTTGAGATAGTCTTCGTCCAGCACCTCCCGGAGTCCTCTGGCCATCGCTTCGAGATCGCGGCCCGCCAACCCGCCATAGGTGGGGAACCCTTCCACCAGGATGAGCATGTTCGTGATGTCCTGCGCCCATTGGTCGTGATTGAGGTTGAGGAATCCGCCGATGTTCACGAGCCCGTCTTTCTTCGCCGACATGGTGCAGCCGTCGCCGTAACTGAACAGTTCTCGTGCAATCTCCAGGATCGAACGGTCCGCGTACCCCGGCTCGCGCTCCTTGATGAAAAAACAATTCTCCGCGAAGCGGCAGGCGTCGAAGAACAGCGGAATCCCGTAGCGCTCCAACAGCGCGCGGGTGTTCCGGATATTCTCCATCGACACCGGCTGTCCTCCGCCGCTGTTGTTCGTGATCGTCAGCAGCACCAGCGGAATACGATCGCGTCCGACACGGTTGATCGTCTCTTCCAGCCGGATCACGTCCATATTCCCCTTGAACGGCGATTCGTCATGCGGGTCGTAGGCCATCTTCACCACCACATCGAGCGCCTGCGCCCCTTGGTGCTCGACGTTCGCGCGCGTCGTGTCGAAATGGATGTTGTTCGGGACGCACATCCCCGGCTTGACCACCGTGGAGAACAGGAGATTCTCGGCCATGCGGCCTTGATGGGTGGGAATTACGTGCTTGTAGCCGAAGATGGAGCGGACCGTGTCCTCGAAATGGTAATAGTTCTTGCTGCCGGCATAGGATTCGTCCCCGAGCATCATGCCGGCCCACTGGTGGTCGCTCATGGCCGACGTGCCGCTGTCGGTCAAGAGATCCACATAGACGCTTTCGGCCGGCAGGCGGAACAGGTTGTACCCGGCTTCGCGCAGCAGGCGCTCCCGCTCTGCGCGCGTTGTGCGCCGGATGGGCTCGACGACTTTGATCTTGAACGGCTCGGATGGGAATTTCATGGTACCGACCTCATGAACCGGGCCAGCTCCATTTTGAATGCGTGGGGTCCGGAATACTCGAAGACATATCGGGTCATGTCGAACAGCGGAGCCGGATCGAGATCCCGCAGCAGCTCCGGCTTCCACGTGATCTCCAACTGATTGATCATCGTGATGGGCGTCGGTGGCCCCACCACCCCGAGATCCATTTGCCCGTATGACTGCGAAAATATCAGGATCTCCCGATCGAACATGGCGGCATTGAGGTCCCTCGCCGCGCCTTGGCGTCTGTAATCCTCTTCGAAGCGCCGAAACGCGGGAGACCGGTCCAATTCTTCCCGAAACGCATAAAAAATATTGATGCCCACCCGCTGCTGATCCCCCATCACTTGAATGGCGTCGTTCACCACGGCTTCCTGCAGCATCTGCTCGTGCGTCAGCACCAGCAGGCGGCGAATGACCACCCCGCGCTTGGCCGCCGCCTGATTGGCCAGCAGATAATTCGGATACAGGGCCTCGCCTTTCTTCCAGATATTCCAGCGCTCCATCAGCGCATCGATCGAGCGTTCGGCCGTGTGGACCAGCCGGACCGCCTCGGCGTTCGCCTCCGCCCCTTCATACGTCAAGGTTTGGGCCTCCAGCTGGCGCAGTTCGCGCCCGATGGCCTCCACTTTTTTCGGAATGTATTTGGGCGTCTTGGGCACGTGAAGCATGACCGCCACCGCGGTCTGGGCGAGGGTCCAGTATTCTTTGGCGGAGGACGGAGCCTTGTCTTTTTGCGCGATCAGCAGCAGCTCGACGGGATTCTTGTTCAGCAGCTTGGCGATTTTGATGCAGAGCTCCGGCTTCGGGACCTTGAGGCCGCGGCGCATCAGATTGGCGTCCGGCTGCGCGATGCCGAGCTTCTCGGCGAGCGCATAATCGCTGCCGAGGTCGTACCGTTCCTTCACCGCTTCAAGATACGTCGCCATCTCGGACATGCACGGCTCCTTGGATATTTCGTCACGCCGCGTGAGACCGGATCGCCGGAGACCGGTGATCGGGAGACGCTCGCCGTTCCAAGCCCATCCAGAATCCTTCGAGATAATCGAGGACGGCCTGGACGCCCTGCCGAAAGTCAGCCTTGTCCTGTTCGGACATGCCGGCCTTCGCTATTCCCTGGACAGCCTCCACCGCATGCTCCATCGCCTCTTCATGCGTGGATTCGAGCTCGCGATGAAATGTGAAATAGGTCATGTCCATCCGGGGGTAGCGGGTGCGCTTGAGGTGAGCGAGCCCGGGGATCAGGTGGTCCCACATCGTAATGGCCATGTTTTCCAGGCCGAAGGAGGCTCCCAACGCCTTCGCGTGGTTTCCATCGCGATACAAGCCTTCCATCCCCTCGATATAGGCCCGGGTCGACGGCAGCATGGGCCGGGTCATGGCCTCATGGACGCCGATCCCGATCGAGCGAAGGAAGTCGCGATAGAGCAGCTCATGGCGGTGTCGGGTTTGACCGTCCCCCAACTCGGAATAGAGCACCTTGGTGAGCTCGTCGGCGACCTGCTCATCCTCGGTATTCACCAGCTGTGCGACAAGAATTCGGGGAAAGAACCGCGCGAAGTTGTAGAACTCGACTGCAAATTCCTCGAGCTCTTTGTCGGATAGATCGCCGGTCCGGAAGCGGGTGAGATAGGAGTTATTGATGGCCCCATGCCCGAGTACCAGTCGCCTCATCTCTTCGTAGAACGTCATGGGCACCTCCCGTGGCGAGTTGCGAGCGGCGGGATCACGGCGAGCACCTCTGGCTTATGGTCACGATGATATACTTTCACTATTAGTATAGCAACATCTTATGCTGAACGAATCTCTACTGTTTATAAGCCATCTATGGTCTCGTCTTGCGAGACGAAGCACAAAAAGAGCTTGTCACTGTCGATGAATAATAGTAATATCACATCATCCGATGCTTGAAATAGATGAGTTGCCCGTTGAAGATGGACGACGTTTCGTCACGAGGAGGCACCACTATGAACCAGGCGAGAGGCATCGATCACATCACTCTCTGCGTGGAGAACCTGGAGGCAGCGGAATTTCTGTTCACGAAGGTGCTGGGGTTTGAGGTAATCTGGTCGGCCCGCGACGTGGGCAGCGAGACGTCCTCCATGGACACCGTCGTGGTTCAATGTGGGACGGCCAGAATCGCGCTCATGCAGGGCCGGGACAAGGCCATGAAGTCCCAAATCAACGAGTTCATCGACAAGTACGGGCAGGGCGTGCAGCACGTCGCCCTGGAAGTGGACGATATCGACGCCGTGTGCCGGGAATGGGAATCGCACGGCGTGCAATTCAGCGGACCGGTGAAGGAAGGCCGCGACGGGTTCGGCCCGCTGAAGCAGCGTTTCACCTATCCGCTGTTTCCCGGCAGCGGCATGTTCATCGAGCTGACCCAGCGGGATCATGGAGGGGAGCGCTCGAAGACCTTTGTCCGGAGCACCGTGGAAGCGTTGTACAAGGACATCGAGCGGGACCAGGCCACCGGTACGGAACGGACGATCATCGAGTACAAGAGTATCCCGGTTCGCGTGAGGAGCGGTCTCAAAAAGGCCTCATAAACGGACGCCGTCACTTGGGGAGGGCCGGCTATGTACCTCAACCGGAAAGGCAAGGTGCCCAAGCAGGCGCACGTCGGTATCCCGGAGGGGCTTTGTGAAGAGGAGCACGGTCGAAACGGGTTCTCCGGGCCGGTGTCCCATCTCTATCGAACCCATCCACCGACGGGTTGGACGGCCATCGAAGGTCCCTTGAAACCGCGGGCCTTTGTCTGCACGACTGTTTCCACCGCCGGCGGTCAATTTTCTCCGGTACCGCCGGTACTCATCATGCAGAGCCGGGACGTGAGCCTGTACCTTTCACGCGTGGCGGAGACCATGACGCATTTCGTCCGGAACGCGGACGGCGACGAAATTTATTTCGTGCACCGGGGAACGGGCCGATTTGAGAGCGACTATGGGATACTGGCCTACGAGCCGGGCGACTATATCGTCGTCCCGAAAGGGACGACCTACCGGATCCATGTCGACGGCGACCCCGCCCTTTGCCTTCTCGCCGAAACGCCGGAAGCCGTGACGCTTCCGGAGCGTGGTCCGCTCGGTCAACACGCGCTGTTCGACAAAGGCGTGCTGGTCGCGCCTGAGCTGGAGATCGGGGAACCGCCGGAAGCGCAGGGCCGCTCGTGGGAAGTCCACATCAAGCGGGACGGGCATTGGACGCGGGTCACGTATCCGTTTTATCCGATGGACGTCATCGGATGGAAAGGCGACCTGTGGGTGGCGAAGCTCAACGTCCGCGACTTCCGCCCCGTGACGAGCCCCCGTTATCACCTGCCGCCAAGCGTGCATGGGACGTTTCAAGCCGGCGGCTGCCTCATTTCCACCTTTGCTCCGCGACCGCTGGAAACCGATCCCGAAGCGCTGCGCGTGCCGTTCTACCACCGCAACATGGACTACGACGAAGTGCTCTTTTACCACCAGGGGGACTTCTTCAGCCGCGCCGGGATCCAGCCGGGTATGCTGACGTTGCACCCCCAAGGCATCCATCACGGACCGCAGCCCAGCGCCGTGCAGTCGAGCACGTCCAAGACGCACACGAACGAGGTCGCGGTGATGATCGAATCGAAGCGGCCGTTTACGGTCATGCCCGAGATGGCACCGTGGGAGGTCAAGGACTACGCCTTGAGTTGGAGCCGCCGATGAAACTCGTCAGTTTTCTCGTCGCCACGCCCGTCGGCACCTTTACGCGAGTGGGAGCGATGCATGGCCGCACCATCGTGGACGTAAACCAGGCCTATGCCCGTTGGTTGGCGGACCAGCGGGAAGCGCAGCCGCGGCGCTTGGCCGACGCCTTGGTTCCCTCCACCATGTTGGAATTCCTGGAAGGCGGCTCATCCACGATGGCGGCCGCGCGCGGGGCGGTGGACTATGCGGCTCAGCTCGCTCCCTCGTCCAAAGGACCCGCCGGTGAGACGATCTTCTATCAGCCGGGCGACATCCGGCTGGTCGCCCCGCTTCCGAATCCGCCGTCACTGCGGGACTTCATCGCCTTCGAAGACCACATCGCGGCCACATCGAAGAAGCGGGGCCAGCCGATTCCGCCGGAATGGTACAAGTTTCCTGTCTACTACAAAGGCAATCACCGGACCATCATCGGGCCGGATGATACGCTGCCGTGGCCGCTGGATACCGCTAAATTGGACTATGAATTGGAGCTGGCATGCGTGATCGGCCGCCAGGGTCGCGACATTTCGGAGCAGCAGGCGCAGGACTACATCGCCGGCTACACGATCATGAACGACTTCAGCGCCCGCGACATTCAGTTTCAAGAAATGGCCTGCCGGCTGGGTCCGGCGAAGGGGAAAGACTTTGCCACGGCGTTAGGGCCTTGGTTGGTGACGCCCGACGAGATCGCGGATCTCGGCGCCGTGACGATGATCGCACGTGTGAACGGCGAGGAATGGTCACGGGGACGGTTCGGGACGATCCACTGGTCGTTCCCTCAGATGATCGCACATGTATCGCGCGGCGAAACGATCTACCCGGGCGATGTCTTCGGATCGGGCACCGTCGGAGGCGGATGCGGGCTCGAGATGGATCGCTACTTGAAGCCGGGCGACGTGGTGGAATTGGAAATCCAGCCCATCGGCATCCTGAAAACGCAGGTGGTGGGCGCAACGAAGCGGGATGCATTATGACTGTCGGCACTGTCGGGCAGGCGCTTGTTGAGTTGGCGGATCGGCACCGGGCGCTCTACGGCGGGCCCGCGATCGACTCGAAGTTGGAAACCGTGATCCGGGCCGGGTCGCATACCAATCTGACCGAGTGGGACATCCTGCATATTTTGCGGACCTCCCGTGCGGTCTTCTTCGATACCCACGTGGAGGTCGTGTCCGGCCACCATACGGCCACCTATCTCCGCTTCGACTCCGTCGCCCGTTTCCCCGACTTGATCGGACTGATCGCCGGAGACATGGCCGACTGGGTCAGGCGGACGTTTCATAATCACCCCGTGACGGGAATCGTCGCGACCAGTTCGGCCGCGGAGCGGCTCGCCGGAGGGATTGCGGAGCAGCTCCGCGGCACGATGCCGTTGCGCGTGACGTTGACACCGTACAGTTGCGACACGGGACGGATCGGAACGGACATCGCGATCGGCGCGGTCACGGACGGCGAGCGGTTCCTGGCACTCAACGATGTGACCACGCGCGGCAATTGCGTGAGCAAACTGGGTACGGTGATCACGGACCACGGGGGCGTCCTGGCCGGCATGATGGTCTTCGCCCGTCGCGACAGCGGGCAGTTCCCGCTGATGGACGAACTCATCGCCCGGCATCCATTTTATTACGCGACGGATTTGGACATGCCGCAGTGGGAGCCAGCCCACTGCCCCCTGTGCCGCGCCGAAAAGCCTCTGCTGTCGTGGAGGGACATGCCGGATTTGTAAACCAGCCTTAGCCTCTGGAGGTTTGTCATGGATCTTGCCGTCATTTCCCGTGAGATCAAACGAGCCGACCTGCTCCAGATGCACTACTACCTCCGGCTCACCAGAACACTTGAGGACCGCATCACGGCACTGTACCGCCAGGGACGCATCGTCGGCGGCGTCTACACCAGCCACGGGATGGAGGCGATCGCCGTCGGCTATGCGTCGGCGTTGGAACGCGACGACGTGATCGCGCCCTTTCACCGCGACATGGGCGCCTTCCTGATCCGCGGCATCACGCCCGGTGAGGTGCTCGCGCAATATTTGGGCAAGCGGACCGGCCCGACGAAGGGGAAAGACGGCAACGTGCACATGGGAGACCTCAAGCGCGGGATCATCGGCTTTGTCAGTCACCTGGCGGACAATCTGCCGGTCGCCGCCGGTGCGGCGCTGGCGTTCAAGATCCGGGGTGAAGCCCGAGTCGTGTTCACGGGCACCGGCGACGGTGGAACAAGCCGGGGGGACTTCCACGAAGCCATGAACTTTGCCGCAGTCCGCACACTCCCGGTCGTCTTCTTCTGCAACAACAACCAATACGCCTATTCGACCCCTCTTCGCTACCAGATGGCGATCACGGACATCGCCGAGCGGGCCAGAGCCTACGGCATGCCGGGCGAGATCGTGGATGGAAACGACGTGGCGGCGGTGTATCTGGCGTCCAAGCGCGCCATCGCGCGGGCCAGGGAAGGAGGAGGGCCGACGTTTCTGGAATTCAAGACGATGCGCATGCACGGCCATTCCGAGCACGACCCCGCCAAGTACGTGCCGCGCGAGCTGCTGGAAGAGTGGAAACAGAAAGATCCCATTCTGAAAGCCGAGCAACTGCTCAAGCAGCTGGGGTATGGCGATGACGCGTCCTTCAAGGATGTGGCGGAACGGGCGAAGAAAGAAGTCGAAGCCGGGCTGGAATTCGCGGAGCAGAGTCCGCTCCCGGAGGGGCCGGAGGTGCTGGAAGGGGTCTTTGCGGAAAAGGCCGAACGCCATTAGCCCGGGAGGAGCTCCTATGACGACCATGACTCAAGCCACAGGGGAAGTGAGCTACCTGGAGGCGATCTCCCAAGCCCTGGACGAAGAGATGACCCGCGATGAACGGGTCTTCTTGATGGGGGAAGATATCGGGACCTACGGGGGCGCCTTCAAAATCACCGAGGGCTTCCTCGATAAATACGGCGAGTGGCGGATCATCGACACGCCGCTGGCCGAATCCGGTTTTGTCGGGGCGGCGATCGGCGCGGCGATGATGGGCCTCCGTCCCGTCGTCGAAATGCAGTTTGCGGACTTCATCTCCTGCGCCTTCGATCAGATCACCGAAGTCGCGGCCAAGAATCATTACCGCTGGGGAGCCGCGGTGCCGATGGTCATCCGCGCGCCGTTCGGCGGCGGCGTGCACGGGGGGCCGTTTCATTCCGAATGTCCGGAAGGGTGGTTCTTTCATTCGCCGGGTCTCAAGCTCGTGGCCCCCTCCACGCCCTACGATGCGAAGGGGCTCTTGAAAGCGGCCATTCGAGATCCCAATCCGGTGATTTATTTCGAGCACAAATTTCTGTACCGGCGGATCAAGGCCGCGCTGCCGAAGGAGGACTACATCGTCCCGATCGGGAAGGCCGACGTCAAACGCCCCGGCACCGACATCACGCTCGTGACCTATGGCGCGATGGTCCATTTGGCGCTCGAAGCCGCGCAGAGCCTGGCCAAGGAAGGGATCGACCTCGAAGTGATCGACCTTCGCACGCTCATCCCGCTGGACAAAGAGACGATTTACGCGTCGGTGCGCAAAACCAGCAAAGCGCTTCTGTTGCACGAGGACAACAAGACCGGCGGCATCGGAGCGGAGATCGCCGCGCTCTTGGCGGAAAACTGTTTCGACTGTTTGGACGGGCCGATTCTCCGCGTCGCGCCGCCGGACACACCGGTCCCGTTCAGCACGCCGTTGGAGGAATTCTTCCTGCCGAAGACGAGCGACATCATAGCCGCGGCACGGAAGCTGGCAGCGTATTGAAACAGTGATGGGTGATGCATGACGAGTTCGGATGCTTGTTCGCTTCACCCATCACTGATCACTCATCACTGATCACGAGGTTTGCAGTGGCCACCGACATCATCATGCCGCAGCTGGGAGAAAGCATCGCCGAGGGCACGGTCGTGAAGTGGCTCATCCCCGCCGGAGGATCGATCGAGAAGGATCAGTCTTTGCTGGAAGTGGAAACGGAGAAGGTGTCGTTGGAAATCCCTTCGCCGGCCACCGGCGTGTTGAGCGAGATTCTCGTCAAGGAAGGAGAGACGGTTCCTGTCGGCGCCCTGCTTGCCCGCATCGAAAGGACGCCGCCGGCCGACGTGATCAACCGCGTCGGCGGAGTGGTCGTCCGTCAGATGGAACCGGCGCCAGCGGGCGAGGAGCATCATTCTCCCGCCGTCCGGCAGCTGGCAAAGCAACACGGAGTGGATCTGGCGCAGGTCAAAGGCACGGGCGCCGGCGGCCGAGTCACCAAGAACGATGTCCTGGACTTCATAGCCCAGCGCGGCGCACAGGGCACGGTGGCGCCTGGAGGCGGCGAGCCATCCATGGGCGAAGAGATTCGTCCCCTGACCCAGATGCGTAAGACCATCGCCGAACGGATGGTCCAGAGCAAGCAGACCTCCGCCCATGTGGCGACGTTTTTTGAAGCCGATTTTTCGAGCGTCGCCAAATTCCGGGAAGGCCGGGACCTCACCTATCTCCCGTTCGTCGTACGCGCCGTGACGAAAGCCCTTCGGGATGTTCCCATCGTGAATTCGGCTTGGACGGAGCACGGCATTATCATCAAGAAGGATCTCCATATCGGGATCGCGACGGCGTTGGAAGACGGGTTGCTCGTGCCGGTGGTGCGGCACGCGGACCGCAAAGGACTCAGCCAGTTGGCCAAGGAGATCGTCGATCTGGCCGAGCGGGCCAGGTCGAAGAAACTGAGTCCCGAAGAGGTCCAAGGCGGCACCTTCACGATCACGAACCATGGCGGGTTCGGCAGCCTGTTCAGCACGCCGATCATTCACCAGCCGCAGATCGCGATCCTCGGGGTCGGCGCAATCCAAAAGCGGGCCGTGGTGACCAACGATGCCATTGCGATCCGCCCGATGGGCTACCTCAGCCTCTCGTTCGACCATCGGGTCATCGACGGAGCGACCGCGGATCAATTCATGGCGAAGGTCAAGCACTATCTCGAGCAGAGTCATTGGGAGCAAATTCTGTGAGCGCGCCACAGACATCCGTCATCGTCAGCGCCGTGCGGACGCCGATGGGCGCCTTCAACGGCGCGTTCAGCGCCGTCCCCGCGACCAAGCTGGGCAGCCTCGCGATCGCCGAGGCCTTGAAGCGGATTCATCTGCCCGCCGACCGCGTGGAGGCGGTCTATATGGGCTGCGCGATCAGCGCCGGATTAGGGCAGGCGCCGGCCAGACAAGCCTCGATCGGGGCCGGCATTCCCTGTTCGGTCGGCGCCGTGACCGTCAACAAAGTGTGCGGCTCCAGCATCCAGACGGTGATCATGGCCGCGCAGGCCATTGCGCTCGGCGAGGCGGGGATCGTCGTCGCTGGCGGGATGGAGAACATGACCTGCGCCCCTTATTTGCTCGAAAAAGCCCGACAGGGATACCGGCTCGGCCATGCGGAACTCGTGGACAGCCTGATCAAGGACGGTCTGTGGGACGTGTACAACGACTTCCATATGGGCGACGGCGGCGAGCTCTGCGCGGCGAAGTATCGGCTCACCCGCCGCGAAGTGGACGACTTCGCCTTGGAAAGCTACCGGCGCGCCCGTGAGGCCATCGCCACCGGCGCGTTCAAACCGGAGATCGTGCCGGTTGAAGTGCCGCAGCGCAAAGGGCCGCCGGTCACGGTCGTGGATGATGAGGAGCCGAACCGGGTGGACCTGAAGAAGATGCGCGACCTGAAACCGGCGTTTCAGGAAAACGGGATCCTGACCGTCGGCAATTCGCCCTCCTGCAACGACGGCGCGGCGGCGTTGGTCGTCATGGCGGAAGCGGAAGCCGCGCGCCTCGGTCTCGCCCCGCTGGCCCGCATCGTCGGCTATGCCGGCGCGGCGCTGGCGCCGGAGTGGTTTACGATCGCGCCGGTGGAAGCCATCAAGCTCGTGCTCAAGAAGACGGGCCTGACCATCGGGGACATCGATCTCTTCGAGATCAACGAAGCGTTTTCGGCCGTGTCCCTCGCGATCAACCGGGAACTGGGACTGGACACGAAGAAGGTCAACGTGAACGGCGGAGCCGTCGCACTCGGCCATCCCATCGGTGCGACCGGCGCGCGGATTCTCACGACCCTGGTCCACGCCATGAACGCGCGGGGCGCTCGGAGAGGATTGGCCAGCCTCTGCATCGGCGGCGGTGAGGCGCTGGCCATCATCGTGGAAAGGGGGTACGCGGGGTAGCGCGGGGCAAGGCGATGGCGGGATCGCGCTGGTGACTCAGGTACCCCGTTTCTGATCATGCAGTTGGAAGATATTAAGACCATCGGCGTCGTGGGGGCCGGCCAAATGGGGCGGGGCATCGGCCAGGTCTGCGCCACAGCCGAGTATCAGGTGCTGCTCGTCGACGTCGCCGAGCCGCCATTGCAGGAGGCTCTCTCAAAGATACGTGCCGGACTCGAGCGGGCCGTCGAACGGGGATCTATCACCCGGCACCAGGCCGGCAAAGTCTTGGCCCTCATTCGTCCGATCGTGCAGCTCGATCGACTGCGGGACGCACAGTTGGTCATCGAAGCGGTTCCGGAGGACCTCGCCCTCAAGCAAGCGCTCTTCGCCGAATTGAACCGCATCTGCGACGCTTCCGTGGTGCTCGCAAGCAACACCTCGTCGATTTCCATCACGAAATTGGGCGCAGCCTCCGGCCGGCCGGATCGCGTGGTCGGGCTGCACTTCATGAATCCCGCCCCCGTGATGCGGCTCGTGGAAATCGTCCGCGGCCTGGAAACGTCCGAACGGACGCTGCATCTCGCCCTGGACCTCGCCAAGCGCTTGGGGAAAACGCCGGTCGTGGCCAAAGACGTGCCGGGCTTCATCGTGAACCGCATCTTGATGCCGATGATCAACGAGGCCGCCTTCGCGCTGGAAGAAGGCGTCGCGTCCGCCGAGGATATCGATCTCGCGATGACGACGGGCGCCAATCATCCCGTGGGACCGCTGGCCCTCGCCGACCGCATTGGGCTGGACACCGTACTCGCCATCTGCGAGGTCCTGTACCAGGATCTAGGAGATCCCAAATTCCGTCCTTGCCCGTTGCTGCGCCGGTATGTCGAGGCGGGATGGCTGGGACGAAAGAGCGGCCACGGCTTCTACCTCTACGAAGCGAGCGGCGAACGACACGAGACGGCGAAGGGGACAGGCTCCGCCGTCTGGGGCGGTGCCTGTCCCCCTGCACGCTAGCTGGGCGGGCGAGCGGCGCCGCGTTGGAGGAAGCGGTCGATGCAAGAACGTAAACCGCGCTTCACCTCACTCTCCGGCCTCGACATCAACCGCGTCTACGCGCGGGACGATTTGAAAAACTGGTCGCCGGACGACGACCTCGGGGCGCCCGGCTCATTCCCCTACACACGCGGCGTCTATCCCACCATGTACCGGGGACGGCTGTGGACGATGCGGCAGTTCGCCGGCTTCGGTTCGGCCGAGGACACCAACCGCCGCTTCAAGTATTTGCTGGAGCACGGCCAGACGGGGCTGAGCGTCGCGTTCGACATGCCGACGCTGATGGGCATCGACGCGGACGATCCGCGGGCCCACGGCGAGATCGGCCACTGCGGCGTCGCGGTGTCCTCGCTGGACGACATGGAGCGGCTGTTCGACGGCATTCCGCTCGACCGGGTCACGACCTCGATGACGATCAACGGACCGGCCGCGGTGATCTTCGCGATGTACCTCGCCGTCGCGGAGAAGCGCGGCATCCGTCTTGAGCATCTGGGCGGCACGCTGCAGAACGACATCCTCAAGGAATATATCGCCCAGAAGGAATGGCTCTTCCCGCCGGAACCCTCGCTCCGGCTCATCACCGACACGATGGCCTATTGCGCCGCACAGGTGCCCAAGTGGCACCCCGTCAGCATCAGCGGCTATCACATCCGGGAGGCCGGCTCGACGGCGGTGCAGGAATTGGCCTTTACGCTCTACGACGGCCTGACCTACGTCGAAGCGGCGGTGAAGGCGGGCCTTGACGTGGACCGTGTCGCCCCGCCGCTGTCGTTCTTCTTCAACGTCCACAATGACTTTTTCGAGGAGGTCGCCAAGTTCCGGGCGGCCCGGCGGCTCTGGGCCCGTGAAATGACGCGTCGGTATCGTCCCAACGATCCGCGATCGGCGCAGCTCCGGTGTCATGCGCAGACGGCGGGCTGCTCGCTCACGGCGCAACAGCCCATGAACAACGTGGTGCGGACAACGATTCAGGCTCTCGCGGCCGTGTTAGGCGGCACGCAGTCGCTCCACACCAACTCGATGGACGAAACGCTGGCATTGCCGACCGAGGAGGCGGTGAAGCTCGCGTTGCGCACGCAGCAGATCATCGCGCAGGAGAGCGAGGCCGGCAACACCGTGGATCCGCTCGGTGGATCGTACTATGTCGAGACGTTGACCAATCGGCTCGAAGACGCCGCCCTGGAGTATTTTCACAAGCTGGACAGCCTGGGCGGGATGGTCAAAGCGATCGAGCAGGGGTATCCGCAGCGGGAGATCCTCGACGCCTCCCAACGCTATCAGCGTGAGGTGGAGCGCAACGACCGCATCATCGTCGGCGTCAATGAGTATGTTGAGCGAGAGGAACGCTCGATCCCGATCCTGAAGGTGGGGCCCGAGGTCGAGCGCGAGCAGGTGGCGCGCTTGTCGGACCTGCGCAAGGCGCGCGATCCGTTCAGGATGGCGGGCGCGGTGGAAGAACTGCAGGAAGCGGCGGCCTGCAGCGAGAACGTGATGCCCTATCTGATCGCGGCGGTGAAGGCCAAGGCAACACTGGGCGAAATCTGCGCGGCGTTGAAAGAGGTGTTCGGGACGTATCGAGAGCCGGTGGTGTTGTGAGATGGAGCGCGGGTCCTGTCGCTGAGCAGCCCGGGGGTGATGGTGTATGAGACTCGGCGCGTTTGAGATTTATCCGGTGAGCGACGGCCGCTTCGCGCTGGACGGCGGGGCGATGTTCGGGGTCGTTCCCAAAGTCTTGTGGGAGCGGTGCTGTCCCGCCGACGACTTGAACCGGGTGCCGCTCAGTCTCACCGCGCTCCTGATTCGAGCGAAGGGCAAGAACATCCTCGTGGACACGGGGTTGGGCACCAAGGAGGACAGGAAGTTTCACCAGATGTTCGCCGTCGAGCGGTCGCCGACCATCCTGGGTTCGTTGAAGCGCCGCGGGTTGAATCCGGGCGACATCCATATGGTCATCAACACGCATCTGCATTTTGACCACGCCGGCGGCAATACGATGAGAGACGAGCACGGGACGATCCGGCCTTCGTTTCCCAAGGCGCAGTATTTCGTGCAGCAGGGGGAGTACGACGACGCAGCCCGCGCGAACGAGCGGACCAGGGCCAGCTATCGGCGGGAGAACTTCACGCCGATCGCGCACGTGAACCAGTGGGAATTCCTGCGCGGCGATACGGAATTGTTTCCGGGGATCACCGCCGTCGTCACCGCCGGGCACACGCGCTGTCATCAAAGCATCAGGATCGAATCGGAAGGGAAGGTGGCCTTCTTTCTGGGCGATCTGATCCCGACCGTCTCTCACCTGCCCCTGCCCTACATCATGGGCTACGACCTGTTTCCCGTTCAGACGCTCGAGACCAAACGGTGGGTGTTGGATCGGGCGTTCGAGGAACAATGGTTGCTGCTCTTCGAGCATGATCCGCTGGTGCAAGCGGGCTATGTCCGGAGGGATCACGAGGGCAAATATTTTCTTCGGGAGGTGACGGCATGGCAGTAGCGACGGCGCCCATGCGAATCCTCATCGGCAAAGTCGGCCTCGATGGCCATGACAGAGGCGTCAAGCTGATCGCACGCGCGCTGCGTGACGCCGGGATGGAAGTGATCTACACCGGCCTCCATCAAACGCCGGAGCAAGTCGTGAGCACGGCAATCCAGGAAGACGTGGATGCCATCGGCTTGAGCATTCTGTCGGGCGCCCACAACACGCTGTTTCGGCGCGTGTCGGAGCTGCTCAAGGAACAGGGAGCCGACGATATCGTGCTGTTCGGCGGCGGGATCATCCCGGATGACGACATTCCCGGGCTCACAGCGGCGGGCGTGAAAGCGCTGTTCAGGCCCGGCGCGCCCATGCAGGAGATCGTCGAGTTCGTCAAAGGGCTCAAACACGGTTGAGGCGCCATGCGCACGCTGGTCACGTCCATCTCGTCCACATCCCCTGACTTTACGTCGAATCGGGCCCACTACGAAGGCCTGATGGCCGATCTCCACAAACGGCTGGCGCTCGCCCGGGCCGGAGGATCGGCGGAGGCCGTCGCGCTGCACAAAGAACGAGGCAAGCTGACCGCCCGCGAGCGGATCGCGGCCCTCCTCGATCCCGACGCGCCCTGGCTGGAGCTCAGTCCGCTCGCGGCCTCTGACATGTACGACGACCAGGTTCCATCCGCGGGATTGATCGCCGGCATCGGCTACGTGGCGGGCCGCCCCTGCGTGATCGCCGCCAACGACGCGACGGTCAAAGGCGGGACCTATTTCCCGATGACGATCAAGAAACATCTCCGGGCGCAAGAGATCGCGCTGGAGAACCGGCTGCCGGCGATCTATCTCGTGGATTCGGGCGGCGTGTTCCTGCCGACGCAGGCCGAGGTCTTCGCCGACAAGGATCACTTCGGACGGATCTTCTACAACCAGGCGCGGATGTCGGCGCTCGGCATTCCGCAGATCGCCGTGGTGATGGGCATGTGCACCGCGGGCGGCGCCTATGTGCCGGCCATGTGCGACGAGAACGTGATCGTGAAAGGCACCGGGACCATTTATCTGGCGGGACCGCCGCTGGTCAAAGCGGCGACCGGCGAGGACGTCACCGCCGAAGAGCTCGGCGGGGCCGACCTCCACACGAGGCTGTCCGGCGTGAGCGATCATCTGGCGGAGAACGACCGCGACGCGCTCGACATCTGCCGGTCGATCGTCGAGACGCTGCCTCGCCGGCCCGCCACGCGCAAGCCCGCGGTGATCGAGGAGCCGCTCTATCCGGCTGACGAGCTGTACAGCATCATTCCGAGCAATCCGCGGCAGACCTTCGAGGCGCGTGACGTCATCGCCCGCCTGGTGGACGGCAGCCGCTTTCACGAGTTCAAGGCCCGCTACGGCCGGACGCTCACCTGCGGCTTCGCCCGTTGGATGGGGCACCAGGTCGGCCTCGTCGCCAACAACGGCGTGTTGCTCTCCGAAGCCGCCTTGAAAGGCGCGCACTTCGTGCAGCTCTGTGCGCAACGGCGGGTGCCGCTCGTGTTTCTTCAGAACATCACGGGCTTCATGGTCGGCAAAGAGTATGAGGCGCGCGGGATCATCAAGGACGGCGCCAAGATGGTGCAGGCCGTGGCGACGGCCGACGTCCCGAAATTCACGATCATCATCGGAGCCTCCCACGGGGCCGGGAATTACGCGATGTGCGGACGGGCCTACGGTCCGCGGTTTCTCTTCCTCTGGCCCAACGCGCGGACGTCGGTCATGGGGGCGCAGCAGGCGGCGGAGGTGCTCGTTACGGTCAAGCGGCAGCAGCGGGCCCGTGAGAAGGCCGTCCTCTCGGAGGCCGAGCAGCGCAAGATGCGCGAGTCCACACTGGCCCAGTATGAGCGGGAAGGCCATGCCTATTTCAGCACCGCGCGCCTCTGGGACGACGGGATCATCGATCCCGTCGAGACGAGGAAGATTCTCGGTCTCTGCTTGGATCTCGCGATGGCGACGCCGATCCGGCCGTCGCATCCGCCGGTTTTCCGCATGTGAGGCGCCGATGAAGGAATCTGCATCGATCCTGGTCGAGTCAAATAACGGCCTGGCGCGCGTGACGTTGAATCGGCCGCATCGGCGCAACGCGTTCGATGCGGGGATGGTGAGCGCGTTGTGCAGCACGTTCGAGTCGTTGGGACAGGATTCCTCCGTGCGTGCGATTGTCCTCACCGGCGCCGGGTCGCTCTTCTGCGCGGGGGCCGATCTCGATTGGCTGGCGCCGGACCGGACGATCACTGCGCAGGACGCTCAAGACGACGCCGAGCGGTTGCTCGCCATGTTCAGGACCATCGACGCCTGTCCCTGTCCAGTGATTGGCCGCATTCAGGGAGGCGCCTACGGCGGCGGGCTCGGATTGATCGCGGTGTGCGACATCGCCGTGGCCGTGGCGGACGCGACCTTCGCGTTCAGCGAGGTGCGTTTGGGGCTGGTCCCCGCGGTGATTGCGCCGTTTATCCTTCGGAAAACCGGCGAGTCGTTTGTGCGACGGTATGGGTTGATAGGAGAGCCGTTTTCTTCGTCGACGGCGGCGGCGGCCGGGCTCGTTCACGAGGCGGTCGACTCGGCGGCGCTCGACAAGCGTGTCCATGAACTCGTGGAACTCGTCTTGCGCCTTCCGCCCCGCGCGGTGCGGGACACGAAAGCCTGGATCAGCAGACTCCATCAGGTTCCGGAGGACAGGATCTGGAGGCTGGGTGTTCAGACCAACGTCCGGGCCCGCCTCTCGGCGGAGGCGCAGGAAGGACTTCGGGCCTTTCGTGAACGGAGAACTCCCGACTGGGCCGCCTCGGCCGATGGCAGAGAGACGGCATCACCGGAGGAGAAACCCCACGATGTCGACGCCCGATCGACATAGAGACGTGTCACGCCCGATCCGGATCGTCGAAGTGGGTCCGCGCGACGGGCTGCAGAATGAGCCGGCCATCGTTTCGACGGAGGCCAAGGTGTCGTTCGTGGACGCCCTGTCCCGGACCGGTGTGGCCGAGATTGAAGCGGGTTCGTTCGTCGCGCCCCGGGCGATCCCGCAATTGGCGGACTCCGATGAGGTGTTTCGGAAGATCGACCGACGGCCGGGCGTGGTCTACTCAGCCCTCGTGCCGAATGAACGAGGATTGGAACGGGCGAGGGCCGCGGCAGTCGACAAGATCGCCGTCTTCACGGCGGCCTCCGACACGTTCACCCGACGGAACATCAACTGCACGGTTCGCGAGTCGATCGAGCGGTTCAAGCCGGTGGTGTCCGGCGCGAAACGGGACGGCATGATCGTGCGCGGATACATTTCCACTGCGGCCCATTGCCCCTTCGAGGGCCCGGTGCCGCCCTCGCGCGTGGTGGAGGTGATGCGCCTGCTGCTGGATCTTGGCGTCGACGAGATCTCGTTGGGCGACACGATCGGCAAGGCCGCACCCCCCGATGTCCGCAATCTGCTGGATGCCGTCAAGCCGGAGATCGGCCGAACCGCGCTCTCGCTCCATGTCCACGACACCTACGGCATGGCCATCGCCAACGCGCTGGTCGCCTGGATGGAATACGGCATCGACTCGTTCGACACCTCCGCCGGAGGACTCGGCGGCTGCCCCTATGCGCCGGGCGCGTCGGGCAACGTGGCGACCGAAGACATAGTCTATGCCTTGAAGGCTTCCGGAGCCGCCGTCGCGGTCGATGAACGGCTGGTCGTGGCCGCGGCCCGGCAGATGGAGACAGCGTTGAAACGCTCTCTT
Source organism: Nitrospira moscoviensis (assembly GCF_001273775.1). Lineage (GTDB taxonomy): Bacteria > Nitrospirota > Nitrospiria > Nitrospirales > Nitrospiraceae > Nitrospira_D > Nitrospira_D moscoviensis. The sequence continues at coordinate 53,672 of NZ_CP011801.1, read as the reverse complement.
TCGTCACGGCTCTCGCTGGTGTACCAGCGTCACGCAGCCTATGAGGCTGTTCCATGACGACGGCTGGTGAGCAAATCACGAGCGGTTCCGAGTGCATGAGTGCCCTGGCCGAGCAAGTGAAGTCCGGAAATATCCGCGCCGTATCCCGGCTGATCAGCCTGCTGGAGGACCAGCATCCGGGCGGCACGGCGGCGTTGCGCCTGCTGACCCGGCGCCAGGCAGCCGTCATCGGAATCACCGGGTATCCGGGAGCTGGCAAAAGCACGCTCATCGGTCAGCTCATCACCACTTACCGGCGGCTTGGGCTGAAGGTAGGGGTCCTGGCGGTCGATATCAGCAGCCATGTCACGGGCGGCGCGTTGCTGGGGGACCGAATCAGGATGCAGGATCATGCGCTCGATCACGGGGTGTACATCCGCAGTATGGCTACCCGCGGGAGACAGGGCGGCCTGGCCCGCGCGACCGACCGCGCCAAGCTGGTGCTCGACGCGGCGGGATACGACGTCATTCTGATCGAAACGATCGGCGTCGGGCAGAACGAAGTGGACATCGTCGACGTCGCACAGACGGTCGTGGCCGTCGTGGCGCCCGGGCTGGGCGACGAAGTACAAGCCATGAAGGCCGGATTGCTGGAAATGGCGCACATCGTCGTGGTGAACAAGGCCGACCATCCGGATGCGGACGCGGCGGTGCGGGACCTGCGCGAATGGTGCCCCATCGTCCTACGCACGGTGGCGACGACCGGAGAAGGAGTGTCCGACCTCGTGGCCGCGATCGCGGAGCATCGGCGGCTGCGCGATCTAGGCCCGGGATCCGCCCGTGCCGCGATGCGACACCCGAACTGACTTTGAACCACGGGGACGCTATGACGCACCACCTGTTGACGATCTCACACAACGTCGCGCGGATCACGCTCCACAATCCGCCGGCCAACGCGCTGAACGCCCCCCTGCTCAACGAGCTTCAGCAGATCTTGAGCCAGGTGGAAGACGACGACTACGTTCGCGCGGTGATTGTGACCGGCTCCGGCCGCTTTTTTTGCGCCGGCGCGGACATCCACGAGTTATCCCATTTACACACGAGCCACGCGGGCACCGAGTTCGCCCTCCGCGGGCAGGCCCTCTTCAATCGGCTCGAGCGCTGCGACAAGCCTGTGCTGGCGGCGATCAACGGCACCTGTGTCGGCGGAGGCCTCGAGCTGGCCCTCGCCTGTCACATCCGGCTTGCCGCGTCCGGCGTCCAGTTGGGGTTGCCGGAGATCAGGCTGGGTCTGATTCCGGGCTTCGGCGGCACGCAGCGACTGCCGCGACTCGTGGGCGCTTCGAAGGCGGCGGAGATGATCCTGACGGGCGAGACGCTCTCGGCTGAGGACGCACTCAAGATCGGGCTGGTGAGCCGCGTCGTGCCGCCCCAGGAGCTCATGACGCAGGCGGAGGCGGTCGCCGCGCTGATCACGGCGCGCGGCAGGGCCGCCGTCGAAGCGGCGTTGCATGCGATCAGAGGGGGGCTCGATATCCCGTTGTCCGAAGGGCTGGCCAGGGAAGCGGAGTTATTCGGCAAATTATGCGTCACGGCCGACATGCAGGAGGCCGTCCGCGCCTTTCTGGAACGGCGACAGGCGAAGGTGGCCGGCGCGTGAATCGACGGAGACCTGCGTCACCGGTCATTGGTCAATAGTCATTTGGTACAACAAGATGCTCGCGGATCGTCTCGCTCGCTATGGTCAGGCACTTTGCTACGACGACTTGCCCGAAACCGTCGTGCATGAAGTGAAGCGGCGGCTGCTCGACAGCCTGGGCTGCGCGCTGGGCGCCTGGAACGCGGCCCCCTGCCGGATCGCGCGTCAGCTCGCTCAGACGGTCAAGGTGGTGCAAGGCGCCACCCTGTGGGGCACGCGACACAAAACGCTTCCCGATCTTGCGACCTTCGCCAACGGCGCACTCGTCCGCTATCTCGATTTCAATGACACGTACCTCGCCAAGGAACCGGCTCATCCTTCCGATAATATCGCGGCCGTGCTTGCGGTCGGAGAGGCGGCTCGCGCGTCCGGCAAACGCGTCATCCAAGCCATCGCGCTCGCTTATGAAGTGCAATGCCGGCTCTGCGACGCCGCGGCGTTGCGGCCGCGCGGCTGGGACCACGTGACATACGGCCCCATCTCGTCCGCGCTCGCCGCCGCCAAGGTCCTGAAGCTGTCGGACGCGCAGACGTTCCACGCCGTCAACCTCGCCGGCGTTTCGAACATCGCGTTGCGGCAGACGCGGGTCGGGGACCTCTCCATGTGGAAGGCCTGCGCCTTCTCGAACGCCGCCCGCAACGGGGTCTTCGCCGCCTTACTGGCTCAGCGCGGCATGACGGGCCCCTCGCCGATCTTCGAAGGCGAAAAGGGTTTCATGAAACTCGTGTCGGGACCGTTTGAGTTGGCGGCATTCGGAAGAGAAGGGGGACAGGCTCCCGATGGGGGCGGGAGCCGGTCCCCTTCGTTCAAGATTTTGGATACCTACATCAAGCACTACCCGGTGGAGTACCACGCGCAGACAGCGGTCGAAGCAACGCTGGCCCTGCGGGGCGAAGTGATCCAGGCCGAGGGCGCTCAGGCGCTGGAGCAGATCACCGACGTGGAAATCGGAAGCTACGACGTCGCGATCGAAATCATCGGCCGCGATCCCGAAAAGTGGCAGCCGGCCACGAGGGAAACGGCGGATCACAGTTTCCCCTATTGCGTGGCTGTCGCGTTGCTCGACGGTCGGCTGACGCTGTCGTCGTTCAGTCCGGCCCGATTGCGGGATGCGGCCGTGCGCAATCTGATGAAGAAGGTCCGCGTCGTGCGGCAGCCCGAGTTCGTGGAGCGGTACCCCGAGGCGATGCCGACCCGCATCACGATCAAAACTGGCGCGGGGAAGACCTACCTACGACAGGCGGACATCCCGCTGGGCCATCCCGGCAATCCCATGTCGGACTGGGAGCTCGAAGCGAAGGTCCGCCGCCTGGCCGCCGGACGGCTCGATCGCGCGCGCATCGATCGGCTCATTCGATTCGTGTGGAGGCTTGACGAAGTCCAGGACATCGGCGCACTGATGCCGCTGCTGCGGATCAACGGTCGAGGCTCAGGTCAAGGTTGAGGATGGGTTGAAGACGACGATGGATCACAAGGGACAGATGAAGACATCCCGTCTGCGGGAGCTGTTGGGCACGCGCACGATCGCCATTCCCGGAGCGTTCAACGCGCTGATCGCGATGCAGATCGAGCGAGCCGGCTACGAAGCCCTGTACGTGTCGGGAGCCGCGCTCTCCGCCTGCCGGGGGATACCGGACATCGGCCTTCTGACGCTCACGGACGTGACGGCGGAGGCGGGGCGCATCGCCCAAGCCGTGTCGATTCCCACGATCGTCGACGCCGACACGGGATACGGCGGCCCCCAGGCCGCCGCGGAGGCAGCCACGGCGTTCGAGGAGGCCGGTCTCGCCGGCATGCAGATCGAGGATCAGGAGGAAGCGAAGAAATGCGGTCACCTCCCGGGGAAACGCCTGGTGCCCGTGGCCGACATGGCGGCCAAGATCGAAGCGGCGGTTCACGCCAGACGGGATCCGAATTTCCTGATCGTGGCGCGCACGGATGCCCGCGGGGTGGAAGGGTTTGACGCCGCCGTTCGGCGGGCCTTGACCTATGCCGAAGCCGGAGCCGATGCGCTGTTCCCCGAGGCGCTGGAGTCCGCGCACGAGTTCGGAACGTTCGCGAGTGAAATCCGGAAGGGAGGAGTTACCCTTCCGCTGATCGCCAATATGACGGAATTCGGCAAAACGCCTCTCCTGAGCGTCACGGAATTCGAATCCCTCGGATATCGCGGCGTGCTCTTTCCGGTCACGGCGTTACGGACGGCCCTGCGGGCTATCGAGGCGCTGCTGGCCGAATTGAAGCTGTTCGGCACGCAACGCGACTGGCTTCACCACATGATGACGCGACAAGAGCTGTACAATCTGCTCGGCTATATCAATTCCCAAGGACCACAGGAGGGAGAGAGATATGAACCAGGTCATGAGCGAGTCTCCCGCGACTGATTCCCTAGACCGTCCTGTCTACAGTCCCGGCCTGGAGGGGGTGATCGCCGGAGAATCGGCCTTGTGTCTCGTGGACGAAGGAGAGGCCGGTCTCCGCTATCGCGGCTATGCGATCGGCGACTTGGCGGAGCACGGCAGCTTCGAAGAGGTGGCCTTCTTGCTTCTGTTCGACCATCTGCCGACCGCGAAAGAGCTGAACGACTTCCGCGGAGAGCTCGCCCTCCACTCCGTCCTCCCGCGTCCCATCGAAGACTTCCTGAGTTTGGTACCAACCGGGGCGCATCCGATGGACGTTCTGAGGACGGGCGTGTCACTGCTCGGCATGACCGACCCGGACGCCGCCGACCACTCGCACGAAGCCAACGTGCGCAAGTCCCTCCGGCTGCTCGCGCAAATCCCGCTGCTCGTCTCGGCCGCGTATCGGTTCGCGAACGCCGCCCCTCTGGCGCCGCCGCATGCCGAGTTGAGCTTCGCCGACAATCTCCTGTATCTGCTCACCGACCGGAAGGGCGACGAGCAGGCACGCGCCATGGCGCGCGTCCTCGACGTCTCGCTGACCCTCTACGCCGAGCACGAATTCAACGCCTCCACCTTCGCGGCCCGCGTCACCGCCTCGACGATGACGGATCTGCACTCGGCCGTCACCTCGGCCATCGGAACCTTGAAGGGGCCGCTCCACGGGGGAGCCAACGAGGCCGTGGCCGAGATGTTTCTCGAAATCGGACGCCGGGAACAGGCGGAGCGATGGGTGCGGGAGGCGCTGGCGAGCAAACGCCGGATCATGGGCTTCGGCCATCGGGTGCTCAAGAAAGGCGACTCCCGCTCGGCCATCATTCAACGGCACGCCGACTCGTTGAGCCGCCTGTGCGGCGAGCGCCGCTGGTACGACATTGCGACCGCCGTCGAGCGGGTCATGCAAGAGGAGAAAGGGCTCTATCCCAATCTCGATTTCTACACGGCGGTGGCCTATCTCCTGATGGCGGTTCCCCGCGCACTCTATACGCCGGTCTTCGTCTGCTCGCGCATCACGGGATGGTGCGCGCATGTCATCGAGCAACAGGATCACAATCGCCTGATGAGGCCCCGCGCCCTCTACACGGGGCCGGCGAAGAGGGAGTATGTCCCCCTTGGTCGCCGTACCTGACCATATCGCGCAAGCGCGAAGAAGGGACGGCCTCGCCCCCGCGCTCCCGTGGCGCTCGTTTGCCGATCTCTTCAAATCCCGCATCCACGATCGTGCCTTGGTCAACCGGCCGTTTCTCACCTACCGCGACGATGACCGAAACATCCATTACACCTACAGCTATGCGGAATTCGGGGCGGTCGTCCAACGGGCCGCCGCCTTCCTTCATGATTCGGTCGGGCTCCGGCGGGGAGACCGTCTGGCGACGCTCCTGTTCAATCATGACGTCACCGTGGTGTTGTATTTTGCCGCCTGGTTATCGGGGATCACGGTGGTGCCGATCAACGTCGAAGAATCCCCGGAGAAGAAGCGGTTCATTTTGGACCATTCGGAAGCGTCGGCCGTCTGCTGCCGGCACAGTTACATGGAGGAGGTCACGAGTCTCCAAAAGGAGCTTCCCGCCTTGCGGCGCGTCATCGCGGTGAACGACGAGGGCTTCTTAGAAGAGGCGGGACGGGAGGCTCGAGACAAGGGGAAACCGTCCTCGAAGAGCTCTCGCCTCACGTCTCTCGGCTCCAGCCTGGACGACGAAGCCCTCATTGTTTACACGTCGGGGACGACCGGCCTTCCAAAGGGAGTGGTCCTGACCGCAGACAATCTGCTGACCGACGCCGATGCGATCGCCGACTGGCACGCATTCGGAGCCGACGACCGCCTCATGTGCGTGCTTCCGATCCACCATGTGAACGGAACGGTCGTCACCCTCGTCACCCCCTTCTACTGCAAAGGCAGCGTGGTCCTGAATCGCAAATTCAAGAGCGCCGCCTTTTGGCGGAGACTGCACGAAGAAGCCGTGACCTGCGTGAGCGTCGTTCCGACCTTACTGGAGTTTCTCCTCGATGCGAATGAAGACGCGACGGCCTGCAACCTGAGCGCGTTCCGCGGCTTCATCTGCGGCGCCGGCCCGCTGCTCAAGGATACCGCGGCGCGGTTCGAAGACCGCTTCGGGTTTCCGATCCGCCACGGCTACGGCTTGTCCGAAACGACCTGCTACTCTTGCTTTTTGCCGAACGACCTGTCGCGCGAGGAGCATCGCCATTGGCTCACGGGCTACGAGTTTCCTTCCATCGGCGTCCCGCTTCGGCACAATACGATGGCGATTCTCGACGGGGAGGGGCAGCCGGTGCCCGAACTGGCGCGGGGAGAAATCTGCATCCGGGGCGGCACGGTGTGTGCCGGGTATTTCAAGCGCGACGACGCCAATGATGCGGCTTTCCAGGGGGGGTGGTTCCGTTCCGGCGACGAAGGGTTCTATGTGCGCGACGAGCGAGGCCGGCCGTTTTTCTTCATCTCCGGCCGCCTCAAGGAACTGATCATCAGAGGCGGCGTGAACATTTCGCCGCTCGAGATCGATGACGCGCTGAAAAGCCACCCGCTGGTCCGGTTCGCCATGGCGATCCCGTTTGAGAATCGCTACTATGGCGAAGAGATCGCGGCGTATGTCGTCCCGCGAGACGGGACGTCTCTCCCCACGGAACCGGATCTGCTCGCCCACTGCCGGCGATTCCTACCATTTTACAAATGTCCGAAGGTCATTCTGTTCGGAGATGACGTGCCCTACACCTCGACGGGGAAACCCAAGCGTTTGGAGTTGAAATCCCGCCTGGCCTCCGCCCTCGCCGCTCACCGGGATTCGCAATTCACGGAAAGATAGCGAAGCCAGACGTGCGGTGACGTTGCAAGATATGTAGTAGCGTCGCCGCGGCTGGGGCGCGAAGATGCTTGACGCCTGCACGCCTCTTGAACCAAAGTATCCCATCAAAAGCCCACAGATGTGATTTTTACGACACAAGTCATTTTCTTTTGATCAATGGATTTTCCATTGACATACGATGACTTATGACAAGGTTGCATTGGCATATGAGTTGCTAGGGTAAGCCCCGTGTTGTTTTGGAACGGAGGACTTGTGCGAAATCAGCAGACGTTAGCGGCGGCGGTCACCTGCTCTGGGATTGGGCTTCATTCCGGCCAGCCGGCAGCCATGACGCTCCGACCGGCACCTCCGAATACCGGGGTGGTCTTCGTCAATCGAAACGGCCATGCCGGCGCTTCTCTTCCTGCTTCGATCGAGTATCGCGTCCCAACTGAACTCTGTACAGCCATAAGCGGGAATGGGTTTCAGGTTAAGACCATTGAGCATGTGCTGGCGGCCTTAGCCGGCCTGGAAGTCGACAATGTCTATATCGACGTGACCGCCGGAGAGATCCCGGTCATGGATGGCAGTGCCGCGCCGTTCGTCCGCCTCATCCGGTCGGTCGGCGTGGTGGCGCAGAACCGCAAGCAGCCGTATCTCAAAATCATGGCTCCGATGGAAGTGTCCGAAGGGTCGAAGCGCGTTCGAATTGAACCGTCGGCCACCTCCCGTATCAGTTACTCGATTCATTACGACCATCCGCTCATCCAGACACAGACCTATGTGCATGACTGTACGGCAGCGTCGTTTGAGCGGCACATCGCCGAAGCGCGGACGTTCGGATTTCTGAACGAAGTGCAGGCCCTGTGGGCGCGCGGTCTCGGGAAGGGCGGGACTTTGGACAACACGGTTGTGCTCTCCGAGACCGGGATCATGAACGAATCCGGTTTACGGTTCGCCGACGAGTTCGTTCGTCACAAAATCCTGGATCTGATCGGTGACTTTTCGTTGCTCGGCATGTCCTTCATCGGCCACATTGTTGCCGACCGCTCGGGCCATGCCCTGCATACGAAGCTGGTTCAGCAAATTCTGGAACAGCCCGACAAGTGGGTGCTCCTCAACACCGAGACGCTTCCGGCTGAGCCTCGGCCTGCACTCGGCCTGCCCCGACTCCAGCCCGCCATCGTCCTTCAGCCCTCCTGATTCCCGCGTCATTTCAGCCTAACGACGGTGATCGGTGCCTAGGAGGAACCTTCTCTCGTTCGGTTTCTTGATGGAGCACGGAAGAATTACGCCGAGAGTGAGTGGCCCCACCCTCGGCGAATAAGTCGCGGCGGGATTACTTCTTCTTCTTCTTCGCTGCCTTCTTCGTTGCCAAGAGCCTCACCCCCCTTCGTCTCTTATAGGTATCCGCTTGGGCTTCTACACGGCCTGAATCAGCATGTCGTCCAGCGCTTCAAACGTATTGGGTCCGACTTTCCGAAATCGTTTGTCCCGTTTCAGTGACGTCGCGATAGACGTCAAGGGTGTTTTCCCCTTGATGTGCAAACCCCCTTCTCCCAGGCGCTGCACCAGTTCTTTGGCGTGCATGGCCCGGTTGGACTCACGCAGAATCTCATAGGCGGCTTCGGGCACACTCTTCCCCACATACTTGCTGCGCCCCAAAAGAATTTCCCGCGATTGATCCGTGACGTCCATAACGGGAGCCGGGCGGGATCCCTTCGTATCGTCGGTGATGAGCTGGTTGGAAAGACTGGCGAGCTTGGCTTTGTCCGCTTCGACTCGATACAGGGTTTCTGCGAGTTCCAGATACTTTTTGATCGTTGCAATCTCGTCATCCAGGCGGCGGCGCTTTTTTTCAAGCTCCTGGAACCTGTTCTTGTAGGCGTTGATCCGCTGCTCCAGGCCGACGAGAATATCGGTTAACTCTTCCACACCCCTCTCCGAAAAAGCATGCTTGCTTTATAGCATTGCTTCTATGCCTTGTCAACTGTCTCTCGGTTGAAACAATAACGGATAAGATTTCATGCCGATCAGTGTACAAGTAATCATTCTGCAATCAGTTTATGTAAGGCTTGTTGCCGTGTTGGACACTCAACCGAGCTTTGGCAAGAACCGACCGGTGCGTATCCCATTCAACTCCTTGAAGAATGTGGAAAAGAGACACGCTGGCCATGTTATTCTTCCGGTTGTGCAGTCCTCTGAACCGTCACTCCACCAGTTGCTCGAGCTTGCGATGGCCGCCGCCCGGGAGGCCGGAGCGCTTCTTCTGGACTATGCGCGAACCGGATTTCACGTCGCCCACAAGAGCCCCATTAACCTGGTGACTGATGCCGACCATGCCGCCGAACAGTGTGTCATTGATCGCATCCGCTCCGTTTATCCAAGCCATGGATTTTTGGCGGAAGAGTGCGGCCGAATCGAACACGGCCCCTCGCCCTACCGCTGGATCATTGATCCGCTCGACGGCACGACCAATTTTGCCCACGGCTATCCCACCTACTGCGTCTCCATCGGACTTGAGCACCGAGGACGGTGCGTCCTGGGCGTGGTGTACGATCCTTCCCGCGACGAGTTGTTCACGGCATTGAACGGAACGGGGGCCCGGCTCAATGGAAACCCGATTCACGTCTCCAGGGAAGACTCGTTGGAGCATAGCCTGCTCGTGACGGGATTCGCCTATGACATCCGAGAAACCGCGCGGAATAACCTTGATCACTTCGGGCGGTTTGCGCTCAACGCTCAAGGCGTGAGACGCACCGGCTCCGCTGCGCTGGACCTCTGTTACGTGGCAGCCGGTCGGTTCGACGGGTTTTGGGAGGTGCGGCTCAATCCGTGGGATATGGCGGCCGGCACGGTGCTGGTGCGGGAAGCCGGAGGGCGCCTCACCAACTTCCGCGGCGACGACCTGTCGATCTATGGACAGGAGTTGGTGGCCACCAACGGTCTCATCCATGGCGCCATGCTGGAGGTTCTTCGGGAGGGAGAAACTCCGACACCCGCATGAGGGGCGAAGACTTCATCTGCCTGTGGCCCCTTCATGTACAACCGGCCGGTCGATGGAGTATGCTCTCCCTAGTCTTACTCAGGAGCACATACCATGGCACAGGCAACACCGCCCTCCGGACAACCCAACGGCAATTCACCCATGGACCAGCCGAACGAGCCCACCGCCTGGGACGTGGAATTGCTCCGTGTCCTCGTCAGCCGGACAGGCACGCAGGTCGATGCCCAGTGGGCGATCCATCCTCAGCTGAAGCTGGATTTGAAACCGGAGGAGTGGAAGGAAGTCACCGACCTGATGGCCAAGGTGACGAACATTGTCGGAGCACGTTTTTCGCAAATCCTCTCGAGCGTGGAGCCGGACCCGCCCGGTCATGCCTGAGCAGCGTCTTCTCGCGACTTCTTCTCTCGCTCGCCCCAGACCATGACACAGGAGGCCCTATGGATTCGTACTATCATTCGCATGATCTCGGAAAGTTTTCGGATATGGGGAAAGGCAACAAGGAACTCTGGGAGAAGTTCATGGGCTACTACGGCGCGGTGTTCGCCGAAGGAGCGCTGACCGAACGCGAGAAGGCGCTGATCGCGCTGGCCGTGGCCCATACCGTGCAGTGCCCCTATTGCATCGATGCGTACACCCAAGCCTCCCTCGAGAAGGGATCCAATGTGGAAGAGATGACCGAAGCGGTGCATGTCGCCTGTGCGATTCGAGGCGGCGCCTCGCTGGTGCACGGGGTGCAGATGCGCAACGTCGCCGAAAAACTGTCGATGTAGGCCGACGCGTTTCGTCACGCACCCGCCGGCAGCGAGTGGCAACTGATATGGCGCTAGACAGTCCGATTAAAGGTAGGGATTCTCGGGAATCGCCAGCGTGAAGTATTTGCCCCGCTCTTCGTACAACACCCGCCGGCTGGTGAGCTCGTCGAGCGCCGCGCTCAATTCGCGGGATCGCTCGGCGGACTCCGCCTCTAAGGCCAGCGTTGACCTGATCTGATCCACGGTTTTCGGCGCTTCATTGCAGACTTCGATCACCTGTGCCGCGATGCCGTCATAGCGGCGGCGCATCGGCGTTTTCAGATCGCGCCCATCATACACCGTCACGTACCCCATGCCCTTGGAGTAGTAGAGGAACGGCCGATCGCCGGACCGGTGCCGCCGTTGCCACCCCTCGATGGCGCTCACCAGTTCCTGGTACACGTGCGGATCGACGGGCCAGTTGTCCAGCTCATATTCAAAATCATAGGCGATCTTGTTCAGATCCACCCGGCGGCCGTCATACACATACTCGTAGGCCATGCCGGGCCCGGTGATACGCACGCCGTATTCATGAGGCCTCGTGTAGTAGGGACTGAATCGCTCCAGCCAGAATTTGCCCGTCGCCTCCGGCGGCTGCAAATGCAGCAACGAAGGAATCAGCTCGATCTGGCGCTGATAATCCTCGTTCGTTTCTCCGGGGAAGCCGAGGAGAATATTCCAGGACACCGCCACCCGATAGTAGAAACTCCACTTCAGGCAGACGATGTTCTGCATCGGCGTCACGCCCTTGTCCATGGCCCGCAGCTGATTCAGGCTCAAGCTTTCCAAACCCGGCTGCATGCATTTCACGCCGCCCATCGCCAAGGTGCGGATCTGGCTCTTGTGGAGATTGCTTTTCGTTTCGATGAAGATATCCAGATCGCAATGGTCGGCGGCAAACCGGCCGAACAACCGGTCCACATATTTCATATCGATGATGTTGTCGACCAGACGAAACCGCGCCGTGTCGTACCGGTTGGACAAATACGCCATTTCGCTCGCAACCTGCTCGGACGATTTGGCGCGGAACTTCATACTCTGGGCGTTCAGCCCGCAGAACGTGCAGTGGTGCTTCTCGCCCCACCAGCAGCCGCGCGAGCCTTCATAGAGCAGCACGCGATCCAGCCCCTGAGCCGCCTCGCCCAGCTCGGCCAGCAAGTGATAATAGTCGTCGTAATCCGGCGGGCCGGTCCGTGAAAACTCCGTGAAGAGCGCGGGGTTCGGCGTCAATCGGATCTGCTCGCCGTCCCGATACGCCACGCCGCTCGGGTAGGGACCGGATCCGCCGGTCAACGTGCGGCGGACCAACGCGGGAAAGGCCGTTTCTCCTTCACCGACCACCACATGGTCGATGAAGGAGAAGGCACGGAAGTATTCCAAGCCCATCTCCCCGTCGTAATTGGCGCCGCCGAAGACGATCGTCACGTCCGGATAGAGGTCCTTGATGAGCTGCGCCAGGGTCAGGCTCGCCACGTTCTGATCGAACGTGGAGGTGAAGCCCACCAGCTTGTATCGCCCCCAATCGACCGCGGTGAGCGCCCACGTCAGGAACTGCGGGGCGATGCGCGAGCTCATCTCTTCGAAAAAGCCGATCGGGTGGCCGCTCTGCTGGGCGAGCTGTTCGAAGACCGGCTTGAAGACCCGGGGGTACTCCGCACGTTTCGGATTGTCACGGAAGAGCAGATACGAGAAGAGCCATTCGCCGAACAATGCGCGCTTTTCACAGATCAGCTCGTACAGCGGCACGCCGATCCGGTGCGCGAAGTGGACATTCAGATGATGGCAATCGACCGGGATCCCCTGCGCTTTCAACAGGGCCGACAGCGTGCCCAATTGAATCGAGGGATACTTCGAGTAACTGAACGGCATGTTGACGAGCGCGACTTGCGCGGGACCGCTCATCTGCTGCCTCGCCGGGCCATGGGTCAGGATGGTTATGCCGCGACGGTGCGAAACGGCTCGAATTCCCGATCCGCCTTCGCCGCCAGATAGAAATCACTTTCCGTGAGGCCGTTGATCTTGTGCGTCCAGATCTCCACCTTGCATTTCCCCCACGCGAGGTAGAAATCGGGATGGTGGCCTTCCGCTTCGGCCACCGCGCCGACCTTATTGACGAACGCGAGCGCCTGCGCGAAATCTTTGAAGGTGTAGAGCCGTTCCAAATGGCCCTGCGTATTGATCGACCACCCGCGGCCCAATTCTGTCAGCAGCGCTTGCGCGCGATCCGCCGGCACCGGCGGCACGCCGCCGCGGCACGGAACACATTTATTGTCGGCCAGACTCATGGGTCGCCTCCTTGCGATGCGGATCAGCGAACATTCTAAAGGGCCGGCGCGCAGAGAAACAAGGCGGACGGCGGCCTATTCCGCGTCGTCCGGAGCCCCGCCGGACTTGGCCAGGTCGTCCAGTTTGATCTTGTCGGGATTGAACTTGACCGCGGCTTTGAGCATCCGGTCGAGCGCCTCGTCGAACGACAGGGGCGGCGCGTCTTTTGGACGGAACCGGATGGGATTGACCCGGGCCACCACGAAACTTTTCAAGTAGGGGCTCGTCAGCCCTTTCGCCTTGAGCGCCTCGACCTGCCTGACAATCTCGTCATCGAGCGCCAACACGGTACGCGCCCGCTCTCGGCGGGTGGCGATCGCCTCCCGCATCGGCCTCGTGAGAAAGTCGTCCACCCGTTTCAATACCGGATGGTACGCCCCGCCGCTGAACCGCGGCCGCTCCTCATAACAGAGGCCGAGCGTGATCAGCGCGGGCTCTTCGAACTCCAGCGCGTAGGACTCCTCGGTGGAGTCGTCCAACTGCGCGAGCTCCTTGTACATGCGGATGACTTCCAGCGCCTTTTCGCGCAGGTTGTGCGCTTTCTCGGTATTGAGCGCCAGAATTTGATAGGCGGCGGCCGCCTCCGGCACGACGATCGCGATGATGCTCTTGGCGCCGAGCGTCCGCATGGCCGACAAACGATGGTGACCGTTCGGCGTCCAGTACTTGGCCGCATGGTCCGGCTTGGAGAGCCGCACGGCGATGATGGGGTCGAGAAAGCGGCCGATCTTGCCGATGACCGTTTCCAGTTTCCGAACGTGTGTCTCGGAAAGATTCCGCTGATAGGGCGTCGGTTCGACCAGATCGATCGGCAGCGCGGCCAAGACCAGCCACCGGCCCCCGTACGGTTCACGATAGACGGCGAGGACTTTCCCACCGTCCTGATCGATCGTCTGATGCAGTTCCGCCACCTCATGAGGCGGGGCGGCGGCCTGCAGCTCCGTCGCAGCAAGGCCGGTCGAAGCACCGCCCGGTTTTTTGCGGCGCTTGGACGGCGACCCGCTGCGCGCTCGTTTTTTTTCCGCCATGGCCGTCTATGGTATGCGACTCGGCTCAGAAAGGAAAGGCGGTCGGCTCGCATTCCCGAACGGGAGCCATTACACTGCCGCCCAGTATGCCCACGTCACCACGGATCGGCTGGTTCACGGCTGCCTGCGTGCTGGTCAGCAACATTATCGGCGGCGGCATTTTTGCTACGACGGGATTGCTGGCCCGCGACGTGGGCGACCCCCTCGTGATTCTCCTCCTGTGGCTCATCGGCGCTCTCTTTGCCATGGGCGGCGCGATGATCTATGGCGAGCTCGGCTCCATCCTTCCGCACGCCGGCGGGGACTATGTCTATCTACGCCAAGCATACGGGCCGCTGGTGGCCTTCCTCAGCGGATGGACCTCCTTCACGATCGGCTTCGGCGCGGCCGTCGCGGCATCGACGATCAGTTTTTCCGCCTATGCCTTACGGATGGTCGCGATGGAGGACCCTGGCGGCTGGATCGCGAAGGGCCTGTCACTCGTGCTGTTGTGGAGCATCACGTGGGCACACTCTCGAGGACTCGCCGCCGGCGGGCGCCTGCAGCGCCTGCTCACTACGACCAAGGTGCTCGCCATCGGCGGATTGATCCTCATGGGGTTGTGGGCTGGCGCAGGGCAGTGGGACCACGTGGTGACCGGAGGATCTCCGACCGGAAGGCCGACGCTGGGCTCTGCGGCCATCGCCCTGGTCATCGTGGTCTACTGCTACCTTGGTTGGAATGTCGCCAGTTACATCGCCAACGAGGTCGAGCACCCGCAACGGACGCTCCCCCGGATCATGATCGGTGGAACCCTGTTCGTCGGCGTCATCTATGTCCTCCTCAATATCGTCTACTTCCTGGCGCTCTCGATCCCGGAGCTCGCCCGGGAACCGGTCATTCCGGTAGCGGAAAAAGCGGCCGCCGCCCTCTGGGGGCCGGCCGGCGGCCGACTCGTCGCGGCCCTCCTCTGCCTCTCCATCGCCGGCGCGGTCAGCGCCATGGTCTGGGCCGGACCGCGCATCTACTGGGCCATGGCGAAAGACGGCGCCATCAGCCCATGGCTGGCCCAGCTCAGCCCGCAGACCGGTGTCCCGGTTCGCGCTATTCTGTTTCAAAGTTGTTGGGCCTCGATGTTGGTTCTGAGCGGCACATTCGAAGAATTGTTGGTGTACAGCGGGCTCGTCCTGGCGCTGTTCATGGCGCTCAGCTTATCCACGATCTTTCGCCTGCGACCCGCTCATTCGGGCGGCAACGACACCTATCGAGCGCCGTTCTATCCCGTGCTGCCTGCTGTGCTGGTCGCAGGAGCGTTCTCCTTAGTAGCCTACAGCCTCCTCCAACGGCCGGCCGAATCGCTGTGGGGAGCCGCCACCGTTCTGAGCGGAATCCCGCTGTATCTGTTCTGGAAAAGGTCAAGACCGTTGGAGAAGTCAGAACAGGAACCGACTATCTAAACTGCTGCCTGAAGCGGATGCTCAAAAGCCGGGCCAGCAAGGCCGCAAGGAGCGGGACGACTGAGACGTACCCTCGCGGTACGTCGCAGGGAGGCCCGCGACTGAGAACGAAGCGGGACGGCTTTTTCAGCATCCGCATAAAAGCACGGGCGACCTTGCACTGCCGGTGGGAGGTCGCCCGTGATTGGCGCTTAGGACGCCGAGAGATATTTTTATATTGTCGCGGCCCGCAAGACCCGCGCAATCTAAGGGGAGACTGAGCGTCCAATCGGGGGAGAACGTCGTCTATCCCAGGGGCTTGGGTTCCTCGTGCTAGCTCGCGGCGCTCGTGCCGTTGGCTGATATCCGGTTGGTCTGAGATGCCGAGAGGCACAGCCGGCTGAAGACCCGGCTAGCACGACCGATGAGACGCCCGCCCTCGGATCGGCGGGCCGGACGGACCAGGTGGAGTCGTGTCGTTCATCGCCACCCTCCTCTCTTGGTAAGTCACCGAGAGACCTGGATAGCAGCCGCGCGGCCTGCCCGATCTCCCGTCCTCCATAATGGCAGTAGGGCCGCTGGTGTCTGTCTACGCCTATCGGACAAACCTGTCAATGGGGGATTTTTCTGAGCTTTCTTGAAAAATCTACCGCGGCCTTATTGACCTCTTCGGGAATTCGCCTTAGCTATCGGCCGATGCCCATCTTCAACCGAAAGGACTGATCATGATCAAGGAAGTCAGCGGCGACATTCTTCTTTCCAAGGCCGGCGCCATTGCCCACGGCGTGGCGCCTCACGATGATTTCAAACAGGGTTTGGCGCTGGCGCTGCGCGAGCAATGGCCGGCCATGTACAAAGACTTCCGGCACTATTGTCAGACCTACAATCCCAAACCGGGAACGCTCTGGAGCTGGAAAGGTCCGGCCTCGCCCGTCATCATCAATTTGTTCACGCAAGAACCTCCGGACGGCCACGAGAGCCGGCCCGGGAAGGCCACTGTGCCGAACATCAATCATGTCTTGCAGGCGTTGAAGAAAGAAGTGCAGAGCCAACAGGTGAAGAGCCTCGCCTTGCCGAGGCTGGCGACAGGAGTGGGCGGACTGACGTGGGAGCAGGTGAAACCGCTCATCGAAAGCACGCTGAAGGATCTTCCCATTCCGGTGTACGTCTATACGACGTATAAGAAGGGCATGGCGGCGGCGGAGGGGTGAGAGGCAGCGAAGCGCGGTCTGTTCGTCAAGCCGGTGCCGATGTCTTGTAGCCATAGAGCCAGCGGGAGGTGGACCGCCCCCTATTCCTCACGCTGTGTCGCACGCCGGCCGGGATGGCGATCTCTTCGCCGACGGCTGGGCGTAGGATTCGCCGGTCGATCTCAAACTCCACGTCACCTTCCAAGACCATCACGAGCTCATCGACTCCATGCGTATAGTCTTCCCAGGTCTGGCCGGGAGGATCGGTCCAGATATCGCAGCTGAAGCCGCGAGAACGCCAGTGGGAGCGGATGGAGTCGATGTCGACTGAGTGAGGCATCTGAAAGATGGGCATAGACCAAACGCGAAACACCTGGAGGGGTTTTATCCGGCGCCATCAACTACGGTGCTCCGATAATGAGGCGCCGGTACGCGCAAGCTTACCTGGATGGGCACACTGGATGCGGTTATCCGCTGGCCTCACTTACGATAATCCCCAAAAGAGGCCAGCGGCACGCACGAAGTGCGGTTTGGTGGAGGCGAGGGGAGTTGAACCCCTGTCCGAAGATCGTCAACGCACCGGATCTACATGTGTAGCCGATAGTTTTAGCTTCGCAGCCATCCACACCCATCGGCTGGCTTAGAATGGCCGCTAGCCCAGAAAGTTCTCGTCCGCCGCCGCTGAGCACCGGCCTTGGACCAGCCCGCTGCATCGCGCCCTTCCACCCCCGCGGGCCTCAGATGGAAGAACGTCGCAGTTATTTAAGCTGCGAGTGCCAGTTCTTGGTTGGCAGTTGCATTGTCCCGGAGTTTTACGAGTCCCCGAGAGCTCGACATGCACCGATGGTCTCAGTATCCCCGTCGAGACCGGTCGCCCCCTTTTATTCAGGTTGTTGAAAACGTCAGCCGGCGGCGTTTCGATTCAGCATCACCTTAGATGCTCATGATACCGCACAGGTCAAGGGGATGCCAGCGGATAGCATCACGCACTTTTGAACCGCGTGACTTTGGCGAACAGGATCGCGGCGAAGGGGAGGGCGAGGCCGAGAAGGACTTGGGTGATGAGGAGTAGGCCGAGCTGGCTGTAGTCGGGCGGGATTTGAATCGTGCCGGTGGCCGGGTCCCGAACTTCACGTGTGACCACGAAGACTTCATTGAGATACTTGGTTCCGAGCTGGCTCAGCGACAAGGCAAGGTTGGTAAACGATGCCATCACGGCAAAGAAGGTGGCTTTCAAATGCGCCGGGGCCGAATTCGCGATCCAGACCAGCATGGGGATCATGGAGATCTGGCCCAGCGGAGACTCCAGCGCCGTATCGACGATCGCAATGAACCGCGCGTCGACCACGCCGCCGGTCACTTTCGCCGTCCATTCGTGCAAGCCGTAGAACATACTCACGATCGGCAGACTTAAGATCGTACCGATGATGGTCAGAAACCCGACCACGTAGGCGATGGACCGCTCAGCCATGAACCGCCGAAACACGAACATGCCGACGAGCGTGAGCGTGCTCCCGATCAAGGAGAGCATGGAAAGAAACTGCTGATCGAACTTCAGCTCGTCGATCATCCACCAGGTGGTGCCGGGGCCGGTCGAGGGAATCGCGCGGAAGAGGAACACGACGACGGCCGTGCCGACCAGCGTGAAGCGCTTATCCGGCTCCAGCTCCTTGACGAGCCGGGCCATGAGAAACAGCACGATCGCCATGGAGCCGGCGAACACGATTTCCTCGCTATGGGCCAGCCCGCCGAAGCCGACGGATAAGGTGAACAACACGAAACCCAGGCTCCCGCCCAGAATCCACCAGTTGGGCTTCGTCGGCTCACTCTCGGCATCCCGCACAGTGATCATCTGCCGCGCCTGCTCGCGCGTGAAACCCTGGCGGATCAGTTGCCGTTTATGCCGCTGCTGGAGCACCCAGGCAACGCCGATGCCGAGGACGGAGACGAACGGGATCACCAGCGCCAGGAGATAGACCTGCCGGTAGAGCTTGACGATCTCGTGTTGCGGCAGGCCTTCCACGCCCGTAAAGACATAGACGTTCACCAGCGCCACCAGAATGCCGCCCCCCACGATCGCGACCCGGCCGAGCGTCTGCATCGTCGTATGCATGATCTTGCGGGTGAGCTCGTCGAACGGCCGGCCCTGCTCGTCCACGCGCGGCACGGCTTCGACCGTCATCGCGTCCGCCACGGCGTCCTGAATGACGTAGCCGACCGGCGCGAGCAACGTACTCAGCACGAACCAGACTTCGGCCGACAGCACCGCCGTCATGGCGTCGCGGTTGCCGATCAAGGCCGCCATGATGCCGAGGCTCACCGCGAGCAATGCCGCGCCTGCGACCAACAACCAACTTTTCCAGCGCCACAAGAGGTCCACCGTATGGCCGATCGGCATCTTGAGCGCCCATGGAATGCCGGCCCAAAAGCCCAGTGCAGCCAGAAAGGAGGCGGACAAGCCCAGATACTCTTTGACAAAGAAGGTGCCCACGATACCAGTCAGCCCGGAGATGCCGTAGGCCATGTACACCATCAGCGGCGGCAAGTACGAGAGCCGCATGTCGCGGCCGAGGGAGAGGATATTGTGATCGATCCAGTGGTAGATGCGGCGCAGCATTCGTCACGTCACCGTGCCGCTGAACGAGCGGTCTGGCCGGCGACCTGCCGCGCGTTGCGCGGCACACCGTTGCGGCTGGCTCAAAATGCGGTGACCGCCTTTCGACGATCGACCAGGGCTCGGAGCTGCCGCCGCATCTCATCCTGCGGCAGCCGCACACGATCGCCGTGGCCGGCTAACACCCATTCGAACCGATGGTGAAGCAAGCGCTCGATGGAGTGAAGGAGGGCCTCATGGTTCCACACGAGCTGACGGGGCGAGCCCAATGTCCGGGTTGCCGGTTCCCACCAGAGATGATCGCCGGTGAAGAGGACCCGATCGTTGTAGAGCAGCGCATGGCTCCCCGGCGTATGGCCCGGCACCGGGATGGCTTGAAACTGCGGCGCGAGACGGATGGCGTCCGCCCCGTCCAGGATCCACTCGGCATCGGGGACGGCCTCGGCATCGGCCCGGTGGATGATGCGCCGCGCCCCGAACTGTTTGGCGTACTGATCGGCATCGGCCACGTCGTCTTCATGAGTGAGAAAGATGAACGCGAGCCCGCCCATCCGCTGGAAGGCGTCTACGAGGTGTTTGATATAGCGCGGGGAGTCGATCAGCCAATTGCCGTCCGGATGCCGCACAAAGAAACTGTTGGCGCCGAACGACTGGGGCGAGTTGAATCCGCAGTAGTACACGGCGTCGTCCAGATGCAGGGGAAAGCCGGCCTTGGCGGCCTGGAGCTGGGCCGGATTGCTATGCTCGGTGCCGATGGACCCGACCGGGCAGGCGAGCAAAGCTCGGTAGGCCTGCAACTCGCGTCGCTCATTGTCAGGCTGGCGGACGACCGCCGAATAGTCGCCCGCTTCTTCAAACGTCTCCGGCGCGAGCTGCCGGCAGGTGTCGCAGTTGATGCAGGTGGCATCGACAAAAAAGTTGCCGGCCACGTTTGCCGCCAGCCGCTTCGCCTGGTTCGCCATGGTGCCCTCTACAGGGTAATGATCTTGGCTTTTCCGCTGCCCCGGTCCGCCGCGCGCCACAGATACCACGCGGCCGCGGTGCGATACGGTTTCCACCGTTCGCCATATCGTAACACGTCTTTCGGCGTCGGCATCGAGGGGAGCCCGTAGGCGATCCGGAATCCGTTCCGCAGGCCGAAGTCGTCCACCGGCAGCACATCCGGGCGGCCCAGCTGGAAGATGAGCAGCATTTCCGCCGTCCACCGCCCGATCCCGCGCACCACGATGAGCCGCTCGATGATCGCTTCGTCGTCCAGCGCTCGGACCATGCGGCCCGTCGGCACCGTGCCGTCGAGCACTTTCTCGGCCAGGTCCCGCAGCGCCGCGACTTTGGCGCGCGAGAACCCGGCCCGCCGAATCGCCTCCGGATCGGCCGCCAGGATCTGTTCGGGCCGTGGAAACCGTCGTCCCGGAAAGAGCGAGCAGAACCGCTTCAGAATGCTC
This sequence comes from Nitrospira moscoviensis, assembly GCF_001273775.1. Lineage (GTDB taxonomy): Bacteria > Nitrospirota > Nitrospiria > Nitrospirales > Nitrospiraceae > Nitrospira_D > Nitrospira_D moscoviensis. Next base: position 32,982 of record NZ_CP011801.1, on the reverse strand, counting down.
TCGGCCGCCTGATCGTGGAGTTGCTGGTAGGCGATCGCCCGCGCGAGCGATTCGAAGGGCGACCGGCGCGCCCGCGCTTTCAGCAGGAACGGACCCACGTCCCGGATCAGCCGGCGCATGACGGGATCGGCGCGGCACAGATGGCGGAGGGGATCGGTGCGGCGCGCCGGCGGGCTCATGGCGGACCGCTCACCACGTCGCGGCACGGCCCCATTGCTCGCCGAACACGAACTCGGCAATCGGACTTCGTTCGCGCGGCTTCATTTCACGCTGGCGCAGGCGCTCGTCCAGGTCGGCCGGATCGCCGGGATAGCCGATCGCAATCATGGCGACCGGATCGAACTCGGCAGGGATGCCGAACTCCGCCCGGACCTTGTCGACATGATAGCCGGCCATTTGATGGGACGCGAGGCCGAGCGCGGTGGCCTGCAACACGAGATTTTCCGCCGCCAGCCCGACATCGTGATAGGCGTGGCGATTGGGCGCTCCGTCGTCAAAGGTCAGCTTGGCGACGGAGAGCAGCAACACCGGCGCGCGGTGCGCCCACTTCTGGTTGCCGGCCATCAAGCAGGCGAACAGCCGGTCGTACGCGCCCGGCGCGCCTTGTCTTCCCACGATGAACCGCCAGGGCTGCTCATTGTTGGAAGACGGCGCCCACCGGGCCGCCTCAAACAGGCTGGCGAGCTTGTCCGATTCGACCGGCCGCGTGTCGAACGCGCGGGGACTCCACCGGCGGCTCAGGAGCTCGTGGATTGGATGCTGCGTCGGCGCCGGCTTCTCCATGCTGGGTCATCCTTTCTCGACGTCTTGGACGCGGTCCATTTCGGGCGACCACCCTCCGCCGAGCGCTTTGTAGAGTTGGACGACCGACACGAGATGCAGCCGACGCGTGCCGGTCAGCGCCAACTCGGCTTCGAAGAGATTGCGCCGGGCCACCAGCACGTCGAGATAATTGGCCAGCCCGCCTTTATAGCGCAGCTCGGCTAAACGCAAGGCCGATTGGAGCGCCGTCACCTGCTGCTGCTGGGCCTCGCTCTGCGTGCGGGCCGTCCGGACGGCGATCAGCGCGTCTTCCACTTCACGGAAGGCCGTCAAGACCGTCTGTTCGTATTGCGCAGCCGCCTGTTTGGCCTGCGCCTCAATCGCTTCCTGCTGAAAGCCGAGGACCGAGCTGTTGACCAGCGGGCCGATCAATCCGACTCCCGACACGGCGAACGAGGAGGGATCGGTGAACAGTTGCGACAGTTGCGGATGGGCGACCCCGAGCAGTCCCGTCAGCGAGATCTTGGGAAACCGGTCCGCCTTGGCGGCGCCGATCCGCGCCACGGCGGCATGCAGCGTTTGCTCGGCTTGGAGCAGATCGGGACGCCGCTGCAACAGCTCCGACGGGAGGCCGGCCGGCACGTCCGGCGGCATGACTTGCTCGGTGAGCGGCTTCCCCCGTGTGATGGCGAAAGGCCTGCGTCCCACCAACACGCTCAGTTGATTCTCCGCCTGCACCCTCTGCCGCTCCAATTCGGCGGCCCGCGCCGCCGCGTTGGCCCGCTCGGCTTCGAACTGATCCGTGTCGAGCCGCGACGTCATCCCCTGCTTGAGGCGCGCCTGTGCGATGCGGACCGATTCTTCCCAGGACTGCAGCGTCCGTTTGGCGATGTCCAGCTGCGCGTCGAACTGGAGGAGGTTGAAATAGGCTTCCGCCACGCCGCTGACCAATTGCAGCACGACGGCCCGGCGGTTCTCCTCGCGGGAAAACAGGTCCGCGCGCGCCGCTTCGTTCGTCCGCCGGATACGTCCCCACACGTCGAGCTCCCAAGAGAGGTTGCCCTGGAGATAATAGTTGAAGGGGCTGGCGAACCCGGGAAAGAGAAAGATGGTTTTGCGGCCGAACGTCGGCGCGCTGCCCGAGACGAGCACGTTGGGCGCCCATTCGGTCTTGGCGATGAGGGCGCGCGCCTGGAATTCCTCCACCGCCGCCACGGCTCGTTGCAGATCCCGGTTTTCCGCCAGCGACGTGCGGATCAGCTGCTGCAACTGCTCGTCGCGCAGCAGCTCCCACCACGGCAGGTTGGCCAGGGAAGGAGCCTCCGGCGGTCCCTCCGCCATGCGAAACCGATCGCCGGTCTCCTGATCGGGACGCAGATAGTTCGGTCCCATGGCGCAGGCAACCAGCACCACGCTCAACGCCAACACAGACAGGCCCCTTGTGATCCGTCGAAACGCCATCATCGCTCTCCATCCGCCGGAGTCCCGGCATACTCCGGATGCACCCGCTCGGCCGGCATCCGCGTCGACTGGGCCTCTGTGCTGGCCGAGGCCCATCCTTCGCTCACCCTTCGCACCGTCACGAAGAAGAGCGGCACAAAAAAGATCGCGAGAAACGTGGCAGCCAGCATGCCGCCCAGCACGCCGGTGCCGATGGACTGCCGGCTGGCCGCTCCCGCTCCGCTGGCGATCGCCAGCGGCAGCACGCCGCCGATGAAGGCCATCGACGTCATGATGATCGCCCGGAACCGGAGCCGGGCCGCTTCCGACGCCGCCCGCACCAGCGGCATGCCGGCCGCCCTCCGGTGATTGGCGAATTCCACGATCAGGATGGCGTTTTTGGCCGCCAGCCCGATCAGCGTCACCAAGCCGATCTGGAAATAAATGTCGTTCGTCATGCCGCGGAGCCACACGGCGGACATGGCGCCGAAGACGCCGAAGGGCACGGCGAGGATGACCGCCAACGGCACCGTCCAACTTTCGAACTGCGCCGCCAGCACCAGAAAAACCATCAGCAGGCCGAACCCGAAGGCCAGCCCCGATTGTCCGCCGACCTTCGCTTCCTGATAGGAGATGCCGCTCCACTCCATGGCGTAGCCTTGGGGCGCGAGCACCTCCTGGGCCGTGCGCTCCAGCGCCTCAAGGGCCTGGCCCGAGCTGTAGCCGGGAGCCGCCGCCCCCAGTACCCAGGCGGTGTTGAAACCGTTGAAATGCGTCACCGGGTCGGGACCGCTCGTGAACTCGACATCGACCACCGTGTCGAGCGGGATCATCATGCCCCCCAGGCCGGTTCCTCCGAGGGCCGGCATCCCGCTCCGGCCGAAGAGCCCCGAAACGGCAGGACTCACCGACCGCACGTAGACCTTGCCGATGTCGGCCGGACTCGACCGGAACTCGGCCTCGGCCTCGGTCTGCACCCGATAGACCCGGCCGAATTTCAGAAAGTCGTTGATGTACAAGTTGCCGAAGTAGGCCTGCATCGTGTCGAAGATCTCGGAAATCGGCACGCCCAGGGCCTTGGCCCGCTCCCGGTTCACGCGCGCGAACAGCCGCGGCGCCGTCACCCGAAAATTCGAGCCGATCCCGCCGATTGCGGGATTCTCCTTCGCTTTCGCGATGAATTCCTGCGTGACCGCGGCGAACTTCCGGAAGTCGCCTCCGCTGGGATCCTGCACTTGCAAGGAGAACCCCCCCGTCGCGCCGATCCCGCGGATGGGCGGGGCGTTGAACGCGAGAATCAACGCCTCCGGGATCTTGGCGAACTCGCCATACGCCGCGCCGACCAAGGCCTGGACGTGTTCCCACGGCCGGCGCTCGTCCCAGTGACGCAGGGGGATGAACATGGTGGCGCTGTTGGGTCCCCGCGTGTTGAAGACGAAGTTCATCCCGGACATCGCGTCCGTCGAATGCACGGCGGGGATCGAGAGAAAATACTGCTCGACCTTGCTCAGCACGGCGTCGGTCCGTTGCTTGGAGGCGCCGTCCGGGAGCTGCACGACGGTGATGAAATAGCCCTGATCCTCTTCAGGCAGGAAACTGGGGGGAATCAACCGGAACAGCACGAGGGCCGCCGTCACGATGACCGCGAAGACGCCGAGCGACAGCGCCCAGCGCCGGATCACGAGCTCGACCGTCCGTGTGTAACGATGCCGCGTCCAATCAAAAAACCGGTTGAACAGCGCGAAGAATCCCCGCCGGTGCCGCTCGCCGCCCGGCTTCAGCACCAGCGCCGACAGCGCGGGACTGAGCGTCAGGGCCACCACGCCGGAAATCGTGACGGCCATGGCGATCGTGATCGCGAACTGCTTGTAGAGCTCGCCGGTGATCCCGCCCAGAAACGCCACCGGCACGAAGACGGCGCCGAGGACCAGGACGATGGCGATCACCGGTCTGGTGACTTCCGCCATGGCCCGCCGGGCGGCTTCCTTAGGGGACACTAATTCCTCCCGCATGTGGCGCTCGACGTTCTCGACCACCACGATCGCGTCGTCCACCACGATCCCGATGGCCAGCACCATGCCGAAGAGCGTGAGGGTATTGATGGAAAAGCCGAGCGCCTCCATCCCGGCAAAGGTCCCGATGAGCGACACGGGCACCGCCACGGCGGGGATCAAGGTCGCGCGCCAACTCTGCAGGAACAAATAGACGACCAGGATGACGAGGATCATCGCCTCGGCCAGCGTCTTGAGCACTTCCTTGATCGAGACCTCGATGAACTTGGTCGTATCGTACGGTACGTCGAACATCATGCCGGGCGGAAACGCCTTCGCCAGCTCCTGCATCTCCGTGCGCACGCGCTTCACCGTGTCGAGCGCGTTGGCGCCGGGGGCGAGGAACGTGATCAGGAAGACATTGGGCTTGCCGTTCCACCGCCCTTCCATGACGTACGATTGGGCGCCCAGTTCGACCCGCGCCACATCCTTGAGGCGGATCATGGACCCGTCCGGCAGGGCGCGGACGATGAGCTGTTCGAAGTCCCTCACCTCCGTCAACCGCCCCTGCGCCATGATGGGAATCGTGAGCTCCGTCCCCTTCGGCGCGGGCTCGCGCCCCACTTGGCCGGCCGGGAAATCACGGTTCTGCTCCCGAACCACGTTGGCGATATCGGTGGGCGTCAAACCCAACTGCGCCATCCGCACCGGGTCCAGGATCAGGCGCATGGAATAGTTTTGCTGGCCGAAGACCATGGCCTGTCCGACGCCCGGAATGCGTTTGAGATTGTCGATCACCCGGAGGAGCGCATAGTTCGAGATGAAGACCGTGTCGTGCGTCGGATCGCTGGAGCTGAGCGCGACGACCGCGAGCAAATCCGGCGAGAACTTCAAGACGCTGATCCCCTGGCGGACCACTTCGGGCGGCAGTTGCGGCTCCGCCAGCTTCACCCGGTTCTGCGTCTGCACCTGCGCGATGTCGACGTTCGTGCCGATCTCGAACGTAAGCCGCACGCTGACGTGCCCGTCGTTCGTGCTGGTGGAATCGTAATACAGGAGATTGTCGATGCCGGGGAGCTGCACTTCGATGGTGCGCGCCACCGAATCGGCGACGACCTCCGCGCTGGCGCCGGGGTAGTCGGCTTCGATCTGAACGACGGGCGGACTGATATCCGGAAACTGCGCGATGGGGAGGGTCGTGAGCGCCGCCAGCCCGATGACGACGATGACGATCGAGAGGACCGACGCGAAGATCGGTCGCTCGATGAAAAATCGCGAGCTCACTTTGCGTCCCTCGAAGCCTCCGGCTTGGCCTCCTCAACGCGATTCGCCGCGCCGGCCGGCGTGCCGTCGCCCGCTTGCCCGTTCCGGACGGCCTCGGCGGCCGGGACCGGTTTGACCGGCGCGCCGGGCACCAGCTTGTGAAACCCACCGACGATCACCCGTTCGCCTGGCTGGACGCCGGACTCGATGATCCATTCCCGGTCCTGCCAGCTGCTGGCCTTGACCGGCCGGATTTCCACCGTGTCGCCTGCACCCGCCACGAATACAATCGGGCCCTGCGGGCCCTGCTGGACCGCCCGCTGCGGCACCAGGATGGCGTTCTCCTTGACGGTGCCTTTGAACCGGACGGTGACAAACTGTCCCGGCAGCAGCACACCATGGGGGTTGGGGACGACGAACCGCGCCTGCCGAGATCCCGTTTCCGTCCGCAGGCCGACGTCGGCGAAATCCAGCACGCCCTCATGGGCGTACGTGCTGCCGTCGGCGAAGATGACCGTGCCTTTGAGCTGCGCCGCGTCCGGATGTTGGAGTCCCGTCGCGATCGCATCCTCTCGCCGCTTGAGCAGGAAGCTCTCCGGGACGCTCACCACCACATACATGGGATCGATACGATAAATCATGGTGAGCAAATCCGTTTGCGCGGAGACCAGCCGTCCCTCATAGTACCGGCTGCGCTCGATCAATCCGTCGATCGGGGCCAGGATCAGGGTGTTGTCGAGGTCGAACTTCGCTTTGACCAAGTCCGCCTTGGCCCCCTGCAGGGCCGCCTTCGCCGCCAGGTCTTCCGCGATGGCATCATCCACATCTTTTTGGCTGACGGCCTGTTCCGCCAACAACGGCTTCACCCGCGCCAGGTTCTGTTTCGCCTGGACCAGGCGCGCCTCCGCCTCGGCGATGCGGGCCTTGGCGCTTTGATACGCCGCCTGAAACGGCACGGGATCGATTTGGTACAACTTGTCGCCCTTTTTTACCTCGCGGCCTTCGGCGAACAGCACCTCCTTGAGAATGCCCGTGACTTGCGAGCGGATCTCGACCGGCCGGGACGCTTCCGCTTGTCCGATAAATTCCGGCTCATCCGGAACGGTCCGGCGCTCCGCCGTCACGACTTCCACCTGAGGCACCGGCGGAGCGGCAGGCGTCGAGCCGGCGTCGGGCTTGCAGCCGCCGATCCAAAGCCCTACCGACCACGCCAGCGCGACGGGCAGAAGGGGCGGAAGGTGTCTAACAAAATGTCGGCGCATCATCGTCGTGTACTCAGTCTGACGAGTCTAACAGCTTCCTCTTAAGGGCAACAATAAGGAACTTACTCGCGGCGGCCTTTCGTAATCTCCTCGACGAGAAATTTCATGCAACAGCCCGCCGCCCGGAACTGCGCGCCTCCGTCTCCCATGTCCGCGAGGAGCACCTTGCCCTCCGTGTCCACATAGGTCACGCCGGTCAGGTCGACGAGCAGCGGCCGTCCGTCGAGTGAGAACGTCCGCCACGCCGCGCGTACTTCCTCGACCCAGGCCCCCGCCAGCCGGCCTTCCAGCACCATGCGGGCCGGCGTGTCTTCGCGATGCAGCGTAATCTTCAGCATGCCCCCCCCAGGAGGCCCGGCGCCTGGTTCATCCCCGGGCCCCGACAAGCGCCAGCGCCGGTTCCGGTTCTTTCACCTTCGCCTCGTCCCGCACCGGAGCCGGCCGGTGCTGCGCGGCAATCAGCGAGTAGAAGACCGGCACGACGAACAGCGTGAACAGCGTGCCGACGCTCATGCCGGTGACCAGGACCATCCCGATACTGTTGCGGGCCGCCGCGCCGGGTCCGGAGACCAACACCAGCGGAAGATGCCCGAAGACCGTCGCGGCCGAGGTCATCAAGACCGGCCGCAGCCGGGTCAGCGAGGCTTCCCGCAGCGCCAGGGACTTCGACAATCCCCGGCGTTGGAGCTGGTTGGCGAACTCCACGATCAGGATCCCGTTCTTCGCGATCAATCCGACGAGCGTGATCAGGCCCACCTGCGAATAGATATTGATGGTGGTGAGATCGAGAAAGCTGAACAACAGCGCGCCGGAGATCGCCAGCGGCACCGAGCCCAGCAAGACGATCAACGGATCGCGAAAACTCTGAAACTGCGCGGCGAGGACCAGGTAGATGAGCAGCACGGCGAACCCCAGCGTGGCGGTGAGGGCGGCGCCCTCGTGCCGGATCTGGCGCGACTCCCCCGCATGATCGAGGACGATGCGCGGCCCCACGGCCGAAGCCGCGGCCGATTCGAGCACCGCGAGCGCCTCCTCTTTGGTGACACCCGGCTTGACGCCGCCGAATACCCGCACGGCGTTGCGCTGCTGGAAACGATTCAACGAGCGCGGCGCCGTACCGGTCTCGATGTGCGTGAACGTCGAGACCGGCACCAGCTGGCCGCCCGGCGTCTTGATCTTCAGATCCAGGAGCGGCCCGACCGTCGCCCGGTCGCGATCGCCGATCTGTGGAATGACTTTGTAGCTGCGATCGAAGTAATTGAAGCGGTTGACGTAGGCGCCGCCCAGCAGCGTCCCCAACTCCCGCCCGACGCCGGCCAGGTCCAATCCGAGATCGGCGAGACGGTCCCGATCCAGCACGACGCGCGCCTCGGGCAGGTCGATCTTGAGATCCGTGTCCACATAGAGAAACTTGCCGCTCCGCCAGCCGGCGCCGAGCACCGCCGCGGTCGTCTCCAGCATCTGCTCCACCGGCACGTCGCTCTGGAGGATCAGCTCGACGTCATATTGCCCGGGGCTGGGCAGCGGCGGATCCAGGCGCGGGAAGACGCGCAGGCCGGGAATCTGCGACACCGCGCCGAACACGTCGCCGTACATCAGCTCGGTCGAGCGCTGGCGCCCGTGCCAGTCCTTCGCGACCAGCCCGCCGAACCCGCCCCACGAGGCGGTCAGCGACCACATGAACCGGGCTTCCGGGAACGCCGTGATGGCCTCAACCACTTTGAGGGAGTCGCGGTTCGTCGCCGCCACCGTCGAGTCGGGCGACGCTTCCATGAAGAGACTGATATGGCTTTGGTCTTCGACCGGCGCCAGCTCCTGGCGCGAGAACTGATAGAGCGGCCAGGCGGCGATCGTGAGGAGCAGCGACGCCGCGACGATCGCCCAGCGCATCTCCAGCGCGCCGTCGAGCAACCGCGCGTACAGCCGGCGGACGAGCTCGAACCCATGATTCACCAGCCGGGTCAGCCGGCTTTCCACTCCTTGCGGGTGCACGAAGCGCGCGCTCATCACCGGCGACAACGTGACCGCGACGACGCCGGACAGCACGACGGCCGAGGCCAGCGTGATCGCGAACTCCATGAACAGAGACCCGGTGAGGCCGCCCTGGAACCCGATCGGCGCGTATACGGTGGCGAGGGTGATGGTCATGGCGACGATGGGCCCGACCAGCTCTCTGGCGCCGACGAGCGCCGCGTGCGCTCTCGACTTGCCGGCACGCAGATGCCGTTCGACGTTCTCGACCACGACGATGGCGTCGTCCACGACCAGGCCCACCGCCAGCACGATCGCGAGGATCGTCAGCAGGTTCAGGCTGAAGCCGAACGCATACATGAAGACGGCCGCGCCGATCAGCGACACCGGCATCGCGACGAGCGGCACCAGCGCCGTGCGTACCGATCCCATGAACAGGAAGACGACCGCAGCCACGATGAGAATCGTCTCGCCGAGCGTCTTGGTGATCTCCTTGAGCGCGCTCTCCATGAACATCGTGCCGTCCCAGACGAGCTGCATGTCGATGTCGGCCGGCAGGGTCGGACGAATGCGGTCCATTTCCTCGCGCAGCCGGTGGGCCACGTCGATCTCGTTCGAGCCGACCAGCGGCCAGACGCCGAGATAGACCCCCTCCGTGCGGTTGTACTTCGCGACCATGTCGGCTTCTTCGGCTCCGTGCTCGACCCGCGCCACGTCTCTCAGACGGACGATGGCGCCGCTGCGATCGGCGACGATCAGCTCTTCGAATTCGGCGGCCGAGCGCAGGTCGGTGTTCGCCAGCAGATTGACCTGCACCAGATTGCCCTTCGTGCGTCCGACCGCCGCCAGGTAATTGTTGCGCCGCAAGGCGGCCTGCACGTCGCCGGGCGACAGGTTGTACGCGGCCAGGCGCTCCGGATCGATCCAGACGCGCATCGCGATCTGGCGGCCGCCCTCGATCGTCACGCGTTGGACGCCCGGCAAGGTGGCGAGCTGCGGCTGCAGCGTGCGGAGCAGCCAGTCCGTGAGCGCCGGCACGCTGCGCTCGGCGGACGTGAAGCTGAGGTAGAACGAGGCGTAGGGGCGATCGGCCCGCTGCACCTCGATCATCGGCGGCTCGGCGTCCGCCGGCAATTCCGATCGGACCTGTTGGAGCCGCGCCGTGACTTCGGCCAGAGCCGCCGTGGCGCTGTGATTCAGCTTCAGGTGCACCGTGACGGTGCTCACGCCCGCGCGGCTGGTGGATTCGAGGTAGTCCACGCCGCTGATCGCCGAGACCACGCGCTCGATCGGCGTCGTGAGAAAGCCGCGGACGGTGTCGGCGCTCGCGCCGTAGTAGACCGTCGTAATGACGACCGAAGAGCTTTCGATTTTCGGGTACTGCTGCACCGGCAACGTCGTGAGCGCGCGCCATCCCACCAGGACGATCACCAGGTTGACGACCACGGCGAGGACCGGATGTTTGATGAAGAGGTCGGTGAACGAACGCATGGCGGTGTTCCTTCCGATGTCAACGTTGACTGACCAGGCGCTCGGTCGCCGGTCGGCTCTCCGGTTCGCCGTCCGCCGCCACGAGAACGCCGTCGCGGAGCTTGAAGGACCCCGACGCCGCCACCCGTTCGCCGGCCGACAGGCCGGCCTGGATCACGACCTCGTCGCCCAGCATCGCGCCGCTCTCCACCTGACGCACCCGCGCGCGGGTTTTCCCGTCCCGATCCGCTTCGATCACGAACACCTGATCGCCGGCCGGCCCCTTGCGCAAGGCGTTCACCGGCACGGACACCGCTTGGCGCGGAGCCCCGACCGGCACCCGGACACGCACGGCGGCTCCCGGGGCGGGCGACTCGGCCGTACGGGCGAGTCGGGCTCGTGCGAACGCGTTCCTGGTGGCCGGATCGACACGCGCATCGAGGGCCACGATCCGGGCGTCCATCGGAGCGGCGTCTCCGCGTGTGAAGATCTCGATCGGATCCCCCTCTCGCAAACCGGCGGCCACATGCTGCGGCACGGCAAAATCGACATGGACCGCCTCGTCGATGCCCTGCAGCGTCGTGAGCTGCGTTCCTTCGTTCAGGTACTGGCCGCGATGCACGTCGGCCAGACCGACGCGGGCGCGGAACGGCGCGCGGATCGTCTTGCGCGCGATGATGGCTTTCGTCCGCGCGATCTGGGCCAGGGCCACATCGAGATCCGCGCGGGCACGATCGACCTCCTCTTGCGCCGCCGCCTGGTCCTCGCTGAGCGCCCGCCGGCGATCGAGGATCGTCTTGGCCAGCGCCGCCTGCGCTTGCTGCGCCCGTAAGTCGGCTTCTTCGACCGACACATCGAGAGCGACGAGCACCGTGCCGGCTTCGACGATCTGCCCCGGCGTAAACCGCACCTGATCGACGGTGCCCGGCAGCTCGTTCCGCAGCGTGATCGAGCGTAGCGCCAGTACTGTCCCGATGGATGTGGCGGTCTCGCGATGTTCCACTTCCTTCGCGACGGCCACGGTCACTGATTCCATCGGCTCTGGTTGGCTCGCCGAGGCGGCGATCGAATCCTGGATGGTCCCGTACTTCCATGCGGCCAGCCCCGCAGCCGATGTCACAAGGGTCAAGAGCAACAGCGATGACCCGATCCAGCCTCCATGTTTCATCGACCTTCCTCCTTCATGCCGGACTCCACAGAGTGGAAAATCAGCAAGCGGCATTCCACATCGTCCACTCTTGGATTGGTCGCTAACCACACGGCTTTTCAACAGATAGCCGGAAAAGTCCTCCTTCTCCGGGCGCTGCTGCCGAAACTGTCTTGCCTTTCCTTCGGCACCTGCCGAAATATCGGCAACTGTGGAGATCTCCTCGCTCCATAGCGAAGACGACCGGTACCAATATGAGTGAAATGAGGCGGGCGACGAGGCGGCCCCGGTGGCGCTATAGCCGGGAGGCGCGTAACTGAATGTCCGCGCGGGCCCAGGCCTTCTGAAAGCGTTGTTGAACGGCCGATGCTTCCTCGCGCTTGTCCTGCGCGAGCAGGCTTTCTTTCAATCCATAGAGCGCCCAGCCGTTTTCAGGATGTTGCTTCAGATCCTGCCGATAGACCTGTTCCGCCTCGGCCGCGCGACCGGCCTGCAGCAGCACCGCGCCGAGGGAGTGGCGAACGGGGTAATGCCAGAGGGGAGGCTCGTAGTAGCGCAGCGCGTCCTCCTTCATGGTGGCGGCGCGCAAATGCCTCACGGCCTCATCCAGATGGCCTTGCCGCGCGGCAATCTCTCCGGCCAGCACGTCGGAAGCGATCTGTGCGAGGTCGCGGATCGAAGCCACCCCGACGGTCCGATCCTTCGGCAGTGTGGTCGCCAGCTCGACGAGCTGTCGCTGCTCCGTTTGCGCGGCATCGAAACGCGCCAGCGCGGCGAATGACACTCCTCTCGCATAGTGCCAGATGGCGGTCGTGTACGGCAGACCGGCGGGGGGCTTTGGCAGCTCCAACACCTCATTCCATCGACCGAACCGGGTGAGGGCAAACAGCAGCGTCGGCGTGAACTCTTCCAGCGGCGGGGCTTCGACGGCCTTCTCCCAGGGAACCAGGACGGCGAGATCGCGCGCCGCTTGGATCGCCTCCTTGCTGCGCCCTTCCATCGTCAACGCGGACCAGAGAAAGTGGACATTGTGCGGATAGTAGCCGGAGGGATAGATGCCGGTCAGCTTGCGATGCTCGAGCAGCTCGTGATCCACGGCCGCCGCATGGACGTTCCGCTCCGCCGCTTCCCGATAGCGGCCCAGCCGCAGATAGATATGGCCGGGCATATGCACGAGATGGCCCGCGCCGGGAACCAGGCTCGGCAAGCGGTCTGCGCAAGGCAGTGCCCGCTCCGGATGCGGAGAGGCCTCCACCGTATGGATATAGTAATGGCAGGCGCCGGGATGATCCGGATTGAGCTTCAGCACTCGCTCCAGCGTCCCTTCGATTTCGGTCGCGCGGCCCTTCGGCGCGCCATCGGGCGTCCAGAAATCCCAGGGCTGCAAGACCATCAGCGATTCGGCGTACAGCGTGCCGGCATCTGCATCGCCCGGAAAGCGCTTCCATACCTGCTCCATCGCTCGGGCATAGGCTGCATCCCGGTCGGCGCGTCCGGTTTCCGGCTCGCCGGAGTAGCGTATGGCGAGCGCCTCGATGTAGGCCCGTTCCGACGGGCTCAGGTTGCTCACGAGAGACTTCGCCCGTTGAATCGCCTGGAACGCGCGGCGCTCCTCCGCCGGACCCATCGCCGCGTTGATGTTCGGACCGAGCGCCAGGGCGATGCCCCACCACGCCATGGCGGCCTTGTCGTCGAACGTCAGCGCCTGCTCGAACGAATTGATCGCCTCTTCATGGTTGAAGGCATACACCAGCCGCAGCCCCTGGTCGAAATACTGCTGGGCTTTTGGATGACCCGCCGTAATGGAATGATGCAGCGATCCCAGATTGTCGTAGAGCGGGACTGGATCTCCCGCGTGGCTCCCGCGTACGTCATCCGCCGAGGCTTTTGCGGAAAGACAAGCGCATGCGGCCGCCATGCAGATCAAGAGAGTCGTGCGTGCGTGTTTCATCGCTCTTCCTCGTCGCGTCATGATGAGACGGTCATGGGAATCAGCACACCCTTGTTCCGATCTTCTCCGGCTTCCTGCCACGCGGTCAAGCCGCCCTGGAGGGCCCACACCGTCTCGAATCCCGACCGGCGCAAGAGGAGGGTCGCGTGCGCGCTGGAGGCATCCTCCGGGCATGCGCAATAGAAGACGATGGGCTTGTCTTTCGGTAGAGTCACCGCCTGCTCGGCCACCTCTTCGACGGTGAGAGCTATCGAACCGGCGATGCCGGGCGCTTCACGACGATCGGCCGCCGAGCGCAGATCCACGAAGAGGATGGCTTCTCCTCCATGCACTCGTCCCAGCGCGTCGGCCGCCGTGATCCGGGGCGCACGCTGTAACTCCGCTCTGCGCCACCAGGCCTTCCCGGTCACGTACAGGACCATGAGCACTGTCAACACGATGCCGACCACGGGCGTCAGTTGTGTGGCCTGGGTGGCAATCTCCGGCGCACCGGCGCCGAAGACATAGCCGATCCCCAATCCGGATCCTATCCAAAGCGCGGTCCCGAGCGCATCATAGGACAGGAAGAGCAGGGGACCGAGGCCTACGACGCCGGCCAACGGCGGCGCAATGGTGCTCAACCCGGGGACGAACTTCGCGATCACGAGCGCGTGCGGCCCATGGGCGCGGAAGATCTCTTCCGTGCGCCGCACGCAGGTATCCGGCTCCAAAGCAATCTTGCAGAGCAGCGCCAGCACCGATCGTCCCCGCCGCTGGCCGGCGACGTACCAGAGCCCGTCGGCCAGGAGGGTCGCGAGAAACGCCGCGCTCACTGCAGCGAGCAGACCGAGGTGCCCGGTCCCGATCAGGACTCCTGCCGCAATCAACAGCGGCAAGGCGGGCAGCGGCAGCCCGAGCTGCTCCGCCAAGACGACCGCGAAGAGCACGAGCGCGCCATGGCGATGGAGAATGTCGGCCAGAATGTCCATCACATCACCACGCCGCCGCCCGCATGAATGGTTTGTCCGGTCAACCACCGGGCCTCCTCGCTCACCACGAACGCCACCACGTCGGCGATGTCGGCCGGAGTGCCGAGGCGTCTCAGTGGCGAGAGCTGCGCGCCGGTTTCGCGATAACCCGGAGCGAGCATGTCGGTATCGGTCAGGCCCGGCGAGACGGTGTTGACCGTGACGCCCTTCGGCGCCAACTCATGCGCCAAGCCCTTGGTGAACTGCTCCAGAGCCCCCTTCGTGCCGAGATAGGCCGTCATGCCGGGAGCCCCCATGTGCGTCCCGTCGCTCGAGATATTGACGATCCGGCCGCCTTCCACGATGACCTTCGCCGCTTCCTGCATCGCGACATAGGGTCCTTTCACATTGACGGCAAAGATCTCGTCGAACTCCTGTTCGGTCGTTTGGACGAGTGGCTTGTAGATAAAGATGGCGGCGTTGTTCACCAGGATGTCGAGACGGCCGAATGCCACGATGGCGTCCTCGATGAGCCGACGCACCTCCTGCGGCCGTGCCATGTCCGCCTGGAACGCCTTCGCCTTGCCGCCCTTCGCTTCGATGCCGGCGACCACCGCCTTGGCCTTGTCCCGGCTCTTGCCGTAGTGCACCGCCACCGCCGCCCCCTCGTGGGCGAGCCGTTCGGCGATCGCGCGGCCGATTCCGGCGGACGAGCCGGTGACAATGGCGACTTTCTCCCTCAGTGGCGTCATGTTCCCTCCCGTTGTTGTGGCGGCTGCGGAGAGGCGGATCAGCGCGCCTGCAGCGCCGGATAGTCGATGTAGCCTTTTTCTCCCGGTGTATAGAAGGTCGCGGGATCGGGCTGTGCCAACGGCTCGCCGCGCTGGAACCGCTGGACCAGATCCGGATTGGAGATGAAGAAGCTGGCGTAGCCGATCAGATCGGCGCCGCCGGAAGCCACGAGGGCGGCGCCGGTTTCCAGGTCGAACCCGCCGGTCGCGATCAGCGGGCCGTCGAAACGCGGCCGCAGCAGCGCGATGGGATCGAAGGCTTGCTCGGGCGGCAACTCTCCCGGCGACCGCTGCACGTGCAGATAGCCGAGCTGCAGCTTGTTCACTTCCGTCACGAGATGGAGATAGGTCCCGACGCGATCCTCGTCCTGCATATCGTTGAAGGTGGTGTCCGGACTGATGCGGATGCCGACACGGCCTGATTCTCGGGCTGCGTCGACCATCGCTTCCAAGGTCTCGAGCACGAAGCGCGCCCGATTGGGAATGCTGCCGCCGTAGCGGTCCGTCCGCCGGTTGCTGTTCGAGGAGAGAAACTGCATCGGCAGATAGCCGTTCGCCGCATGCAACTCCACTCCGTCGAAGCCGGCGGCGAGCGCGAGGCCCGTCGCCTGCCGATACTCGTCGATGACGGACGGAATCTCTTCCGTCGCCAGGGCCCGCGGCATGCTGTGCGGCTGCGGCCCGAAGGCATCCGTGTAGATGTCGCCGGCTGCGCGGATCGCCGAGGGCGCAACCGGGGCGGCATCGATCAACCGATTGGCGCGGTGCGCGATACGGCCCACGTGCATCAGTTGGAGGAATATTCGTCCTCCCCGGTCATGCACAGCTTCCGTGATCGTCCGCCACGCCGCCACCTGCTCGGGCGTGTGGATCCCCGGCGTCCGCGGATAGCCCTGGCCGGCCGGGCTCGGCTGCGTCCCTTCGGTAATGATGAGGCCGGCGCCGGCGCGCTGGGCATAGTAGGTCACCGCCAGTTGCGACGGCAGGCCGGCGCGGCTCGCTCGATTTCTCGTCATCGGCGCCATCACAATGCGATTCTTGAGGTCGAGGAATCCTATCCTCACCGGTTCAAACAGCGTTCTCGTGCTCATGACTTGCCCCCCTGGTTTGCACGATGCCCGGCCTCCGCACCGTGCGTTCGTGTCAGGTTCAATGCCGTCCGGATACCGCGTGACGCAGCGTGAACCGGTCTTGCGCTGCGACCGCGTATCGGATCGCCGGCCGTTCCGATCGTCCATCGCGCGACAAGATGCGGATCTCTTCGATGACTTGTCCGCACTCGGCACAGGTCCAGGCCGTAATGGCCAGCATGCCGCTGTCATCCGTGACGGTCCGGCTCCGCCCTCGCAGGACGGCCGGCTGCCGGTGCCGACACGAACCTCCGGCCAGTGGCACCCAAGACGGCTTGCTCAACGGTTTCATCGGATCGAGTAGGGGCTTCATGACAGTCCTCCTGTACATTGACATGCTCAAAACATCAGGAACCGAGGTTGCAGGCGCCCTGCGCGCCCTCGCCGGACCTGCTCGCGACCCGCCGTGCCTGAGCGCAAAGCCGGTTTCCCGTGAACCAGCCGGCGCTCGTAGTGGATTAGCTTCTTCAGAGTCGCCAGCGCGCCTGCGATGATAAGCAGCGTCATCGCTCCCTCCCTTCGTCCGTCGCTCACGCCGCTCTTACAGCAGAAACTGTTCCCTTGTGACGCACGCGAAGGCTTCATCTCCTAACCCCTCGCGGGGCAAGGACAAATATCTCTCCGGGCTCGCGCCACGCAGGTCTCGATTCGACGCTGTGCCGATCTGCTGGTGCCGACAAGTCGGCGCCCGCCGAAATATGGGCGCCGCGCTACGATGATACGGGTTTCCGTAACGAAAGGAGACCGAGGATGCGGGGAGACGTGTTCCCGGAGGTCAACTGGGTCGCGCGATGCCTAATTTCTGCATTTTCGATTGGAGCGTCGTGCGTTTCATGCCGAGTTTGGCCGCGGCGCCGGCGGGACCGCCGATGACCCAATTCGTCTCGCGCAGGGCCTTGAGAATATGCTCGCGCTCGGCTTGTTCGAGCGTCGCGATGGCGCCGTTCCCGCCGTGCAGCGGCTGCGAGGGGCGCTTCAGCTCGGCCAAGGGGACGAAAAGATGGCTGCCCGAAGACAGAATGACGGCGCGTTCGATGAAGTTTTCCAGTTCGCGGATATTCCCGCGCCAGTGGTAGGCTTGCATCGCCTTCATGGCGTCCGCCGGGATGGTTTCAATGCGTTTGTTCATGCGAGAGGCGAACTTCTGCGCAAAGTGCCGCACGAGCAACGGGATATCTTCGGCCCGGTCACGCAAGGGCGGCACGGTAATGGGAAACACCTTGAGGCGGTAGTACAAATCGCTGCGGAACTTCTGTTCCTCCACCATCTGGCTGAGATCGCGGTTGGTCGCCGCCACGACCCGGACGTTAACGCGGATCGTACGGGTGCTGCCCAAACGCTCGAATTCCTGCTCCTGCAGCACGCGGAGCAGCTTCACTTGCAGCTCGAGCGGAATGTCGCCGACCTCGTCGAGGAACAGCGTGCCGCCGTCCGCCAGTTCGAACCGGCCGATCTTGGTGGCGATGGCGCCGGTGAAGGCGCCTTTTTCGTGCCCGAACAGCTCGCTTTCCAGCAGACCGGTGGGGATGGCGGCGCAATTGAGCTTCACGAACGTGCGCTCCCGCCGATCGCTCAGATTGTGCAGCGCGCGGGCGATCAATTCTTTGCCGCTGCCGGTTTCTCCCAGGATCAACACCGTGGAATCGGTCTTCGCCACGGTCTGGACCTGTTTGAGGACCTGCCGGAGCGCGCGGCTGTCGCCGACGATCTCTTCGAAGTTGTACTCGGTCTGAATTTCCTCCTCGAGGTACAACTTTTCCTTGGCGAGCTTATCCTTGAGCGCGGCGATTTCCTGGTAGGCCAGCGAGTTGGCGACGGCGAGCGCGATCTGCTTCCCCACTTCGGTGAGCGAGTCCGCATCGGCGGCGGTGAAGGCTTCGTCTTGCAGGCTGCCGACGTTGAGCGCGCCCAGCGGCCGATCGCGCAGCAGCAGCGGCACGCAACAGGCCGACCTGACGCCGGCTGCGACCAGCCGTTTGGATACCGTGCTCTCCGACTGTTCGAGATCCGACCGCTTCAGGAGGACCGCTTTCCGTCCGGTGATGGCTTCCGTGGAGGGACATCCGCAGAGCGTGCAGGTGGTGCCTTCTTCGATGAACCCCTCTTGGCCCGGAAAATCCAGCGCGTACAGCCGGAGCTGGTTGGTGCCCGGATCCAACAGGGTCAGGCTCACGATGTCCGCCTTCAGGACGCGCCGAATGCTGACGGTCAACGAATCGAACAGATCGCGCAATTCGAGATGCGAGGCCACGGCATTGTTGATGTCCAACAACAGATGCAGGCGGTCGCGCTCCTTGGCCAACTGGCGCTGCGCCTCCTGCGCCTCTTCGTAATTCAGGGCGTTCTCCACGGCGATGGCGATCTGCCTGGCGACTTGACTGAGAAATTCCACGTCGCTCTCGCCGAAGGCCCGCGGTTTCAGGCTCCCGAATCCCATCGCTCCCAAACGCCGCATCGCCGTGGTGAGCGGGAAGAGGCAGACGGACTCGACGCCGATTTCCCGCAGCGCCGCCATACCCATCGTAAATCGGGTCTCCTCCGCGAGCGAGGGGATGATGAGGGGCTGCTGGTGGGTCCAGACCCAGCCGCTGGACGACTCTTCGATCGGCAGTTGCAGTCCGTCGAATCTGGTGCTGAGGGGGCCGGCCGAGGCCGTCTCGAGAATGTGCACCCGCATCATGTTGGTCGACGCATTGTGGAGTACCAGGCCGATGAAGTCGAAGGGCGCGACTGCGGGCAGCCGTTGCGCCAGATCGCGAAACAGCGAGGCGAGATCGCGATGACGGGAAATCGCTTCGGAGACCTGCAGCAGGGCGTTCTGTTGCGCACCCGCCGCCGTGTCACAGCCATTGGCGACCGCTTCAGCCATGCCGGTAGTATGCGGAAGCGCCGGCGCTTCCGCAACTGCCGCCTGAGGGCGACGCCCCGTCACAAGCGCAACGGCTTGATCGGGGAGACGACCGTCGACGGGTCGCGTTTCCAGAGCGCTTCGTCGGCGTCCACATAGAGCTCGACTTCGTTGCTGTCCGGGTCGCGCAGATAGAGGCTTTGACTCACGGTGTGATCGCTCATGCCGTCGATCGGGACGCCGGCTTGTTCCAGTTCCCGCTTCGCCTGCCGCAACTCGTCGAGGCTGTCGCCGACCTTGATGCCGATGTGGTAGAGCCCGCGCCGGCGGCCCGCCGGCGGCCCGGGCGCGTCGCCGACTTGAATGAGCAGCAACTCATGGTGTGTGCGTCCGGACGTAAGCGCAGCCGCGGCGCCGTTGAAAATCCGGCCGACTTCTGTGAATCCCAGCAGATCACGGTAGAACGCCAGGGACCGTTCCAGATCCTTCACATAAAAGACGACGTGACCCAAATAATGTGCCTTCATCGTTGTCTCCGGCCCTTGGGTTTTTCAAAGCTGATGCCCGCCTTCTGGACTTCTTGATAGGGGAGCAGCCACACCAGCGATTCGTCGGACAGGTCGCCGACCTGGATGCGGTTGCCCCACGGATCGCGGAAGTCGCAGCGAAAATCCGGATGCAGCTTCAGCTTGTATTTCGCCGTCAGCTTGCGGCGGACTTCCTGAATCTGATCGGCGTCGCGGACCATCAGCCCGAAGTGTTTGACGCGATCCGGCTGGAGCCGCTCCACTTCGAAGATCGCCATGAACTGATGCTCGCCGAGCTGGCACCAGGCCGCGCCTTCGCCGCCTCGCAGCATTTTCAAGCCGAACACGTCCGTGTAGAACTTGACGGCCTGTTTGGCGTCGGTGACTTCGATCGCGATATGGTTGCAGCCATAGACTTGCACGGCCATCGTTACCTCCCTCCGGACAGGCGCGCCTGGTTCTCGCCTTGCGCTTGCCGGATCGCCGAGAGGAAGACCTCCACCGGCTGTGCGCCGGAAAGGCCGTAGGCGCCGCTCAGCACGAAGTAGGGCACGCCGCGGATGCCGAGTCGGAGGCCTTCGGCTTCTTCCGTCCGGACCTCTTCCGTCCCGCCGTCGCCGTCCAGAAACGCAGCGGCCTCCAGACCGGCCCGTTCGGCGAGTTGCGTGAGCACCGACGGCGAGCCGACATCGTCGCCCTCCTCGAAGTAGCCCCGGAACAGCGCTTCCACCACGGCATCCTGTCGATGCTGTGTCGCGGCATACCAGATGAGCCGATGAGCCAAGAACGTATTGGGCGTCCGGCGGATGTTCTCGAACGCGAAGGCGATGCCTTCGGCCTCGCCGGCCGCCAGCACCTGCGCTTCCAGTCGTTGAAACGCCGCGAGGCTGCCGAACTTGGCTTCCAGATAGGCCCGGCGGTCCATCCCCTCCCGCGGGAGGGTGGGATTCAATTCGAAGGGCCGCCAGGCAATCCGGGCCTGCGCCGCGTCGCCGAGCTGGGACAAGGCCCGTTCCAGGCGCCGCTTGCCGACGTAACACCAGGGACAGACAACGTCGGAATAGACCTCGATCGTGAGCCGGCTGTCGGTCATGACAAATGCCCCATTCTCCCGGCTTGGTAGTCCTGCACCGCTTCGATGAGCTCGGCCTTCGTGTTCATGACGAAGGGCCCATAGCGGGCGATCGGCTCGTCGATCGGCTCGCCGCTCATGATCAACAGCCGGGTCTCCTCCAGCGCCTCGATGCCGATGCCCGACCCCTGCCGCTGGTAGAGCACCAACTCGGCTTCTCCGGCCTGCTGGAACCCGTTCACCGTCACACGCCCCTGCAACACGAAGACGGCCGCGTTGTGCCCCTCCGGCAAGGGCAGCGTCATCCGGCCCCCGGCCCGCAGGCGGACGTCATAAAGTTCCACCGGCGTGACGGTGCGAGCCGGCCCCCGGCGCCCATGCACCCTTCCCGCGATGACGCGCAGCACACCGGCGTCCCCTTCCAGTGGGATCGCCGGGATATCGGCATCCAGGATCGACTGATAGCGCGGCGCCGACATCTTCGAGGCGCGCGGCAGATTCACCCACAGCTGGATCGCGCGGAAGGTGCCGCCCCGACGCGCAAACTCCCGCTCGTGCATCTCCTCATGCACCACGCCGGAGGCTGCCGTCATCCACTGCACATCGCCGGGGCCGATCACCCCCGCGTTGCCCGCCGAGTCCCGATGCTCCACACGGCCTTCATAGACGAGCGTGACCGTCTCAAATCCGCGATGCGGATGCTCACCGACGCCGCGCGGATGCTCCGTCGGCCCGAAGTACTGCGGTCCCGCATAATCCAGCATCAGGAACGGGCTCAACTCCCGGTCCAGGTCATTGCTGGGAAACAGATTGCGCACGGGAAATCCGTCACCAACCATGTGTTGGGACCCGGGCTGATAGACGCCCCGGACTTCTTTCATCATCGTCGTTTCCGTAGACATGGTGTGATTCCTTTCTCCCCCGGCACCTGACGCCGGTGGCCTGAGTGTCTTAGTCCAGCCGCGCGGCGATCTCGTGATCCACCGACCAGCGACCGGCCCCGGTCAGGAGCAGCGCAGCGGCGATGCCGATCACCAGCAGATGATACTCGTACCCTTCGCCCTGTTGCTGCCCAGACCAATTCATGAAGAACCCGTGCGGCCAATGGGCCATCGTAATGGCGCCCAGCATGATGACGATCAAGCTCGCCGCATTGAGGCGCGTCAGGAATCCCGCGATCAGGCCCAGACTGCCGAAGAATTCTCCGACGATGACCAGAACGGCGATGATCCAGGGGAGCCCTAGTTTTTCGGTGAAGTAGCCCATGGTGCCGCCGAACCCGAATCCCCCGAACCAGCCGAGCATCTTCTGCGCGCCGTGGGGGAACATCACGATCCCGAGCGTCACACGCAGAATAAGCCCGGCCCACCTCTCGTCTGTCTCAAAGAATCGCCGCATCGCGCACCTCCCGGTTGAGTGACGCCGGAGCAGACTGTATCGCACCACGCCCCGAGCCCTGACGCACAGTATAATAGTTCTAGCTAGAACCAAGTCAAGTGGCTACGAATCACATTTGACTCCGGTACGCGGCGAGCCTACGCTCTCGCCGCCCCTTAAGGTGGGCATTCAATGGCGATTCGGCGCAATACCGTCGCAACCATTGATTGCGCGCACCGTTGGATGTGCGTGTTTGTCTATGAAGTGGATTGCGCGACTGAGCCGGCGCGCAACCGAACACCCATGACCTTTACCGAGGTCTATCTGGGCAAGGTGACGGAAGCTGATTTTCGGAAGAACCCGAGGGGAGAACTGGGCACCCGCACGGCGACATTACATAGAAGTGGAATCGAGAAGCTGCGGAGCAATTGGATTTACAAGTTGAACGAGTGACCGTTGCCGTTCTTGAATGATGCCAGCTTGGGCAACGCTCGTTTCGCCATCTCGAAATAACGCATGTCCTTTTCAACGCCGATGCTGGCGTACCCTGTGGCTTCCGCTGCCGCCAAGGTCGACGCCGCGCCGCAAAACGGATCCAATACCACTCCTTTTCCCAGCGGAAGCACTCCTCGCACCAACACTCGGAGAAACGCCTGGGGCTTCAAGCTCGGATGCGGCGCGAGCATCCGTTCCGATTTGTGCGTCGGCGAAGAAGGGATGACGTCTCCAAACGGCTTGTCAGCGGACGGCCGGCGAAATCCTCCGGTCCCCCACTTCCGCAAGTTGTCCTGCACCCGTCCCTCCAGCGGCTTGCGGAACAACAGCCAGGGCTCCCACATCGAACGGGGCATCACGCTCACGTCGGAAAATTCTTCATGGGCCGCTTTCGGTCTATCCCCGCCCCGCATAGTCATCACCAGCCTGGCGATTTCACCGCGCCTCTCAAGGTCCGCCCGTGCGAGTGCCCCCGACACGACATAAGACAGTAGCGGGTTTGACGCGACGACGACATTCGCCCCGGGCACCAGCACCGGGCTGAGCGCCTCCGCCCATTCGAAAAAAAACGACTCCAGATTCCGCAAGTCTTGAGACGAAAGAACGGTGAATCGGGGAAGCGGCGAGCGCCGGACTCCGTCAAAGGACGGCGGAATGCGCCACACGCCGCCTTTTCCAATTCTCAGTTTCTCTTGTTGCTCTTCGGTGTACTCGAATAGGCCGTAGGGAGGATCGGTGACAACAGCATGAATCGAATTGGCTTCTCGTCTTCTTAACCATTCCAGACAGTCGTCCTTAATGATTGTCGCCCGGCCGAATGAAAAGGTAGGGCGAACAGCGTACTCCGCCGGCGCTTCGCGCGCCGTTCCATTCCCGTGCGTTGCTTTCAACGCGTAATGCGCGCGCGCGGTTCGAACAAAGACCGACGGCGTATTCAGCCGGAGATAGGACCGGACGCTGGAGGTGGCCGATTCTCCGATCAATTGGGTGACGTGTTGTTCGATGGATTGAACGGAAGCCCCCTGGGGATGTGCGGCAAGAACGGTCAGGATCGCATCTCTGACTTCGCCGGGTTTTCGTCTTGTGAGCATGAGTGAGGGGCCGTATCGGTCAGGCGGGCGCTACGCTAGGACGTCCAGACGTCTTTGTCAATGGCGAGGGTCGCTTGGCCCCGGAAGGCGCCGATTACTCGCCTTTCCCCCTCCCTTTGATCGCCCGCTCGACTTCGCGGCCGGCTTCGCGGGCTTTGATGGTCTCCCGCCGGTCGTAGAGCTTTTTGCCCTTCGCCAATCCGAGCTCCACCTTGGCGTGGCCGCGCTTGGAAAAATACATGCGGAGCGGCACGAGCGTCAGGCCCTTCTGCTGCGTCTTCCCCAGGAGTTTGTCGATCTCTTTTTTGTGCAGCAGCAACTTCCGCACGCGCATGGGATCGTGGTTCATGATGTTGCCGTGGCTGTAGGGGCTGATATGGCAGTGGTGTAGAAAGACTTCGCCGTCCTTCACGGAGGCGTAACTATCCTGCAAATTCGCCCGGCCGTCGCGCAACGACTTCACCTCGGTGCCCTGCAGCACCATGCCGGCTTCGAATTTCTCTTCGATGAAATAATCGTGGTACGCCTTGCGATTGGTGACGACCGCTCTGATGGTGTCTTCTTTCGACATGGCATCCTGCGTCTCGGCGCTTGACCGCTCCGGAGCCCGGGACTAACATGCCCGGCATGGCCCGCTCTCATCCGTTGGACTCTTGCGGCGCGATCCTTTCAGGATTGGCCAAGCGACTGGGTCTCGAGCCCCGTTTGGTCGAGCTGCGCCTGCAACATCGATGGCGCGAGATCGTGGGCGAGCCCACCGGTTCGCACACCTGGCCGGATCAGATCCGTTTCAAGAAACTCTATCTTGTCGTGCGCAACTCGGTCTGGCTGCAGCAGCTCACGTTTCTCAAACCGACCCTGCTCGCAAAGATCCAGGCCGAAACGGGACCCGATCTGATCACCGAGATCGTCTTTCGTGTCGGTGAAATCCCCGCTCTCCGAAGCGACGCCCACACCGGATCGGACGCTCCCCCGCCGGCGACCGACGCGGCGCTGGCCGAAGCGCAGGCCCATGCGGCCGCCGTGCAGGATCCGGAACTGCGGGCTCGCCTGACGCAGGTGATGGCCGAGGCCTTCTCGCGAGCCGACCGTTAAGGGCTCGACGGGATCGCGTCCTTGAACAGTTGCCGGGAGTAGGCGGCCGTCGCCGCTGAATCGGGCCCTTCGACGAGCGGCCCGATCCGGCCCTCCGCCTCCGATTCCGTCAAGCGATAGAAGCCCCGCAACGCCCGCCGAAACCCGTCCCGCACCTCCCGATCTTCGCCGGTCAGATACTTGTGCAGAATGTCCGCTTCGGCCCACGCGTCGTGCGTAAAGATGTAGATCGTCATGCGGCGATACCGGCCCTGGGGATCGTCGGGGGTTGTGGGGCGTATTTTCATCGCGCCGAAATTCCGGCGCTCCTGTCCCACCTTGCGAAACCGCTCGATGAGCGTCTCGATTTCGGTATCGCTCGTCCAGGGCGGCACGTGCACGGCCACCGCGGTGCCTTCCTGCGATCCGATGCTGTAGGGTGGAATGGAGCGGTCCGGCCGGCTCAGGTACATGCCGCCCCAGATCAGGGCGAAGGACCCGAAGAAGACCATCAGCGCGAGCTTGACGACCGTATCGAGCGGCTTCTTTTGGGGCGCGGGCCTCGCTGGGGAAATCGGCTGATCCATGGCACGACAGGCGGGTGGCGACGGCGCTCACCCGGCCGGCTCGTCCGCGACGGCATCCTCCCGCTCGACCGTTTCGGCCAGTCGCGCCACCCCCACGACCCGGTCTTCTTCTCCTTCGAGATCGAGGACGCGCACGCCCTGCGTGTTGCGGCCGACTTCCCGGATGTCGTCCACCTTGCAGCGGAGCACTTTGCCTTGCGCCGCCATCAGCATGATCTCATCGCCTTCGCGGACTTGCAGGAAACCCACCGCCGGCCCGTTCTTCTCGGTGGTTTTCACGCTGATGATGCCTTTGCCGCCGCGGCCCTGGACGCGGTACTCGCCCACCGGCGTCCGCTTGCCGTAGCCGCCTTCCGTGACGGTCAGGATCGCCGTGGTGGAATCGGGCGTGATCGTCTCCATGCCGATGACTTCGTTGCCCTCTTCCAAGGTGATGCCTTTGACGCCGTACGCCGTGCGGCCCATGGGACGGACTTCGTCTTCTTTGAACCGGATCGTGATGCCCTGCTTCGTGCCGAGCAGAATCTCGCGCTGGCCGTCCGTCAGGTGGACGCTGATCAGCTTGTCGCCGCCCTCCAAACTGAGCGCGATGATGCCGCCCTGACGTGGATTGCTGTAGGCCGACAGCTCGGTCTTCTTGACCAGGCCTTTCTTGGTCGCCATGACGACAAAGCGATCGTCGCGGAATTCTTTCACGGGCAGGGTGGCCGTGACTTTTTCCGATCCTGACAAGGCGAGCAAATTGACGAGGGCTTTGCCTTTCGCCGCACGGCCCGCTTCCGGGATTTCGTGCACTTTGAGCCAATAGACTTTGCCGGCATCGGTGAAGAAGAGCAGCGTATCGTGCGTGGAGGCGGTGAAGAGCGTCTCGACGAAATCTTCTTCTTTGATCCCCATGCCGATGCGCCCTTTGCCCCCGCGCCGCTGCGCGCGGTAGAGCGACACCGCGTTCCGCTTGATGTAGCCGGTATGGGTGATCGTGACGATGACTTCTTCCTCGGCGATCAGATCCTCGAGGCTGATCTCCGCTTCTTCCTTCACGATCTGCGTGCGCCGATCGTCTTTATAGGCCTCGCGGATTTCCGTCAGCTCGTCCTTGATGATCGTCCGGACCAGCGCCTCGCTCGCGAGCACGGATTTTAAGTATTCGATCTGCTTCAGGACTTCCTGATATTCCTCGATCAGCTTGGCCCGTTCGAGCTGCGTCAGGCGCTGGAGCCGCATGTCGAGAATCGCGTTCGCTTGAATCTCCGTGAGCCCGAACTGCCGCATCAAGCCGGCGCGCGCTTCATCGGGCGACTGCGACCGCCGGATCAGCGCGATGACGGCGTCCAGATTGTCGAGGGCGATCTTCAGGCCCTCGAGGATATGGGCCCGCTCTTCCGCCTTGCGCAGCTCGTACGCCGTCCGGCGGACGACGACTTCACGCCGGTGCTCGATGAAGTGATGCAGGATCTGCTTGAGATTCAGCACTTCTGGACGGTTGTTGACGAGCGCCAGCATGATGACGCCGAAGGTCGTTTCCAGCTGCGTGTGCTTGTACAAATTATTCAGCACGACCAGCGGGATCTCGTTCCGCTTCAGCTCGATGACGACCCGGACCCCTTCCCGGTCCGACGATTCGTCCCGTAAGTCCGAGATGCCCTTGATCCGGTCCTCCTGGATCAGCTCGGCGATCTTTTCGATCAGCTTGGCCTTGTTGACCTGATAGGGGATCTCCGTGACGATCAGCCGTTCCCGCTCCGTCCGCTCGTCGGTTTCGACCACGACTTTCGCGCGCAATTTGAGCAGGCCCCGGCCCGTCTCGTAGGCCTCCTTGATCCCGCTCATCCCATAGATGAAGCCGGCGGTGGGGAAGTCCGGTCCCGGAATCTTCTTCATCAACTGCGGGATGGTCACGTCCGGGTTCTCCAGCAAGAGAAGCAGCCCGTCGATGACCTCGGCGAGATTGTGTGTCGGAATGTTCGTCGCGTAGCCGACCGCAATGCCGCCCGCTCCGTTGATCAGCAGGTTCGGCACTCTGGTCGGGAGCACCAGCGGCTCCTGCCGGGATTCGTCGTAGTTGGGGCCGAAGTCGACCGTTTCCTTGTCGATGTCCGCCAGCATTTCCTCGGCCAGCTTGGTCATGCGGGCTTCGGTGTACCGCATGGCGGCCGGGGAATCGCCGTCCATCGAGCCATAGTTGCCCTGGCCGTCGACCAGCACGTAGCGCATGTTGAAGTCCTGCGCCATCCGCACGAGCGTGTCGTAGATCGCCGAATCGCCATGGGGATGGTAGTTCCCCATAATCTCGCCGACGATCTTGGCGGACTTGCGGTAGGGCCGGTTCGACGCCAGGCCCATCTCGTTCATGCCGAAGAGGATGCGGCGGTGGACCGGCTTCAGACCATCGCGCACGTCGGGGAGCGCCCGCCCCACGATCACGCTCATGGCGTAATCGAGATAGGAGGACTTCATCTCGTCTTCGATGGCGATTTGGCCTAAACGTTCATCAGGCGGCATCTACAACTCCTAGTGACCAGTGACGCGTGATGAGTGACGCGCATGAGGGCTGGTGTGCCCGCTTCTTGTCATTCGTCACTTGTCACCGCTTTACACGTCCAAGTTCCTGACTTCGAGCGCGTGGGTCTGGATGAAATTGCGGCGCGGCTCGACTTCGTCGCCCATGAGGATCGTGAAGATCTCGTCCACACCGGTGAGGTCTTCCAGGGTGACGCGCAGCAGCGTCCGGGCTTCCGGATTCATGGTCGTTTCCCAGAGCTGCGCCGGATTCATTTCTCCCAAGCCTTTGTAGCGCTGGATGCTCAGTCCCTGCTTGCCCATGTCCAGAATGGCTTTCACCAGCTCGTCGGTCCCATGGTACGGGGTCTCCTGCCCCTTGGCCTTGAGCTTGTACGGCGACCGGCCCAAACCGATGGCCGAGGGGGTCAGCTTCTGCAGCTCGCGGAAATCGGCCGACCCGACCAGTTCATGCGTGACGTCGAGACTGTGCAGCGTTCCGTTCGCGTGCAGGCGGCAGACGACTTTGTTCGATTGATGTTCTTCGTCGTCCACGATCTCGAAGCTCGGGGTCAGTTTGGGATAGACGCCCGCAAGCGTCCGCTTGGCATTATCCACCACCGCCGAGAGGGCGGCGCGGTTCTTCAACAGATCGCGGTCGAGGCCCGGTTCATCGACGAAGACCCGCAGCATCGCCGCCTCGTGCGGCTTCTTGTTGAGCCGGGCCAAGAGCGTTTCGAACGAGATCATCTTCTTCAAGATCGGGAGCAGCCGGCGGCCGGTCACGTAACTCTGGGCGCCTTCCAGATAGACCTCGACATCTTCGACCGCCAGATCGGCCAGATATTCGTTCAGCGACGGTTCATCCTTCAGATAGCGCTCCGTCTTGCCCTTCTTCACTTTGAAGAGGGGCGGCTGGGCGATGTAGACGTAGCCGCGCTCGATCAGCTCCGGCATCTGGCGGAAGAAGAAGGTGAGCAGCAGCGTGCGGATATGACTGCCGTCCACGTCGGCGTCCGTCATGAGGATGATCTTGTGGTACCGGGCTTTCGCGATATCGAACGTATCCTTGTCCCCCTTGTCGCTTTCTTCCCGTTTGCGGCCGATGCCGGTGCCCAGGGCCATGATGAGCGTGCGGATCTCGTCGCTGGTGAGCATCTTGTCGAAGCGGGCCTTCTCGACGTTCAGGATCTTGCCCTTGAGCGGCAGGATGGCCTGGAATTTCCGGTCCCGGCCCTGCTTCGCCGAGCCGCCGGCCGAATCTCCCTCGACGATGTAGAGCTCGCTCATCGCCGGGTCTTTTTCGGAGCAGTCCGCCAGCTTGCCGGGGAGTGAGCCGCCGTCCAGTGCGCTCTTGCGGCGGATGAGTTCCTTGGCTTTCCGGGCCGCCTCCCGTGCGCGCGCCGCATCGACCGCCTTGCCGATGATCTTGCGGGCGACCGGCGGGTTTTCTTCGAAGTAGTTGCCCAGCGCCTCGTTGACGGCGGCTTCGACGACGCCCTTCACTTCGCTGTTGCCCAGCTTCGCCTTGGTCTGGCCTTCGAACTGCGGGTTGCGGACCTTCACGCTCACGACCGCCGTGAGCCCTTCGCGCACGTCGTCGCCGGTCAGCGATTCCGTCTCTTTGAGCAGGTCGTTGGCGTTGGCGTAAGTGTTGATGGTGCGGGTGAGCGCGGCTTTGAAGCCGACCAGATGGGTGCCGCCTTCCTTCGTGTTGATGTTGTTGGCGAAGGAGAACAGATTCTCCGCGTAGCTGTCGTTGTACTGGAGGGCGACCTCCAGAATCATTTCCGCCTTCTCGACCTTGACGTAGATGGGCTTGTGCAGCGGCGTTTTGGCTTCGTTCAAATGCTCGACGAAGGAAATGATGCCGCCCTTGTACAAGAAGATCTGCTCTTTGACCGGCTCTTTGCGCTCGTCCCTGAGCGTAATCTCGAGCCCTTTGTTGAGGAAGGCCAGTTCGCGCAGGCGCTGCGCCAGCACGTCGAAGCTGAAGTCCAGGGTCTCGAAGATCTGGCCGTCCGGTTTGAAGCGGACCTTCGTGCCGCGGCGCTTGGTTTTTCCGGTGCTCTTCAGCGGCGCGCCGGGTTTCCCGCGCTCGTACCGCTGTTCGAAGACCTGGCCGTCCTGCCAGATTTCCAATTCCAGCCATTCCGACAGCGCGTTGACGACCGAGATCCCGACGCCGTGCAAGCCGCCGGACACCGTGTAGGCGCCCTGCTCGAATTTACCGCCGGCGTGCAGCACGGTCAGCGCCACTTCGGCGGCGGATTTCTTCTGGGTCGGGTGCAGGCCAGTGGGGATGCCGCGGCCGTTGTCGACGACCGTCACGCTGCCGTCGATGTGGATCGTGACCTCGATCGTTTCGCCGAACCCCGCCATATGCTCGTCGACGCTGTTGTCGACGACTTCGTAGACCAGGTGGTGCAGGCCGTCCACGCCCGTGCTGCCGATGTACATGGCCGGCCGCTTGCGGACCGCATCGAGCCCTTCGAGGACTTTGATCTGGTCGGCGCTGTAGCTGTCGGACTTCGGCTTGGGTTGAGTGTCTTCGGTGGCCATAGGCTCCTACTCAGTTCAGCATCCGTCTAAATCTTGATCGGCATGACGACACATTTAAAGCCCGGGCTTTCCGGTTCCTGAATCAAACAGGGGCTCAGCGGCGTGTCCATCTGGAGCGAAATCGTCTCGCCGTCCATCACGCTGAACACGTCGAGCAGATAGCGGGCATTGAAGCCCGTGCTCAGCGCCTCACCTTCGTACCGCGCGGTCAATTCTTCGGTGGCTTCTCCGAAATCCGGGTTGCTGGAGAACAGCGTCATTTTGCCGGACCCGAACGATACCTTCACGGCGTTGGCCTTGTCTTTCGAGAGCACCGACACGCGTCGCAGCGCGCTTTCCAATTCGGTGCGGTTCACGCTGATCTTCCTGCCGCCTTCTTTCGGAATGACTTGCTGGTAGTTCGGATAATTCCCTTCCATCAACCGCGAGGTCAGCAGCAGCCCGCTTTTGCGGAAGATCATCAGATTCTTGGTGAACCCGATCAACGGCTCGCCGTCGCCGCCCTCTTCCAACAGGCGCCGCATCTCCTGCGCCGCTTTCTTCGGGATGATGGCTTTGATCTCCTGCGGCCCCGTCTTGCTGCCCGTCTTGCTCACTTCCTGTTCGGCGACGGCCAACCGATGGCCGTCGGTGCCGACCAGGCGGAGGGAGGTTTTCTTCTCCGTCATGACGAGCGTGACGAGCAGTCCGTTCAGGATGTACCGGGCGTCGTTGTCGCCGGCGGCGAAGAGCGTCTTCCGGATCAGCTCCAGCAGACCCTCGCCGGCCAGCGGCGTGAGGCCCTCCCGCTCAATGGCCGGCAGCGCCGGATATTCCGCGCTCGGCAGACCGACCACCTTGAACTGGCTTTTTCCGGCTTGGATCGTCGTCCAATTATTGTCGCCGGCGGTCAATTCAATGTCCCCCGCCGGAAGTTCTTTGATGATCTCATAGAGCTTGCGGGCCGACACCGTCACGCCGCCGGGTTGGAGGACCGTCGCTTTGTACAGGCCCCGCATGCCGATTTCGAGATCCGTCGCGACGATCTCCGCCCCTTCCTGCTTGGCCTCCAGTAGAATGTTGGAGAGAATCGGCATCGTGTTGCGCTTCTCGACGACTCCTTGCACCCGCTGGAGTCCGGTCAGCAGTTCGTCCCGCCCAATGCGTACTTTCATGGCGCGTTCTCCCTTGGAGGCCCCTAACTGCGCAGAATCTGTTCCTTCAAGCTTTCCAGCGTCTGATGCAGCGCGTGGTCGCTCTCTTTCGCCTTGGCCACCTGACGGCAGGCGTGAATGATGGTGGTATGGTCCTTGCCGCCGAAATGCCGTCCGATCTCCGGATACGACGCATCGGTCAGCTCGCGGCAGAGATACATGGCGATCTGGCGCGGATGCACCAGCGTTTTGCTGCGACGGCGGGACTTCAGTTCCGTCATCTTCACATGGAACTGCGCACAGACCGCTTCCTGGATGTCTTCCATGGCGACGACCTTCTTTTTGTCGCCGATCAGATCGCGCAAGACGGTCTTGGCCATCTCCAGCGTGATGACCTGGCCGGTGAGCGAGGCATAGGCGCCCAGCCGCACCAAACTGCCTTCCAACTCCCGGATGTTGCTCTTCATCGTCGTGGACAGGAACTGAATGACGTCCTCCGGCAGCGTGACACCCTCGTCCTCGGACTTCTTTCGCAGAATGGCGATGCGCGTCTCGACATCGGGCGGCTGCAGGTCCGCGATGAGACCCC
Organism: Nitrospira moscoviensis; assembly: GCF_001273775.1. GTDB lineage: Bacteria > Nitrospirota > Nitrospiria > Nitrospirales > Nitrospiraceae > Nitrospira_D > Nitrospira_D moscoviensis. The sequence goes on along the minus strand of NZ_CP011801.1, from coordinate 1,003 downwards.
ATTCGAACCGGGAGCGGAGGCGCTCCTCGATGTCGGGCATGTCTTTCGGAAACCGGTCGCTCGACAGGACGATCTGTTTGTGGGCTTCGTACAGGGCATTGAATGTGTGGAAGAACTCCTCCTGCGTGCGCTCCTTCCCGGCCAGGAATTGAATGTCGTCGATCATCAGCATGTCGATGTGCCGGTAGCGTTTGCGGAGGTCCATCATCTTGTCGTAGCGGATCGAGTTGATGACTTCGTTGGTGAACTGTTCCGTCGTCAGGTACGCGATGCGCAGATCGGTGTGTTCGGCGACGTGGTTGCCGATCGCGTTGAGCAGGTGTGTCTTCCCCAAGCCCACGCCGCCGTAGATGAACAGCGGATTGTAGGCCTTGCCGGGCTGCTCGGCGACCGCCATACAAGCCGCATGGGCAAATTGATTGCCGGCGCCGACCACGAAATTCTTGAACGTATACTTCGGGTTAAGTTGAATGCCGCGACGAGGCTTGGCCGGACTCGCCGCTTTTGCAGCATTCAAGACCGCCTGAGGTTCCACGGGCCGGGCCGGCGATTTCTGGAAGACGACGAAGTTCACCGCCAGGTCGCCGCCGCCTCTGGCCGTCGCAACGGCCTCCGCAAGCAGAGGTCCATAGTGAGTATGGAGCCAGTCTCCGAAAAACTTATTGGGGACGCCGATATGGGCGGTGGAGTTTTCGATCCGATCCAGATGAACGGGGGTAAACCAGGTGTCGTAGACCTGCTTGGGGACCTTCCCCTGGATGTAATGCAGCGCCTCTTGCCACACCGTATCGACACTCATAAATCGTGACATTCCATATGCACACGCTTAATACACAGGCTTATTCACACCTGTGGATAACCTCGATCCTTCCTTCTCCGTCCGGGGCCTTTTCAGGACCGGCGGCGGAGGTCAATAACACGTTGCCTCGGGTCTTGTCGAGTCACCGGGATCTAGAGACCAGCCTCTCGCCAGTCTCTCTACAGGGAGTCATCCGGTTCTCCA